>NZ_OZ260098.1:0-1460505 GCF_965284615.1 Methyloversatilis sp.
TAATCCGGCCAAGGCAGCCGAACTGGCCGCACTGGCCGCGCCGCTGAAGCAGGTCGAAGGCGCGCTGAACATGCTGGGGCAGGACGACGCGGTGTCGCTGGTGCGGCGCTGCGCGCAGCAGATCGCCCGCATGGCGCAACCTGACCACGTCGCCGCCGAAGGCGAATTCGAGGCGCTGGCGCACCAGCTGTCCGGCCTCGGCTTCTTTGTGGACAAGCTGCAGTACGGCCCGGCCGATCTCGACGCCATCCTGAACCCGCGCGGCAGCGCACCGGCGACCGGCGACGTGCCGACCGAGGCGGACGAAGCCAGCGTTGAGTCGGAACTGGCTGCACGCCGCAGCGAGGCGACCCAGCTGCTCGACCGGCTGGCGCACGGCGACGCCGACGAACACACCCGCGACGAATTGCGGCAGTCGCTCGAAACCATCCGCCAGGACGCCAAGTTGCTGGCCGACGAAAAGCTGGAAAAGAGGGTGACCGAAACGCTGGCGGCGCTGAAGGCCGGTGACGCTGCAGTGGCCGACGCGGTGCAGGCGCTGGCCGAAGCCCCGGTCGAATCGCTGGCGCCGTCGGCCGACACGGTGCGTCTGGCCGAAGCCAGTCAGGAGGAATTCGATGCCGAACTGCTCGAAATCTTCATCGAGGAGGCACGCGAAGTCCTCGACAGCATCGCCTCCGGCACCGCCGCCGCACGTCAGGCGCCGCACAACCAGGAACTGCTGACCGCGCTGCGCCGCGGCTTCCACACGCTGAAGGGCAGCGGCCGCATGGTCGGCCTGCGCGACCTCGGCGAAAGCGCCTACGCGATCGAGCAGGTGATGAACCGCTGGCTGTCCAGCGAGCGCGACGGCACGCCCGAACTGTTCGACCTGCTCGACCGCGCGCGCGACCTGTTTGCCGGCTGGGTCGAACAGCTGGCCGACGGCAACACCGCCACGCCCGAGCACGGCTGGCTGCCGCCCGCCTGCGCGGCGCTGTTCGGTGGCGAGCCAGACGACAGCGAAGCCGCCCCGGCCACGCCGGTCGCCATCGAGGCGGCGGCCGCACCGGACGACAACGCGCTCGACATCGAGCTCGACATGGACCTCGATTTCAACCTCGACGCGGACGACACGCCGGCAGGCGTCATCGAACTGGACGACGCGCCGCAGGTGGTCGAGGCGACGGCCCCCGACTTCGATCTCGATCTGGACCTCGGCCCGCCCGTCGCCGGCGAAGCCGAGGCCGTCATCGACAGCCCGGAAGCGATCGACATCACGGCCGACATCGACGCCGAAGACCTCGCACTGGACGCCGGCACCGACCGCACGCTGTTCGACCTGTTCGTTGCCGAGGCGCGCGGCCATCTGGCCACGCTGCGGCGCGAACTTGCCCGCCTGCACCTGAACCCGTCGCTGCTTCCGACGCAGGACAGCCTGATCGCCGCGCACACGCTGAGCGGCATTTCGCTGACCGTCGGCCAGCCCGATATCAGCGCGCTGGCAAAGGCGCTCGAGCACGCACTGAGCCGCTGCGAAGCGCACGGCGAGCCGCCGGCCGACCACGAATCGGCGCTGCTGAACACGGCCGCCAGCACGCTTGAAAGCCAGGTCGGCGCGATCGCCGACGGTGGTCAGGCGCACGCTGCGCCGGCCCTGGTCGAACAGCTCGACGCGCTGTTCTTCCACACCCGCCCGGCCGTCGAGTTGCCGGTGCTGGAGATGCCGGCCGGCAGTCACGACATCCCGTCCGCACCGGATCTGGACGTCGGCGCCGCCGACATCGACGAAATCACCCTGGCCGAAAGCGGCGCCCGTTCGGTACTGAGCGACCGCGACGGCTTCCGCTGCGGCCTCGACGCGGACGGCAACACCCAGCCCGAGCCTGAACCGGCAGTCGAAGCGATCGACGCCGACACGGCGGCGGAAGTCGACGCCGAATTGCCCGCGGCGGACGTCCCGCTGCTCGAAGAGCCGACGCTCGACCTGTCGCCCGACGAAGCGGCAGCGGACGTGACGGCCACCGACGACGACATCGCGCTCGACCAAGCGCTGGCGGACGAAGACATGCGCTTCGAGAAGGTGGCGCTGCCGGACGAGTACGTGCTGCCGCAGACCAGCGACCTGCCGACCGCGGCCGACAGCCTGCGCAGCGCGGCGCCGCGAAGCGCCGCCGAAACCGCGGACGCACCGCGCGTCGCCGACGACATCGACCCGCAGTTGCTGCCCATCTTCATTGAGGAAGCGCACGACCTGCTGCGCGACATCGGCCACGAACTGCGCGCATGGCGTGAACAGCCGGAGCAGCTGTCCGCTTCCGACATGCTGCGCCGCCAGTTGCACACGCTGAAGGGCAGCGCGCGCATGGCGGGCGTCATGCGCTTCGGCGACCTGGTGCACGGCATGGAGGGCGTGATCGAAGCGCCCTGCAGTGCGGACGAGCGCCCCGCCGTGCTCGACGAACTTGAAATGGCCTACGACCGCTGCGAGGAACTGGTCGCCCGGCTGGAACGCGGGGAAACCGGCGAGCCGCACGAAGTCGCAAGCACGGACGCCGACGGCACCCAGGCGGTGCCCGCGGCTGGCGACGACGAGGCCGGCACCGTGCGCGAGCGGCCCACCGTGCGCGTGCGCTCCGACATGGTCAACCGCTTCGTGAACGAGGCCGGCGAAATGAGCATCGCGCGCACCCGCATCGAGGGTGAACTGCGCGCGCTGCGCGGCTCGCTGAACGACCTGACCGAGAACGTGCAGCGCCTGCGCGGCCAGTTGCGCGAAATCGAAATCCACGCCGAAAGCCAGATGCAGTCGCGCATGGCGGCGGCCGAAGCCCATCACGAACAGTTCGACCCGCTGGAGATGGACCGCTTCACGCGACTGCAGGAACTGTCGCGGCTGATGACCGAAAGCCTGTCCGACGTCACCACCGTGCAGTACAACCTGGTGCGCAACCTCGACGCCGCCGACACCGCCATACAGTCGCAGGCGCGGCTCAACCGCGAACTGTCGCAAGCACTGATGTCGGTGCGCATGGTGCCGTTCTCGACGCTGGAGGACCGGCTCTACCGGGTCGCCCGGCAATCGGCCAAGGAGCTGGGCAAGAAGGTGAACCTCGAACTGCGCAACACGCAGATCGAGCTGGACCGCGAAGTGCTGGAACAGATGACCGGCCCGATCGAGCACCTGCTGCGCAACGCGGTGGCACACGGCATCGAGTCGCGCGAGGCGCGCGCCGCCTCCGGCAAGTCGGAAACCGGCGAGATCGTGATCACGCTGACGCAGCAGACCAACGAAGTGGTGATCGAACTGGCCGACGACGGTGCCGGCCTCGCCTTCGACCGCATCCGCGCACGCGGCGTCGAGCGCGGCCTGATCGCGCCGGACGAGGTGGTCAACGAACGTCGCCTGACCGGGCTGATCTTCGAACCGGGCTTCTCGACGGCGGCGGCGGTGTCCGAACTGGCCGGCCGCGGCGTCGGCATGGATGTGGTGAAGAACGCGACGACCGCGCTCGGCGGCCGCATCGAAACCACCAGCGAATCGGGCCAGGGCACGCGCTTCCGGCTGTCGCTGCCGATGACGCTGGCGGTGACCCAGTCGGTGCTGGTGAGCAGCGCCGGCAAGACCTACGCGATTCCGTCGTCGATGGTGCAGCACGCACGCGAACTGAAGGGCGACGCCGGCGAGGCGCTGCGCGAGGCGGGCGGACAGGAGTGGCTGGGCACGCATTACCGCTACCAGTACCTGCCGCGCCTGCTCGGCGACGGTCACAGCCAGCCAGTGCCCGGCAGCTGGGCGCTGCTGATCAACAGCGGCCACGAATTCATGGCGCTGGAGGTCAACGCGCTGCGCGGCAACCAGGAAGTGGTGGTGAAGCCGGTCGGCCCGCAGCTGTCGAAGCTGGTCGGCATTTCCGGTGCCACCGTGCTGCCCGACGGCGAGGTGACGCTGATCATCAACCCGGTGGCGATCGCCGCGCGCAACCGCAGCGAACTGCTGCGCGCGGCCTCGGCCGACGAGCCGGTGCGCACGATGGCACCGGTGGCGCAGGCGGTCGAAGCGCCGCTGATCATGGTGGTCGATGACTCGCTGACCGTGCGCAAGGTGACCAGCCGTCTGCTGGAACGCGAGGGCTATCGCGTCGTGACAGCGAAGGACGGCGTGGATGCGCTGGAAAAACTGATCGACACCGAGCCCGCGGTGATGCTGGTTAACATCGAAATGCCGCGCATGGACGGCTTCGACCTGACGCGCAACGTGCGTGCCGACACCCGCACGAAGGCCATCCCCATCATCATGATCACCTCGCGCACGGCGGAAAAGCACAAGGCCTACGCGCGTGAGATCGGCGTGAACCACTACCTCGGCAAGCCCTACAACGAGGCCGAACTGCTGGAACTGATCACCGGCTACGCCCCGCCGCCAGAGACCCTCTGATCACGCGCGATCCCCGGGGGAGCGGCACCTGTCGGAGCGGCCTTGGCCGCGACGCGGCTGTCGCTGGCCGCCGGCTGCGGTCCAGGCCGCAATCGCGAGCAGACTCGCTCCCACGGTCTCTGCTCCAGGCCTGAGCGAAGCGGCCACTGAGGGAGGCAGCGATTGCTGCCGACAGAGCCCGAAACCGGCGCCCCGCCCTGCCCGCCGCCGTAGTCGGGGTCAGAAGACCCCTCCCACGGAACCTTCGCCCGGGCTCAGGCCGTGGGTCGGGCGCTCCACCCCTGTGGGAGCGGTCTTCTGACCGCGACGCGGCTGTCGCAGTCCGCCGGCTTCGATCTAGGTCGCTGTCGGAGTCAGAAAACCCCTCGCACAAACCCGCCTCCGGCGACCGCCCGGGCCCGTGGCCTGCACGCGCGGCGTCGGCTTCAGGACCGGTCAGGCGCGCGGTAGCGCGATCACTTCTTCATCGTGTCCAGGCGCAGCTTGGCGAAACGGCCCGGCGCGTCCTCGATCGGCTTCAGCTTGCCCTTAGCCGGATCGCGTGCCGGCACGGTGTCCGCGTCCTGCGCGGTCACCCACTGCTGCCAGTCGGTCCACCACGAGCCCGGGTTCTGCGTGCAGCCGTTGAACCACTCGTCGGCGTCGCCCGGCAGCTTGACGCCAGGATTGGTCCAGTAGCCGTACTTGTTGGCCGCCGGCGGATTGACGATGCCGGCGATGTGGCCGGAGCCGCCGAGCACGAAGCGCACCGGGCCCGACACCAGCTGGGCGCCCAGATAGGTGCTCTTCCACGGCGCGATGTGATCCTCGATGGCCGACACGAAATACACCGGCACCTTGATCTTGCGGATGTCGATCGGCTCGCCCAGCACGGTGATGCCGCCCGGCTCGCGCAGCTTGTTCTGGATGTACATCTGGCGCAGATAGAAGCTGTGCATGCAGGCCGGCATGCGGGTCGAGTCCGAGTTCCAGTACAGCAGATCGAACGGGAAGGGCTCGCGACCCATCAGGTAGTTGTTGACGACGAAGGACCAGATCAGGTCATTCGAACGCAGCATGTTGAAGGTGCCGGCCATTTCCGACCCTTCGAGGTAGCCACGTTCGAACATCTTCTTTTCCAGGCCCTCGACCGCCTTCTCGTCGATGAACACGCCCAGCTCGCCCGGCTCGGAAAAGTCGATCAGCGTGGTGAAGAAGGTGGCGCTGGCGATGCGCTTCTGTTTCTTGCCGGCGAGGTAGGCCAGCGTGGTCGCCAGCAGCGTGCCGCCCAGACAGTAGCCGGCGGCGTTCACCTCGGTTTCGCCGGTGTGCTTCTCGATCATGTCGAGCGCGGCCAGCGGGCCCTGATGCACGTAGTCCTCGAAGGTGAGCTGGGCCAGCTTCTCGTCCGGGTTCACCCAGGATATGACGAACACGGTGTGGCCCTGGTCGGTGGCCCACTTGATGTAGCTGTTCGATTCGCGCAGATCGAGGATGTAGTACTTGTTGATCCACGGCGGCACGATGAGCAGCGGGCGCTTGAACTGCTTGTCGGTCGTCGGATTGAACTGCAGCAGCTGCATCAGCGCGTTCTCGGCCACCACCTTGCCCGGCGTCGTGGCGACGTTGCGGCCCAGTTCGAAGGCCGAGGTGTCGGTCATGCGCACGCGCAGCTGGCCGTCGCCGTCCTCGATGTCGCGCAGCAGGTTGTTGAAGCCGCGCAGCAGGTTCTGGCCGTGGCTGCGCACGGTTTCGCGCAGCACTTCGGGGTTGGTCAGCGCGAAGTTGCTCGGGCTGAAGGCATTGATGGTCTGGCGGGTGAAGAAGTTGACCTTCTGCAGCGTGTGGTCGTCCATGCCCTCGACGTTGCTGACGACGTCGTGGATGTGACGGGCGGCGATCAGGTAGCTCTGCTTGAAGAAGTCGAACAGGAAGTGGCTCTCCCATTCCTCGCCGCGGAAGCGGTTGTCGCCCTTGACCGGAGTGACCACCGGCGCAGCATCCACGCCCATGAACTTCAGCATCGACTGCTGCCACAGCGTGTAGTAATCCCACACCAGGCCCATCTGCGCCTGCGCGAGCTTGTACGGGTTGGACAGCAGACGCGAGGTCATGTCCATGAAGGCCTGGGCGATGCCCAGTTCGTCGGCCGGCGGCGTCACGCCGCGCTTCAGTTGCCGCTGTACGTGTTCGCCGAGCAGCTTGCTCGCGCGCTCGGCCACTTCGGCGTAGGTCTTCGCGACTTCGGCCGGGTCCGGCAGGGTGGCGGGTTCTGCGGGCTTGGCGTCTTTGGCGGCTGGCTTGTTCATGGTCTCCCCCTGGGCTGGTTCAAGGCTGGGTAAAGCGGATCACGCCGTCCTGCCCGGGCAGGCGGCGCAGTTGTCCGGCTTGCCACAGATGGTTCAGGTGAGCGATCACCTCTCCCATGGCAAACCGGGTCTGGAAACTGTCGAGTTCGCGCTTGAAAAGGCGCGGCAGCAATTCGAAGGCGTGTCGCGGCTCGTCGCACAGCGCGGCGATCTGGGCGAGGCGCTTGTCGTGGTGCAGGCGCAACGCATCGACGCGGGCGACCACGCCGCGATACGGGTCGCCGTGCGCCGGCAGCACGACGGTGGCCGCGGCGAGCGAGCGGAAACGTTCGATCGAGTCGAGGTACTGACCGACGGCGTCGGTCTCGGGTTCGAAAGGCAGCGTCGGCGTGTTCGGCGAAATGGTGGGCAGCAGCATGTCGCCGGCGATCAGCACCGGGTCGTGTGCGCGATAGAAGGACAGGTGCTCGGGCGAGTGCCCGTGGCCGACGAGCGCCTCCCAGGCGTCGTCGCCGATGGTGATCACCTCGCCCGGCAGGATGCGGCGCATCGCCACCGGCACCGATCCTACGGTGCGCCGATAGCGCCGGCCCTCGAGCTGCATCGCCTCGGTCTGCGCAAGCGGCAGACCATGCTGACGGAAGAAGTCCGCCATCAGATCGATGCCGGATGCCGGCGTGTCACCGAACCAGGCCTGCGCGGTCAGGTACTCGCCAAGCGACATCCAGATGCGGGCGCCGGTCTGTTCGGCGAGCCAGTCGCCGAGACCGAAGTGATCCGGATGGCAGTGGGTGATCAGGATGCGTCGCACCCGGCGGCCGGCCAGATCGCCGGACAGCGCCTGCAGCCAGTTGGCACGCGTCGCGTCGTCGGGGAAGCCGGCATCGACCAGGGTCCAGCACGGGCCGTGCTCGTCGTGGTCCTCGATCGCCCAGACGTTTACGTGACCGGGCGCGAAGGCGACCGGCATGCGCAGCCAGTGCACGCCGCGCACCACCGGCGCGAGCCGGCCGGGTTGCGGCGCGGTTGCGGGATGCGGTTCGAGAACGGGATCGTGGGCGGACACGGCGGTCGGTCTGGGCCAGGATGCTGAAGTCCTTGAATGGTAACCCGAAACGCCGGTCATTGTGCAGTGCAATATCAAGTGCGACGTCAGCCTGTTGGTACACTCGCGCGTCGGCGGTGGAACGCCCGGTGCGTTACCGCATCACAGACCCATAAGCCGATAACGGAGGAGACCCATGCGCGCTGCGATCACCCTGCTGGCCTTGCTGATGACCCTGCCTGTGCGGGCAGAGGACGAGGATCCGACCAAGTTCGTCACCTTCAGCCAGGATTTCGCCGCCAGCTGCGTCTCGCGCAATTCGGTGCAGTTGCTGGTCGGCAACAGCCACCCGAGCCGCACCGTGATGGTGTGGCTGGACCGCTACCACATGGGCGTGGGCACCGGCGACCGCTCCAAGACCGAGATGAAGCCGGGGGCCGAGCCGGTACCGCTGGGCTGTTCGCGCACGCTGGACGGCCCGCAGGAATGGCGCGTCGTGAAGGCCAAGTTCGTCAACTGAGTCGTCACTGAATCACCGACTGAAGCGGCGATCCACCCTGCCCGTACGCGCGCCGCGCGTGCATACTTCGCTCTCCCGATTTACGACTTCCGGTTGCACACATGCGTGTCTGTGTCTTCTGCGGTTCACGCAGCGGTGATTCCCCGATCTACGCAGAAACGGCGCACATCCTCGGCACGCTGCTCGCCGTGCGTGGCCATGGTCTGGTCTATGGCGGCGGCAACATCGGCCTGATGGGTCTGATCGCCGACGCCGCGCTCGACGCCGGCGGCGAGGTGATCGGCGTCATCCCGCAGCATCTGCTCGAACGCGAGGTGGCGCACGCCAACCTGACGCAACTGCACGTGGTGAACAGCATGCATACGCGCAAGGCGTTGATGGCCGACCTGTCCGATCTGTTCATCGCCGCCCCCGGCGGCTTTGGCACTCTGGACGAACTGTGCGAAATTCTCACCTGGGCGCAACTGGGGCTGCACCATAAACTCTGTGGACTGCTCAACGTGGCCGGCTATTTCGATCCGCTGCTCGCCATGTTCGACCAGGCGACCCGCGAGGGTTTTCTCAGCGCGCCGCACCGGCAGCTGATCATTTCAGACGAAGATCCGATCCGCCTGCTTGACCGGCTGGCGGCCGGCGTGACGACCGGGAGTGAAACCGCATGAAGTCTGACTGGAACCGCCCGCTGCTGACCTGCATTGCCGCGCTGCTTCCGTGCACCGTCCATGCCGCAGAGCCGACCGCCTGGCTGCGGCCGGTCAACCTGATCGAGGCGGTACCGTTGCTCAATGAGGGCGGACGCGCCGGCTACGGCCGCTTCCTGCAGGTCACGCTGCGCCCGCGTGCGTTCGCGCTGAACATGAACGGCGACTGGGCGTGGAACGCCGGTGACGACGCGACCAGCGAAGCGATCGCCGCCTGCGAGGCACAGGGTCTGCCCTGCCAGCTGTACGCGGTCAACGACGAAGTGGTCATGCCGGGCTTCGAACTGGGTGCGCCGCTGCGCGCGCTCGGCAGCCATCTGGTGCAGGGGGCGGCGCCTTGATGCGGGACCCGAATGCGCTGGTGCTGACCGAAATCGTCAACGGCATCGGCATCGTCACGCTTAACCGGCCGGACCACCACAACCTGCTCGATGCGTCGCTCGCCGAATCGCTGATCGCGGCTATCGACGACATGGTCGCGCACGCCGATGTGCGCCTGCTGGTGCTGTCGGCACTGGGTGACAGCTTCAGCATCGGCGCCGACCCGATGGAACTGGAACGCAGCGGTCTGATGGCCGTCGAGCCGACATTGGCGGCGCGGCTGATGCGCACGCTCAGCGAGTGCATACGGCCGGTGGTGGCCCGCGTGCAGGGCCCGGCGATCGGCCTCGGAGCGGGTCTGATCGCCGCCTGCGACGTCGCCATCGCCAGTTTCGACGCCCACTTCGCCTTCGACGAGGTGCGCACCGGCCAGGTGCCGGCGGTGATCGCCCCCTACGTGATGGCGGCCATCGGCCCGGCACGGGCACGCCGCTACTTCCTGACCGGCGAGCGCTTTTCCGCGTCCGAGGCCTACCGTATCGGCCTGCTGTCGGAAATCGT
The DNA here is from genome assembly GCF_965284615.1 of Methyloversatilis sp. GTDB lineage: Bacteria > Pseudomonadota > Gammaproteobacteria > Burkholderiales > Rhodocyclaceae > Methyloversatilis. The sequence continues at coordinate 9,854 of NZ_OZ260098.1, forward strand.
CGCCTCGGCCGAGCACCTGGACGACGCCGTCGGCGAGGTGGTCAACGCGCTGCTGCTCGGCGGCCCCCGTGCGCAGCAGCAGATCAAGCTGCTGGTGCGCGCACTCGGCCGACCGCGCGCCGACGAGAAGACGCTCGATCACGCCGTCGAGATGGAAAACCGCATCGATACCGGCGCCGAGGCGCAGGAGGGGCTGGACGCGCTGTTCGCACGCCGCCGTCCCGGCTGGGTGCCGGCCGGACCCGCGTGATGGGCGTACTGCCCGCCCGCGTGCGCATCGTCGAGGTCGGACCGCGCGACGGTCTGCAGAACGAACACGTCGCGCTGTCCATCGACGACCGACTGACGCTGATCGCCAGGCTGGTCAACGCCGGCCTGGTCAATATCGAAGCCGGCGCCTTCGTGTCGCCCAAGCGCGTGCCGAACATGGCGGGCAGCGGCGAACTGATGAAACGTCTGCCGCGCAGCAATCGCGTGAGCTACCCCTGCCTGGTGCCGAACGACACCGGACTGGACGCCGCGCTCGACGCCGGCTGCCGCGACATCGCCATCTTCGCCGCGGTGTCGGAAACGTTTTCGCAGCGCAATACCGCCTGCAGCATCGCCGAATCGATGGCGCGCCTGCGTACGGTGGCGCGGCGCGCGCTGGACAGCGATGTGCGGGTGCGCGGCTACCTGTCCTGCGTGATCGGCTGTCCGTACGAAGGGCCGATCGCCGCCGGCATCGTTGCCGACATGGCGCTGCAGTTGATCGACATGGGCTGCTACGAGGTCAGTCTGGGCGACACCACCGGCATCGGCACACCGGAGCAGATCCGGCGGCTGATCGACGCGGTGTCGGCGCGGGTGCCGGTGCACCGGCTGGCCGGTCACTTTCACGACACCTGGGGCATGGGCGTGGCGAATGTGTACGCCGCGCTGCAGTCCGGCGTGGCGGTATTCGACGCATCGGTCGGCGGCTTGGGCGGTTGCCCGTTCGCACCGGGTGCCAGCGGCAACGTGGCAACCGAGGACGTGGTGTATATGCTGGAAGGTGCCGGTGTCGATACCGGCGTGAATCTCGGGAAGCTGGTCGGCGCGGCGCGCTGGGTCAGCGCCCGGCTGGACAGACAGGTGGCGTCGCGCGTTGCGCGCGCCTACAGGACGGAATAGATGGTTGCATCACCTTGCACCGGCGTGTGCACGCTCGACCGACAACTCGGCATCTGTGTCGGCTGCCTTCGCTCGCGGGACGAAATCGCCTGCTGGGGCTCGACCACCGACGCGGTGCGGCTGCAGATACTCGAACGCATCCTCGAACGGGAAGCGCAGGGCCACCGGCGCGTGGCGCCGGCAGCCGAGTGAGCGAGGGAACGGCCTTCAGTTTTCGCGTCGCCGCCGCGGCTCGCTGGGACTGCCGTCAGGTGCCGGCGCGTCGCGCGAACCCGGAGCGCCCTGGGCCGGCTGGGAGCGCGACTGGAGTGCGGCTCGCTCGGCTTCGCGCTCGGCACGGCGACGATTGGCCTGGCTGCGCTGGAGTCTGAGATATCGCATGGTGAACACCTCCGGTCGGATTGCCCTGCTACACGCCACATCCTGAATCGGATGCAGTCGGGCAGCACATGAGGCAGCATTCGGATGCTGCGTGCCGTCGGACCGCACTCATTCAGCGTAGTTTCCACAGACCCAGTGTCAACCATGTTATTTGCATGAACACGCTTTTTCGCAGGTAAGCCACGTGAATGAAACACGACGCGGCGCAATGCGCCTGGTACTGATCAGCGGCATGTCCGGCTCGGGCAAGAGCGTTGCGCTCAACGTGCTGGAGGACGCCGGATTTTTTTGTGTTGAACAATTTACCGGCCCCGCTGCTGCCGCAACTGGTCGGCCATCTGCGTGACGCCGGCTACAGCCGCGTCGCGGTGGCGGTCAACGTGCGCTCCGGCAAGAGCATGAGCGCATTGCCGCCGATGATGGGTGTGCTGCGCAACGGCACCGAACTGCAGACGCTGTTTCTGGATGCGCGCGACGACGCGCTGATCGCGCGCTTTTCCGAGACGCGGCGGCGCCACCCGCTGGGCGACGACCAGACTTCGCTGGCCGAGGCGATCCGTCGCGAACGCGATCTGCTCGAACCCATCGTCGCGCTCGGTCACCGCATCGACACCAGCGACCTGCCGTCGGCGGTACTGCGCAAATGGGTGCGCGAACTGGTGCAGATCGACGAGGGCTCCGGGCTGACGCTGATGTTCGAGTCCTTCGGCTTCAAACATGGCATCCCGCTCGACGCCGATCTGGTGTTCGACGTGCGCTGTCTGCCCAATCCCCACTACGACCCGGTTCTGCGTCCGCAGACCGGCTGTGATCAGCCGGTGATCGACTATCTGGAGCGCAGTCCGGACGTGCTGCGCATGCGCGACGACATTGCGCGTTTCGTGCACGACTGGCTGCCCTGCTACATCAAGGACAGCCGCAGCTATCTCACGGTGGCCATCGGCTGCACCGGCGGCCAGCATCGTTCGGTCTACATGACGCAGTGGCTGGCCGAACACTTCCGCAAGGAAGCGCGCGTACTGCTGCGTCACCGTTCGCTCGCTTCGAGCGGCAAATGACGCGCCTGCGGCCCGGTGACTGGCTGATGATCACAGCCGGCCTGGCCGCAACCGTCGCCACGACCGCGGCGCAGTGGGGCCGGGCTGCGCCAACGCTGGCTCAGGTGCGCCTCGATGGCCGCATCGTCGCGGAAATACCGCTGAACGGTACGCATCGCGTCGCCATCGCCGGCGCGCTGGCCGCGCAGGGCGAAACCGTGATCGAGGTCGAACCGGGTCGCGCGCGCGTTGCCGCCGATCCGGGTCCTCGCCAGTACTGCGTGCACCAGGGCTGGCTGACGCGCGCTGGCGCGGTCGCGGTCTGCGCACCCAGCCACATTTCGCTGCAACTGGCCGGACCGGACAGCGTGCAGGACACGGTGGCGTTCTGATGAGCGCCGTGGTCAACGTCGAGCCGAGTACGCGCGACCGTCGCCTGGCGCGCTATGCGGCCGCAGCGATCGCCGCGTCCCTGATCGAGGCGGCGATTCCCAGCCCGCTGCCGGGCGTGAAGCCGGGTCTGGCCAACATCGTCATCCTCATCGTGCTGGCCCGCCACGGCTGGCGCGACGCCGTCTGGGTCAGCGTGCTGCGGGTGATCGCCGGCAGCCTGCTGGCCGGGCAGTTCCTCGCGCCCGGCTTCTTTCTCGCCGCCACCGGCGCACTGACCAGCCTGGCGGTGCTCGGCGCACTGCAGACACTGCCCTGGCGCTGGCTGGGGCCAGTCGGCCGCTCGGTCGCTGCGGCCTTCGCCCACATCGGCGGCCAGCTGGTGCTTGCGCGGCTTTGGCTGGTGCCGCACGACGGCCTGTTCAACCTGGCGCCCGTGTTCTTCGCCGCCGCGCTGGTGTTCGGCATCGTCAATGGCGTGGTCGCCGACCGGCTGTTGCGGGACAATGCGGCATGACCTCGACGCCCCGATCACCCACCATACTCGTCGCGCTGACCGGCGCCTCCGGCATGCCTTACGGCCTGCGCCTGACCGAAATGCTGCTGGCCGCCGGCTGTCGCGTCTGGCTGGTGTATTCGCAGGTAGCGCAGATCGTCGCCCGGCAGGAGATGGATGTCGTGCTGCCGGCCAATCCGCAGCAGGCGGCGCGCGAACTGTCGGCGCGCTTCAACGCCGCACCGGGCCAGCTTGAAGTGTTCGGCCGCGAGGACTGGAACTGCCCGCCGGCCTCCGGTTCGAATCCGCCCGATGCGATGGTCGTGTGCCCCTGTTCGATGGGTACGCTGGCGTCGATCGCGCACGGCCTGGCGTCCAACCTGATCGAACGCGCCGCCGACGTCGTGATGAAGGAACGCCGTACCCTCATCCTGGTGCCGCGCGAGACGCCTTTCTCGACCCTGCACCTGGAGAACATGCTGAGCCTGTCGCGCAACGGCGCGGTCATCCTGCCGCCCTCGCCCGGTTTCTACCAGCAGCCGCGCGAGATCGCCGATCTGGTCGATTTCGTGGTCGCCCGCATACTCGACCAGCTGCGCGTTCCGCACACGCTGCTGCCGCGCTGGGGCGAATCGCGCGATGCCGACTGACGCTGTCACACGCCTGACATGCAGATGAAACAAGCTGAAGGGCTTTCCGGTCGTGCCGCCGCAGGCGACCGGGCACCTCGGGAGCACGCACATGAAGATGGACAGCCAGCCGCTGGACGGCGGCATCACCCTGATCCGGCTCGACGGTCGTCTCGACATCGAAGGCGCGGAGACGCTGGACCAGCCGCTCACCTACGCCACCAGCACGCACCCGGCGAGGATTGCGATCGATCTGTCGGAAGTGAGCTTTCTCGCCTCGATCGGCATCCGCACGCTGCTGTCGGCGGCACGCGGCCAGGCCTCGCGCGGCGGCAAGCTGGTCATGTTCGGTGCGCAGCCGATGATACGGCGCGTGCTGCAGACCGCCGGCGTCAACCAGTTGCTGACGCTGTGCGACGACCTCGACGCCGCGCGCAAGGCGCTGGCCGACTGAACGCCGGAGCAAATCTCCACGGGGTGCGCTGTGCATAGCGCACACGCGCGCCGAAGCCTGCGCCTGATCAACGACAGCGGCGCCATTTCCGCTGCGAGCGCCTGGTTGCGCACGCTCGGCGACAGCTTCGATCTGGGCAGCGAACTGGTGTTCCGGCTCGACCTGTGCGCATCGGAACTGGTCGCCAACATCGTCAGCTACGCCTTCGACGACGAAGCGCCGCACACCATCGCGCTCGACCTGATTCTGGAGCCGCAGTCGGTCAAGCTGGTGGTGGCGGACGACGGCCGCGAATTCGATCCGCTGGAGCTGCCGGAGCCGGTGACCCCGGCCACACTGGAAGAAGCCAGCGTCGGCGGACTGGGCGTGCACCTGGTGCGCCAGTTCGCCGATCAGGTCAGTTACGAGCGCACCAGCGGCCGCAACCAGCTCACGCTGGCGTGGACCCGGCCAAGCCGCAGCAGCCCGAGCGGCAGCCGCACCCCGGTGCGCCGCGGCGTCGAGCGCAGGCGTCGCCAAGCCGCGGTGTTCCCGCTGATCCGCGCCGACGGCAGCCGTGTCAGCCAAGACGCCCGCGTCGGCGGCGAGCGCCGCGCACTCGGTTTCATTTCGCGCCTCGACCTGTTCCGCGACGTGCCCTACGCGCTGATCGAAGGCCTGCTCGCCCATTGCGCGCAGCGCGACTACCCAGACGAATACGTGGTGCTGGCGCCCGGCATGCAGAACGACCACGTGGCCCTGGTGCTGGCCGGACGGCTGCGGGTCTACCTGGACGATCCGGCGACTGACGGCCAGGGTGGCTACACGGTGATCGGCAGCGGCGAATGCGCGGGCGAGCTTTCGATCATCGACGGCGAACCGGCGTCCGCCTGGGTGGTGGCCGAACCCGGTACACGCCTGCTGCTGATCGACGCCCACACCTTCTTTTCCGAGCTGCTGCCGCTGCCTCAGGTCGCCCGCAACCTGCTGCGCCTGATGGCGGCGCGCATGCGCCAGGCCAATCACCAGGTGGTCGAACAGGTGCGCCGCTCGCTGGTACTGGAGCGCCTGCAGTCGGAACTGCGCACGGCGCAGGAAATCCAGTCGGGCATGTTGCCGCTGCGCTCGCCGATGTTCGCCGAACACCCGGAAATCGAGTGCGAAGCGAGCATCCAGCAGGCGCGCGAGATCGGCGGCGACTTCTTCGACGCCTTCTTCATCGACGAGAACCGCCTGTTCGTCGCCATCGGTGACGTCTGCGGCAAGGGCATGCCGGCCGCGCTGCTGATGATGCGCACACTGACCACGCTGCGCGCAGAAGCGGCACGCAAGCAGGGGCAGAAGGGGCATCTGGAAAGGGTGATGGAACGCACCAACCGCAAGCTGGCGCTGAACAACGAACGACTGCTGTTCGCCAGCCTGTTCATCGGCCTGCTGGACACCCGCGATGGCAGCTTCCGCTACGCCAACGCCGGTCATCTGCGGCCCGTGCTGCTGCGTCGCGGCGACGCGCCGGTACTGCTCAAGGTGCCGCGCAACCCGATCGCCGGCATCGACCCGACCATCGATTACGCACTGGGCGAAACCCGGCTCGGCTCGGGCGACCAGTTGCTGCTCTACACGGACGGCGTGACCGAAGCGCTGAACACGCGCGGAGAACTGTTCGGCGAAACGCGGCTGCTGGCGACGCTGACCGGTCTGCGCGCCGGCGCAGCAGGCGCCATCGACGCGGTACGCGAGGCGACCCGCCTGTTCTGCGACGGCCAGGCGCCGTCGGACGACGTGACGCTGCTGGCGCTGCGCTACATCGGCCACACGTAGAACATGCATCCGCCACGTCCTTCGCGGACGGCGGCGGATGCCCGTCGTGCTTACTGCACCTTGGCCTTCGACATCAGCGATTCGATGTGGGTCTGCACCGCCTGCTGCTGCATCGATTCGATCACGCGGTCCTTTACCTCCTCGAACTTCGGCGCTTCGGCGCGGCGCACGTCGTCGAGCTGGATCACGTGGAAGCCGTAGGCGGTCTTGACCGGCTCGGTCGTGAACTGGCCCTTCTCCAGCTTCTGCAGGGCGGCGTCGAATTCCGGAACGAAGGAGCCCGGGCGCGACCAGCCCAGCTCACCGCCGCGCTCCTTGCTGCCCGGATCGTTCGACACCGACACCAGTTCCGCGAACGGCGTCCCGGCCTGCAGCTTGGCGATGATGTCGCGCGCGACCTCTTCGGAATCGACCAGGATGTGGCGCGACGCGTATTCGTTCGGGCCGCCCTGAGCGACCACGCGCTCGTACTCGGCGCGGGCGGCCGCCTCGGTCACCGGGTTCTTCTCGACCCAGCGCTCCAGGTAGGCGTTGGCCAGCATCTCGCCACTGGAATAGGCGATGCGCTGCTGCACCTCCGGCACCTTGTCGGTACCGGCCTTGCGTGCCGCCTGCAGCAGCACCTCGCGGCGCACCAGGTGCTCGCGCACACGGTTGCGCAGGTCCTCGTTGTCGGGCGCGCCCTGGGCGACCTGCTCGCGCACCAGCAGATCCGCCAGCGCGGCGGGCACGGCCACGCCATTGACCTTGGCCAGCGCGGCACCGGCCGCAGGCGCCTTGGTCTGGGCCACGGCGGAGGCGGCAACACTCATCATCAGGGCGGCGGCAAGTGCGCCGATACGGTGGTTCATCAGGACATCCTCGTGGGTTGTGTGGGGCTCGTTCGAGCGGAATGCTTATACCGCCCTTTTGGCCGGTGTGGCGAGGGCTGCTGTAACCGTGCTGTCGCCGCGACGTCATATGTGCTGAACACGCACTGCATATCTTGAAGCGGTACCCTTCACGGAGACGGGAATGCTTCAGATCGATTCGGCACGCGAACGGCGTGCCCAGCGCAACCTCAGCGTCACGCTGGCGGCCTGCGAATCCGAGGTGCTGGCGGCGCAGCAGCTGCGCTGGCGGGTGTTCGCCGACGAACTTGGCGCACGGCTCGACAGCCCGGTGCACGGCGCCGACATCGACCGCTTCGACGCCCACTGCAAACACCTGATCGTGCGCGACGAGGACAACGGCCGCATCGTCGGCTGCTACCGCATCCTGCCGCCCGAGGCGGCGCGGCGCACCGGCGGCTACTACTCGGAAACCGAATTCGACCTCGGCCGGCTCGACCACCTGCGCTCGCAGATGGTGGAGATCGGCCGCTCCTGCATCGACGCCGACTACCGCAACAACGCGGCGGTGATCGCGCTGCTGTGGTCCGGTCTTGCGCGCTACATGCTGGACGGTGGCCACCAGTACCTGATCGGCTGCGCCAGCATCGGGCTGGCCGACGGCGGCCACAATGCGGCGGCCATCTGGGCCGGCCTGAGCGCGCACATGGCGCCGGCCGAATACCGCGTGTTCCCGAAGGTGCGGCTGCCGCTGGAGCGCCTGACACCGAACGCCGGCAGTGTCCTGCCGCCGCTGGTCAAGGGCTATATCCGCGCTGGCGCCGAGGTGTGCGGCGAACCGGCCTGGGACCCGGACTTCAACACCGCCGACCTGCCGCTGCTGCTCACCATGGCCAAGCTGGATGCGCGCTACGCCCGCCACTTCGTACAGCGCGCCGCCTGATCCGCGAACCGGGGAGGACGTAAGATGTCTGTCATCAGTCTGTTTGCCGACCTCGATCTTCCCTTGTCGCACCCTCATCCGCACCACCCCGTCGCCGCGCGTGCCGCCGCGGCCACGCACCACACTTCCGGCCTGCGCGCACAGGCGCGCATGACCTGGCGCATCGCGCGGCTGGCCGTGCATCTGGCCGCCGGCTGTTCACGCGTCGCCCTGCTCTATCCGCTGGTCGGCGAGCGCACGCAACGCAAGATGCGCGCACGCTGGTCGCGCCAGCTGCTCGGCGTGCTCGGTGTCGAACTGCAGGCGCAGGGGCCGCTGCCGCGGCCCGGCCAGCTGCTGGTGAGCAATCACATCTCCTGGGTGGACGTGTTCGTGATCAACGCCATCTCGCCGCTGTCTTTCGTCTGCAAGGACGAGGTGCGCAGCTGGCCGCTGCTCGGCTGGCTGGTGGCGCGCAACCACACGGTGTTCATCCGTCGCGCCAGCCGCAGTTCGGCGGCCGAGGTGCGTGACCGGCTGGTCGGTTCGCTCAGCTGCGGGCGCAGCGTGATGGTGTTCCCCGAGGGCACGACCACCGACGGCCGCGCCGTGCTGCCCTTTCGCGCCGCGCTGTTCCAGGCCGCGATCGACGCCGGCCGCGCGGTCAAACCGGTGCGCCTGCGCTATGTCGATCATCGCGGCGAGCACTCGGACGCCGCCGCCTACATCGACGACGTGAGCTTCTGGCAGTCGGTCTGCATGCTGGCGCGCGCTCCGCGCACGGTGGCGCGCGTCGAACTGCTGCCGGCCCTGCCCTCGCACGGCCTGACGCGGCAGGATCTGGCGCAGGTGACGCACGCCCAGGTGAGCGCGACCGCCTGAACAGTTGATTCGGATCAACGGCCGCACAGCACGGCGGCGTACCGTGGAATCGGAGGCTGCGGCACGGTGCCGCAGACCGGACGGTACGAGGAGAACCGCATGATCCGCGAAGTCACCGGCGACATTCTTTTTACGCGCGCCCAGGTCATCGCCCACGGCATCGCCGTGCGCGAACGTTTCGACCACGGTCTGGCGCTGGCGCTGCGCGAGCGCTGGCCGTCGATGGCGCGCGACTACCGGCACGCGCAGCACGGCCGCCACATGGCGCCGGGCGAGGTGTGGTCGTGGGCCGGCGTCGATAACGACGGCAGCACGCGCAACATCGTGAACATGCTCACCCAGGACATGGTGGGCGAAGGCCCGGCGGCAAAACCGGGCAAGGCGACGGTCGAGCACGTGCATCACGCGCTGAAGGCGCTGGCCCGGCACCTGCAGGCGATCGGCGCCACCAGCGTGGCCCTGCCGCGGCTGGCCACCGGCGTCGGCGGTCTGGAGTGGGCCGAGGTGAAGCCGCTGATCGAACAGCATCTGGCACCGCTGGGCATTCCGGTCGTCGTCTATGAAACCTATCGCAAGGACGTGGTGGCGGACGAGAAGCTGCACTGACGCCGTCGGTGCGGCAGGCGCTCAGCGCCCGTCGCGCAGGCTGTCGATCAGCGCCATATTGTGTTCGAGCAGGCGGTTGCACTCGTCGTCGCGCCGCGCGAACGCGTCGTCCAGCCCCTGCGCCTGCGCAGGGTCGGCGCGACGTTCGGCCAGCGCCTTGCGCTCGCGCGCCAGCACGGCCGCGACCTGCGGGCGTTCGCCCAGGCGCATGGCCAGCGAGAGGTAGTTCTTCGCAGCGTACTGCACACGCACGGTACGGCTCGCTTGCGGATGCGCGGCCGCGATGTCGCCATAGATTGCAGAGCACGCGGCCAGCCGCTCGGCCAGCGTCGGCCGGTCCAGCACCTGCGCCTGCGCGCCGGCAGCAACCAGCAAAAGGGTCATCGAGACTGCTGTGTGTTTGATGTGCATGCAAATGCCTCCGTGTCCGGCATCGCAGCGTAAACACCCTGCCTCAGTCGCTGCGGCCGCAGCGACGCGGTGAGGACGATCGCCTCGTTCGATCGGGTGCACATCCCCGCCTTTGCGCCCATCGGCATCGCCGCGCCCGGGACTGCTTCCCTCGGCATGCGCTAGGGCAGCAGGCGCTCGCGCAGGAAAACCGGAAAGCGCGGCTGGCCGCGCGGCGTCAGCTCACGATAGCGGTAGGTGACGACGGCGCCGATGGCCGGCGGCGCCGCACGCTGGGCGTCGGTGAAGCCGCTGCCGATGCGGAAACGGCGACCCGCTGCGTCGGTCACCTCGAGCGCACCCAGCCGGCCGCGATGACGGCCCTTGCCCGGCAGGTGGGCGAGCACGGTTGCTTCGGCGTCGAGAAAGGGGGTGAGCTTGAGCAGTGCGTCGCTGCGGCCGGCTGTCCAGTGCGCGTCGGCCCGGTGCAGCATCAGGCCCTCGCCACCACCGGCGACGACCGCGTCGAACAGCGCCTGCAGCGCGGCGCGGTCGGCGAGTCGCTGCTGCGGCACGACGCGTATCCAGTTGACACCGATCGCCTCGACCAGCTGCTGCATACGCGCCAGCCGCTGCGAAAAATCGCCGTCGGCACCCGGCAGGTCGAACAGCATGTAGCGCACCGCGCGCCAGTCGGCGTCGGTCGAGCGCTCACGGCGGACGATGCCGGACAGCTCGTCGAAGCGGCCACGCCCCAGCCACAGCTCGCCGTCGAGCGGGTATCCGGGCAGCGGTACGACGAACCACGCCGGCGCGGCGACGGCCGCACCGTTGCGCAGGCGCAGCGCCTGCCCGTCCCAGCGGGCGCGGACACCGTCGAGCTTTTCGCTTATCCAGTAGGGCGTCGGGTCGATGTCGGCGGGCGCACGCTGCGCCAGCATCGGCGGCAGCGGGTCGGCGACAGCGAATGACGGAAACAAGCCGCAAAGACAGAACAGCAGCACGCGCATGGTCGGGACTCCGGTGACGGAGCCGCGATTATCCCGCTTCATGACAATGGCAAACGCCGAGGCGCGCACTCGTGCAGCTTGTTGCGGACGTTCAGCGCGCTTCGCCGGCCTTGTCGCGCTCGCGCTGGTAGCGCTCGTATTCGAGGTTCGCCGTATCCAGGCAGCGGCTGCGTTCGGCCGCATCGACGATGCGGTCGCACTCGTTCTGGCGCCAGCCGGCCGCGCTGTCATAGACCTGCCGGCTGCTGCAGCCCGCCAGTACGCAGGTCAGCACGGTGATGGCGGCGATCGGGCGAATCACGGCTTACTCCCCGAGATAGGCGGCGCGCACCGCCGGGTTGTCCAGCAGTTCGGCCGCCGGTGCGGTCAGCGTGATTTCGCCGCCATCCATCACGCAGCCGCGGTCGCACAGCGACAGCGCGAGCCGCGCGTTCTGTTCGACCAGCAGCAGCGTGACGCCTTCGCGCGCGACTTCGCGGATCACCTCGAACACAGTGTCAACCATGATGGGCGACAGCCCCATCGACGGCTCGTCGAGCAGCAGGATGCGTGGCCGGCTCATCAGCGCGCGGCCGATCGCCACCATCTGCTGCTCGCCGCCGGACAGCGTGCCGGCGGTCTGCCCTGCGCGCTCCTTCAGCCGCGGCAGCAGGCCGAACACGCGCTCGATATCGGCGGCTATGGTCGCCTTGTCGTCGCGTACGTAGGCGCCCATCTCGAGGTTTTCCAGCACCGACAGCCGGGCGAATACACCGCGGCCTTCCGGCACCAGCGCCAGGCCCTTGCGCACCAGCAGGTGCGGCGGCGCGTGCTCGATCGCCTCGCCATCCAGCTTGACGCTGCCGCGCGCCGGCAGCATGCGGGCGATGGCTTTCAACGTGCTGGTCTTGCCGGCGCCGTTGGCGCCGATCAACGCCACCTTCTCGCCGGTGGCGACATCGAGGTCAACGCCGCGCACGGCGCAGATGCCGCCGTAATGCACTTCCAGTGCGCGCACCTCAAGCATCTGCCGCCTCCGTACCGAGATAGGCGGCGATCACGCGCGGGTCGCGCCGCACCACGTCCGGCACGTCCTCGGCGATCTTCTCGCCGTAATCGAGCACCGCGACGCGGTCGCACAGCCCCATCACCAGTTTCACGTCGTGCTCGATCAGCAGCACGGTCATGCCGTCGCCGCGCAATTTCTCGATCAGCGCGCGCAGACCAACGGTTTCGGTCGCGTTCATGCCGGCGGCCGGTTCGTCCAGCGCCAGCAGCTTCGGTTCGGTGGCCAGCGCGCGGGCGATCTCCAGCCGGCGCTGGTCGCCGTAGCTCAGATGGGTGGCCTGCTGGTTGGCCAGACGGTCGATGCCGACATAGCGCAGCAGCGCATGCGCGCGCGCCTCGGTGTCGGCCTCCTCGCGCCGCGCCGCCGGCGTACGCAGGATGGCGCCGAGCACGCCGGTGCGCAGCCGGATGTGGCGGCCCACCATCACGTTCTCCAGCGCGCTCATCGCGCCGAACAGCCGGATGTTCTGGAAGGTGCGGGCGATGCCGACACCGGCGATGTGGTGCGGCACGCCCAGCGGCAGCGGCTGGCCATTGAAGCGCACCTCGCCCTGGTCGGCGCTGTACAGGCCGGTCAGCACGTTGAAGAAGCTGGTCTTGCCGGCGCCATTGGGCCCGATCAGGCCGTACACCTCGCCGGCGCGTATCGCCAGCGACACGTCGCGCAGCGCCTGCACGCCGCCGAAGCGCTTGCTGATGCCGCTCGCTTCGAGCAGGGGCGTGCTCATGCCGCCTCCCCGTGCGCCGCCAGTTCGCGCTTGCGCAGCGCCGATGGCCACAGCCCGGCCGGGCGCCAGCGCATCACGACCACCAGCGCGATGCCGAACAGCAGCAGACGCAGCGATTCCGGATCGATCAGCACCTTGCCGAACAGCGTCTGCTGCAGCGGCACCGCCCCCCAGCGCAGCGCCTCGGGCAGCAGCGCCAGCAGCACCGCACCGAGGATGACACCGGCGATATTGCCCATGCCACCGAGCACCACCATGCACAGCACCATGATGGATTCGAGCAGGCCGAAGGATTCCGGGCTGACGAAGCCCTGGAAGCCGGCGAACAGGCCGCCGGCCACGCCGCCGAAGGTGGCACCGAGGCCGAAGGCCAGCAGTTTCACATTGCGCGTGTTGATGCCGCAGGCGCGCGCGGCGACCTCGTCCTCGCGGATGGCGACCCAGGCGCGGCCCAGCCGCGAATCCTGCAGCCGCATGCAGACGAAGACGACGATCAGGGTCAGCGCGAGGAAGAAGTAATACTGCAGGTACACACCGGGCAGCGTGAAGCCGAACAGCTCCAGCGGCCGGTTCAGCGCGTGACCGCCGATCTGCGCGGCGGCGATGTTGTTGATGCCTTGCGGGCCGTTGGTGATGTTGGCCGGCGCATTCAGGTTGTTCAGGAAGATGCGGATGATTTCGCCGAAGCCCAGCGTCACGATGGCCAGGTAGTCGCCGCGCAGCTTCAGCGTCGGCGCGCCCAGCAGCACGCCGAACAGGCCCGCGACCAGCGCGCCGAGCGGCAGCACCGCCCACACCGGCCAGCCTGGCGCGGCGGCGAAAACCTGCGGGAAGGCGATCGCCAGATGCGGGCTGGACAGCAGCGCATACAGATAGGCACCGACCGCGTAAAAGGCGATGTAGCCGAGATCGAGCAGGCCGGCGAAACCGACCACGATGTTCAGCCCGAGCGCCAGCATGATGTAGAGCAGCGCGAAATCGATGATGCGCACCCAGGAATTGCCGAAGCCGGCACCGACGACGAAGGGCAGCACCGCCAGTGCCACGCCGATCAGCACGACGCCCAGCCTGGCCTTCAGTTTCGGATCGACGCTCATGCGCGCTCCGCCACTTTCTCGCCCATCAGGCCGGACGGCCGGAACACCAGCACCAGGATGAGCACGAAGAAGGCGAACACGTCCTTGTAATGGCTGCCGAGGAAACCGCCGGTCAGGTCGCCGATGTAGCCGGCGGCCAGGCTTTCGATGATGCCCAGCAGCAGACCGCCCAGCATGGCGCCGCCGAGGTTGCCGATGCCGCCCAGCACCGCCGCGGTGAAGGCCTTCAGCCCGAGCATGAAGCCCATCGCGTAATGCGCGATCGAGTAGTTGGCCGCCACCATGACGCCGGCCACCGCGGCCAGTGCCGAGCCGAGTACGAAGGTGAAGGAAATGACGCGGTCAACATCCACGCCCATCAGCCGCGCCACCGCCGGGTTCTCGGCGGTGGCGCGCATCGCACGGCCGAGCCGGGTGCGGGTGACCAGCCAGACCAGCGCCGCCATCAGCGCCGCCGCGGTGGCGATGATGATGATCTGCAGGTCGGTGATGGCCGCGCCGAGGAACTGGTGCGGTGCTGCCGGCAGCAGCGGTGGAAAGGTGTGGTAGTTGCGGCCCCAGCCGATCATCGCCAGCTGCTGCAGCACGATGGACACGCCGATCGCGGTGATCAGCGGCGCCAGCCGCGGGGCGTTGCGCAGCGGCCGGTAGGCGACGCGCTCTATCGTGAAGCCGACCGCCATGCACACCGGAATCGCGATCAGCAGACCGCCGAGCACGACGGCGGGGCCGGGCAGGCCGCTCGGCACCAGCAGGCCAATGGCGGTCAGCGCGGTCAGCGCGCCGATCATCACCACTTCACCATGGGCGAAATTGATCAGGCCGAGAATGCCATAGACCATCGTGTAGCCGAGGGCGACCAGCGCGTAGATGCTGCCGAGCACCAGACCGTTGATGATCTGCTGGATGAAGATGTCCACGAGGTATCGAGGGAGGCCGGGAGAAGATGGAAGCGCCGATCAGGCGCCGGCGATGCGCGCCGCCCGGCCCGGGGCCGCTGCGGACGCGCAGGACTGCATTGTGCCGCTCAGTTGGCGCTCAGTTGCTCGGCTTGCCGCCCATCGTTTCGAGCGCCGACCATGCGCCGCCCTTGGCCTGATACAGCGTGACCGCGCCGTCCTTGATGTCGCCCTTTTCGTCGAACTGGATCTGCGCGCTCAGACCCGGGTAGTTCAGCGCCGC
The DNA here is from genome assembly GCF_965284615.1 of Methyloversatilis sp. GTDB lineage: Bacteria > Pseudomonadota > Gammaproteobacteria > Burkholderiales > Rhodocyclaceae > Methyloversatilis. Next base: position 24,887 of record NZ_OZ260098.1, read on the forward strand.
CAGCGCCGGCAGGAATTTCGCCGTTTCGGTCGAGCCGACCTGCTTCATCGCCTCGGCCACCACGCGCACCGCGTCATAGGCATAGGGGGCATAGAGCTGGATGTCGGTGTTGTACTTCGCCTTGTAGCGGTCGCGGAAGGCGGTGCCACCCGCCATCTGGTCCAGCGGCACACCGGGCAGCGAGCAGTAGTGGCCTTCGGCGCCCTCGCCTGCCAGCTTGTGGAATTCAACCGTGCAGGCGCCGTCGCCGAACAGCATCGGCGCGGTAATGCCCAGCGTCTTCAGCTGACGCGCCATCGGACCGGCCTGGGTGTCCATGCCGCCGTAGAACACGAGGTCGGGCTTGGTCAACTTCACCTTGGTCAGAATGGCGGCGAAGTCCGTTTCCTTGTCGGTCGTGTATTCGCGGGTGACCACCTCGGCGCCGGCCGCCTTGGCCGCCTTCTCGAACTCGTCGGCCAGGCCCTGACCGTAGGCGGTGCGGTCATCGATGATGGCGATCTTCTTCGCGCCCAGCTTGCTCATGGCGAAGCTGCCGAGCACGCTGCCTTGCTGCACGTCGTCGGCGAACACGCGGAACGCCGTCTTGTAGCCCTGCCGCGTATAGGTCGGATTGGTGGCGGACGGCGACACCTGGACGATGCCTGCGTCGTGATAGATGCGCGACGCAGGAATCGTCGTGCCGCTGTTCAGGTGACCGATCACCGCATGCACGCGGGCATCGGCCAGCTTCTGCGCCACCGTGGTGCCCTGACGCGGATCGGCTTGGTCGTCCTCGCCCAGCAGTTCGAACTTCGCCACCTTGCCGCCGATCAGGATCTTCTCGGCATTCAGATCGTCGATGGCCAGTCGCGCACCATTCTCGTTGTCCTTGCCGAGGTGGGCCTGCGGGCCGGTCAGCGGCGCCACATGACCGAGGCGGATGGTGATCGTGGCCTCGCCGGCATCGGCGGTCACGGCCGGCACGGCGGCCTCTTCCTTCGGACCGCAGGCGGCGAGCAGGCAGGCCGACAGGGCCACGAGTGCGGACAGCGGGCGCGACGGGGTGATCAGGGTCATGTGGAATCTCCGCGAGGGGCTGAAAGGTTGTCAGCCCCGGATTTTGCGGGCGGGCGCCCGGAGCGTCAATTTGGATGCGGCAGAAACGACGATGCCGGTGCGCACAAGCGCACCGGCATCGTCAGTCTGCATCAACGAACGGCAATCAGCGTGCCATGCGGCGACGCGCGGCGGCAATCAGACCGAGACCGGCGAGGAACATCGCATAGGTTTCCGGCTCGGGAACCGGCACCGTCACGACGATGGGGTTCTGCGACATCGACACCGGGCCGGTCTCGCTGAAGGTGAGGCCGGTCACGAAGGCGGTCGGGTTCAGCGGATCAAGCGCCGCGCCCTCCTCGATGCCGAGGATGCGGAAACGGGTGACCGCCTCGGCAAAGGTGAAGGTGACGCCGCCGGTCAGCACGTCGCCGCTCGCCACCCAGGCTTCGCCGTTCCACAGCCACAGGTCGTACAGGCCGTCACCGAAGGTCGGCAGCAACACCGAGGTGATCGAGGGGCCGCCGTTGACGATGTAGTCGTAGCCGATGGCGATGTCCGGATCGATGAACACCGGCGTGCCGGCGACCACGTTGAAGTCGAAGTTCCAGCCCTCGTCGCTGGCCACCGGCATCAGCGGGTTGGAGGCCGAGGAGCCCGGCAGCTGACCATTGCGGATCGCGAACGACCACAGGCCGGCTTCGCCGCCTGCCACATTGGTGGTGTGCTGCAGGTTCAGCACGTCGCCGGTGCGCGAACCGGGCAGCGTCAGGTAATTGACGCCGTCACCGGCGTCGTAGCCGGCCTGCGCCGGAATGCCGCCCAGGCCATTCGAGCCGCCGCTGGCGTCACCGGTGGTCCACTCCAGTCGCTCGTAGCGGAAGTTGACGTCGAAATTGCCGCCGCCCTGGTTGCGCAGCACCAGCTGGAAACTGTTGGTCTTGTCGGTCGCGGAGCTGTAGTAGCCGACGGCATCCCAGGTGACTGCAAGCGTGTTGGCGTTCGGCGAATGGATCCACACATTGCCGGTGCCGCGCGTGTTGAACGTCACCCCAGAAGGGCGCAATCATCGGCTGGCTGGAGATCGGAAAGGGGTCGGGCGTGTAGGTGCCGATCGCCGACAGGAAGCTGATGTTGCCGTTGTTGTTGACAAAGAAATTGCTGAAGGTCTGACCGAAGAAATCGATGTCGAACGGCAGCGGCAGCTGGTTGGTCGAGCCGTCGTCGTTGGCGGCCAGAAACTGCGTACCGTAGCCACGGTCGCCCACGCCGAAGTCGAGCATTGAGACAGCCTGCGCGCCGCCGGACAGCGTGGCGATCAGCGCGGGCAGGAGAAGGGTGCGGAATTTCATCTGTAACGCTCCGGTAATGTTCGACCGGGCGTCAGCAAGTCATGTGCCAAAACGTATGACTTTAGTATTAGTCCTTTCGGATCATCGACCTACGGCATATGGCGGCGGCACGCCGTTTCAGCGGTGTAAGGCGGGCCGACACGACCGTCCGGAAGTCCGTAGCACAACACCGCTCGAAACGGCCTGATGTGAGCTGAGGCGATGCGTGATGCGGGTCACGGCTGACGCATTGCGCGTGATCGCTCAGCTGCGCACCTTGTCGCCGGCCGGCAGCGGGCCCAGCCCGCCCTCTTCGCGCACGTCGTCCGGCAGGCGTTCGCGCAGATCGCTGATGAGGCCGAGCGCGGCCATCGCCTTCAGGATGTAGAAGGTGACGTCGATTTCGTACCAGGCGAAGCCGGCACGCGCGCTGGCGCCGTAGCGGTGGTGGTTGTTGTGCCAGCCGCCGCCGAAGGTGAGCAACGCGAGCAGGGGGCGGTTCACCGAGTCGTCATCGGTGTCGTAGCGGCGGTAGCCGCCCGGCATGAAGCGGAAGTGACCGACCGAATTGACCATGGACACCGTCTGCACGCCAAGCGCGGTGGGCAGGAAGAAGCCCCACATCAGCGCCGCACCGCCGCTGACGGTCGGACCGAAGGCACCTGCCTGCGCCAGCAGCCATATGAAGAAGGCGCCGGACAGCATGAGCAGCGTGTAGTGCTTGTTCACCCAGAGGATTTCCGGGTAGCGCGCGAAGTCGGGCACGACGTCGAGATCAGTGTCCTTGTAGCGCTCGCACCAGACCCAGCCGACGTGCGAATGGAACAGGCCGTGCTGGCGCGGCGAGATCGGGTCGTCGGGGGTTTCGACATTCTGGTGGTGGTGGCGATGCACCGACGCCCACCACAGCGGACCGTGCTGGCCGCACTGCGAGGCAATCACCGCAAGGATGAACTGCACCGGGCGCGAGCACTTGAAGGCGCGGTGCGAGAAGTAGCGGTGGTAGATGCCTTCGACGCCGAACATGCGCACTGCGTAGCTCGCCAGCGCCAGCCACACCAGCGGCCAGGTCGGCGGATAGATGAAGGGGGTGGCGATCGCGGCAGCGAACAGGATGACGTAGCGCACCCGTGTCTGGTTGATCGACTCGGTGACCTGCTTGCCGTAATGCGTGCGGGACGCTGTTGCGCTCATGCTCGACCTTCTCCGGAAAGGGGGTGCCGGGCGCGAGTCTAGCAAGCGGGGTATTGCAGCCGATGCGTCGAATACAGCCGCCCCTTGCCCCCATTTCGAGCGGTCAACGAAAAAAGCCGGCCATACGGCCGGCTCTTTCGGTGCCCGACGATCCGCTTACTTGGCGCCGGCAAGCACCCAGGCAGCCAACGTCTTGGCATCGGCGTCCGACAGTGCCGATTGCGCGGGCATCGGCATCGGACCGCCCCAGGACGGCTTGGTACCGGCCGGCGTACCGGCCTTGATGAAAGCGGCGACCTTGGCTTCGGCGTCCTTCTGGCCGGCGTACTTCTTCGCGACAGCCTGGTAGCCCGGACCGATCTTGGTGTCAGCGCCCTGCGAATGACAGGCCAGACAGCCCTTGGCGGTGGCCAGGTCCTTGCTGGCGAAAGCCGGCGCGCTCACGAGCGCTGCGGCGCAGACGACGGCGGAAATCAGGGTTTTCATGGTGTTCCTCGACGGAGTGGTTGATCCAACGTTCAGTGGGTCGCGGGGCCGGGCAGATCCGGCGCAGGCTCGGCGGCGCGGCCCGCAAGTCTAAGCCAGCCGACAGCAGGTGAACAAGAGCGTGCCGTGCAGCCTGCCCCAGATACAACGACGGCCAGCCGCCGCGCGTTGACCGGGATCAGCGCCCGGACGTTCGCCGCCAGCCCAGGCTGAGCGCCGTACCGACCAGGATGATGACGGTGCTCGCCAGCATCGCCAGCGTCGGCCGCTCGTCGAACAGCAGATGGCCCCACAGCATGGCGAAGGGCGGGATCAGGAAAGTGACGCTCAACGCCTGCGTCGCCCCCATGCGGCCGATGAGGCGGAAATACAGCGCGTTGGCCAGTGCGGTTGACACCAGTCCGAGCACCGCTACCGCCAGCAAGGGGCGCCAGGAGGGGAGATGATCGGGCAGCGACGCCAGCGCCCACGGCAGCAGCAGCAGCGCCCCGACCAGCGAAATACCGGTGGCCACGGCCGATGGATGCACGTCGTGCAGGTGGCGTCGCACCCACTGCACGCACAGGCCGTAGGAGGCCGACGCGATCAGCCCAAGCGCCACCGCGTCCAGTCCGACCTTGAGTCCGCCGACCTCGCGCAGACCGGCCAGTAGCACGACGCCGGCAAAACCGAGCAGCAGGCCCAGCTGCTTCGGGCGCGACAGCGCCTCGCGCCACACCCACACGCCGAGCAGCGCCGAAAAAAGCGGAGAGGTCGCGTTCAGCACCGCGGCAAAGCCGGCGCTGGAGCGCATGACCGTCTCGGCGAACAGCACGAAGGGCAGCGCCGTGCTGCCGGCTCCGGTCAGCAGCAGCCAGCCGCTCACCCGACGACGCTGGCCTGCAGCAACGTCGCGCAAGGGCCAGCCAAACAGCGCCAGCAGCGCCATCGACGCCAACGCAAGACGCAGCCCGACGGTCAGCGGCAGACCCAGTTCGGGGATGGCGACACGGTAGAGCGCGAAGGACGCGCCCCAGATCAGCGCCAGCAGCAGGAATTCGACACGGGTGCGCACGGCGGAGCGGGGTCGAAGCGGGCCGCCATTGTCGCCGGCCGGCGCCCGGCCCGCCAGCCGGCTAAACTGCCGGCCTGCATCTGCTGCCGCCGGAACATCATGACGCCCCGCTTCGACCTCGCCCCGCCCGCCCCCGACCTGTCCGTCACGCTGCAGGCCTGCCTCGACAACAAGACCAAGCCGCTCGGCGCGCTTGGCCGACTGGAGGCGCTGGCACTGCAGGTCGGTCAGGTTCTGGGCTCGACCGCACCCGAGCCGGGCCGGCCGCACCTGCTGGTGTGCGCCGGCGATCACGGCACGCTGCGCGACGCGCGCGGGCGCGGCCTGTCGGCCTACCCGGCCGACGTGACCTGGCAGATGGTCGAGAACTTCCTCGCCGGCGGCGCCGCCATCAACGTGCTGGCGCGCGAGGGCGGCATGGCGCTGCACATCGCCGACTGCGGCGTGGCGCACGACTTCGGCCCCCGCGACGGCCTGATCGACGCCAAGGTGGCGCACGGCACCGCCAGCTGGTTCGACGGCCCGGCGATGACACCTGCGCAGTGCGCGCAGGCGCTGGACAACGGCGCCCGCATCGCCCGCGACATCGCGGCCGGTGGTGCTCGTGTGCTCGGTTTCGGCGAAATGGGCATAGGCAATACCGCGTCCGCCTCGCTGATCACCCATCTGCTGACCGGTGCAGCGATGGACGACTGCGTCGGCCGCGGCACCGGTCTGGGCGACGCCGCGCTGGCCGACAAGAAGCGCGTGCTGGCCGGACTGGCTGCCGGCTACGACGGTCCGCGCAACGCGTTTTCGGTGCTCGCCGCCTTCGGCGGCTTCGAGATCGCGACCATGGCCGGCGCCATGCTGGGCGCCGCGCAATCGCGCATGCTGCTGCTGATCGACGGCTTCATCAGTTCGGCCGCCGCGCTGGTCGCGCAGGCACACGCGCCGGCGCTGCGCGACTACTGCGTGTTCTCGCACCGCTCGCAGGAGCGCGGCCACGCCATCCAGCTCGAGCACATGCAGGCACTGCCCCTGCTCGACCTCGACCTGCGCCTCGGCGAAGGCACCGGTGCCGCGCTGGCCTGGCCGCTGGTCCGCGCGGCGGCCGCCATCCTGCGTGACATGGCCAGTTTCGAGTCCGCTGGCGTGTCGAAGGCGTGAAGGACACGCTGGTCGCCACGGTGACACGCCGATGATCCGCCGCGAACTCGAACTGTTCTTCAACGCGCTGCGTTTCTTCACGCGGCTGCCGGTGCCGGCCTGGGTCGGCTGGTCGAACGAGTTGATGAACGCCAGCGCACGCTGGTGCCCGGCGGTGGGCTGGGTGGTCGGCGCCGCCGGCGCCGCTGTGTTGTGGGCGACCGGGCAGGTACTGCCGGCCGCGCTCGCGGTCGTGCTGTCAACCGCTGTGACGATACGACTGACCGGCGCCTTCCACGAGGACGGCTGGGGCGACGTGTGCGACGGCTTCGGCGGCGGCTGGTCGCACGAACAGATCCTGACCATCATGAAGGACTCGCGCATCGGCGCGTACGGCGCCCTCGGCATCGTGCTCATGCTGGCCGGCAAGCTGGCGGCGCTGTCCGCGCTGCCGCTGGCGAGCGCGGTCGTCGCGCTGCTGGTCGCGCATCCGCTGTCGCGGCTGTGCGCAACCGCGCTGATTTACTTGATGCGCTACGCGCGTGACGAAGACCCGGACGGCGTATCGCGCGCCAAACCGCTGGCGGTGAAGCTGTCGGGCGGCGGCATGCTGTGGGCAGCACTGTGCGGTCTGGCGCCGCTGTCACTGCTCGCACCGGTACAGATCGCCCTGGTGATCGGGCTGGCGCTGCTCGTCACCGTCGCCGCGGCCCGCCACTTCCAGCGCCGCATCGGCGGCTACACCGGCGACTGCCTGGGCGCCGTGCAGCAACTGGCGGAGCTGGCGGTGTACGTGGCGCTGAGCGCGCGGATCTGACCGCGGTTAGGCCTGGTGGTGGTGAGCTTGCTCGCCCGAGTAGCCTGAACCGAAGCTTGCGGCCCGTCGCCGCCCTGTCGCGGCCAAGGCCGCTCCCACAGGAGCGGGCGCCCGATTCACGGCCGGAGCCAGAGCGAGGTTCTGTGGGAGGGGTCTTCTGACCCCGAAATCAGCCGGCATCGAAGCCGGCGGACCATCACCGCCGCGTCGCGGCCAAGGCCGCGCCCACAGGAGCGGGCGCCCAATTCACGGCCGGCGCCGGTTTTTTGTGGGAGCGAGCTTGCTCGCGATCAGGGCCTGGATCGAAGCCTGAGGCCGGGTGTCGTGAGCCCTCGCGTCAGCCGCGCAGCCGCGCGATCAGGCCATCCAGCTGGTCGAGGTCGTTGAAGCGGATGACCAGCTTGCCAGCGCCGCGCGCGTTGGCGGCGATCGCCACCGGCGCGCCGACGATGTCCGACAGTTCCTCTTCCAGCCGCGCCAGGTCGCGCGAAGGTTCGGCTTTTGCCTTGGTACCCTGCTCGGCCAGACCGCCGCGCGCCACCAGTTTTTCGGTGTCGCGCACGGTCAGGCCCTGGGCGACGACGCGATTGGCGAAGGCGATCTGATCGGCCTTGGGCAGGCTCAGCAGCGCGCGCGCATGGCCCATGTCGAGGTCGCCGGTCACCAGCTGTTCCTGCACCGGTTCGGCCAGCTGCAGCAGGCGCAGCAGATTGGTGGTGGCTGAGCGCGAACGGCCGATGGCGTTGGCCGCCTGTTCGTGTGTCATGCCGAATTCGTCGATCAGGCGCTGCACGCCGGCCGCCTCTTCCAGCGGATTCAGATCCTCGCGCTGGATGTTCTCGATCAGGCTCATCGCCAGCGCGGCGTCGTCCGGGATGTCGCGCACCAGCGTCGGCACTTCGCTCAGGCCGGCCAGCTGCGCAGCGCGCCAGCGGCGTTCGCCGGCGATGATTTCGAATCGTCCGCCGCCCACGCTGCGCACGATGATGGGCTGCATGATGCCTTGCGACTTGATCGACTCCGCCAGCTCTTCGAGCGAACCCGGATCCATGCGGGTGCGCGGCTGGTATTTGCCCGGCTGCAGCAGGCCGACCTCCAGCGTGCGCAGTTCGCCCGAATTGCCGGATTCACCGGTGTTGCCGGCCAGCAGCGCATCGAGGCCGCGGCCGAGGCCCTTGAGTTTGGGAGGAGTCATGGCGTTCGGTATTGTTGTCGTGGGTCGATCAGAAGCTCTTCACGCGCTCGATCATTTCCTGTGCGAAGGCGCTGTAGGCCTGCGCACCTTTGGCGTTCTTGTCGAACAGCACACCGGGAATGCCGTAGCTGGGCGCTTCGGCCAGCCGCACATTGCGCGGCACCAGGGTGCGGAACACCTTGTCGCCGAAATGCGATTCGAGCTGGCCGGACACCTGCTGCGACAGCGTGCTGCGCGGGTCGAACATGACGCGCAGCAGGCCGATGATCTTCAGGTCGCGGTTCAGGTTGGCGTGCACCTTCTTGATCGTATTCACCAGGTCGGACAGACCTTCCAGCGCGTAGTACTCGCACTGCATCGGGATGATGACGCCGTGCGCCGCGCACAGGCCGTTCAGCGTGAGCAGGCTGAGGCTGGGCGGGCAGTCGATCAGCACGAAATCGTAATCGGCTGCGTGCTCGGCAATCGCCTTTTTCAATCGATTTTCCCGATTCTCCAGCCCGACCAGTTCGACTTCGGCGCCGGCCAGATCGCGGTTGGCCGGCAGCACATCCAGCCCGGCATGCGGACTGGTCACGCGCGCGTCGGCCAGCGAAGACAGGCCAACCAGCACCTGATAAACGCTGGACTTCAGTGTGCGCTTGTTGACGCCGGCGCCCATCGTGGCGTTGCCCTGCGGATCGAGGTTGACCAGCAGCGTACGCTGGCCGGCCTGACCGAGCGCGGCGGCGAGGTTCACGCTGGTGGTGGTCTTGCCCACCCCGCCCTTCTGGTTGGCGACTGCGAAGATGTACGGCATGCCGGCTCAGCCGTCCGACTGCAGTTCGCGGGCGAGCCACAGCAGGTGGCGGGCGCCTTCGACACCGGGCACCTGCAGTTCTTCCGAGCGCAGCAACGCCCAGCCCTTCGGGATGGCGCGCACTTCCTCGTCCGGATAGACGCCCTTCATCGCCAGCATGTGGCCACCTGGCTTCAGCAGATGGCCGGCCACCTTGATGAAGTCGGCGAGGTCGCCGAAAGCGCGCGAAATGATGAAGTCGCACCCTTCCGGCAACGTCACCTGCTCGGCACGCGCGGTCTGCACGTCGAAATTCTCAAGGCCGAGGTCGATGCGCACCTGCTGCTGGAAGGACGCCTTTTTCGAGTTCGGCTCGATCGACACGACGTCGAGATCGCTGCGGGCGATCGCCAGCGGAATGCCGGGCACGCCACCGCCGGAACCGATGTCGGCCAGCTTCGCGCCTTCCGGCAGGAAGCGTTCGACCGACAGCGCGTCGAGCAGGTGGTGGGTGAGCATGCGGGATTCTTCGCGTATCGCGGTCAGGTTGTAGACCGCGTTCCACTTGGCCATCAGTGCGATGTAGCGCAGCAGACGGGTACGGGCTGTCGCGGTGAGCGGCAGGTCAAGTGCGGCAAGGCCGGCGTCGAGTTCGGTTTGCAAGGTCATGGGCGGATGGTTTCCGGGTACTTCGAATCTGTCCGGCCTGGCGGCCGGGGTGTTCAGGCCGCGCTGCGCACGGCGGCGCGCTTCTTCAGGTACACCAGCAGCAGCGAAATCGCCGCCGGCGTGATGCCCTGGATGCGCGAAGCCTGGCCGAGAGTCTCGGGCCGGTGCAGCGTGAGCTTCTGCTGCACTTCGCGCGACAGACCGCCGACCGCGCCGTAGTCGATGTCGTCCGGCAGGCGCGTGTCTTCGGTCGCGCGCAGCTTGTCAACCTCGTTCTGCTGGCGGTCGATATAGCCCTGGTACTTGGCAAGTATGTCGAGCTGTTCGATGGCCTGCGCGTGATCGATCGGCGCCGGCGCACCGGGCAGCGTCATCAGCGACGCGTAGCTCACGTCGGGGCGGCGCAGCAGATCGAACAGCGTGTATTCACGCTCGATCGCCTTGCCCAGCACGCGCTGTGCGTCCTCCGCCGGCAGCGTGTCCGGGCGGATCCACGTGGAACGCAGTCGCTGTTCCTCTGCCGCGATGGCGTCGCGCTTGCGGTTGTAGGCATCCCAGCGCAAGTCGTCGATCAGGCCCATCGTGCGTGCGGCGTCGGTCAGGCGCAGGTCGGCGTTGTCTTCGCGCAGGCTCAGGCGGTACTCGGCGCGCGACGTGAACATGCGATAGGGCTCGGCCACGCCGCGAGTGATCAGGTCGTTGACCAGCACGCCCAGATAGGCTTCGTCGCGGCGCGGGCACCAGGATTCGAGGCCCTTGGTCTGCCGTGCCGCATTCAGTCCGGCGAGCAGTCCTTGCGCCGCCGCTTCCTCGTAGCCGGTGGTGCCATTGATCTGGCCGGCAAAGAACAGACCTTCGATCGCCTTGGTTTCGAGCGACGATTTCAGGCCGCGCGGATCGTAGTAGTCGTACTCGATTGCATAGCCCGGGCGCAGGATGTGCGCGTTTCCGAGACCGGGAATGCTGCGCACCAGATCAACCTGCACATCGAAGGGCAGCGAGGTCGAAATCCCGTTCGGGTACACCTCGTGCGTGGTCAGGCCTTCCGGTTCGAGGAAGATGTTGTGGCTGTCGCGATCGGCGAAGCGGTGGATCTTGTCCTCGATGCTCGGGCAGTAGCGCGGGCCGACGCCTTCGATCACGCCGGTGTACATCGGCGAACGGTCGAGCCCGCCGCGGATGATGTCGTGCGTGCGCAGCGTGGTGTGGGTCATCCAGCACGGCAACTGTCGCGGATGCATGTCGCGCGAGCCGATGAAACTGAACACCGGCACCGGGTCGTCACCCGGCTGCGCTTGCATGACCGAATAGTCGATCGTCCGTCCGTCGATGCGGGGCGGCGTGCCGGTCTTGAGCCGGCCCTGCGGCAAAGCCAGTTCCTTCAGCTTCTCCGCCAGACGGATGGCCGGCGGGTCCCCTGCCCGGCCCGCCGAATGATTCTGCAAGCCGACGTGCACGCGGCCATTCAGGAAAGTGCCGGCGGTCAGCACCACCGCCTTCGAGTGGAAGCGGATGCCCACCTCGGTCACCACACCGGCGACGCGCTCGCCTTCCATGATCAGGTCGGCTGCCGCCTGCTGGAACAGGTCGAGATTTGGCTGGTTTTCGAGCCGGCTGCGGATCGCCGCCTTGTACAGGATGCGGTCCGCCTGGGCGCGCGTGGCGCGCACCGCCGGGCCCTTGCTCGCATTGAGGATGCGGAACTGGATGCCGCCTTCGTCGGTGGCCAGCGCCATCGCGCCTCCCAGCGCATCGACCTCCTTCACCAGGTGACCTTTGCCGATGCCGCCGATCGACGGATTGCAGGACATCTGGCCCAGCGTTTCGATGTTGTGCGTCAGCAGCAACGTGCGCGCACCGACCCGTGCGGCAGCGAGCGCGGCTTCGGTGCCGGCGTGGCCGCCACCGATGACGATCACGTCGTAACGGGTCGGAAAATCCATGTTCGCTGCAATGCAAAAGAGGGCGAAGGGGCTGAATGATACGACCTTGGGCCCGCAACATAAAGGCAGAAAGGTTGACACCGTTTCACTGCCTTACAGTTGCTTACCGCACAAAGCGTTTCTGCAATCTAGGCTTGCAGCGTGTTCCCCACACGAGAATGATCATGAAAGCGCTTGGCACTGCACTGGCTGCACTGACGCTGGCCTTCAGCGGCAACGCGATGGCAGATCGTGACGATCATCGACGCCATGGCTACCACGGCGGTCACCATCACAAGCATGGTGGTCACTGGAAGCACCGCGATCGGCACCATCACCACCATCACTACCATGGCCCGAGCGTGCGCTATGGCTACTACCCGGCGCCGGTGTATGCACCGGCGCCCTATTACGGCTACGCGCCGCGCCCTCACTACCGTCACCACGATGGCGTGACCATCATCCTTCCGCCGGTGCGCATCGGCTTCTGACGGACGTGATGTTCCACGTGGAACATCACGCGGTTCATGCAGCGACGGTGTCCCACACCAGTCGTGCGATCAGTACCGACACAACGACGATGAATACACGGCGCACGAAAGATGCGCCGTTCTTTATCGCGAGGTGGGCACCGACCCAGGCGCCCGCGAGATTGGCAACCGCCATCGCGGCAGCCACCTTCACCATGATGGCGCCGACCGGTACGAACCAGGCCAACGCTGCAAGGTTGGTGCTGACGTTCACGACCTTGGCCGCCGCCGATGCGCGAAGGAAATCCCAGGCGTAACAGCGCACGAACAGGAAGATCAGGAAGCTGCCGGTGCCCGGCCCGACGAAACCATCGTAGAAACCGATGAGCGCGCCGAGCACCAGCGCGAGTATGGGCTTCGGGCGATGCGCCGCCGCCTCGGCACGGAGCACCCCGAAATCCTTCTTCTTCAGCGTGTAGGCGAGTACCGCAACCAGCAGCACGATCACGACCGGCCTCAGCATCTGCGGAGGGAACATGCCGACCGCCGCCGCACCGGCGAACGACGCGACAAAGGCGGCAAGCGCTGCGCGCCACAACACCTTCCAGTCCATCTCCACCCGGCCCAGATAGCGGCGCGCGGCGAAGGTCGTACCGACGATGCTGACCGCCTTGTTGGTGCCAAACAGTGTTGCCGGTGCGGTCCCTGGAAAGACGTTGAACAGCAGCGGCACCTGAACCAGACCGCCGCCGCCGACCATGGCATCGACGAGCCCGGCAAAGAAGGCACCGGCGCACAGGATGACCAGTTCGGTCAGCATGACGCGTGATGTTTCACGTGAAACATCCTCATCACTTACCGATACAGAAGCGCGAGAAGATTTCGCCGAGCAGATCGTCCGGTGTGAACTCGCCGGTAATCTCCCCCAATGCGCGGTGCGCCAGCCTCAGTTCCTCGGCGAACAGATCAAGCTGCAGCACCTCGCCGGCAATGCAGCGCGCGGCGATATCCAGATGCTCGACCGCCCTGTCGAGCGCGTGCAGGTGACGGGTGCGCGCTGCCAGCGCGTCCTCGGCGCCACCGTGCCAGGCCACGCGATCGAGCAGCGCACGCCGAAGCAGATCCAGGCCCTCGCCGACGCGCACCGACAGCCAGACCGTCAGGACGCCAGCGTGTTCTTCCTCCCTCGCCTGCTCGCCGCTCAGATCGATCTTGTTGAACACGCGAATGCGCGGAAGACCCGCCGGCAGCGCAGCGTCTATCGCCTGCGCTTCGGCATCGAAGCCGCTGCGTGCATCGACAAGATGCACCACCGCGTGTGCCCGTTCGAGCTCGCGCCGGGTGCGGGCAATGCCCGCCTGTTCCACCGGGTCGTCGGTCTCCCGCAGGCCCGCCGTATCGATCACATGCACCGGCACGCCGTCGATGGCGACCAGTTCGCGCAAGGTGTCGCGGGTGGTGCCGGCGATATCGGTGACGATGGCGCGGTCTTCACCCGCCAGCGCATTAAGCAGACTGGACTTGCCCACATTGGGCGCACCGGCCAGCACGACGGTCAGCCCTTCGCGCAACACCGCGCCACAGCGGGCGCGTTCGCGCAAGGCAGTGAGCGCGGTCATCACCTCGGCCAGTTTGTTACGTGCGCCGGCCTGTTCGAGGAATTCGACATCCTCTTCCGGGAAGTCCAGCGTCGCCTCGACGAACATGCGCAGATTGACCAGCGCATCCTCGAGCGCGTGCACGTGGCGGGAAAACTCGCCATCGAGCGAGCGCATTGCCGAACGTGCCGCCGACGTCGTCGTCGCTTCGATCAGATCGGCCACCGCTTCGGCTTGCGCAAGGTCGATGCGATCGTTGAGGAATGCGCGCTCGGTGAATTCACCCGGTCGTGCCGGTCGCGCCCCCAGTTCGAAGCAGCGTGCGAGCACCGCCTGCAGCACGGCTGTTCCACCATGGCCGTGCAGTTCGAGCACGTGTTCGCCGGTATAGGACGCCGGCGCCTCGAACCACAGCGCGATGCCATGATCGATGATGGCGCCATCCGCCGCGACGAACTTCGCGAAGGTCGCGTGCCGCGCGTCGGGCAGCCGTCCGAGCATGCCGCGGGCGACCGTTGCCGCGCCCTGCCCGGACACCCTGACCACACCGATGCCACCGCGACCCGGTGCGGTAGCGATGGCGGCAATGGTGTCGGTCGGGCGAGCGGACATGGCGATCGGTCAGGTCAGGTTTTCGGGGCGCTGTCGTGGCGAGGGCGCCGCCCCCGCGGCGATCCGGCCATCATCGCCGGAATCCCGCAGGAGCGGCGCCCTCGCCGCAGTACAGCCGTCAGTCAGTCAGGCAGATGTCAGGCCTTGGCCGTCTTCCCGCTCTCGATCATGCGTGTGATCTGCCACTGCTGGGCGATCGACAGGATGTTGTTCACCGTCCAGTACAGCACCAGACCAGCCGGGAAGAACAGGAACATGCCGGTGAAGATGACCGGCAGGAACAGCATCACCTTGGCCTGGATCGGGTCCGGCGGCGTCGGGTTCAGCTTGGTCTGCACGAACATCGTCACGCCCATGATGATGGGCAGCACGAAGTACGGGTCCTTGATCGACAGGTCGGTGATCCAGCCTATCCACGGTGCGTTGCGCATTTCGACGCTGCCCAGCAGCACCCAGTACAGCGCGATGAACACCGGAATCTGGATCAGGATGGGCAGGCAGCCGCCGAGCGGATTGATCTTCTCGGTCTTGTACAGCTCCATCATTTCCTGCTGCATGCGCACGCGGTCGTTGCCGTGGCGCTCCTTGATCTGCTGCATGCGCGGCGTGACCAGGCGCAGCTTGGCCATCGACTTGTAGCTCGCGGCCGACAGCGGGAAGAAGATGGCCTTGATCAGGATGGTCAGCAGGATGATGGCCCAGCCCCAGTTGCCGACCAGCGCGTACAGTTTTTCCAGCACCCAGTGCATCGGCGAAGCGATGATCTTCAGCCAGCCGTAATCGACCACGTGATCCAGGCCCGGCGCCATGGCGTCGAGGTTGGACTGGATCTGCGGGCCGGCGTACAGCGGCACCTCGACGGTCGAGGTGGCACCGGCCGCTGCCGGCTGAACCGGCACGATGACGCCGGCGGTGTACAGATTGTCACCGACCTTCTTGGCGAAGAATTCGCGCTCGACCCCTGCAGCCGGCACGAAGGTGCTGACGAAATAGTGCTGCACCAGCGCCACCCAGCCGTCCGGCGCCTTGGTGACGAACTTGGCCTTGCCCTTGTCGATGTCGCTGAAATCGACCTTCTGGTACTTGCCCGCTTCGGTATAGAAGGCCGGGCCGGTGAAGGTGCTCAGCATGCTGGTGCCGGCGGACACCGCCTTGCCATCCCGCAGCAGCTGGAAATAGGCGTGCGCTGCAATCGGCGCGCTGCCGTTGTTGGCGATTTCGAAACGGGTGTCGATCCGGTAGCTGCCGCGGGTGAAGGTAAGCACCTTGGTCACCGCCACGCCGTCCGGACCGGCAGCAGTCATGCGCAGCTCGACCTTGTCCTGCCCGTCGGCCAGCTTCAGCTCACCCTCCGGAAGCTGATACACCGTCTTGTGCGTCGGCATGCCGTCGCCGATCAGACCGCTCTGCGCGTGGTAGAGATTGGCGCCACCGTTGTCCAGCAACACGAAATTGCCTTCGGACTCGGGACCGGCGTGATGCTTGAGCAGTTCGAGGCGGATGATGGAGCCGCCCTCCGCCGACACGTCAGCGATGAACAGATCGGTCACGACGCGCGCCGCGGCGGTCTGGGCGACAGCCGTCGTCTGCGGTACGTCGGACGGTGCGGCGGCGCTGCTCACCGTCGGCACCGGCGCCTGGGCGCCGGCCGACTGCGCAGCCGCCGCGTCGGTGGCCACGGCCGGAGCAGCCGGCGGCTGGTTGAAACGCTGCCAGCCGTCCCACAACATGAACAGCGAAAACAGGAAAACGATCAACAGGGCGGAGCGTTGGGTATCCATCGTCGGAATCGTCTTGAAAGTAATTGAGGGTGTGCGTGCTCAGGGCACCGGGTCGTAACCGCCCGGATTCCAGGGATGACAGCGCAGCACGCGGCGCAGCGCGAGCCAGCCGCCGCGCACGCTGCCGTGGCGGTGGATGGCTTCGCTGGCGTATTCGGAACAGCTCGGCATGAAACGGCAGTTGCGGCCGAGCATCGGGCTGATGGCATAACGGTAGACCGCAATCAGGCCGAGCAGCAGGGATTTCATCGTCCGGTCTCCGCGGCAGGCGCTGCGGCGCGTCGCACGCGGCCGAGCAGCGCGTCGATCTCTTCGCGCAACAGGCGGCGGTCGAGCACGGCCGGCCGGGCGTTCAGGCGCAGGATGATGTCGAGCGGCTTGAGTTCCGGACGCATGTGGCGGAAAGCTTCGCGCGCCAGGCGCTTGACCAGATTGCGGGTGTTCGCCCGCTTCAGGAAGCGCTTCGCGATCACGACGCCCAGACGAGCGCCATCGCAGCCGGACGGACCGTGATGGATCACGAAATGTCAACTGCGCTGGGTACGCCGCAAAGCAAAAACGGATGAGAACTCATCCGTTTTTCTGAGCCTGTATTCAGGTCGGAAAGCAAAGCGGCCGGCGGGCTGCGCGGCGATCTGCATTCCGGGCCGTGTCTCGGGGTTCACCTTCGGGGGTTCCCCTGCCAACCGGCCGGAAAAACTGCTGTCTGCGTCAGACGGCCAGACGGGCACGGCCCTTGGCACGACGGGCGCGGATCACTGCACGACCACCGCGGGTGCGCATGCGCTCGAGGAAACCGTGGGTGCGGGCGCGGCGGATCTTCGACGGCTGGTAAGTACGCTTCATGGCCTGCTCACTGTGTATTGGCGAAAACGCGCGATTACAGCGTAAAAGGCCCCGCCTGTCAATCGCCGCCAGGCTCCGCGCCGATGTCCAGACGGCACGCCGAAAAAATATTTCGCTGGCGTGAATACGTGATCACAGCGCCAAACGAGCGCCAAGCCAGCCTGCCTTGCGGGTATGCGTCACCGCCTCGGCGGTGGATAAGAGGGCCTGAAGTCGCTAGAATCGATCCCCTAAAAACAGCACATAAAGCTGCTCCGACCCGGCGCCCCCGATCATGCATCGGACCACGCGCATCAAATCCTGGGTCAGGACGCATCCCGCTACGCTGTCCCGCAACCTCACGACATCGACCCGGCGACCACGCAGACCATGATGCAACAGTTTTGGGAAGTCTGCCTCAGCCGCTTCGAACAGGAACTCCCCGCACAGCAGTACCAGACCTGGATCAAGGGTCTGCGCATCGGTCAGAGCGACGACGATTC
This sequence comes from Methyloversatilis sp., assembly GCF_965284615.1. Classification (GTDB taxonomy): domain Bacteria; phylum Pseudomonadota; class Gammaproteobacteria; order Burkholderiales; family Rhodocyclaceae; genus Methyloversatilis. The sequence goes on from NZ_OZ260098.1 coordinate 42,288, forward strand.
GCTGGCGCTGGTCGCGCCGAACCGGTTCGTTCTGCAGTGGGTCCGCGAGCGCTATCTGGCGCGCATCGAAGCACTGGGGCTGGAGTATTTCTCCCAGCCGCTGTCGGTCAGGCTCAGCCTGCCCGACCCGGCAACGAAGGCCGCAGCGGCCGCCGACACCCCGATGGTCGCCGCCCGCAACGGCACGCCGGCCGACAACGACGGCGAACGTCCGGCGCGTGCCGCACTGCGCGCCGCTGGTGAGCCCGACAGCACGCGCGTCGCCGCGCCGGCACTCATCGTCCGTCCGTCTGCCGGCAACAACGGTAGTGAACGCGACCGTTCACGTCTGAACCCGGGCTTCACCTTCGACAATCTGGTCACCGGCCGCGCCAACGAACTGGCCCGCGCCGCTGCCATCCAGGTCGCGCAGAACCCGGGCATGTCCTACAACCCCATCTTCATCTACGGCGGTGTGGGCCTGGGCAAGACCCACCTGGTGCATGCGCTCGGCAACGAGGTGATGAAGCACAATCCGGATGCGGTCATCCGCTACGTGCACGCCGACGACTACTACGCCGACGTGGTGCGTGCCTACCAGCAGAAGAGCTTCGACGCCTTCAAGCGCTACTACCGTTCGCTCGACGTGCTGCTGATCGACGACATCCAGTTCTTCAACAACAAGACGCGCACGCAGGAAGAGTTCTTCTACGCCTTCAATGCGCTGACCGATGCGAAGAAGCAGATCGTCATCACCTGTGATACCTACCCGAAGAACATCCAGGGCGTCGAGGAACGCCTGACGACGCGCTTCGGCTGGGGCCTGACGGTGCAGATCGAGCCACCCGAGCTGGAAATGCGGGTGGCCATCCTGAAGAAGAAGGCCGAGATGGAACGGGTGAAGGTCGGCGAGGACGTCGCCTTCCTGATCGCCAAGAACATCCGCAGCAACGTGCGCGAGCTCGAAGGGGCGCTGAAGAAGGTGATCGCCTTCGCCCACTTCCACACGCTGCCCATCTCGCTCGAAGTGGCGCGTGAGGCGCTGAAGGACCTGCTCGGTGCGCACAACCGGCAGATCACGCTGGAATTCATTCAGAAGACCGTATCCGACTACTACAAGATCAAGGTGTCGGAGATGTATTCGAAGAAGCGGACGCGCGCGATCGCGCGGCCGCGGCAGGTGGCGATGTGGCTGGCCAAGGAACTGACGCCGGAGAGCTATCCAGCCATCGGCGAATCCTTCGGCGGCCGCGACCACACGACCGTGCTGCACGCCTGCCGCACGATCGCCGACCTGCGCCTGAAGGACGAAGTGCTGAACCATGACCTGCACGTACTGACGCAGACGCTGCGCAAGTAAAAAGAGGTCGGTGCAGAAGCTGTTGAAGCTGTATGGATAAACAGGCCGGAAAACCTGTATGAACGCTGTGGATAACCAGGGCTTTTTTCACCTGGTCAACTTTCACCCACATTTGTTCATGCGTTGACCGGGCCCTTATACAGACAACGATACATACTGCAGGTCATTGAAGTTCATTGTTTTTTTGATGTTCTCCACAGAAATCGGTTGACGTTAACGGTTTACAGAGGTTTATAAAATGCTCTTAATGAAGATAGAACGCGAACAGCTGCTGCGACCGCTGCAGTCGGTCAGCGGCATCGTCGAGAAGCGTCACACCCTGCCCATCCTGTCCAACGTCCTGATCGAAACCGAGGGCGATGCGCTCACCCTGCTCGCCACCGACATCGAGATCCAGATCCGCACCCGTTCGACCGGCAGCATCAGCGGCGCCCAGCCGGCGGCCCTGACCGTCGCCGCCCGCAAGCTGCAGGACATCCTGCGTGCGCTGCCCGAAGGCCAGGAAGTCAGCCTCGACGCCGACGACCGCAAGCTCACCGTGCGTGCCGGCAAGAGCCGCTTCACGCTGCAGACCCTGCCGGCGCAGGACTACCCGCGCATGCAGCTGGCCGACGGCGAAACCGTCAAGCTCAGCCTGTCGCAGAAAAAGCTGAAGCGTCTGCTGTCGCTGGTGCAGTACTCGATGGCCCAGCAGGACATCCGCTACTACCTGAACGGCCTGCTGCTGTCGGTTGGCAACGAGGAACTGCGTCTGGTCGCTACCGACGGTCACCGCCTGGCCTACGTGTCGGAAGCCATGCCCGGCGTGAGCGACAAGCTCGACGTCATCCTGCCGCGCAAGACCGTGCTCGAACTGGCTCGTCAGCTGGCCGACATCGACGACCCGGTCGATATCGAACTCGGTTCCAACCAGGCCCGCCTGCGCTTCGGCGCGGTCGAGCTGATCACCAAGCTGATCGACGGCAAGTTCCCCGACTACGAGCGCGTCATCCCGAAGGACCACCCGAAGGAACTGATGCTGCAGCGCTCGACCTTCCTGCCCGCACTACAGCGCGCCGCCATCCTGACCAACGAGAAGTTCAAGGGCGTGCGCGTCGTGCTGTCGGCCGGCACGCTGAAGCTCATCTCCAGCAACGCGGAGCAGGAAGAGGCGGTGGAAGAGCTCGAAGTCGATTACGACGGCGACGGCCTCGACATCGGTTTCAACGTGAGCTACCTGCTCGACGTGCTGAACAACGTCGGCGGCGATACGCTGAGCCTCAGGCTCAACGACGGCAACAGCAGCGCCCTGATCACCCTGCCCGGCACCGACGCCTTCAAGTACGTCGTGATGCCGATGCGCGTGTAAGCCGCGTCGCCCGCACGACCGCCCGGCCTGCGCGCCGGGCTTTCTGCTTTTTTGATGGACCCCGCGCACAGCGTGCGCAGCACCGGAATACGCCATGTCTGACGAAGCACAGAGCCCGAATACACCCAACCCCGACGCTTACGGCGAAGGCAGCATCCAGATCCTCGAAGGTCTGGAAGCCGTCCGCAAGCGGCCGGGCATGTACATCGGCGACACCTCGGACGGCACCGGTCTGCATCACCTGGTGTTCGAAGTGGTCGATAACTCGATCGACGAGGCGCTGGCCGGCCACTGCGACGACATCGTCATCACCATCCACACCGACAACTCGATTTCGGTCACCGACAACGGTCGCGGCATCCCGACCGGCATCAAGTTCGACGACAAGCACGAGCCCAAGCGTTCGGCCGCCGAAATCGCGCTGACCGAGCTGCACGCCGGCGGCAAGTTCAACCAGAACTCGTACAAGGTGTCGGGCGGCCTGCACGGCGTCGGCGTGAGCTGCGTGAACGCGCTGTCGAAGTGGCTGCGACTCACCGTGCGCCGCGACGGTCAGAAGCACTTCATCGAATTCGAACGCGGTGTTCCGCTCGATCGCCAGATCGAAGTGCAGAACGGCGTCGAAGTGTCACCGCTGAAAGTGATCGGCCCGAGCGAGAAGCGCGGCACCGAAGTGCACTTCCTCGCCGACGAAACGATTTTCGAGAACATCGAGTTCCACTACGACATCCTGGCCAAGCGCCTGCGCGAGCTCTCCTTCCTGAACAACGGCGTCAAGATCAAGCTGATCGACCAGCGCAACGCCAAGGAAGAGGACTTCGCCTTCGCCGGCGGCGTGAAGGGCTTCGTCGATTACATCAACCGCAACAAGACGGTGCTGCACCCGAACGTGTTCTACAGCGCCGGCTCGTCGGTGCTGAACGGTGTGCAGATCGACGTCGAAGTGGCGATGCAGTGGAACGACAGCTACGCCGAACAGGTGCTTTGCTTCACCAACAACATTCCGCAGTCCGACGGTGGCACCCACCTGACCGGCCTGCGTGCGGCGATGACCCGCATCATCAACAAGTACATCGAAGAAAACGAGATCGCGAAGAAGGCCAAGGTCAACATCACCGGCGACGACATGCGCGAAGGCCTGGCCTGCGTGCTGTCGGTGAAGATGCCCGACCCGAAGTTCGCGTCGCAGACCAAGATGAAACTGGTGTCGTCGGAAGCGCGCCCGGCGGTCGAGGAAGTGGTGGCGCAGAAGCTCGCCGACTTCCTGCTCGAGCGCCCGAACGACGCCAAGACCATCTGCGGCAAGATCGTCGAAGCCGCGCGTGCGCGCGACGCCGCCCGCAAAGCTCGCGACATGACCCGACGCAAGGGCGTGCTCGACTCCTTCGGCCTGTCGGGCAAGCTCGCCGACTGCCAGGAGAAGGACCCGGCCAAGGCCGAGCTCTACCTGGTCGAGGGTGACTCCGCAGGCGGCTCCGCCAAGCAGGGCCGTGACCGGAAGTTCCAGGCCATCCTGCCGCTCAAGGGCAAGATCCTGAACGTCGAGAAGGCGCGTTTCGACAAACTCATTTCCAGCCAGGAAATCGTCACGCTGATCCAGACGCTGGGCACCGGCATCGGCAAGGACGAGTACAAGCCGGAAAAGCTGCGCTACCACCGCATCATCATCATGACCGACGCCGACGTCAACGGCGCCCACATCCGCACCCTGCTGCTCACCTTCTTCTACCGCCAGATGCCCGAGCTGGTCGAGGGCGGCCACATCTACATCGCCCAGCCGCCGCTGTACAAGATCAAGCACGGCCGCACCGAGCTGTACGTGAAGGACGACCACGAGCTGAACCAGTACCTGCTCAAGCTCGCCTTCGACGACGCCAGCCTGCTGCCGCGCGCCGGCGCCGAGCCGCTGTCCGGCAGCGCCTTCGAAGAGATGGCGCGCGAATACCTTACCGCCGAAGCCATCGTCGAACGCCTGGCCGAATACGCCGACGGCGAACTGCTGCGCACCCTGCTCGAGCACAACATCGCGCTCGACCTCGCCGACGAAGCCGCCGCCCGCGCCAGCGCCGCCCGCCTCACCCAGTCGCTGCCGGCCAACGTCACGCTGGCTGCCGAGTACAACGACAAGACCGAAAGCTGGCAACTGCGCGTCGAGCGCATGCACCACGGCAACCGCAAGGTCGGCCACGTCAACGTCGAATTCCTGCTGTCCGGCGACTACCAGCGCATCCGTCACGCCGCCGAACTGGTGGCCGGCCTGATCGGCGAAGGCGCCACCGTCAAGCGCGGCGAGAAGTCACAGGAAGTGAAGTCCTTCTCCGAAGCCGCCCGCTGGCTGCTGAACGAAGTCGAACGCAACCTCGGCAAGCAGCGCTACAAAGGCCTCGGCGAAATGAACCCCGAGCAGCTGTGGGAAACCACGATGGACCCCACCGTGCGCCGCCTGCTGAAAGTGCAGATCGACGACGCCATCGCCGCCGACGAAATCTTCACCACGCTGATGGGCGACAACGTCGAACCGCGCAGGGCATTCATCGAGAGCAATGCGCTGAATGCGCGGAATATTGATGTGTGATAGTTATTTTTTCGTTGCTAATGCTAGTGAAATGGCCCTGGAGAACAGGGCCATTTTTTCTGGACAATGGTGGTCTCATTAGCCTCTGACCGAAGCTATGGTTAGGCGGCGCACAACCAGCGACAGCCGCTCGTGTCAATACCTAAGCCAATATCAGTCTTCTGGCATATATCAAAATAGAATAATTGTGGGGGAGAGCGCAGTAGCTTGATCTCATGAGCTGCTGGTCACCGCAGATACTCCTTTCTCTGCGGCCGTTGTCAAATTCAAATGCCTAAGGAGCATCGGAGATGCCAACACCCACGCTGCCGGCAGGTGGACGCGCAACGGAAGCCGGGATGGCCTTTCAGGCAGGTGTCGGGCTGTGGTTCGCCTCTCACTTGTTGGCCAGGATGCCCGTGGGCAGCCGCTTCGGCCTGGACGTGACGGCCTATCCCGTCTCGCTACAGCTTGAAACAGGCGTGGGACTCGATGACATCGTCGTGACGCTTTCAAACGGCGGCAGGATCGCCGTTCAGTGCAAGACGCGTCCCAGCCTGTCGGTGTCTGACGCCTCTGACCTTGGCGAGACGATCGTGCAGACCGTTCAGTTCGTCGCCGAGGCGCCGACTCGGACCCCGGCTGTTGATCTGCAGCGGTCGGCCGCAGTAATGGCTGTGGCTTCGGACGCGCCAGCTACTCTCAACAGGCTGGACGAAGTCTGCAGGATGTTTGCAACTGGGGACAACTGGCCGGCAGTTTTCGCCCGTGTAGGTCAAGCCCACCGGGACGCGATGGGCATCCTGCAGGGGCATGTGACGAGGGGCCGCACGGCCGTGCGCTTGCCGCCTCCCACGGAACCGGAGTTGGCCCAGTTGGCCCGCCTCTTTCACATAGAGCGCTTTGCCGTCGCGCAAGGTGAGGCCGATTGGCGTGAGGCTTCCAACGTTCTTGGCTCTCGGCTCTTTGGCACCGAGGAACTTGGGGCGGCGCCGCTCACAAGTTTGCTGAATATCGTCAGAGATCTAATCCGCAGCGCCGCCCCGACGGATCGCGATGGCCTACTTCGGCTCCTAAGGGCTGCTGGCCACGATGACACTAGGTCGCCGCAGTACGACGACGACATTGCCGCGCTTCGCGGGAAGACCTGGTCGGAGATTGCGCGCCTTTACCGTCATGCTGCGCTTCCGATCGCCGGCGGGGTGCCGATCGAACGTGTGTGCATGCCAGCCCTCAAGGCTGCAGCAGAAGCGGGCAGCTTTCTGGTGGTCGGCGAGCCCGGTGCCGGGAAGACAGGTGTACTTGTCGCGTTCGTGCAGGAGCGGCTTGTAGCCAACCTGGCGACGATCTTCATCTCCGTGGATGACTTGGCCGGGATTACAACGGATGACGCACTGCGAGTTGCGCTGAACCTTCAACATCCTCTGATCGACGCTCTCGCAGCCTGGCCGGGCCGGAGTCGGGGCGTGCTGGTCATCGATGCGCTCGACGCATCGCGGGGAGGGAACTCAGAGGCAGTGTTCGCCAACCTGATAGAGGCCGTGCAGACGAGGCATGGAGATCGATGGTCTGTGGTTGCTTCAATTCGCACCTTCGACCTGAAGAACGGAAGGCGCTTCCGACGGGCGATGGCAGGGATGCCACCCGACGCTGCATACATTGAAAGTACGGCGGCTGATGTCAGACACTTCCTGATACGTGCGCTGACGGATGACGAAACTACAGAAGTAGGCCGCAGAGAAGCACGTATCGGCGAACTTCTAGCTACCGCACCGACATCGGTTCGAAACTTGCTGCGGAACGTCTTCAACCTATCACTTGCTGCCGAACTCCTTGACGGCGGAACGGCCGCAGCAAGTATCGTGACAGTGACGACGCAGTCGGACCTGATCGATCGGTATGAGGATGAACGGCTGCCTACCACCGACCTGCAGGCATCAGTTGCCAAAGCTGTTGAAGTCATGGTCGAGCGTCGTCGCCTCATCCTTCGGAAGATGGATGTGGCGCACCCTGCCCTTGATGGTGTGCTGGCTGCAGGCGTGCTGGTTGCCAGTGGCGACCGCGTTGGGTTTGCGCATCATGTTCTTTTCGACCACGCTGCGGGGCGCTACTTTCTTGACTGGAATGACACCTCACGACTCGTCACCCAGATGTCCGGACCTGAAGGTCTCGGCCTGCTGCTGGGGCCGTCGCTGCGGTTTGTCATTGAGCGGATATGGAGGGACGACTCTGTCGGCCGTCCGCTCAGCTGGGGCCTGACTACCGAGTTGGTGGCGACGGCTGGCCTTGATCCTGTGGTGTCGAGTGCCGCCCTGCGCTCCACAACTGAGCGCGTTGAGGGGCCCGATGACGTGGCATCTCTTTGCTCGCTGCTCGCGCAGCCTGGTCAGGAGGGACGGATGGGTCCGGTGCTGTCGAAGCTCGTTCGATTCGCAGGACTGAGCCTTGCGGAGCGAGGGACAATCTCCGACTTCGTGGCTACCGCCTGGGCGAACGTGGCGGCTGCGGCGGCTGATACGCAGCAGCGCGAGTATGCGGATGGTGTGCGCATCATTTTGCTCACGTTGTTCGAGAGGGCGAACTTCGCCAACTCTGACTTTCTGGCCAGTTTCGGTCGAGCGGCCCGCGGTCTGCTCACCTTGACCTGGTCAGGTGATCCACGAGTGGCTGGCTTCTCAGGCAACGCAATACGCTTCGTCGCCAAGTCATTTGGCAGCGACTCTGCAGCCTCCAGGCGTTTACTCCAGCAGATTCTTGACGAACCTCGCTTCTCGGAGCATGCGCACGATGAGGCGCCGTGGCTTGCTGAGGGGGTTAGGCACATCGTTCCGCATGACCCCGCGTTTGTGACTTCGGTCTATGCGGCATTGTTTGGGCGACCGGCTCCATCCGACGGTGATAGCTGGATGGGTGGAGCGGTAAGTCGCATCCTGCCGCTGCGCTCGAACCGCCGCCAGGACTACGAGCACGGTCGCTGGAATCTGCAGCAAGCACTTCCCGCGTTCCTGCGAGCCTTCCCTGCCGAGGCGACGAGAGCAGTGAACGCTGCAACCATCGGCAAATCGTCGGACTCTCGCTACCGAGACCGTCCGCCGCACGTCGTGCAGTCGGGTGCGCAATCGATTCGTATCACCGACGACGGGCTCTCCGTTACCGAGTGGCGTGGGAGTGACGATCGCTCGGACCGACGCGGCGGGGTAGTGCTATCCACGTTTGTCACCTTTCTCAGGGCATGCGAGCCGGAGGAGTTCCGACAGGCGGTGGTCGCCGTTCAACAGGAGGACGTGGTTTCAGCATCAGTATGGGCCCGTATCCTGGGCATTGCCGCGGATCGTCCCGGAATTGCCGACGATCTGCTTTGGCCCATCGCCTCAGATCCCGAAATGGGACGGATTGTGGATGTCGTGCGCGACTGCGCAACATACCTTGCTTCCGCCTACGCGACAGCGTCGGTGGAGCAGCGAACTGCATTGGAGGCGCTTCTGGTTGATCGTGCGCGATCAACCGATGAAAGCGAGGTTGAGCGGACGCGCTACTACGCTGCCCGCCTTCTTTCCGTTCTTCCTGACGACCTGATCGTGACTCCCGCGTTCCGCGATCTCAAGGCACAGCTGGGCGCAAGTGGCGATCTCACGGGCAATCGTCCTTACATGACGATGACAACCGGATGGGGAGAGCCCGGCGACATCACTGAAAGTATTGTTCGGTCGCGCGGGGCCAATGTAGAGGAGGGACCAGACCGGCAAGTGCTCGATGCACGGCAAGCCTTGGATGTCTTGTTGAACGACAGTGCGAGCGCAGATTTGCTTACACGCCTGTGGGACCAGGTGCTGGCAACGGTCGCTGTGATCGATGGCCTGACTATGCCCGCGCATGAAGCAACCCTGCGCGCTGCCTGGGGAAACATAAGCAATGCGCTGGAACGTATTGCAGGGGCGGAGAACTACGACCCGGCAAACGCGGATCCTACGCTCGCTGCGCTCGTGGGCCTGCTGGACCGGCTGGCTGAGAGTGTGTACCCCGAACCGCGGTCAAACACTGAGCGGGGCTCCATGTCGTGGGGCAACTGGGATGTTCGCGTATACGTGGCTTCCAGCTTCATGCACCTCGCGCGGCGCTTCGCGACATCCGATGCCACTCTTTTCGTTCGTCTCGAAGCGATGCTTGATGATGTGGAAGCGACGGTCCGGCATCAGGTGTCTTGTTCACTCAATCGCCTGTGGGACGTGGACCGCGAACGCATGTGGGCGTTGATGACAAAGGTGGCACAGCAGGAGGCGGATCGGTGTGCCATGGGCCACTTTGTTCACGGCCCGCTTAGTCGTGTGGCCACTGCTGACGCAGCAAGAGCGGAGCCGTTGCTTGCGACGGTGATCCAGCGCTTTCCGCTCGAAGGCAGCAGCGACTCCAACAAGGAACGTGAGCTTGAGCAGGCGCTGGGAGCGATGGCGACCGGCCTCTACGTGGGTCAAGGTAGAGCGGCCTGTCTTGCTCATCTTCGGACGTGGTTGCAAGATGTTGGTAACGCCAGCGACCTGCTCTGGTCCGCGGTATCAACGCTGCGCGAGGCGCTCTTCTTAAAGTTCAAGGAAGACGCCACAGATGAAGACAGAGCGATCCAAGACAGGGCGCGCGAGGTGCTGGGACTTGCGGTGGCGGCGGCTGCGAACGCCATGCCGAATGCGCTTTCGACCTACAACACTTCCGCAGAAGGGTCGCAGGAGCGGGCGGCCAGCGAGCGCGAATACAGATCGGCTGTGCGCCTTCTTGAACACTCCATCAACCAGCTGTATTTCGGGGCGGGTGCGTTCAAGGACAGCAATGGCGAGAGGGAGGTCGTGCTTGATTCGCCAGCCAGTAAACGCAGCTTCCTCCTTGAGTATCAGACGATCCTTGTCGCGATCGGTCAGTCGGGCGACCCCGCTGCTACTCACCACCTAGTCGAACTCTACGAGTTTATTGCGGATGGCGATCCGGCTGCAGTCTTCGATCAGATCGCTGCGCTGCTCGTTGGACCGGCGGCGCGCGAGGGTTACCACTTTGAGAGCCTCGGGCTTGATGGCGTGGTGCGAATCGTCAGACGCTATCTTGCGGATTACCGCGACTTGTTCGAGGAACCTGCCAGGCGAAACGCCTTGATTGGAGTGCTGAACCTATTCTCCGATGCGGGATGGCCCGAGGCACTCAAGTTGCTCTACGAGTTGCCGGACTTAATGCGCTAGTCGCATTTGCGTGATCGACATGTCCGGAGAACTTGTCGATTTTCAGCGGATTTTTAAACACGATTTCCGGATGTGTCGATTTGCTCGACAGGTTTCGGCGAACCATGAGCGTTGAGCAACGCATGCCTGAGGTTGGCTGTGCTCATATAACAGCTTCAATCGCGTCAACGACGTGCCGCCGAACCCCCATCGTGACTGCAGCAGAACCTGCACTCCAACCAACATCATGAGCGAACTGATTCTCTACACGACCGAAGACGGACGCAGCCAGATCAGGTTGCGCGCCAAGGATCAGACCGTCTGGCTCACACAGCGGGAAATGGCGGAGCTGTTCGACGTGACGACCGACAACGTCGGCCTGCATCTGAAGAACATCTATGAAGATGGGGAGTTGAGTCGCGAGGCAACTACCGAGGATTCCTCGGTAGTTCAGATCGAAGGTTCGCGCGAGGTGAAGCGTCCGGTCGCGCTCTACAACCTCGATGCCATCCTCTCTGTCGGCTATCGGGTGCGCTCACCACGCGGCGTGCAGTTCCGCCGCTGGGCCTCCACGGTGCTCAAGGAATACCTGCTCAAGGGCTTCGTGCTGGATGACGAGCGTCTGAAGAATCCGGATGGCCGGCCGGACCACTTCGATGAAATGCTGGCGCGGATCCGGGACATCCGTGCCTCGGAGAAGCGTTTCTACCAGAAGGTGCGCGACCTGTTTGCCCTGAGCAGCGACTACGACAAGACCGACCAGGCGACGCAGACCTTCTTCGCCACCGTGCAGAACCTGTTGCTGTATGCCGTGACGCAACAGACCGCAGCCGAGCTGATCACCGCGCGCGCCAACCCGGACGATCCGCACTTCGGCCTGCTGAACTGGCAGGGCGCCCGAGTGCGCAAGCAGGACATCCTGGTCGCCAAGAACTACCTGACCGAAGACGAAATCGACACCCTGAACCGTCTGGTGGTGATCTTTCTGGAAACGGCCGAACTGCGCACCAAGCGCCGCGAGGAAATCCGCATGAGCTTCTGGCGCCAGAACGTGGATCAGATCATCGCGAGCAACGGCTTTCCGGTGCTCGCGCATGCGGGCAAGGTGAGCCACGCACAGATGGAGCGCAGCACGAGCGCGCTGTACGACGACTACGAACAGCGCCGCAGACAGGAGGAAGCACGTCAGGCCGACGCGCAGGACGATGCCGAGTTGCAGGCGCTGGAGAACGCCCTGAAGAATCGCGCGAAGCCATGACTGAAACCGGGCGACCGGCCGCAGACTGATCCAGCGGGGTAATGGAATCCTGTGCGAAGCGGCGGAGCACGCGGCTTCCGATCATCTTCGTGGCGTCACGAAACTGATCGAGCCGGGCACGGTGCCTGTGCTGAGCGGAACAGAAGAACAGCGCTGCCGCAACATCGTGCCGATGTACGCGCAGTAGGCGCGGTTCAACCCACCGCGCCCCCACCCTCACGCATGCACGATCCCGAAGATCATGTAGTAGATCATCGCCGCCATCAGCGCCGAGGCCGGCACGGTGACGATCCAGGCGGCGGCGATCTTGAACAGGGCTGAGCGCTTCACCAGTTCGTGCCGGTGCGTGCGCTTGATCGCCTTGCGCTCGTGCTTGGACAGCTGCGCCTGCGCGGTGTGCGCCTTCAGCGCGTCGAGCATGGCGCGCTTGCCCTTCTTGTCGGCCTTGTCGAAATCATTCAGGAAGGCTTCGACGACTTCCTTGTCGGCGCCCTGGTGGTGGCTCTTGATCTCGGCAAGGGTCTGCGCGTAGCTGGTCTTGATGTACTCGCGCAGGAAGCCGACGCCGAACACGCCGCCCAGCGCGATGTGGGTCGAGCTGACCGGCAGGCCCAGTTGCGAGGCGATGATGACGGTCAGCGCGGCCGCCATCGCGATGCTGAATGCGCGCATCGGGTCGAGTTCGGTGATTTCGTGGCCGACGGTGCGGATCAGCTTGGGGCCATAGAGCGCCAGACCGACGGCGATGCCGATGGCGCCGATCATCATCACCCACAGCGGTACGTCGGCCTTGGCGGACACGGCGCCGTGCAGCACCGTGTCGGTGATCGCGGCGAGCGGGCCGATCGCGTTCGCGACGTCGTTGGCGCCGTGGGCGAAGCTCAGCAGCGCGGCGGCGAATACCAGCGGCAGGCCGAACAGCGAATTGATGCTGGCCTTGCTGTTGTTCAGCCGGTGTGCGGTGCGCTGCAGATGGGCGCGCACCAGCAGCCAGGTGACGATGCCGAGACCGGCGCCGATGGCGCAGGCGGTGGCGAAGTCCACCTTCCATACCTTGTTCAGCCCCTTCAGGATGAGATAGGTGGCGAACGACGCGGCCATGATGCCCATCAGCACCGGCACCGTGCGCTGCGCGGCGGCGACCATGTCGGCGCGGTAGGTAATGGCGCGCTTGATCCAGTACAGGAAGCCGGCCGCCACCAGGCCGCCCAGCACCGGCGACACCACCCAGCTGGCGACGATGCCACCCACCATGTCCCACTTGCCGGCGGCCATGCCGCCCGCGGCAACACCGGCGCCGAGCACCGCGCCGACGATGGAGTGCGTGGTCGACACCGGCGCACCGACCGCGGTGGCGATGTTGAGCCACAGCGCGCCAGCCAGCAGCGCGGCCGTCATCACCCAGACGAAGCGGTCGCTGTCGGCGATCGCGGACGGGTCGATGATGCCGCCTCGTATGGTCGAGGTGACGTCGCCGCCGGCGATCAGTGCGCCGGCCACTTCGAAGATGGCGGCGATGACGATGGCGCCGGTCATGCTCAGCGCGCGCGAGCCGACCGCCGGGCCGACGTTGTTGGCCACGTCGTTGGCGCCGATGTTCATCGCCATGTAGCCGCCTATCATGGCCGCCACCACCAGCATGATGCCGCCAGGGCCCTGCAGGCCCACGCCGAGCGCGGCGTAGATCATGGTGCCGACGACGAACAGCAGGCCGATGCCCAGACGGAGGATTTCACGGCGGCCGCGCAGCGCAGCCTTCTCAATATCGGAATAGTTTTCGAGTTCCATGCGCTTTTGGGGCGGTCTGACCGCCAGATCCGGAGGCACTCGCGGCGGTTGCCGGCGAGGGCGGATTCCGGGGAGCGCGAAGTTTATTACACGTCACATTCGCGCCCCGGCCTGTTTGCGCAAACTTCGGTCAGGCCGCGTCACGGCCCTGTTGCAGTGCGCAACGCACCCCTTCCGTGCGTTTCCCGAACATGGAGCCATTGATTTTCAAGGCTTTTCCTTCCGGCACGATTGATGCACCGCCGCACGCGGTGTTTCACATCCCCACTGACCAGAAGGAGAACGCCCCATGTCTGCCTGCACCCATCCCGCGCACCAGCACTGCAGCTTCTGCGATCCGAACGGCCGTCTGACGGTGAAGGTGGACGGAAACGGCGAGCCAGAGCTGCGCACGCCAGCGCCACCCGATCCGGCACGGCGCGGTCTGCTCAAGGGTTCGCTGGCGGCGGGGTTCGGCACGCTGAGCGCCGGCTGGGTGGGCCAGTCGATGGCGCGCGAGGCCGACGGCTCGATGAAGACGCGCAACCACTATTACATCGCCGCCAGCGCCGACACCGTGCACTGGGGCTATTTCTCGAAATCGCTGAAGCCGCAGGTCGAAATCAATCCGGGTGACTTCGTCACCATCGAAACGCTGACCCACCACGCCGGCGACGACTACGAACGCATGATCAAGGGCGACCCCGGCGCCGAAAGCGTCTTCTACTGGGACAAGAAGAAGAAGGGTGTCATCCGCCGCGGTGCCGGTCCGATGGACGCCAGCCTGTTCGGGCGCGGCGCCGGCGAAGGCCTCGGTGTACATATATGCACCGGCCCGGTGTACGTGAAGGGCGCCGAAGAGGGCGACGTGCTCGAAGTGCGCATCATCGACGTCGCACCCCGGCCGAGCGCCAACCCGAGCTACAAGGGCAAGAGCTTCGGCGTCAATGCGGCGGCCTGGTGGGGCTTCCACTACAAGGACCTGATCACCGAGCCGAAGAACCGCGAAGTGATCACCATCTACGAAATCGACGCCGGGCTGGACCGCAACTGGGCGCAGGCGGTGTACAACTTCCAATGGACGCCGCAGACCGACCCCTTCGGCGTCGTGCACAAGACCATCGACTATCCGGGCGTGGTGGTCGATCACTCGACGGTGAAGGAAAACCACGGCGTGCTGAAGAACATCCGCGTGCCGGTGCGGCCGCACTTCGGCGTTGCCGGCGTGGCGCCGAAGGAGGCGGACATGGTCGATTCCATCCCGCCCAGCTATACCGGCGGCAACATCGACAACTGGCGCATCGGCAAGGGCGCAACAATGTACTACCCGGTGGCGGTCAAGGGCGCGCTGTTCTCGGTCGGCGATCCGCACGCCGGTCAGGGCGATTCCGAACTGTGCGGCACCGCGATCGAGTGTTCGCTCACCGGCACCTTCCAGTTCATCCTGCACAAGAAAGCCGACCTCGCTGGCACCTCGCTCGCCAAGCTCGAGTACCCGCTGCTCGAAACGCAGGACGAGTGGGTGATCCACGGCTTCAGCTTCGCCAACTACCTGGCCGAACTGGGTGATAAGGCGCAGAGCGACATCTACGCCAAGTCCTCGGTCAACCTCGCACTGCGCGACGCCTTCCGCAAGAGCCGCGCCTTCCTGATGGACACCCAGGGCCTGACCGAAGACGAAGCGATTTCGCTGCTGTCGGTCGGCGTCGACTTCGCCGTCACCCAGGTGGTCAACGGCAACTGGGGCGTGCATGCGGTGATCAGGAAGGCACTGTTCTCCGGCGGTAGCCTGTAGCGGCTTCGGCGCCCGGGTCCTTTGGGGGAGGCAGCGTGAGCTGCCGACAGAGCGTGGGCCGGGCGCAATCCCTGTGGGAGCGGCGTTGGCCGCGACAGGGCGGATGCAGTCCGCCGGCTTCGATCCAGGCCGCTGTCGGGGTCAGAAGATCCCTCCCACAGAACCCCGGCTCTGGCCACGGTTCGGGCGCAATCCCTGTGGGAGCGGCCTTGGCCGCGACAGGGCGGCTGCAGGCCGCCAGCTTCGATCCAGGCCGCTGTCGGGGTCAGAAGACCCCTCCCACAGAACCCCGGCTCCGGCCACCGATCGGGCGCATTTCCTGTGGGAGCGGCCTTGGCCGCGACACGGCCGCCGCAGTCCGCCGGCTTCGATGCAGGCCGCTGTCGGGGTCAGAGTACCCCTCCCACAGAACCCCGACCCGGGCTCGGATCGTGGATCGGGCGCACCACCCCTGTGGGAGCGGTCTTCTGACCGCGACGCGGCGGATGCAGTCCGCCGGCTTCGATACCCGTCGCCATCGCGAGCAAGCTCGCTCCCACTGGGGCCGCGGCCTTCGCTATGGGCAGCAGTCGGAAGCAAGCGTGCTCCCGCATAACCCTAAGTCACCCGGCACGGTCGGGCACTCGTGATGCGCTGCGCATGTCATCGCGCCCTGCCCGCTTCATCATGCGCGGCTGCCGACAACTGCCTCGCTCCATGTCCACCCCTTTCCCGCTCGACACCTACCTCGCACGCATCGACTGGACCACCGCTGCGCCGGCGTCCTGTGACGCTGCGACGCTCGATGCGCTCATCCTTGCGCACACCATCGCCATCCCCTTCGAGAACCTCGACCCGCTGCGGCGCAAGCCGGTGGCCGTGGACGCGGCAACGGTCACTGCGAAGCTGATCGACGCCCGCCGCGGTGGCTTCTGTTTCGAGCACGGCCGGCTGTTCGCCGATGCGCTGCGCGCGCTCGGCTACCCGGTGCGCGAACTGGCGGCGCGCGTCATGTGGATGCAGCCCGACGACGCGCTGACGCCGCAATCGCACATGCTGCTCGATGTCAACACGCCGGACGGCGCGCGACTGGTCAACGTCGGCTTCGGTGGCCTCACGGTCACCGCCGGCCTGCGCTGGGAAGACGGGCTGGAGCAGCGCACGCCGCACGGTGCCTATCGCCTGCTGCTGCGCGACGACTACTGGTGGCTGCAGTCGCAGATCGTGGGCGAATGGAAGACTCTGTACCGCGTGCGCCGCATCGACATGCACGGTTGCGATTACGAGGCGTCGAGCTACTTCCTGTCCACCCACCCGCAATCCATCTTCACCGGCAACCTGATGCTGGCGCGCGCCGGTGTCAACCGGCGGTGGACACTGTTCAACCGCGATCTCGCCGAATACCGCGCCGACGGCAGCGTATCGCGCCGCACGCTGGCCGACGGCGACGCGCTGATCGCGACGGTGCAGGATCTGTTCGGTCTGCCGGTCGCCGATCAGCCTGACCTGCTCACCCCGTTGCGCGCACTGGCCGCGGACTGAGCCCGCCGCGCGCGCTCAACCGTTCGAGGTCCGGCTGCCGCCGCCCAGCCCGAAGGCGCGTGAGAACTGTTCGGCCGACAGCGCCTGCCCGAACAGATAGCCCTGCCCGTGCACGCAGCCCTCACGGAACAGGCGTATGCGTTGCACGTCGCGCTCAATGCCTTCGGCGATGCTGTCCAGTTCGAAACTGCGCGTGATGTCGAGTATGGCGCGCACGACCGAGGCGTCGCGCTCCGATTCCAGCATGCCCTCGACGAAGGAACGGTCGATCTTGATCCGCGTGAGCGGGTAGCGCTTGAGCAGGCTCAGCGACGCGTAGCCGGTGCCGAAGTCATCGAAGGACACGCCGACGCCGAGCGCGCGCACGCGCTGCAGTGTGTCCAGCACCAGGTCGTCGTGGTCGAGCACGATGTTCTCGGTCACTTCCAGTTCGAGCGCTTCCGGCGGCAGGCCATGCTTGTCGAGCGCCGCCTGCACCTGCGCGGCCAGATCGCCGACGCGGAACTGGGCGCCGAACAGGTTCACGCCCATGCGGAAGTCCGGCGCGCCGTTGCGGCGCCAGTACGCGGCCTGCGCGCAGGCCTCCTCCAGCACCCAGGCGCCGACCGTCGCCGCGAGGGGCCCACCTTCGAGCGCCGGCAGGAAGGCGGCCGGCGATAGCAGCCCGCGTTCCGGATGCAGCCAGCGTATCAATGCTTCGGCGCCGGCCAGCGCGCCGTCGTACAGCTTCACCTGCGGCTGATAGAACAGCAGAAACTCGCCGGCGTGCGCTGCACGGTGCAGTTCCATGCTGTACAGCCGACGCGCGACTGCCTCCATGCGCAGTGCCGGCTGGTAGGTGAAGCACTGCGCGCGGCCTATGCTCTTGGCCTTGAACAGCGCGAGATCGGCATTGCCGATCAGTTCCAGCGCCTCGTCGGCCTGCTGCGGCGCCACCGAAATGCCACAGCTGGCGGCGACGCGCACCTCGTGGCCGTCGGCGACGATGGGCATTTCGATCGCCTGCAACACGACGTGGGCCACCATCGCGGCGCTTTCCGGGTCGCCGGTGCCGGCCAGCAGCAGCGCGAATTCGTCGCCGCCGATACGCGCCGCGAAGCCCTGCATGCCGGCGACCGCCTCCAGCCGGCGGCCGACTTCCTGCAGGATGTTGTCGCCGATGGCGTGGCCCAGCGTGTCGTTCACGTCCTTGAAGCCGTCGAGGTCGATCATGATGACGGCGGCGGGCAGAGGTCGTGCCAGCGTGTCTTCGACACGGCGGAAGAAGCCAGCCCGGTTGGCCAGGCCGGTCAGGCCGTCGGTGCTGGCCATGCGGCGCAGCGCGTTCTCCCGCTCGCGCCGTTCGGTGCAGTCCTGCAGGTGGGCGCTGAAAGTGACGCCGCCGGCCTCGCGGTGCATGAACAGCGTCAGCCCGAGCAGCAGTTCGACGCCGTCGCTGCGCAGTCCGATGATGTCCTTCGGCACGTCCAGCCCTTCGAGCGAGCCCTGCGCGACGGCACGGGCGAGCAGGTCGCGGAAGGCGGCCCGGTCGCGTTCGGGCAGCAGCGCGTCCACCGGTTCGCCCAGACCCTGCGTCGGCGTGCGGCCGAGCAGCGCGGCAGCGGCGCTGTTGCAGCCGATGAGCTTCGCTGCCGCGTCGAAGGCGATCAGCGGATTGGGTGCGTTTTTCGCGAAGTCGTCGAAAGCAGGGCGGCTGTGTTCGGGCGATACCTCGATGCGGCGCAGCTCCATGCGGTCGGCCGCCATCTTCGCCAGTTCGCGCAGCCGCTCGCAGTCTTCTTCGCTGAAATCGTCGTGCGGCCGGTTGTCGATCACGCACAGCGCGCCGAGCGCATGCCCGTCCGGCGACAGCAGCGGCACGCCGGCATAGAAGCGCAGTTGGGCACTGCCGGTGACCAGCGGATTGTCATGGAAGCGTTCGTCCAGAAGCGCATCGGGCACCACCATCACGTCGTGCTGGTTGATCGCGTGCGCGCAGAAGGACACGTCGCGCCGCATATCGACCGCCTCGTCGATGCCGGTGCTGGCGGCGAAGAACACGTGATCGCTGCCGATCAGGTTCACCGCGGCGACCGGCATGCCGAACATGCGTGCGGCGATGCGCACCACCGGATCGAGGCTGGGCAGCTGGCGATCGCTGTCCAGGCCGTAGGCAGCGAGCGCGTCGAGCCGCTCGGGCTCGGTCGGAAAAATCGAGGGGCATTTCATCGAGACCTCCTGCAATGGACCGGGCCCGCAGGGCATGACGAACACGCGATGCAAAGGGGATGGGGTTGCGACATGGACAACCCGGTCAGGGCGCCGTAGGGGTTGCGATCACAGTGAATGGAAATTGTTTCATCGAATGCACGGGCTTCGCCGTGCTGAAATTGCCGATTACATATATGCAAAGCGATAGCGGGAAATCGTCACAGCTCGTCGGTGCGCGCATCTGTACCGCACAATCTGTACGTGCTGTGCCGGTCCGTCGGCGCATATCGCTGCAGTTTTCGACAAGACAGGATGGCACTGGCGGCGGCAGACTGCGGTCTTTGCCCCGTCCGTACGCCCGTGTCAGCGCTGTTCGCCCCTGCCCTCTTCGTCCTCGTCTGGTCCACCGGTTTCATCGTTGCGCGGGCCATCGACGGCGTGGCCGATCCGGCCCTATTCCTGCTCGCCCGCTTCACGCTGACCACGCTGCTGTACACGGCCATCGCCGTCGCACTGCGCGCGGCCTGGCCGGCGCGCGAACAGTGGCCCAAGCATCTGCTGGCCGGTGCGCTGCTGCAGGGCGTGTATATGGGTGGCGGCTACTGGGCGGTGGCACACGGGCTGTCGCCGGCAGTGATGGCGTTGCTCGCCACGCTGCAGCCGATGTTCACGGCGCTGATCGCGCAGCGCCTGTTCGCCGAGCCGCTGGGCCGCCATTTCTGGGGCGGTCTGCTGGCCGGTGCGCTCGGTGTCGTGCTGGTGCTGGCGCCGCGGCTGGCCAGCGTCGGCCCGGAGGCGCTGTCGCCGCTGGTGGTCGGCGTGGCACTGGTGGCGGTGGCCGGCATCACCGCCGGCACGCTGGTGCAGAAAAGCTCGATCGCCGCCGCCGACCTGTTCAGTTCGAGCGCCATCCAGAACGCCGGTGGTGCGCTGGTCTGCCTGCTCATCGCGCTGGCGCTCGGCGAATCCTTATGGGTGCCCGGCCCGGCGCTGTGGGCGGCACTCGCCTGGGCGGTGCTTGGTCTGTCGGCCATCGGCAGCACGCTGCTGGTGTGGATGGTGCGGCGCGGCTCGGCGGCGAAGGTGAGCGTGCTGGTGCTGCTGGCGCCGCCGCTGGCCGCCGCGCAGGCGGCGCTGCTGTTCGGCGAGCGGCTGGCGCCGCTGCAGATGGCCGGCTTCGCGCTGGCGTTGGGCGGCGTGCTACTGTGCCGGCGTCGCTGAAAGTCATGTCATGTACGCCGCCGATCCCAACGTCGATACCCGCTGCTACGCGGCCGAACCGGCCGGGCACGCACACGACTTCCACCAGGTCGTGCTGGGTGGCGACGGCGGTACCGAACTGGAACTGGACGGCCATCTGCACCGGGTTGACGCCGGCGCCGGGCTGGTGATTCCGGCCGGTACGCGGCACGACTACCGTGGTCTCGACGCCACCAACCGCCAGCTGGTGGTCAACCTGCCGTCCGCCTCCGTCGCCTTGCCGGCGTCGCTGTTCCGCCGTCCGCGCGCCTTCGCCATCGACGCGGTACTGCGCCGACGCGTGCAGCCGCTGCTCGGCGTGGCCGGTGAGCGCGTGTCGCGGCCGCGTCACTGGCTGCTGGCCACCCGCTTTGCCGACGATCTGGCGCAGCGTCTGCACGCCGCACCGACCGACGACGACGCGCGCCGTTTCCCGGTTGCCCGCATCGACGGCTGGCTGCGCCGCCACGCCGGCGACGCACCGCCGCTGAAGGAACTGGCGGCCCGCTTCGGCTATGGTCCGCGCCGCTTCCACGACCTCTTCGTCAACGCCTTCGGCGAACCGCCGCACCGCTACCTGATCCGCCTGCGTCTGGACGCCGCGCTCGCACTGCTGGACGACGACACGCGCTCGCTCGGCGACATCGCGCTCGACACCGGTTTCGCCGACCAGAGCGCCTTCACCCGCCGCTTCACGCAGCGTTTCGGCCTGCCGCCCGGACACTGGCGGCGCGCCGCCGGCGCTACGATGCGTCGCTGACGACACCTGCCCGCTGCCGCGATGACCGACCTGCCCAAGCCCGCCGATACCGACGCCCTGCTCGCCCGTGCCCACATCGAGGGCGTGGACGAGGCGACCTGGCTGGACGTGATCCAGCGCATGGACGAGGTGTATTCGCAGCTGGTCAGCGACGAAATCGCGCTGGAGCAGAAGAACGTCGAGCTGGAGCAGTCGCAGCAGTTCATCTTCAGCGTCATGTCCGCGATGTCGGACGTGCTGCTGGTGTGCAATGAGCGCGGCGAGATCGAGGAAACCAACGCCGCGCTGTGCGAACTGGTCGGCCTCAGCGACGACGAACTGCGCGGCACGCCGGTGTTCGCCCTGCTGGCCGACGACGACAGTCGCGCCCGCATGCGCGGCGTGCTCGACGACGCCAATCCGTCGCGTCGCGGTCAGGCGGTCGAGCTGAATCTGCGTGACGCCGAAGGCAGTCCGGTACCGGTCAACACCAATCTGACGCCGCGCTTCACGCGCAACGGACGGCGCGCCGGCACCGTGTTCGTCGGCCGGCCGACCGCCGAACTGAAGCGCGCCTACCACGAGCTGCGCGAGGCGCACGAAGCGCTGAAACTGGCGCAGCAACAGCTGCTGCACTCGGAAAAGATGGCCTCGCTCGGCCGCTTGGTCGCTGGCGTCGCGCACGAACTGAACAACCCGATCAGCTTCGTGCTCGGCAACGTGCATGCGCTGAAGAAATACAGCGAACGCATGGGCCGCTACATCGACGCCGTGCACGCCGGCGCCTCTGACGAGGAACTGGGCGAGCTGCGCACCAGGCTGCGCATCGAGCACCTGCTGAAGGATCTGCCCTCGCTGATCGAAGGCACGATGGAAGGCGCGCAGCGCACGGCCGACATCGTGAACGGCCTGAAGCGTTTTTCCGCGGTAGACCCGGAAGGGCGCACCGCGGTTGACCTGAATACCGTGATCGAGCGCGCCATCCACTGGATACGCAAAGGCACCACCGCGGCGGTCAACATGCACTGGGAAGCCGGTGCGCCCTGCGTCGTCATGGGCAGCGCCGGCCAACTGCAGCAGGTGGTGATGAACCTGCTGCAGAACGCCTGCGACGCCGCCGGCGCCGACGGCCGGGTCGCCGAACTGGCCATCGATTGCAGCACGACCGACGACCGCGTCCGCATGACCCTGCGCGACAACGGACCCGGCATTCCGGACGAATACCTGTCGCGCATCTTCGAACCCTTCTTCACCACCAAGCCAGTCGGCAAGGGCACCGGGCTGGGCCTGTCGATCAGCTACGGCATCGTCGAACAGCACGGCGGCACACTGGTCGCCCGCAACCACCCGGACGGCGGCGCCGAATTCGTGCTCGAACTGCCGGCGGCTGCCTCGCTCACCTGATCGCGCGTGCATCGATATCGGAAGGGGTTTTCCGACCCTGACGGCAGCCTGGATCGACGCCGGCGGACTGCGACGGCCCTGTCGCGGCCAAGGCCGCTCCCACAGAAAGTGCGCCCGACCCGCGACCGGGGTTCTGTGGGAGGAGTCCTCTGACCCCGACGCGGCCTGTGATCAAGCACCCCCTCCCGCTCATGCGCCGCGGTCGCGGTCAGAAGACCGCTCCTACGAGGGTGTGTTTTCGCGATGATCAGGCCGCCTTACGCAGCACGATGCGCCCGGCCATGCCGGCGCAGCCGAAGGCTTCGAAGCGCTCGATGCACAGGTCGCGGGCGGCGGTCATGGCGTCCTTCATGAACTTGCGCGGATCGAATTCGGACGGGTCCTTGGCCATCGCGCGGCGCATGGCGCCGGTCATCGCGAGGCGGATGTCGGTGTCGATGTTCACCTTGCGCACGCCGTGGCGGATGCCCTCCTGGATTTCCTCAACCGGCACGCCATAGGTTTCGCGGATGTCGCCGCCGTGCTCGCGGATGATGCCCAGCCAGTCCTGCGGCACGCTGCTGGAGCCGTGCATCACCAGGTGGGTGTTCGGGATGCGCGCGTGGATGGCCTTGATGCGGTCGATGGCGAGGATGTCGCCGGTCGGCTTGCGCGAGAATTTGTAGGCGCCGTGGCTGGTACCGATGGCGATGGCCAGCGCATCGACGCCGGTGGCGGCGACGAAGTCGGCCGCCTGTTCCGGGTCGGTCAGCATCTGTTCGTGGGTGAGCACGCCGGCCGCACCGACGCCGTCTTCCTCGCCGGCGGTGCCGGATTCGAGCGAGCCGAGGCAGCCCAGTTCGCCCTCGACCGACACGCCGACCGCGTGCGCCATGTTGACCACGCGGCGGGTCACGTCCACGTTGTAGTCGTAGCTGGCGGGCGTCTTGGCGTCTTCCATCAGCGAGCCGTCCATCATGACGCTGGTGAAACCGGAGCGGATCGCCTGCACGCACACCGCAGGACTGGCGCCGTGATCCTGATGCAGCACGATGGGCAGCTCCGGATACATCTCGGCGGCCGCTTCCACCATGCGCCGCAGGAAAGGTTCGCCGGCGTACTTCCGGGCGCCGGCCGAGGCCTGCAGGATGACCGGCGCATTGACCTTCTGCGCCGCCTGCATGATGGCCTGGATCTGTTCCAGGTTGTTGATGTTGAAAGCGGGCACGCCATAGCCGTGTTCGGCGGCGTGGTCGAGCAGCTGGCGCAGGGAAATCATGGGCATGGTTTTTTCCTTAGGGGCTAGGGATTGGGGATGAGGGGCTGGGGGTCAGAGGCGGTGCATGGCGCGCGCGGTGTCAACCACGCGGTGTGCGTAGCCGAGGTCGCCGCGGTAGCCGGCGCACACTTTGACGACGCGGCCGGATACCTGGGTCCAGCCGGATTCGAAAACGCAGGAGCGAGTGTCGCGCCCCGACAGTGCGGTGGTGAAGGGCGTGTCGCCGTAGCGCACGATGTCGGCCCAGTCGCCGAAGGCGGCGGCCTGCATCAGCCTGTTCACCTCTTCCACCGAGGTGGCGCGTTCGGCGACGAACACCATGCCGATCAGCGACGCATGCACGCCGGGGATGCGCATCGGTTCGGTTTCGTCGAAGCAGTGCTCCAGTTCCGGCAACACGCGGTGCAGGTGTTCGGGCGCGCCGGTGCGTTGCGGCAGGGCGCCGGTGTCGATGTCGTGCGGCCGGCTGTGCACGGCCGTCAGCATCGCGTTCGAAATGCCGAGCGCGTCGTGCAGCACGCGCGCCACCGGTGCGATGCAGTGTGTCGCGCGACAGGCGCTGTGCACGCTGCGGTGGCTGTCGCGCAGTGCGTGATGGTTGATGCCATAGACCACGGTCTTGTCGTGCCGCGCCGGCGCCGGTGCGCAGTTCAGCACCTTGCGTGCGCCGGCCCCGAGATGGTCGCGTGCATCGCCGCCCGAGCAGTCGAGCACGATGTCCACCGCGTGCCGCTTCCACGGCAAGCGGCGGGTATCGCGTTCGCGCAGTCGCACGAAGTCAGCACACCCTGCGTCGGCACCCCCGACGTCCGCATCGGCGTCGCTGCTGCCGGGTGGCGCGTTCAGCGCGACCAGTTCCAGATCGTCGCGGCCCGCGAGTGCGCGCAGCACGCTGGCGGCGAGGCCGCCGCCGCCGTCGATGGCGATACGGGTCGCCGTCATGGTCAGCCGGCCGCCAGCGCTTCGCGCTCGGCGTGGGTTGCACCGTGCGCCGCCACCAGCGCGCGGGCGCGCATGGCCACCGCTTCCGGCGTGATGCCGAAGTGCTTGAACAGCAGGCCTGCGGGCGCCGATTCGCCGAAGCGGTCCAGGCCGACCACGTCGCCGCTGACGCCGGCTTCGCCGACGTATTTCCACCAGTGCGCGGTGCAGCCGGCCTCGATGGCCAGCCGCGGCAGCCGGCGCGGGATGACCTCGTCGCGCCAGCGCGCGTCCTGCCGCTCGAAGGCCTCGACGCAGGGCATGGACACCACGCGCGCCGCGATGCCGTCTGCCGCCAGCAGTTCTGCGGCCAGCAGCGCGATGCCGACCTCGGAGCCGGTGGCGATCAGGCACAACTGCTCGTCGCGCGGATGGCGCAGCACATAGCCGCCGCGCGCGATGTCGTCGATGCGCACCGTGCCGTCACCGGCATGCGGCAGCGCCTGGCGCGACAGCAGCAGGCAGGCCGGGCCGGGCTGGGTGCTGGCACCACGGCGCAATGCTTCGCGCCAGGCGACCGCCGTTTCGGTGGCGTCGCACGGCCGCCAGACGTTGACGTTCGGAATCAGCCGCAGGCTGGCCGCGTGCTCGACCGGCTGGTGGGTCGGGCCGTCCTCGCCGAGGCCGATCGAGTCGTGCGTGAACACATAGGTGACCGGCAGATGCATCAGCGCCGACATGCGTATCGCGTTGCGCGCGTAGTCGGAGAAGGTGAGGAAGGTGCCGCCGTAGGGCCGGTAGCCGCCGTGCAGCGCGACACCGTTCATCACCGCCGCCATGCCGAATTCACGCACGCCGTAATGCACGTGGTTGCCGATACCGTCACCCTTCAAGGGCCGGTTGCCCTTCCAGTCGGTCAGGTTGGAGCCGGTCAGGTCGGCCGAGCCGCCGAGCAGTTCCGGCATCGCCGGTGCGATGATGTGCAGCGTGTCCTGCGAAGCCTTGCGTGTGGCGACCGAGGCGGCGCGCACTTCGGCCGCGTCGCAGGCGGCTTCGAGCGCGCGCAGCGCGTCGGACGACAGCGTGGCGTCGCTCTTCACCCGGCGGCGCAGTTCGGCCGCCAGTTCGGGGAAGGCCTTGGCGTAGTTGTCAACGCGCTGCTGCCAGTTGCGGTGTGCCGCGGCGCCGCGCTCGCGCGCCGACCAGGCGGCCTGCAGCGCGGCAGGAATCTCGAATGGCGCGGCGGTCCAGCCCAGCGCTGCGCGGGTGAGCGCGATCTCCGCATCACCGAGCGCCTCGCCGTGCGCCTTGGCGGTGCCGGCGCGATTGGGCGAGCCCTGGCCGATGCGCGTTTCGCAGCAGATCAGCACCGGCTTGTCGCTGCCGAGCGCGGTTTCGATCGCCGCGTCGAGGGCGACCGGGCTGTGGCCGTTGACAGTGCGGATGACCGTCCAGCCGTAGGACTCGAAGCGCGCCGGCGTGTCGTCGGTGAACCAGCCGCTCACGTCGCCGTCGATCGAAATGCCGTTGTCGTCGTAGAACACGACCAGCTTGTTCAGCTTCCAGGTGCCCGCCAGCGAACACACTTCGTGACTGATGCCTTCCATCAGGCAGCCGTCGCCGACGAAAGCCCAGGTGCGGTGATCGATCACCGCGTGGCCGGGCCGGTTGAATTCGGCGGCGAGCAGCTTCTCGGCCAGCGCCATGCCGACCGCGTTGGCGATGCCCTGGCCGAGCGGGCCGGTGGTGGTTTCCACACCCGGCGTGATGTTGACTTCGGGGTGGCCCGGCGTACGCGAATGCAGCTGGCGGAAGCGGCGCAGTTCGTCCATCGGCAGGTCGTAGCCGCTGAGGTGCAGCAGCGCGTACAGCAGCATCGAGCCGTGGCCGTTGGACAGCACGAAGCGGTCGCGGTCCGGCCACTGCGGGTCGGCCGGGTCGTGCTTCAGGTGGTGGCGCCACAGCGCCTCGGCGATGTCGGCCATGCCCATCGGCATGCCCGGGTGACCGGAGTTGGCGGCCTGCACGGCGTCCATCGCCAGCGCACGGATGGCGTTGGCGCACTGGGCGCGGAGAAAGAGGTTCGCGTCGTTCATGGGAAGTCCTCGGAATCTGTCAGGCGGCGCGCAGCTGACGGCGGCGTTCGATCAGGCGCAGGATCATCGGCGTGAAAATGAGCTGCATCGCCAGTTCCATCTTTCCGCCGGGCACCACCAGCGTGTTGGCGCGCGACATGAAGGAGTCGTGCAGCATGCTGAGCAGGTAGGGGAAGTCGAAGCCGCGCGGATTGGCGAAGCGGATCACCACCAGGCTTTCATCGGCGGTGGGGATGGTTCGCGCGATGAAGGGGTCGCTGGTATCCACCACCGGCACGCGCTGGAAGTTGATGTGGGTGCGCGTGAATTGCGGACAGATGTAATGCACGTAGTCGTGCATGCGGCGCAGGATGACGTCGGTCACGGCTTCGGTGGAATAGCCGCGGGTGCTGCGGTCCCGGTGGATCTTCTGGATCCACTCGAGGTTGATGACAGGCACCACGCCGATCAGCAGATCGGCGTACCGGGATACATCAACATGTTCTGTCTTCACGCCGCCGTGCAGGCCTTCGTAGAACAGCAGTTCGCTGTCCGGCAGCGGTTCCCACGGCGTGAAGGTGCCGGCCGGCTGCTTGAACGGCGCGGCCTCTTCGTCGTTGTGCAGGTATTTGCGGCTGCGGCCGCTGCCGCTTTCCGAGTAGTCGCGGAACAGCTGCTCGAGTTCGGCGAACAGGTTGGCGTCTTCGCCGAAGTGGGAAAAGTGCGGACGGCCGCCGGCCTCTGCTTCGGCCATGGCCTTCTTCATTTCGGCGCGGTCGTAGCGGTGGTAGCTGTCACCTTCGATGACGGCCGCCGACACGCCTTCGCGGCGGAAGATGTTCTCGAAGGTGCGGGTGACCGACGAGGTGCCGGCACCGGACGAACCGGTGATGGCGACGATGGGGTGTTTCGCGGACATGGAAGACCTCGCGGAAGGATGCGGAATCGGGTGTGCGTTCAGACGATGTCGGCGAACAGGCCGCGTTTGCCGAACAGCGGCGACTGGAAGCTGTCGGGCGGCGGTTCGCGGTGGTAGGCCTCGATGCGCTCGACTTCGTCGGCCGAGCCGAACACGAAGCCGATGCGCTGGTGCAGCGCGTCCGGCTGCACGTCCATCAGCCGGCTGCGGCCGGTGCTGGCGCGGCCGCCGGCCTGTTCGATCAGGAAGGCGATCGGGCTGGCTTCATAAAGCAGGCGCAGGCGGCCGGGCTTGGCCGGATCCTTGTTGTCTTTCGGGTACAGGAACACGCCGCCGCGCATCAGGATGCGGTGCGTCTCGGCCACCAGCGAGGCGATCCAGCGCATGTTGAAATCGGCTTCGCGCGGGCCGGTGCGGCCGGCCAGGCATTCGTCAACATAGCGGCGCACCGCCGGCTCCCAGAAGCGGCTGTTCGACGCGTTGATCGCGAATTCGCGGGTGCTGCGCGGCACCGACAGGTTCGGGTGGCTGAGCACCCATTCGCCGAGCACCGGATCCAGCGTGAAGGCGTGCGTGCCGCTGCCCAGCGTCAGTACCAGCATGGTGGACGGGCCGTAGATCGCGTAGCCGGCGCACACCTGTTCACGGCCCGGCTGCAGGAAGTCGGCGGCGGTCGCTTCGCGTGCCGGGTCGGGCGCGCGGGTGATCGAGAAGATGCTGCCGACCGACACGTTCACGTCGATGTTGGACGAGCCGTCCAGCGGGTCGAAGGCGAGCAGGTACTTGCCGCGCGGATACTGGCCCGGCGGCAGCGAAATGTCGTCCAGTTCCTCCGACGCCATCGCGGCGACGTGGCCACCCCATTCGTTGGCGCGCAGGAAGATCTGGTTGCTCAGCACGTCCAGCGTCTTCTGTTCCTCGCCCTGCACATTGCCACTGCCGGCCGAGCCAAGAACGCCGGCCAGGCCGCCGAAAGCCACCTTGCGCGAGATCGCCTTGCAGGCGAGCGCGACGTCGGTGATGAGCGCGTTGAGGTCGCCGGTCGCCTCCGGATGACGGCGGCGTTCTTCGATCAGGTACTGGACCAGCGTGGTGCGTCCGCCTGTGGGCATGAGACTCTCCTCCCTTGATGTGAATGCGTGGATGCGCGCGCCGTCTGTGCGGCGCTGCGCCGGTATGCCTGTGTTGCCTATTCGGTCTCTTCCTCGAAGCGCGCGCTCATCTGCGCGAGCAGTTGCGACGGTGAGCTGACAGACCATGGCGTCAGGCCGGGTGCGCTGGCGTGGTGACCGCCCGCCGTGCCGTAGCCCCAGCCCACCAGCGCGACCGGGCAGCCGGCGGCCTGCGCGGCCAGCAGGTCGGCCGAGCTGTCACCGACCATCAGCAGCTGCGCCGGCTTCACGGCGAGGCGTGCGGCGGCGGCGTCGAGCATGGCTGGGGAAGGCTTGAGCAGATCGGCGCGGTCGCCGCCGTACACCGCGGACATGAAGGGCAGCAGGCCGGCAGCGGCGAGTACCGCGCGTGCCAGCGGCGTCGGCTTGTTGGTCACCACCACCAGCGGGCAGATGGCGTACAGGCCTTCGACCATTTCCTCGATGCCGTCATAGACCATGCCGTGATCGAGCGGCGCTTCCAGCGTGGCGCGGTCGAAGTCGGCGCGCAGCCGGGCATGCAGCGTGCCGTCGCTGTGCGCGAGGCCGAGGTGATCGATCGCGCGCGAAATCAGCTTGTCGGGCCCGCCGCCTATCCAGCCGCGCACGGTGACGAGGTTGACATTGGGCAGGCCGGCCTGCGACAGGCCGAAGTTCAGCGCGTGCCAGATGTCGGCGGCGCTATCGACCAGCGTGCCGTCGAGGTCGAAGGCGATGGCGTGGATGCGGCTCAGGTCGGGGATGTTCTTGTCAGGCATGGGAGGACTCGTGGGCGAAGGTCTGCGCGCGGCCGGCGAGGGCGCGTTCGCGCAGCGTGCGGATGGAATCGGCATAGCGGCCGCCGGTGAATACGGCGGAGCCGGCGACCAGCGTGTCGGCGCCGGCCGCGGCGACGCGGGCCGCGTTGTCGGCATTGACGCCGCCATCGACCTCGAGCCAGATGTCGCGACCGCAGGCGTCGATGCGCCGACGCACCGCCTCGACCTTCGGCAATGTCGATTCGATGAAGCGCTGGCCGCCGAAGCCCGGATTCACCGACATCAGCAGCACCAGGTCGAGCTGATCCAGCACGTGGTCGAGCACGTTGAGCGGCGTCGCGGGATTCAGCACGAGCCCGGCCTTCACGCCGTGGCTGCGGATGAGCTGTAACGTGCGGTCAATGTGCTCGCTCGCTTCCGGGTGGAAGGAAATGATGGACGCGCCGGCATCGGCGAACATCGGGATCAGTGCATCGACCGGCTTCACCATCAGGTGCACGTCGATGGGGACGGTGGCGTAAGTACGGATCGCCTGACACACCAGCGGCCCGACCGTCAGATTGGGCACGTAGTGGTTGTCCATCACGTCGAAATGGATGAGGTCGGCGCCGGCTTCGATGACCGCCGTGACCTCTTCGCCCAGCCGCGCGAAATCGGCCGACAGCAGGCTGGGGGCGATGCGCAGTCCGCTCATGACAGGGCGCCTTCGCGCAGGCCGTTCAGTTCGGCGAAGGTGAGCCAGGCGCGTTCGCGCAGGCGCGTGCCGGGTTCGCCGGCCAGCGGCGCCGTCGGGTCGCCCAGTTGCGGCAGCAGCAGGCCGGCGTCGTCGAAGTTGTGGTCCTCGGTCCAGAAGGTGGGTGTGACCACGGTCCACAGGCCGGCCGCCGTCGCGGCACGCAGGCCGTTGGCGGAATCCTCGAAGGCGATGGCGTGGTCGGCGCGCACGCCGAGGTGCTGCAGCGCCAGCAGGTAGATGTCGGGCGCCGGCTTCTTCGCGGCCACCTGGTCGCCGCAGGCGATGACGCCGAACAGGTCGAGTGCGCGCGGCCCCAGCGTGGCGTGCAGCAGCGCGTCGATATTCACCGCGGTGGTGGTGCTGGCGATGGCCAGGCGGCAGCCGGCTGCCGCCGCTTCGTCGAGCAGCCGTACGATGCCGGGGCGCAGCGGCACCGCGCCGTCGCGCACTACTGAGCGGTAGAAGCGGGTCTTGGCCGCGTGCATCTGCGGAATGCGCGCGATGAGCTCGGCGCGGTCGTCGTTGGCGAGGTCGAGCGAGGCGATGTGGCGCGCGATGCGTTCCTTGCCGCCGGTGGTCAACAGCAGGCGGCGGTAGTCGGTGCGCGACCACTTCCAGCCGATGCCGAGCTGTTCGAATGCGAGGTTGAAGGCGGTGCGGTGGGCTTCTTCGGTGTCGGCCAGCGTGCCGTTGACGTCGAAGATGAGGGCATCAAGACGCATGGAAATCGTCCTTTCCGTTGGCGGCGAACACGCGGCTGGCCAGCACGTCGCCGGCTTCCAGCGTGCACAGCGCGTCGCGCGTCGGCGCCGCGTCGAGGTCGAACAGCCGGGTGGCGTGGCGCAGGCGGATGCGGTCGAGCGCGTTGCGCACCGAGCGCGCATTCGCGAAGTGGGGTTGCTGGCGGCGCAGCCGCACGTAGCGCGCGAAGGCCTCGTGCGCGTCGCCGTCGAAGCGGTAGTTCAGGCCGGACAGCATCAGCTCGGCGATGCGCATCAGCTCGTCCTCGCTGTAGTCGGGGAAGTCGATGTGGTGCGCGATGCGCGAGGCCATGCCGGGGTTGCTGGAGAAGAAGGTGTCCATGCGGTCGCGGTAGCCGGCGAGGATCACCACCAGGTCGTCGCGGTGGTTCTCCATCACCTGCAGCAGGATTTCGATCGCCTCCTGTCCGTAGTCGCGCTCGTTCTCCGGCCGGTAGAGGTAATAGGCCTCGTCGATGAACAGCACGCCGCCCATCGCCTTCTTGATCACTTCCTTGGTCTTGGGCGCGGTGTGGCCGATGAACTGGCCCACCAGGTCGTCGCGCGTCACCGCCACCAGATGACCCTTGCGCACGTAGCCGAGCTGGCGCAGCACTTCGGCCATGCGCAGCGCGACCGTGGTCTTGCCGGTGCCGGGGTTGCCGGTGAAGCACATGTGCAGCGAGGGCGGCTGCGACTGCAGGCCCTGCTGCGCGCGCAGGCGGTCGATCAGCAGCAGCGCCGCGATGTCGCGGATGCGGCCCTTGACCGGCGCCAGCCCGACCAGCTCGGCGTCGAGCTGTTCGAGCAGCGCCTGCACGCCGGACGAGGCGAACATCGAACGCGGCGAGCTGGCCGTTTCGAGTCCTTCCGCGGCGGTGGCGAGGGTGGCGGTGTCCATGGTGTCTGCCTCTCAACGGATCAGAAGGAAGAACCGGCCCGGGCGGGCGCAGGGCCGCACCGGGCGCGGTCGGGACTCAGTAGCGCGCGCCTTCCGGGTGTGCCTGCACGGCGTAGCTCTCGATCGAGTAGCGCACGGTGCGGCCGGGTTCTTCGGTGCGGATGAGGCGGAAGCCCGGCTCGGCGTCCGGGCGATTGACGATGAAGGACAGCACGACCGACTCGGTGCCGTGCGTCGAGTCGAAGGCGGTGACGCGGATGTAGCGCTGCGGGAAGGTGTCGCGGCAGGCCTTCACCTCCATCATGATCGCCGCCGCGTCATGCACGTCGAACATGGGATTGCCGAACATGTCCCAGAAGGTGTTGCGCGGGTGCGGATCGTCGGTGTACTCGATGCCGATCGCCCAGCCGTTGGCCAGGCAGTACTCGACCTGGGCGCGGATCTGCGCGTCGGTCAGGTCGGGCAGGAAGGAAAAGGTGCCTTGGGTGATGCGCATGGTGGTTCTCCTGAATTCGATGACGTAGCGGTTCCGTGGGAGCGCGCTCTGCTCGCGATGCGGTCGGCATCCATCTTCCGGCAGCGATTCAAGGCCGGAATCGCGAGCAAGCTCGCTCCCACAGGAGTGAA
Source organism: Methyloversatilis sp. (assembly GCF_965284615.1). Taxonomy (GTDB): domain Bacteria; phylum Pseudomonadota; class Gammaproteobacteria; order Burkholderiales; family Rhodocyclaceae; genus Methyloversatilis. The sequence continues at coordinate 74,729 of NZ_OZ260098.1, forward strand.
GCGGGTCAGACGACGGACGGCGTCGGCACGAAGTCCGAGGTGTCGGTCGAGGTGTAGTTGAAGGTGATGTCGCCCCAGGTATCGAGGGCGGCCGCGAGCGGCGTGCACCACTTGGCGGCGTCGCGCAGGATCTGCGGGCCTTCGGCCTTGATGTCGCGGCCCTCGTTGCGCGCCAGTACCATCGCTTCCAGCGCCACGCGGTTGGCGGTCGCACCGGCCTGGATGCCCTGCGGATGGCCGATGGTGCCGCCGCCGAACTGCAGCACGACGTCATCGCCGAACAGGTCCAGCAGCTGGTGCATCTGGCCGGCGTGAATGCCGCCGGACGCGACCGGCATCACCTTGCGCAGCGCGCCCCAGTCCTGGTCGAAGAAGATGCCGCGCGGCAGGTTGACCTTGGTGTGCGTGTCGCGGCACACGTTGTAGTAGCCCTGCACGGTGAGCGGGTCGCCTTCCAGCTTGCCGACGGCGGTGCCGGTGTGCAGGTGGTTGACGCCGGCCAGACGCAGCCACTTGGCGATCACGCGGAAGCTGACGCCGTGGTTCTTCTGCCGCGTGTAGGTGCCGTGACCGGCCCGGTGCATGTGCAGCACCATGTCGTTCTGGCGACACCAGTGCGACATCGACTGGATGGCGGTCCAGCCCACCACCAGGTTAACCATGACGATGACCGAGCCCAGTTCCTTGGCGAATTCGGCGCGCCGGTACATCTCTTCCATCGTGCCGGCGGTGACGTTGAGGTAGCTGCCCTTCACCTCGCCGGTGGCGGCGGAGGCCTTGTTCACCGCGTCCATCACGAACAGGAAGCGGTCGCGCCAGTGCATGAAGGGCTGCGAGTTGATGTTCTCGTCGTCCTTCATGAAATCGAGACCGCCCTTCAGGCCTTCGTAGACCACGCGACCGTAGTTGCGGCCGGACAGACCCAGCTTGGGCTTGGTGGTGGCGCCGAGCAGCGGGCGACCGAACTTGTCCAGGCGCTCGCGCTCGACCACGATGCCGGTCGGCGGGCCGGCGAAGGTTTTCACGTAGGACACCGGGAACTTCATGTCCTCTAGGCGGGCCGCCTTCAGCGGCTTGAACGAGAACACGTTGCCGATGATGGAGGCGGTCACGTTGGCGATCGACCCTTCCTCGAACAGCGACAGGTCGTAGGCGACGTAACAGAAGTACTGGCCCGGCGTGTTGGGCACCGGATCGACGCGGTAGGCCTTGGCGCGATACATGTCGCAGGCGGTCAGGCGGTCGGTCCACACCACGGTCCAGGTCGCGGTGCTCGACTCGCCAGCCACGGCGGCGGCGGCTTCGATCGGGTCCACACCCTCCTGCGGCGTGATCCGGAACAGCGCCAGGATGTCCGTGTCCTTCGGCTGGTAGTCGCCGTCCCAGTAGCCCATCTGCGCGTACTTCAGGACGCCTGCCGAATAGCGCTTCTTGGCGTCGGTGATCTGCTGCGGCGTGTTCATGTCGCCCATGTCTTCCTCCTGTTGGATGCGGTCGTTGGCCGGTGGGAGCCCGGCTTTGAATCCAGTCTGGGGAAGGGGCATGGATAAGAAAAGTTTGTTTTTTTCCTCGTTCGATTAAGTTAGGCTTATGCCAGGTGGGGGTCGGAAAGTGGATGCTGCGCTGCCGCATCGGTCGCGTTCACTGCAAGCGCCGCTTGCGGTGCGGGGCTGCGGCTGCAATGCATGTTGCCGGGCCGGCCCGCTGCGGCGCTGCCGCAGTGCATATATCAGCTTTTGTTTATCAATGACTTGGCATTCATGAGGCGTGTTCCTGCGGCCTCGTGACCAGGCTGGCGCGCAACTTGTAATGGTCCGGATGTCCCTTTCCGGCCCGCAGGAGATTGCCCATGCTCAAGAACGCCACGCTACGCCAGCTTTCAGCGCTGCACGCGGTCGCCCGTCTGGGCAGCGTGTCGCGCGCGGCCAGCGAAATCCACCTGACCCAGCCGGCGGTGTCGATACAGCTCAAGCTGCTCGAAGAGTCTGCCGGCACGCCGCTGCTGGAACGCGAGGGCCGCGGCATCCGCCTGACCGGCGCCGGCGAGCTGATGGCCGAGTACGCGGCGCGCATCCTCGACCTGTGGCGCGAAGTGGGCGACGAAATGGCGGCCTATCGCGGCGTCGTGTCGCGGCGGCTGCGCATCGGCGTGGTCACCACCGCCGAGTACCTGGTGCCGCGCATGCTGGTGGTGTTCGCGCGCGAACAGCCGAATGTCGAGGTGAAGCTGAAGGTGGGCAATCGCGACGAGATCGTGCGCCTGCTCACCACGCACGAGGTCGATCTGGTCATCATGGGTCGGCCGCCGAAGGACCTGAAGACGGTGGCCACGCCCTTCGCCCGCCACACCATGGCTTTCGTCGCCGCGCCAACGCATCCGCTGATGGCGCGCAAGCGGCTGGTGCTGCGCGATCTGGCGAAAGAGGACCTGCTGGTACGCGAACGCGGCTCCGGCACGCGGACGACGCTGGAACAGCTGTTCCGCGAGGCGGACCTGAGTCTGCGGATCGGCTCCGAGCTGTCGAGCAACGAGGCGATCAAGCAGATGTGTGCCGCCGGCTTCGGCCTCGCCTTCATGTCGCAGCACATCTGCCGGCACGAGCTGGAATCGGGCGAACTGGCGCTGCTGCCGGTGGCCGGCAACCCGATCGAGCGCGAGTGGTATGTGATCCGGCTGGCGTCGCGCCAGCTCACCCGCATCGGCCAGGAGTTCGAGCGCTTCCTGATCGACCACGGCCAGCAGCACGTGCAGGATCAGCTCTCCCGCGCGCCGGGGCTGGCGATGCAGGTGTGCGCGGCAGGGGCCGGGGCGGACCTTCCGCCTCTGTCGGGCTAGGGACGGTCCAGCGACGCGACCCGGAAGTGCTTGTGTGGGAGCGAGCTCGCTCGCGATGCGGCTTTGACTCGCCGCAGACTTCGTTTCAGGCAGCAATCGCGAGCAAGCTCGCTCCCACGAATCCCGGCTCCGGTGGCGGAGCGCGAGTGCTTTCTGTGGGAGCGGCCTTGGCCGCGATGCGGTCGCTGCCTTCCTCGGACTTCGATACAGGCTGCTGTCGGGGTCAGAAGACCCCTCCCACAGAATCCCGGCTCAGGCTCTGACCGCGGGCTCTCAGCCGGCGACCTTGTCCAGCGCCACCTTGAAGTTCTGCACGGTGCGTTCGACGTTCTGCAGCTTGTCGAGGCCGAACAGGCCGACGCGGAAGGTGCGGAAGTCGGCCGGTTCGTCCACCTGCAGCGGCACGCCGGCGGCGATCTGCAGGCCTTGGGCGGTGAACTTCTTGCCCGACTGGATATCCGGATCGCTGGTGTAGCTCACCACCACGCACGGCGCCTTGAAGCCCTCGGCGGCGACGCTGTCGAAGCCCTTGGCTTCCAGCAGCGCGCGGATCTGGCGGCCCAGTTCGATCTGGTTGGCCTTCACCTTGTCGAAGCCGTAGCGCTCGGTTTCCAGCATCACGTCGCGCAGTTTCGTCAGCGCGTCGGTCGGCAGCGTCGCGTGATAGGCGTGGCCGCCGTTCTCGTACGCTTCCATGATCTGCAGCCACTTCTTCAGGTCGGCGGCATAGCTGGTGCTGGTCGTGCCATCGATGCGCGCGCGGGCGCGTTCGCCCAGCATGACCAGACCGGCGCAGGGCGAACCGCTCCAGCCCTTCTGCGGGGCCGACACGACGATGTCGATGCCGAGTGCGGCCATGTCCACCCACAGCGTGCCGGCGGCGATGGCGTCAACCACGAACAGGCCATCGACCTCGCGCACCGCGGCGGCGACTTCACGGAGGTAGTCGTCCGGCAGCAGCATGCCGGCCGAGGTTTCGACCTGCGGCGCGAACACCACGGCGGGCTTCTGTTCGAGGATGGCGGCGACGACTTCCTTGACCGGCGCCGGCGCGAACGCCTTCTGCGAACCCGGCTCCGGCTGGCGTGCCTTCAGCACGATCTGCTCCGACGGAATGCGGCCCATGTCGAAGATCTGCGTCCAGCGGAAGCTGAACCAGCCGTTGCGGATCACCATCACCTTCTGGTCGGTGGCGAACTGGCGCGCCACGGCTTCCATGCCGAAGGTGCCGCTACCCGGCACGACGACGGCCGACTTGGCGTTGTAGACCTGCTTCAGTACGCGCGAAATGTCCTTCATGACGCCCTGGAAGGCGGCGGACATGTGGTTCAGCGCGCGGTCGGTATAGACGACCGAATATTCGAGCAGTCCCTCGGGATCGACATTGGGCAGAAGGCCGGACACGGTGATCTCTCCGTTTCAGTGGGGTAAACGACAGATTTGCACCCCCGCTTGTGGCGGCGGCTGGACAGAACCTGCGGGTGTTCCGGGCGGACGGGTCCGTTCGGAGGGTCGGGATTCTAATCCACTGAGGCAACTTGCCGGTATGTCGGGTTTCCGCTGTCACTGCCTGGGTCGCACCCAAAGGTGGGCGCCGGAGCCCGGATTCTGTGGGAGGGGTCTTCCGACCCCGACGGCGGCGCGCATCGAAGCCTGCGGACAGCAGCGGCCCCGTCGCGGCCAAGGCCGCTCCCACCGTGGAGGGCGCACGACTTTCGGCCGGAGCCCGGGCCAAGGTTCTGTGGGAGGGGTCTTCTGACCCCGACGGCGGCCTGAAGCGAAGCCGGCGGACGGCAACGGCCCATCGCGGCCAAGGCCGCTTGCACGGTGGAGCGCCCGGTGGAAGCGTGCTTGCCAGCCGCTGGCGGAAATCGGCAGATCTGCTTGCACCGCCGCCTGTCAACGCCCCGTCGGCCGGTTCTCTCTGCGCATATCTTTTCCAATGCAGATCAATGCCTTGATCTGCATCAATATTTTTGCTGCGGCGCGGAAAAGTCGGCTGGCCCGCAACTTGTTAGTAGCCACCACCCACCCGTGCGAATCGACGGTTCGTCCGCGGTGTTTCGAGGTCCGTGAGCACACGGCTCGCCGGAAACATGGCGTGCGGCGCAGGCGAGGGGCCCAAGACAACAAGAAGCACAGGAGAGAGACCAGGATGGAAACCTTCTATGAGGTGATGCGCCGGCAGGGCATCTCGCGCCGCAGTTTCCTGAAGTACTGTTCGCTGACCGCGACCTCGCTCGGCCTCGGCCCGGCCTTCGTGCCGCAGATCGCCCACGCGATGGAAACTAAGCCGCGCACCCCGGTGCTGTGGCTGCACGGACTGGAATGCACCTGCTGTTCCGAATCCTTCATCCGCTCGGCCCACCCGCTGGCGAAGGACGTGGTGCTGTCGATGATCTCGCTCGACTACGACGACACGCTGATGGCGGCCGCGGGCCACCAGGCGGAGGCGATCCTCGAAGAGATCATGACGAAGTACAAGGGCAACTACATCCTGGCGGTCGAAGGCAACCCGCCGCTGAACCAGGATGGCATGAGCTGCATCATCGGCGGCAAGCCCTTCATTGATCAGCTCAAGCACGTGGCCAAGGACGCCAAGGCCATCATCTCCTGGGGTTCCTGTGCCAGCTGGGGCTGCGTGCAGGCCGCCAAGCCGAACCCGACGCAGGCCACGCCGGTGCACAAGGTCATCTTCGACAAGCCCATCATCAAGGTGCCGGGCTGCCCGCCGATCGCCGAAGTGATGACCGGCGTCATCACCTACATGCTCACCTTCGACCGCATCCCCGAGCTGGACCGCCAGGGCCGGCCGAAGATGTTCTACAGCCAGCGCATCCACGACAAGTGTTACCGCCGCCCGCACTTCGACGCCGGTCAGTTCGTCGAAGCCTGGGACGACGAGTCCGCGCGCAAGGGCTATTGCCTCTACAAGGTCGGCTGCAAGGGCCCGACCACCTACAACGCCTGCTCCACCGTGCGCTGGAACGAAGGCACGAGCTTCCCGATCCAGGCCGGCCACGGCTGCATCGGCTGCTCGGAAGACGGCTTCTGGGACAAGGGTTCGTTCTACGACCGCCTGACCGACATCCACCAGTTCGGCATCGAAGCGAACGCCGACCAGGTCGGCGCGACGGCTGCCGGTGTGGTCGGTGCGGCCGCAGTGGCGCACGCCGCGGTGTCGGCGATCAAGCGCGCGTCGCACAAGCACGACAACGGCGCGACGACGACGGTCGATCACTGATCGCGAACCCTGCCCCGGCGTCAGCCGCTGAAGGCTGCGCGCGCCGCGGGCAGACCCTGTTCCAGCAAAGGATACGAAGATGGGTGCTTACGAAACGCAAGGTTTCAACATGGACAACTCGGGCCGGCGCATCGTCGTCAACCCGGTCACCCGCATCGAAGGTCACATGCGATGCGAGGTGAATGTGGACAGCAACAACGTCATCCGCAACGCGGTGTCAACCGGCACCATGTGGCGCGGTCTCGAAGTCATCCTGAAGGGTCGCGATCCGCGCGACGCCTGGGCCTTCGTCGAACGCATCTGCGGCGTCTGTACCGGCTGTCACGCGCTGACCTCGGTGCGCGCGGTGGAGGACGCGCTGGGCATCAAGATTCCGCTCAATGCCCACCTGATCCGCGAAATGATGGCGAAGACGCTGCAGGTGCATGACCACGCGGTGCACTTCTACCACCTGCACGCGCTCGACTGGGTGGACGTCGTGTCCGCGCTGAAGGCCGATCCGAAGAAGACCAGCGAACTGCAGCAGATGGTGTCGCCGTCGCATCCGCTGTCCTCGCCCGGCTACTTCCGCGACATCCAGAACCGGCTGAAGAAGTTCGTCGAAAGCGGCCAGCTCGGCCCCTTCATGAACGGCTACTGGGGCAGCAAGGCCTATGTGCTGCCGCCTGAAGCCAACCTGATGGCAGTCACCCACTACCTCGAAGCGCTCGACCTGCAGAAGGAATGGGTCAAGGTGCACACCATCTTCGGCGGCAAGAACCCGCACCCGAACTACCTGGTCGGCGGTGTGCCCTGCGCCATCAACATCGACGGCGACGGCGCGGTCGGCGCCCCGATCACGATGGAACGCCTGAACTTCGTCGAGGCGCGCATCAAGGAAATGATCGAGTTCAACAACAACGTCTACGTCCCGGACGTGCTCGCCATCGGCACGATCTACAAGCAGGCCGGCTGGCTGTACGGCGGCGGCCTGTCGGCGACCAACGTGGCCGACTACGGTACCTACGAGAAGGTGCCCTACGACCACAGCACCCACCAGTTGCCGGGCGGCGTCATCCTCAACGGCAACTGGGACGAGATTCACGAAATCGACCCGCGCGACCCCGAGCAGGTGCAGGAGTTCGTCAATCACAGCTGGTACAAGTACGCCGACGAATCCAAGGGTCTGCACCCGTGGGACGGCGTGACCGAACCGAACTACGAGCTCGGCGCCAAGACCAAGGGCACACGCACCAACATCGAGGAGATCGACGAGAGCGCCAAGTACTCGTGGATCAAGTCGCCGCGCTGGCGCGGCCACGCGGTCGAGGTCGGCCCGCTGTCGCGCTACATCCTCGGCTACGCGCACGCCGCCAAGGGCAACAAGTGGTGCCAGCGCGTGAAGCAGCAGATCGACGAATCGGCGGTGGCGATCAACAGCGCCATCCCGAAGGCGCTCGGCCTGCCGGAAACCAGCTTCAGCGCCAAGCAGCTGCTGCCCACCACCATCGGCCGCACGCTGGCGCGCGCACTGGAAAGCCAGTACGCCGCCGAAATGATGATGGACGACTACAAGCAGCTGATCGGCAACATCAAGGCCGGCGATACCAGCACCGCCAACGTCGAGAAGTGGGACCCGAAGACCTGGCCGAAGGAAGCCAAGGGCGTCGGCACCGTCGCCGCGCCGCGCGGCATGCTGGGCCACTGGATCCGCATCAAGGACGGCCGCATCGAGAATTACCAGTGCGTCGTGCCGACCACCTGGAACGGCAGCCCGCGTGACACCAAGGGCCAGATCGGCGCCTTCGAGGCCAGCCTGATGAACACGCCGATGGTGAATCCGGAACAGCCGGTCGAAATCCTGCGCACGCTGCACTCGTTCGACCCCTGCCTCGCCTGCTCGACGCACGTGATGAGCGAGGACGGCCAGGAACTGACCACGGTGAAGGTGCGCTGAAGCGCGCCCACGACATAACGAAATCAGGAGGAAACATGAATACGTCCCCATCCATTTTCCCGGCCACCTCCATGCTCCGCCGCGCCTCCGTCGCGGCCGCTCTGACGCTGGCAGCCGGCGTCGCCCAGGCGCATGAAGGCCACGGCGCGCACGGTCTGGCTGCGGGCTTGGCGCACCCCTTCGCCGGCGTCGATCACCTGCTGGCGATGATCGCGGTCGGCGTCTGGTCGGCTGCCGTGCTGCCAGCTGCGCAACGCCTGGCGGGTCCGGCCTTCTTCCTGCTCGCGCTGCTGGCCGGCGCCTTCGTGGGCGTGCAGACGGGTGCAGGCGTCTATATCGAAGCCGGTGTCGCGCTCAGCGTCGCACTGTTCGGCGTGCTGCTGCTGGCGCGCCGCCAGCTGCCGGTAGTCGCCGGATTCGCACTGGTCGCTGCCGCCGGTGCGCTGCACGGGGTGGCGCACGGCGCCGAGTGGGCGGCGGGTTCGTCCTTCGCTGCCTACGCCGCCGGCTTCGTGCTCGGCTCGGCGCTGCTGCACGTCGTCGGTCTGATCGCCGGCAGCTGGCTGGCGCGTGTGCCGGCCTGGATCTGGCGCGTGCAGGCGGCAGGGGTCGGTGCCGCCGGCCTGTTCATGTTCGCGTCGCGCATCTGAAGCACCCAACCGCGGGAGACGACAGATGTCCGCAACTACTGAAAAGCTGTCCCACGCCACCGGCATCGACGAGGGGGCGGTTGCCCACGGCCGCTCGATCAAGTCGGTCTACGTGTATGAGGCGCCGGTGCGCGTCTGGCACTGGATCAACGCGCTGGCGATCACGGTGCTCGCGCTGACCGGCTACTTCATCGGCTCGCCGCTGCCGACGCAGCCGGGCGAAGCCAGCGCCAACTACCTGATGGGCTACATCCGCTTCGCCCACTTCGCGGCCGGCTACGTGCTGGCGGTCGGTCTGCTCGGCCGCACCTACTGGGCCATCGTCGGCAACCACCACGCACGCGAACTTTACTGGGTGCCGTTGCTGACCAAGGCCTACTGGGTTGAAGTGCTCGGCATGCTGAAGTGGTACGCCTTCATGAGCCCGCGCCCCGGCCGCTACGTGGGTCACAACCCGCTGGCGCGCTTCGCGATGTTCTTCGGCTACCTGCTGCTCACGCTGTTCATGATCTGCACCGGCTTCGCGCTGTACGGCGAGGGCGCGCAGATGGGATCGTGGCAGGACCTGATGTTCGGCTGGGTCATTCCGCTGTTCGGCCAGTCGCAGGACGTGCATACCTGGCATCACCTCGGCATGTGGGGGCTCATCGTGTTCATCATCCTGCATGTCTATGCGGCCATCCGCGAAGACATCATGGGTCGCTCCAGCGTGGTGAGCACGATGATTTCCGGCCACCGCACTTTCAAGGACTGAGGCCATGTCCGCCGCCACCTTGCTTGCAGCCAGCACCGCAGCGGCGGACGCGCCCACCGCCTCCTCAAGCGAAAGAAGGCTCGTTGTGCACCCCTTGCGTCCCGGACGGTCACCGCTGCAACGCGTACCCGCCGGCATCCCGGTGCGTGCGCCGTGGCATCCGGGACGATTTCTTTCGCGCAATTTCCTCGAACCGCTCGGCATGTCGCAGAGCGAAGCCGCCCGCGCGCTCGGCATGTCGCGCCGCCGTCTGCACGAGATCGTGCACGGCCAGCGCGCGATGACGCCCGACACCGCCATCCGCTGCGCCCTGCTGTTCGGCACCGACGCCGCCTTCTGGCTGGCGCTGCAGTCCGCCTGGGACAGCTTCCACGCCTGGAAGGCGCTGCGCGCCACGCCTCACGCCACGCTTCCGCGCGGCGCTCACTGATTTTTTCCGAAGGAAGGTCCGACCATGAACACGAATCCGTCCGGATGCAGCTGTCACCCTCCCCGTGACAGCATCGTCGTGCTCGGCATCGGCAATGTGCTGTGGGCCGACGAAGGCTTCGGCGTGCGCTGCGTCGAAGCGCTGCAGCAGCGCGTCGAGTTCGACGGCGACGCCGATGACGCCCCGGAAGTGCAGCTGATCGACGGCGGCACCCAAGGCCTCTATCTGGTGCAGCACGTGCAGGCGGCCGACTGCCTGCTCATCTTCGACGCCATCGACTACGGCCTCGAGCCGGGCACGCTCAAGTGCATCGCCAACGACGACGTGCCCCGCTTCATGGGCGCGAAGAAGATGAGCCTGCACCAGACGGGTTTCCAGGAGGTGCTGATGCTGGCCCAGCTGACCGGCCAGTACCCGCGCGAAGTGCTGCTGATCGGTTGTCAGCCGGAAGAGCTGGAGGACTACGGCGGCAGCCTGCGCCCCTCGGTGCGCCGGGCGATGGACGAAGCGCTGGCGCTCGGGCTGGACACGCTGCGTCGCTGGGGCGCCCGGCCGGTGCCGCGCACCACGCCGCTGACCGAGCGCGAGTGCATCACCTTCGCCGAACTGGAACTGACGCGCTACGAGGGTGAACGTCCGCCGGAAGAGCTGGCCTGTCGCAGCGGCGATGCCCGCTTCTTTCCTTCGCTGGAGGGCTGAGCCATGTGCCTGGGGATTCCGATGCAGGTGATGGCGACCGAGGCCGGGCATGCGCAGTGCGTGGGCCGGCTCGGCCTGCGCCGCGTGCGCACCGCGCTGGTCGGCGACGTGGCAATCGGCGACTGGCTGCTGGTCTTCCTCGACAGCGCACAGGAACGCATTACGGTCGAGCGTGGGCGCGAAGTCAACGCCACGCTGGACCTGATCGAAGCCGTCATGCAGGGCGAAGGTGGTGACGGCGCTGCCGCCTTTGCGCTGCCGTCGGCCATGAGCAGTGAACAACTGCGGGCGCTGTCCGGCGCCCGCCCGGCAGTGCAGGACAACTCGCACGACAACTTGCACGACACCACGCAGGGAGAAATCGCATGAGCATCGAAGCCGCATCATCCGAAGCGCTTGTCACGCTGCCGGTCGCCGCGCCGGCAGCTCAGTTGGCCACCTTGTCGCCGCTGATCGACCGCCTGGTCAGCGCGCACGGCGCGACCTGGCTCACCGCCGACAACGTCGCCGACTGGGCGGCCGGCGGCGGCGACCGCGTCATCCTGCTGGCTGGCGACCCGGTGCGCTTCCCCGAGGCGCTCGACGTCGCCGTCGTGCTGCCCGAACTGCGCCAGCACTTCGCGCAGCGCTTCGCCGTCGGTGTCGCCGTCCGCGAACACGAGGACGCCATCGCCAAGCGCTATGGCTCGATCCGCTGGCCGGCGCTGGTGTTCGTGCGCGACGGCCAGTACGTCACCGTGCTGTCCGGCATGCTCGACTGGGATGTCTATGTCGAGCGCGTCGCCGAAGCGCTGGCGATGCCCGCGTCGCGCGCCCCCACCATCGGCATCCCGGTGCGCAATGGCAGCGCATCCGATTCTTCCTGTCACTGAGCGGAGTACGGCACGTGAAAGAGTTTCCCGCATTTCCCATTCCGGTCGCAGTCATCGGCCCCGGCACCCAGGTCGAGGACGAAACGCTGCAATACATCAACATGCCGCAGGGCATGGAAACCTTCCGTCCGCCCATCCTGCCGGAGCCGGAAGAGCTGGTCGGTCACGAACAGGCGCATCTGGCGCTGCGCGACGTGCTGGCCTGCCTCGGCGCGACCCGCGGCGACGGCCGCAATCGCAGCATCGACCTGACCCGGCTGCCGCCCGAGGACCTGAAGCTGATCAACCAGGTCATGGGCGAGGGCGAAGTGAGCGCGCAGGTGCGCACCGAAGGTGATGCCGCGCACCACGTCGCAGTGCAGGAGTCGGTATTCGCCGGCGTCTGGCGCGTCATCGTCACTGACGACGGCCGGGTCGTGTCCGACACGATAGAGGTGGGCGTCATTCCGCAGGTGCTGCGCACCTCGGCCGCCGACGACCTGTGGTTCACCGTGCCGCGCTGGCAGGGCGCGCTGCCGCCCAATGTGCAGAACGCGCCGGCGCTGCTGGCCGAGATCGAGGACCAGTGGCGCGGCTGGAAGCCGGGCAAACCGGCGCACGTCGTGAATCTGACCCTGCTGCCGATGTCGAACGAGGACATCGGCTTCATGGACCACCACCTCGGCACCGGCCGCGTGCTCATCCTGTCGCGCGGCTACGGCAACTGCCGCATCACCAATACGCGCGTGCCCAATACCTGGCGCGTCGTCTATTACAACTCGCAGGACGTGGTCATCCTGAACACGGTCGAGGTGACCGCGCTGCCCGAGGTGGCGATGGCGGCGAAGGAAGACATGGAGGATTCGTTCGAGCGCCTGACCGAGGTGCTGGCCTGGGTGGAAGGCAACTGATCATGTCGGCGAACGCGCGCTTCGAAGGCAGCTATCTCGGCGACGCCGGCAAGTTGCCGGACAATGCGAAGCTCGAATGCAAGATCTGCTGGTGGGTGTACGACCCGCAGCAGGGCGACCCGGTGTGGCAGATCGCGCCGGGCACCGCATTCACCGACCTGCCGTCGCACTGGCGCTGCCCGCAGTGCGACGGCGATGCCGACCAGTTCATGGTGATCGACTGAGGTCGATCGCCTCACGAGACCAGCAGACATGACCGACCCGATGCTCACCTACCGCCTCAGCGCCCTCGAAGCGCTGTTCCGTCAGATCGCCGACACCCGCATGGCCGGGCTGCCGATCATGAACGCGGCGCTGCGCGTCGAGGTAGTGGGTTTCGAGCTGTGCCCGTCGGAGCCCGACCTGCCGGCGGCGGCCAGCGGCGTGCTGGTGACGCCGTGGTTCATGAATCTGGTGCGCCTGCCGCTGGCGCGCGAGGACGATCTCGGGCGTGTCGGCGTCACGCGCCGGCTGGCGGTCGGGCGCGAGCGCTTCGACTTTATCGGTGCGCACGAAGCCGCCATCGGTACCTTCGACGCCTGTTCACTGTTCTCGCCGATGTTCGATTTCGCGTCGCAGGACACTGCCGTCGCCACCGCGCAGGCGGTGCTGGCACGACTGCGCGAACCGCTGCCCGAGGTGGCGAAGGACGCGGCGGAACAGCCGGAACGGCCGGCCCGCCGTGGCTTCCTGTTCGGGCGGAGCCGCACGCCATGATGTCGTTGGACGCACTGGCCGGCATGTTGCGCGTGCAACCGGGCGCCCCGCGTCCGGCCGCGCTGAGCGGCCAGCGTCCGGACTGGGCGGCGCGCCTAGCCATCGGTCGCCCGGCGCGGTCGCTGTCCGACCTGCTCGGCGCTGTGTTCAGCCTGTGCAGCCACGCGCACCGGCTGTGCGCGCGCGCCGCGGTCGATGCCGCGCAGGGCCGCGATGCGCCGCTGCCGGACACCTTGCGCGGCGAAACGCTGCGCGAACACCTGCGTCGCATCCTGCTCGACTGGCCGGCGCTGCTGATGGCCGAGCCGTCGGCTGAGGCGCCGCGCGCGCTGGCCGCCTGCCCGGTGCTGCGCGACGACGCGTGCACCGACAACATGGCGGGCTGGATGGAGTGCCACCTGCTCGGCGTCGCACCGGCAGGCTGGCTGGCCGCCTTCGAGCGGGCACCGCAGCAGGCCTTCGCCGACTGGCGCGACGCGGGTCAGACCTGGCTCGCCCGTGGGCTGCGCGACAGCGCCGCGCTGGCCGACGCACCGCTGGTCGCGGCGCCGCCGTTGCATGTGCACGCCAGCGACTCCGCGCTGCGCTCACTCGCCGCCGCGATGACGCAGGACCCGGCCTTCACCCGTCGCCCGCGCATCGACGGCGGCTGTGCCGAAACCGGCTGCTGGACGCGGCTGGCCGATTCCGCGCCGGCGCGCTCGGCGTCCGATCGCTTCGCCGCGCGGCTGGCCGAACTGGTGCGTCTCGCGCTGCCGGGCGGCGAAGGCCACCTGCGCAGCGGCCGTGTCGCGCTCGGGCCGGGCGAAGGTCTGGCCTGGGCGGAAATGGCGCGCGGCCTGCTCGTCCATCACGTACGGCTGGATGGTCGCGGCGACGAGGCGCGCATCGACGCCTGTCACGTGCTGGCGCCGACCGAATGGAATTTCGATGCGGAAGGTGCGGTGGCGGCCGCGCTCGAAAAGCTGGACCCGACGGCGCCCGATTGCGCACGCCGTGTCGCGCTGCTGATGGCGGCTTACGACCCCTGCGTGCGCTACGAAGTGGCAGACCGGCGGGAGGTGGCCCATGCATGAAGCCAGCCTGGCCGGCGGCATCCTGCAGCTGGTCGAGCGCACTGCCGAGCGCGAGCGCTTCGCTCGCGTCACGCATCTGCGGCTGGAGGCGGGCCAGCTGGCCGGTGTCGAGCCGCGCGCATTGCGTTTCGCGCTCGAAGCCATCGCCCCCGGCACGCTGCTCGACGGTGCGCGCATCGACATCGACGAACCACCGGGCGAAGCCTGGTGCATGGACTGCAGTCTCACCGTGCAGATCGCGCAGCGCGGTGACGCCTGCGCGCACTGCGGCGGCTACCGGCTGCAGCCGACCGGCGGCACCGAACTGAAGGTGATCGACATGCAGGTAGAGGATTGATAGCCGGTCTGGATTCTGTAGGAGCGGTCTTCTGACCGCGACAGGGCGGTTGATCATGAGCCAACTGCCGATCCGTCGCCGCGGTCGCGGTCAGAAGACCGCTCCTACAACAAGGTTGGCGCGCGGGCGATCGCGCGGAGCAGGATGGCATGACCCGGCTCAGACCGGGCAGGGACTGAGGAGACCGATATGTGCGTAGTGTGTGGATGTGCCGGTGACGGCAACCAGGTGACGATGGAGGGGCACGGGCACGCCCATCCGCCCAGTCCTTATTCACCCGCGGCACGCCGGGTGAAGTCCGGTGCGCCGGCGATCCGCCGGGCTGAAGCGGCGCAGGCGGAGGCTTCGCACGTCGCCGTCAACCCGGCCAGCGGCGACCTGCATTTCGGCGCCGGTGTGGCCAGGGTGTCGGTGCCCGGCATGAGCCAGGCGCGCGCGATCCGGCTCGAAACCGACATCCTCGGCGAGAACGACCGCGTCGCCGCGCAGAACCGCGCGCACTTCGCGGCGCACGGCGTGACCGCGCTGAATTTCGTGTCCAGCCCCGGCTCCGGCAAGACCACGCTGCTGTGCGCCACCATCGAGGCGCTGAAGACGCGCGCGCCCGGACTGCCGGTGGCGGTGATCGAGGGCGACCAGCAGACCTCTTTCGACGCCGACCGCATCCGTGCCACCGGCGCGCCGGCGCTGCAGGTGAACACCGGCAAGGGCTGTCACCTCGACGCACCGATGGTGGCCGAAGCCTTCGCCCGCCTGCACCGGCACGATCATGAACGCAGCCTGCTGTTCATCGAGAACGTCGGCAACCTGGTCTGCCCGGCGATGTGGGACCTGGGCGAGGCGGCCAAGGTGGCCATCCTGTCGGTGACCGAAGGTGAGGACAAGCCGCTCAAGTACCCGGACATGTTCGCCGCCAGCACGCTGATGCTGGTGAACAAGATCGACCTGCTGCCCTACCTGAACTTCGACGTCGAGCGCTGCATCGCCTTCGCGCGGCGCGTCAATCCGGCCATCCAGGTGATCCGCGTGTCGGCCACCACCGGAGAGGGCATGGGCGACTGGCTGACCTGGATCGAAGCGCGACTGAAGGCCGACGCCGTGGCCGGCTTGCAGGCGCGCATCGACGACATCGTGCGGAGCACCGCGTCATGAGCCCCCGACTCCCCACCGTGCTGGCGGCTGGCGCCTGGCTGAAGAACGCCGCCTGCCTGTTCGAGGATGGCCGCGCGGTCTGGTCGCCGATGCACGGCGACCTCGGCGACCCGGCCGCCTGCGTCGCGCTCGAACAGTCGCTCGACCAGCTGCGCGCGCAGTCCTGTATGCCGATCGAGGCGATCGCGCACGACCTGCACCCCGACTTCTACAGCACGCAGCTGGCGGTGGCGCTGGCCGACCGGCTGGGCGTACCGGCCGTCGGTGTGCAGCATCACCACGCGCACATTGCCGCCGTGATGGCCGAGCACGGCCTGACCGAACCGGTGGTCGGGCTGGCGCTCGACGGCGTCGGCCTCGGCACCGACGGCGTGGCCTGGGGCGGCGAACTGCTGTGGGTGGCGCCCGGCGACTGGCGCCGGCTGGGCCACCTGTGGCCGCTGCGACTGGCCGGCGGCGACGTCGCCGCACGCGAGCCCTGGCGCATGGCGGCGGCGGCGATGCAGACCCTGGGCCGCGGCGCCGACATCGAGGCGCGCTACACCGCTGCGGTCGGCGCGCAGGCCGCACGCACCGTCGCCCGCATGCTGGACAGCGGGCTGAACAGCCCGCCGACCACCAGCACCGGCCGCTGGTTCGACGCCGCTGCCGGCGCGCTCGGTTTGAGCGTGCGCCAGTCGCACGAGGCCGAAGCCGCCATCGCGCTCGAATCGGCCGCCAAGCGCTGGTTTGCCGCGCACGGCGAGCCGACGCTGGACAGCGTCGTCGAGGTCGCCGGCGACACCATGCTCGATCTGCGTCCGCTGCTCGCCCGCCTGCTCGACTGGCCGGACGGCAATGCCGACGAAGCGGCCGCCTGGTTCCACCTGGCGCTGGCCGACGGCCTCGCGCAGTGGGCGATCGCCGCCGCGCAGGCCACCCAGGTCGATACCGTCTGCCTCGGCGGCGGCTGTTTCATGAATGCGCTGCTGACGCGCCGCGTCACGCTGCGGCTGCAGAGCCGCGGCCTGCGCGTGCTGCGGCCGCAGGCCACATCCTGTGGCGATGCCGGTCTGGCGCTCGGCCAGGCCTGGGCGGTCGCGCAGCAGATCCATCTCGCACCCGGCGTGCTCACGGAGTCCCTGTCATGTGTCTAGCCATCCCCGCCAAGCTGGTCGAACTGCGCGAGGACGAACGCGCGGTGGTCAATCTCGGCGGCATCCGCAAGGAAGTGTCGATCGAACTGGTGCCCGAGGCGCAGGTTGGCGACTACGTCATCGTCCACGTCGGTCACGCCATCGGCATGATCGACCCGGAGGAGGCCGAGCGCACGCTGGCGCTGTTCGGCGAAATGTCGGCGGCGATGGCCGCGACGGAGTCGGCGTCATGAAGTACATCGACGAGTTCCGCGACGGTGACGTCGCCCGCAAGATCGCCGACCGTCTGGCCATTGAGGCGCGCGGCGACCGCCCCTACAGCTTCATGGAGTTCTGCGGTGGCCACACGCACGCCATCTCGCGCTACGGCGTGAGCGAACTGCTGCCCACGAATGTGCGCATGATCCACGGCCCCGGCTGTCCGGTCTGCGTGCTGCCGATCGGCCGCGTCAACATGGCGATCAAGCTGGCGCTCGAACACGACGTGATCGTCTGCACCTACGGCGACACCATGCGCGTGCCGGCCTCCGACAGCCTGTCGCTGACGAAGGCGAAGGCGCGTGGCGGCGATATCCGCATGGTGTATTCGGCGGCCGACGCGCTCGCGGTCGCCCGCGACAACCCGGAGCGTCAGGTGGTGTTCTTCGCCATCGGCTTCGAAACGACGACGCCGCCGACCGCGCTCGCCATCCTGCGCGCGCAGCGCGAGGGGCTGAAGAATTTCAGCGTGCTGTGCTGCCACGTGCTCACCCCTTCGGCCATCACCCACATCCTGGAGTCACCGGAAGTGCGCCAGTACGGCACGGTGCCGATCGACGGCTTCATCGGTCCGGCGCACGTGAGCATCGTCATCGGCGCCGCGCCCTACGAGCATTTCGCCGAGGAATACCGCAAGCCGGTCGTGATCGCCGGCTTCGAGCCGCTGGACGTGATGCAGGCCATCCTGATGCTGGTGCGTCAGGTGAACGACGGCCGCGCGCACGTCGAAAACGAATTCACCCGCGCGGTCAACCGCGACGGCAACCTCGCCGCGCAGCAGAAGGTGTCGGAGGTGTTCGAGCTGCGGCCCAGCTTCGAATGGCGCGGTCTGGGTGAAGTGCCGTACAGCGCGCTGAAGATACGGCCGGCCTTCGCGGAATTCGACGCCGAGCGCCGTTTCGACGTCGGCTACAAGCCCGTGGCCGACAACAAAGCCTGCGAGTGCGGCGCCATCCTGCGCGGCGTCAAGAAGCCGACCGACTGCAAGATCTTCGGCACCGTGTGCACGCCGGAAAACCCGATCGGTTCCTGCATGGTGTCGAGCGAAGGCGCCTGTGCCGCGCATTACGCCTACGGGCGGTTCAAGGACATTCCGGTGGTGACAGCATGAACGCGAGAGACGACAGCAAGGGCGGCGCCGTGCGCGCCGGCTATGTCCGGCCGCTGGACATCCGCAACGGCCGCATCGACATGGGCCACGGCGCCGGCGGTCGCGCCGCCGCGCAACTGATCGAGGAAATCTTCCTCGCCGCCTTCGACAATCCCTTCCTGCGCCAGGGCAACGACGGCGCGTCGCTGGCCATTCCGCAGGGCAGCCGCCTGGTGATGGCGACCGACGCGCACGTGATCTCTCCGCTGTTCTTCCCCGGCGGCGACATCGGCGCGCTCAGCGTGCACGGCACGGTGAACGACGTGGCGATGATGGGCGCCACGCCGCTCTGGCTGTCGGCCAGCTTCATCCTCGAAGAGGGCTTTCCGCTGGCCGACCTGAAGCGCATCGTGCAGTCGATGGCCGCCGCCGCGCGCGAAGCCGGCGTCGCGGTGGTGACCGGCGACACCAAGGTGGTGGAGCAGGGCAAGGGCGACGGCGTATTCATCAGCACCACCGGTGTCGGCGTGGTGCCGCACGGCATCGACGTGTCGGGTGCCAACGCGCGGCCGGGCGACGTCATCCTGCTGTCGGGCACGGTGGGCGACCACGGCGTGGCGGTGCTGTCGCAGCGCGAATCGCTGGAGTTCGAAACGACCATCGTGTCGGACACTGCGGCGCTGAACGGTCTGGTCGCCGACATGCTGGCGGTGTGTCCGGCCATCCGCACGCTGCGCGATCCGACGCGCGGCGGGCTGGCCACCACGCTGAACGAGATCGCCCGCCAGTCCGGCGTCGGCATGCTGCTCGACGAAGCAGCGATACCGGTGAAGCCGGAAGTCGATGCGGCCTGTGAACTGCTCGGGCTGGACCCGCTATACGTTG
This sequence comes from Methyloversatilis sp., assembly GCF_965284615.1. Classification (GTDB taxonomy): domain Bacteria; phylum Pseudomonadota; class Gammaproteobacteria; order Burkholderiales; family Rhodocyclaceae; genus Methyloversatilis. The sequence continues at coordinate 93,730 of NZ_OZ260098.1, forward strand.
CCAACGAGGGCAAGCTGCTGGCCATCGTGCCGCCGGAGCACGCCGACGCGGTACTCGCCGCGATGCGCGCGCATTCGCACGGCGCCGACGCGGCACGCATCGGTGTCGTGCAGGAGGACGCGCATCACTTCGTGCAGATGAACACCCGCTTCGGCGGCCGGCGAGTCGTCAACTGGCTGAGCGGAGAGCAGCTGCCGCGCATCTGCTGAACCGCGATGAGCGCCGACCGCGTCTATGCCAAGACCGACAAGGGCCGCGCCGAACTGCTGTCGCGTACCGGCACGCTGCGCGGACGGCTGCGCGCGGCGCTCATCGTCGTCAATGGTCAGGCACCGCTGTCCGCGCTGCAGGAGGTGATCGGCGACGGCGCAGCTGATCTGCTCGAAGAACTGCGCACGCTGGGCCATGTCGAGGCGGTCGAACCGGCAGCGCTGCCAGCCGCCAACAGCAGCGCAACGCCGGCCAACGCGCTGCTCGAAATGCGCCGCGCCGACGCCATGCAGCGGCTGGCGCCGCACTTCGGTCCCGATGTGGCGCTGGTCGCGCGCCCGCTGCTGGCCGCCGAAGACGCGACCGCCTTCAACAGCGCGCTTGATGCGGTCGAGAGCAAGCTCGCGCTCTACATGGGCCGCCGCGACGCCGCGCGCACGCTGGATGGGCTGAGGTTCCCGCAATGACGGCGCCACTGCGCATCCTGCTGCTGTGCCACAGCTTCAACAGCCTGAGCCAGCGCCTGTACGCCGAACTGACGGCGCTCGGCCACACGCTGTCGGTCGAGCTGGACATTGCCGACGCGGTGACCGGAGAGGCGGTGGCGCTGTTCCAGCCTGACCTCGTGCTGGCGCCCTTCCTGAAGCGGCGCATTCCGGAGTCGGTGTGGCGCGCCCTGCCCTGTTTCGTCGTACATCCGGGGCCGCCGGGTGACCGCGGCCCGGCCGCGCTCGACTGGGCCATCGTCGAGCGGCAGCGCGAATGGGGCGTCACCGTGCTGCAGGCGGACGGTGATTTCGACGCCGGCCCGGTATGGGGGGCCGCCACCTTCCCGCTGCGTGCGGCGTCCAAGGGCGCGATCTACCGGCGCGAGGTGACCGAGGCGGCCGTCGCGGCGACTTTGCAGGCGCTCGCCCGCTTCACTGCCGGCGAAGCGCCGCAGAAAAGTGCGCCCGCGGCTGACGGCTGGCGCGGCGTGCTGCCGCAGTCGCGTCGCGCCATCGACTGGTCGCGCGACGACAGCGCAACGGTGCTGGCGAAGATACGCGCCTCCGACGGCCAGCCCGGCGTCATCGATGCACTGTTCGGCCAGCCCTGCCGGCTGTTCGACGCGCACCCGGCGACGCTGGAGGCGCTGGCCGGTTTCGGTGGCGCGCTGGGCGACCTGCTGGCGCAGCGCGACGGCGCGCTGCTGCGCCGGACCGTCGATGGTGGCATCTGGATAGGCCGAGTGTCGGTCGCCCTTGGCGATGCCGCGTCGCCGATCAAGCTGCCGGCGACGCAGGCTTTCGGGGCGGATGCGGCGGCACTGCCCGAGCGCGCGGTGCCGCTTGTGCGCGCGGCCGACGAGTGGGGCGAGCTGCGCTACGCCGAACACGGCGAGCACGGCGCGCGGGTCGGCGTGCTGAGTTTCGACTTCTGCAATGGCGCGATGTCCACCGCGCAGTGCCAGCGCCTGCGCGACGCGCTGGTCGAGGTGAAGCGGCGCGACACGCAGGTCCTGCTGATAGCCGGCGGCGACGGCTTCTTCAGCAATGGCATCGACCTCAACTGCATCGAGGCGGCGGCGCACCGCGACGGCGACAGCGCGGCCGACGAATCGTGGCGCAACATCAACGCGATGAACGACGTCGCGCTGGAAATCATCACGACGACCGACCGCCTCACCGTGTCGCTGCTGCGCGGTAACGCCGGTGCCGGCGGCGCCTTCCTCGCGCTGGCGGCGGACGAGGTGTGGGCGCAGCGCGGCGTCATGCTGAACCCGCACTACAAGAATATGGGCAATCTGTACGGCTCCGAGTACTGGACCTACCTCGCGCCGCGCCGGCTCGGCGCCGACGGCGCGCGTGCGCTGATGCAGAGCCGGCTGCCGCTGTCGGCACCCGAGGCGCTGCGCATCGGCTTCGTCAACCGCTGTCTCGACGTGCCGGCCGGCGATGCCCTCGATGCGGCGGTGCAGGAAGCCCGGCTGCTGGCCGCGTCGTACAATCTGCGCGATCGCGTCATGCGCAAGCAGACCGAGCGCGCGGCCCACGAAGCCGAACGTCCGCTCGCCGATTACCGCAAGGAAGAACTGTCCCGCATGCACCGCAATTTCTACGGCTTCGATCCCAGCTACCACGTGGCGCGCCACCACTTCGTGCACAAGCTTCCGCATGCCTGGACGCCGCGCCACCTGGCCGTGCACCGTGAGGTGGCTGCGCGATGAACGCGAGCCTGCGCGTGCCCACCGTGCTGGTGGTCGATGACGAGGTCCGCTCGCAGGACGCGATGCGCCGTACGCTGGAAGAGGATTTCACCGTGCTCACCGCCAGCGGCGCCGACGACGCGCGCCAGCAGCTGGAGCGGCACGAGGTGAATGTCATCCTGTGCGACCAGCGCATGCCCGGCCTGACCGGCGTGCTGTTCCTGAAGGAGGTGCGCGAGCGCTGGCCCGACGTCGTGCGCATCGTCATTTCCGGCTACACCGATTCGGAAGACATCATTGCCGGCATCAACGACGCCGGCATCTACCAGTACATCCTGAAGCCCTGGGTGCCCGACCATCTGCTGGCCACCGTGCGCAATGCCGCCGAGGCGCAGACGCTGCAGCAGGAAACCGCCCGCCTCGACCTCGAACTGCGCACCGCCACACCCGTGCTGCGCCAGCGCGCCGCGCACAAGCTGGAGCGCGCGCGTCGCACCTTCGGCTTCGATCGCATCGAGCGCTCGACCGGCAGCCCGCTCGATTCGGTCTGCGAAATGGCCTCGCGTGTCGCCCGCTACGACCTGTCGGTGCTGGTGCTCGGCGAATCCGGCACCGGCAAGGAGCTGCTGGCGCGCGCCATCCACTACGCCAGTCCGCGCGCCAATGGCGCCTTCGTCGTCGAGAACTGCGCGGCGATACCGGAAACCCTGCTCGAATCCGAACTGTTCGGCCACAAGCGCGGCGCCTTCACCGGCGCCTACGAAGACCATATCGGCCTCTTCCAGCGCGCCGACGGCGGCACCGTGTTCCTCGACGAGATTGGCGAAACCTCGCCCGCCTTCCAGGTGCGCCTGCTGCGCGTGCTGCAGGAAGGCGAGGTGCGCCCGGTCGGCGGCACGCGCGCGGTGCCGGTGGACGTGCGCGTCATCGCCGCCACCCACCGCGACCTCGAACAGCGGGTGCGCGAAGGGCTGTTCCGCGAGGATCTGTATTACCGCATCGCCGGCGCCACCTTCACCGTGCCGCCGCTGCGCGAGCGCGTCGGCGACATCGAGCCGATCGCCCGCCGCGTGGTCAACGAGGTGGGCATCGAACTGGGCCGCCCCGGCGCTTCGCTGACTGACGAGGCGATGGCCTGTCTGATGGGCTATCCGTGGCCCGGCAACATCCGCGAACTGCGCAACGAACTGGCGCGTGCGCTGGCGCTGAGCGACAGCGAACGGATCGAGGCGCAGTCGCTGTCGCTGCGCGTGCTGCACGGCCAGGCCGGCCTCACCGCCACCGCCAGCGCCACCCCGCTGCCCGCCAGCGGCACACTGGCCGAGCGGCTGGACGCGATCGAAGCCATGGTGCTGCGCGAAACCCTGCTCCGCCACCGCTGGAACAAGACGCGCGCCGCCAAGGAACTGGGTCTGTCCCGGGTCGGTCTGCGTGGAAAGATGGTGCGCTTCGGGCTGGAGGGGTGATGGTCGATGCTGCGACAGTCGCGGGTGGGGTCGATGCGGTGCTCGGCCGCTGGCAGCGCGATCCGCACGCGCTGGTGCAGATCCTGCGCGAAACGCAGGCGCTCACCCACTGGCTGCCGCGCCCGCTGCTCGCCCACATCGCCGCCGCACTCGGTCTGACGCCGGCCCAGGTCGAAGGCGTGGCCGGCTTCTACCGCTTCTTCCACACCCGGCCGGTCGGCCGCACGCGAGTGCTGTTCTCCGACAACATCACCGACCGCATGCTGGGCAGCGAAACGCGGCTGGCGCAGCTGTGCGCACGCCTCGGCGTCGCAGCGGGCGAGGTCAACGCGCAGGGCCGCTTCAGTGTCAACCGCTGTTCCTGTACCGGACTGTGCGACCAGGGCCCGGCGCTGCTGGTGAATCACCATCAGGTCGTCACGCGACTGGACGCGGTGCGCGTCGATGCGCTCGCCGATCTGCTGCTCGCCGGCACGCCGGTCGAGCAGTGGCCGGCCGAGTGGTTCGACGTGATCGACGGCGTGCAGCGCGCCGACGTGCTGTTGAGCGGTCTGGCCGCCGACACGCCCGCCTTGCCGGCGGTGCTCGCCCGGTCGCCGCAGGCCCTGCTCGACGAAGTGGCGACTTCCGGCCTGCGCGGCCGCGGCGGCGCAGGCTTCCCGACCGCGCGCAAATGGCAGGCCTGTCGCGACGCCGTCAGCGACCTGCGCGTGGTCGTTTGCAACGCCGACGAGGGCGAGCCCGGCACCTTCAAGGACCGCGTGCTGCTGGCCAGTCACGCCGACGCCGTGTTCGACGGCATGACGGTGGCGGCGCGTGCGGTCGGCGCGCAGCAGGGCTTTCTCTACCTGCGCGGCGAGTACCGCTACCTGCTGCCGCAGCTCGAACAGGTGCTTGCGCGCCGCCGCGCGCAGGGCCTGCTCGGCCGTGACGCGGGCGGCGTCGCCGGCTTCGGTTTCGACATCGCCATCCACCTGGGCGCCGGCGCCTATGTCTGCGGCGAAGAATCGGCGCTGATCGAATCGCTCGAAGGCAAGCGCGGCACGCCGCGCATCCGCCCGCCCTTCCCGGTGCAGGCCGGCTACCTCGGCCGGCCGACCGTGGTGAACAACGTCGAAACCTTTTGCGCCGTGGCCCACATCGCCCGCCGTGGCGGCGCCTGGTGGGCCGGCATCGGCACCGCGCAATCGACCGGCACCAAGATCCATTCGGTGTCCGGCGACTGCGCGCGACCCGGCCTGTACGAATACCCGCTGGGCACGTCCATCGCGCAGATCCTGGCCGACTGCGGAGCGCGCGACGTGCAGGCGGTGCAGGTGGGCGGGCCGTCCGGCGCCTGCGTGCCGGCGTCGGAAGCGGGCCGCGCCATCGCCTTCGAGGACGTGCCGAGCGCCGGCGCCTTCATGGTGTTCGACCACTCACGCGACCTGTTCGAGGTGGCGCGCCACTTCGCCCGCTTCTTCGCGCACGAAAGCTGCGGCCTGTGCACGCCCTGTCGCGTCGGCACCGAACTGGTGGTGCGTCGGCTGGACAAGCTGGCTCACGCGCGCGGCGCCGGCAGCGCGTCCGCCTTCGACATCGACCGCCTGCACGATCTCGACACGGTGCTGCACAGCGGCACCCACTGCGGCCTCGGCGCCTCGGCCTGCAATCCGCTGCGCGACACGATGCGTCATTTCGGCGCCGCCTACGCGCAGCGCGCGACCGCGCCGCAGTTCCAGCCGGATGTCAACCTCGACGCCGAACTGTCGTCAGCGCGCCGCGTGACCGGGCGGACTGACGCCGGCGCGCATCTGCACACGGACACGCCGGCATGAGCGCCGTCGATCCGACCATCGACCTTGACGGCCAGCCGGTCGCGCTGCAGCCGGGCGACACGATACTGAGCGCCGCCGCGCGCGCCGGGCTGGACATTCCGCACCTGTGCTGGAGCGACGAAGTGTCCGGCAGCGCGTCGTGCCGACTGTGCACCGTGCTGGCCGACGGCCGCCCGGTGGCTGCCTGCGTGACGCCGGCGGTGGCTGGCCAGAAGGTCGAATGCCGCACGGCGTCGCTGGCTACGCAGCGGCTGCGGCTCTTACAGATGCTGTTCGTCGAGGGCAATCACTTCTGCCCCGGCTGCGAAAAGAGCGGCAACTGCGTGCTGCAGGTTCAGGCCGAACGCGCCGGCATGACCGACCTGCATTTCGAGGCGCTGAACCCGGAGCGGCCGGTCGATGCCAGCCACCCCGATGTGCTGTTCGAACCGAACCGCTGCATCCTGTGTCAGCTCTGCGTGCGCGCCAGCGACGAGATCGACGGCAAGCGGGTGTTCGCAATCGGCGGCCACGGCATCGCCACCCGGCTGCTGATCGACAGCCCGAGCGGCCGCCTCGGCGACAGCGCGCTGTCGGTGGACGACCGCGCGGCCCACATCTGCCCGGTCGGCGCGCTGCTGCCCAAGCGGGTCGGCTTCGCGGTGCCGATCGGCCAGCGCCGCTTCGACACGGAGGACACGCGCGGATGAACGCGAGCTCCCCGTCGCCGCGCAAGCTGCGCGTCGCCACCGTGTCGCTGGCGGGCTGTTTCGGCTGCCACATGTCGCTGCTCGACATCGACGAGCGGCTGTTCGATCTGGTCGAGCGGGTCGAATTCGACCGCTCGCCGCTGACCGACATCAAGACCGTCGGCGAGCACGAGCAATGCGACATCGGCCTGGTCGAAGGCGGTCTGTGCAACGCCGAGAACGTCGAGGTGCTGCGCGCCTTCCGCGCCCGCTGCACCGTGCTGGTGGCGGTCGGCGCCTGCGCCATCACCGGCGGCCTGCCGGCGCTGCGCAATCACCTCGACGTCGGCGACATCCTGCAGTCGGTGTATGGTCGGGTGCCGGACGACCCGGAACTGCCGCTGCCGCTGAACCGCGTGCTGCCGATACACGAAGTGGTGCGCATCGATCACGCGCTGCCCGGCTGCCCGCCGCCGGCCGACGCCTTCTGGCAACTGCTGCAGGACCTGATCGCCGGGCGCACACCGACGCCGGCGCCCGGCCTGATCCGCTACGACTGAAGCCATGGATACGCGCCCGCTCGAAACCGCTGCCGACCCCAAAGGATTGCGCCGCATCGCGATCGACCCGCTGTCGCGCGTCGAGGGCCACGGCAAGGTGACGCTGCTGCTCGACGACGACAATCGCGTGCGCCAGGTGCGGCTGCACATCGTCGAATTCCGCGGCTTCGAGAAATTCATCGAAGGCCGGCCGTACTGGGAAGTGCCGGTCATGGTGCAGCGGCTGTGCGGCATCTGCCCGGTGTCGCACCATCTGGCCGCGTCGAAGGCGTTCGACCGCGTGGTCGGCGGCTGGCCGGTGCCGCCGGCGGCCGACCGCATCCGCCGGCTCATGCACTACGGCCAGATCGTGCAGAGCCACGCGCTGCACTTCTTCCACCTCGCTTCGCCCGACCTGCTGTTCGGCTTCGACGCCGGGGTCAACCGCCGCAACATCGTCGGCGTGGCCGCCGCCTTCCCGGACGCTGCGCGTCAGGGCGTCATGCTGCGCAAGTTCGGGCAGGAGGTGATCCGCATCACCTCGGGCAAGCGCATTCACGGCACCGGCTCGATACCCGGCGGCATGAACCGCGCGGTCGATCCGGCCGAACGCGACGCGCTGCGCGCCGAACTGCCGCAGGTGCTGGCCTGGGCGCAGGACGCAGTGACGCTGGCCCGCCGCCTGCACGAAAGCCTGCCGGCGCGCTATGCCGACTTCGCCGACACGCCGGCGGCCATGATGTCGCTGGTCGGCCACGACGGCGCGATGGAGTTGTACGACGGCGTGCTGCGCCTGCGCGAGGCCGACGGGCGCATCGCGGTCGATGGTTTCGACGACCAGCGCTACCGCGAACTGATAGCCGAAGCGGTCAAGCCCTGGACCTATATGAAGTTTCCCTACCGCCGCGACCTCGGCGTCAACGACGGCGGGTACCGCGTCGGCCCCCTGGCGCGCGTGCAGAACTGCGACTTCATCCCGACCCCGCGCGCCGAAGAGGCGCGCCAGGCCTTCGTCGCCGCGCACGGCGGCCGGCCGGTGCACGCGGTGCTGGCCATCCACTGGGCGCGCATGATCGAACTGCTGCACGGCGTCGAAACGGTCGCCGCGCTGCTCGACGACGCGCTGATCACCGGCGGCCCGCTGCAGGCTGAGGGGCCGCGCCAGCGCTCCGGCATCGGCATCATCGAAGCGCCGCGCGGCACGCTGATCCATGAATACGAAGTCGGCGACGACGATCTGGTCACGCGCTGCAATCTGATCGTGTTGACCACGCACAACAACCAGGCGATGAACGAGGCGGTGCGCGCGGTGGCGCTGCGCTACCTCGACGGCGAAACGATTACCGAAGGTCTGCTCAACCACATCGAAGTGGCGGTGCGCGCCTACGACCCCTGCCTGTCCTGCGCCACGCACGCGCTCGGCCAGATGCCGCTGGCGGTGAGCCTGCGTGCCGCCGACGGCCGCGTGCTCGACCACGTACTGCGCAGCTCGACCGGCGAACTGCTGCGCGACGGCCCGGCGCACGACGCCGAGGCGGCGCAATGACGGCGCCGCTGCTGGTGCTGGGCTGGGGCAACCCGAGCCGCGGCGACGACGCGCTGGGCCCGATGCTGGTCGATGCGCTGGCGGCGTATGCCGGACGTGCCCTGCCCGCCGGCACGGTGGACTGCCTCAGCGACTACCAGCTGCAGATCGAGCACGCACTCGACCTGGTCGGACGCGAACGCGTGCTCTTCGTCGATGCGTCGATCGGGCTGGATGCGGCGTATGTGGTGCGCAGCGTACAGCCGCAGCGCGAGCGCCGGATTACCAGCCACGCGCTGTCGCCCGAGGCCGTGCTGCAGGTTTTCGTCGATCTGCAGCAGCGCGAACCGCCGCGCTGTGATGTACTGGCCATCCGCGGTCGTCGCTGGGAGCTGGGCGAGCAGCCGGATGCGCAGGCCGTGGCCGATCTCGAACAGGCGCTCGCCCGGGCGCGCGGCTGGCTGCACGACGCCGTCGCTCGCGGCGCGCACACCGAAGGAGTGAATGCATGAACGTGCTCTGGTTGCAGTCCGGCGGCTGCGGCGGCTGCAGCATGTCGCTGCTGTGCGCCGACACCGACGATTTCCACGGTCAGCTGCGCGACGCCGGCATCGATCTGCTGTGGCATCCGTCGCTGTCGCTGGACAGCGGCACTGAGGTGACCGCGCTGCTCGGCCGCATCCTCGACGGCGATCTGCCGCTGGACGCGCTGTGCGTCGAAGGCTCGCTGCTGCGCGGGCCGAATGGTACGGGCCGGTTCCACATCATGGCCGGCACCGGCCTGCCGATGATCGAATGGGTGCGCAAACTTGCGGCGAAGGCGCGCCACGTGATCGCCATCGGCAGCTGCGCCGCCTGGGGCGGCGTCACCGCCGGCGGCGACAACCCGACCGACGCCTGCGGCCTGCAGTACGAGGACGACGTGCGCGGCGGCCTGCTCGGCGGCGACTTCCGCGCCGCGGGCGGCCTGCCGGTGATCAATATCGCCGGCTGTCCGACCCACCCGAGCTGGGTGCTCGACACGCTGATGGCGCTGGCCGCCGACGGCTTCACCGAAGTCAACCTCGACACGCTGGGCCGGCCGCGCTTCTACGCCGACCAGCTGGTGCACCACGGCTGCACGCGCAACGAGTACTACGAATTCAAGGCCAGCGCCGAAAAGCCCTCGGACCTCGGCTGCATGATGGAAAACATGGGCTGCAAGGGCACGCAGGCGCACGCCGACTGCAACACCCGGCCGTGGAACGGCGAAGGCTCCTGCACCCGCGGCGGCTACGCCTGCATCAGCTGCACCGAACCCGGCTTCCAGGAACCGGGCCACCCCTTCCACGCCACGCCCAAGCTCGCCGGCATCCCGATCGGCCTGCCGACTGACATGCCCAAGGCCTGGTTCGTCGCGCTGGCGTCACTGTCGAAGTCGGCGACGCCGAAGCGGGTGAAGGTGAACGCGGTGTCCGACCACGTGGTGGTGCCGCCGGTGGCGCGAAGGACAAGATTGAAGTGACGGTGTTTCTGACCGCCGACTCGCCGCTCCGGGCCAAGGCGGATCTCATCGGCGAGCCGGTGGGCCTTCTGTTCGAGATCATTGCGCGTTTCCTGTTCAGGATCATGTCCACCCTGTTCGGCCCGGAGGGGCAGGACGGTTATGGTCTGTCTGACTGGATATTGTTGATTGCGCTGTTGACCGGGGTGGCAATCGGGATCGCGTGGGCGGCGATGACGTTGATCCGCGTAACGCACAAGAAGGGAAAGGAAAGACGTTGAGGGTTACTGATAGCAAGAGGGAACTCTCCGCATGACCCGCCTCCTCGTCGGCCCCTTCAACCGCGTCGAGGGCGATCTCGAAGTGACGCTGGACGTCGCCGACGGCCGCGTCGCGTCGGCGCATGTCAATGCGCCGATGTACCGCGGCTTCGAACAGATCCTGCGCGGGCGCGAGCCGCATGACGCGCTGGTGTATGTGCCGCGCATCTGCGGCATCTGTTCGGTGTCGCAGTCGGTGGCGGCCGCGCGTGCGCTGGCCGATCTCGGCGGCATCACGATGCCGGCCAACGGCCAGCACGTGACCAACGTGATTCTCGCCACCGAAAATCTGGCCGATCACCTGACCCACTTCTATCTGTTCTTCATGCCGGATTTCGTGCGGCCGGTGTATGCCAGCCGGCCCTGGCATGCCGAGGCGGTGCGCCGCTTCACGCCGCAGACCGGCGAACAGGTGCGCGCCGCGATCGCCGCGCGCCAGCGCTGGTTTACGCTGCTCGGCACGCTGGCCGGCAAGTGGCCGCACACGCAGAGCATCGACCCCGGTGGCTCGACGCGCGCCATCGACGCCGCCGAACGCGTGCGCCTGCTGGCCCGCGTGCGCGAATTCCGCCGCTTCCTCGAAACCCACACCTATGCGGCGCCGCTGGAACAGGTGGCCGCGCTCGATTCGGAAGCCGCGCTCGACGCCTGGCATCACTCGGCACCACTCGCCGACCCGCTGAACGGCGACCTGCGCTTTTTCCTGACAGTCGCGCGCGATGCGGAACTGGCCACGCTCGGCGCCGGTCCCGGCCGCTTCCTCAGCTACGGCGCTTACCCGCAGCCTGAGGGCGGCACTGCGCTGGGCGCCGGCGTCTGGCACGCCGGCGTGCTGTCGCCGCTCGACCCGGCCGCCATCCGCGAAGACGCCACGCACGCCTGGCTGAGCGATGCCGGCGGCCCGCAGCATCCGCGCAGCGGCGTCACGCTGCCGGAACCGGACAAGGCCGGCGCCTACACGTGGAACAAGGCGCCGCGGCTGGCCGGCGCAGTGGTCGAAACCGGTGCCATCGCGCGCCAGCTGGCGAGCGGCCATCCGCTCATCGTCGATCTGGTCGGCCGTTACGGCGGCACGGTCTACACGCGCGTCGTCGCCCGCCTGCTCGAACTGGCGCGCGTCGTGCTCATGATGGAAGACTGGCTGCGCGCGGTGCGGCCGGGCGAACCTTTCTGCACGCCCGGCCGGTTGCCGGACGAAGGCAGCGGCGCCGGCCTTGGCGAAGCGGCTCGCGGCAGCCTGGGCCACTGGATTTCGGTGCGCGATGGCCGCATCGCCAACTACCAGATCGTCGCGCCCACCACCTGGAACTTCTCGCCGCGCGACGCCGCCGGCCGCCCCGGTGCGCTGGAATCGGCACTCGAAGGCGCCCCGGTGCGCGACGGCGAAACCACGCCGGTGGCCGTTCAGCATATCGTGCGATCCTTCGATCCGTGCATGGTGTGCACGGTGCACTGACCCGGAGCCCCCATGCAGCGCTTCACCATTTCCCTCGACGACCAGCTGGCCGCGCAGTTCGACGACTGGATCGCGCAGCGCGGCTACGGCAACCGCTCGGAGGCGGTACGTGACCTGTTCCGTGCCGAACTCGACCGCACGGCGCAGCAGACGGGCAGCGCGACGTACTGCGTGGCCTGCCTGTCCTACGTGTTCAACCACCACGAACGCGACCTGGCCGAGCGCATCATCAGCCTGCAGCACGCGCACCACGACCTGACGGTGTCGTCGATGCACGCCCACCTCGATCACGACTACTGCCTCGAAACCGTCATCCTGAAAGGCGAGATCGCCGCGGTGCGGCAGTTCGCCGATGCCGTGTGCGCCGAGCGCGGCGTGCACCACGGCCAGATCAACCTGATCAGCGTCGAACTGGACGCCGGCCATCACCACGCCGGGCCGGGCGGCCATCGCTACACGCGGCGGCACGAGCGTGGCGGACATGGCCACGTGCACATCAAGCCCAGCACCTGACGCCAGCGCCGCTGCCGCAGCATCGATCGGAATGGCAGCGCGCTGACCACCGCACGACCGGCCGTCGCGCCGAAACGCTTGCCCGGCGTGGTGCCGCGACTGGCACGCTTCTCGCGTATGAAGACTGTCCCAAATCTTCATACAAAAAGATGAACGCCAAAAAAGACTTCTCCGGGAAGGTGTTGCGGGCGCCATCGGCGTCCGTGCAGGGATTGCTGCCGCTGCTGTGCGTGCCCGTCATCGGGGCATGGGGCACCGCGCTGGCGCACGAGGCGGCGCCGTCGGCCCACCACCTCGACGCGGTGACCATCGAGGGCCACTACGACAACGCGGTCGGCACGTCCGACGCCGCCAGCCAGGGCCGCGTTACCGCGCGGCTGATCGAGAACCGGCCGACGCTGCGTCCGGCCGAGGTGCTGGAATTCGTGCCGGGCGTCATCGTCACGCAGCACAGTGGCGGCGGCAAGGCGAACCAGTACTTCCTGCGCGGCTTCAACCTCGACCACGGCACCGACTTCGCCACCTATATCGATGGCATGCCGGCCAACATGCCGACGCACGCGCACGGCCACGGCTACACCGACCTGAACTGGCTCATCCCGGAACTGGTCGGCCGCATCGACTACCGCAAGGGCCCGAACTACGCCGAAGAGGGCGATTTCGCGTCGGCCGGGTCGGCGCGGCTGCGACTGGTCAACCGCCTCGACTACGGCAGCGCCGAAGTGACCCTCGGTCAGGACGGCCACCGACGCGGCCTGCTGATGAATTCGCACGCGCTCGGCGCCGGCACGCTGCTGTACGCGCTCGAAACCTCACGCAGCGACGGCCCCTGGGACAACCCGGAAGACTTCCGCCGCATCAACGGCGTGCTGCGCTACACGCTGGGCGAGGGCGCCAACCGCACCGCGCTGACCGCGATGGCCTATACCGCGCGCTGGGACTCGACCGACCAGATTCCGCTGCGCGCCGTGCAGTCCGGCCTGATCGGCCGCTACGGCACGGTGGACCCGACCGATGGCGGCAAGACGCAGCGCTACAGCCTGTCGGTCAACCACCAGCGTGCCTGGGACGACGGCGCCTTCCGCTTCAATGCCTACGCCATTCAGTCGGAGCTGGACCTGTGGTCCAACTTCACCTACTTCCTCGAAAACCCGGCCGACGGCGACCAGTTCCGTCAGTCGGAACAGCGCACCGTGCTCGGCATGGCGATGAGCCGCAGCTGGGACGGCCAGTTCGCCGGCCGGCCGATGACCAACACGCTGGGCGTGCAGCTGCGGCACGACCGGCTGAGCCCGGTCGGGCTCTACTCGACGGTCGCGCGCAGCACCACGGGCGTGATCCAGCAGAGCCGCGTGCGTCAGACCAGCCTCGGCCTTTACGGCGAGAACAGCGTGCAATGGACGCCCTGGTTGCGCAGCCTGGCCGGTCTGCGCATCGACCGCTACGACTTCGACGTCGCCAGCTCGATCGCCGCCAACAGCGGCGACGCCTCCGACCACATCGCCTCGCCCAAGCTGTCCTTGGTGTTCGGGCCGTGGGCGCGCACCGAGTACTTCGTGAACTACGGCTACGGCTTCCACAGCAATGACGCCCGCGGCACCACGGCGCGCGTCACCGCCAAGGGCGGGCTGCCGGCCGACCCGGTCGATGCGCTGGTGCGCACCAAGGGCGGTGAAGTCGGCGTGCGTACCGAGTGGGTTCCCGGCCTGCAGAGTTCGCTCGCGGTATGGACGCTGAAGCTCGATTCGGAACTGCTGTTCGTCGGCGACGCCGGCGAAACCGAACCCAACCGCGCCAGCAAGCGCAGCGGCATCGAGTGGAACAACCGCTGGACGGTGCAGCCGTGGCTGCTGCTGGACCTCGATGTCGCCGCCTCGCGCGCCCGCTTCACCGAGGACGACCCGGCCGGTAACCATGTGCCGGGTGCGGTCAACCGCGTCGTCGCCGCCGGCCTGAGCCTGACCGAAGACAACCCGCTGGCCAACGGCTGGTTCGGTCACCTGCAGATCCGGCACGTCGGCCCGCGCCCACTGGTCGAAGACGACTCGGTGCGTTCCGACTCGACCACGCTGGCCTATCTGCGCATTGGCCACCGCCTCACCCGCGACCTGCGGCTGATGCTGGACGTGTTCAACCTGTTCGACAGCGGCGACAACGACATCGAGTACTTCTACACCTCGCGCCTCAACGGCGAAGCGGCAGGCGGCGTCGATGACCGTCACTTCCACCCGGTCGAACCGCGCAGCGTGCGGCTGACGCTGAACGCTCGATTCTGAGCCCGATTCGCGGGCTGAGCTTGGGCGGGCTTCTGTGGGAGGGGTCTTCTGACCCCGACAGCGGCCTGAATCGAAGCCGGGCAGCCTGCCAACGCCGCATCGCGACCAAAGGTCGCTCCCACAGGGGCTGAGCCCGATCCGCCGTCGAAGCCTGGGCGGGGGGCTGTGGGAGGGGTGTTCTGACCCCGACGGTGGCTTGAATCGAAGCCTGCGGCCTGCCACGGCCGCGTCGCGGTCAGAAGACCGCTCCCACAGGGGTGGTGCGCTTGATCAACGATCCGAGCCCGGGCCCGGGTTCTGCAGGAAGAGGTGTGCCCGATCCGCGGCTCGGGCGGCGGGGCTTCTGTGGGAGGGGTCTTCTGACCCCGACAGCAGCCTGAATCGAAGCCGGCGGACTGCGGCGGCCCTGTCGCGGCCAAGGCCGTTCCCACAGGGGCTGAGTCTGATCCGAGGGCTGAGCCTGGACGGGGTTCTGTGGGAGGGGTCTTCTGACCCCGACAGCGGCCTGAATCGAAGCCGGGCGGCCTGCCAGCACCGCATCGCGACCAAAGGTCGCTCCCAGGAGGATCGCTCCCTGCTCGCCGCCGGAGCCGGGTTCCGTGGGAGCGAGCTTGCTCGCGATGCAGCCAGTACCGTACGCGCCTACTCCTCGACCAGCTTCACCTTCACATACCGCCCCTTCACCATGCCGCCATCCAGCCGCAGCACCGCCTCCTTCGCGATGCTGCGCTCGACGGCGACGAAGGTGAGGTAGTCGGTCACGTCGATGCGGCCGATCTGCTCGCGGGTGAAGCCGGCGTAGGCGGTGAGCGCGCCGAGCACGTCGCCGGGGCGCATCTTTTCCTTGCGGCCGCCCAGTATCTGCAGCGTGGCCATCGGCGGTACCAGCGGTGCGTCGCTGCTGGCTTCGAGTTCGGCCAGCGTGCCCCACTCCAGCGGGCGACCCTGCGCTTCCTCGATGCGCTGCGCGCGCACCTTCTCGAACGGGGCCGCCAGCGCCCATGCGGCACCTTCGGCGTCGCCGCGACCGGTGCGGCCAATGCGGTGCACGTGCACCTCGGGGTCTGGCGTGACCTCGACGCTGATCACCGCGTCCAGCGCGTCGATGTCCAGCCCGCGTGCGGCGACGTCGGTCGCCACCAGCACCGACACGCTGCGCTGGGCGAAGCGCAGCAGTGCGCGGTCGCGGTCGCGCTGTTCGAGGTCGCCCGACAGTTCGATCGCCTCGATGCCGGCTTCGCGCAGCGCCGCCACCACCTCGCGGCAGCGCCGCTTGGTGTTGCAGAAGGCGATGGTGCTGACCGGCCGGTAATGGCGCAGCAGGCGCAGTACGGCCTCCGGTCGCTGCGCCTCGTCGACTTCGAAGAAGCGCTGGCGGATCTTGTGTTCGGCGTGCTGCATCTCGACCGTGATGCGCTCGGGCGTGCGCAGGAACTGCGCCGCCAGCCGCTCGATGCCTTCCGGAAAGGTGGCCGAGAACAGCAGCGTCTGCCGCTCGCGCGGGCACTGCCGCGCGACGTGCGTGATGTCGTCGAGGAAGCCCATGTCGAGCATGCGGTCGGCTTCGTCGAGCACCAGCGTATTCACGCCACGCAGGTCGAGCGTGGCGCGCTCCAGGTGGTCGATGATGCGGCCCGGCGTGCCGACGATGACGTGCGCGCCGTGCGACAGGCTGTCAACCTGCGGGCCGATCTTGCTGCCGCCACACAGCGTGAGCACCTTGATGTTGTCGGTACCGCGCGCCAGCCGCCGGATTTCCTTCGCCACCTGGTCGGCCAACTCGCGCGTGGGGCACAGCACCAGCGCCTGCGGCGAGAACCAGCGCGGGTTCAAGCGGGCCAGCAGCGGCAGCGCGAAAGCGGCGGTCTTGCCGCTGCCGGTCTTGGCCTGCGCGATCAGATCGCGCCCGGCCAGCGCAACCGGCAGCGCGGCGGCCTGCACCGGCGTCATCGCGTCGAAACCGAGCGTGCGCAGGTTGGCGAGGGTGTCGGGCGACAGCGGCAGGCTGTCGAAGGCGGTATCGGGGGAGGGGGAAGCGGCAGAGGTCATGCCGGATTATCCGCGATCCGGCGCCGCGGCGCCCCTGGTCAACTGTCGCAGCCCTGCCTCATGCCGCCGGGCTGCGACCCAATCAGCGGCAATGCGGTTCAGCGAATCACGCCGCAGGCCACGCGGGCGCCGCCGCCACCGAGCGGGGCCGGGTGGTCGGCGTGGTTGTCACCGCCGGCATGCACCATCAGCGACCGGCCGGCCACGTCGGCCGCTTTCAGACGCGGTGCGAGCACCGGGTTGGTCGCGTTGCCGGCCGCGTCAACATAGAGCGGCGGCAGATCGCCCAGATGGCCGTCGCCCCACGGCGTGCCGTGCTTGTTGCTGCCCGCTGGATCGTAATGGCCGCCGGCCGCCAGCGCCGGCACCTTCTTGCCATCCTTGTCCATCGGCTCGCAGCTCGGGTTCTGGTGCACGTGGAAACCGTGCAGGCCGGGCGGCAGGCCCTGCAGCGCCGGGGTGAACACCAGGCCGTAGCCAGTCTCGGAAATCGTCACGTTGCCGACCGGCGTGCCGACGCCCTTTTCATCGACCACGCTGACCGGCACCACGATGTCGGCGCTGGCCGCGCCGCTCGCGGCCATCATCAACGCAAGAATCATCTTTTTCATCTGACATCCTCCTTGAGCTCGTCTTTCGGATGCGACGCCATCGCGCGCGCGTCGTGCGACAAGCATATCGTCATCGCGCCATACGGCGGACGACAATCTTTCAGGCGCGGCCGGCGACGATGTCGGCAAAGCCTGCCGCGGTGAGCGAGCGCGCCTGCGCAAAGCCGCCGACGAAGCGCGCCGACAGCACTGAAATCACGAACAGCGAAAAGTCGCCGAAGGAGAACAGCTCCGCGCTCTCCGGCAGCCGCGCCAGATAGGCGGCACGCGCGTCGTCGTGGCCGGGCGCGCCGGCCGGGCAGACCTCGGCCCGGCCGCGCACGCTCAACCGCGGCAGCGCCAGCGGCGACTCGCCGGCCGCCAGCGGCGCGGTGATCAGCAGCGCGACTTCGGGGTGGGCGCGCATATCGGCGGTGTGGCTCGCCAGCGCGCTGACGTGGATGACGAAGCGCCCGTCCGGCAACAGCGCACAGGGCACCATCGAGACGGCCGGCTCGCCGTCGTGCAGCGTCGCCAGCGCCGCCACCGGCTGGCGGGCCAGCAACTCGCGCAGTGCCTGGGCCTGTTCGGGCGTCATCGTGTTCAGGCGCGCCAGGGCAGGTTCATCACCGTGCCGTCGGGCAACGCCACCGTGTCGCCCAGCGGCATCGCCGACACGAACTCGCTGTCGCTTTCGGCGAAGATCTGGTGCACCGCATTCGCCGGCAGGATGAGCGTGTCGCCGGTTGTGTAGCGAACCTCCTGCCCCTCGACCGTCGCCCGCCCGCTGCCGCTGAGGATGAGCACCACCTCTTCGCCGCTGTGGCGGTGCGGCGGTGTGGCCGCACCCGCTTCCATGCGTCCGCGCCACATTTCGATCTGCTGCGCGCCGCTCGCGGGTGTGGCGACGCCGGCGATGTGGTTGCCCTGCATCGAGTGGGTCTGGTTCCGAGCGAATGAAAAGACGGCCACGGTGGTTCTCCGTAAGTGGGGCGGGAAAGCGGCGCCAGTGTGCCCCTCGGCGACCCGCGCTGCCGTGAAGCCCGCCACGCCCCCGATCAGGCCGGGCGCCAGGGCTGCACCTTGTCCTGCTCGGCCGGATCGTTGCGCGCCACCACCGCGCGCGCCGGCTGCGTCGTGCTCAGGTTCACCGCCTCGTGCGGCACGCCCTGCGGCACGAACAGGAACTCGCCGGCGCGGCTGATCACCTCGTTCTCCAGCGCCTCGCCCCAGCGCGTCAGTACCTCGCCCTCCAGCACGTAGATGCCGGTTTCGTAGCCGACATGCAGATGCGGCTCCGAGCGTGCGCCGGGCGGAATCACCACCAGATGCATCGAAAGACCACTGGCGCCGACGGTCTGACCGGAAATGCCGACGAAGTAGGGCAGGCGCTGCGCGGTGGACACTTCCGTCGTCGGTGTGACGGCGTGTACGCGAAGGTTCTCTGCGGTGTGCATGGCATGCTCCTTCCGTGTGCCGCTTCCGGTAGTACGCGGCGAGTGGCGCGGTACGGCGCCGAGGGTTGACGGTGCGTCGCTAGCGGTAGCGCGCGGCGGTGATGAACTGGTTGAAGGTTTCGCACCATACGATCACCGATGAATAGTCGGACGGGTTGATCGAAGCGGGCACTGGCACGACGAAGTTGCGGAAGGTGCGAACGTCGCCGACCCTCACCATGCGGTCCTTGAGGCGCAGGAAATCCGCTTCGGTCTCGACGAACTCCGGCGACAGGTAGAGCTTGTAATCCGGGCCGGGCGCCAGCTCGCCCTCGAACACGATGGCTTCCGCGCCGATCGACACCTTGCCTTCGCCCCAGTGCAGCGCATCGCTGTCTTTCAGGTCGCGGCGGAAGTGAGCTTCATGGCGTGCCGCCGTCGCCTGTGCGGCCACCTCGTCGCCAGAGGGTGCAGGCGGCGCGATCAGGATCGGCAGTGCGTAGATGCCGAGCGCGAAGCCGACGGCGGCCGACAGGGCATGCGTCAGGGCATGCGTCAGGGCATGCGTCAGGGCGAGGAGCAGCGATTTTTTCATGGCGTGTCCGGTCATCAGGGCGGCGGCGTCACGGAGCCGTCACCGGCGTCAGCGCCCGCAGCCGCATGGCGTGCGGCCGCGGCCGGTCTGCGTGCGCTCGCCGAGCCGCAGGCCGAGCTTCTCGGCAATCAGGCCCGATAACGCCAGCAGTGCGACGGTGAGTAGGCCCGTCAGCCAGACGGGCGGCATGTCGGCCGACCAGATCAGTCCGAGGCCGCCGAACGCTGCGCAGACGATCAGCAGCTCGAGCAGGGTGCGCCAGAAGAGCAGGATCAGGCACGCGCCGGCAAGGGTGAGGACGACGAGGACTTCGGGCGTCATGATGACCTCCGTCAGGGAACGGGTCGCGTGGCGGGCACGCTGCGCTACTCGTCCTTCGTCGGCTCCAGCACGAACACCATGCCCAGTGCCCCCACCGATACCGTGCGCTCATTCACCGTCGTGTAGGACGCGATGCCCAAGGGATGATACGTCAACGTGAAGGCCGTCAGCGCCCCGATGCCGAGCACCCCGGCCAGCGGGCTGCGTTCGGCGATGACCTCCTTGATCTTGGCGCGGTGCTGCTCGGGCGACGGATTGAGCAGAAACGCGGCGGCGGTCACTGCCGTCGCGACCACTGCGGAAATGACTGCGGTCTTGGCCATGGCGTAGTGGGCGTAATGGGCGGAAAGTGCCTGACGATTGAGAGGAAGGGGCAAGGCAGTGCATCGACCGATGAACGCGCAGGGTCAGGAACAGCGCGGACGGCGCCAGCGAGCGCCCGTGTTCCCTCCCCTCCGGTGCCTTGGTCTGCGGCACTGCATGCCGGTGAACCTTACCGCGCAGCTGATCCGGTGTCTCCCTTCACACCGTCCCCCGATACCGACGGCTCGACGACTGGCGTCCTCGGCGGCGCGCCGCTGCAATCGCGCACTACCGCAGGAAAGAAGGTAACGCTGGCGCCCTTGCCCGGGCGCGGACTTCTGCCGCCTCGACGCCGCCGTTCACCCGCGGCCCGGCCGCTGCGAAGTGGCGGCGGTCACCGCGGCGGAAAAGGCAGTCGCACGGCAATTCACGTCGAGCGCCTTGCGCACCACGCATGGACGAAACCTGCCTGGTAGAACCGGACAGGAGTGCTGAAACCACCGCGTCCGATAATGGCCTCGACCTCGCCCGGCGGGAGAATGGCCACGTCCTTCGCCCATGCCGCGTGCGTCTTCTCGATTGCGTCAGCGGGCACCTTGGCTGCGTGGAGCATGCTCACCCAGGCTTTCAGCAAGGTGTCGTACTCGGGTGAGCCCACCGTCAACGACAGATCCGCGCTGGCCAGAATACCCCCCGGGCGCAACCTCGCAGCTATGGACCGGAAAAAGCTGGCGCGTTCGTCCTGATCAAGAAAGAACTGCGACACCATGAAGCAAGTGGCTGCATCATGAGGTTCGATATCGGGTAAGGATTCCAGATAGCCTTCGTGAAACGTGCAGCGCGAGGCGAACGACTCCTTCTCCGCTCGCTGGCGACAGACATCGAGCATCGCTCCGGAAGGCTCCACGGCCGTGAAGCGCCAATGCGGAAACTTCCCGGCCAGGTAGGAAAGCTCCGCGCCCGCGCCCAATCCGACACACAGTATCCGGGCACTGTCAGGCAGCCCGGAAAATATCCATTCGAGCTGAAAATGAAGGCCCTCGTGAACAGGCGCAAGTTTCCTTTGCTGATGTTCATAGCCGGAAGCCTGCTGATCAAACACGGCTTTGAGTTCGTCCTGGTTCATGCGCGGGGGCCCGATAAAGTCTGATGACGCTACAGAAACACCCCGTCGCGGGGCAAGTGATTGCGTCCGGCCTTCGCCGGCACGAGGTTGTTCTCCGTCTGGCAGATGGGTTGGGCCTGGAGAAGTTCATCGTCCACGCGGGAGATGTCGGGTGCGTGACAACGCAGTGCCGCGCTCACCGAGCCCGCGAAGGCGGGTTTCGCATGACGAAGCCGTTGCCCTCACCCATTATCTGAACTGAACCAGGCCAGCGGAGCTTGCAACGGCCTACGCCCTCAATGTCCCGAAAAACCAGCACAAGGGCATGACGCTACAAGGGGCTGTCCCACGCGTGAGCGAAGTGCGCAGCGACTGCTACCGCTGCCCGCTGCATTCGCGGGTTCGTGCGCCGGACGCCGGCTTGGGCCGCCCGCCAGAATCACAAGAACCGTCGCCTGGAGTCCATTGTCGGGCGGCCGGCTAATCGTTGCATGCCCACGGCGTTGATTCGGTGCGCTGGCAAATAAGCCAGGCCGGAGCAGGGAACGCCAATCCGAAATCTTTCGTGCCGTTCAGTCGGTAGGTAAAGGGGATCTCGTAAAGAGCAGACATGGTGCTGTGTGGGATTTCCGTGAGGTACTTCGGCACTAGCTCGCGAAGAGAGTCGGGGTAGCGGTTGTGCTCGGCGCGAAAAGAAGACAGAGCGGTCACAATCACGTCGCCGCGACGGAAGCTCTCGGCTTTGCGATGGGTGCCCTCTACCCGCACAACCAGAGCGGTGAATACAACCAAGGCGAGCGAATACACACCAGCGATTAGCATGGTGCGACGTCGGCCGAAGAAGCCCCAGAGAAGTGCCCCAATACCGAAAGCGGCAAAGGAGATTAGCGTGAGACCCAGTAGTGCTGCGGCGCCAACACCGAACGACCACTCGAGGTAGGCGAGCGAGAAAGCGGTTGTGCTGATTACGAGCGCGGGGACTAGGCGAGGGTCGATCCAGCGGAGGGTGCTCATGCCTTCCGGCCGCCTAGCGTTTGACGTGAGTGGCGGCCGCAGCCGAAGGCGCAGGGAACCCAAAGCGGAGCTCTTGGCGGTCCCTGCTGATGGAGGAGTTAGGCCTTAGAGGCATGCTGAAGCAGAGGTAGCGCAACCGCCGTGATGACGCCAAGAGCGAGAACGAGCCCGTATACGACAAGCGCAAGTAGCGCTCCGCCTTTGAACTGCAAAGAGACGCCCTCAGGAGACTTCGCTCGAGGCCCCAGATACCAGCCACCAAGCAGCAGGGGAACAGCAAGGCTGAGGAGGAGAGTAAGAGGTACTGGAAAAGGATGCCCGGCCAACAAATTGAGGACCGCGCCAGCCCCGCTAACCAAGAACACTAGGAGGCCAAACACCAACGCATGAGGCCAACTCAGACGCGTTCGACGGAACAAGAATGCCGCGGCCTTCGTGAGTAGTGCATAGAGCAGAGGCGCAAGAAGCAGGGGCAGGAACTGAAGAATCATCGGACGTTATCCGCGTGAGGTCGGTAGGAGGTGGGTAAAGGCCTAACGACGCTGTAGAAATACCCCGTTCCGGGGAGAGCGGTTGCTTCCGGCGCATGCCGGCTCGAAGTCGTTCATCATCGTTTCAGCCTTCCGATCTTCGCTTCATCATCGTCCCCTGACGTCAGCGCCGGCCGCTGCCCGGCGCGCTCGAAATGGCGCCGGCCTCTCCCGCCAGCTTACCTAATTCGCGTATCCATGGTGCCCGAGCTTTTCGATGTTGTGCACCTGGCGGTACAGCTTCCATTGCCCATCCACCTTCTCCCGCCCGCGCAGCGTGAAGCGGGTGAGCCGCTTGTTGTGCCGCTCTTGGCCTTCGACGCGTTCGACGGCAGCTTCACGCCGTCGATGGCGAAGAGCTCGCGCTCGATCAGTCCCTGGCGGTCGCACACCAGCAGCACCTCGGTGAAGAGCGCTTGGGCCTCATTGCCGAGACTGCTGATGAAGTGCGCGACGGTGGTGAAGTGCGGCGCACTGTCGCCGGAGACGGCCATGAACAGCACGTTGGTGCGGCAGGCGGTGGCGATGGAGCGGGAGCTGATCAGCCCGCGCGAGTAGCCGAGCAGCACGATCTTGAGCAGCACGGCCGGATCGAAGGCCGGAGCGCCGCCAGCGTCGTTGGCGTAGCGGGCACGCAGTGCAGTGAGATCGAGGTCGTGGTTGACCAGGTGGCAGAGCGCGAACTCGAAGGTACCGGGCAGCACCTGCTGCGCGAAATCGACCGGGATGAGCTTCAGGCCGTAGTCAGGTGTCTTGAATCGCGCCATCGCATGGCTCCGGAGAGGCGATGCGGAATCATAACAACGGCATGTGAACGAACGAAGGTGGGGAGGGGTTTTTCTACAGCCTCAACACCTGAATTAAGCCGCGCCGCGAAGCGGCGTCGGCTTGAATGAATTGTTAGCTCCCCTGCGAGGAGAGCGGGATGACAACGCTCGAAACTGTGGAGGTCTCACTACTGACTTTGGCCGATCGCAAGCTGTGAAAGACAAGATTGATGCGAAAGCGATCAGTCTCGATCTCAGCCTCGTACATGGGGCAGCCTAGCCGAGTAGCCCAGGCAGCGGCCTTGGCGGATGGCTCAATTGCCCGAATGCCTGGCCATGCCAGTGACCAACAAGTACCCCACACATAACCGTCCGGCTCGCCGGCATCTAGCCAGGACTGATAGTCAACAAACGCCTCGCCCCATGATCTTGCCCAGACGTCGTCGGCTACGGCCGTGGCGTAACTCAACTCGACTACATGGGTGAACTGCACTTGGTGCCGCCCCGGATCTTTGCCTATCGAGGACTCGACCAAGAAGGAATAGTCCCTGCCATGAGGGATGAAACCATGATCCATGACTCCGAAATCGCAATCGGGTAGCCAGTCAAGGAGGGCGATCAGAGGATGCATGTGGGGAGCTAACGTTGAAGCTCAGCGGGCAGCGTAGCCGTCCGCTGCAGCGACTGGTTAGGTATCAGTCGCCACCTCGTCCCATGGAGAGCCCCCGTAGCCGATGGCCCAATTTATTCCATGGTGACGCTCCTGGATGATGCCGATATGAACCTCTGGACATTCACGGCCATTGATTGACGCATCACGCGCCTCCCAGTGCAAGTTCAGAATTTCGTCTGCCATTTCCACCAAGACCTCATCCGATCTTCTTCGGGCGGACGCAATAAATTCGTTCACCGACACCGACGTACGCGGTGGAAGGAGGTCCCGGAACAACGCTGGGTTGCAAGTTTCAGAGGGGGCGGGAATGGCTTCCACCAAGCCAAGCGACCACAGCAGAAGCAAAAGTGCTTCACTCCGCCACGAAGCGTTGAAAACCTGCCGTTCACTAGGCGTCTCTGACGTTATGAAGTCCAGTTCTTCCGGCGAAAGCTCGGCCCATAAGTCCTCCGCTCGCAGCCAATCAATCAACTTCTGCTTGTCGTCGCCGAACGCAATTGAAATGACGGCGAACAGCGCCAGCGCCCGTCGCGCAATGGCACCGGCATCTCGGATTTCGTCTTCCGGTCCTTCGTCGAAATAAGGTTCTTCCATTTGATATCTAACGTTGAGCTAAGCGGACGCCGCTTGCGGCGGTCCGCTTGAGCGCAAGGTTAGAACGCGATGTTTGATGCAGAACACAAGCAACAATGCACCACCAAGAAGGCTGCCCACAGCAAGAGACGCCAAGTAGGTGATGACCAGCCAAGGAGCCGCCAACGTTGCCGGCACAAAAGACGAGAGGCCAACAAGCGTGACGACGCCACCAATGGCCGCGCCTGCAACGAACACGACAGCTATGCGAATGGAAACGGACGTTGGCTGAAGGAAACGAGCAACTAAGAAGGCGAGTGTCAGCACGAGCGCCGCACCGGGGACAACTACCAATGCTGTGAACAAAGGGGCCATAGCGTTCTAACGTCGTAGTTGTGCGGGCGCCGGAGCGGCGCAGCCGCGCAGGGTACCCAAAGCGCAGCTTTGGGCGGTCCGCTCGAACGCAGTGTTGGACGACACCGAGACCGTCAGCGAAGGCACGTTGTGCATGACGAAGCCGTTGCCCCTCTAAGTTGATCTGAACTTAACCAGGCCAGCTGCATTTGCCGCGGCCCGCCGCCCTCAATGCCCCGAAACACTAGCACATGGGCATGGCACAACAAGGGGCGACCTCACGCGAGCGCGGAGTGCGAAGCGACCGCACTCGCTGACCGCCGCAGCCGCTAGCTCGGGCGCTGCACGCAGGTTCGGACCGCCCGCCAGAAACACCAAGAACCGGTGACGTTCAACTTTGTTTTCTGGCGCAGTTTTGCGCCATAACTACGGAAGCTGCCGGGTAAACAGGCTGGGGTGATGGCCCGGAAACAGCCTTGCCATGGGGGTTTCGTCAACCTATGCTGTATATTCATACGGCATTAAACGGCGATGAAAAACCTCACCCCTTCGCTTCCGCCTCTGAGATCCGTTCGCTTGCTCGATCAGCTACGCGAGCGGATACGCTACCTTCATTACACCATAAGCACCGAGAGGACATATGTTCATTGGGTGAGGGCCTTCATCCGGTTCCACCGGCTGCGTCATCCGTCCACGATGGGGCGGGCGGAGATCGAGGCTTTTCTGTCCTGGCTGGCCAATGAGCGCAGTGTCGCGGTGTCAACGCACAAGCAGGCGCTGTCTGCGCTGCTCTTTCTTTACAAGCAGGTGCTCGGCATTGATCTGCCGTGGATGAATGAGATCGGACAGCCGCGCACGACGCGCCGCCTGCCAGTCGTGCTGTCGCCTGACGAGGTAAAGCGTCTGTTCGTGCTGATGGAAGGTGAACATCGCCTCTTCGCCCAGCTGCTGTACGGCACCGGCATGCGGCTGACCGAGGGCTTGCGGCTGCGGGTGAAGGACGTCAACTTCGAGCACCTCACGCTCATCGTGCGTGAGGGCAAGGGGCGCAAGGACCGCGCACTGATGTTGCCGCAGTCGCTGGTATCGCCCCTGCGCGATCAGATGGCGCGTGCACGCGTGCTGTGGGACGAAGACCGACGATCCGGGCGGGCGGGCGTCGAGATGCCCGATGCGCTCGCCCGCAAGTATCCGCGTGCGGATGCGTCATGGGCGTGGTTCTGGGTGTTTCCGCAGGCCGAACACGCGGTCAACCCGCGTACTGGTGTGGTCCGCCGCCATCATATGTACGACCAGACATTCCAGCGTGCCTTTCAGCGCGCGAGTCGGAGGGCAGGCCTGCACAAGCCCGCCACGCCTCATACGCTGAGACACTCCTTCGCCACGGCGCTGCTGCAGTCAGGCTATGACATTCGCACGGTGCAAGAGCTTCTCGGTCATGCGGACGTGTTGACCACGATGATCTATACGCATGTGCTCAAGGTCGGTGGAGGTGGGGTGCGCAGTCCGCTCGATGCACTTCTTTCAGCGGTGTGAGCGGGAAGGCATGCGCCTGATCCGTTGCGATGCCGCATGCGCAGCGTCCCGGATGCAGCCGACGGGGTGCGGGAGGCAGATCTTCGCGCAACGAGCGGTGCGTCTTCCCTGTCCATCGCCTGCCACAGTAAGCGGCCCTCACCTGCTGACGCGGGTGAGGGCAAAACCGCGTTGCACCCTACTCAGCCGCCCAGCTTCTTCTTCAGCAGCTCATTCACCTGCGCCGGGCTGGCTTTTCCGCGGCTGGCTTTCATCACCTGGCCGACCAGGGCGTTGAACGCCTTTTCCTTGCCGGCGCGGTATTCCTCCACCGATTTCGGGTTGGCGGCCAACACCTCGTCGATGATGGGTTCGATGGCTGAGGCGTCGGTCACCTGCTTCAGGCCCTGCGCGTCGATGATGGCGTCGGCGTCCTTGCCTTCGCCGTTCCACAGCGCGTCGAACACCTTCTTGGCGATGCTGTTCGAAATCGTGCTGTCGGCGATGCGGGCGACCAGGCCGGCGAGCTGGGCCGGGCTGACCGGGCTTTGCGCGATGTCGCGCTCTTCGCGGTTCAGGCGCGCAGCCAGTTCGCCCATGACCCAGTTGGCGAGCGGCTTGGCCAACTGAGTGGCCTGCGCCGCGCCGGCGATGGCCAGCGCGTCGGTGAAGTACTGGGCGGTTTCGCGGCTGGCGGTGAGGCCGGTGGCGTCGTAGGCGGACAGGCCGTAGTCCGATTGCAGGCGCGCGGCCAGCGCGGCCGGCAGTTCGGGCATGGCGCGGCGCACCTCGTCCACCCACTCGGCGGCGATCACCAGCGGCGGCAGGTCGGGGTCGGGGAAGTAGCGGTAGTCGTGCGCGTCTTCCTTGCTGCGCATCATGCGGGTCTCGCCGGTGTCCGGGTCGAACAGCACGGTGGCCTGCTGGATCTTGTGGCCGTCCTCGATCTGTTCGATCTGCCAGTTGATTTCGTAATCGATGGCCTGCTGCAGGAAGCGGAAGCTGTTCAGGTTCTTGATTTCGCGGCGGGTGCCCAGCGGCTCGCCGGGGCGGCGCACGCTCACGTTGGCGTCGCAGCGGAAGCTGCCTTCCTGCATGTTGCCATCGCAGATGTTGACCCAGCGCACCAGCGCGTGCAGCGCGCGCGCATAGGCCACCGCTTCGGCGCTCGACGACATGTCCGGCTCGCTGACGATTTCCAGCAGCGGCGTGCCGGCGCGGTTCAGGTCTATGCCGGACATGCCATGGAAATCTTCGTGCAGGCTCTTGCCGGCGTCTTCTTCGAGGTGGGCGCGGGTGAGGCGCACCACTTTTTCGTAAGCCTTGTCACCCTCGCCAACGCGTATCGTCAGCGTGCCGCCCTGCACCACCGGCAGCTCGTACTGGCTGATCTGGTAGCCCTTCGGCAGGTCGGGGTAGAAGTAATTCTTGCGCGCGAACACCGAGCGCGGCGCGACGGTGGCGCCAATGGCCAGGCCGAAGCGGATGGCGCGCTCGACCGCGGCGCGGTTCATCACCGGCAGCACACCGGGCAGCGCCAGGTTGACCGGGCTGGCCTGCGCGTTGGGCGCGGCGCCGAAGGCGGTCGAGCTGCCGGAGAAGATTTTCGACGCGGTGTTCAGCTGGGTATGCGTTTCCAGCCCGATCACCACTTCCCAGTTCGCTCTGCTCATGTTGCGTTCTCTCTGTGCTTTACCGGCAGTTGCCGGTCTTGCGGCTCACCAGCGTGGGCCACAGGTAATCGTGCGCGCCGGGCGTACAGTGCGCGGCGCAGTTGCGGTAGGACACCGTCACTTCGTCTTTCTGTTCCCACATGCTGATGGTGCAGGCACCGGCGACCAGCGTGGGCGTGTGATCGAAACTCGTCTGCCGGAATGCCGACAGGTCGAAGCTGCAGCGACCTTTGCTGCCCATGTTCACGTCGGACGCGAAACGTTCGACCTTCGAATTCTTCACTTCCAGCTGCAGCCGCCCTTCGGTGCCGACGTCGTCGCGGTAGCTGCAGTCGGCCTTCGCCTGCAGCGGCCGCGCCGGGATGGGCAGCGGCTTGGTGCTCTTGATCGGCGGCTTCGGGCGCCCCGCTTCCGGCATCTGTGCCGGCGGCAGCGGTCGCTGCGGCGCCGGCGTCTGCTGCAGCGGTGCGCAAGCGGCCAGCAGTGCCAGCGCCGCGATCAGCGGCAGCGCGAAACGAAAGGTCAAAGCAGTTCGTCCCGCTTCTTGCGCAGACCGTCGGGCATCCTCAGCGAGGTCTTGTCCCAGCCCTCGATGTCGAGCACGCGGTCGAGCGCCTCCTCGAGCAGCGCGTGCGCACGGAAAACG
Organism: Methyloversatilis sp.; assembly: GCF_965284615.1. GTDB lineage: Bacteria > Pseudomonadota > Gammaproteobacteria > Burkholderiales > Rhodocyclaceae > Methyloversatilis. Next base: position 122,335 of record NZ_OZ260098.1, read on the forward strand.
GCGTCGGCGATGGTGCGATGGCTGTCGGCCATGTCAGGCATTTCGCTCATGCAGTTCATCTGGTACTGGTGCAGCGTGCGCAGCTCCATCATCTGCGCGGCCAGCTGGGCCGGGCAGGCGCACATGTAGATGCCGGCCTGGTCGAGTATCAGTTGCAGCTGCGTGCTGCTGTAGCGAAATGTCTGCATCGTGTCAGTTCCGCACGGCCGTTCCGAAGGAACTGAGCTTCACCACAGCCAATGAAACGAGCGTCGCGCCGCCCGCAGGGCCGCCCCAAGGGCGAGCGCAGCCCCCTCGGGGGGCAGCGAACGCAGTGAGCGTGGGGGCTTTTTTCATGTCAGTTCTCCGGTGTGCGCAGGTGCCAGTCGGTCGCCTGCTGGAACTGGTGGGCGGCGCCCAGCATGCGCGCCTCGTCGAACCAGCGGCCGACGATCTGCAGGCCGACCGGCAGGCCGTCGGCGCCGAAGCCGGCGGGAATGCTCATGCCCGGCAGCCCGGCCAGATTGATCGACGTGGTGTAGATGTCGCCGAGGTACATCGCCAGCGGGTCTTCGTCGTTCTGGCCGATGCGGTAGGCGGTGTTCGGCGTGGTCGGCCCCATGATGAGGTCGCACTGCGCGAAGGCCGCTTCGTAATCTTCGGCGATCAGCCGGCGCACTTTCTGCGCCTGCAGGTAGTAGGCGTCGTAATAGCCGTGCGACAGCACATAGGTGCCGATCAGGATGCGCCGCTTCACCTCGGCGCCGAAACCCTGGGCGCGGGTCTTCGCGTACATGTCGTCGAGGTTGCCGTACTCAGGTGCGCGGTAGCCGTAGCGCACGCCGTCGAAGCGGCTGAGGTTGGAGCTGGCTTCGGCCGGCGCGATGACGTAGTAGGCCGGCACCGCCATGCCCGAACGCGGCAGACTTACCTCGACGGTGACCGCGCCCAGCGTGCGGAAGGTGGCGAGCGCGGCCTCGACCGCGGCGCGCACGTCGGCCGACATGCCGTCGCCGAAGAACTCCTTCGGCACGCCGATGCGCAGGCCGGCCAGCGGCTGCGTCAGCGCGCGGGTGTAGTCCTCGGTCGGGCGCTGCAGGCTGGTCGAGTCGCGTTCGTCGAAGCCGGCAAAGGCGTTCAGCAGCAGTGCGCAGTCTTCGGCGGTGCGCGCCATCGGGCCGCCCTGGTCGAGGCTGGAGGCGTAGGCGATCATGCCCCAGCGCGACACGACGCCGTAGGTGGGCTTGATGCCGCTGATGCCGCAGAAGGCGGCCGGCTGGCGGATCGAGCCGCCGGTGTCGGTGCCGCTGGCGGCCGGCGCCAGGCCGGCGGCGATGGCTGCGGCCGATCCGCCGCTCGATCCGCCTGGCACGTGCTCCGTGTTCCACGGGTTGCGCACGGCGCCGTAGTAGCTCGATTCATTGGTCGAGCCCATCGCGAACTCGTCCATATTCGTGCGGCCCAGCGTGACCAGACCGGCGGCGCGCGAGCGCTCGATCAGGCCGGCGTCATAGGGCGCGGCGAAGCTTTCCAGCATTTTCGAGCCGCAGCGGGCATGCCAGCCGGTCTGGCAGAAGATGTCCTTGTGCGCGATCGGCACGCCGGTCAGCACACCGGCGCGGCCTTCGGCGCGCAGCGCGTCGGCGGCGCGGGCTTCGGCCAGCGTCTGTTCGTCGTTCAGTTCGACATAGGCGTTCAGCGTCGCATTGGCGTCGCGGATGCGCGCCAGGTAGTCCTGCGCCAGCTCGACGGCCGACGCTTCGCCTGCCGCCAGCTTCGCAGCCAGCGACTTCACGGTTTCGGGGGCGCTCATACGATCACTCATTCGATGACTTTAGGCACGAGATACAGGCCGTCCTCGACCGCCGGGGCGACCGCCTGGTAGGCGGCACGGCGGTCGCTTTCGGTCACGCGGTCCTCGCGCAGGCGCAGCACCAGATCGGTGGCGTGCGCCATCGGCTCGACACCGGTGGTGTCGATGGCCTGCAGCTGCTCGATCAGGCCGAGCATGGAATTGAGGTGGCTGCGCGTGTGTTCGAGTTCCGCATCGGGCAGTTCGATGCGCGCCAGCTTCGCGATGTGGCGGACTTCTTGGTCGGTCAGGGACATGGAATGCAGATCCGGGCTGTCAGGTGCCGGGGCACCCGCAGGCAAAGATGTTTCGGTTCAAGGAGCTTATGCACTGTTGGGTTATCATTATGAACCATTCAGGCTGCCCGCCCGGCAGCCGGCCCGAACGTCCGGCCGCCACCCGCGGCCCGGGTCCGACGAAAGCTGCCGCCGGGTCGCCCGCCGCAACACCGCTGCTGACCACACCCGACCCGATTCCTGTTCCGGCCGCTGAGCGGCCGCTTTCACATAAGACCATCCATGTTCGGTTTCCTGCGTTCCTATTTTTCCAATGATCTGGCCATCGACCTCGGCACCGCCAACACGCTGATCTACGTGCGTGGCCAGGGCATCGTGCTGGACGAGCCTTCGGTCGTCGCCATCCGCACCGAAGGCGGCCCCAACGCCAAGAAGACCATCCAGGCCGTGGGTCTGCAGGCCAAGCTGATGCTCGGCAAGACGCCGGGCAACATCACCGCCATTCGCCCGATGAAGGACGGCGTGATCGCCGACTTCACGGTGACCGAGCAGATGCTCAAGCAGTTCATCAAGAAGGTGCACGACTCGCGGCTGTTCTCGCCTTCGCCCCGGATAATCATCTGCGTGCCCTGCGGCTCCACCCAGGTCGAGCGTCGTGCCATCCGTGAATCGGCGCTGGGCGCCGGTGCCAGCCAGGTGTACCTGATCGAGGAACCGATGGCCGCCGCGATCGGCGCCGGCCTGCCGGTGTCGGAAGCGACCGGCTCGATGGTGGTCGATATCGGCGGCGGCACCACCGAAGTCGGCGTGATCTCGCTGGGCGGCATGGTGTACGCCGGCAGCGTGCGCGTCGGCGGTGACAAGTTCGACGAAGCCATCATCAATTACATCCGCCGCAACTACGGCATGCTGATCGGCGAAACGACCGCCGAGGCGATCAAGAAGGAAATCGGCTCCGCCTTCCCCGGCTCCGAAGTGAAGGAGATGGAAGTGAAGGGCCGCAACCTGGCCGAAGGCATCCCGCGCAGCTTCACCATTTCGTCGAACGAAATCCTCGAAGCGCTGACCGAACCGCTCAACCAGATCGTGTCGGCGGTGAAGAGCGCACTCGAACAGACCCCGCCGGAACTGGGCGCCGACATCGCCGAACGCGGCATGGTGCTGACCGGCGGCGGCGCGCTGCTGCGCGACCTCTACCGTCTGCTGATGGAAGAGACCGGCCTGCCGGTGGTGGTGGCCGACGACCCGCTCACCTGCGTGGTGCGCGGCTCCGGCACCGCGCTGGAGAAGATGGACCAGCTCGGCAGCATCTTCGCCAACGAGTGATTCCCGGATGATGTCGCGGTCACAGGTTGCACCCGGCTTTGTGGGAGCGGCCTCAGGCCGCGATGCGACTTCTGCCGACCGCAGGGCTTCAATGCAGGCAGCTATCGCGAGCAAGCTCGCTCCCACAAAAAAACCGGCTTTGGCCGTGGATCGGGCTCCGGCTCCGTGGGAGCGGCCTCAGGCCGCGATGCGGCGGTGGCATGGCGCAACGCAGGCTGCATTTGCTCCCGCATGGCAGGCCGGTTCCCGTCTTCCTCTTCGACAAGCGATTTCCTGACTGATGGCTTCACCGGTCGCCGGACATTCCCCACCGCCGTTCTTCCGGCGCGGCCCGGCGCCGCTCGTGCGCCTCGTACTGCTGGCCAGTGCCTCGCTCACCCTGATCGTGGTCGACTACCGGCTGCACTACCTCGAACTGGTGCGCCAGGCGCTGTCGGTGGTGACCACGCCGCTGCAGGTCGCCGCCGGCATGCCGGTGGCCGGCGTCCGTTCGGCCGGTGAGTACTTCGCCGACCTCGCACGGTTGCAGGCGGAAAACGCGCAGCTCAGGCGCGAACACACCGAACTGGCGACGATACGGCTGCGCCAGGAACAGCTGGACCAGGAAAACACCCGTCTGCGCGCGCTGCTCGACATGCGCGAGCGGGTGAAGGTCGATGCGCGCGTGGCCGAGGTGATCTACGCGGTGCGCGACCCGTTCTCGCGCCGCGTCGTCGTCGACAAGGGCCTCACCCACGGCATCGAGCCGGGCAGCCCGGTGGTGGACGACGTCGGCGTGATCGGCCAGGTCACCCGCGTCTATCCGCTCAATGCCGAGGTCACCCTCATTTCCGACAAGGATCAGGCGCTGCCGGTGCAGGTCGCCCGTACCGGCGTGCGCGCCGTCATGTTCGGCGCCGGCAGCGGCACGCTGGAACTGCGCTACCTGGCAGCCGACGTCGATCTGCGCGAAGGCGACCGCATCGTCACCTCCGGCCTCGATGGCGTGTTCGTGCCCGGTCTGCCGGTGGCGCGCGTGAAGTCGGTTGACCGCGACGGCGAAGGCGGCTTCGTGCGCATCCTCTGTGTGCCGATCGCCGGCGTCGAGGCGCATTCGGCCGTGCTCATCATGGCCCCCGGCAAGCCGGTGCAGCCCGACAGCGTGCTGCCGGCCGACGCGGCGCCGCAGGAGGCGAAGAAATGAACCAGCCCTCCTTCAGTTCGCGCCGCATCCTGCGTCCGGTCCGTCCGTGGTTCATCTGGCTGTCGCTGCTGGTGGCGCTGGTGGTGAACCTGATGCCGCTCGGCCGCGCCTTCTGGCTGCCCGACTGGGTGGCGCTGGTGCTGTGTTTCTGGTGCGTGCGCGAGCCGCTGCGCGTCGGCATGGGCAGCGCCTTCGTGATGGGTGTCGTGATGGACGTCGGCTACGGCAGCCTGATGGGTCAGCACGCCCTGGCCTACGTGCTGCTCGCCTACGCGGCGACCACCTTCTCCCGCCGCATCCTGTGGTTCGGCCCGCTGCGCCAGTCGCTGCACGTGCTGCCGATGCTGGTCGGCGCCCAGTGCGTGATGCTGCTGGTGCGGCTGGCCGGCGACGCCGAGTTTCCCGGGCTCGAATACTTCGCCGGCGCGCTGATCGCGACGCTGCTGTGGCATCCGATCAGCTTCGTGCTGCTGCTGCCGCAGTACCGGCCGGAGAACAAGGACGAGAACCGGCCGATCTGATGAATGTGCCTATGCTCACTTCCTGCGCACATATCGGACCACGTAGCGTCTCCCTGACCGGTCGGCGCAGCGCGTTGACCTTCGCAGGCTGTTCGGCGCCATGACCGACCTGAACAGCCCGGAACTGCAGCTCATCCGCTTCCGCCGCCGCGTGTATTTCGCCGGCGCGCTGGTGCTGGTGTGCTTCGCGCTGCTGTTCTCGCGCTTCTTCTGGCTGCAGGTGGTCCGGCACGACTACTACGCCACCCGCGCCGAGGACAACCGCATTGCGCTGCTGCCGGTGACGCCCAACCGCGGCCTCATCGTCAACCGCAACGGCGAGGTGCTGGCGCGTAACTACTCCGCCTACACGCTGGAAATCCAGCCCTCGCGCGTGGCCGATCTCGAGACGACGATAGACGAGCTGGCGCAGCTGGTGAATATCGAGGCGCGCGACCGCAAGCGTTTCCGCAAGCTGATGGACGAGTCGCGCAACTTCGATTCGCTGCCGATACGCACCCGCCTGACCGACGAGGAAGTGGCGCGCTTCATCGCCCAGCGCTACCGCTTCCCCGGCGTCGAGGTGCGGGCGCGGCTGTTCCGCCAGTACCCGAACACCGAACTGGCGTCGCACGTGCTCGGCTACATGGGCCGCATCAACCGGCGCGACGCCGAGCGCATCGACGAGGCGGGCGTGGCCGACAACTACCGCGGTACCGACCACATCGGCAAGAGCGGGCTGGAACTGTCGTACGAGAACGACCTGCACGGCGTCACCGGCTTCGAACAGGTCGAGGTGACCGCCGCCGGTCGTGCGGTGCGCGTGCTGTCGCGCACGCCGCCGCAGAACGGCAGCAACCTGCGGCTGACGCTGGACGCCGGCCTGCAGCGCGTGGTCGAACAGGCCTTCGGCGAGCGGCGCGGCGCATTGGTGGCGATCGAGCCGTCGTCCGGCGGCGTGCTGGCGCTGGTGAGCAAGCCCACCTTCGATCCCAACCTGTTCGTCGATGGCATCGACAGCGCCAACTGGGAGGCGCTGAACACCTCGGCCGACCACCCGCTGCTGAACCGCGCCATCTATTCGGCCTACCCGCCCGGCTCGACCTTCAAGCCCTTCATGGCGCTCGGCGCGCTGACCGCCGGCAAGCGCACGCCGCAGTTCGCGATCGCCGACCCCGGCCACTTCGACTTCGGTGGCCACCGCTTCCGCGACGACAAGGTGGGCGGTCACGGCTCGGTGGACATGCACAAGTCCATCGTCGTGTCGTGCAACACCTATTACTACCGTCTGGCGGCGGACTGGGGCATCGATGGCATCGCCGGCTTCATGGCGCAGATGGGCCTGGGCAGCCGCACCGGCATCGACATCGAGGGCGAGGCGACCGGCGTGCTGCCGTCGCCCGAGTGGAAGAAGAAGCGCTTCAAGAAGCCGGAACAGCAGAAGTGGTACGCCGGCGAAACGATTTCGGTGGGCATCGGTCAGGGCTACAACGCCTATACGATGCTGCAGCTGGCGCATGCGGTGTCGATACTGGCGGCCGACGGCGTCGTGTACAAGCCGCATCTGGTGAAGCAGGTCGAGAACGTGCGCACCGGTGCGGTGCGGCAGATCGAGCCGCAGCCGACGCGCCGGGTGAATCTGAAGCCGGAGCACATCGCGGTGATCAAGCAGGCGATGGAAGACGTGAACAAGGCGGGCACCGGCGCCCGTGCTTTTGCCGGCGCGCCCTATGTCGCCGCCGGCAAGACCGGCACCGCGCAGGCCTTCTCGCTGCGCGGTGCGCAGTACCGCGGCGGCAAGCTGGCGGAAAAGCTGCGCGACCACGCGCTGTTCATCGCCTACGCGCCGGCCGACGATCCGAAGATCGCGCTCGCCGTCATCGTCGAAAACGCCGGTTTCGGTGCGCAGTCGGCGGCGCCGATCGCGCGCCAGGTGTTCGATTACTACCTGCTGGGCAACAAGCCGGCAGGCCCCGCACCGGAGGACGCCGATGCAACTGACAGCGAGTAAGTGGTCGGCGCTGCGTGAGCGCATCTTCGGCCTGCTGTCGGCGCTCGATCCGCCGCTGCTGGCGATCACCTTCGTGCTGCTGTCGCTGGCGACGCTGGTCATGGCCAGCGCCACCGCCGACTTCTCCTTCCGCTTCGACGCCCATCTGGTCAATCTGGCGGTCGCGCTCGGCGTCATGCTGGTGGTGGCGCAGATTCCGCCGCTGCGCCTGATGCAGCTGGCGCTGCCCTTCTACGTGGTTGGCGTGGTGCTGCTGATCGGTGTCGAGCTGTTCGGCGAAACGTCGAAGGGCGCCCAGCGCTGGCTCAACATCGGCTTCACCCGGATACAGCCGTCGGAAATGCTGAAGATTTCGGTGCCGCTGATGCTGGCCTGGTATTTCCACCGGCACGAGGCGCAGCTCCGGGTGCGCGACTTCATGGTGGCGCTGGTCATCCTGCTGATACCGGTCGTCCTCATCTTCCACCAGCCGGACCTCGGCACCGCCATCCTGGTGCTGGCAGCCGGCGTGTTCGTCATCTTCTTCGCCGGCCTGTCGTGGAAGCTCATCATTCCGGTACTCGCCATCGGCGTCGTTGGCATCGCCACGCTGGCGGTCGAGGGCGACGCGATGTGCGCCGAGGGCGTCGAGTGGCCGGGCTTCAAGGCTTACCAGCGGCAGCGCGTGTGTACCCTGCTCGATCCGACCTCGGACCCGCGCGGCAGCGGCTTCCACATCATCCAGTCCAGCATCGCCATCGGCTCCGGCGGCGTGTTCGGCAAGGGCTGGAAAGAGGGTACGCAGACCCACCTCGAATTCGTGCCCGAACGCCACACCGACTTCATTTTCGCCGTGATGGCCGAGGAATTCGGTCTGCTGGGCGCGGTGGTGCTGCTGCTCATCTATATGGCGATGATAGGGCGCGGCCTGATGATCGCCGCCCGCTCGCCACTGCTGTTCGGTCGCCTGCTGGCCGGCGCGATTTCGCTGTCCTGCTTCACCTATGCCTTCGTGAACATGGGCATGGTGACCGGCGTGCTGCCGGTGGTCGGCGTGCCGCTGCCCTTTGTGAGCTACGGCGGCACCGCGCTGGTGACGCTGTGCATCGGACTCGGGCTGCTGATGTCGATCGAGGCGCACCGGCGCCGGCGTCGGGAGCGCTGAGCATGCGCGCCCATGGCCTGCTCGCGCTGCTGTCCGCCGCCGCCGTGCTCGCCGGCTGTGCCGGCACGCCGCCGGTGACCGGGATCGAGCCGGATCCGGCGCCCGTTGTGCGCACACCGCCGGGCGAGCCGGCGAAGCCGACGCCACCGCCTGCCGCCCGGCGCGGCGGCGGCTACTACCTGGACGACGGCCCGGGCGACAACGCGCCGGACGACGCCACGCTGGCCGCCATTCCCGACGCCGTGCCGCGCGACGAACCACTGCACCGCTTCGCCAACCGGCCCTATTCGGCGCTCGGCATGCAGTTCGTGCCGATGACCGAGGCGAAACCCTTCCGCCAGCGCGGCCGCGCTTCCTGGTACGGCCGCAAGTTCCACGGTCAGAAAACCTCCAGCGGCGAGGTGTACGACATGTACGCGATGACGGCCGCGCACGCGACACTGCCGATTCCGAGCTACGCCCGCGTCACCCACCTGGCCAGCGGCCGCTCGGTCGTCGTGCGGGTGAATGACCGCGGTCCGTTCAAGCCGGGCCGGGTGATCGACCTGTCGTGGACCGCCGCCGCCAAGCTCGGTTACGTGAACGACGGCAGTGCCGAAGTCGAGGTCGAGGCGGTGTTCGCCGAGGGCAGCCCGGGCGATCTGCTGGCGCGTCGCGCCGCCGGCCGGCCGGAAGTGCAGCGCACACCGCCGGTCGAGCGCAGCGCGGCGGGTGACGACGTGATCGCCGCGTTGTCGACCGAAGCCGCGCCGACGACGGCCGACGCCGGTCACTGGCTGCAGTTGGGCGCCTTTGCCGGCCTCGAAAACGCGCAGGCCTTGAGCCGGCGTGTCGTCGACGGGCTGGTCGAACTGGCCGACCGCGTGCGGGTGAACAGCGACGGCAGTCGCCACCGCGTGCAGGCCGGCCCCTTCGCCAGCCGCGAAGCGGCCGAGTCGGCCGCCCGCCTGCTGCGCGACCGGCTGGGTCTGGACGCCTTGCTCATCGCGCGCTGAGCGCGCACACCCGGGTCCACTGCGTCTGCGCCGGCCACTGGCCGCGCGCACTGGCGCGCCCGTCCTTGATCACCACCCAGCCCTGCTGACCGTAGTGCGGCAACGCCCGCCGCGCCGACGTCAGCGCGTCGGCGTCGCGTGCGGCGACCAGCGCCAGTGTGCCGCCGGTCGCGCTGCGCGAAGCCCAGGCCACGACATCGCCGTCGCGCGGGCGGGCCGGCAGGCCGTGCCGCGCCAGCCAGCGGTCGAGGTCAGCGCTGCGACCGATCACCATGCGGGCGCTGCGCCCGGGTGCGACGTCGGCCGCGAGCCGCGGCGGCGGTGCGTCCAGCCAGTCTTCGACCAGCGCGTCGGCCGCCGCGCCGAGGCGTGCGTCACCGCCGTCGAGCACGGTCAGCGCCAGCGTGGCGTCCAGCGTCGCTTCGCGCAGGATGGGCGGTGCCTCGCCGCGGCGCAGCCGGCGCGCGGTGCGGAAGTCCGGGTTGACCGCCAGTTCGGCGCAGCCCGTCAGCGGCAAGGTGAAGGACTGCTGCGGCCGTTCGACCGTCAGCGTTTCGATGCGCAGCGCGCCGCTGTCCGGGGCGCGCAGGTGCAGCGGCAGGGCGGGCAGATAGGGTGGCGCCGGCTGCGCCAGCGTCAGCGCCACGCTGTCGGCGCCCGGCGTGACCGCGTCCAGCCGCGGCTCGGCCAGACCGCGTCCGTCCACCCATTCGGCGAAGAAGCGGCGCAGGTCGCGGCCGGACGCCTGCTCGAAAGCGAGGCGCAGGTCGTTCCAGCCGGCGCGGCGGTGACGGTGGGTGGACCAGAAGGTGCGCAGCGCGCGGTCGAAAGTGGCCGCACCCAGCGTGTCGCGCAGCATCAGGAGCACCAGCGCCGCCTTGTGATAGCCGATGGTCTGCGACGCGTCGTGCGTGCGGCCGCCGAACTCGGCCAGGCTGTCGTGCGCCGCCGGCGCCAGCGCCGACAGGCCGCGCAGCCAGTCCAGGCGCAGCGTGCGCGCCGCGTCGTCGCCCTGTGCCTCGCGCTGGGCGTAGTCGGCGACGAAGGTGGTCAGGCCTTCCGACCAGTTGCCGCTGTCCGGCGCCAGATGCACGCCGTTGCCCCACCAGTTGTGCGCGATCTCGTGCGGCAGCGAGGTGTGGCGGATGAAGGGCAGGCGCAGCACGTCGATGCCGAGGTAGGTCAGGCCGGCCATGCCGAAGCCGGTCGGCGTCGGCGACGAGGCGATGCTGAAGCGGCTGTACGGGTAGTCGCCGAAGCGCGCCTCGAACTGCGTCAGTGCCTGCGCCGCGGCGTCGAGATAGCCCTCGGCTTCGGCCGCCAGTTCCGGGTGGAACAGCGTGGCCAGCGTCAGCGTGCGGCCGTCGCGGGCGCGCAGCGCGCGCGTCGTCTGCTGCCACGGGCCGGCCATCAGATCGGCGCCCTCGCCGTCCTGAGGCGCCTCGAAGCGCTGACTGCGGCGCCCGTCGCGCACCGTGTCCTGCGTCAGGTCGCCCGGCGCCAGCGCGCGTTGCGTGGCGGGCAGGTTGACGGTGAGCGCGTAGCGGTGCAGCAGCGGGCCGGCGCTGTCGTACGGCAGCGGATACCAGGCGCCGCCGGCCGGCAGGAAGCTGCCTGCTTCGCCGATCTGTGGTGCGAAGGCGGTCAGCGTGTCGCGGTGGCGGGCTGCCGTGTCCGGCGCCTCGGCGCGGATCTGCCAGCGCAGTTCGAGCTGGCGTTGGCGCGCGGCGGCGGCAAGGTCGATACGCCATTGCCCACCGTCGCGCGCCGCGGCGAGCGGGCGGCCGTCGAGCTGCATCGACTCGATGCGGTGGGCGCCGTCCATGCGCAGCGCCACTGCTTCGCCGGCCGGCAGCACGATGCGGGCGCTGGCGTCCAGCGTGCCGCCGGCCGGCGCCAGCCGGGCGGTGATCGCATAATGCGGTGCCGCCAGCGCGCTGCCGCAGCAAAGCGCCCAGGCGCCGGCCAGCCGGTGCAGCGCGCGCATCAGCGCCGCGTGTCCTGCACCGTCGGCGGGATGCCGAACACGGCGTCGGCAACGCCGGCGACCAGGTCGCCGCAGTCGGCGTCGCTGTCCCACGGCAGCAGGCTGCCGACGTCGGCCACGCCGAGCGCACGCAACTGGTGTTCGACGCCGTGACCGTGGATGACGTGGCCGCTGCCCATCAGGCCGACCACCAGCGCCTGCGGGTATTCGCGCGCTGCCGCCACCAGCGCCTCGGCCATCGCGCGATCCCACAGCAGCTGGCCCTGCATGAAGCGCACGAACGCCTCGTTCGACGCCGCCTGCGCCTGCGGCATGTGATCGCTCCAGATCTGCTTGAGCCAGTTGCGGTAGTTGTCGGGGGCGTCGGCCGGGTCGCCGACGCCTTCGCGCCGGGCGGGCGGCACGCCGGCAAGACCCCGCTTCGACACCTCGCGCACCACCTGGCGTTCGATGTTCAGCGCGCGCATCGGCAGCCGGTGCTCGCGCGCGAAGCGGAAAATGCCGGCGTAAAGCGACGGCGGCACGCCCCAGGTGCGCGTCCAGCCGGTGCGCTCGAACAGCGCCGTCTCGTCGAGGTCGCCACGCACCCAGGCGTCGAGCACCGGCTGGGCGTTGCGCGGCAGCATTTCCAGGCCGATCACCATCTGCGGGCGCCGCGCGTGCAGTGCGCGCAGCGTGTCGAGCTGCCAGTCATGGTGAGCGGCGACGTCGTGCGTTTCGCCGAGCAGCAGCACGCTCTGTGCGCTGGCGCGGGCGAGCACGCTGCCGGCGTCGAGTTCTCCCTTGCCCGGCGCGATCCAGCGGCCCGGCGGGACGCACTGGGCGGCAAGGGCGGGCTGCAGGAAGGCCACAAGAATGAGGCCGAAGCGGAGCAGGCGTGTCATCGTGGTTGACGAGGGTTAAGGGCTGGGCGGTGGACGTCGCGCCGCGTCCATCGTTCCTTGTGCCGATAGGTCGCGGTGCCGGAAGGACGCTAAGATGCGCCGACCATTCACTGCCGCAGCATATCGTGTCTGCATCTCCGCGCGCCTCGTTGCACCCGCTCCGCTACGTCGCCAGCGCGGCCGCCTGTGCACTGGCGACTCAGGTCGATCCGCTGCTCGGCCTGTCCGACGGCCAGCCGCCGGTGCTGCAGATCGGTCTCGGTGTCGCCTTTGCCGTGGTGCTGCTGTTCGGCTTCGCGCACGCGATACCGGTCATGCTGGTGACGCTGGTGCAGGGTGTGCTGGCCGGGCAAACGCCGCTGGCCGCGACGCTGAATGCGGCACTGACCGGCGTCCTGGTCTGCGTCGGCACGCAGGTGCTGCGCACCTTCCCGCTGCAGCCCTACCCGCGCATGCGCGCCGACCACTACGCCTGGTTCATCGGCGTTGCTCTGCTGCTGGCCATTGCACGTGGCGCCAGCGACGCCTGGACGTCGGGCGCCCCCTTCTATCTGTCGGACTGGACGCTGCACGCGGCCGCCCACTTCGCCGGCACGCTGCTGGTGGTGCAGCTGGTCGCCGGCTGGATCGGCCGCCTGCAGCTGCAGCGGTTGATGGCCGACCTGCGGACCGTGCTGCCTTGGCTGCTGCTGACGCTGGGCGTGACGGCCGCCCTCTTCCTGCGCCTGCTCGATGGTCCCGAGCCCTACATGCTGGTGCTGCCGGCGGTGCTGGTGTGGTCGGCGATCCGCCTCAAGGTGCGCTGGATGAGCCTGCTGCTGGTGCTGATGAACGCGGTCGCGCTGTACGGCACGCAGACCGGGCTGGGTCCGTTCGGCAGCGAGACGCCGCTGCGCGCGCTTCTGCTGCTGCAGGCCTTCGTCATCACGATGTCGATCGCGCCCTACTCGCTGTCGATCACGCTGAACGAGCGCGCCGCCGCGTCGCGCCGCGCGCGTACCCGTGAGGCGCAGCTGCTCGATCTGTTCGACGGCTCGATCCAGGGCATCCTGATCCATCGCCAGTTCCAGCCGCTGTACGCCAACCGGCGCGCGGCCGAACTGCTCGGATTTCAGTCGGTGGCCGACCTGATGGGGCAGCACTCGCTGGCCGACATGGTGGTGGCCGACGACCTGCCGGTCATTTCCAGCGACAGCAACCGCCGCCTGCTGGCGTCCGGCCGCGTGCTGCCGATGCAGCTCGACGTGGTGCGCATCGACGGCCAGCGGCGCACGCTGGATTCGGTCATCCGCCAGGTCAGCTGGGACGGCGCACAGGCCATCCAGGCCACCTTCATCGACGTGACCGACGACCTGCGCGCGCGGCGCGAACAGCGCGACCGGCTGGAACGGCAGGACGGCCAGCTCGCGGCCATCATGCGCCTCAGCGTCGATCAGGCGCTGTCGGCGGGCGACGATGCCGCGCTCGCTACGCTGACCGAAGTGGTCGCCGACGCGCTGTCGGTGAGCCGCGCCGGTGTGTGGCGGCTGGACGTCGACACCGGCCGGCTGCGTTGCCTGGACCTGTACGACCGGCGCCGGATCGACGTCGATCGCGGCCATGTCTCCGGCGCCGTGCTGGCCGCGTCCGCCTTCCCCGACTATTTCGCCGCGTTGCGCAGCGGCCGCACTATCGCGGCCGCCGATGCGCGCCGCGATCCGCAGGTGCACGAATTCACCGGCGGTTACCTCGACGCCGAGGGCGTCAGCGCCATGCTCGACGCGCCGGTCTTTCTCGACGGCCGGTTGGCTGGGGTCGTCTGTCTCGAACATACCGGCGACGTGCGCGAGTGGGCGCACGACGAGCAGCGCTTCGCCGGCGAGGTGGCGACGCTGCTCGGCCGCTTCCTTGTGGCGCGCGAGCGCCACCGGGCGCAGGCGGAGCAGGTGCGCCTGTCAGCCATCCTCGACGCGACGCCGGACTATGTGTCCACCGTCGATACCGACCTGCGCATCACCTATCTGAATCTTGCTGCGCGGCGCACCGTCGGCCTGGCCGGTCCCGCGCTGCCGGAAAACCTGCTGGTCGCCGATCTCTACCCGCCGGACGCCTACCGCCACTACCTCAAGGTCGAACTGCCGGCAGTGATGACGGAGGGCATCTGGGTCGGCGAGACGCGGCTGCGAAAGCACGGTGGCGGCAGCGTGCCGATGTCGGCGGTGCGCGTCGCCCACCGCGACGCCGACGGCGAGGTGCAGTTCATTTCCAGCGTGCTGCGCGACATCAGCGACATCAAGCGCAACGAACAGGCGCTGCGCGTGGCCAACGAAACGCTGGAACAGCGGGTGAGCGAACGCACCGCGGAACTTGCGCAGGCGAACGAGCGACTGAAGGATCTCGACCGGCTGAAATCGATGTTCATTGCTTCGATGTCGCACGAACTGCGCACCCCGCTCAATTCCATCATCGGTTTCACCGGTGTGGTGCTGGCCGGCATGGCGGGCGAACTGAACACGCGCCAGCACGACCAGCTCACCCGGGTCTATGGCTCGGCCAGGCACTTGCTGGCGCTGATCACCGACGTGATCGACATATCGAAGATCGAAGCCGGCTTCATCGACGTGTTCGAGGAGCGCTTCGAGGTCGAGGCGGTGATCGACGAGGCGGTGCAGTCGGTGACGCCGGCCGCGCGCGAGAAGAAGCTGGACATCGAGGTGCGCGTGCCACCGGGCATCCTGGTCCAGGCGGACCGCCGCCGGCTGCTCCAATGCATACTGAATTTCGTGAGCAACGCGGTAAAGTACACGGTCGAAGGAACCATCACTGTGGAGGCGAGCGTGCGTGGCAGCTGGCTCGACATCAGCGTCGAGGATACGGGCATCGGCATGGACGATACCGGGCTCGCCCGTCTTTTCCAGCCCTTCGAACGCATCGATTCCCACCTGCGCGTGAAGACGCCCGGCACCGGGCTCGGTCTCTACCTGACGCGCAAGATCGCCACCGAACTGCTGTCCGGCAGCGTCAACGTGCAGAGCACGCCGGGCGTGGGCAGCCGCTTCACGCTGCACCTGCCGCGCGAGGGCTCGGGCCGTGCGACGGAGGGCAGCCGTCCGTGAAGACCGCGCTGGTGATCGAGGACAACGAGAACAACCTCGAACTGATCACATTCATCCTGCACGCCGGAGGGTACGGTACGCGCTGCGCGATGACCGGGCTGGAGGGGGTTGCCGAGGCGCTGCGCGAGCGCCCCGATTTCATCCTGCTCGACATCCAGCTGCCGGACATCGACGGCATCGAGGTCGCCCGCCGCATCCGCGCGGCCGAGGGCTGGCCGCCGATTCCGATGATCGCCATCACCTCGTTCGCGATGGCCGGTGACCGCGAGCGCGTGCTGGCCGCCGGCTGCAACGGCTACATCGAAAAACCCATCGACCCGCTGCGGGTGATGAAACAGATCGAAGACGTACTGGCCCGAGCCTGATGGACATCCTGATCGCCGAAGACGACGAGAACTCCCGCCTGATGCTCAGCGCCGCGCTGGAATCGCGCGGCCATGCCGTGCGCACCGCGGCCGACGGGCGCGCCGCGCTCGAACTGGCCAAGGCGCAGCCGCCCGACCTCATCGTGTCCGACATCCTGATGCCGGAACTCGATGGCTACGGCCTGTGCCGCGCGGTGCGCGCACACCCGCAGCTGGCCGCCATCCCGTTCGCCTTCTACACCGCCACCTTCACCGACCGCCGCGACGAGGAACTGGCCTACCGGCTGGGCGCCGACCGCTTCCTGGTCAAGCCCTGCGAGATCGGCGCCTTGATCGCCGAGCTGGAGGCGCTGGGCAGCCGTGGCCCGCAGCGGCCGGTGGTCGGCGACGCCGACGCGCTGTACGCCGAGCGACTGCGCGACAAGCTGGACAAGAAGATCAACGAGCTCGAAGCCGAACGCACGCGGCTGCGCGATTTCGCCGAGGCGGCGGCCGACTGGTTCTGGGAAACCGACGCCGAGCGCACCATCGTGTACACGTCGGACGGCGCCTGGCCGCTGCGCGGCCTGTCGCTGAACGCGCTGTTCGCGATGCGCCGGCCCGGCCCGCAGCGGCACGACGACATCGCGCTGCTGACGCAGGAATTCCGTCCCTTCCGCGACATCGTGATCGACTGGCGGCAGCAGGACGGCGGCGTGCGCATCATGGCGCTGTCCGGCCGCCCCTGGCGCGACGCGGCGGGCCAGATCGGCGGCTACCGCGGAAGCGCCCGCGACGTCAGCCGCCAGGTCAAGGCGGAAGAGGATCTGCGCGCGCTCAATCACGAGCTGGACGAGCGCGTGCGCAGCCGCACCTCCAGCCTGAAGGCCGCGTTCGAGGAACTGGAAAGCTTCAGCTACTCCGTGTCGCACGATCTGCGCGGCCCGCTGCGCGCCATTCACGGCTTCGCCAGCGTGCTCGAATCGGAAATGACACGGCCGGACGTGAGCGGCCTGGGCAAGGCGAGTTTCGACGCGCTGTCGCGCATCCTGCGCGCCGCGTTGCGCATGGAGCATCTGGTCAACGACCTGCTCGAACTGTCGCGCGTGACGCGGATGCCGCTGCAGCGCCAGCCGGTCAACCTCAGCGCGCTGGCGCAGGAGATCGCCGACACGCTGCACGCCAGCGACCCGCGGCGCGACTGCGCCATCGTCATCCAGCCCGGCATGCTGGTGGCCGGCGACGTCGGCCTGCTGCGCATCGCACTCGACAACCTGCTGCGCAACGCGTGGAAGTTCTCGTCGCCGGTGCCGCACGGCAGCATCGAGGTCGGCGCCGAAGGTCGCGGTCAGCAGGCGGTGATCTACATACGCGACAACGGCGTCGGCTTCGACATGGCGCACGCCGACAAGCTGTTCAATCCCTTCATCCGGCTGCACCGCGAAGGTGAGTTCGAAGGCACCGGCATCGGCCTGGCGCTGGTCCAGCGCATCATCCGCCGCCACAACGGCCGCGTCTGGGCGCGCGCCGAGCCGGGCAAGGGCGCCACCTTCTGTTTCACGCTGGGCGAGAGCGACGCCGAACTGCCACCGATCGCGGCCTGAGGTTCAGTTTCCGCCGTCGAGCGGCAGCGCCTCGACACCCAGCGCGCGGATGCGCTTGCGCCAGCCGCGGAAGGCCTTTGCGCCCAGCGGCACCACGTGCAGCGACACCGGATAGTCCGCCGCCGCCAACGTCCGCGCCAGCTTGCCGAGCGCTTCTTCGCTGCGCAGCCAGCGCCGTGTCATGTCGAAAGCCAGCACGTAGGCACGCGCCCGCGGGTCGGCGGCGATCGGTCGGCGCAGCAGGAAAACGCGGGCCAGACGATCAGCGTGCGGCAGCACGGCGCGCATGATGTCGGCCTCGACGTCCGGCGGCAGATCGTGCCGACCGAGTTCGCACTTCGGATCCAGCGTGTCCATTTCGCGCTGCACGCCGGCCAGATGTGCCTGCCGTCTTTCCCAGCGTTCACGGTACAGGTCGGCGCGCACCGGGTCGCGCGTGCGCAGCCAGCGCCAGATCGTTTCGCAGCCGGCGAGTATCGCGTCGGCATCGGCCTGCATCACCGCCTCGATGTCGTCGATGCCGCCCGCGTCACCGGCGTCCAGCTTCAGATCGGCGAGCGCGAAGCGGGCCGCGAGGTGGTCCGGCGCCCGCGCGAGCAGCGCCTCGACGGCCGGGCGCCGGTCGACGTCCGGCTCCAGTTCGGCGGTCAGCAGCAGCAGCGTCCATTCATCCTCGACGCTGCGTTCACCGTTTTCACGCAACGCCTGCAACTGCTGCAGACGTTCGGCCAGATAGCTGTTGCGCTCCTGCCAGCGCGTGCGTACGTCGTCGCGCCAGCGGGCGTCGAGTACGCCGGCCAGCCGTGGCAGCGCGTCGCCCAGCCAGCGCTCGGCCGCGGTCGTGCCGATCGCCGGCAGCACCGGCGAGGGCGCTTCTCCGAGTGCGCGCAAACGGTCGTTCAGGCTGGGGTGGGTGTCGCCGTAACCGGTGCTTTCCTGCAGTACCTCGTCGCGGTAGGCGCAGACGCGCGCGTCGTCGAGTGCGGACAGCGCGCGTCGCCATTCGCCGCTGAGCGCGGCCGGCGGCTCGGGCTGCGCACGGGCGAGGCGGTCGATGCCCGGCCAGAAGTCCTGCGCCTCGAAGCGCGCGGCGACGCCCACCCGCTGCAACGCACGGGCGGCCGCGGCGGCACCGACCAGCTCGGCCGACGAGCGGTCGGCCTGATATTCGTTGGCGCGCGCCATCACGAACGAGTAGGCGTTGAACCACGGTGCGTACCAGTCGAACAGCCGGGCGACGAGGCGGCTTCCCCAGTCGTCCCAGGACTGCGCCATCGACTGCATCTGGCCCCAGGCGCCGCGCAGCCGGTAGATGAAGGCGCCGAAGCGGCCGTGGTCGCCGGCCAGGTGACCGTATTCATGGGCGACCACCGCCAGCGCCTCGTCTTCGTCCAGCGTCTGCAGCAGCGGCAGGCCCAGTATCAGGTAGTGCCGGTTCCAGCCGAACAGGCCGAGCCGTGGGTGCTGCACGACTGCGGCATTGAGCTGGTCGACCAGCAGCACGTGATGGAAGGCGGGCCCGTTCATCCGTCGCTGCATGTCGTCCAGCCGCTCGAACAGGCGGGGCGCATCCGTGCGCGCGATCTCCAGGCCCTCCGGTGCCGGGAAGCGCGCCAGCAGCATGCGGAAGGACGTCTTAAGGAGCAGCCACAGCGGCAGCGCGAGCAGGATGAGGGCCTTGCCCAGCTTCAGCGCGATCAGCGCCACCGCGCCACCGCCCTTGAACAGCATCAGTACGACGCCGGCCAGCGCACCGACCATCAGCAGGGCCATGCCGAGCACGACCGCCAGGATGACGAAGCCAAGCAGCGCCACCGCCGCCACGCGCGCGCGATAGCCCGACGGGTTGTGCGCGGCCACCGCTTCGAGGCGGTGGATCAGCTGTTCGAAACGCGATACGTCCATCTGTGCATCCCCGTACCCGGAAAAGGGGATGAAATTAGCATGGACCTGTTTTTCTGCCGTGACCGGCTTCTCAGCGCCGCCCCACCCAGAGCACACCGGCGATCACCAGCACGGTGCCGGCGATCTGCAGCGTCGACACCGGTTCGGCCAGCATCCACCAGGCGAGGAATACGGTGATGACCGGACCGGTGCTGCCGACCAGCGCGGCGGTCTGCGCGCCCATGCGGCGGATCGCCGCCGACTGCAGGAACACCGGCAGCACGGTCGAGAACAGCGCCATCGCCACCGCCAGCCAGAGCACCGGCGCCGGCTGCGCGAGCGCGTCGAGCGGGCGCACGGCGACGAAGTGCAGGCTGACCGCCACCGTTGACACCAGTGTGGCGAGCGCCGAAAAGCGCGTCGCGCCGAGCTTGCGTATCGGCGCCGCGGCACCGGTCAGGTAGATGGCGAAGCTGAGCGAGGAGCCGAACACCAGCGCGCAGCCCAGCGCAATGACGGCCGCTTCGCCGCTCACTTCGATGTCGTGCACCACGGCCAGCGCGATGCCGCCGTAGCAGAGCAGGCTGGCGACGACTTCGCGCCGCGTGATGCGACGGCCGTGCGCCATCCAGCCGATCAGCAGCGTCAGCGTCGGGTAGGTGAACAGCACCAGCCGTTCGAGGCCGGCCGAAATGTAGAGCAGGCCGTAGAAATCCAGCATGCTGGCGCCGTAGTAGCCGAACAGGCCGAGCACGCTGACGGTCGCCCAGTCGCGCGCGCTGAGCGGCGCGCCGCGCCGGGCTTCGCGCCAGGCGACGACGACGAATACCGGTGCGGCCAGCAGCATGCGCAGCGCCACCAGCGTGACTGGATCGACGCCGTGCGGATAGGCGAGCTTGGCCAGGATGGCCTTCAGCGAAAAGCCGGCCGAAGCGATGACCGCGAGCCAGATGCCGAGGCGCGCGTCGGTGGCCGGTGCAGACATCGCTATTTCCGTCGTCCGCCGAGGATGGAACCGAGCACGCCACGGACGATTTCGCGACCGACCGAACTTGCGATGGTGCGCGCCACCGTCTTGGCGGCGGTCTGGGCCAGACCGTCACGCTGGCCGCCGCGCGGGCCGGTTGAACCGAACACCAGATCCTGCAGCCCGCCGAGCAGGCCGCCGCCCGAGCCGGCCGGCGCTTCGGGCACCGGCTTGCCGGTGGCGGCCGGGTTGGCATTCACGGCCGCTGCGAGCATTTCGTAGGCCGACTCGCGGTCCAGCGTCTGTTCGTAGCGGCCGCGCATCGGCGAGTGCTGGATCATCGCGCTGCGCTCCTCGGCGGTCAGCGGGCCGAGGCGCGACGCGGGCGGCAGCACGAAGGCGCGCTCGACCATCGACGGCCGGCCCTTCTCGTCGAGGAAGGAAATGAGCGCTTCGCCGGTGCCCAGCTCCATGATGGCCTGTTCGGCGTCGAACTTCGGGTTCTGCCGCATGGTCTGGGCGGCGGTCTTGACCGCCTTCTGGTCGCGCGGCGTGAACGCGCGCAGCGCGTGCTGCACCCGGTTGCCGAGCTGGGCCAGCACCGAATCCGGTACGTCGAGCGGGTTCTGCGTCACGAAATAGACGCCGACGCCCTTCGAGCGGATCAGCCGCACCACCTGTTCGATCTTCTCCAGCAGCGCCGGCGGCGCCTCGTTGAACAGCAGGTGGGCTTCGTCGAAGAAGAACACCAGCTTGGGTTTGTCCATGTCGCCCACTTCCGGCAGCTGTTCGAACAGTTCGGCCAGCAGCCACAGCAGGAAGGTCGAGTAGAGCTTGGGCGAGTTGTACAGGCGGTCGGCGGCCAGGATGTTGATGGTGCCGCGGCCGTGTTCGTCGAAGGTCATCAGGTCGGCAATGTCCAGCATCGGTTCGCCGAAGAAGCGGTCGGCGCCCTGTTCCTCCAGCTGCAGCAGGCCGCGCTGGATGGCGCCGATCGACGCGGTGGAAATGTTGCCGTACTGGGTCTTGAACTGTGCCGCGTTGTCGCCGACATGCTGTACCAGCGCGCGCAGGTCCTTCATGTCGAGCAGCAGCAGGCCGTGGTCGTCGGCCACCTTGAACACGATGGTGAGCACGCCGGCCTGCGTTTCGTTCAGGCCGAGCAGGCGGGCGAGCAGCAGCGGACCCATGTCGCTGACGGTGGCGCGTATCGGGTGGCCGGATTCGCCGAACACATCCCAGAAGCAGACCGGGCTCGGGTAGGGCACGAAATCGGTGATGCCCAGCATGTCGAGGCGCTGCTGCAGCTTCGGGCTGACCGTGCCCGCCGCAGCCATGCCCGACAGGTCGCCCTTCACGTCGGCCATGAACACCGGTGTGCCGATGTAGGAGAAGCGTTCGGCCAGCGACTGCAGCGTGACGGTCTTGCCGGTGCCGGTGGCGCCGGTGATGAGCCCGTGGCGGTTGGCCATATTGGGCAGCAGGGCGAGCGAGAGGTCGCCGGCGCGGGCGACATGGAGCGGTTCGGCCATGGCTTCTGTCCTCGGAGGGGATGGCGCGATGCTACCAGCGCGGCGCTCAAACCGAGCGTGAGCGCGCCCTATGACGCGAAGCGGTACTGCGACTTGCCGGCGCGCTTGGCTTCGTACATTGCGTCGTCGGCACGGCGCATCAATGCGTCCGGTGCGTCGGTCCGGGCGTCGGTGTAGGCGATGCCGACACTGGCGCCGATCTGCACCAGCTGGTTGCCGCCGGCGTCTATCGGCCGCGCCAGTGCGCTGACGATCTTGGCGGCGATGAAGCGCGCGGTGTCCGGGCTTTCCAGCGCGCACAGCACGACGACGAATTCGTCGCCGCCCAGCCGCGCGACCAGATCGGTGCGCCGCACGACCGCTTCGAGTTGTCGCGCGACCCAGCTGAGCACGCGGTCGCCGGCTTCGTGGCCCTGCGTGTCATTCACCTGCTTGAAGCCGTCGAGATCGACCAGCATCAGCGCCAGACCGCTGCCGTGCAGGTTTTCCAGAGCGCTGCTGAGGCGATGCTCGATGCCGCGCCGGTTCAGCAGGCCGGTCAGCGGGTCGCGCTCGGCCATCGCCAGCGCGCTTGCCTCGGCGCGCTTGCGTTCGGTCACGTCGTTGGCGATGCCCTGCAGCAGGCCGTCGGGCAGCGGGTTGAGCACGACGTGCAGCCAGAGCACGCCGGATTCGCCATACTGCACGCCGAAATCGGCCGAGGTCGGGCGCTGGTCGCTCAAAGCGCGCACCATCAGCGTATCGAGCCGCGACGAGGCGTCGCCGAGCAGGGTGCCCAGCGCATAGCTGCGATCGCTGCCCTCGCGTGCCGGCAGGCGCAGCTTTGCCGCCAGCCAGGGGTTCCAGTCGTGCAGGCGACCGGCGTTATCGACGGTGAAGATGCCGGTCTCCGCGCTTTCGAAGATGAGCCTGAACTTGCGCTCGGACGCCTCGAGCTGTGCCCGCGTATCGCGCTCGGCGGCGAGCAGGCCGTCCATCCGGGTGATCAGCGTATTGATGTCGCCAGCCAGCCGGCCGATCTCGTCGCCGGCGTGGCCGTTGGGTACCGGAACGTGCTTGCCGGCGCCGATTTCGAGGTGATGCAGATCATCCGACAGCTTCTTCACCGGGCGCGTGAACACGTTCAGCACCACCCAGGCCACCGACGCCACGACGAACACCAGTTCGATCAGCAGGATGAGGGCGATGAAGCCCGAATAGGATCCAGCGTCCTGCGCAATCTTCGAACTGGCCGGCCACACCCTGAGCTCACCGACCTGCTGCTCCGGCGAGAACGGTGATGTGAGCGGTCGGGAAAGCACCGGCAGCCGCAGAACACCGGTGTCCTTGTCGGCTTCGCCGACCGAAGCGAGCACGTGATCACCTTCGGTGATGACGACGCGGGAGACGGCATCGTTGAGCAGCAGGCCCTGGGCCACCTCGTTCGCCAGCTGCTCGTCGCGCGCAAAGGCGGCGACGCTGGCGGTGCGCTCGACGGTGGCCATCAATTCCGCCAGATGCTGCTGCATCCGCTCCCGCTCTTCCCGGCCGACCATTACAGTGCTGGCCAGCGCGACCAGAACGCCGACCAGCCCGCCGAAGAACAGCATCAGCATGGTGGTGCGCCAGACCACGCTGGTCTGCGTCCGGCGCGGCGATGGCGTCGCGTCAGGCGTGCCGGGCGGGCGGGAAGCCGGTTCAGTACTCAAGGAGCAGCACCACCCGGACGCGCTTGTCCACCCGCGCGGCATCGACGTAGCCGATCGCGCCGCGCTCGGCCGCGACGCGTCGCAGCACCGACTCGGCGTCGTCGATCTGCTCCGGCGGCTGGGTCCGTCCGGAGAATTTCAGGCGCGCCCAGTAGGCGCTGATCTCGTTCATTTCGCGATTGACCAGTGCGCGGTAGAAGTCCGCGCGCAACGATTTCGTATCCAGTACGACGGCCGGCGTGCCGGACGGCAGGTGCTTGATGCGACCGAGGAACAGATGGCTTGCTTCCTCCCTGCTCAGGCTGTCCACCCCGCTCGAGGGGTGCACGATGACCGCCAGCGTTTCCGCACGCGCCCATCCGCTCACGAACGCAAGAACGAGCGTGAGCAGGGTTCGTCGGGTGAACAAGTGCATCAGCGGCATCAGAAAACGAAATCCAGCACGACGGTGAACAGCGTCAGACTGGCATCGCGGACCGGCAGGCCGCTGGGGGTGATCAGTATCGACGACGACGAGGCATTGATCTTTTCAATTTGTACCTTCAAGGCGTAATCGGTGGCGAAGTCATAACGCACACCGGCGCCGAAAGTGCGCTGATTCATCGTCAGCCGGTTGACGACGCGGTCATAGACGACCTGCAGCGCAGCTGCCGGCGCTGGCAGCGTCAGCGCACTGTCGTCCGGCTCGAAGGAAATGCGTCCCCAGGTCAGATAGGGCTTCCACGCGCCGATGCGGTAGCCGGCGACCACGCTCGAACCCCAGCCGGAATAGCGCGGAAACTGCGAGAAGGTTTCCCGCGCAAGAATGCCCTGCAGCGACCACGGGCCGTTTTCGTAGCGTGCGCTGAGACCGGCGAAGGTGATGTGGTGCGAAGTCTGGATCTGCGATGCTCGCAACTGCGCCTGCGCCAGCGGTACCGATGCCAGCGCGTCGCGCAGTTCGACCAGCGAACGGTCGCCGCGCGCGTGGATGTCGGCCCAGGCCGCCTTCAGCGTCAGCGTGTCGTTCGCCCATTCGATCGTCGCGCCCACGG
This sequence comes from Methyloversatilis sp., assembly GCF_965284615.1. Lineage (GTDB taxonomy): Bacteria > Pseudomonadota > Gammaproteobacteria > Burkholderiales > Rhodocyclaceae > Methyloversatilis. The sequence goes on from NZ_OZ260098.1 coordinate 146,580, forward strand.
TGGTCGCATCGTCCTGCGTCACTCGCTGGCCATACAGGTAGAAGTCGCCCCGCGATTGACCGCCATACACCTTGACGCTGCCCAGCCCGTCGCCGATCGGCGTGCGCAGCGTGAGGTCGGCGCCATCGAAGCGGTCCTGCGTCACCACGCCGTACACTTCGGTCGGCGGTCGCGCCGCGGTGTAGGCGTAGCCGACGTGGCGCGAGTCGCCTTCGAGGTAGATGTCGGCGCCGAGCCGGCCGGCGCGCAGTTCCAGCCAGTCGGTCGGCGCGTAGCGCACGAGGCCCCAGCTCAGCATGGGCGCCCAGTTGCCTTCGCTGTTCAGGCGACTGACCGCCTGTATCGTCGTTGACCAGCGCGGATTGAAGTTGGCGCTCGCCTGCAGCCCGATGCGGGTGTCGAGGCGGAAGCCGAGCTTGTCGCCCTCGATGCCGCCCGCCTGCTCCAGGTCACGCCGATAGACGACGTCCTCCTGGCTGTGATATCCGGCGCCCAGCGTTCCGAAGCCGCCGAAGTGCCACAACGGCTCGGTGGCCGGGTCGTCCGCCAGGGCGACGCTGCTGGCGCCGATGGCCAGCAGAGCGATCAGAAGTCTTGTACTTGTCACGATTGCATTCACCCGCCGGCCACGGGGGCCGGAAAATTCCCATTCGGAATTAACGGAGCCCGGCGCAACGCTCTTGAGCCCGTCATCGGCGCTCTCGATTAAAATCGTGGCTTGCACATTTCCAACGGACGTCTTCTTTCATGGCCGGTCATTCCAAGTGGGCCAACATCCAGCATCGCAAGGGTCGTCAGGACGCCAAGCGGGGCAAGGTGTTCACCAAGCTGATCAAGGAAATCACCGTGGCAGCCCGCATGGGCGGCGGCGACCCCAACTTCAATCCGCGCCTGCGCATGGCGGTTGATAAGGCGAAGGGCGAAAACATGCCCGGCGACAACATCGATCGCGCGGTCAAGCGCGGGACCGGTGAGCTCGACGGCGCAAGCTACGAGGAAATCCGCTACGAAGGGTACGGCATCGGCGGTGCTGCTGTCATGGTCAACTGCCTGACCGACAACCGTACCCGCACCGTAGCCGACGTGCGCCACGCCTTTTCCAAGTATGGCGGCAACCTCGGCACCGACGGCTCGGTGGCCTTCATGTTCAAGCACTGCGGCCAGTTCATCTTCGCGCCCGGCACCTCCGAAGACGCGCTGATGGAAGCGGCACTGGAAGCCGGCGCCGAGGACGTGCTCACCAACGACGACGGCTCGATCGAGGTGCTGAGTCCGCCGGCCGATTTCGTGGCGGTCAAGGACGCGCTGGAAAAGGCCGGCTTCAAGGCCGAGTTCGCCGAAGTGACGATGAAGCCGCTGAACGAAAGCCCGCTGGCCGGCGACGACGCAGTGAAGATGCAGAAACTGCTGGATGTGCTGGACAGTCTGGACGACGTGCAGGAGGTCTACACCACCGCGGTGATGGACGAAGAGTAAAGTCGCCGGGGTCAGGTCGCCAGGGTCTTTCGCCCAGGATGTTTCGCATAGTCACCGGAGAACGCCAATGCTGCTCACCACCACGCCCACGCTTGAAGGCCGGCCCATCCGCCAGTACCACGGCGTGGTGACCGGCGAAGCCATCATCGGCGCCAACATCTTCAAGGACCTGTTCGCCAGCGTCCGCAATGTGGTCGGCGGTCGCGCTGGCGCCTACGAAAGCACGCTCGCCGACGCGCGCGAGGCGGCGGTGCAGGAAATGAGCGAGGCGGCGGCGAAGCTGGGCGCCAACGCGGTGGTCGGCATCGACATCGACTACGAAGTGCTGGGCGCCGACAACGGCATGCTGATGGTGTGCGTGAGCGGTACCGCGGTCAGCGTGTGACGCGCCGCATGATTGACAAACCCGCCTGATTCGCCAGAATGCAGGCAGTTTCCCCTGTTTCATGGCGCCGATTTGTCTCAGCTTGCGGGCGCCCGGGTTCCTCCGGCGGTGTGCTGCCGGATCTCCCTTACAAATTCGGCTAAAGCGAGGGCGAACCCGGTCCTGGCTTTGGTCAACCGGGTTTTTTCATGGCCAACGAAATATCCATTCCTGAAGACAGCGTCGGCATCGTCAGCCCGCTGTGCGCGCGTTTCGACACGCCGCTGACGCTGAAGAGCGGCGCCGTGCTGCCGGGTTTCGAGCTGATGTACGAAACCTATGGCGAACTGAACGCCGCCCGCTCGAACGCGGTGCTGGTCTGCCCTGCTCTGTCCGGTCATCACCACGCAGCCGGCATCCATGCCGACGCGCCGAAGAACACCGGCTGGTGGGACAACCTGATCGGCCCGGGCAAGCCGCTCGATACGCGCAAGTTCTTCGTCATCAGCGTAAACAATCTTGGCGGCTGTCACGGCTCGACCGGCCCGATGAGCACCAATCCGGAAACTGGCAAGCCCTGGGGGGCGGATTTCCCGGTGGTGACGGTCGAGGACTGGGTGGCGGCGCAGTCACTGCTGGCTGATCGCCTCGGCATCGACTGCTGGGCGGCCATCATCGGCGGCAGCCTGGGTGGCATGCAGGCGATGGCGTGGTCCATCCACCTGCCGGCGCGCGTGCGCCATGCGCTGGTGATCGCATCGGCACCCAAGCTGACGGCGCAGAACATCGCCTTCAACGAAGTGGCGCGCCAAGCCATCATCACCGACCCGGATTTCCACGGCGGCCATTTCTACGAACACAACACGCTGCCGCGTCGCGGTCTGCGGCTCGCGCGCATGCTGGGCCACATCACCTATCAGTCGGACGACCTGATGGCCGAGAAATTCGGCCGCCGGCTGCGCGAAGGCGGCCGCAAGTTCAGTTTCGAGGTCGAGTTCGAGGTCGAGTCCTACCTGCGCTACCAGGGCGACAAGTTCGCCGGCAGCTTCGACGCCAACACCTATCTGCTGGCGACCCGCGCGCTCGACTACTTCGACCCGGCGCACGACGCCGGCGGCGATCTGGCGGCCGCTTTCGCGCCGGCCACCGCCGACTACCTGCTGGTGTCCTTCTCGACCGACTGGCGCTTTGCGCCGTCGCGCTCGCGCGAAATCGTCGATGCGCTGATGCGCAAGGGTCGGAACGTGAGCTACGCCGAAATCGAATCGTCGGCCGGCCACGATTCTTTCCTGCTCGACGACCCGCACTACCATTCAGTGCTGCGTGCGTATTTCGACAACATCACGGTGTGAGGCGGGTACTGACATGACTGCACTGGACGGACGCATAGACTACGACGTGATCGCAGGCTGGGTGAGCCCGGGCGCGCGCGTGCTCGACCTCGGCTGCGGCGACGGCGCCCTGCTGCGCCACCTGAAGGACAGCCGCGGCGCCAGCGGCTACGGCGTCGAGATCGACATCGAGCGCGTGATCAGCTGCATGCGCAACGGCATCAACGTGCTGCAGATCGACCTGGAAAAGGGCCTGTACGACTTTGTCAACCAGAGCTTCGATCTGGTCATCATTTCGAACGCGCTGCAGACCCTGCACCGCACCGAAAAGCTGCTGACCGAAATGCTGCGTGTCGGCCGCGAAGCGGTGGTGAGCTTTCCCAACTTCGCCTTCTGGAAGCACCGCATGGCCATCATGGACGGCCACATGCCGGTGTCTGATCGTCTGCCCTACCAGTGGTACGACACGCCCAACGTCCGCTTCTTCACCATCGCCGACTTCGAAGCGCTGTGCGAAAAGCTGGGCATCGAAATCCGCGAGCGGCTGGTGCTCGACGATGCCGGACAGCCGGTAAGCGATGAGCCGAACTTCCTCGGCAGTTTTGCGTTGTACAGGTTGGGAGGGACGAGGGGCTAGGGGCTGTGGATCAGGGGCTAGTGAATTCCGGGCGGCGAAGCCGCCCGCATGCTTTCCCTAGCCCCTAGCCCCTAGCCCCTAGCCCCTAGCCCCTAGCCCCTAGCCCCTAGCCCCTAGCCCCTCCTCCCTGGTCCCTGCCTCTCGCCCGCCCCGCGAGCAGCACCAGCCCCAGCACCGGCACCCCCAGCAGCGCGGTGGCGGTGAAGAAGGCTTCGTAGCCGTGGGCGTCAACATAGACGCCGGAGAAGCCGGCGATGAACTTCGGCAGCAGCAGCATCAGCGAACTGAACAGCGCGTACTGGGTAGCCGAGTAGGCCACGTTCGTCAGCCCCGACAGATAGGCGACGAAAGCCGACGAGGCGATGCCGGCCGACAGGTTGTCGGCGGAGATCGCGAAGATGAGGCCGTTCACGTCGTGGCCGCGGCCGGCCAGCCAGACGAAGAGCAGATTGGTGGCCGACGACAGCGCGGCGCCGAGGAAGAGGGTCTTCATGACGCCGATGCGCGCCGTCAGCACGCCGCCGATCACTGCGCCGACGATGGTCATGCCGACGCCGTACACCTTGGCCACATTGGCCACCTCGTCCTTGGTGTAGCCCATGTCCACGTAGAAGGCGTTGGCCATGATGCCCATCACCACGTCGGAAATGCGGTAGGTGCCGATCAGCGCCAGCAGCAGCACCGCGTGCCAGCGATAGCGGCGGATGAAATCGACGAAGGGCGACACCACGGCGCCGTGCACCCAGGCGGCGGCGGCCAGCAGCGGGCCGTGCAGCCCTTCGCGCGCCAGCCACTCGCGGGTGCGCGCTTCGCGCCGTACGGTATCCGCCGACACCGGCGCGTCCGGCTCACGGATCAGCAAGGTCGTCAGGATGCCGACGCCCATGCTGGCCGCCATGATCAGATAGGCGAAGCGCCAGGGTGCATGTTCGTAGGCGGTATCGGTGGCATCGACCGCGGCGGCCAGCCACAGCACGCCGGCCGAGGCGGCAATCATCGCGATGCGGTAGCCACCCTGGTAGGTGGCCGCCATCGCGCCCTGCAGCCGTTGCTCGACCGCCTCAATGCGGTAGGCGTCGAGCGCGATGTCCTGCGTGGCGGACGCAAAGGCCACCGCCAGTGCGCACCACACCATGCGCTCCAACGCCTGCGCCGGGTCGGTGTTGGCCATGCCGAACAGCGCGCCGGCGATCGCCAGCTGCGACAGCAGCAGCCAGCTGCGCCGACGCCCGAGCAGCCGGGTCAGTCCGGGCAGCGGCAGGCGATCCACCAGCGGCGACCACACCCACTTGAAGCCGTAGGCCAGGCCTATCCAGCTGAAGTAACCGATGGTCGAACGGTCGATGCCGGCCTCGCGCAGCCAGTAGGACAGCGTGCCGAGCACCAGGATGAGGGGCAGACCGGCGGAAAAGCCGAGGAAGAGCATGCCGACGACGCGCGGGTGCGCATACACCTTGAGGCTGTCGAGCCAGCCGGCGGCAGGGGAAGTGGGGATCAAGGGCGGACGGAGTGAGGCGGCAGGTAAGCGGGAAGATACCAGTGCCTGCGCCTTCCGTCCGGTCGGCGACGGGTCGTGATGCGCCGATCAGGCGATCACGCGTATTCGGAGAAGAACAGCCCCATCACGGCGGCCAGCGAACTGCCCGCTTCGGCGCAGGCGCCTTCGAAGGCCTGCGGCTCCAGCCGGGTGATCTGCCAGGCGGCCGGCGAGGCCGAGGCGACGATGCGGGCCGAATCGATCAGTTCCGCGTCGTAGCCGACCGCGTGCCGCGCCAGATGCAGCAGCGACGCTTCGAATTCGTGCGGCGCGCCGTGCGCCGGATCGATCTGGGCGCCGATGGCCACGGCAAAGCTGCGTGGCAGCCGCCATTCCGTCAGCAGGGCTTCGCCCACCGCGGCGTAGTCGCAGCCGACGATTTCGCGTTCCAGATGCTCGATCGGCGCGCCTGATGCACGGCTATCGACCAGCGCCTGTTCCGACTCCTGCGGTGTGTGCATGTACATGACCATGTGGCCAATGTCGGCCAGCATGCCGCCGACGAACAGCCGCTCGGCGTCGAGCAGGCCGCAGCTCTTGGCGGCCGCGCGCGACAGCAGGCCGCGCATCGCCGAGGCCCGCCAGAAGCGGGCGACATCCATGCGCTCCGGGCGCATGCCGGCGAAGACGGCGGTCACCGTCGTCGCCAGCACGATGTCGTGCACCTGCTGCATGCCGAGCACGCTCACCGCGCGCTGCATCGTTTCAATCTTGCCCGGGAAGCCGTAGAAGACGCTGTTGACGACGCGCAGCACGCGCATCGTGATGCCGGGGTCCGCCGCAACGACCTTGGCCAGTTCGATCACCGAGCCATCCGGGTCGTCGATGACCTGCTTCACCCGATGGTAGATGGCAGGCAGCGTGACCAGTTCGGTCGTTCTGCGCGCCAGTTCCTGTGCGGAGTGTGTGGTCATCGGGGGAGCGGGGATACGGTGGCAATGAGCTGAATTCGGCGTCCTGCCGGAAAACTTGAGCGTCTGTCGCTCAGCGGGAGGTCAAGCGGTGCTGCAGCGTGCCGAGCAGCCGCCAGGCGCCCCACAGCCGCAGGCCCCAGCGCCAGACGCGCCGCGGGCGCACGAGCGCGAACCCGACCAGCGCAGCCGCCAGCGCCTCCGGGTGACCGCGCACCCAGGCAGCACCAGCGCGGATCTGATCGCCGACGTTCAGTACCGGGTCGAGCACCGCCGACTGTGCCGCCGCTTCGACGCGCAGCCGACGTGATCGTTCGACCAGCCGCTCGCGCGCAAGGGCCAGACGCAGGCGCCGTTCGTTCATCGGTCCAGCGCGTCGCGGTCGCGCTTCAGTTCGTCAAGCGTGGATGCGAACAGCCGCGTGCCTTCGGCCATGCGCGCGCGGGCGATGACCGCTGCCACGACGCCCAGCGTGATGAACAGCGTCGAAAACAGCGTCAGCACCAGCAGGCGATGGCTGTCCCACAGCAGCACGGTCAGCAAGACCGCCAGAAAGGCGATGCCGAAGGTGAGGAAGGCGATGGCCAGCGCACCATAGACCAGCAGTTCGGTCAGACGCAGGGCTTCGTCGCGCGCTTCGACGGTGATCAGCTCCAGCCTGACGTGAACGATCTCGATCAGGCTGGAAACGAATCCCTTCAGCGATACGGCGAGGCGCTCAGGCCGGGGCGATGCGGCCATCGCGAGCTCAGCGGCGGCCGATCAGCAGACCGACCAGCAGACCTACGCCAGCGGCGACGCCGATCGACTTCCACGGGTGTTCATGCACGTAGTCGTCGGTGGCGCGGGCCACTTCGCGCGACTTTTCCTTCAGCGCCGCTTCCGCATCGGCCAGTTTGTGACGGGCGGAGGTGAGATTTTCCTGCATGCGCACGCGCAGTTCGCCCACCTTCTCGCCGGCCTGGTTGGCGGTCACACGCAGCAGTTCTTCGGCGTCGGAGATGACCACCTTCAGGTCTGCAACCAGCTTTTCCTTGGTGACGGTGTTCTGATCGATCAGTTCGGACATTGCTCTTCTCCTTTGCGAGTGAAGTCATTTCGGGGCAGACCCCGAAGTTAGCCGTTCAGGTTGCAGGCCGCAACGCAACAGTGTCGTCGGTCGGGCGCTTCCACTGTAGGCGACGGGCTACACCGAGCACGCCCAGACCGGCCAGCAGCATCGCCCAGCTCTCCGCCTCCGGAACCAGGGCCGCGGCAAGAAACGCGGTCGCCACGGCCTGATGACCGGCTGTCGTGATGTGGACATCGTCCCAGAACAGATAGCCTGCCGGATTGGCCGGGCAGCCGGCCAGTGTCTGGCAGGGTGTATCTATATTGGTGAAGCCGTACTGACCGGGATCAAGTGCCACTGCATTGAGCAGGCCCGATACGTCAACCGTGCGGAAGCGGGCATCCGCCAGATTCAGGTCGAGCTGCTCGAGCATCAGCGCGAGCGCGGCGTTGTGGGCGGCCGACACCGAACTGGCCAGACCGGCCGCCAGCGGACCTTCCTCGACGAAGGAGGGCGTCAGGCCGAGGTCGGGCATGTTGGGAATCAGGAAATCACGTGCGCCCGCCGCGTACAGCGAGGTGATCGCCGTCTGCAGATTGCCCACCGCATTGCCCACGGTGGCGGGCGTGGTCAGCGAGGCGGGCAGAAAATAGTCGTTCGGGCCACCCCAGATGAAGTAGAGCTTGTCGGCGCCACCGCCGCCGCCGGCCACGTAGTCACCCACCTGGGCGTTGATGCCGGTGCCGTTCAGCCAGCCCGGCGACTGCTGCAGCAGGCTCGCCAGCAGCGCGCCCTGGCTGGTGTCCTCGACATAGTTGTCGGAGCCGCCGCCGACCGGCGTGCCGGTGCGCGCGCCGCCCACCGCGTGGTTGTCCAGCGGAAGGTTCAGCCAGGCGGCCAGATACTCGACCGCCACCGGGCCGTTGGAAAAACGCCCTGGCGCGTAACCGAAAGCTGCGGACGGGAACAGACCCGATGTCAGCGTCTGGAAGTTGCCGGTGTCCGACAGGCTGTCGCCGAACACGACCAGTTCGTTCCAGTCAGCCGCGACCGGCAGCGAAAGACCCAGAGCGGCGGCGAGAGCGAGACTGCGCAGAGCTTTCATGACGGTCCTTTCGGCGGTCGGGACGATGACTTCGGGATTCACACGATATCGACATCGTAGTTGACAATGAGCGGAGCATGATCGCTGAAGCGTACGTCCTTGTAGACGCTTGCGGCGCGGGCCTTTGCCGCGATGCCCGGCGTGGCGATCTGGTAGTCGATGCGCCAGCCCACATTCTTTGCGCGGGCCTGGCCGCGATTGCTCCACCAGGTGTAGCAGTCGTCGGTGGCGTCCGGGTGCAGCGTGCGATAGACGTCCACCCAGCCGCCCGCGCCCAGCAGCGCGGTCATCCAGGCGCGCTCTTCCGGCAGGAAGCCCGAGTTCTTCAGATTGCCCTTCCAGTTCTTCAGGTCGATTTCCTGGTGCGCGATATTCCAGTCGCCGCACACCACGATCTCGCGCCCGCTTGACCGAAGCGCGGCCAGGTGCGGCTGGAAGCGGTCGAGGAAGCGGAACTTGGCCTCCTGCCGCTCGGGCGCGCTGGAGCCGGACGGCAGGTAGAGAGAAATCACCGTCACATCGCCGAAGTCGGCCTCGACGTAGCGCCCCTCGTTGTCGAACTCTTCGACACCGAAACCGGTGATCACCCGCGACGGCTGTCGCCGCGCGTACAGGCCGACGCCGCTGTAGCCCTTCTTCGTGGCGTAATGGAAGTGGCCGTCGCTGCCGCCCATCGCCACCGGTGCGCGCATCGACGCGTCGAGGTCGGCTTCCTGCGCCTTCAGTTCCTGCACGCACAGCACGTCCGGCGACGTGCCGGCGACCCAGTCCCACACACCCTTAGTGGTGGCCGAGCGGATACCGTTGAGGTTGAGCGACACGATACGTAACATGGCCGGTTTGTCCGTTCTGATTGGAAAAGCCCGTGGATTCTAGACGTGAATTCGTGAAGTTCGCCGTCGATACCGGCGTGCTGCGCTTCGGCAGCTTCACCACCAAGGCGGGGCGCGAATCCCCCTACTTCTTCAACGCCGGGCTGTTCAACAGCGGCGCTTCGGTGCTCAAGCTTTGCAGCTTCTATGCCGATACGATCTTGAGTCGTGCGCCGCAGTTCGACATGCTGTTCGGACCGGCCTACAAGGGCATCGTTCTGGCCGCCGGTACCGCGATGCAGATCGCGCAGCACGGTCGCGACCTGCCCTTTGCGTTCAACCGCAAGGAAGCGAAGGACCACGGCGAGGGCGGCACGCTGATTGGCGCGCCGCTGAAGGGCCGGGTGCTCATCATTGACGACGTGATCAGCGCCGGCACTTCGGTGCGCGAGTCGGTCGAGCTGATCCGCGCAGCCGGCGCCGAACCGGCAGGTGTGGCGATTGCCCTCGACCGCATGGAGCGGGGCACCGGACAATTGTCAGCGGTTCAGGAAGTGGAACGTTCATACGGCATGCCCGTGGTTGCCTGCGCCACGCTCGACGATCTGGTCGGCTATCTGCAGGAAAGCCCGGGCATGCAGGGCAATCTCGATGCGGTGCGTGCCTACCGCGCGAAATACGGAGTGAATGGCTGAAGATGAAACCCGGGAATCTGCGTCACCTCGCGCCGGGCCTGCTTGCGCTGGCCCTGCTGCACGTGCCGGCGAGCGAGGCGCGCGTCTATTGCTGCAAGGACGCGCGCGGCCAGCAGGTGTGCGGTGACGTGCTCCCGGCCGCCTGTGCCGACCGTGGCTACCGCGAGCTGAACAGCCAGGGCGCGACGGTCAAGCAGGTCGAGGCGCCGATGACGGACGCCCAGCGGGCCAAGCGTGACGCCGATGCGAAGAAGGCGCGCGACGAGGAAATGGTGCGCCAGGAGCAGCGACGTCGCGACACCACACTGCTCAACACCTACACCAGCGAACGCGAGATCGACGCCGCGCGCGACCGGCGTATCGCCGACATCGAAGAACTGCTGTCCCGTCTGCGCGAGCAGCAGCAGACGCTGAGCGAGCGCCACAAGAAGCTGGAGAAGGACGCCGCGGCATTCACCACCAAGGGCAAGCGCGTGCCGTCCGGAATCAAGGACAGGCTGGACACCAACGGCGAGGACCTGCGGCAGATCGGCGAGAACATCGCGCAGAAGGAGCGCGATCTGGTCGATACCCGCAAGCGCTTCGAGGAAGACCGCGCGCGCTTCCGCGAGATCGCCGGCAACCGCTGAGCACCCGGCTCAGTTGGCCGGTGCGTCGAGGGCGCGCCGGAACTGCACCGCCTCGGCGACCTCGTTCGCCGCAATCACATCCCGTCCGTTCAGATCGGCAATCGTCCGCGCCACCTTCAGGCAGCGGTGATAGGCGCGCGCCGACAGCCTGAGCCGGTTCATCGCCTGCGCCAGCAAGGCGCGCGCTGCGTCGTCCAGCGGGCAATGGCGGTCGATGTCCGCTGCCTCCAGCCGCTGGTTCGGTTTGCCTTGACGTCGCTGCTGCAGCGCCCGCGCCGCACACACCCGCTGCCTTACTTCGGCGCTGGCCTCGCCGGACCCGGCGCGCAGTTCTTGCTCGGTCAGCGGTGGTACGACGACCGTAAGGTCGATGCGGTCGAGCAGCGGCCCGGACAGGCGGCCGCGATAGCGTGCGATCTGGTCCGGTGTGCAGCGACAGCGCGCTGACGGGTGACCGAGATAGCCGCAGGGGCAGGGATTCATCGCCGCGATCAGCTGAAAGCGGGCCGGAAACTCGGCCCGGTGGGCGGCGCGGGAAATGGTCACGTGACCGGTTTCCAGCGGCTCGCGCAGCGCCTCCAGCACGCGGCGGTCGAATTCGGGCAGTTCGTCGAGGAACAGCACGCCGTTGTGCGCCAGCGATATTTCACCCGGCCGCGGGATGGCGCCGCCACCGACCAGTGCAGCCGCACTGGCCGAGTGATGGGGCGCACGGAAGGGGCGGCGGCCGAGCGCAGTTGGGTCGAACAGACCGGCGCCGGACAGCACTGCCGCGGTTTCGAGCGCCTCGGCTTCGTCCATGTCCGGCAGCAGGCCGGTGAAGCGAGCGGCCAGCATTGACTTGCCGGTGCCCGGCGGCCCCGACATCAGCAGCGAATGATTGCCGGCGGCGGCGATCTCCAGTGCGCGGCGGGCGCCGAGCTGCCCGCGCACGTCGGCCAGATCCGCGCAGGCCGCCCGCTCCGGCACGCCGGCCGGTACTGCGCGCGGCAGCGCCGACTGCCCGCACAGATGCGCGCATACATCGAGCAGCGAGGTCGCGGCGCGCACGTCGATGCCGCCAGCGATCACCGCTTCCGGCGCCGACGCGGCGGGTAGCACGAAGGTGCGGCCGGCGGCACGGGCGCCGAGCGCCATCGGCAGTGCGCCGCGCACCGGTCGCAGCGCGCCGGTCAGCGACAGTTCGCCGGCGAATTCGATGCCGTCGATGTCCTTCGCGTCGAGCGCGCCAGCGGCGATCAGGATGCCCAGCGCGATCGGCAGATCGAAGCGACCGGATTCCTTCGGCAGGTCGGCCGGAGCAAGATTGACGGTGATGCGCCGGGCCGGAAAGTCGAAGCCGGAACTGAGGATGGCCGCCCGCACCCGGTCGCGCGCCTCGCGCACTTCGACGTCCGGCAGACCGACCAGCGAGAAGGCGGGCAGGCCGTTCGACACATGGACTTCGACCGCAACCTCCGGCGCCAGCATGCCGGCAAGCGCACGGCTGCGCAGGATGGCGAGAGACATCTGTATGTCATTAAATGAGACGCCGCGAAGTCTAACTGTAAATCTGAATGGCATGGGGTGTGTGCGGCGAGGGCGGCTGCGGCGGCCGACCGTGATACTGGATCGGGCGCAATCGCTGTGGTCCTCGAGCTTCGATACAGGCAGTTGTCGGGGTCAGAAGACCCCTCCCACAGAACCCCGGCTCCGGCTTGGTCCGCCGGTCAGGCGCAACCCCTGTGGGAGCGCCCTTGGCCGTGACGCAGCCGCTGCGCACCGCAGGCTTGGGCACAGGCAGCTGTCGGGGTCAGAAGACCCCCCCACAGCACTCCGCCGCCGGCTCGGGGCGAGGGCAGGCCGGCAGCCGCGCTCCGCGCCTTACTCGTGGTGTTCGCTGCGCCGTCCGATGGGCAGTCCGAGCTGCTTGAGCTTGCGGTACAGATGGGTGCGCTCCAGCCCGGAGCGTTCGGCCAGGCGGGTCATGTTGCCGCCCTCGCGTTCCATGTGGTGCTCGAAGTACATGCGCTCGAACGCCTCGCGTGCCTCGCGCAGCGGCTGGTCCAGACCAGGCAGCACCGGTGTGCCGGCCGGGCGCAGCAGCGCGCGCAGTGAAGCGGCGTCGAGTTCGTCGTCGAGCGCGGCCAGCGCCGCCGAGCGCAGCACCGATACCAGTTCTCCGTAGCCGCCGGGCCAGCCGTGCTGGCGCAGCAACGGACGCGCCGACTCGGCCAGGCGACGCGTCGGCACCTCGCCTGCCTCGACCAGGTGCTTCAGCACGTCCTCGGCCAGATCGGCGATTTCGTCGCGCAGCTCGGCCAGCGCCGGCAGCGGCAGCACGATCTCGAACAGACGCGCCAGCACGGCTTCCTCCCAGCCTGCCGCCTGCAGTTCCGGCGCACCCTGCGCACAGCAGGCGATCAGCCGGGCGTCCAGGCGGTCGAGCCGCTCCAGCGCGAAAGCGAGGTTCTTCTGCTGCATGCGCGACAGGTGAGCGATGTCGCCGGTGTGGATGACGCCGCCGCGCGCGGCATCGAGCTGTTCCTGCGTGATCGGTCCACTGATGGTCGCCAGTTCCAGCCAGCGTCGGCCGGGCGCGGCCAGCGTCCGCGCCGCCAGTTCGCCGAAGCTGGACGGACCACAGCGCAGCAGGACGACGCGCGAGCGGGCGGCCATCTGCTCTATCTTGCGCCGCAGGTCGCGCAGCACGCCACTGCGTCCTACCGCGCTCAGAGACGGTGCGCTCGGCCGCTGCTCTGGCGAGGCGCCGCGCGCCAGCGCGCGCTTGACCGCGCTCAGCAGCTTGGCCAGCGCGATCGGCTTCTCGAGGAAGTCCATCGCGCCGATGCGCGTCGCCTCGACCGCCGAATCGATGGTGCCGTGGCCAGACATCATGATGACCGGCATCGTCAGCTGTCCGCCCGAAGCCCATTCCTTCAGCAGCGAAATGCCGTCGGTGTCGGGCATCCAGATGTCGAGCAGCACCAGATCGGGCCGTTGCGCCGTGCGCGCCGCGCGCGCCGCCGCTGCATTCTCGGCGAGCGTCACGTCGTGCCCTTCGTCCCGGAGGATTTCCGACAGCAGTTCGCGGATCCCCATTTCGTCATCTACGACCAGTATGCGAGCCATTCTTCCCTGATTCCTTCATGCCGCCAGTGGCAGCGAGATGCGGATTTCCGCGCCATGCGGCGCGACGTTCTCTATTTCTATGCGTCCTTCGTGCTCATCGACGATCTTCTTGACGATGGCCAGTCCGAGCCCGGTGCCACGCGCCTTGGATGTGACATAGGGCTCGAAGGCGCGCGCCAGCACCTGCGGCGGAAAGCCGCTGCCGTTGTCGCGCACCGCCAGTTCCGCTCGCCCCCCCCGGCGCCGCGTCTGGATCTGTATGCAGGGTGCGTCGGCCTCGGCCAGCGCGTCCTGCGCGTTCTGCAGCAGATTGTGGATCACTTGCCGCAGCTGTCCGACATCGCCGGCCACGTCGGGCAGGTCCGGCGACAGCTGGCGCTCGATGCGGGCGGCCGACGTTTCGTACAGGCCGAGCACTTCGTTGACCAGCCGGTTCAGGTCGAGCGGCGCCAGCGCCGGCGCGGGCAGCCGCGCGTAGTCGCGGAAGGCGTTCACCATGTTCTTCATCGCCTCGACCTGATCGACAATGGTCGAGGTGGCGCGCGCCAGCATCTTCTGGCCGTCCGCGTCGAGCTTGTCCGACAGCTTGAACTGCAGCCGCTCGGCCGACAGCTGTATCGGCGTCAGCGGGTTCTTGATTTCGTGCGCCAGCCGCCGCGCGACCTCGCCCCAGGCGGCGCTGCGCTGCGCCGAAATGAGCTGCGTGATGTCGTCGAACACGACGACGAAGCCGCCGCCGCCGGCCGCCGGCAGCTGCGAGCCGCGGATCAGCAGCGTCTTGCCCGGACCGAAGGGGTCGGGGATGTCGATCTGCCGGCTCCACGATTCCTGCGCCTCGTCGATCGCGGCGACGATGGTGTCGCGCAGTTCGGCGTGCCGCGGCCACTGCGCCAGCGTCAGCGTTTCCCACCCCTCCAGCGTGTCGCCGAGGATGGCCATCGCGCCCTGGTTGGCGGCGCGCAGCTTGGTTGACGGACTGAAGGCCAGCACGCCGGTTGACAGGTTGCCGAGCACGCCTTCGAGATAGGTGCGCGCCGCTTCGGTTTCGGCGCGGCTGCGCTCGGCCTGGGCGCGCGCCTCGTTCAGCTGTTCCGTCATGCGGCGGAAGGACTGGGTCAGAGTGCCCAGTTCGTCGCGCGAGGCGACCGCCGGGATCGGGCTGAAGTCGCCCTGCATCACCGCGTCGGTGCCACGCGCCAGGATGGACAGCGGCGCCGACATGCGCCGGCTGATGACGAAGGCCACCGCCAGCGCCGACAGCAGCGCGAGCAGCAGTGCCAGCGTCAGGGTCAGCGCGAAGATGCGTTTCAGCCCCGCGCGCGCCAGCGATAGCTCTTCGTAGTCGCGGTAGGCGCTCTGCACCGCTTCGGCGTTCTGCGCCAGCGAAGCCGGCAGCGGTTGCGTCAGTTGCAACACCGGGGCATCGGAGGCCAGCGTGCCGCTGCCGACGAACACCAGTGCGCGCACCGTCAGTCCGGCGTCAACGTCGCTCTCGACCGCGGCGAAACCGGCGCCCTGACGCGCCTGCCTCAGTTGCGACGGCGACGGCAGCGGCGGCACCAGCCGGGTGGCCGCCGAGCTGGTCGACAGCACGCGGCCGGCGGACGAGAACAGCGTCGCGCTGGCGGCGCCCGACTGTTCACGCAGCTCGTCCAGCCGTGCGCTGCGCCGGATCAGCGGTGTGTCGCCCAGTTCGCGCGCCATCGCGCGGGCCTTTTCCAGCAGGTCGGCGGAGACATAGTCCAGCGTGTTGCGGCCGAGGTTGAGGCCGCCTTCGAGCGCCTGTTCGATGCGCACGTTGAACCAGGAATCGACCGAGCGCGACACGAAGTTCACCGACAGCACGTAGATCAGCGCGCCCGGCGCCACGGCGAGCGCGGCGAAGGCGGCGAACAGCCGCAGCTTCAGACGGGAGCCGAACACGGCGGCGCGGTGCTCGCGCAGCAGCTGCGTCACCAGCCAGGCGACCAGCGCCAGCAGGCCGACCGCGACCGTGATGTTCATGCCGAGCAGCAGCGGGTAATTGCGCGCGAACAGCTCGGTGTTTTCGCTGGCCAGCGACAGCAGCAGCAGCAGCACGCCACTGATCGCCGTGGTGGCGACGATGAAGGCTCTCATCGCGCCTCCTGCGGCTGTGCGGTGAAGCCCCAGCGTTGCCATTCGGATTCCAGCGTCCAGTCGCGGTTGCTCATCGCGCTGAGCTGGAAGGGCTTTGGCAGCTGCGTCACGTCGAGGCGCAGGCGCAGCGCGGCGACATAGCTTTCGCCCGGCGTGAGGCGGCTGTAGTTGACCACGTGCCAGTTGCGCAGACGGCCGATCAGTTTCAGTGCCTCGTCCAGCGTGTCGAAGCTCTGATGCAGCGCGCCGGTCGATACGCGGTATTGACGCGTCAGCGCGTGGTAGCTGACGCGATAGGTCTGGCTGCGTTCGACCACGTCTTCGTCGAGCCAGTACCAGCGCGGGCGGCTGATCTCGAACTCGAGCACGAAGTACAGCGCGACGCCGCGCGTGACCGCTTCGGCCAGCCGCGGCGACAGCGTGACCGCAATGTCCGTCGATAGCTGGTAGCCGTCGTCGCCGTGATCGAGGCGCACGTCGCGCATCGTGACGCCGGCGGCCGACGCGTGGCCGGCCAGCGTCGCGATCAGCAACGCCAGCAGCAGCGCGCGTGCGCGCTCAGCCAGCGTGCGTAGACTTCTGCAGCAGTGCGTAATAGAAGCCGTCATGCTCGGCGGTCGGCAGCAGTTGCAGATCGGGCGCACCACATGGGCTCAGACGTAGGCAGTCGGGATGGCGGGCGGTGAAGGCGGTCACCTGATCCTGATTTTCGGCGCGGAACACCGAACAGGTGGCGTAGAGCAATTTACCACCCGGAGCGAGCACGCGCCAAAGCGCATCCAGTATCGCGCGTTGCTGGGCGGCGAAGCCCGCGATGTCCTGCGGACGGCGCAGCCATTTCGCGTCCGGGTGGCGACGCACGACGCCGGAGGCGCTGCACGGCACGTCGGCCAGGATGCGGTCGAACGCCGTGCCGTCCCACCAGTCGTCCGGCCGAGCGGCGTCGCCGACCGCGATCCGGCCGCGCAGACCCAGTCGCTCGAAGTTTTCGGCGATGCGTCGGGTACGCGCTTCGCTCTGGTCGAGCGCCAGCAGATCGAGTTCGGCCCGTTCGAGCAGGTGCGACGCCTTGCCGCCGGGTGCGGCGCAGGCGTCGAGCACACGCTGGCCCGCAGCGACATCGAGCAGTGCGGCCGCGCGCTGGGCGCCAAGGTCCTGCACCGACAGCTCGCCGTCGGCGAAGCCGGGCAGGCGCGACACCGGACAGGGCTTGTCGAGCAGCAGGCCGTCTTCGCCGCGGATCTGCGCCACGATGCCGGCCGCCTGCAACTGCGCCAGCGCCTGTTGTGGCGTCGTGCGGCGGCGGTTCGCGCGCAGCGCCATCGGCGGGTGGACATTGCCCTGCGCGGCGATGTCCTGCCAGTGATCGGGATGGTCGTGACGCAGCATGTCCAGCCACCACTGCGGGTGCTGCAGCCGGGCGGCCGGGTCGGCAGCAACCGCCGCATCGAGTTCGGCGTGACGGCGCTGCGCGTTGCGCAGCACCGCATTCATCAGCCCGCCGAAGCGATCGCCGCCAAGTGCGCGCGCGGCCTCTACCGCCTGGTTCACCGTGGTGTGCGCCGTGTCGGGCCGCGCTTCGAGCCGGCACAGCGCGACCAGCAGCAATGCGCAGCGGTCGGTTTCGCGCAGCGGCTTCGGCACCAGCACGGCCAGCCGGCGTTCGATGCCGGCGTGCGCACGCAGGCACTGGTAGGCCAGGTCGCGCACGGCGGCGCCGTTGGCCGACTGCGCAGCGACGTGGCCGAAAGCGTCGTCGAGCGCCTCACCCTGCAGCACGCCGGCGACGGCGTGTGCGGCGTCGAGCAGCGACGCGGCGAGCGAATCAGCAGGAAGCGTCCTGGGGGGGCGGGAAGTGGAATTCAATCTTGGATGCGGAGGATGGCCGGGCGCGGGAGCGCGATTGTAAGCGCAGCATTCAGCCTGCCCACGCGTGCGCCTTCAATGCATCGAGCGGCGCGTGCCGCAGGGCCGACTCGTGCGTGGCAACCAGGACCACCTGCGGTGCCTGGCCCGCCTCGAATGCCTCGCGCCAGCGCATCGCGCACAGGCACCAGCGGTCGCCGGCGCGCAGACCGGGGAAGTCGTACTCGGGACGCGGCGTCGAACAGGTCGTTGCCGCGCGAGCGTGAGAAGTCGAGGAAGGCGTCGGTCATGACGGCGCATACGGTGTGCGAGCCGAAGTCGTTCTCGTCGGTGTTGCAGCAGCCGTCGCGGAAGAAACCGGTGATCGGCTTGAACGAACAGGGCTCCAGCGGACCTCCGAGTACGTTGCGCGCGCCGCCGCCGCCGTTCCAGCCTCGATCCATGTCGGGATCTCCACGTTGTGCCGATGAAAAACGAAACCCGCAGCGCGCGCCGCGAAAGCTGCGCACGCTGCGGGCATGATGCCGCAATGGCGGGGGTGTGTGTCAGCGACCGGTAGCGAGTGCGCGCAGCCGCGCGATGCGTTCCTCCGTCGCCGGGTGGGTGCTGAACAGGCCGCGCAGGCCGCCGCCGGACAGCGGGTTCATGATCATCATCTGACCGGTTTCCGGATGCGCTTCCGCGGTGGGCATCGGAATCCCGCGGGCGTAGGCGTCGATCTTGGCCAGCGCGCTGGCCAGTGCCTCGGGGTCGCCGGAGATGGCCGCACCTTCGCGGTCGGCGCCGAACTCGCGGGTGCGCGAGATCGCCATCTGGATCAACATGGCGGCGATCGGCGCCAGGATGGCGACGGCGATGCTGAGCACCGGATTGGCCGGGCGACCTTCCGAGTCACGGCCGCCGCCGAAGAACATGCCGAACTGCGCCAGTGCGGAAATCGCGCCGGACACCGTGGCGGAAATGGTCGAGATCAGGATGTCGCGGTTCTTCACGTGCGCCAGCTCGTGTGCCATCACGCCGCGCAGTTCGCGTGCCGACAGCATCTGGATGATGCCGGTGGTCGCGGCCACCGCGGCGTTCTCCGGATTGCGGCCGGTGGCGAAGGCATTGGGCTGCGCCTCGTCGATGATGTAGACGCGCGGCATCGGCAGCTGCGCGCGCTGCGCCAGCTCGGCCACCATGTTGTACAGGTAGGGCGACGAGGCGGCGTTGACTTCGCGCGCGTTGTACATGCGCAGCACCATCTTGTCGGAGAACCAGTAGGCCCACAGGTTGGTGGCGCCACCGAACAGCAGTGCGATCAGCATGCCCTGCTGACCGCCGATGGCTGCACCGACCACGCCGAACAGCGCGACGATGCCGGCCATCAGTATCGAGGTCTTGAGCCAGTTGCCGAACATTCGAATACCTTTCAGTGAGAGAGGAAGCGC
This sequence comes from Methyloversatilis sp., assembly GCF_965284615.1. Taxonomy (GTDB): domain Bacteria; phylum Pseudomonadota; class Gammaproteobacteria; order Burkholderiales; family Rhodocyclaceae; genus Methyloversatilis. The sequence goes on from NZ_OZ260098.1 coordinate 165,653, forward strand.
ACTATAGATCGTGCGCGAAGCAAGAAATTCAAGCGGCGGCAGCGGTGAAAACTGCGCTTACAAGGAAACCCCGGGCCGACGCGACCGCGGCGGCCTACTTGTCCACGTGCTGGCCGACCGCCAGCGGATGACCGTGCAGGAAATCGGCGGCCGGCAGCCGCTTGCCGCCTGGTTTCTGCAGCTCGGTCACGCGCAGCGCGCCTTCTCCGCAGGCGATCACGATGCCATCGTCGCCGACCGCGAGGATGCGCCCGGGCTCGCCGCTCGCCGGCTCGACGCGAGCCCGCCACAGCTTGATCGGCGTGCCCTCCACCGTCATCAGCGCGCCGGGGAAGGGGTTGAAGGCGCGGATCGCGCGGTCCAGTTCGACCGCCGGACGGCGGAAGTCCAGCGCCGCCTCGGCCTTGCCGATCTTCGCCGCGTAGCAGGCCCCGTCGGCCGGCTGTGGCACCGGACTGATGCGTCCGGCCAGCAGCGCGGGCAGCGTGTCGATCAGCAGTTGCGCGCCGGTGGCGGCCAGCCGGTCGTGCAGCGTTGCGGTGGTGTCGTCGGCGGCGATGTTGACGGTGCGTTCGGCCAGCATCGGGCCGGTGTCCAGCCCCTCGTCCATCTGCATCAGCGTGATGCCGGTGCGGGCGTCGCCCGCTTCGATCGCGCGATGAATGGGCGCGGCGCCGCGCCAGCGCGGCAGCAGCGAGGCGTGGATGTTGATGCAGCCGAGGCGCGGAATGTCGAGCACGGCGCGCGGCAGCAGCAGGCCGTAGGCGACCACCACCAGCAGGTCCGGCGCGGCCTCAACCAGCGGCGCGCGCAGTTCGGCCGTCTTAAGCGTGTCGGGCTGGGCCACTGTCAGGCCGTGCGCCAGCGCGCGCTGCTTGACCGGGCTGGGCATCAGTTTCATGCCGCGCCCTGACGGGCGGTCGGGCTGGGTCAGCACCAGCGGGATGTCGCAGTCGAAGCCGGCCAGCGCGTCGAGCGCGCGGGCGGCGAATTCAGGGGTGCCGGCGAAGGCGATGCGCGGCGGCATCAGGCGGTTTCGCGCGCCTGTTTCGCGAGCTTGGTCTTGATCCGCGTCTGCTTCAGCTGCGACAGGTGGTTGACGAATACCTTGCCCTGCAGGTGATCCATCTCGTGCTGGATGCAGACGGCCAGCAGGCCGTGCGCGTCGATGTCCTGCTCGCTGCCGTCCAGCGTCAGCGTGCGCACCTTCACGTGTTCGGCGCGGGTCACCTTGTCGTAGATGCCGGGCACCGACAGACAGCCCTCCTCATAGACCTGTTCGCCGTCGCGCTCGATGATGCGCGGGTTGATCAGCGTGATCAGGCCGGATTTGTCCTCGCTGATGTCGATCACGATCACCTGCTTGTGCACGTCCACCTGTGTTGCGGCCAGCCCGATGCCCGGCGCGGCGTACATGGTTTCGGCCATGTCGGCGGCGAGCCTGCGGATGGAATCGTCCACCGCGATGACCGGCGCCGCCTTCTTGCGCAGGCGGGGGTCGGGGAACTTCAGAATCGGGAGCAGGGCCATAAAAGTCGTGCTGATTTAATGGATTAGCGGTGAATTTTCATGCAGACTGTCATTACATGACGCCGCTTGCTACACTTCGGCATGCGGTTGGCGTGCCGCCTTGCCAAGTCACCGTTTCGACGGTGCAGGGCACTCAAGGTGGAGCCGGTTCGTAACGATATTGAAAGGCAAACCCCCGGCAGGTTCCTGCATGTGCAGGCGCTGCCCGTGCGAGGCCACACCATGCGCAAGATTATATGCTCCCTGCTGGTCGCCCTTTCAAGCGCGACCGCCTTTGCCCAGTCAGCGCCGCCGGCCATCGCCGGCAACGCGCCGGACCGGCACGTCGTCAAGCCGGGCGACACGCTGTGGGGCATCGCTGGCCTCTTCCTGAAGGAGCCGTGGCGCTGGCCTGAAGTGTGGCGGCTCAATCGCGAGCAGATCCGTAATCCGCACCTGATCTATCCCGGCCAGATCGTCTATCTCGAGGATTTCAACGGCTCGCCGCGGCTGCGCGTCGGCCAGCCGGTCAAGCTGTCACCGAAGACCTATGAGGAACCGGTGCGCGAACCGATCGCTTCCATTCCGCACAGTGCGATCGAGCCTTTCCTGTCGAAGCCGATCGCGGTCGAGGCCGGCTTCAATGAGAGCGCGCCGCGCATCGTCGGCACCGAAGAAGGCCGCGTCTACCTGAGCGCCGGTGACACCGCCTACGTCAGCGGCGTCACGGAGAACAAGCCGCTGTGGCACGTCTATCGCCCGGCAGCGCCGATCCGTGATCCCGAGACCAAGCAGCTGATCGGCTACGAGGCGGATTACCTGGGCGAAGCGAAGCTGGTGCGCGAGGGTGAGCCGGCCACCTTCCAGGTGGTGTCGGCACAGTACGAAATCGGCAAGGGTGACCGCCTGGTACCGGCGCGTCCGCCCGAACTGGTCGCCTACGCGCCGCGCGCGCCGGAGACGGCGATCGAAGGCAGCGTCGCCCGCATCGTCGGTGGCGTGGCCTCGTCCGGCCGTCACAGTGTCGTACTGCTGAACCGCGGCGCCAACGACGGCGTCGAGATCGGCCATGTGTTCGCCGCCTATCTGGCCGGAAGCAAGGTCGATATCCGTCAGGATCAGAAGATCGACACCTACCAGTTGCCGGACGAACGCTCCGGTCTGGTGTTCGTGTTCCGCGTCTACGACAACATTTCCTACGCGCTGGTGATGGACGCCAAGCGTCCGATCACCGTCGGCGATCGCTTCCGCAAGCCGTAAGGCGTGCCGGTCGCCAGCGACGCTTCGACCGCAGCCTGGCTGCGGCTGACGCTGACCCGCGGCGTCGGGCTGGAGACGCAGCGTCGTCTGCTGTCGGTGTTCGGCCTGCCCGAACACATCTTCGCGGCGGCCGGCACGGCGGTGCGGGCAGCGGTCGGTGAGCGCGCGGCGCGTGCCCTGGCTGCCTTCGACGGCGACGAACAGGTCGCGCGCACACTGGCCTGGGCGTCACAGCCGGGCAACCATCTGATCACTCTGGCCGACGCAGCCTACCCGCAAGCCCTGCTCGAAATCGCCGATCCGCCGACGCTGCTCTACGTGAAGGGTCGGCCGGAACTGCTGAATACCCGCGCGCTGGCCATTGTCGGTGCCCGCAACGCGACTGCGCAGGGCGCGTCCAACGCCGAGCAGTTCGCGCGTGAGCTGTCGCGCGGCGGGCTCACCATCGTCAGCGGACTGGCGCTCGGTTGCGATGCGGCAGCCCACACCGGCGCGCTCGACGGTGTCGGCAGCACAGTGGCCGTGGTCGGCACCGGCGCCGACCGCATCTATCCGCCGCGCAACCAGGAACTGGCGCGGCGCATCGCCGAGCACGGCGCCATCGTCAGCGAATTCCCGCTCGGAACGCCGGCGCTGCGCGACAACTTCCCGCGCCGCAACCGCATCATTTCCGGCCTTGCGCGCGGCGTGCTGGTGGTCGAGGCGGCGGCGCGCAGCGGCACGCTGATCACCGCGCGGCTGGCCGGCGAACAGGGGCGCGAGGTGTTCGCGATTCCGGGCTCTATCCATTCGCCGCTGTCCAAGGGCTGCCACCAGCTCATCCGCCAAGGTGCCAAGCTGGTCGACGATGCGCGCGACATTCTGTCCGAGCTGCGGCCGGCGCCGCCGCCCGAAGCCGCAGTGGAAGCGCCCTCCGGCGACGGCGACCCGCTGCTCGACGCGATGGGTTTCGACCCGGTCGGAATCGATGTGCTGTCGCAACATACCGGCTTGACGGCGGACACCCTCTCCGCCATGCTGCTCTCGCTGGAACTCGAAAACCGGGTGGCGCTGCTGCCCGACGGACGCTACCAGCGCATCAGGTAGTACGGCAGTGCGCGTCGCGCGCTGCCGGGTTACAAACCCGCCGGTGGGCACGCCTGCCGACCGGCTCGCGCGGAGCCGAATCATGATCGACGTTCTGGTCTATCTTTTCGAAACTTACGCGCACCTGGACAGTTATCCCGAGCCCAACCAGCTCGCACGCAAGCTCTCGGCCGCCGGTTTCGAGCAGGATGAAATCGAGGAAGCGATGGGCTGGCTGTCCGGTCTCGAAAGCGCCGGTGGCGCCGAGAAGCCGCTTATCGCGGCTGAAAGCCGTTCCATCCGTCTGTACTCGGCCGCCGAACAGTCGCGCCTCGATACCGAGTGCCGTGGCTTTCTCGCCTTCCTCGAAGAGGCCGGCGCGATCAATGCGCTGACCCGCGAAATCGTCGTCGAACGCGCCCTGGCGCTGGAAGACGAGGAAGTGTCGCTGGCCCAGCTCAAGGTGATCGTGCTGATGGTGCTGTGGAACCAGCAGGTCACAACCGACACGCTGGTGCTCGAGGAACTGCTGTCGGACGACGACGAGCCGCGCGCGCCGCACTGAAAAGTGCGCGACCGCTGCCGCGGCGCAGGGCCTGCCCGGCCGGATGAATCGCAGCCCGCGTTTCGTCCGCCGGGTCAACTTGTCTTGCCTGTTCGGATTTTTTGTCCCTATCATGCGCCGCTTTCACGCCGCTTGAACCGGCGCGCATCCTGCGCGCGCAAGCCGGCGGCAGGTATCGGGCAGGCATGGGCAAGAAACTGATCATCGCGGAAAAGCCGTCGGTCGCGCAGGACATTGCGCGTGCCGTGGGCGGTTTCACGCGCGAAGGCGATTACTTCGAGAGCGAGGACTACGTACTGTCCTCGGCGGTCGGCCACCTGCTCGAACTGGCGGTGCCGGAGGAATACGAGGTCAAGCGCGGCAAATGGTCGTTTGCGCACCTGCCGGTCATTCCGCCCCGCTTCACGCTGAACCCGATCGACAAGACCGCCGAGCGGCTGCGTCTGCTCACCCGGCTGATCAAGCGCAAGGACGTCAACGGCCTGGTAAACGCCTGTGACGCGGGGCGCGAGGGCGAGCTCATCTTCAATTACATCGTCGAGCACAGCAAGACGAACAAGCCGATCGAACGACTGTGGCTGCAGTCGATGACGGCGACCGCGATCCGCGACGGCTTCGCCGGCCTGCGTTCGGCGCAGGAGGTCGAAGGCCTGCGCCAGGCGGCGATGTCGCGCGCCGAGAGTGACTGGCTCATCGGCATCAACGGCACGCGGGCGATGACCGCGTTCAACTCCAAGACCGGCGGCTTCCATCTGACCACGGTCGGTCGCGTGCAGACGCCGACGCTGGCCATCGTGGTACGCCGCGAAGAGGAAATCCGCCGCTTCAAGTCGCGCGATTACTGGGAAATCGAAGGCCGCTTCGGCGTCGCGGCCGGCGAATACCCCGGCCGCTGGTTCGACGAGAAGTTCAAGAAGCCGGAGGGCGACGAGCACGCCCGCGCCGAACGGCTGTGGGACGAGGCGAGAGCGAGGGCCATCCAGGCCAAGTGCGCCGGCAAGACCGGCACGGTGGAGGAGGAGGCCAAGCCCTCGACCCAGCTGTCGCCGCTGCTGTATGACCTCACCTCGCTGCAGCGCGAAGCGAACGGCCGCTTCGGCTTCTCCGCCCGCGTGACGCTGCAGATCGCACAGGCGCTGTACGAGAAGCACAAGGTGTTGACCTACCCGCGTACCGACGCGCGCGCGCTGCCGGAGGACTACCTGCCGACGGTGAACGACGTGCTGGCCCGTCTGCCGCAAACCTATGCGCCGCACGCCAACGAAATCGTCAAGCAGGGTTGGGTGCGCCCGAACAAGCGCATCTTCAACAACGCCAAGATTTCCGACCACTTCGCCATCATCCCGACCGGCACCGAGCCGAAATCGCTGTCCGAGGCGGAAGCGAAGATCTACGACATGGTCACCCGCCGCTTCCTTGCGGTGTTCTTCCCGGCGGCCGAGTACCGCATCACGACGCGCATCACGCGGGTCGAGGGCGAAGCGTTCAAGACCGAAGGCAAGGTGCTGGTCAATGCCGGCTGGCTGGCCGTGTACGGCAAGGAAGCGGCGATTGCCGACGACGAAGGCAAGGAGAAGGGCGAAACCGCGTCCGCCAGCCTGGTGCCGGTCAAGCCCGGCGAAAGCGCCCGCGTCAATGACATGATCGTCAAGGCGCTGCAGACCAAGCCGCCCGCGCGGTACTCGGAAGCGACGCTGCTGACCGCGATGGAAGGTGCCGGCAAGACCATAGACGACGAGGAACTGCGCGCCGCGATGGCTGGTCGCGGCCTCGGTACGCCGGCGACGCGTGCGCAGATCATCGAGAACCTGATCCTCGAGAACTACATGCTGCGCGAGGGCCGCGAACTGATTCCGACGGCCAAGGGCTTCCAGCTGATGATCGCGCTGCGCGGCCTGAAGATCGACGAACTGAGTTCGCCGGAACTGACCGGTGAATGGGAATACAAGCTGTCGCAGATCGAGCGCGGCGAACTGTCGCGTGACGCCTTCATGCGCGAAATCGCCGACATGACGCAGCACATCGTGCACCAGGCGAAGAGCTACGAAAGCGACACCATTCCGGGCGACTTCGCCACGCTGGACGAGAAGTGCCCGCGCTGCGGCGGCGTCGTGAAGGAGAACTACAAGAAGTTCCAGTGCCAGAGCTGCGACTTCTCGCTGTGGAAGATCGTTGCCGGCCGCCAGTTCGAGACGCACGAGATCGACACCCTGCTGCGCGAGCGCCAGGTCGGTCCGCTGACCGGCTTCCGCAACAAGATGGGCCGGCCGTTCAACGCGGTGATCAAGCTGAACGACAAGCTGGAACCGGAATTCGATTTCGGCCAGCCGCGCGAGGACGAGAACGCCGAGCCGGTCGATTTCTCGCAGCAGACACCGCTCGGCCCCTGCCCGAAGTGTTCGGCGCGGGTGTTCGAACAGCCGATGTCCTATATCTGCGAGAAATCCGTCGGTCCGGAAAAGAGCTGCGACTTCCGCTCCGGCAAGATCATCCTGCAGCAGCCGATCGAGCCCGAACAGATGCAGAAGCTGCTCGAAGCGGGTCGTACCGACCTGCTGAAGGGCTTCGTGTCGTCGCGCACCAAGCGCAAGTTCTCGGCTTTCCTGGTGCGCCAGCCGGACGGTAAGGTCGGCTTCGAGTTCGAGCCGCGCGCAGTCAAGCCGAAGGCGGGCGCGAAGACGGCCAAGGCCGCGGCTGCCGACGCTGCGCCGGCGGCTGAAGCCGAGGCGCCGCCGAAGAAGACCGCGGCGAAGAAGACGACGGCCGCGGCAAAGAAGCCGGCCGCCAAGGCGACGACGGCGCGCAAGAAGTCGGCCTGATCAGGTCCGGCCGGCGGCCACACGGGCTTCATCGCCCGGGCGGCTGCCGGCAGCGCGACCTAGGCTGCTGCGCCGTCCAGCCACACCTCCAGCCCCTGCGCATTCAGTTCGATGTCCAGCCCCCACACGTCAACCGCTTGGTCGTGCGTGAGCCGGCTGCCGTGGGCGCGCAGTTCGTCGATCAGATAGGCGGTCAGCGCCGCCAGCAGTGCCTGCTTGCGGCCGTCGCCGGCACTGGCGGCCGCCTTCGCGATCGCCACGTGGGCGTCGATGCGCGACAGCAGAGCACGGCCCAGCGCCGGCACGCCGGTCACCTTGCCGTAGTGCGTCAGGAACATCGCTTCCGGCTGTCGTGACAGCAGGCGATCGACCGAGGCGCGCATCGCGACCGGGTCGAACTGCACTGGCGAGGTGGTCGGGAACACGAAGGCGCGTCCATCGACCGTGCATTCCGGATAGGCCAAGCCGAAGGTGTCGCCGGTGAACCAGCTTTTCGACTGCGCGTCCCAGATGCAGTGGTGGTGCTTGGCGTGGCCCGGCGTATCGATGAATTCGAGCGGTCGGCCGTTGAAGTCGAGCACGAAGCCGTCCTGCGTCTCGATCACGCGCGCGGCGTCAACCGGCAGGATGTCGCCGTACATTTCCGCCATCGCCTGTTCGCCATAGACCGCGGTGGCGCCGGCGATCAGTTTCGACGGATCGATCATGTGGCGCGCGCCGCGCGGGTGCACCACCAACTGCGCGTTCGGGAAGGCGCGCATCGCCGCACCTGCGCCGCTGGCGTGGTCCAGGTGCACATGGGTCAGGATGATGTAGCGCAGTGCTTCCGGCGCGATGCCCTTCTGCGCCAGCGCCGCCTGCACGTTGCGCAGCGAGTGGCCGGTGCCGCAATCGACCAGCGCCGCCTGGTCGCCGGCGCGGACGAGGTGGATGGCCGCCATGCCGTGGCGGATCAGGTCGGCGTCGATGGCCGAAATGTCGTGCTCGTAGTCGATCATGCAGCGCGCTCCGGGTGGGACTCGGTGCACAGTATGACGCACTGCGGCAGGCGCTTCCGCCGCCGGGGTGCTCAGGGGCGTCTAGGCGCCGCGACCCGCCTTGGCCTGCTCTTCCTGCATCAACTCCTCGAAGCGGGCGTCAAATTCCTTGCGCAGCTGGCGCCGCACCTGAGCGGCGGTGTGACGCCGCTGCTCGTCCGGCGTCAACGGTGTCAACGTTGGCACCGGGCAGGGCCGGCGGTCGGCGTCCATCGCCACCATGGTCAGGTAGCAGGTGTTGGTGTGGCGCGTCGTGTGTTCGCGGATGTTCTCGGTCACCACCTTGACGCCGACCTCCATCGAGGTGGTGCCGGTGTAATTGACCGAAGCGAAGAAGGTGACCAGCTCGCCGACGTGGATCGGGCAGCGGAAGATCACCTGATCGACCGACAGCGTCACCACGTAGGACTGCGCGTAGCGCGCCGCGCAGGCGTAGGCGACCTGATCGAGCAGCTTGAGCAGTGCGCCGCCGTGCACGTTGCCGGAAAAATTGGCCATGTCGGGCGTCATCAGCACCGTCATGGTGAGCTGGTGTTTGGGCAGTTCGTTCATCGTTGTCTACCGTGCGCCGGCGAGGCCGGCGCGGGTGATGTCCGTCGGTGCCCGCGACCCTTCAGTGACGGTTACTCGCGCCGTTCGATGCGCCAGCCCGGTTTGTTGTAGTCGCGGACGTTGCTGTAGGGCGCGGTCGGATAGACGCTGGTGCCGTACGCATCGTCCTCGATGCGTACGCCCGGTTTGGAGTAATCCCGGATCTGGGTGCCGCGCAAGGTCGGGTAAACGTCCGTAGTGCGGCTGCGCGCGTTGGGCCGGATCAGCTCGCGCGGATGCTGTCCTATCATGCCGCCGGGGCTGGCGCCTGCCATGCCCTGTCCGTAGCCCTCAGGACCGAGCGGCGTGACCGGCACATGGCCGCTGCCACCGGCGAGAACTACAGGCGATGCGATCAACGTGCAGGCGGTGAGCAGGGTGCGGATATTCATGGCGACCTCCCGGTCGTGCAACATGACTGGACACTTCGAGTGTAGTGCGAAAGCGCCGCGGCGCAGCGCGCAGCCCGACACGGCCGGGCGCATCGTGACGGAGTGTGGATTGGACGCCACAGCCTGCGACGTCGCCGTGAACACCGTGCCGGCTTGTGGAATGATGCAGCCATGACGACCGACGACCACAATCCCTTCGAAGCCGCCCCGCCGCCGGGCGACGATACGACCGCTTCCCTCGATGGCGGGGAGCCCGATTCGCGCAGTGTAGCGGCCGGCCAGGGGGTCGAGTGGCTGCGTCAGGGCTGGCAGGCCTTCATCGCCGCGCCCGGCGTCTGGGTGGTGATCACGCTGCTGTGGGTGATCGCCGTCGTGGTGCTGAATCTGGTGCCGCTGTTCGGCATGATTGCCGCCACGCTGCTGGCAATGGTGACGGTGGGTGGGCTGATGACGGGCTGCCGCGCACTGTCGCGCGGCGAGCCCTTCGGCGTGGCTCACCTGTGGGCCGGTTTCGGCGAGCGCATCAATCCGCTGCTTGCCCTCGGGGGCTGGTACCTGCTGGCCTCGCTGGCCATCGGCATGCTGGTCGTGCTGCTGTCGGCGATCAGTGCCGGTCTGGCCGGCGTTGCCGCGGTGGCGGGTCTGGCGGTGCTGATGGCGGCCATTCCGGCCATGCTCATCATCGCCGTCATGCTGATGGCGCCGGTGCTGATGGCGGTCTGGTTCGCGCCGGCCCTGGTCGTCTTCCACGACATGAAGGCACTGGATGCGATGCGCACCAGTTTCTTCGCCAGCCTGCGCAATGCGCCGGCCTTCGTCGTGTTCGCACTGCTCTACGTCGTGCTGGCCGTGCTGGCCTCGATCCCCGCCATGCTGGGCTGGCTGCTGCTGTTGCCAGTCACTTTCGGCGCGATGTACGCCAGCTACCGCGACGTGTTCGACCAGCGCTGATCAGCCCTCCAGCGCCTCGCCGGCCCCCTTCACCACCTTGAAGCGCGCCAGCGTCGCCTCGCGCGCCGCGGCGTGGTCGACGATGGGCGCCGGGTAGTCGCTGCCGATCACGCAGCCGGCCATCTTCTGTTCCAGCGGCGTCGCCAGCCAGGGCGCGTGGATGCGCTTCTTGTCGAATTTCGCCAGTTCCGGGCAGTAGCGGCGGATGAACTGGCCGTCGGCATCGAACTTCTCCGACTGCGTGACCGGGTTGAAGATGCGGAACCAGGGCTGGGCGTCGCAGCCGGTCGAGGCCGCCCACTGCCAGCCGCCGTTGTTGGCAGCGAGATCGAAATCGTTGAGCTGGCGCGCGAACCAGTGTTCGCCGCGGCGCCAGTCGATGCCCAGGTCCTTGGTCAGAAAGGAGGCGCTCACCATGCGCAGCCGGTTGTGCATATAGCCGGTCAGCGCCAGCTGGCGCTGCGCCGCGTCCACCAGCGGGTAGCCGGTGCGACCTTCGCACCAGGCGCGGAACTTCGCTTCGTCGTCCACCCAGCGCACCGCGTCGTACTCCGGCCGGAAGCTCGCGCCGACCACGTGCGGGTTGTGCCACAGGATCTGGAAGTAGAAATCGCGCCAGATCAGCTCAGACAGCCAGGTTTCGGCGCCGGCGCCACCGCGCGCATGCGCCTCGCGCGCCAGCCGGCGGATCGATATCGTGCCGAAGCGCAGATGTACCGACAGATAGCTCGGGCCCTTGGCCGCCGGAAAGTCGCGCAGCACCTTGTAACGGTCGATGCGATCGAGGAAGGCGTCGAACAGCGTGTCGGCGCCGTTCATGCCGGCCGGCAGCTTCAGCGTCGCCAGATTGGTTGACCGGAAACCCATGTCGGCCAGTGACGGAATGCCACCCGCCGGCACTGCCGCCAGCGCATCCGCGTAGCGGCGTACCGGATAGGCCTTCAGGTGGAAGGGCGTGAGCTTCTTCAGCCAGGCGTTCTTGTAGGGCGTGAACACCGAGAAGGGCTTGCCGCCCTGGGTGAGCACCTCGTCGCACTCGAACACGACCTGGTCCTTGTGCGTGTCGAAGGCGATGCCGTCGCGTGCCAGCGCGTCGTGCACCGCGCGATCGCGCGCGAAGGCGGCGGGCTCGTAGTCGCGGTTGGCGACGACGCCGGCCACGCCCAGTTCGCGCGCCAGTTGCGGGACGACGTCGCGGGCGCGGCCGTGGCGCACGATGAGCCCGCCTCCGAGCGCACGCAGCGCAGCGTCCAGCTCGGTGACCGAGGCATGGATGAATTCGACCCGGCGGTCGGCGCTCAGGCCTTCTGCCAGCAGTTCGTCGAGGATGTCGGTGTCGAACACGAACACGCACCACACCGGGCCGCCGGCGCGCAGCGCGTGGTATAGGGCGGCATGGTCGTCGATGCGCAGGTCGCGGCGAAACCACACCAGGCGGGATGAAGGACGGTCGGGCATGCGGGATTTCCGTCAAAAAGTCGGCGCTTTGAGCGTGATGTCGCGCCGCGGTTCGCGGCCGGCGTCCAACACGGATAAAATCATCCCATGTCCGCACACGCCATGACCCCTTCGGTCAACCTGACCGGCCATTTCCTGATCGCCATGCCCGCCATGGCGGACAAGAATTTCGCGCGCACGCTGACGCTGGTGTGCGAGCACAACGAACAGGGCGCGCTCGGTGTCATCGTCAACCGGCCGATCGACATGTCGCTCGAAGACCTGTTCGAGCGCATCGACATGTCGCTCGAATCGCCGCGCTTCCAGGGCCAGCCGGTGTATTTCGGCGGCCCGGTGCAGACCGACCGCGGCTTCGTGCTGCATCGTCCGGTCGGCGACTGGCAGTCCAGCATCGACGTTGGCAACGGCCTCGCGCTGACCTCGTCGCGCGACGTGCTGCAGTCGCTCGGCCACGACGGCGAACCGGACGACGTGCTGGTCACCCTCGGTTACGCCGGCTGGCAGGCCGGCCAGATCGAGTGGGAACTGGCGCAGAACGCCTGGCTCACCGTACGCGCCGACCCGGAAATCATCTTCGGCCTGCCGCCGGAAGAGCGCCTGATCGCCGCAATGCAGCTGCTCGGCGTCAACTTCGCGTCGCTGTCCGACGTGGCCGGGCATGCCTGAGCCGGTCGCGCTGCCCGCGCGCGGCACCGTGCTGGCTTTCGATTTCGGGGAGAAGCGCATCGGTGTCGCCGTCGGCGAATGCGAACTGCGCAGCGCCTCCGCACTGACCACCTTCGATGCCGAAACCAACGACGCCCGCTGGTCGGCGATCGGCCGCCTGCTCGATGAATGGAAACCGGCGCTGCTGGTGGTCGGTCTGCCGCTGTCGCCGGACGGCGAGGCGCACGACATGACGGCCCGCGCGCAGCGCTTCGCCCGTCAACTCGAAGGCCGCTATCGGCTGCCGGTGGCGCTGCAGGACGAACGATTCACCTCGGCCGAAGCCGACACCCAGCTGCGCGATCGCGGCCAGCACGACTGGCGCGAACGCAAGAAACACCTGGACGCACACGCGGCCCAGCTCATCCTGAAGGACTATTTCGATGTCACTGCCTGACGCAGAAAAACTGCTGGCCGATCTGGCGGCGCAGATGCGCCCGCAGGTCACGCCGGACACCGCGCTGGTCGGTCTGCATACCGGCGGCGTATGGCTGGCGCAGCGCCTGCACGCGCTGCTCGGCCTGACCCAGCCGGCCGGCTCGCTCGACGTGAGCTTCTACCGCGACGACTATGCCAAGCGCGGGCTGTCGCGCGACACGCGCTCGTCCGCGCTGCCTTTTGACGTCGAGGGGCGGCATCTCATCCTGGTCAACGATGTGCTGCACACCGGCCGCACGATACGCGCCGCACTGAACGAACTGTTCGACTACGGCCGCCCGGCCAAGGTCGAACTGGCGGTGCTGATCGATCGCGGCGGACGCCAGCTGCCGGTGGCGCCGACCTACTGCGCGACGCGGCTCGAACTGGCCGAAGGCACGCGGGTGAAGCTGGCGCAGGACGGCGAGCGGCTGGCGCTGCGTCTGCTGCAGGAGCAGGAATGACCATGGCCCGCAATCCACAACTGAACAGGCACGGCGAGCTGCAGCACCTGCTTACCACCGAGGGCCTGCCGCGCGATGTGATCACGCGCATCCTCGACACCGCCGAGCCCTTCGCCGGTGTCGCCGAGCGCGAGGTGAAGAAGGTGCCGCTGCTGCGCGGCAAGAGCGTGTTCAACCTGTTCTTCGAAAACAGCACGCGCACGCGCACCACCTTCGAAATCGCCGCCAAGCGCCTGTCGGCCGACGTGATCAACCTGAACATCGCGACCAGCTCGACCAACAAGGGCGAAACCCTGCTCGACACGGTGGACAACCTGGCGGCGATGCAGGCCGACATGTTCGTCGTGCGCCACGCCTCCAGCGGCGCGCCCTACCTGATCGCGCAGCACCTCGAAGCGACCGGGCGCGACCACATCCACGTCGTCAATGCCGGCGACGGGCGCCACGCGCACCCGACGCAGGGGCTGCTCGACATGTACACGATCCGCCACTACAAGCGCGACTTCACGCAGCTGTCGGTGGCCATCGTCGGCGACATCCTGCATTCGCGCGTGGCGCGCAGCCAGATCCACGCGCTGACCACGCTGGGCGTGCCCGATCTGCGCGCGATTGCGCCGAAGACGCTGCTGCCGCACGACATCGAGCGCCTCGGCTGTCGTGTCTACAACGACATGCGCGAAGGTCTGCGCGGCGTCAACGTGGTGATGATGCTGCGCCTGCAGAACGAACGCATGCAGGGTTCGTTGCTGCCCAGCGCACAGGAGTATTTCAAGTTCTTCGGCCTGACCGAGGACAAGCTCGCCGTGGCCAAGCCCGATGCCATCGTGCTGCACCCGGGGCCGATGAACCGCGGCGTCGAGATCGACTCGGCGGTGGCCGACGGCCGCCAGGCGGTCATCCTGCCGCAGGTCACTTTCGGCATCGCGGTGCGCATGGCAGTGATGGCCATGCTGGCCGGAGGGAACGCATGAAGATCCACATCAAGGGCGGCCGGCTGATCGATCCGGCGCAAGACATCGACGCACCGACCGATGTGTACATCGCCGCCGGCAAGGTGGTCGCGCTAGGAACGGCGCCCGACGGCTTTCACGCCAACCGCGTCATCGACGCCAGCGGCCTGGTCGTCGCGCCGGGCCTGATCGACCTCTGCGCGCGGCTGCGCGAGCCCGGCCTCGAATACCGTGCGACGCTGGAGTCGGAAGTCGCGGCCGCGGTGGCCGGTGGCGTTACCAGTCTGGCCTGCCCGCCGGATACCGATCCGGTGCTCGACGAACCCGGCCTGGTCGAAATGCTGAAGCACCGCGCGCGCATGCTGAATCTCGCCCACGTCTACCCGCACGGCGCGCTGACCGCCGGCCTGAAGGGCGAGCGGCTGACCGAAATGGGCGAACTGCACGATGCCGGCTGTATCGCCTTCTCGCAGGCCAACGTTCCGGTGGCCGACACGCAGGTGCTGTTCCGCGCGATGCAGTACGCGGCCACCTTCGGCTACACCGTGTGGCTGCAGCCGACCGACATGCATCTGGCGGCCGGCGGCGTGGCGCACGAAGGCGAGGTGGCGGCGCGGCTGGGCCTGACCGGCATTCCGGTGCTGGCGGAAACGCTGGCCATCGGCCAGATGCTGCAGCTGGCGCGCGCTACCGGATGCAAGCTGCATCTGGCGCGCATTTCCAGTCGCGCCGGCCTGATGCTGATCGACCAGGCGCGACTGGACGGCATGCAGGTGAGCTGCGATGTGGCCATCCACGCACTGCATCTGTGCGATGTCAACATCGGCTATTTCGATCCGCAGTGCCGCACCGTGCCGCCGCTGCGCGCACAGTTCGACCGCGAGGCGCTGCGCGCCGCGCTGGCCGACGGCCGCATCGACGCGCTGTGTTCGGACCACACGCCGGTTGACGATGACGCCAAGCAGGTGCCGTTCGCCGAAGCCGAGCCGGGCACCACCGGCCTCGAACTGCTGCTGCCGCTGACGCTGGCCTGGGCGCGCGAAATGCGCCTGCCGCTCAAGGTTGCGCTGGCGCGCATCACGGCCGACGCCGCCCGCGTGCTCGGCCTGAATGCCGGCCATCTGCGGGTGGGCGGTGCGGCCGACGTGTGCATCTTCGATCCGGAGGCGCCGGTGCGCATCAGCCGCGAATCGCTGCGCAGCCAGGGCAAGAACACGCCCTATCTGGGCCGCGAACTGCCCGGTCGCGTCAGCGCGACGCTGGTGTCGGGCCAGGTGGTGTACGAGGCGCCGGTCCGCCATTGAAGGCTTCGGGTGCGGCGTCGAGCCGCACCTCGAATTCGACCGACTGCAGCTGCAGTCCGTGCGCATCCTCCAGCGCCAGCCGGTAACGGCCGGGGCGCGGACTCCACAGCGCGCGCCCCTCGATCGCCGGCAGGCGCTCGTCATTGATCACCCACTGCAGGCCCGGCCAGCCCGGCCGCGCCTCCAGCAGCATGGCCTGGCGCCCGGCCGGCAGGCCGGCGCTCACCAGCTTCACGCCTGTCGTCGGCTGCACGATGCGCGGCCGGCCGAACAGGTCGCGCACGGTGGCGTCGGCGAAGGCCTGCTGCGTGCCGGGCAGGAAATACTCCTCCCGTTCGGCTTCGATTTCCGGTTCGAAACGCAGGCGCACGCCTTCGAGCCCAGGTGGCGGCGGCGCCGCTTCGGCCGGAATGGGGTCGATGGCGGCGGCGACCGAAAGCCAGGTGGCCGCCACCGGACGTGCCGCGCGCAACGCGATCGTGTAGCGGCGCGTCCAGCCGACCGACCAGTGCGTCGCGCGGTCGCTCGAGCGCCCGTGCATGACGGCGTGCCAGTCATGTGCGTCCGGCGTCGTGCGCGTGGACAGCAGGTCGCCGACCAGCCACGCCACCGGCGATGCCCACAGTCGCTTGCCGCTGCGATCCACGCCGCGCCATTGCGCCGCCTCCAGCGCCCACGGCGTCCATACGCCGTCGTTGGCGAGCGTGCGGAAGGCGTTGGCCATCTCGGGCAGGCTGGCACGGCTGCCGTTGGTCGCCGAGGCGTCGATGCCGTGCGCGCGCAGCGCGGCGGTCAGCGTGTCGTCGCCGATCAGCGCGCGTACGCGCAGTGCCGGAATTTCGGCCGCCTGCGTCAGCGCCGCACGCGTGCTGAGCGGCTGGCCACTGCCCTGCAGGCCAGGGGGCAGCGCCCGGGTGACGAAGTTCGGGCTGTCGTCGAAGACCGACGCCGCGCTGATCCAGCGCTGGTCCAATGCCAGTCCGTATGCGAACGCGTGCAGCGTGCTGCCGGCCGGGAGCCGGCGCACCGCCGCGTCGGTGTCGTCCGGACCGCCGGCCCACACCAGTGCTTCCCCGCTCGCGTTGTCCAGCACGACGACAGTGACGTCGGCGCGCTCGCGACCGAGCGCGTCCAGCGTGCGCCGCTGCAGCCGTGCGTCGAGCGTCGTGGCGCGCTGTTCGCCCGGCTCGCGCAGCAGGCGGCGGGCCAGCGGCTGTGCTTCGGTCCAGCGCGGCTCCAGCCGGTAGCGCTGAGTGAGCACCTGATTGGCGAGGGCCCGCAGTTCGGCGCAGGCGGGCGCCGGTTTGAGCTTCAGCGCCACCGCGCAGGCACGCTGCGCGACTCGTTCGGCCGGCGCGTTCGGGCCGCGCAGCAGCGCCGCCAGCAGCAGCGCCTCGCGTGCATCGACGGCGTCCGGATCCTTGCCGAACAGGCCGCGGGTCGCGGCTGAAATGCCGCGCAGTTCGCCGCGGAAGGGCGCGAGGTTGAAATAGGCTTCGAGGATCTGCGCCTTGTTCCAGCGGCGCTCGATTTCGCGCGCGGCGGCGGCCTGGTCCCATTTCTGGCCGACGCTGCGGCGCGTGCCCTGCAGGCGCAGCGCCGGATCGATCAGGCCGGCCAGCTGCATGGTCAGCGTCGATGCGCCGCGCGGACGGCGGCCTTCCAGCGTGCGCCAGAGGTTGTCCCAGGTGGCGCCGGCGAGCGCCGTCCAGTTGACGCCCGAATGTTCGAGAAAGCGCTTGTCCTCGGCGATCAGCAGCGCGCGCACCAGTGGCGGCGACAGCGTGCGCGCGCCGACCCAGTCGAGCCGACGCTCGTCGAAATCGACGCGCACCTCGGCCAGCGGCTGGCCGTAGCGGTCGAGCAGGCGCGCTTCCGACGAGCGCCAGCTGTCGCGGACGGTGTCGAACGAGGGGGCCTGAGCCTGGGCTGCGGGGGGGCCGAGCAGTACGAGACAGGCCAGCGCACGGCGTGCGCGCTGGCCCGTGCTCGCGTTCATCGGCCGACGATGCACGCGCGCGTCAGTTCAGCACGCACTCAGCGTGCATTTGTCGCCCGAGGCCTGGCGCTCGACCGTCACGCGTGCCAGCTGAGGCAGCTGCGGAGCGAGCTGTCGCCACAGGTAGTGACAGAGGTTCTCCAGCGTGGCGGGGCCGATGCCCTCGACCTCGTCGAGGAAGCGGTGGTCCAGTTTCTCGCGGACTTCGGCCAGTGCGGCACGGAACACCGCCAGATCCAGCAGCATGCCGCTGGCCGGGTCCGGCTCGCCGCGCAGCGTCACCTCGGCGTGATAGGTGTGGCCGTGGATGCGCAGGCTGGATTCGGTTTCCACTTTGCGGCGCAGGGTGTGGGCAGCTTCGAAGAAGAAGCGCTGGCTCAGTTCAACAACCATCTCGATACGTCCAAAAAGGGCAGCTCGCGGAATGCGGCGCTGCCCTGGGTCAGCGACGGTCAGCGTATGCCGACCGCCTTGTGCGTCTGGAAGCTGAGCCTCCAGCGCGGGTGCTGCATGCACCATTCGATCGCCCAGCGGGCGTTGTCGGCCGCAGCCGCATTGTCCATCGGCTGCACCAGGAAGTGCTCGAAATCCCAGTCTTCCATCGCGGCGAGATCGAGGCCGTCCTGCGGCACGACCACTTTCAGTTCCTGACCGCGGCGCTGCACCACCACGTTGCCGGCTTTCGGGCTGACGCACACCCAGTCCAGTCCGGCCGGCGCTTCCATCGTGCCATTGGTTTCGACGGCGATTTCGAAGCCGCGCGAGTGCAGCGCGTCGATCAGCGCGGCATCGACCTGCAGCAGCGGTTCGCCACCGGTCAGCACGACGAAGCGTGCGCCGCCGGCGCCGGTCCAGCTCGCGGCGATGATGTCGGCCAGTGCGTCGGCTTCGTAGCGGCCGCCCAGCGTGCCGTCGGTGCCGACGAAATCGGTGTCGCAGAAGCGGCACTGCGCGGTGGCGCGATCCTGTTCGCGGCCGCTCCACAGGTTGCAGCCGGCGAAGCGGCAGAACACGGCGGCGCGACCGGCGTTCAGGCCCTCGCCCTGCAGCGTGTAGAAGATTTCCTTGACCTGATAAGCCACGACAGATGCCAGTAATGGCGAAAAACACGCTAGGGTATCGCGTTTGAAGGATTTTTCCACCTGATGACCGACGCCACCACCCAGCAGCCTTACGCCGATCTGAACCCGGACACCGTGCTCGACGCACTCGAAGCGGCCGGTTTCGTGGTCGATGGTCGCCTGCTGGCGCTGAACAGCTTCGAGAACCGCGTCTATCAGGTCGGCGTGGACGACGGTCCGCCGGTGATCGCCAAGTTCTACCGGCCGGCGCGCTGGAGCGACGATGCGATCGCCGAGGAACACGCCTTCTGCCGCGAACTGGCCGAGCACGAGATTCCGGTCGTTGCGCCACTCGACCTGCCCGGCGGCGGCACGCTGGCCTGCCACGCCGGCTACCGTTTCGCGGTGTTCCCGCGTCGTGGCGGCCGTGCGCCCGAACTGGACCGCAGCGACACGCTGGAGTGGATAGGCCGTTTCATGGGCCGCATTCACGCGCTCGGCGCTGTGAAACCTTATCTGCACCGGCCTACGCTGGACATTGCCAGTTTCGGCGACGAACCGGCCGCCTATGTGCTCGATGGCGGCTTCGTGCCGCCGGAACTGGAGAAGGTGTATCGCGGCGTGGTCGCGCAGGCGCTCGACGGCGTGCGCGCCGCGTTCGAGCGCGCCGGCGAGGTGAAACGCATCCGCACGCACGGCGACTGCCACGTCGGCAACATGCTGTGGGTCGATGGCCAGGGGCCGCACTTCGTCGATTTCGACGACAGCCGGATGGCGCCGGCCATCCAGGATCTGTGGATGCTGCTGTCGGGCGACCGCGCCGACCGCGCGCGCCAGCTGGGCGACGTGCTGGCCGGCTACGAAGAATTCTGCGACTTCGATCTGCGCGAGCTGCACCTGATCGAAGCGCTGCGTACGCTGCGCCTGATTCACCACAGCGGCTGGATCGCCCGCCGCTGGCAGGATCCGGCCTTCCCGGTGGCCTTCCCGTGGTTCGACACGCCGCGCTACTGGGAGGCGCGCATTCTCGAACTGCGCGAACAGATCGCGGTGATGGACGAAGCGCCGCTGTGGCTGGTGCCCGGCATGCGCTGAGCGGGCCTCAAGGCACCTGCGAGTAATGCATGCGCCCGGCGATGCGCGCCGCGTGCGCGGCCAGCCGCGGGCCGAAGGTCTTTTCGTACTTGCGCGGGTTGGGCAGCATGACGGCCAGCCGTGCCGCCTGTTCAGGGCCCAGCTTCGCCGCCGGGATGCGGTAGTAGCGCTGCGCCGCCGCCTCGGCGCCGAACACGCCGTCGCCCCATTCGACCACGTTCAGATAGATTTCCAGAATGCGCCGCTTGTCCATCACCGCTTCCATCATGAAGGTGATCGCGGCCTCCTGGGCCTTGCGCACATAGCTGCGGCTGGGGCTGAGGAAGAGATTCTTCGCCAGCTGCTGACTGATGGTCGAGCCGCCGGCCACCGCGCGGCCCTTCTTGCGGTTCTTTTCCATCGCCTTCTGGATGCCCTCCCAGTCGAAGCCCTCGTGATCGACGAAAGCGTCGTCCTCGGCGGCGATGACGGCGCGCTTCAGGTGTACCGAGATGCGCTCGTACGGCACCCACTGGTGGCGCAGCTGCGCGTCCGGCTTGCGCTCGCGCATTTCATCGAGGCGCAGCGACATGAAGCGGGTCTGCGACGGATTGAACTGCGTCCACCACAACAGATGGGCGAACACCCACACCTGATAGGCGAGCACCAGCACCACGGCACCGGCGAGCAGCCACTTCAGCGTGCGCAGCAAAGAACGCATCGGAGGCTCCGTTTCAGGCCAGCGGCGGCAGCGCGGCGCGCAGCGTCGCGCGCACGGCGGCAGTGTCCGGACGCACGCCACGCCACAGCGTGAAGGCCTCGGCGGCCTGTTCGACCAGCATGCCCAGACCGTCAGCCAGCCGTGCCGCGCCCTGCGCCCGCGCCTGCTTCAGATATGCGGTGAGGCCACGGCCGTAGACCATGTCGTAAGCCAGGCTGTCCGGCGCGTACAGGCCGGCAGGCAGCGGCGGCGCCTCGTCGCTGAGGCTGGCGCTGGTGGCGTTGATCACCACGTCGTAGGGCGCGTCGGCGGCGTCCGCCCAGCCGCCGGCGCGGAGCGCGCCACGCCCGTCGTGGCTGGCGAACTGCGCCTGCAGCGCGCGCGCCTTGTCGGCCGTGCGGTTGGCGATGAACAGCCGGGCGACGCCGGCGTCGAGCAAGGGCAGGATAACGCCGCGCGCCGCGCCGCCGGCGCCCAGCAGCAGCACGCGTGCGCCGGACAGCCGGCAGCCCAGCGTTTCGAGGTCGCCGACCAGCCCGGCGCCGTCGGTGTTGTCGCCCAGCACGTCGTCGCCGAACACGAAGGTATTCACCGCGCCGGCCAGCCGCGCCCGCTCGGTCAGGCGGTCGGCCAGACGCCAGGCCTCTTCCTTGAACGGCACGGTGATGTTCATGCCGCACCCGCCGCTCGCCCGGAACGCGGCAACCGCGTCGGCGAAGCCGTCGAGCGGTGCCAGCAGCGCCTCGTAGCTCAGGTCCTGCGCGGTCTGCGCGGCAAAGGCGGCGTGGATGGCCGGCGACTTGCTGTGTGCGATCGGGTTGCCGATGACGGCGTAGCGGTCGGTCATGGGGTGTCAGCGTGATTCGAGCTGGTCGCCCTGGGTGAAGCTCCAGGTGCGGGTGATGGACAGGATTTCGTATTCGCGCCGGATGTCCGGCGGGAAGGCGGCGTAGGGGGCGGCCATGCGCACGATGCGGATGGCGGCGTCGTCGAGCACCTTCTGGCCGGACGAGCGGTTCAGGTCGATCTTCTCGATTTCGCCGTCGGCACGGATTTCCACCGTCAGCGTCAGATTGCCGTAGAGCTTGCCGCGCGCCGCCGGCGGATAGTTCAGGTTGCCGATGCGTTCGACCTTCTGCCGCCAGTCCTCGATGTACTGCGCGAAGCGGTATTCCTGCGTGCGCGCGCCGACGAATTTCTTGCGCGGACGCTTGTTGTAGTCGTCCACGTCGCGCGCGATCTCCGCCTCCATCCGTGCCATCGCCATTGCCCTTGCGGCGAGGTCGGCGCCGCTCAGGGCCTGCAGCGGCTGTGGCGACGGGTCGGGCTGCTCCAGCCGCCGTTCTTCCGGACGCAGTTCGGTCTTCGCCTGCAGTTCGGCCAGCAGCTTCTGCTGCTGCGCTTCCATCTCCTGCACACGGCGCTGCGTCTCGACCAGCTGGTCGCCGGCCTTGTCGCGCCGGCTGGCCGGCAGCGGCGTCTTCGCACGACGGTCCTGGTCGGTGTTGCCGCCGCCGTCGAGGTTGGCCTGCGCCAGCGCCTTCGGATCGATCGGTTTCTGCTTGCTGCGCGCATTGACCAGCACCACTTCGAGCGGCTGGTCCTTCGCCTTCTGCTTCGGCTTCAGGTCGGGCGCGAAGTTGATTGCCAGCACGAAGGCATGGATCAGGATGGACAGCGCGATGCCCAGGGCCAGCGGCGGAACGCCAGCCGGTGCCGCCGACACCACGGCGCTGGCGCCCGATGGTGCGGAAGCAGCGGCAGCATGGGTGCGGGAACGGACGGCAGCGCTTTTCTTCGACATGGCGCGGGATTTTACAGGTGGGCGGTGAAATACCGCCGCCCGCGCGCGAATCTGCGCCGAAGGCGGACCGGAGCCGTCATCGACGTCGCCTATACTCGGGCGCCTGACCTGTTTCGCTGCACTGCAACTTCATGGATCTGCTGCTGATCAAGGCCGTCATCCTCGGCATACTCGAAGGGCTCACCGAATTCCTGCCGATTTCGAGTACCGGCCACCTCATCATCGCCGGCAGCCTGCTCGGCTACACCGACGAAACCAGCCGGGTGTTCAAGATCGTCATCCAGCTCGCCGCCATCCTGGCGATCTGCTGGGAGTACCGGCGCAAGCTGATCGACGTGACCGCCGGTCTGGGGCGCGAACCGGCCGCCAACCGCTTCGTGCTGCACGTGCTGGTCGCCTTCCTGCCGGCCGCCGTGCTGGGCTTCCTGTTCCACGGCATCATCAAGACCTATCTGTTCAACCCGCTCACCGTGGCCGGCGCGCTGATCGTCGGCGGCGTCATCATCCTGGTGATCGAGCGGCGCAATCACACGCCGCGCTACGAAACCACCGACGACCTCGACTGGCGGGCTGCGCTGAAGGTGGGTTTTGCGCAGGCCATCGCGATGTTTCCCGGTGTGTCGCGCTCCGGAGCGACCATCATGGGCGGCCTGGTGTTCGGTCTGTCGCGCCGCGCCGCCACCGAATTCAGCTTCTTCCTCGCCATCCCGACCATGATCGCGGCGACGGCTTACGACGTGTACAAGAACTGGGCGCTGCTGCGCGTCGAGGACCTGCCGGTGTTCGCGGCCGGCTTCGTGTCCTCCTTCCTCGCCGCCTTCTTCAGCGTGCGCTGGCTGCTGCGCTACATTTCCAGCCATACCTTCGAGCTGTTCGCCTGGTACCGCATCGTATTCGGCCTGTTCGTGCTGGCGAGCGCCTGGTTCGGCTGGGTGGACTGGGCCGATCACTGATGCAGAAACTGCTCTACTTCCACGGCTTCCGCTCCGGACCGCAGTCGGTCAAGGCGCAACAGTTGCGCGCCCACCTGGCCCGACAAGGGCGGGCGGACGATCTGTGGTGCGAGCAGCTTCCACCGGGGCCGCAGGACGCGATCGCGCTGATCGAAGCGGTGCTGCGGCCGGCGCTCGACGCCGGCACCGAGGTGGCGCTGGCCGGCTCGTCGCTGGGCGGCTTCTACGCGCTGCACCTGGCCGAGAAGTACGGCCTGCGCGCCGCGCTGATCAATCCTGCCGTGGTGGCGCCACTGTCGCTCGGCGACTACGTCGGCGAGCACACGCATATGTATACCGGCGACCGCTTCCGTTTCGAACAGCGTCACGTCGATGAACTGCGCGCGCTCGACGTGGCCGAGGTGACGCGACCGGAACGCTATCTGCTGCTGCTGGAAACCGGCGACGAGGTGCTGGACTGGTGGCAGGCGGTGCTCAAGCTGCGCGGCGCCAACATGATTGTTCACGCTGGCGGCGATCACAGCCTGCAGAGTTTCGCGACGGAACTGCCGCGCCTCACCGACTTCCTGCTGCCCGAGCCGGGCAGCAGCGGGGTCAGCGGAAGTCGCTGACGCGGAAGCGGGCGAGGTCGAAGTTGGTGCCGCGCTCGATCAGTTCGACCGGGTCGAGCCGCACATGGCGGCCATTGATCGACGCGTGCAGCGGGTATTCGGCCGAATAACCGGTGCCGTTGATGGCCAGGCGCACCACCGCGCCGCTGACCGGATCATCAAGCGCCACGGCTTCGCCACTCTGTCTTTCCGAGAACACTTCGAGCGGGCGTGCGGTCGTCGACAGCGTTTCGATGCCTACCGTGCCGCGCGCATCGCGCCCGCGCAGGTAGCGGCGCACGACACCGACCAGCCAGTTGTCGCCACCCGAGGGCTGCATGCCGACCAGCGAACCGACGCGCACCCACTCGGCGCTGGCGGTGGGCGCGGTGGCGCCGATGTCGCCGAGGCTGGCGTCCGACATTTCCCACCGGTAGATCACCGCCTCGTCACGCGCGCCGCGCAGCACGTGGTGCAGGTGCTTGATGCCGTTGGCCACCGCCAGCGCGCCGCCGAGCGAATGCCGACGGTACTGGCGGGTCGGCGGATCGAGCGCCCAGTTCATCGCCAGATGGCGCAGCAGCTTGGCCAACTGGTCGCGCTCCGGCATGTCATCGAGACTGAGCGCGTCCGGCAGATCGCCGCCCTCGACGCGACGGGCAAGTGCCAGCGCCGCGTCGGCGGCGGCGATGCCGGAGAAGAAGCGGATGCCGTCAACCTGCTGCGGCGCGCGCACCAGACGCAGCGGCGGTGCCGGCTGGTTGGCGTCGAGCCAGTGCGTGCTGCCCCGTTCGATGGACGGCGACATCGAGTAGCGCGCGGCGAAATAGCCGGTCAGCTGTTCGGCCAGACGGACGCTGTCCGGTACCAGACCTTCGGGCGCGGCCACGTGCAGCGCGATGAGTCGCAGGTATTCGCGCTCGACCGAGGTCGGCACTTCGTCGGCCGCATTGACCACCTCGCGCGCCTCGGCGCCGGAGGCCTGTGCCAGCAGATAGGCCTGGCCGGCCACCTGCCACAGTCCGGCATCGACCGGACCGTTGTGATAGACGTCCCACTTGAAGCGCTGGCGGCAGGCGCGCACCGTGCGCGAAGCGAGCCGCGACAGGCCGCTCAGCACCGACGCGTGCGTCGGGTCGGAAATGTAGCGATCGAGCGCCACTTCGTAGGCTGACGACAGGATGGACCAGAAGTCGCGGCCGGTGCGCCACACCACGTCCTTGCCTTCAGGGTCGTCGGCGTAGATCTGGTCGAGCTTGCGCAGATGAGGCTGGGCGCTGGAATCGAACTGATAGAGCAGATTGACGTGGTGCGCCAGGTCGATATTGGTGGCATCGCCGACCGATTCGACCCAGCCGGTCAGTTCGTTGATGGCCAGATCCGGCTGGGCGGCGGCGATTTCGGCCAGCACGCGACGAAGCTCGGCCGGATTGCCGAGCACGCTTGCCGGGGATGAAGAGAACACGCCGAACATACCTGCCACCTCCGCCACTCAGGGCTGTCCCTGACTGACACCTGTATGAATGTTTTGTGCCGCGCGGCGATCCGCTGCCGCCGCGTCGCGGGCGGCCAGACCGTACTGGTCTAGAATCCCGACCCTGTAGCGTAACGCGACTGCGCAAACTTTGCCATGCAGCAATATCTCGATCTCATGCGACACGTGCTGGAACACGGCACGGTCAAGACCGACCGCACCGGCACCGGCACCCGTTCGGTGTTCGGCTGGCAGATGCGGTTCGACCTCGCGCAGGGCTTTCCGGTGCTGACCACCAAGAAACTGCACCTGCGTTCCATCATCGTCGAACTGCTGTGGTTCCTGCGCGGCGACACCAATATCGCCTGGCTGAAAGAACACGGCGTCAGCATCTGGGACGAATGGGCCGACGAAAACGGCGACCTCGGCCCGGTCTACGGCGCCCAGTGGCGCAGCTGGCCGACGCCGGACGGCCGCCACATCGACCAGATCAGCGAACTGCTGGCCGGCCTGCGCAACAACCCGGATTCGCGCCGGCACATCGTCAGTGCATGGAACCCGGCGGAAATACCGTCGATGAAGCTGCCGCCCTGCCACGCACTGTTCCAGTTCTACGTTGCGGACGGACGATTGTCCTGCCAGCTGTACCAGCGCAGCGCAGACATATTTCTCGGAGTGCCTTTCAATATCGCCAGTTACGCGCTGCTGACGATGATGGTGGCGCAGGTGTGCGGCCTGCAGCCGGGCGAATTCGTCCATACGCTGGGCGACGCCCACCTCTATTCGAACCACCTTGAACAGGCGCAGCTGCAGCTTTCGCGCACGCCGCGGCCGCTGCCGACGATGTGGATCAACCCCGAAGTAAGCGATCTGTTCGCCTTCCGCCCGGAAGATTTCCGGCTCGATGGCTACGATCCTTGGCCGCACATCCCGGCGCCGGTGGCCGTATGAAGCTGTCGCTGATCGCCGCACTGGCCGCCAACGGCATGATAGGCCGCGACAACGGCATGCCCTGGCACCTGCCGGAAGACCTGAAGCGCTTCCGCGCGCTGACCATGGGCCACCCCATCATCATGGGGCGCAAGACCTGGGACTCGCTGGGCCGGCCGCTGCCCGGCCGCACCAGCATCGTGGTAAGCCGGCAGGACGGGCTGGACATCGCTGGCGCGCGGGTGGTGCCGTCGCTCGATGCGGCGGTCGAACTGGCGGCAACGGTGGAGGGCGGCGACGAAGCTTTCGTGATCGGCGGCGCGCAGCTGTACGCGCTCGCGCTGCCGCGGGTCGATCGCCTGCTGCTGACCGAAATCGCCGACGCCTTCGACGGCGACACGCGCTTCCCCGACTACGATCGCAGCGCCTGGCAGGAAACGGCACGCGAAGAGGCGGTCAGCGCCGCCGGCCTGCGCTACGCCTTCGTCGATTACGCGCGCCGCGCGGCGCAGCCGCGCTAGGCGCGTTGCCGATCGTCTTCAGTCGCGCACGCAGTTGACCGCGTAATCCAGCGCTTCGCCCTCGCCGGTGCCGACCAGACCGTGGATGTCGGTTTCGAAGCCGGGGAAGGCGCGGTTGAACTCACGCGCGAAGCGCAGGTAATTGACGATGGTGCGGTTGAAGCGCTCACCCGGAATCAGCAGCGGGATGCCCGGCGGATAGGGCGTCAGCAGCACGCTGGTGATGCGGCCTTCCAGTTCGTCGATGGCCACGCGGTCGATCTCGCGGTGGGCCATGCGCGCCCAGGCGTCGGCCGGCTTCATCGCCGGTTCCATCGGCGACAGATACATTTCCGTGGTCAGGCGCGCGATGTCGTGCTTCTTGTACATCTCGTGGATGCGCACGCACAGGTCGCGCAGGCCGACCCGCTCGTAGCGCGGGTGGGCGGCGACGAACTCGGGCATTACGCGCCACAGCGGCTGGTTGTTGTCGTAGTCGTCCTTGAACTGCTGCAGCTCGGTCACCATGGTGTTCCAGCGGCCCTTGGTGATGCCGATGGTGAACATGATGAAGAAGCTGTACAGGCCGGTCTTCTCGACGATGATGCCGTGCTCGGACAGGTAGCGCGTCAGGATGCCGGCCGGGATGCCCCAGTCGGCGAAGTCGCCATCGACGTCCAGGCCCGGGGTGATCACCGTTGCCTTGATCGGGTCCAGCATGTTGAAGCCGTCGGCCAGATCGCCGAAGCCGTGCCAGCGTTCGCCGGCGCGCAGCGTCCAGTCCTCGCGCGTACCCAGGCCCTCGTCAGCCAGATGGTCGGGGCCCCACACCTTGAACCACCAGTCGGCGCCGAATTCCGCATCCACCTTGCGCATCGCGCGACGGAACTCGACCGCCTCGGCCAGCGATTCCTCGACCAGGGCCGTGCCGCCCGGCGGTTCCATCATCGCCGCCGCCACGTCGCACGAGGCGATGATGGCGTACTGCGGGCTGGTCGAGGTGTGCATCAGGTAGGCCTCGTTGAACACGTCGCGGTCGAGCGAGCGCGTCTGCGAGTCCTGCACCAGGATCTGCGACGCCTGCGACAGGCCGGCCAGCAGCTTGTGCGTTGACTGGGTCGAGAAAATCATCGACTCCTTGCAGCGCGGCCGGCCTTCGCCGATCGCGTGGTAGTCGCCGTAGAAGTCGTGGAAGGCGGCGTGCGGCAGCCAGGCTTCGTCGAAGTGCAGCGTGTCGATCTCGCCATCCAGCACATCCTTGATCGCCTCGACGTTGTACAGCACGCCGTCGTAGGTCGATTGCGTGATGGTCAGGATGCGCGGCTTCTTGTTTACCGCCTCGCGCGCGAACGGGTTGGCTTCGATCTTGGCGCGGATCACGTCGGGGCTGAACTCGGACTGCGGGATCGGACCGATGATGCCGTAGTGGTTGCGGGTCGGCGTCAGGAAGACCGGAATGGCGCCGGTCATGATGATCGAGTGCAGGATGGACTTGTGGCAGTTGCGGTCCACCACGACGATGTCGCCCGGCGCCACGGTCGAATGCCACACCATCTTGTTCGACGTTGACGTGCCATTGGTGACGAAGTACAGATGGTCGGAATGGAAGATGCGCGCCGCGTTGCGCTCAGACGCCGCCACCGGGCCGGTGTGGTCGAGCAGTTGGCCCAGTTCCTCGACCGCGTTGCAGACGTCGGCGCGCAGCATGTTCTCGCCGAAGAACTGGTGGAACATGCGGCCGACCGGGCTCTTCAGGAAGGCCACGCCGCCGGAGTGGCCGGGGCAGTGCCACGAGTAGGAACCGTCCTGCGCGTAATGCACCAGCGCACGGAAGAAGGGCGGCGGCAGCGAATCGAGGTAGGCGCGCGCCTCGCGCACGATGTAGCGGGCGACGAACTCC
Source organism: Methyloversatilis sp. (assembly GCF_965284615.1). Classification (GTDB taxonomy): domain Bacteria; phylum Pseudomonadota; class Gammaproteobacteria; order Burkholderiales; family Rhodocyclaceae; genus Methyloversatilis. The sequence goes on from NZ_OZ260098.1 coordinate 194,146, forward strand.
GGCGTGTCCTCGAACATGTGGATGAAGCCGTGCAGCTCGCGCAGGATGTCGTTCGGGATGTGGCGCGTGGTGCGCGTCTCGCCGTACAGGAAGATCGGGATGTCGGCGTTGCGGCGGCGGATTTCGGCGACGAAATCGCGCAGATTGGTCAGCACCGCCTCGATCTCGGCTTCGCTGCCGCTGCCGAATTCCTCGTCGTCGATCGACAGGATGAAGGTCGAGGCCCGGCTCTGCTGCTGCGCGAACGAAGTCAGATCACCGTAGCTGGTGACGCCCAGCACGCCCGGACCTTCCTTCTCGATCGCTTCGGCCAGTGCGCGTATGCCCAGACCGGAGGCGTTTTCCGAGCGGAAGTCCTCGTCGATGATGATGATCGGAAACTCGAAGCGCATGGCACCCAACCTTCAAAGTAAAAGAGGGCACCCGACTCGGCGCCCCCGGACTGCAGCAGGACTGCAGGCTTGAAGCGCGCGATGGTATCAGTTCGAGATGGCAAAACAATCGGGGCCGCACAAGGCGGCCCCGCAGGGTGAAACAGGGTGTAAAACGCGGTCAGCCGAGGCGGCGACGCGAGATTGCACCGACCACCGCCAGACCGGCGACGATGAGCGCCCACGACTCCGGTTCCGGCACGGCCGCGACCGCGTAGCTGTCGAGGAACTCGACACGCACGCCGGTGGCGTTGCCGACCTTCTGCGCAACGTTGCTGACGAAGAAGTCCAGCGTATTCACGCCGGACAGGAAGCCGGCGGTGGCCGAGAACGACGTCCAGGAATCGAGGGCCGAGCCGCTCGAAATCGTCGTGCCGTTCAGCTGGATGTAGCCGTTGTTGTCGGCCGCCCAGCGACCGGTGATCCAGGCGGAGGTGATGTCCAGGCCGGTCAGGTCGAAGGAGATCGACCACTTGTACAGGCCCGGCTCGGTCGGATCGTAGCTCTGACGGGCGTTGATGGTCGGCGTCAGCCACTTCGAGTCCGCCGTATTGTCCAGCCAGGCGTAGAACATCGAGTTCAGGCCGGTCTGACGGGTGGTCACGCCGTGGCCATCGGTACCGACAGCGGTGCCGCTGATCGCTTCGAAGGTGTAGTGGGTGTCGATCTTGCCGGAGGCCAGGCCAGCGCCGGTGTTGTAGAGCCCGTCGATCTGGTTCGACTCGACTGCGGCTGCGCCGAAGGACGCCAGCGCGATGCCCGACGCCACGAGAATGCTCTTGAACATGTGAATCTCCGCCTGAAATCTGAAAGTGAGGCGGAGTGTAGGCAGGGGCGAGGTGCACGACCGTTCATAAAGTCACGCTTTCGCCGGCCCCCGGCGGACGCTCTTTGCTGCTCTGCACACAAGCCCTTGAAAGCGCAGGACTTGACCGATTTTTGCAGACCGCGGGCGCGGCCGATCGAGACAATCCTTAACAGTCAGATCTTGGGCAGCGTCACGCCGGTCTGGCCCTGGTACTTGCCGCCGCGGTCCTTGTACGAGGTTTCGCACGGCTCGTCCGACTCGAAGAACAGCATCTGGGCGACGCCCTCGTTGGCGTAGATGCGCGCCGGCAACGGCGTCGTGTTCGAGAACTCGAGCGTCACGTGGCCTTCCCATTCCGGTTCCAGCGGCGTCACGTTCACGATGATGCCGCAGCGCGCATAGGTGCTCTTGCCCAGGCAGACCACCAGCACGTTGCGCGGAATGCGGAAGTACTCGACCGTGCGCGCCAGCGCAAACGAGTTCGGCGGGATGATGCAGGACTCGGCGTCCATCTCGACGAAGGAGTTCGGGTCGAAGGTCTTCGGATCGACGATGGTCGAGTTGATGTTGGTGAACACCTTGAATTCGGACGCGCAGCGCACGTCGTAGCCATAGCTCGAGGTGCCGTAGGACACGATGCGCCGGCCGTCGATGTGGCGCACCTGACCCGGCTCGAACGGGTCGATCATGTGGTGCTCCTGCGCCATGCGGCGTATCCAGCGGTCGGACTTGATGCTCATCTGCGTGCCCTCGATTGCGTGCGCGGCCCCGGACGGCGCCGCAAAAGGACGCAATTGTTGCAAGTTCGGCGCCGAAAAGCACGCGCCGCCTCGCCCCGCCGGACGGCACGGGGCGGGGGCCGGCTCAGCGGCCGTGCGAAGCCGTCGCCGCCGGGCCGGAGTCGGTGATCGGGTTCAGCGTGGTCATGAAGGTCGATTGGCGCAGGCCTTCGTCCACCCAGCGCTGGTGCTCACCGGTCAGCGTCTTCAGGAAGGCGACGAGTGCGGTCTTCTCGTCGTCGTCCAGATGCAGCGGCACGATGAGCGGGCTCTGATCCGGCGCGCCACCGCCGCCTCGGTCGTAGAAGTCCACCACCGCTTCGAGCGTCGATAGCGAGCCGTCGTGCATATAGGGCGCGGTCAGCGCCACGTTGCGCAGCATCGGTGTCTTGTAGGCCCAGCGGTCGTTCGGGTCGAGCGTGATTTCGAAGCGGCCGACGTCGTTCGGTACCTTTTCGCCGATCGAATCGATGCGCTCGGCGGTCATCGTCGTCTGCAATCCGGGCACCAGCTGCACTTCGACCAGCGGCTGCGGCAAGCCGCGCAGCCAGCCGATGCCGGTGTTGTGGTAGCGGAAATCCGAGAACAGCGCCGACTGCTCGCCCATCGCGTGACAGGTGGTGCAGCGTCCCTTGCCGGCGAACACCTCCAGCCCCTGCCGCTCCTGCGCGGTCAGCGCCGTCTCGTCGCTGCCGTAGCGGTAGCGGTCGAAGCGGGAATTGGCGGATACCAGCGAACGCTGATAGCTGGCCAGGGCCTGGCCCACCGTCTCGACCGTCGGTCCGCGGCCGTCGAAAGCGCGCTCGAACGCGCCCTGGTAGTCGGGCAGCGTGCGCAGCTTGTCCAGTACGTGGCCGATCGACGGGTTGGCCATTTCGTTGTGCGCAAGGAAGGGGCCCCACACCTGGGCTTCCAGTTCCCCCTCGCGGCCGTCATGGAACAGGCGCGGGTGGTAGCCCACGTTGAGCACCGTGGGGGCGTTGCGCCGCACCGTGGCACCTTCGTTGCCGATCGCCATGCGCAACTCGTTGGCGGTGAAGCCGTGGTCCGGCACATGGCACATGCCGCACGACATGGTGCCGTTGAACGACAGCCGGCGATCGAAGAAGAGCTTGCGCCCCAGTTCGATGCGTACGGCCGTGGGCGGGTTGTCCGGCGGGTGCGGCATGACAGGCAGACCGAGCGGCACAGCGATGGCCGCCGTGGCCGTATCGTGCGCCACCTCGCCGGCACAGCCGGTCAGCGCGAGCGCCAGCGCGAGCACGCATTCAGGGCGCACGCGGCGTTTCGAGCAGGAGTGTTTCGATGTCATTGAACATGACCTCAGGCATCAGGAAGGCGGTTGTATAGATCTCGCGGACACGTCCGTCGCGATCGATCAGGAAGAGCTTGAGCATGTGGTTGAGCACCCGCGTCGGCCGCCCCTGGGTGTCCAGCTCGACCGACACGTCCTGACCGAGGTCGTCGAGCATGGGTTTCAGATCGGCGACCGAGCGTGTGGTGAGGAAGTGCCAGCGCACCGGGCTCTTCGGATCGGCCAGTGCGCCGGCGTACATGCGCATCGATGCCGCATCGTCATGCGACGGATCGAAGGACAGGCTGACCAGCCTGACCTGGCGTGCCATGTCGGGGCGACGCAGCAGGCGCTCGCGCAACTGCGTCAGCGTCGCGTAGGCAAGTGGACAGCCCACCGGGTCCACGCAGTAGGTGTACATGAACGACAGCAGCGTGATGCGCTCCCGCGTATAGCGGGCGAGCCCGTAGGTGCGGCCGTCGATGTCCACCACCCGCCCGTTGGGCGAGCGCTGTATCGGCGGCAACCGGTAGCTGCCCGCGGCGGGTGCGACGAAATCCTGATGCGGCGTACTGGGCGCGAGTTCGGCGTTGGATGCGCCCTGCGAGCCATCGGCCAGCAGGGCGCCCAGCACCAGCGCCGTCGCCGCCGTGCGGACGCGGCGGAGGATCGGCATCTGCCTGTCTCGTCTCAGCGGTTCGAGGCGAGTTCGGCGAAGCGCTCCTTCAGCCCGGCGGTGTTCGCCGGCTTGGCCGAGAACTTCATGTGATGCGCACGACCCAGCTTGAGCGCATAGAAGTCGATCGAGAACTTCTCGCTGAGCGCCTTGCCGTCCCAGTGGAACAGCTTCAGGAACTGCTGGTCGTCGCCGCCCTTCTTGTCCCAGTTGCCGAGCAGGCTGGTGGTGAAGTAGACCCGCTTGCCGTCCCAGCTCTGGCTCACCATGTTGACCTGCGAACCGATCACCTTCTGGTAGACCTCCTTCGGCGCCTCCGGATTGGAGATGTCGAAGTAGCGCGCGGTGCCGTCGAGGAAGGTGTTTACCCACAGCCCCTTCGCATCGGCGGTGATCGAAATGTTGACCGGCAGCGGCACCTTGGACGGGTCACCGACCGTACCGACCTCCTTCGCCTGCCACTCGCCCTTCGCGTCCTGCTTGATCAGCACGAGTTTCGAGGTGAGCGCGGTGGCCGTGTAGGCCCAGTTGTCGCCGTTCTTCAGCGACCAGCGGATCTCCAGCGGTGCGCCGGGCACGTTCATCACCTTCTGCGGCTTCATCGACTTCAGGTCCCACATGACCATGGTGTTGCCGAAGTGCTTCATCGCATCGGCATCCTTCACCATCTTGCCGAAATCCATCATGTAGTTGTTCCAGCCGGTGAAGCTGGAAGTAAGCAGTGCGTTCTTCTGCGGATTGATGCCGATGTCGTAGCCGTAGCCGTCGGCCATCACGTCGCCGTGCTTGCCGGTCGGCATGTCGTACTTTTCGACGAACTCGCCCTTGTTGTTGTAGATGACCAGCCCGGTACGGCCGCCGTGGTCCTTGTCGTTGGACAGGGCCTGCACCATCATCCGTCCGGGCAGTGCGTAGAAGGTGTGCGGGCCGACGTAGCCGGTCTTCTGCGTGAAGTCGGTAATCGTGTGCACCAGCTTCGGCTTCGCCGGATCGCTGGCGATGTCGAACACGAAGATGCGGTTGTCGTCGAGACGGCCTGCCCACAGGAAGCGGCGATCATCGGTGAAGCCGGTGTGATGCGCCTCGCCGCGGCCGCCGACGGTGACCGAATGGACGACCTTGCCGTAGTCCTTCGACTTCGGATTCACGTCCACCGTAACCAGCTTGTCGGACTCGTCACCCATCCCCTTCACGCCCAGCGTCCACGCGTGGACGAAATCCTCCTGCCCCTTGATCAGCTTCGTCGTGTAGGGCGAATTGCAGGTTTCGTCGGCCTGTGCCGGCAGCGTGCCGCCGAACGAGGCGATAAGGGCGAATGCAAGGGCGGTGGCTTTCAGCTTGCTCATCAGGATTTCCTTCCTCTGGTTGTCGGTCGTGCCGGCCGCACCGGGTGCGGTCCGACACCGTCTCCAGGCTGCGCATGCAAACCGGTTGACGTACCGTTTGGTATGTTTATAGTCGTAACGCGGAGGCATTGGCGCCGCCATTCTTGTCGCTGCAACGCAGCAGCCCGGAGCACTGGATCAGCCATCGTGAAGACTGCCGCTCATCGTTCCGACATGCCTTCCGGCTCGCCGGCCCGGTTCTGTGCTCCGGAACGGCCTCAACGCTACCGCCGGCACGGCAGCGCCACCATCCGGACGAACTCCGGCGCAGCCGAGGGATTTCCCTTAGCCGGTGTCGAATGCGCGGTGCATCAGGCATGAATTCGCTGACCGGCATCGGTCTGCTCGCCACGCTCGCGCTGGCCACCTCGTCGATATGGGCCCTGCGCACGCACCGGCAGCGACTGGCGGAGGCGGCGCAGACGATACGGACGCTGCAATCTGAGCGCGACGCGCTGGTGACGGCGCACGGCGAGGCCGAGGCGCGCCTGACGGCGAGCGAGCAACGGCTGCGTCTGCTGCTCGAATCCGAGCCGGAGTGCGTAAAGCTGCATACCTGCGATGGCAGCGTGCTGGAAATGAACCCGGCCGGTCTTGCCATGATGGACGCGCGGTTGACGGATCAGGTGATCGGTCGCTCCATCTTCTCCTTCATCGCCGAAGAGCATCGCCAGCCCTATATCGAACTGACCGAGCGGGTGTTCCGCGGCGAAAGCGGGCGACTGGAATTCCGCCTGACCAGCCTGCAAGGGCGTCTGCGTTGGATGGAAACCAGTGCGGCGCCGCTGCGCGACGAACATGGCCACATCATCGCGCTGCTCGGCGTCACCCGCGACATGACCGAAAGGCGCGCCGCCGAGGAACAGGACCGGCAGCACCTGTCCGCGCTCGCCCACGTGGTGCGCACCTGCACCATGGGCGAGATGGCGACCAATCTGGCGCACGAGCTGAACCAGCCGCTGGCGGCCATCGTCAATTACACGCGCGGGTCGCTGCGTCGCCTGCGCGCTCAGGCCGCAGCCGCACCGGAGGTGCTCGAATCGCTCGAACACGTGTGCACGCAGGCGGAGCGTGCCGCCGGCATCATCCGCAATCTGCGTACCTTCCTCGGCAAGCGTGAACCGGCGCTCACTGCGCTCGACCTCAACGACATCGTGCAGGCCACCAGCGCGCTGATCGGCTCGGAAGCGCGCGCGCACGGCGTGAGCATCCTGTTCTCGCCGGGAGCCGATCTGCCGGCTGCGCGCGGGTCGCGCATCGAAGTCGAGCAGGTGCTGCTGAACCTGATGCGCAACGCGATCGAGGCGATGACGACCGCCGCATCGCCGTGCCGCGAAATCCGCGTGTCCACGGGTCACGGAGACGATGGTTTCGCCTTCGTGGACATTGCCGACTCGGGGCCCGGCATCGACGGCGCCGACCCCGCTCGCATCTTCCAGCCCTTCTTTACCAGCAAGGACGAAGGCATGGGTATGGGTCTGCCGATCAGCCGCTCCATCATCGAAGCACACGGCGGACAACTCTGGCTCGCAAAGAACGACAACGACGGCGCGACCTTCCGGTTCACGCTGCAAACGGGGGAGACACTGCATGGACGGAACGGAACCGACGGTCTACGTGGTTGACGACGACGACGCGGTGTCGTCGTCGCTGTCCTGGTTGCTGGAGTCCATCGGACTCCGCGTCCGGACCTACCGCAACGCGCTCGACTTCATCGCCGCGATGGACGCCGATCCGTGGGGCTGTCTGGTGCTCGATGTACGCATGCCGGGCATGAGTGGCCTTGAGCTGCAGCAGCGGCTGCGCGATCGCGATGTCGGACTGCCGGTCATCTTCATCACCGGTCACGGTGGCGTGGCCAACGCGGTGAAGGCGATCAAGGCCGGCGCTTTCGACTTCCTGGAGAAGCCCTTCGACGACCAGACCCTGCTCGACCGCGTGCAGCAGGCCATCGGACTCAACAGTGAAACGCGCCGTTGCCGCAGCGCCCGCGCAGCACTGCTCGACCGCTACGCCAGCCTGACGCCACGCGAGCGCGAGGTGATGGATCTGGTGGTCGAGGGCCGGCCGAACAAGGTGATCGCACAGGTGCTCGGCCTGTCGAGCAAGACGGTGGAGGCGCACCGCGCGCACGTGATGGACAAGATGGCCGCCCGCTCGCTGACCGAGCTGGTGAAGCAGTCGCTGTGCATCCAGTCGCCGGACTCCGGCTGGATCGGCACCGGCACGAGCCTACCGCATGGCCGCGCGGGAAACCCCTTGGCGGAACAGGGAATCGACCGGATTTCCGCCTCCCGTGCCGCTCGGCCATAGTGGCGACATCCCGCGACCGAGCGCCCGGCCCTCCGCGCCGGTCGCGGGCACAAGAGTCGCGGCTCCGGTGCGTGCGTGCCCGCACCTGCCGGTTGACCGCACCGCATCGCGCACCGCGCAGCCCCCGCGTGGTGTCGCATCTCGACCGGGAAGAAGGGGAAACTTCCGCGGCGCGTGCGCCATATCGCCTCCGATGGCGCACGCCCCTGTTTTCACCGCGGCATCTGTCGTGCGACCGAGCCCACCACGCAGTCGCGCCTCGTGCTAGAAAGCGGTTGTCCACTCCGTCCGCGCCGCCCGCATGAGCCGCCCTTCCCGCAAGAACGAACTGCTCGACACTGCTCGCGACCTCGTCATGCGCAAGGGCTTCTCGGCGACGTCGGTGGATGAGATCTGCACGCTGTCGCAGATGACGAAGGGCGCCTTCTTCCATCACTTCAGCGACAAGGAAGGGTTCGGCCTCGCTCTGCTCGACCATTTCGAACAGGAGGGCCGGCTGCGCATGCAGGCCCATCTGCCGCTGCGCAAGCGCAGCGCACGCAGCCAGCTGCACGCCTACCTCGACCTGCTCGGCGACATGTACGGCGAAGACGCGCGCTTTCGCGAAGGCTGCCTGTTCGCCATCCTCGCCTACGAGTCGTCCGATCCGTCCTCTCCGCTGCGGCGGGCCTGCGCCGCCGCGCTGGAACGCTGGATGGAGGGCGCCCGCGCGCAGTTCGCGCAGATCATCGCGCTGCTGGACGCGCCACCTCCGGTGCGTGCCGACGATCTGGCCGAGCACCTGCTCGTGGTGATCGAGGGTGCGCTGGTCATGGGCCGCGTCCGCGACCCCGCCGTCGCGATCGCGCGGGCGCTGGCGCAGTTCCGGTCTTACGCCGAAGCCGCGCTCGGTCTCGGCGGGCGCTGAGTTCAGCCGCCGCGCGTACCGCGCGCCACCACGGCCAGCCAGTGCAGCGCATCCTGAGTGTCCGGGCGCATCAGCAGGCGGAACAGCGAAGCCGCTCCACCGGGCGACGCAGCGCCGGCGGCGCGCGCCGACCCGTCGTTCAGGGCCTGAAGCAGCGTCAGCAGCGCCGAGCGCTCCAGGCCGTCGTCGCGCGATGCCGCGCGCTCAAGACGATCGAGCAGACGGACCACGCCCGGACTGTTCAGCAGACGCAGCAGGCGCAGCGCACTGCCGACGAGATCCGAAGCGTCGGACACCATGTCGGGCGTGAAGCCATCTTCCATCAGTTCGAACACCCGCTGCAGGCCGTCCGCCTCCGCTGCGGCCGGCGCGCCGTCACCGCTGCGCCGGGCCTCATGCAGTTTCCAGGCGCGTATCGCTTCGGCGGCCAGGCGGTCGAGCGCGCCGCTCCGTGCCATATCCGCCAACACGCCCGGCGCCTCGGTCAGTCCGGCACGTTCACACCAGTCCTGGAGTGTGCGCCAGTCCTCAGCGCGGGCTGTCATGGAAAGCCTCTCAGCGACGACCAGTAGAGACGGTGATAGAAGGTCTTCGCCATGTGCATCGCGCGGCTGGGCGCGTGCGGGCGCGGCGGTTCAGCGTAGTTGAAGGCGGCGTAGGTGGCGCGGTCACGGCTGGTTTCGATGAAGCACAGCACCTTGCCGTCATAGCCATGGGTGTCGCCGCCGCCGCGTACGCGGGAGGCCAGGTTCGCGGCGATCACCTCGGCCTGGAAACGGGCCGTCGAGCCCGCCTTGCTCACCGGCAGATTGGTGGTGTCGCCGAGCACGAACACGTCGTCGCGCCCCTGCATGGTGAGCAGCCGCCGATGCGTCGGCACCCAGCCGCGCGGCCCCAGACCGCTGCGTTCGATCGCCTCCGCACCACGGTGCGGCGGAATGGCGATCAGCAGATCGTAGTTGACGCTCAGCCCCTCCTCGCTGTGCACCGTGCGCGTGGCACCATCGACCGCTGCGATGTTGAAGTAGGTCGCGCTGCGTATGCCGCGGCGGGCGAACTCGATGCGCGCCCACTCGGCCACCGCCTCGATCGAATGCAGGCGGCCGATCGGATAGGTGTAGAGCAGATCGACCCGCGGCGCGATACCCCGTCGCACGAACAGGTCCTGCAGCAGGAAAGTCAGTTCAAGCGGTGCCATCGGGCATTTGTGAGGGACGCCGGTGGTCACCACGACACGGCCGCCGTCGAAGGCCTGCAGAGCCTGAGCCAGCCTGAGTGCCGCCGCCTCGGTGTAGAAGCCATGCGCATTGTCGGCCAGGCCCGGCACCTCCTCCGGCGTCACCCGCGAGCCGGTGGCGATGACCAGCCAGTCGTAGCTGTAGGCATTGCCGCGGGCGCCCCGGACCTGCTTCGAGTCCGGCGCGAAGGCGACCACCTCGTCGATCAGCAGCGCGATGCGCGGATCGAGCAGCGCGCGCTGGTCGCGATACAACGCATCCACCGTGGTCTGTCCGAGCGCGAGATGCAGCAGTCCGGGCTGGTAGAGATGTCTTGGAGACGCTGAGAGCACCACCACATCCACCTCGCCGCGCTGCAGCTCCGGTGCCAGCAGCCTCGCCAGCCTGTTGGCCAGTATCGTGCCACCGATGCCGGCGCCGACGATCATGATGCGCATGCAGCCCCTAGCCACGCGTCTTCTCGACCATGATGTGCAGAACCCCCTGCTCGCTGCGGGTGAACACGTGACGCTGACCCACCTTGGCCAGCCACTCGGGGATCTCCCGTGCCGAACCGGGGTCGTCCGCCAGCACCAGCAGGAACTCTCCGCGCCGCGCGTGCTTGAGCGCCACGATCAGTTCCATCAGCGCGCCCGGGCAATGGCTGCCGCGCGCATCGACGACGACGGCCACGCCATCAGGCACTGGAGGGTCATCCCGCATGGCCGCCGCCGTCGCTCAGAAGCGCATGCCGAACGCAAGGCTGAACACGTCGGGATCGAGACCGATGCGTTCCACACGGGCGGGCGCTCCGGAGAAGCGCACGTCGGTTTCAAGATAGAACTTCTTGTAGTCCAGGTTGACGAAATAGCGCTCCGACACCGACCAGCTGACGCCGGCCTGAAGCACGAGGCCGGTATCGGACTTGAAGCGGGCGAGCTGGTCGAAGACCGGTCCTTCCTGGTCGAAGAACAGCGTGTGGTGCACGCCGACGCCGACATAGGGACGGAAGCGCCCTTCAGGCAGGAAATGCCACTGCGCCACGAGATTCAGCGGCGCCATCGAAGCCCGGCCCAGCGTGGCACCGCCGAGGCTGAAGCGGTGGCGCGCGATACCGGCTGCGGTATTCAGCGCGATCTGACGGGTCAGGAAATAGCTTGCGTTGATCACCGGCGTCACCCGGTCCGATGCGTTGACGCCCAGCACCGGTGAATCCATGTCCGCATTGACCGACATCAGTCCCAGACTGAGCTCCCAGTCACCTGCCGCCGCCTGCACCGCCACCGGCAGCGCAAGTGCGAATACCGTTACCGTCCGCTTGAGTACACGGCTCATCCTTCTTCCTCCTTGTCCTTGTTGTGGGCATGACTGCCTTGTTGTCCGTCGTGCGTGCACCGCTGCGGGCGCATCGCATGACACCGACAGTTCTACGCGGCGAGGAGGGCGGGGAAAATCCGGACGAGCACGCCCGGTATCGAGGGTTTCTACCCGGTCAATAGCGGGGGCGCGGCCGATGCGCGGACATGAAAAAAGGGCGGCTCCCCTTGTCGGAGAGCCGCCCCGGGGCGGAAAAGACGGCGCGATCAGACGAGCATGTCGGCCCAGATGTTCTTCGCCCAGGCCAGCGCGAACTTGCCTTCCATCTCGGTCGGGCCCGCGGACAGGCCGCCGGCGCCCTTGACCGGCTGCACCTGCTTGGTGGCCGGGTCGTAGGCGTGCACCGACGCCACGTGCACGACGTTGGACGCATCGACGAAGCTGTAGCATGTGTTCATCACCAGCGGCGAATCCGACGGCGGCTGACCGGCCATCAGGTTCACGATGGCGGCGGCAGCCAGCTTCGCGTGCTGGTTCGCCATATGGCCCGACTTCGGCATGGTCGGCGCCGGGAAGATGGCGTCGCCGAGCACGTGGATGTTCGGCGTGCTGGTCGATTCCATCGTCAGCCAGTTGATGTCCACCCAGCGGTTGTTGATCAGCTTCAGCCCCGATTTCGCCGCGATGTCGCCGGCGCGCTGCGGCGGCACCACGTTGAGCACGTCCGCCTTCACCTGATCGAACTCGAGGATGGCCGTACGGTTGCCGGCATCGACGTCGCGCAGCTCGCTCTGCGGGCGGTACTCGATGATGTCCTTGTAGTTGTCGGCCCAGGCCTTCAGGAACAGGCCCTTCTTCGACACGATCTCCTCGTTGGCATCGAGCACCAGCACCTTGGACTTCGGCTTCTTCGTCTTGAAGTAGTGCGCCACCATGCAAGCGCGTTCGTACGGTCCGGGCGGGCAGCGATAGGGCGCCTTCGGAATGGTCATCGCGAACACGCCGCCATCCGGCATCGCTTCGAGCTGCTTGCGCAGCGCCACGGTCTGCGGACCGGCCTTCCAGGCGTGCAGGATGGCCTGCTGCGCTGCGGCCGACTGCAGCCCGGGCAGCCCGTCGTACATGAAGTCCACGCCCGGCGACAGCACCAGCCTGTCGTAAGCGAGATCGCCGCCCTTTGCCAGCTTGACCACGCGCTTGTCGGCATCGACCGCGGTCACTTCGTCCTGCACCACCTTGATGCCGTACTTGGCGAGCCCTTCGTAGCCCACCGTGATGTCCGACAGCTGCTTCTCGCCAGCCAGCACCAGATTGGAGATCGGGCACGAAACGAAGGCGGCGTTGCGCTCGACCAGCGTCACGCGGATGCCGCCATTGCTCCACATCGAAATGTACTTGGCTGCAGTGGCGCCGCCGTAGCCGCCACCGACCACCACCACATGGCCCTTGCCCTTGCCGGCACCGGCGCAACCGTAGAGTGCCGCCATGGCCGACACGCCCAGCGTGCCCTGTATGAAACTGCGACGTCCGATGCTCATTTGCCACCTCCGGTCGGCGTGCGCGACGAGAAATAGTCCGCGATCAGTTCGAGCTGAGCCTCGGTATAGCCCTTCGAAATCTGGTGCATGATGGTTGCCGGCTTCTCGCCGTTGCGGAAAGCCTTCAGCGAATTGAGCATCTTGCCCTTGGGCATGCCCGCCAGCACTTCCATCCCACCGACGCTGTTGCCGTCGGTGCCGTGGCAGTTGGCACAGGTTGCAGCAAGATTGCGGCCGAGATTCGGATCCGCCGCATACACCGCCGTCGCGCTCAGCGACAGCAGTGCCAGAGTCAGCCCTGGCAATGTCTTGTTCAAGATTCTTTTCCTCCTCGGTATCTGCACTGGGGTTCCATTGCGTCCGTTCTGGCGCAGGCGCTCGTTGCGGACTATCGACACGCTAGACAAAAAACCGCGCACCCTCAAGTCAAAAGATCGATAAATTTTTTCTTGCAGATATGCGCAATCGCGCATATGCTCAATTCAAACGATATGAGGAGCAGCAATGGAACACGATCCGGAGCTGGACAAGGTATTCGAGTCGGTGGCCGATTACTTCGGACTGCTGGCCGAGCCGGCAAGGCTGAAAATCCTGCACTGCCTGTGCGATGGCGAGCGCTCTGTCGCCGACGTCGTCAGCCAGTCCGGTCTGAGCCAGACCAACACATCCCGCCATCTCAACATGCTGTACCGCGCCGGCATCGTCGGCCGCCGCAAGGACGGCAGCATGGTCTTCTACAAGCTGATCGACCCCAACTTTCCGTCGATCTGCCGCACCGTCTGCATCCAGATCGCGTCGGGCAGCGCGCTCAATCTGCCCAGCAAACCCAGCAAGGCCTCGCTGAAGAAGGTCGGCCGCGCGCTCGAAATCGCGTCCGAATAGTCACGGAGAAGACATGTCCCAGCCACCCGTCCGTCCGGGGCGCATCCGTCGCGCACCCGAAGGCTTTCTTACACCTGAACAGATAGGCGAGGTCGCCGCCGGTCGGCGCGATTTCCTGCGCAACGCGTTCGTCGCCGCGACTGCGGTGGCGGCCGGCACCGGTGCCGCGCGCGCTGCCGAGGGCGACCCGGCCATTCTGACGCTACCCGAGCACAGCACCACGCTGGGCCGCCCGGTGGCCGAGCGGCCGTATGGCACACCGTCGCAGTATGAATCCGGGTTGAAGCGCCGGGAGAGCCCGGGCCTGACCCGGGTCGCCGCCGCCTCGGTGTCGTTCGCGCCGCTGCAAGGTCTGTTCGGCATCATCACGCCGTCCGGCCTGCATTTCGAACGCCATCACCAGGGCTGGCACGACATCGATCCGGCACGTCACCGCCTGATGGTGAATGGTCTGGTGAAGGAAGCCCGCGTCTACACGATGGACGACCTGATGCGCCTGCCTTCGGTGTCGCGCATCCACTTCATCGAGTGCGGTGCCAACACCGGCATGGAGTGGGGCAATGTCGCGGTGCCCACCGTGCAGTACACGCACGGCATGCTGTCCTGTTCGGAATTCACCGGTGTGCCGCTTTCGGTGCTGCTCGACGACTGCGGCATCGACATGAAGCGCGCGAAATTCGTGCTGGCCGAAGGAGCCGACGGTTCGAGCATGACGCGCACCATCCCGCTCGACCGCGCGCTCGACGATGTGCTCGTCGCCTGGGGTCAGAACGGCGAGATGCTGCGTCCGGAGAACGGCTACCCGCTGCGCCTGGTGGTGCCGGGCATACAGGGCGTGTCCTGGGTGAAGTGGCTGCGCCGCATCGAGGTCGGCGATAAGCCCTGGGCCAGCAAGGACGAGGCGATCCACTACATCGACCTGCTGCCGGATGGCACCCACCGCCAATACACGTCGATCCAGGAGTGCAAGTCGGTCATCACCACGCCGTCGGGCGGACAGACCCTGCTCGACCGCGGCTTCCACAACATCTCCGGCCTCGCCTGGTCGGGCCGCGGCAAGATCAAGCGGGTGGATGTATCGACCGACGGCGGCCGCAACTGGCGCACCGCCCGGCTGGAAACACCGGTGCTGTCGAAGGCGCTCACCCGCTTCAACATCGACTGGGTGTGGGACGGCAGTCCGGCCATTCTGCAGTCACGCGCGATGGACGACACCGGCTATGTGCAGCCGAACTACGCGCAACTGCGCGAGGTGCGCGGCACGCGCTCGATCTATCACAACAACGCCATCCAGTCGTGGAAGCTGGCGGAAAGCGGAGACGTGAGCAATGTCCAGGTTTACTGAACTCGCCCTCGCTGCCGCACTCGCACTGAGCGCGGGCGCCACCCTTGCCGCCGGCAAGTACGAAGGCATCGGTCGCAGCGCCACGCCGGCCGAGGTGAAGGCCTGGGATATCGACGTACGCCCCGACTTCACCGGCCTGCCGCCCGGTTCCGGCTCGGTCGATCGCGGCATGGAGGTGTGGGAGAGCAAGTGCGCGTCCTGTCACGGTACCTTCGGCGAGAGCAACGAGGTGTTCACGCCCATCGTCGGCGGTACGACGAAGGAAGACATCGAGAAGGGCCGCGTCGGCGCCTATATCCGCGGTGACGCGCCGCAGCGCACGACGCTGATGAAAGTGGCCACCGTATCCACGCTGTGGGATTACATTCACCGTGCGATGCCGTGGAATGCACCGAAGTCGCTCAGCGCCGATGACACCTACGCCGTGCTTGCCTACATCCTGAATCTGGGTGAGATCGTGCCGGCCGATTATGTGCTGTCGGACAAGAACATCGCCGAAGTACAGAAGCGCATGCCCAACCGCAACGGCATGACGACGAAGCACGGGCTGTGGGACGTCAAAGGCAAGCCGGACGTGAAGAACGTCGCCTGCATGAAGAACTGCAAGACGCAGATCACTCTGGGCTCCAGCCTGCCCGACTACGCCCGCGATGCGCACGGCAATCTGGCCGAGCAGAACCGTGTGGTCGGCCCGGTGCGCGGCCAGAAGACGGGCGCTACTGCAGCGCCCGTCGCCAAGCCGCATGCGGCGCTCGAGTTGATGAAGAAGCACGGCTGCAGCGGCTGCCACGGTGTCGGCAGCAAGATACTCGGCCCGGCCTTCCGCGACGTTGCGCAGCGCTACAAGGACGACAAGGGTGCAGAATCCGGTCTCGCCGCCCGCATCAGGAATGGCGGCAGCGGCGCTTGGGGCGACGTCCCGATGCCGCCGCAAGCGCAGGTCAGCGATGCCGACGTCAGCGCGTTGGTGAAATGGATCTTGTCGGGTTCGCCCGAAAACTGAGGAGGAAGTAGATGAACTCGCAGCGAAGAGAAGCCCTGAAGTCCGGGGGCGCACTGGGCCTGTTCGGCGTGCTGGTTGCGGCGGGCCTGATCACGCCGGAAGTGGCGCAGGCAGCATGGGACAAGGCGGCATTCGACGCCAAGACGATGGACGACGCGCTCAAGGCGCTCGGCGCAGGCAAACCGGCCGACTCGAAGGACGTGCAGATCAATGCGCCCGACATCGCCGAGAACGGCGCCGTCGTGCCGGTCGCCGTCAAGAGCACGCTGCCGGGCACCGAGTTCATCGCCATCCTGATCGAGAAGAACCCGAGCATGCTGGCTGCCAGCTTCACGCTGCCCGAGGGCACAGCCGCCGACGTCAGCACGCGCGTCAAGATGGGTCAGACCTCGAACGTGTTCGCGCTGGTCAAGGCCGGTGGCAGCTTCTACATGGCCACCAAGGAAATCAAGGTGACACTGGGTGGTTGCGGCGGCTGAGCCCCGGACGTCCCCGACACCCGTACATTCAAGGAGCAAGACATGGCAGCAGGTCCGATGCGCATCCGCGCCGCCAGCAATGGCACCGAAACCGAAGTGAAGATCCTGATGAGCCACGACATGGAGACCGGCCAGCGCAAGGACGCGTCCGGTGCCCTGATCCCGGCGCACCACATCACCGAAATCACCGCCACCCACAATGGCCGCGTCGTGCTGGCCGGTCAGTTCGGCCCGGCAGTGTCGAAGAACCCTTACTTGCAGTTCAAGTTCAAGGGCGGCGCCAAGGGCGACAAGGTCAGCGTGAGCTGGGTGGACAACAAGGGCGAGAAGCGTACCGACGAAGTCGTCGTGTCCTGACGCCCCGACCGGCGTGCAGCGTCGGCGCACTCCACCAAAGAGACAGGACGACCTCACGAAGGTCAGTCCCGCATACAGTCGAGTCATCACACGCAGGACTGGAGGAAGAGATATGAAAGGCACCCGATACGCCACATGCGTTGCCGCATCGGCTCTGGCGCTGATGCTGCCGGCGATGCCGGCAGGCGCTGACGCCACCGCCGAAGGCATTGCCAAGTACCGCGAGGCACTGGCCGACGGCAACCCCGCCGAGCTGTGGGAAATGCAGGGCGAGGAGCTGTGGCGCACCGCGCGCGGCCCGAAGAACGCCTCGCTGGAGAAGTGCGACCTGGGCCAGGGCCCGGGCGTGGTGAAGGGCGCCTTCGTGACGCTGCCGCGCTACTTCGCCGACACCAAGCGGGTGCAGGACCTCGAATCCCGTCTGCTCACCTGCATGGAAACGCTGCAGGGCATTCCTGCGGACGAGGTCGCGAAGACGCCCTTCGGCAAGGGCGAGCAGAAGAGCATCGAGGCGCTGGTGGCGTGGATTTCCGCCGAGTCGCGCGGCATGAAGTTCAATGTGCCCACGTCGCATCCGGAAGAGAAGCGCATGTACGAGATCGGCAAGCGCGCCTTCAACTACCGTGGCGGCACGCATGATTTCGGTTGCGTCACCTGTCATGGCGAGGACGGCAAGCGCATCCGCCTGCAGGATCTGCCCAACCTGACCAAGGGCCCGGACGCCGCGCGCGGCTTCGGTGCGTGGCCGGCCTACCGCGTGTCGAGCGGCGAACTGTGGAGCATACAGCGCCGGCTGAACGACTGCTTCCGCCAGCAGCGCTTCCCCTATCCGCTGTATGGGTCCGACGTGACCATTGCGCTGTCAACCTATCTGGGGGTGACCGCCAACGGTGCCGGCGAGAGCACCGCGCCTTCGATCAAGCGCTGAGGAGACGACACATGAACACGACCTTGCGCAACACCGCACTCGCGCTCGCCACCCTCGCTACCGTCGCCGGCTGTGCCGGTGGCCGCCCGAGTGCCGAACAGCAGGCGGCGTATGACCGCGACACCGCGGAAGTGATGGCACGTTCGTTCCGCGAACAGGGCATCGTCAAGACTGACCGCCTGCAGCAGGACGAAGTGATGACCGCCTGCTCCAAGCACGGCCATCACATCGACGACGATCTGCGCGACCGCATCCAGGAAGGTGCGATGGCCGCCATCAAGTGGCCGTCCGACGGCAACTATCTCGGCGACTGGAAGGAGGGCGAGAAGATCGCGCAGAGTGGTCGCGGCCTGACCTGGAGCGACAAGGCGGGCGATGCCAATGGCGGCAACTGCTACAACTGCCACCGCATCACGAAGAAGGAAATTTCCTTCGGCACGATCGGCCCCAGCCTCTACCAGTACGGCAAGCTGCACGGCAACACCGAGGCGACGCAGAAATACGTGTGGGGCAAGATCTGGAACCCGAACGCCTATACCGCATGTACCAACATGCCGCGCTTCGGTGCGCACGCCATCCTCGACGAGAAGCAGATCCGCCACATCGTGGCCCTGCTGCTCGACCCGAAGTCGCCGGTCAACGCGGAGTGATGCGCCGATGAGCATGCACCGCCGCGAGTTCCTGCAGCTGCTGGCGCTGGCCGGCGCCGGCGGAATGACCTTGCACAGCGACTTTGCCCGCGCCGCGGCAGCGGCCGGGCAGATGTACGAGCTGCCGCGTTTCGGCAACGTGAGCCTGCTGCATTTCACCGACTGCCATGCGCAGCTGATGCCGATCCACTTCCGCGAGCCGGACGTGAATCTGGGCATCGGTGACATGGCCGGTCGCGCGCCGCATCTGGTCGGCGAGAAGCTGCTGAAGCAGTTCGGCATCGCGCCCGGCACGGCGCAGGCACACGCCTTCACCTATCTGGACTTCGCGCAGGCGGCGAAGACCTACGGCAAGGTCGGCGGCTTCGCCCATCTTGCGACGCTGGTGAAGCGCATGAAGGCCAGCCGGCCCGGCGCGCTGCTGCTCGACGGCGGCGACACCTGGCAGGGTTCGGGTCTGTCGCTATGGACGAAGGGCCAGGACATGGTCGATGCCTGCAAGCTGCTCGGCGTCAACGTGATGACCGGCCACTGGGAATTCACCTACGGCGCCGAGCGCGTGAAGCAGATCGTCGATGGCGACTTCGCCGGCAAGATCGACTTCGTCGCGCAGAACGTGAAGACCACCGACTTCGGCGACCAGGTGTTCCCGCCCTTCGTGATCAGGCAGATCAACGGCGTACTGGTGGCCATCGTCGGCCAGGCCTTCCCCTACACGCCGATCGCCAATCCGCGCTACTTCACGCCGGAATGGAGCTTCGGCATCAACGACGAGTCGATGCAGGAGCATGTCAACGCCGCCCGCGCCAAAGGCGCGCAGGTGGTGGTCGTGCTGTCGCACAACGGCATGGACGTCAACATCAAGATGGCTTCGCGCGTGCGCGGCATCGACGCCATCATGGGCGGCCACACGCACGACGGCGTGCCCGCACCGGTCATCGTGAAGAACGGCGGCGGCCAGACGCTGGTCACCAACGCCGGCTCCAACGGCAAGTTCCTCGGTGTGCTGGATTTCGACGTCAAGGGCGGCAAGGTGAGCGACTTCCGCTACCACCTGCTGCCGGTGTTCTCCAACCTGGTTCCGGCCGACGCCGACATGGCGGCGCTGCTGACGAAGATGCGCGCGCCGTATGAGGCGAAGCTGAACGAGAAGCTGGCGGTGACCGAAGGCCTGCTTTATCGCCGCGGCAACTTCAACGGCAGCTTCGACCAGCTCATCCTCGACGGGCTGATGAAGATGAAGGACGCCGAGATCGCGTTCTCGCCGGGCTTCCGTTGGGGCACCAGCCTGCTGCCGGGCGATGCCATCACGATGGAGAACCTGCTCGACCAGACCGCCATCACCTACCCGTACACGACGCTGACGCCGATGACCGGTGAATTCATCAAGACGGTGCTGGAAGACGTCTGCGACAACCTGTTCAACCCCGATCCGTACTACCAGCAGGGCGGCGACATGGTGCGCGTCGGCGGGCTGCAGTACCGCTGCGATCCGACCGCGAAGATGGGTAGTCGCATCAGCGGCATGACGCTCAACGGCAAGCCGCTCGAAGCGTCGAAGACCTATCGTGTCGCCGGCTGGGCGCCGGTGTCGGAAGAGGCGAAGAACGCCGGCGGCGAACCGATCTGGGATCTGATGGCGCGCTATCTGAAGGACGTGAAGACGGTGAAGCCGATCAAGCTCAACCTGCCCGAACTGCAGGGCGTGGCCGGCAACCCGGGGATGGCCTGACCATGCGCCCGCTCCTGCGTCGCCTGCTGCTTGCCGCCTGCGCACTCCTCCTCGCGCAGTTCGCAGCGGCGGGCGACGCACCCGCCTTGCGCGCACCGCTGAAGCCGGTACAGGTCGGCCCGCACAGCTGGTTCGTGCAGGGCGAATCGGGCCCGGCCAGCCTCGCCAACGAGGCGTTCAACTCGAATGCCGGCTTCGTCGTCACCGGCGACGGCGTGGTGGTGATCGACGCACTCGGCACACCCGCGCTGGGTCAGGCGCTGATCGCCGCGATACGCACGGTGACCGATCAGCCGATCAGGCGCGTACTGGTGACCCACTACCACGCCGATCATTTCTACGGCCTGCAGGCCTTCAAGGCGATCGGTGCCGATGTGTGGGCGCACCGCGCAGGGCGCGAGTACATCGAAGGCGAAGAGGGGCGCGCGCGGCTCGAACAGCGTCGGCGCGACCTCGACCCCTGGGTCAACGCCAACACGCGACTGGTCGGCGCCGATGTGTGGCTGGAGGGCGACACCAGCTTCCGCATGGGCGAAATCACTTTCGAGCTGGTCTACCTCGGCCCGGCGCACGCACCGGACGACATGGTCATCGTCGTGCGCGAGGACCGCGTCATCTACTCGGGCGACATCCTGTTCATTGGCCGCATCCCCTTCGTCGGCGACGCCGACAGCAAGCGCTGGCTCAGCACGATGGAGCAGCTGCTGGCAATGAAGCCGGGCACGCTGGTGACCGGCCACGGCCCGGCCTCGACCGATCCGTTGCGCGATCTCGGCATGACCCGCGACTACATCGGCTACCTGCGGGAGCAGATGGGCCGCGCCGTCGCCGAGTTCATGCCCTTCGATGAGGCTTACGCCCGCACCGACTGGAGCCGCTGGGAAAAGATGCCGGCCTTCGATGCCGCCAATCGCATCAATGCCTATGGCACTTTCCTGCGCATGGAACAGGAGGCGCTCGGCAAATGAAGTGGCGCGCCCTCATCGCTGCCGCTGCACTGGTCGTCTGTCCGGCGCTGGCCGCCAAGCCTGCGCGCACGGCCGGCACGGCGCTGCCGGTGCTGGTGCACGCGGCGAACGACGCGCGCGAGGCGGCCAATCCGGGCGTGGTATTCGTCGTGCTGTTCTCCTTGCCCGGCTGCCACTACTGCGAAGAGGTGCGCAGCCACTACCTGGCGCCGCTGGCGCGCGACGCGGCCAATCGTGGCCGACTGGTGGTGCGCGAGATCGACCTGAACAGCGCACGCGCGCTGACTGATTTCGACGGCACCTCGACCACGCAGGCGGCATTTGCCAGACGGCTCAAGGTGCAGTTTGCACCCACCGTGCTGTTCCTCGACGCGCGGGGCCAGCAGGTCGCTTCGCCGTTGATCGGCGCCGGTAAGGCGGATTTCTACGGCGCCTACCTGGACGATGCGATCTCCACCGGGCTGAAGGCCGCCGCGCGATGAACGACGTCACCAAATCGCACTGGGAGAACATCTACACGCACAAGGCGCCCGATGTCGTGAGCTGGTTCCAGCCGCATGCTGAACACTCGCTGGCGCTGATCGCCCGCGCCGGCCTCGCGCGCGATGCGGCGATCATCGATGTCGGCGGCGGCGCATCGACCCTGGTCAACGATCTGCTGGCGCGTGGCTATCACGACCTCACCGTACTCGATCTGTCCGCTGTCGCGCTGGCTGCGGCGCAGGCGCGGCTCGGCGACGACGCGCGACGGGTGAGCTGGGTCGAGGCGGACATCACCGCGGTCGATCTGCCGCGCCAGCGCTACGACCTCTGGCACGACCGCGCGGTCTTCCATTTCCTGACCGATGCGGCGCAGCGACACGCCTATGTCGAACGGGTGTTGCAGTCGGTGAAGCCGGGCGGTCACGTCATCGTCGCCACCTTCGCAGAAGACGGGCCGGATCGCTGCAGCGGGCTGCCGGTCATGCGCTACGGCGCCGAAACGCTGCACGCCGAATTCGGCGCGCCGTTCGAACTGCTGGAACACAGCCACGAAACGCACCATACGCCGGGCGGCGTCGTACAGCAGTTCGTCTATTGCTACTGCCGGCGCTCGGCGAGCTGAACCAAGGTCTTTTGCCCTTGAATCGCGCGCTGCAAACGCGGTTCGCGCCTCAAGGGCAACAGACCCTAGCGGAACTTGTAGAAGCGCTTGTTCAGATAGGCGACGACATGCGCCTCGTCTTCCGGAAACCAGCCGGTATTGAGTTGCGAATTGCATACGCTGACCTGGGTGGCCAGCTGCGCCAGTGAATGGACGCGGCGGTCGCTGCGCAGGTAGATCTGGGTTCCGTCGCCGCCGCCATAACGATCGTCGTGGCAGCTTTCGCACTGCGCTTCGGTCACCAGTTCTCCGCCCTTGACCGGGTCGGCCGCCTGCAGATAGGCGGGCAGCGCGCTACAGGATGCAAGTACAAGCAGTTTCAGCAGCTTCATCCGGACTCTCCCACGCGACCGCCCGGCGGGCGGCTCGATCAGGTGTTCTGCACGACGATGCTCGGGAACTTGGCCGTCATGTCCTTCGCCTTGTCGGCGATCTTGACGGCCACCTTGCGTGCGATGTCGCGATAGATTTCGGCGACGCGCCCATCCGGGTCGGACACCACGGTGGGCTTGCCGGAATCCGCCTGCTCGCGGATCTGCATCGCCAGCGGCAGCGAACCGAGCACTTCCAGATCGTAGTCGGCTGCCATGCGTGCGCCGCCGCCCTCGCCGAATATGTGCTCTTCGTGGCCGCACTTGGAACAGGTGTGCAGGCTCATGTTCTCGACGATGCCGAGGATGGGGATGCCCACCTTCTCGAACATCTTCAGACCCTTGCGCGCGTCGAGCAGCGCGATGTCCTGCGGCGTCGTGACGATGACCGCACCGGTCACCGGCACCTTCTGCGCCAGGGTGAGCTGGATGTCGCCGGTGCCTGGCGGCATGTCGATCACCAGGTAGTTGACGTCGTCCCAGCGGGTTTCGGTCAGCAGCTGTTCCAGCGCCGAGGTCACCATCGGACCGCGCCACACCATCGGCGTTTCGACGTCGATCAGGAAGCCGATCGACATGGCCTGGATGCCGTAGGCGGTCATCGGCGCCAGCGACTTGCCGTCCGGCGATTCAGGACGGCCGGTGATGCCCAGCATCTGCGGCTGCGACGGGCCGTAGATGTCGGCGTCGAGCAGGCCGACGGTCGCACCTTCGGCGGCCAGCGCCAGTGCCAGGTTCACTGCGGTGGTGCTCTTGCCGACGCCGCCCTTGCCGGAGGCGACGGCGATGATGTTCTTGACGCCGGGCAGCAGCTTCACGCCGCGCTGTACCGCGTGCGACACGATCTTCTGCGTCACGCTGACGCTGACGTTGCCGACACCCGGAATCGCGCGCAGACAGGCGATGGCGAGGCGGCGCAGATGGTCCATCTGACTTTTCGCCGGATAGCCCAGTTCGATATCGACCGACACGTCGGCGCCGTCGATGCGGATGTTCCGCGCGCTGCGCGTGCTGACGAAATCCTTGCCGGTATTCGGGTCTATCAGTTCCTTGAGCGCGCTCTGGACCTGGGCTTCGGTGATGGACATGGACAACTCCGTACGCTGGGCAGCCGCCGTCGCGCCTCGTGCGCGCCTGCCGCGGAATACCCGATTAATTTACTAAAGTATAACCGATACACCCGCGCCCCGTGGCGCAGCCGCATGCGAGCAGTAGAATTGCGGGTTTCCCCGCTCTGGCCGTCATTTCGCCCTCCATCATGTCCCGCCGCCGCCTGCTCGTCACCAGCGCCCTGCCTTACGCCAACGGCGCCATCCACCTCGGCCACCTGGTCGAATACATCCAGACCGATATCTGGGTGCGCTTCCAGCGCATGCGCGGGCACGAGGTGCATTACGTCGGCGCCGACGACCAGCACGGCACGCCCATCATGCTGCGCGCCGAGAAGGAAGGCATCACGCCGCGCCAGCTGGTCGAGCGCGTGCTGCACGAACATGCCCGCGACTTCTTCGGCGGCCTCGACGTGCAGGCTGCGTGGAAGAAGGGCGCCGGCGACCTGGGCGGCTTCCTGGTCAGTTTCGACAACTACCACCAGACCGATTCCGACGAGAACCGCGCCTTCTGCGAAGACATCTACGCCAAGCTGAAGGCTGGCGACCTGATCGCCCAGCGCTCGGTCGAGCAGTTCTACGACCCGGTCAAGGAAATGTTCCTGCCGGACCGTTTCATCAAGGGCGAGTGCCCGAAGTGTTCGGCCAAGGACCAGTACGGTGACTCCTGCGAAGTGTGCGGCGCCACGTACGCGCCGACCGAACTGAAGAACGCCTATTCGGTGGTGTCGGGCGCGGCGCCAGAGCGGCGCGCCAGCGAACACTATTTCTTCCGGCTGTCGGCGCCGCAGTGCGAGAACTTCCTGCGCGACTTCACCCAGGGCTCGAACCGGCTGCAGCCGGAAGCGGCGAATAAGATGAAGGAATGGCTGGGCGAGCCGGGCGACAACCGCCTGTCCGACTGGGACATCTCGCGCGACGCGCCCTATTTCGGCTTTCGCATTCCGGGCACCGACAACAAGTTCTTCTATGTCTGGCTGGACGCGCCGGTCGGCTATTTCGGCAGCTTCCGCAACTACGTGGCGAAGCAGAAGGCGCTCGGCCACGACATCAGCGAGGCGGACTTCCTCGACGCCGCGGGTGCGAAAGCCGCCGGCACCGAAATGGTCCATTTCATCGGCAAGGACATCCTGTACTTCCACGCGCTGTTCTGGCCGGCCATGCTGGAGCACTCCGGCTATCGCACGCCGACCCAGATCAACGCGCACGGCTTCCTGACCGTCAATGGCGAGAAGATGAGCAAGAGCCGCGGCACCTTCATCACCGCGCAGAGCTACCTCGACCTCGGCCTGAATCCGGAATGGCTGCGCTACTACTACGCCGCCAAGCTCAACGGCTCGATGGAAGACATCGATCTGAACCTCGACGACTTCGTCGCCCGGGTGAACTCGGATCTGATCGGCAAGTACATCAATATCGCCAGCCGTTGCGCCGGCTTCATCAGTAAGCGCTTCGCCGGCACGCTGTCGGCGCCGACCGTACCGTTCCACTGGCACGAGGCGTCGATCCGCGACGCCTACGAGTCGCGCGACTACGCCCGCGCGCTGCGCGAAGTGATGGCCTGCGCCGACCAGGCCAACGTGTTCGTGAACGACCACGCGCCCTGGGTGCTGGCCAAGCAGGACGGGCAGGACGACAAGCTGCAGTCGGTGTGCAGCACCGCGCTCGAACTGTTCCGCCAGCTGTCGGTGCTGCTCAAGCCGGTGCTGCCGCACCTGGTCGCCGAGGTCGAGCGCTTCCTGAACATCGCGCCGCTGGGCTGGGACGACTTCGGCTCGACCCTCAAGGCCGGCCACAGCATCAACGAATACAAGCACCTGATGACCCGCATCGACCCCAAGCAGGTGGTCGCGCTGGTCAACGCCAACAAGGAATCCCTGGTGAACACGCAAGCCCCTGCCGCCGTGCCGGCCAAGACCGAACCTCCGAAGAAGGTTGAAACCCCGGCGGCCGACGTCGGTGCCCACATCTCGATCGATGATTTCTCCAAGGTCGAACTGCGCATCGCAAGAGTCGTCGCTGCCGACCATGTCGAAGGCGCGGACAAGCTGCTGCGTCTGCAACTGGACATCGGCGAGGAGCGCCCGCGTCAGGTGTTCGCCGGCATCAAGTCGGCCTACGACCCGGCGCTGCTGGTCGGTCGGCTGACCGTGATGGTGGCCAATCTGGCGCCGCGCAAGATGAAGTTCGGCATGTCGGAAGGCATGGTACTGGCCGCCTCCGACGACAAGGGCGAGGTGCCGGGTCTGTTCATCCTGTCGCCCGATTCCGGCGCGCAGCCCGGCATGCGCGTCAAGTAAGCAGCGCGCGGCGATGGACGACAGCGAGGTCGAAGCCCTGCATTTCGCGATCAGCGGTCGTGTGCAGGGCGTGTTTTTCCGCGCGTCCATGGTCGAGGAAGCGCGTCGCCTCGGACTGACCGGCTGGGTGCGCAATCGCCGCGACGGCTCGGTCGAGGCTTATGCCGTCGGTCACCGGCGGCACTCGATGCGCTGGTGGCGTGGGCCGAGACCGGCCCGCCGGCCGCCCGTGTCAACGCATGCGTCGTGTCGCCAGCAGAGGCCGACGCCGCACTGCACGACTTCACGCAAGCCGCCACGGTCTGAGCTTTCGCCCGCAAACCACCCGGCAAACCCGCGCCACTTGGTGCACTGCCGCCATGGCAGCGCGTCATGACTTCCTTTCCGCACAGGTCTAGCTTTCACATCAGGCGCGCACATGGACGCGACCCACACATGTGGAGGAGACAACCATGCTGCCAACGGAGGAAGCGTGTTTCCGCGCTGTGTTGCGCGCCTGCCAGGATCACGCCGACGCGATGCTCGCGTGCGGCAGCCCGCCGCGACCGACTGCGCTGATGGCGCAGCTGGATCACGGGCGCATCACCGACGCCGCGCTGGCCCGCATGGACATGCTGGACGAGGCGTCGGTGGTGCGTTTCGTGCAGGAAACCATCGCTGAGCCGGGCATCGATGTGATCGGCCTGAGCTGCGTGCTGCGGCTGGCCGAGTTCGACGACGACGCGCCGGATTCGCCGCCGGTCACGCGCGACGTGGTGCTCATCTATCTGGTGTCCAAGGACCGCGAAACCTGGGTCGCCAACGACATCGACGGCGACAGCCGTCGCCTCGCCCGTGGCACGCTGGACCTCAGCCGCGGCAGCAATACCTTCATTGCAGCCCCCGCGCTGACCCACTGAATGCGCGGCTTCCGCCGCGTTTCGCCCGGCAGCGGGTGCCCATTCGCCCTGCATGGCGTCTAACCCTGTGGAACACCGCTTCCCACGTCGTAAACCCGTACAACCGCCCGGAAAGTGAAGCGCACGCGCGGCTGACGCCCTGCCTCGCGCAGGGTGCGGCGATACCGCCCGACTTGCTGTCAGGCGCGACGCTGCCAAGCCGCCCGATGGTCGGTACGGACGCATGCAGGCCCGCCTGCATGCGTCGCCGACTGCACGTGGGCACGTGCGCGCGCTTCACTTTCCGGGTGGCACATCGAGGTCAGAACCCAGGAGGCACAGAACCGTGAAGGTCGCCGCCAGCACTGTACAGCTTGAGTCCTCGCACGCCGAATCGCGGCGTCTGCAGGTATCCGAACGACTTGAAATGTGGACCGGCGAGCGTCGCCGCCCGGCTACCGACGGCCCACCCCCTTCGCGCAGCGAAGCGCGCATCAGCCTGTCGCCAGCGGCGCTCGCTGCGCAGCAGGCCGACCCCGTCGAGGCACCGGACGGGATCGAGGAAGCCGTGCGCAACGATCCCCGCCTGTCGCTGCTCATCATGATGATCGAGAAGATCACCGGTCAGCCCGTGCGCTGGCTGCGCAGCGTGGACATGCCGACCGCGGCGCCGCCCGCGTCCTCCGGCTCCGCCGCGCAGGCGCAGACCCAGGCGCCGCAGCGTGCCGGCTGGGGCATCGAATATGACTACCACGCCGAGTACAGCGAATCCGAAACGACCACCTTCGCCGCCGAAGGCACGGTGCGCACCGCCGACGGGCGCGAGATCGCCTTCAAGCTCGAAAGCGAGATGTCGCGCAGCTTCAGCATGAGCGTCAGCGAATCCTTCCGTGCTGGCGACGCCGTGCTGAAGGATCCGCTGATGCTGGACTTCGCTGGTCCGGCGGCGGCGCTGTCCGACGTCCGCTTCGCCTTCGATCTCGACGCTGACGGCAGCAAGGAGCAGGTGCCGCTGGCCGGCGGTCGCGGCATGCTGGCGTTCGACCGCAATGGAAATGGCCGCATCGACGACGGCCGCGAACTGTTCGGACCGACCACCGGCAACGGCTTCGAGGAACTGTCCGCGCTGGACGAGGACGGAAACGGCTGGATCGATGAGGCCGACAGCGGCTTCGCGCAGCTGCGGCTGTGGCGCCCGGACGCCGAAGGCGCCGGCACGCTGCAGACGATGAAGCAGGCCAACGCCGGTGCCTTCTACCTCGGCCGCGTCAACACGCCGTTCAGCCTGCGCAACGCCGCCAACGAAACACTGGGCGAAATGCGCGCGACCGGCATCTACCTGCGCGAGGACGGCACCACAGGTACCTTCAGTCAGGTCGATCTGAGCGTCTGAGCGACAGGCGGCGGCGTCAGACCAGCAGGCCGAACAGCTGCCGCGACAGCGCGTCGATCAGGTAGAGCACGATCTGCAGGATGAGGATGAGTACCAGCGGCGACAGGTTGACGTTGGCGATCGGCGGCATCACGCGCTGTATAGGCTGCAGGAACGGACGGGTCAGCGCATTCATCATGCTGCCGATCGGATTGCCCGGTGACATCCAGCTCATCACCGCGGAAATGATGAGCACGATGATCAGGAACCACACCGACAGCCGCGCGATCTCGATCACGCCGCGCAGCAGCGCGAGCGTTATCAGACCGTCGGCACCGATGCTGCCATGCAGCAGCGCACCCACCAGGATCAGCGCCACCTGGATCAGCCAGGCGACCACCAGCGTCGCCATGTCCAGTCCGAACATGGCCGGTATCACGCGCCGAGCCGGCAGTACCGCCCAGTCGGTGGTCTGTATCACGAAGGCACCGATCTGGTTGCGGAAGCTCACGCGCGCCCATTGCATGTAGAAGCGGGCCAGCAGCAGCGTGGTGATGAAACTGGCGACGGCGTTGAGGACGAGCAGGGTCAGGTCGGTCAGCATGAGTTCGTGTCGTTGTCGTATCGCGTGAAGACAGTGGTGGCCGGGCGCCGGTTCAGGCGGCGCCGAGCTGGTCGCCCAGTTCCGCCCCGCGCGCCGCAGCGGCGGCCAGCGCACGCACGATGGCGTCGCCAACGGCGTCGGCATTCATCGACTTCAGTGCCGCTTCGGTGGTGCCGCCCTTCGACGTGACCCGCTCACGCAGCGTGGCCGGCGATTCAGGGCTCTGTGCCGCCAGCGCCGACGCGCCGGTGAACGTGGCGATCGCCAGTTCGCGCGCCTGATCGGCGGTGAGCCCCAGCGCCTCGCCACCGCGCACCAGCGCCTCGATGAAATAGAACACGTAGGCCGGGCCGCTGCCGGACACCGCGGTGACCGCGTCGATCAACTTCTCTTCGTCCACCCACACCGTGCGGCCGACCGCCGACAGCAGTTCCTCAGCGCGGGCGCGCTCGGCGGCACCGACCGATGCATCGGCGTACAGGCCGGTCACGCCGCGCCCGATCAGCGCTGGCGTGTTTGGCATCGCACGCACCATGCGCGCGCGGCCTCCGAGCCAACGACCGATGTCGCTCGCGCGCAGGCCGGCGGCGATGCTGAGTACCGTCTGCCCGTCGATCAAGGGCGCAATGCTGGCGCACACTTCGCGCATCTGCTGCGGCTTGACCGCCAGCACCAGCAGATCGCAACCGGCGGCACTGGCGTCCAGCGCCTCGACCGCACGCACACCGAATTCGCGCGCCAGCCGGTCGCGGCCGTCGGCCTGGAGTTCGACCACGGCAATGTCGGCAGCGATGGCGCCGCGCTTCAACATGCCGCCGATCAGCGCGCTGGCCATATTGCCGCCGCCGATGAAAGTGATCCGCATCAGACTGCCCCACAGAAAGTTGGCCCGCACGTCGGGCCGCAGGGCGCTATGGTAACCGCGCGAGCCGTGCGGACGTGGATGTGTGCGATGTGGTTCGTTGTGTGTGAAGCCGCCCAGTCGCGTTCTTGTACGGATACTCCGGCCGGCGCGGCGCAGTTCGCGAGTGTCGCGGAGACGGACGTCTGCTGACCGTGACCGCTCGCCGGGGGCTATGCCCGTGCCTGCGGGACACAACCGCGTTATGCTTTTTAACTTGTCCCTGTGTTGAGGGCCTTGTCCCATGCATATCCGGAGTGCAATCACGCCAGGAGCCGACGCTTCAAACGAAGGGCCTGATGAACGAATGCTCGCGGCCGTCCACGACAGCGCGCCCGCGATCGTCCCTTGTGAACGTTTACATGCGCGACGTGTTCTCGCCCGACTTCTACGCGCGGCTGCTTGCGTCGATTCCGGCGCGCGACCGTTTTCACGACCTGCGACACAAGGACGCGATGCGCGCGGACGGCAGCAGCGCGCGATTGCGCATGTACCTCTACCCCGAACAGCTTTGGCGTTTGCCGGCGAACCAGCGCGCACTGTGGACGGCCGTATCGCGCACGCTGCGTTCGCGGGCGCTGCAGGACGCATTCAAGCGGAAGTTCCGGCAGTCGCTCGAAACCCGCTTCGGCCGTTCCATCGACCAGCTGGATTTCTATCCGATCCCCATCCTGGTTCGTGACCAGCCGGGCTATCGCATCGGCATTCATGCCGACGTGCCGGCCAAGGCGATCACCGTGCAGTTCTATTTGCCCAGGGACGCCTCGCAGCGTCACCTCGGCACTGTGTTCCACCACGGCAGGAGCGGCCCGGACGCGGAGCGGACGGTGGCCATGGATTTCATGCCGGCCAGCGGCTACGCCTTCGCCGTCGTCGAGAAAGAGAGCTGGCACAGCGTGCGTCAGACCACCGAAGCCGACGGCGAGCGCGCGTCCATCATGCTCACCTACTATGTGCAGGACACGCCCAAGGCCTGGATCAAGCGCCGCTGGGACCGTTTTCGCAGCTTCTTTGGTGTGGGGCCGAAAGGCTGAGCGAAGATGCGGCAGGCCCTCGGGTACTGTCGTGATCGGTGGGAGCGAGCTTGCTCGCGATAGCAGCCTTCAGCGAAGCCTGCGGACGGCGACGGCCGTGTCGCGGCCAAGGCCGCTCCCACGAGGATCGCTCGCGATCCGTCACCGGAGCCGAGCTCGTGCAGGAGCGGTCTTCTGACCGCTCCCACAGGTTCCGCGCCCGCGCGGCCTCCACCTCACACCTTCTGGTAGATCTCCGCGCCCGACTTCACGAACTCGACCGCCTTCACTTCCATGCCCTTCTGCAGCGCGTCCTCCTCGTTGAGGCCCTGCTTGGCGGCGAAGTCGCGCACGTCCTGCGTGATCTTCATCGAACAGAAGTGCGGGCCGCACATCGAGCAGAAGTGCGCCACCTTGGCGGACTCCTTGGGCAGCGTCTCGTCGTGGAAGCTCTTCGCCTTGTCCGGATCGAGACCGAGGTTGAACTGGTCGTCCCAGCGGAACTCGTAGCGCGCCTTTGACAGCGCGTTGTCGCGGATCTGCGCACCCGGGTGGCCCTTGGCCAGATCAGCGGCATGGGCGGCCAGCTTGTAGGTGATGATGCCTTCCTTCACATCGTCCTTGTCCGGCAGCCCCAGGTGCTCCTTCGGCGTCACGTAGCAGAGCATGGCGGTGCCGTACCAGCCGATCTGCGCCGCACCGATGCCGCTGGTGATGTGGTCGTAACCCGGGGCGATGTCGGTGGTCAGCGGGCCCAGCGTGTAGAAGGGCGCCTCCTTGCAGTACTCCAGCTGCAGGTCCATGTTCTCCTTGATGAGATGCATGGGCACGTGACCCGGACCTTCGATCATCACCTGCACGTCGTGCTTCCAGGCGATGTCGGTCAGTTCGCCGAGCGTCTTCAGTTCTCCGAGCTGCGCGTCGTCGTTGGCATCAAAGATCGAACCCGGACGCAGACCGTCGCCCAGCGAGAAGGCCACGTCGTAGGCCTTCATGATTTCGCAGATCTCTTCGAAGTGGGTGTAGAGGAAGCTCTCCTTGTGGTGAGCCAGACACCACTTGGCCATGATCGAACCACCACGCGACACGATGCCGGTCATCCGGTTGGCGGTCATCGGCACGTAGCGCAGCAAGACGCCTGCGTGGATGGTGAAGTAATCCACCCCCTGTTCGGCCTGCTCGATCAGCGTGTCCTTGAAGATGTCCCAGGTGAGTTCTTCGGCCTTGCCGTTGACCTTCTCCAGCGCCTGGTAGATGGGCACGGTGCCGATGGGCACCGGAGAATTCCGGATGATCCACTCGCGCGTTTCGTGGATGTTCTTGCCGGTGGACAGATCCATCACCGTGTCACCACCCCAGCGGATGGCCCAGGTCATCTTGTCGACTTCCTCGTTGATCGAGGAGCCGAGTGCGGAGTTGCCGATGTTGGCGTTGATCTTCACCAGGAAGTTGCGGCCGATGATCATCGGCTCGCTCTCCGGGTGGTTGATGTTGTTCGGGATGATGGCGCGGCCGCGGGCGACCTCGTCGCGGACGAACTCGGGCGTGATCTCGGCCGGGATGGAAGCGCCGAAGCTCTGGCCCGGGTGCTGGCGGGTGAGCAGCTTGGCCATCTTCTCGCCGGTCGGGCCGGTGGCGCGCAGGCTCTCGACGTAGGCGGCGCGGTTCATGTTCTCGCGGATGGCGATGAACTCCATCTCCGGCGTGATGATGCCCTGGCGGGCGTAGTGCATCTGCGTCACGTTGCGGCCGGCCTTGGCGCGGCGCGGGTGGCGGTGCAGGCCGGGGAAGCGCAGGTCGTCGAGCGTGCTGTCGGCTGCGCGGATGCGGCCGAATTCGGAGGACAGGTCGGTGAGCTGTTCGGTGTCGCCGCGTTCCTCGATCCAGCGGGCGCGCAGCGCGGGCAGGCCGCGACGGATGTCGATCGAGGCCTTGGGGTCGGTGTAGGGGCCGGAACAGTCATAGACGAAGACCGGCGGGTTCTTCTCGCCGCTGGTGTTGCCAAATGAGCCGGTGGGCGTATCGGCCTGGGAGATTTCGCGCATCGGCACGCGGATGTCCGGGCGCGAGCCTTCGATGTGGATCTTGCGCGAATGGGGCAGCGGCGCGATCGCCGCTTCGTCCACGTGTGCCTGGTCGGCGAGGAAGGTGTCTTTGGCGTTCATGGAAGCTCCTGTGCTTGCTGCGTCGGCGCGGGGAACGCCGGCTTCCATGTCGAGAAGTCGCCCGTTTCCCTACGCCGGCATGATCCGGATCAGGTGTTGAGGGTGTGTCTCAGCCGGCTGCCATGCTTCAGGTCACCGGCACCCCTAACGTGTGCATGAGCACGGTAACCCGCCCGCGACGCGAGCGCAAGGCGTGCCGTTCAAGCCAACGCGCCCCTCTGCCGTAGACCGGTCATCGCCCGACGAGGGCAGAGCCTGAACGAGACCGGACATGACGCAGCTTTCCATCTTCCGACCGACCCTGATCGCGCTGGCGATCGGCTGCGCCTGTGGCGCGGTGCAGGCGGCCGACTGGCACACGATTTCGACCGACCGCGGCAAGAAGATCGAAATCGACCGCGACAGC
Source organism: Methyloversatilis sp. (assembly GCF_965284615.1). Taxonomy (GTDB): domain Bacteria; phylum Pseudomonadota; class Gammaproteobacteria; order Burkholderiales; family Rhodocyclaceae; genus Methyloversatilis. Next base: position 227,418 of record NZ_OZ260098.1, read on the forward strand.
GTGCTGCGTGCCGAAGGCGGAAAGAAAGTGGCCTGGGGCCGGCTGGTGCTGACCGAGGCCGACGCTGAAAAGACCGGCTACGCGATGGTGCAGGCCCTGAATCGCTACGACTGCCAGAGCCTGCGTTTCGCGACCATCAAGCGCGTCTATCTGGACGCCAACCAGAAAATCCTGCGCGAGGAGCGCACCGGCTCCGACAGCGAAATTTCTCTGCTGCCGGGTACGCTGGACGAAAAGCTGTTCCGCGAAGTGTGTCAGCCGCCGGCCGCCGAAGAACTCCGTCAGGTGGCCGAACAGGCCGGCCGGGCCGCGCGCACCGCCGCCAACGCAGGCGATCTCGGCAAGGTCGAGCGCACCGAAATGGTGAACATCAAGCCCGATCTGCGCGAAGCCGCCGCGCAGGCGCGCGAGGAAATGAGCAGCGCGAAGAAGCCCGCCGGCTCGGCGGGCAAGCCGGAGGCAGCGAAGGCGGAGGCCGGCAAGGTCGAACCGGCAAAGGTGGCCGATGCCGGCGCGAAGAAGCCCGATGTACACGACGCCGCCCCGACGGCGACCAAGCCGCCGACGACGCGCAGCGAAATCCCGCTGCCGCCACCGGCGCCGAAGCCGCGGCCGCGCCCGGTCATGCAGGCGGCCGTTGCGCCGGCCGCCTACGCTGCGCCGAAGAAGCCGGCGCTCGAGGCGGCGACCGTCGCGCATGCGCACGGCGACATCCACTGGAGCTACGAAGGCGAATTCGGCCCGCAGAACTGGGGACGGCTGAAGCCGGAATGGACGAAATGCGCGACCGGCCAGACGCAATCGCCGATCGACATCCGCGACGGCATCAAGGTCGATCTGCCGCCGATACAGTTTGACTACCGCACCACCTATTTCACCGTCGTCAACAACGGCCACACGGTGCAGGTGAACGTCGGCGAGGGCAGCACGATCACGCTGGTCGGCAAGCGCTACGAACTGGTGCAGTTCCATTTCCACAAGCCGGCGGAAGAGCGCGTGAATGGCAAGACCTATGACATGGTCGCCCATCTGGTGCACAAGGATCTGGACGGCAATCTGGCCGTGGTGGCGGTGCTGCTCGACCGCGGCACCGAACACCCGCTGTTCAACACGCTGTGGGCCTATCTGCCGCTGCAGAAGAACGTCGAGTCGCGTCCGGACGTGAGCATCGATCTGGCGAAACTGCTGCCGGAGAAGCGTGACTACTACACCTATATGGGTTCGCTGACGACGCCGCCCTGCTCGGAAGGCGTGACCTGGCTGGTGATGAAGGAGCCGCTGCAGCTGTCGCCGGAACAGATCGGCATCTTCGGCCATCTCTACCGCAACAATGCGCGGCCTGTGCAGGCGGCCAACAGCCGGCTGATCAAGCAGTCGCGCTGAACCGCGCTGGCGCAAAAAAGGCCATCCCTCGGGATGGCCTTTTTCATTGGCGCGGCCCGAAGGGCGCGCCAATCGCGAACCGAATACTCAGTAGCGGTAGTGGTCAGGCTTGTACGGGCCTTCCTTCTGCACGCCGATGTAGCGGGCCTGAGCGTCGGTCAGCTCGGTCAGCTGCGCATTCAGCTTCTTCAGCTGCAGGCGCGCCACCTTCTCGTCGAGGTGCTTGGGCAGCGTGTAGACGCCGACCGGGTACTTCGCGGTTTCGGTGAACAGCTCGATCTGCGCGATGGTCTGGTTGGCGAAGCTCGACGACATCACGTAGGACGGATGGCCGGTGCCGCAGCCGAGGTTCACCAGGCGACCCTTGGCCAGCAGGATGATGCGCTTGCCGTCCGGGAAGATGATGTGGTTGACCTGCGGCTTGATCTCCTCCCACTGGTACTTTTCCAGCGAGGCGACGTCGATCTCGTTGTCGAAGTGGCCAATGTTGCAGACGATGGCCTGGTCCTTCATCTTCGCCATGTGATCGTGCGTGATCACGTGGTAGTTGCCAGTGGCGGTGACGAAGATGTCGGCGTGTTCGCAGGCGTAGTCCATCGTGACCACGCGGTAGCCTTCCATCGCCGCCTGCAGCGCGCAGATCGGATCGACTTCGGTCACCCACACCTGGGCCGACAGCGCGCGCAGCGCCTGCGCCGAACCCTTGCCCACGTCGCCGTAGCCCGCGACAACGGCCACCTTGCCGGCCACCATCACGTCGGTCGCGCGCTTGATGCCGTTGACCAGCGATTCGCGGCAGCCATACAGGTTGTCGAACTTGGACTTGGTGACCGAATCATTGACGTTGATGCCGGGGAAGGCGAGGCGGCCTTCCTTGTGCATCTGGTACAGGCGGTGCACGCCGGTCGTCGTTTCTTCGGTCACGCCCTTGATGTGTTTGATGCGCTTGGAGTACCAGTTGGGGTCACGCGCCAGCGTGGTCTTGATCGCGTTGAACAGGCACACCTCTTCTTCGCTCGCCGGGTGGTGCAGCGCGGTCGGATCGGTTTCGGCCTTGGTACCCAGATGCAGAAGCAGCGTCGCGTCGCCGCCGTCGTCCAGGATCATGTTGCTGTAGCCGCCGTCCGGCCATTCGAAGATGCGGTGGGTGTAGTCCCAGTACTCTTCCAGCGACTCGCCCTTGACCGCGAACACCGGCGTACCGGCAGCGGCGATCGCGGCGGCGGCGTGGTCCTGGGTCGAGAAGATGTTGCACGAGGCCCAGCGGACTTCGGCGCCGAGCGCTTCCAGCGTCTGGATCAGCACGGCGGTCTGGATGGTCATGTGCAGGCTGCCGGTGATGCGGGCGCCGCGCAGCGGCTGCTGCGTCGCGAATTCCTCGCGGATCGCCATCAGGCCGGGCATTTCGGTCTCGGCGATGGCGATTTCCTTGCGTCCCCAGTCGGCCAGCGACAGGTCGGCAATGACGTAATCCTTCAGTTCGGCGGGTGCATTCATTACGGGCTCCTTTTGATGCGGCAGGCGGTGTCTCACCTGCCATCCGCGGCCGGATTGCTGCCCGGGCGGCGGGTTCAGGTGAGCGCCGTTGCAAAAGTGCCCGCGACCGTGACGGTCTGGCGGGGTCCGAGCCTGGGGGCCTTGCGGCACCTTGCAGCGCTCCTCGGAAGCTTTGGATTATAGCGTCGCGTCCCGCATCTGCCGGGTGAAGTACCCGGTTTCACGATCGGCGCCCGCTACAGAGTGCGGCAACGGATAATCCGTTCCCGACCTCCGCACGATTTACGGCATCCGACGATGGAACTGGAACCGACGCCACCCCGCTCGCCTCTGGCCGACCTCGCCCGCAACCTGGGCGCCGGTCTGCGCGCCCTGCTGCTGTGGAAGGCCGCGCCAGCACTGCGCGCCGGCGCGGCGGCCTGGATCGCGCTCGAACTGCTGTCGCTGGCGCTCGATTTCGGTTTCGACTTCGCGCGCGCCGGTCCGGATGGCCGGTTCATGGCCGACGCGCTGGCCGGCAAGCTGTTCCACCTGCCCTGGCTCATGCTCGCCGTGTGGGCGGCTGCCCGTCTGGCCGGCCGGCCGGAGGCCTGGCTGCGTGGGGTGGTCGGTATGGCGGCACTGTGGATCTGGCTGTCGCTGCTGTGGAATGCGCTCGCGCTGCTGCCGGCCGAGGTGTGGGCGGAACTGGGCGATGCGGTGACGCTCGTCTGGTGGGCACCGGCCGCCTGGGGGCTGATCGCCTCGGCCGTGCTGCTGGGTGAGGTGCTCGACGCGAGGCCGGCACGGCGGCTCGGCATGCTGGCCATCGTCGGCCTGTGCTACCTGCTGCCGACCGCGATGCTGGGCACGCAGATGCCGCTGTGGGTGGCCACGCAGACCGATGACGACGACGCCGAAACGGCGCGCTGGCAGGCCGCCCGCAGCGAAGCGCTGATCTACCGCCAGCCCTTGCTGCTGACCGAGGCGATCGCGCGCGTCGAGCCGGGCGAAGCGGGGCGGCCGGAACTCTTCCTGCTGGCCATCGCCGGTCACGGCGCGCAGGACGTCTTCCTGCGCGAGGTGGACAAGGTCGAACGCCTGTTCGCCGAACGCTTCGGCACCGGCGGGCGCAGCATCGTGCTGGCCAACAACCCGGCCACCGTACTCGAACGGCCGCTGGCGACCGTCAGTGCAATGGAAGCCAGCCTGCGCGCGCTCGGCGAACGGATGAACCGCGAAGAGGATGTGCTGTTCGTGTTCCTGACCTCGCACGGCGCCGAGGACCACCGCTTCGACCTCAGCCTGTGGCCGTGGGAACTGGAACAGCTGACGCCGCAGCGCCTCGGTGCCCTGCTCGACGCGGCCGGCATTCGCCACCGCGTCATCCTGGTGTCGGCCTGCTATTCGGGTGGCTTCGTCGGGCCGCTGGCCGGGCCGGATACGCTGGTCATGTCGGCGGCGCGCGCCGACCGCAGTTCGCACGGCTGTTCGCACGAAGCGGACTGGACCTTCTTCGGTCGCGCCTTCTTCGACGAGGCATTGCGCGAAACACCGTCCTTCACCGAAGCGTTCGCCCGTGCCCGCGCCGCGGTCGGCACGCGGGAGGCGGCGGAGGGGCTGGAGGCGTCGGAGCCACAGATCGCCGTCGGCGACGCGATCAAGGCGCGGCTCGATGCGATGGTCGCCGACTGGCCGCGCACGCTGCAGGCGCAGCAGGGTGGTGACGCCGTACGGCCGACCGACGCCGCGACCGCGTCGTCACCGTGCAGCGCGGCGCGCTGCTGAGCCCGCCGTTCAGACGCCGCTGCTGAACCACCACCAGCCGCCGGCCGCGAACACCGCGATGACGACGGCGATGGCGATGTTCCGCTGCAGCGGGTAGCGCTCCAGCTTCACCAGCGGCGTGCGGTAGGAAATGTAGAGGAAGCCGCCGCCGAACAGCGCCAGCACGGCCAGCAGTGACCAGCGGTTGCCGGTGCGCGCGGCCAGCCGCAGCAGCGTGCCGCAGACCAGGATGAGCGCGAAGTAGCCGAACAGCGACAGCGGCGTGATGCCGGTGCACGAGCGCCCGCCGCATTCCGGGCACACGGCCGGCGCCTTGGCGCGGGCGGTCAGCTTGATCAGACGCGCGATGGTGTCCCGCCCGCAGTGCGGGCAGCGGTTCATGGCTGCCATATCACTTGCCGGCGAGGAAGGCGGCGCGCTGCACCGGGTCGGGGATGTCGCGCGACAGCTCGTCAAGCAGGGCCTGTTCGTCGCTCACCCGCTTCAGCGCGCGGCCGACCAGGATGCGCGCCATCGGTCCGATGCGTCGGGCGAGGCGGTGCTCGATGTCGGCGATCAGCGCGTCGTCCAGCGGTCGCGGGCCGAAAGCGCCGCTGCGCGACGGGGTGGTGAGCGGCGCACTGCGGCGCGAAGCGCTGACCGTATCGATCGACGCACTGCGCACCGTCGATGACACGCCGGTGGTGCCGGCGATGTGCCGCTTGGCCTCGATCAGGAAACCGGCGCGCTGCGCGTCGCCCGGAATGTGCGTCGCCAGCTGTTCGATCAGCAGCGCCGGGCTGGACACCTTGGGTCCGATGCGCGTCACCAGCACGCGCGCCATCGGCCCGATGTGGCGGGCGAGCAGCGCTTCGAGCACCGGCGTCAGCGCGTCCTGCGCCAGGCCGGGCTGGGCATCGTCAACGCGGCGGGTGATGCCGCTGCGCGCATCCAGTTCGAACACTTCCTGGCTGCGCGAGGCGATTTCCGCGCGCTGGCCGGTGGCGTGCAGGCCGACCGGCGCGCCGCTGCCCAGCGCCGACACGGTTTCGAAATAGGCGCGCGACACCAGCACCTGACCGGCGCGCGCCAGACTGGCCAGCGTGCGCGCGGCATCGAGGCCGTCGCCGTGCACGTCGAGCGCGCCGGTGCCGGCGCGGGTCACCCGCACCGGACCCAGATTGATGCCCTGACGCAGGCCGCCGCCCTCGTCACCGAGGTCGAGCGCGCGCAGCCGCTGCGCCACCACGCAGGCGTCCTCGGGCTGGCCGAGCAGGCACAGCGCGGCGCCGTCCTCGGTGTCGTGAATGAGCCTGCTGTCGGCATCGACCGAGCGTGCGGCGCGCGCCAGTGCGTCGTCCAGTTCCGATTTGCAGGCCAGTCGCTGTGCGGTGTCGAGATCGACGCTGCGGTCGATCTGCGCATACAGCACGCTGCAGACGATGGTGCGCCGTTCTTCGGAGGCGCCGCTGGCGCGTACCGCGGGCGCCGGCGGCGAGCCGGACGCAAGCGGGCCGCGCGCTGCCGGCACCGGCATGAACACGCGACGGAAGTCGGCCACGCTGCGCGGCCGCCGGGTTTCGTGCGGTTCGAGCGCCCAGTCGATGGCACGCAGCAGCGAAGCGCCGAAGACACCCGCGTCGGCAGCCTTGGCAGCCGGCCGCAGCGGATCGTTGTGCACGCGGGCGGCCGATTCGACCGGGCGCTGTCCGGTCACCAGCCAGTACATGACGGCGGCCAGAGAGTAGATGTCGGTCCACGGCCCCTGGTTGCCGTGCGAGTGATACTGCTCGAACGGTGCGAAGCCGGGCGTCACGATGGCGGTCAGCGTGTGCTCGGCGTCGTGATAGCGGCGTGCCGCACCGAAGTCGAGCAGCACCGGCGTGCCGTCGTCGCGGATGCAGATGTTGGCCGGCTTGATGTCGCGGTGCAGGAAACCACCGTCATGCACGACCTGCAGGCCGTCGAGCAGCGGCTTCACGATGGCCAGCAGCGTGGTGCGGTCGATCGCGTCGTTGCGTTCGCGTACCCATTGGTTCAGCGTGCGGCCCTGCACGTAGTCCATCACCATGTAGGCGGTGCCATTGGCTTCGAAGAAGCGGCTGACGCGCACGATGTTGGGGTGGCGGAAGGTGGCCAGCGCGCGCGATTCGTCGAGGAAGCGGCGCAGGCCCTGCTCGAACATCTCGACCGCCGGCCCGGCGCGCGGCAGCACGCGCTGCGCGTCGCCGCGCACCGCGATATCGGTGGGCAGGAACTCCTTGACCGCGACCTTGCAGTCGAGCAGCGTGTCGTGTGCCAGATAGGTCAGGCCGAAGCCGCCGCCGCCGAGCAGCGATTCGATGCGGTACTCGTTCAGGGCCCAGCCGACCGGCAGCGCACCGGGGCTGGCGTTGGCCGTGGGCAGGAAGCCGCTGCCGGCCAGCACGTCCGAGTTCACGCTGTCTTCGGTGAACGCCTCGTCGTCGTCGCCGAAAGGAGTGGAGCTCACGCCGCGCTCAACTGTCGATCATGCGCATCGCCGTTTCCAGGCTGCGTCGCATGCGGTTGAAGGAGGCGCCGAGCACTGACACCTCGTCGCGTCCGCCGTCGCCGAATTCCGGCACCGAGAAGTCGCCGGTGCTGATGCGGTCGGCGGCGGCTGACATGCGCGCGACCGGGCGGATGATGAGCCACTCCAGCATCAGGTTCAGCGCCACCATGACGAACACGAATACGCCCACCAGCGAGGCCATGAAGGTGGTGAAGGCGCGGTCGGCGTTGCTCACCGGCACCGTCATCGGCACCGACACCACCTGGGCGCCGATGATTTCGTTCATCTTCCAGCCGAAGCCGTTCGCTTCGCCATACACCTTCACCATGCTCGGCGGTGCGGTCGCCGGCGTGTTGTGGCAGGCGAGACAGGCCGGATTGGTGATCTGGATCGGCCGCGCGATATACATGTGGCGACCGGTCGGCGTGTCGCGCTCGCCGGTCAGCTCTTTCACGTCCATCGCGTTGCGGAAGCTGGCGACCAGGTCGGCTTCCCAGTCCGACGCGCGGTCGCGCGGGTTGGACGGGTTCAGCGTCGCTTCCTTGTAGGCGTACTCCGGGTGGTTCTTGCGCAGCTCGTTCAGCGTTTCGGTCGCTGCATAGGCCGGCACCGTCTGCGGCAGGAACTGCTCGGCCAGCATCGGATCGAGGTGGGGCTTGATCTGGCTCACCGTGTAGGCGCGGATGGCGAGCGCGGTTTCCATCATCAACCGGGCGTTGCGCTCGACCTCGGCGCGTGCGTTGTCATGCAGCAGCCGGTGCGACAGCGCCGCACAGGCGGCGAGGCCGATCGCGAACACGCCGATCAGCACGAGGTTGAATTTGAGTCTGAGTCCCATCGCAGGCACCGGTCAGTTTTTTGCCGCGGCCTCTTGCGGGGCCGCTCTGATTGCGGCCCGATTGTAAGTCATTGACGGGATTGCAAGGAATTGTGTCAGCGCAGGCAGGCGCAGCCTGTCACGCTGCCGGGCTCCGGTTCATCCACCACCAGGCGATGGCGGCGATCGACGCCGCCCACAGCAGCAGGATGAATATGCCGGCCGCCCAGTTGGCCGGCAACTTGCCGGCGCGGGCGCGGGCGCGCGCCGCTTCCATCACGTCGGGCGGGATCATGCGCACCGCCAGCCAGATGCCCAGCGGCAGCAGCACCACCTCGTCCAGCATGCCGAGCACCGGGATGAAGTCCGGAATCAGGTCGATCGGGCTGGCCGCGTAGGCGAGCAGGAAGAGCAGCAGGATCTTGGCGCGGCGCGGCGTGCGCGTGTCCTGCGCGGCGACGGCGAGCGCCATCACCTCGAGCTTGATCGCGCGTATGCGCTCCTTCAGTCCGGATCCGGTCATGATGGCCTGCATTTTGTTGTGATCGATTTGCATTCAATCAGACCACAAAAACGCCGTGTCCGTCAGCCTCGCGTTGTCACGCGACGGCCGCGCTCCCGGGACTCAGAGCAGCACGATGTCGAACTGCTCCTGCGAATAGCTCGACTCGGCGTGCAGCGAGATCGGCTTGCCGATGAAGTCCGACAGCATGGCCAGCGCCTGCGACTCTTCTTCGAGGAAGAGGTCGACCACCTTGGGGTGGGCCAGGATGCGGAATTCGCGCGCACTGAACTGGCGCGCTTCGCGCAGCAGTTCGCGCAGGATGTCGAAGCTCATGGTCTGCGCGGTCTTCACTTCGCCGCGGCCGCCGCAGGTCGGGCAGGGTTCGCACAGCACATGGGCCAGCGATTCGCGGGTACGCTTGCGCGTCATCTCGACCAGGCCGAGCGAGGTGAAGCCGCTGACCGAAATCTTCGTGTGATCGCGGCCGAGCGCCTTGTGCAGTTCGGCCAGCACCTGGGCACGGTGTTCCTCGCTTTCCATGTCGATGAAATCGATCAGGATGATGCCGCCGAGGTTGCGCAGGCGCAGGTGGCGGGCGATCTGGTGCGCCGCTTCGAGATTGGTCTTGAAGATGGTTTCGTCGAAATTGCGCGAGCCGACGAAGCCGCCGGTGTTCACGTCTATCGTCGTCATCGCCTCGGTCTGGTCGAAGATCAGGTAGCCACCGGACTTCAGGTTGACGCGGCGCGCCAGCGCCTTCTCGATCTCCTCCTCGACGCTGTGCAGTTCGAACAGCGGGCGCTCGCCGGTGTAGTGCTCCAGCAGCTTGGTCAGCTGCGGCATGTATTCCTCGGCGAAACTGCGCAGCTTCACGTAGTTCTCGCGCGAGTTGACCTGGATGCTCTGCGTGTCGGCGCAGGCCAGATCGCGCAGCACGCGCTGCGCCAGCGTCAGGTCCTCGAACACCAGCGTGGGCGGTTTGGCGGTCTTCGCGCGATTCCGTATTTCCTGCCAGGTCTTGCGCAGGTAGGCGATGTCGGCTGCCAGTTCCTCGTCGCTGGCCGATTCGGCCATGGTGCGCACGATGTAGCCGCCCGGGTCCTCCAGCGGCAGCAGCGCGTGAATGCGCGCACGCAGCGCCTCGCGCTCCTCGGTCGATTCGATGCGCTGCGAAATGCCGACGTGGCGGTCCTGCGGCAGATGTACCAGCAGCCGGCCGGCGATGCTGATCTGCGTCACATGCGCGCGCCCTTGGTCCCGATCGGGTCCTTCAGCGCCTGCACCAGCACGCTCTGCCCTTCGGTCAGGATGCGCTCGATCGGCTTCGGCGGCTCGCCGTTCTGGCGCGCTTCCCAGATGTCGGCGACGTGCAGGAAGGCGGTGCGTTCGAGGCCGACGTCGATGAAGGCCGACTGCATGCCGGGCAGCACGCGCACGACGCGCCCCAGATAGATGTTGCCGACGATGCCGCGCGCGCTGCTGCGCTCGATGTGCAGTTCCTGCACCGCGCCCTGCTGCAGCAGGGCGACGCGCGTTTCCTGCGGCGTGAAGTTGATGAGGAACTGGTCGTTCATGGTGCGGACCGGAAAGTGGGAAATCGGATCAGATGTCCATGCCGAAGCGGCGCAGCAGCTGCCAGGTTTCATTCAATGGCAGGCCGACGATGCCGGTGTACGACCCTTCGATGTGTTCGACGAAGGCGCCGGCGCGGCCCTGTATGCCGTAGGCACCGGCCTTGTCCATCGGTTCGCCGCTGAGCACATAGCGTTCGATGTCGCGCGGTTCGAGTTTCGCGAAGCGCACGGTTGAAATGGACAGCGCATGCTCCAGCCGCCGGCCGTCGCTGACGGCGACCGCGGTCAGCACGCGGTGCGTGCTGCCGGACAGGCGGGTGAGCATGGCGGTGGCGTCGGCGGCGTCGGCCGGCTTGCCGAGGATGTCGCCGTCGATCTCGACCGTGGTGTCGGCTGACAGCACCAGCCCGGCCGACATGCGCCGCCAGGCCAGACGCTGTTCGCCGCCCAGCGCCTTGGCACGGGCGACACGCACGACATAGGTTTCGGCGTCCTCGCCGTCGCGCACGTCTTCCGAGACGTCGATGTCTTCGCGCGGCAGGCCGCGGAAGGGAAGCATCAGGAAGCTCAGGCCGATCTGGGTGAGCAGTTCACGCCGGCGCGGGCTGCGCGACGCGAGATAGAGGACGGGCGGAACGGTGTTCGAAAGGCTCATTCGCGGTGATAGGGGTGATTGGCTTCAAGGCTCACCGCACGATACAACGCTTCGGCCAGAAGCAGGCGGGCCAGCGCGTGCGGCAGCGTCAGGCTGGACAGGCGGATCAGCTCGTGCGCACGCGATTTCAGCGCCGGTGACAGGCCGTCCGGCCCGCCGATGAGGAGCGCGACGTCGTCGCCCTCGGCGCGCCAGCGGCGCAGCCGTGCGGTCAGCGCGACGGTCGTCAGATCGTCGCCACGCTCGTCGAGCGCGACGATGCGGGCGCGCGGCGGGATGGCCTGTTCGATGCGAGCCCGTTCGGCTTCGATCAGCACCTCGACCGGCTTGCCTTGGGTACGCGGTTCGGCCTTTACTTCGACGATCTGCAGGGCTGAGTCGCGCGGCATGCGGCGGGCGAATTCCTGCACGCCGGCGTCGACCCAGTCGGGCATGCGGTGCCCGACGCAGATCACCAGCAGTTTCAACGCGCCGCCGTTCCGCGTGCGCGGGCTGCAGCCGACTTGTCGGTTGACGGCTTGGCCGAGCCCGACCACAGCTCTTCGAGGTTGTAATAGGCGCGTACCGCCGGCTGCATCACGTGCACGACCAGGTCGCCGAGGTTGACCAGCACCCACTCGCCGGTGTCCTCGCCCTCGACGCTGATCACCGTGCCGCCGGCTTCCTTCACCTTCTCCTGCACGTTGCGCGCCAGTGCGCGTGTCTGCCGGTTGGAGTCGCCGCTGGCGATGACCAGGCGGTCGAACAGCGCGTTGAACTTCGAGGTGTCGATCACCTCGATGTCCTTCGCCTTGATGTCTTCCAGCGCGTCGATGACCAGCGCCTGCAGTGCATTGATATCCATGTAAAGCCTTCAGTAGAGCCGGTTAAGGCGGATGTATTCGAATACTTCGTCGGGCAGCAGATAGCGGCAACGCTCGCCGCGCGCCAGCCGTGCCCGGATGTCGGTCGCCGACACCGCCAGCGGCGTCATGTCGAAACGTACGATGGCGCCGGACGGCCGCTCGCGCAAGACCTGCGCATCACGCCCGCCGCGCGCCGCCAGTTCGGCCGCCAGCGCCGGATCCAGCGCCGCGGCATCGACCGCCTGACCGGCGCGGGTCGCCAGGCCGATATGGGCAAGCGCGAACAGATCACGCCAGCGGTGCCAGGTGTGCAGCAGGCTGAATGCGTCGGTGCCCAGAATCAGCACCAGCGGCAGCGCCTCGCCCAGTTCGGCGCGCAGCGCGGTAAGCGTATCCACCGTGTAGCTCGGCCGACCGGACGCGACTTCGCGGCCGTCGACCTCGAACGCCTCGTTCGATGCCACCGCCGCCTCGACCATGGCCAGCCGGTGCGTCGGCGAAGTCCGCGGCGCCGCGCGGTGCCAGGGCTGACCGGCCGGAATCCAGCGCACGCGACCGAGCTGCAGTGCCTCGCGCGCCTCTTCCGCCAGTCTCAGGTGGCCGACATGCACCGGGTCGAAGGTGCCGCCGAACACGCCGAGCGGCAGCGCTTCACTCATCGGCGGGCTCGGGCGCCGGCGCTTCGTCCGGCGCGAACACCTGGCGGAAGCTCACGTAGACGCATGCTGCATTCAGCGGCAAGAAAACGAAGGGCGCAGCAACGAAGAGCAACATGGACAGCCCACCCTCGGTCACGCCGAGAAACGCGCCAATCGTGGTGATGAACATGAGTGCTGCTGTCATCAGCATCAGGACGGCGAGAAAGAAAACGCCGAACACCTTGATGTTTCTTACAACGCCAACCAAACCGAAGAAGAGCGCTTTGCTTAGTGGCAGATCGCACTTGGAGATCAGTAACGGAGGAAACCACAGGAGTACGCCAAGCAGGAGCGCGAGCGGCGACACCATCAGCAGCGCTGGCGCCACTGCTGCAAGATCAACAGGCTTTCCGGCTAAGCCATCTGGCGTACCAACAAGCACTGCTGCAAGAACGCCGACGATTTGCTGGGACACCAATTGCAGAACGCCGAGTTGCACGAGAGCGCGATAGTTCTTCTCTAAACCATGCATCAAGACGTCGCGTGACAAATCAGCGTTCATCTCGATCATACGAACGGCATTGAAGAGAATCACCATAAACGCTGGCAGTGTCAGTGCCTCAAAAACCGGTCCGATAACGGGTATCGCGCTCATCACCGTGAGCACGACCAAGTACGAAACCGATAGTGCGGCAAGCAGCGGCGGGTTGCGGCGGAACAGCGCGAAGCCGCCGCTGATCCACGACCAGCCGGCGAGTGCGGGCAAGGTACGCGCCTGCAGGCTCACCGCCATGGCAGTGCGTCACCGGCGCCGATGCGCGCGCGCAGCACGTCGCGGAAGCGGGCCGGATCGTGCGTGTGCACCATCTCGCCGCCGCGCGGCATGTGGAAGTCGTACAGCCGCGACATCCAGAAGCGCAGCGCCGCGCCGCGCAGCATCGCCGGCCAGGCGCGGTGCTCGGCGTCGGACAGCGGGCGCTCGGCGTGGTAGGCCTTGATCAATGCGTCGGCCTTGTCCGCCACCAGTTCGCCGGAGGCGTCGGAACACCAGTCGTTCACCGTCACCGCGAGATCGAACAGCAGGTAGTCGTCGCCAGCGAAATAGAAATCGATGATGCCGCCGATGCGTTCGCCATCCATCAGGCAGTTGTCGCGGAACAGGTCGGCGTGCACGACGCCGAAGGGCAGGTCGCGGCACAGGCCCTGTTCACGGGCTTCGCGCTGGAAGGCGATTTCGGTTTCGAGCAGCGCGCGCTCGTCGTCCGGCAGGAAGCCGAGCAGCTTGGGCGCCGTCTCGAGCCACCAGCCGTAGCCGCGCGGGTTGTCGAAGCGGCGGCCGTAGCTCTGGCCGGCCACGTGCATGGTGGCCAGCATGCCGCCGATGGCGGCGCAGTGCGCCGCGCCCGGTTCCATCTGCGAGCGGCCGGCAAGCCGGGTGGCCAGCATGGCCGGCTTGCCGTGGATCGTGCCGAGGTATTCGTTGTCGCGGTCGGCGATCGGCGCCGGACAGGGAATGCCATGACGTGCCAGATGCGCCATCAGGTGCACGTAGAACGGCAGTTCGGTGCGCGTCAGCTTCTCGAACACCGTCAGCACGTAACGACCGTGCGAGGTGTTGACGAAGTAGTTGGTGTTTTCGATGCCGGCCGGAATTCCCTCCAGCGACACCAGATGGCCGATGGAGTAATTCTTCAGCCAGTCGCGCAGCTCATCTGCGGTGACGGTGGTGAAGACGGACACGAGTCAGAACGGATGGTTGGGCACGCGCCGGCGGCGCGCGCGGGTCAGTCGAACGAGAAGATCACCCACTTCGGCACACGCAGGCCCGAATCGAGATCGTCATAGCGCGTCATTGCGCCGGAGCCGTTCTCGTCCATCAGGTAGTAGGGCACGCCATGGCGCGGCGTCACCTTGATCATGTAGAGCTTGCCGTTCACGCGGTGCTCTTCCACCGTTTCCTCACCGCGCTGGATGATGGTGATCTGCGGCTCGACGGCCACTTCACCCTCCAGCGGCTCGGGCGGCGGCGGCGGTTCGGGAATCGGCTGCAGATCGGGCGGACGACCGGCCTGGGCATACACCGCAGGCGCCACACTGCCCAGCGCGGCTGCGAGAACTGCTGCAAAAAGTAGCGGACGCATCGAAAATCCTTCGTAATTCCGGCAGTTTAACAGAGGCGGGGCGGGGGGCTGGGAGCTAGAGGCTGGGGGCTGGGGACGAGGGGCTAGTGAAAATCTCGCGCGGCGACCGCCGCGCCTGTTGGCTAGCCCCTAACCCCTAGCCTCTAGCCCCCGCTCCTCAAAGATTCAACATCGCCTCGTGTTCCTCAGGCAGCGGCATGAAGCTGCGGTTCTCGTAGTGTCGGAATATCGCATCCACGATCTGCGCCGGGTCGTCGATGATCTGCACCAGGTCCATGTCCTCCGGCGAAATCATGCCTTCCGCTACCAGCGTGTTGCGGAACCAGTCGATCAGGCCGGCCCAGAACGGCGCGTGCACCAGGATGACGGGAATGCTGCGGCTCTTGCGCGTCTGGATCAGCGTTAGCGCTTCCATCAGCTCGTCCACCGTGCCGAAACCGCCCGGCATCACGACGTAGGCGGCGGCGAAGCGCACGAACATGTACTTGCGGGCGAAGAAGTGCTCGAAGGAATGCGAAATGTCCTGATAGACGTTCGCGTGCTGTTCCATCGGCAACTGGATGTTCAGCCCGACGCTCGGTGACTTGCCGTGGAAGGCGCCCTTGTTGGCCGCTTCCATGATGCCCGGGCCGCCGCCGGAAATGACGGAGAAACCGGCGTCCGACAGCTCGCGCGCGACCCGCTCGGTCAGTGCGTAGTACGGATGGTCAACCGGTGTGCGCGCGCTGCCGAAGATGCTCACCGCCGGCCGGATCTGCTGCAGCCGCTCGGTCGCCTCGACGAACTCGGCCATGATGCCGAAGATGCGCCAGGCCTCGCGCGCGCTGCTGGTACGTGCCGCTTCACCCGGGTCTATCATGCCCGGCAGTTTGTCTTTCGCGCTCATGGGGAAAAGTGTCCGCTGAAAGTGCCCGATCAGGGCGGGTGCGGCGATAATCGCGGGCCGACCGAATGTCCCCACGCGGAATCCGCCATGCCCACGCTGCTGCTCGTCGATGGATCGTCCTATCTTTACCGCGCCTTCCACGCGATGCCGGACCTGCGCAACGCACAGGGTGAGCCGACCGGCGCGCTGCGCGGTGTCATCAACATGCTAAGGCGGCTGGCAGCCGACTACAAGGCGGACTATCGCGCTGTCGTGTTCGATGCCAAGGGCCCGACCTTCCGCGACGACTGGTACCCGGACTACAAGGGCCACCGTCCGCCGATGCCGGAAGACCTGGCGGCGCAGATCGCGCCGATCCACGAGGCAGTGCGCGCGCTCGGCTGGCCGCTGCTGATGGTCGAGGGCGTGGAGGCGGACGACGTGATCGGCACGCTGGCCGCGCAGGCGACCGAGCGCGGCATCGACTGCGTCATATCGACCGGCGACAAGGACCTCGCCCAGCTGGTGAACAAGCACGTGACGCTGGTGAACACGATGAGCGAGGAAAAGCTGGACGAAGCTGGCGTGCTGGCCAAGTTCGGCGTGCCGCCGTCGGCCATCGTCGATTACCTCGCACTGATCGGCGACAGCGTGGACAACGTGCCGGGCGTCAACAAGTGCGGCCCGAAGACCGCGGTGAAGTGGCTGCAGCAGTACGGCGGCACGCTGGATTCGGTGGTCGCCAATGCGGCCGATATTGGCGGCAAGGTCGGCGAGAACCTGCGCGCCCACCTCGACTTCCTTCCGCTGGCGCGCAAGCTGCTGACGGTGAAGTGCGACGTCGAACTGCCGCAGCCGCTGGAATCGCTGACCTCGGACGGCGAGAACGCCGAGGCGCTGCGCCCGCTCTACGAGCGCTACGGTTTCAAGGGCCTGCTTGACGATCTGGCCAAGGGTGCGCGCAAGACGGTGACCGTCAATGCGCCCGCATCGGCCGAGGACGCCCTGCCCTCGACCGCGCCTGAAGGCAGCCACCGCGCTGACTACGAAACCCTGCTCGACTGGGCGGCCTTCGACCGCTGGCATGCGAAGCTGATGGCGGCGAAGGTGGTGTCGCTGGACACCGAAACCACCAGCCTGGAGCCGATGGAAGCGCAGCTGGTCGGCATGAGCTTCGCGCTGGAACCCGGCGTGGCCGCCTACCTGCCGCTGGCCCACGTCTATCCGGACGCACCGGCCCAGCTGCCGCGCGACGAGGTGCTGGTCAAGCTCAAGCCCTGGCTGGAATCGGCGACGCACGGCAAGCTCGGCCAGAACCTGAAGTACGACCGCCACGTGTTCGCCAATCACGGCATCCGGCTGGCCGGCGTGGTCGATGACACGCTGCTCGAAAGCTATGTGCTGGAAGCCGATCGCAACCACAACCTCGACACCCTGGTCACCCGCCACCTCGGCCTGAAGGTGATCAGCTACGACGAGGTGACCGGCAAGGGCGCGGCGCGCATCGGTTTCGAGCAGGTGGCGATCGACCGCGCTTCAGCCTATGCCGCAGAGGATGCCGACGTGACGCTGCGCGTGCACGAAGTGCTGGCGCCACGCGTCAAGGCCGACAGCAAGCTCGCATATATATATCGCGACATCGAACTGCCGGTGTCCGACATCCTGTTCCGCATGGAGCGCACCGGCGTGCTGCTCGACAGCGCCTCGCTGGCCGCGCAGAGCAACGAGTTGGGCCAGAAAATGCTGGAACTGGAACAGCGCGCGCATACCGCCGCCAAGCAGCCCTTCAACATCAATTCGCCGAAGCAGCTGGCGGAAATCCTGTTCGAGCGCGAAAAGCTGCCGGTGATCAAGAAGACGCCGTCCGGCACGCCGTCAACCGACGAGGAAGTGCTGTCGCAGCTGGCGCTGGACTACCCGCTGCCGGCGCTCATCCTCGAATACCGCGGCATGGCCAAGCTGAAGGGCACCTACACCGACAAGCTGCCGCGCATGGTGCGCGCGGACACCGGCCGCGTGCACACCAGTTTCGGCCAGGCGGTGGCGGTGACCGGCCGGCTGTCCTCGGTCGATCCCAATCTGCAGAACATTCCGGTGCGCACCGCCGAAGGCCGGCGCATCCGCTCGGCCTTCATCGCGCCGCCGGGCCACGTGCTGGTCAGTGCCGACTACTCGCAGATCGAACTGCGCATCATGGCCCACCTGTCGCAGGACGCGCGCCTGCTGCAGGCCTTCGCCGACGGCGAGGACGTGCACCGCGCCACTGCGTCGGAGGTGTTCGGCGTGCCGCCGGACGAGGTGAGCAGCGAACAGCGCCGCTATGCCAAGGTGATCAATTTCGGCCTGATCTACGGCATGAGCGCGCACGGCCTGGCGAAGAATCTGGACATCGAGCGCAGCGCCGCACAGAGCTGGATAGACCGCTACTTCGCGCAGTACCCGGGGGTGGCCCGCTACATGGACGAGACGCGCGCGCTGGCGCGCGAGCAGGGCTATGTCGAAACCGTGTTCGGGCGCCGGCTGCAGCTGCCGGACATCCGCGCCCAGCAGGTCGGCCGTCGTCAGGGCGCCGAGCGCGCCGCGATCAACGCGCCGATGCAGGGCACGGCGGCCGACCTGATCAAGCTGGCGATGATCGCGGTCGATGGCTGGCTGACGGCCGAAGGGCTGAAGACGCGCATCATCCTGCAGGTGCATGACGAACTGGTGCTCGAAGTGCCCGAGGCCGAACTGGACCGGGTGCGCGAGCGCGTGCCGGCGCTGATGGAAGGTGTGGCGCAGCTGTCGGTGCCGCTGAAGGTCGAAGCCGGCGTCGGTCACAACTGGGACGAGGCGCACTGAGCACCTGCGGCGTGGCGGGCATCTTGCCCGCGCGGCGCTCCCTATCATGGATGCACGCGCACGGTCGATGCGCCGGCGAGCTGGTCCGCCCGGTTCGCCGCAATCCAGCCGAGGAGAACCGCCATGCCTTCCCTGTATTCGGACCATCATCGCGCACTGCAACAGGCCTACGGCACCACAGGTCTGGCGGAGATGCTCGACACCGGCTGGGTGCATGAGCAGATCTCGGATGCCGAGCGGGACTTCATCGCGTCGCGCGACATGTTCTTCCTGTCAACGGTCGATCCCGACGGCAATCCCACGGTGTCGTACAAGGGCGGCCCCACCGGCTTCGTCAAGGTACTTGACGCGCACACGCTGGTGTTCCCGGGCTACGACGGGAACGGCATGTTCTACTCGCTGGGCAATATCGTCGGCCAGTCGCGTGTCGGCCTGCTGTTCATCGATTTCGAGAAGCCGCACCGCGTGCGTGTGCAGGGCCGCGCCGAATTCCTCGCGGACGATCCGCTGCTGGCCGACTACGACGAAGCCAAGTACCTGGTGCGCGTGACGGTCAGCAAGATCTGGGTGAATTGTCCGCGCTACGTGCACCGGTACCGCAAGCTCGAACAGTCGAAATACGTGCCGAAGGCGGAATGCGTGACGCCGCTCGCTTCGTGGAAGCGGCTGGACATGGTGCAGGACGTGCTGCCGGAGCACGAACGCCGGCAGGCGATGCAGGAAGGTCTGCTGGATCTCGCCACCTACGAGGCAAAAGTGGCGCGCGGCGACGGCTGACGCGCCCGGCCTTGAATTCGGGCCAGTGGCGTGCACAATGCGGGGCCTCGCACTGGAATCCCCCGCAATGCATGCGCCGACGGCCGGCACCGATGCCCTCTCCTGCGCTGACCTGCACGACGTCGCTTCGCGCCTCGCGGTCTTCGACACGCTGAAGGCGGTCGCGTCACAGCTCATCGTGCTGCATCACCTGGTCGCCTACGGTCCGCTGGCGGAGGCCTTCCGCAGCCGCTTCCCTCAGCTCGCCGACTGGCTCTACTACGACGGGCGGCTGGCGGTTCAGGTGTTCTTCGTCATCGGCGGCTTCCTCGCCGCCCGTGCGCTGGCGCCGGCGCTGCAGCCGCGACCGCTGTCGCTGCCGGCGGTGCTGTGGAAGCGCTATCGCCGGCTGGCGCTGCCCTGCATGGCGGCCGTGCTGATCAGCGTCGTCTGCGCCGCGATTGCCCGCGCGCTGATCGACGACCCCAGCCTGCCCGGTACGCCCTCGGTCGGGCAGCTGCTGGCGCACGCACTGCTGCTGCAGGACATCGTTGGCGTCGAGGCGCTGTCGGCCGGAGTCTGGTACGTGGCGATCGACTTCCAGCTTTACGCGATGGCGGCGCTGCTGGTCTGGCTGGCCTCGCGCACCGGCCCGACACGCCACGCCGTCGTACTCGCCGCGATCACCACCGGTGTCGCCGCCGCGTCGCTGTTCGTGATCAATCGCGACACCAGCTGGGACGTCGCCGGTCCTTACTATTTCGGTGTCTACGCGCTGGGGGCGGCCGTCTGTTGGTTGTCCAGACCGGGCCGCTCATTGCTGTGGGGCGTGGCGGTCGCCGCCGCCGTGCTGTTGGCGCTGACCCTCGAACACCGCGAACGCGTGGCTTTCGCCGGCTGTGTGGCACTGCTGCTGTGGGGCGGCCTGCGCAGCGGGCTGCTGGCGCGCTGGCCGGACATTCCGGCGCTCGCCTTCCTCGGCCGGATCTCGTTCTCGGTCTTCCTGATCCACTACCCGGTGGCCATGCTGGTGAACGCCGTCGTCACCCGTCTGTGGGGCGCCACGCCGGACACCGCGCCGGCGGCGCTCGCCTTCGCGTGGGCGGTCAGCGTGGCGGCCGGTGCGCTGTTCCATCGGCAGATCGAACGGCGCTGCGCCGGATGAACCGTCGCCGCGCCGCCGCTGTCTTCGTTTCGGCGCGGCGCCGGGGCAACACTGCGCAGCCCTGCCGTGCGCTGCCATGCTTCGCCTCCGTGCCCACTTCGATATGGATTTCATGACCGCCGCCGCACCGGAACACGATGACGTCGTTTTCGACGGTCGCCCGCTCGACATCGAGGCGATCGCCGCGATCGCCGACGGCAGGCGTCGCGCCGTGCTGTCGACCGAGACAGCCTTCCGCGCCCGCATCGACGCCGGCGCGCGCGTCGTGCTGCAGCTGCTCGCCGACGACGGCGTGATCTACGGCGTCACCACCGGCTACGGCGAGTCGTGCACGGTGGCGGTGCCCGCCGCGCAGGTGGCGGAGCTGCCTCACCACCTCTACACCTATCACGGCGTCGGCATGGGACGCCTGCTGGAGGCCGACGAGACGCGCGCGGTGCTGGCCGCGCGGCTGGCCTCGCTGTGCCAGGGCATGTCCGGTGTGCGCTACGAACTGCTGCAGCATCTGGCGGCGCTGCTGGAGCACGACATCCTGCCCTGCATTCCGGCCGAAGGCTCGGTCGGCGCCAGCGGCGACCTGACGCCGCTGTCCTACGTCGCCGCTGCGCTGTGCGGCGAGCGCGACGTGCGGTGGCGCGGGCGGCGCATGCCGGCGCGCGAGGCGCTGGCCGAAGCCGGTATCCAGCCGCTGTCGCTGCAGCCGAAGGAAGGACTCGCCATCATGAACGGCACCGCCGTCATGACCGCGCTGGCCTGTCTCGCCTGGCAGCGGGCGCAGCGTTGCAGCCGGGTCGCCACCCGCCTGACCGCGCTGAACGTGTTCGCGACCGCCGGCAACCCGCACCACTTCGACGCATTGCTGTTCGCCGCCAAGCCGCATCCGGGACCGCAGGCGGTGGCCCGCCGGCTGCGTCGCGACCTCGCCTGCGACGCCGGCGAGGCACGCAATCCGGCACGGCTGCAGGACCGCTATTCGCTGCGCTGCGCGCCGCACGTGATCGGTGTGCTCGAAGACGCGCTGCCTTTCACGCGGACGCTGATCGAGAACGAACTGAACAGCGCCAACGACAATCCGCTGATCGACCCGGACAGCGGGCGCGTGCTGCATGGCGGACATTTCTACGGCGGTCACGTCGCGTTCGCGATGGACAGCCTGAAGACCGCGGTCGCCAATGTGCTCGACCTGCTGGACCGCCAGCTCGCGCTGCTGGTGGACAGCCGTTTCAGCCACGGCCTGCCGGACAACCTGACCGCCGCGACCGGCGAACGCGGCGCACTGAACCACGGCCTGAAAGCGCTGCAGATCGCCGTGTCGGCGTGGACCGCCGAGGCGCTGAAGACCACCCTGCCGGCGTCGGTGTTCTCGCGCTCGACCGAATGCCACAACCAGGACAAGGTGAGCATGGGCACGATCGCCGCGCGCGACTGCCTGCGCGTGCTCGAACTGGGCGAACAGGTGCTGGCGGCGATGCTGGTGTCGGCCCGGCAGGCGGTCGCGCTGCGCGGCCGCATCGACGCCGGTGCGCTGCCGCCGGTGCTGGCGCACACCCAGTCGTGGCTCGAGTCCTGCATTCCGCTGGTGGTCGAGGACCGCGCGCTGGACCATGAACTGACCCGGCTGGTGGGCGTGCTGCGCACAGGCAGCGCAGGCGACGTGCTGGAGTCGGACGGATGAGCGTCCCTTGGCACGCCGACGGCCCGGCGCTCGAACGCGTGCTGGCCGACCTGATCGCCGACGAGGTGCGACGGCTGCGGCCCGGCGGCTCACCGCTGCCGCCGCAGCCGTGGTTGGCGTCGATGGCCTTCGACGACAGCGGTTTCGGGCTCGATTCACTTGAGCGCTATACGCTGGCCGCCGCCATCGCCGAACTGCTGCAGCTGCACGACAGCACGGTGATCGATGCGCTGCCGGCGGCGAGTACTTTCGGTCAGTACTGCGCGCTGGCCCGCGAAGGCCTCGCGCAGGATGGTCGCCGCCTGACCTTCCGCACGTCCGGCAGCACCGGGATGCCGAAGGCGTGCGCGCACGCGCTGACGATGCTGGAAGAGGAGGCCGATGCGCTGGCCGCCCACATCGGGCCGCGCCGGCGGGTGCTGGTCGCGGTGCCGGTCCATCACATCTATGGCTTCATTTTCGGCGTCCTGCTGCCGCCCCGCCTGGGCACGCACGATGTCGTCGATGTGCGGCCGCTGCCGCCGCAGGCGCTGGCCGCCCGGCTGCAGCCGGGCGACCTGCTGGTGAGTCACCCGGCGCACTGGTCGCTGCTCGCCCGCTTCGGTCCACAGCTGCCGGCCGACATCATCGGTACCAGCTCCACCGCGCCCTGTCCGGATGCGCTGGCCGACGCGCTGGTTGCGCAGGGGCTGGCGCGACTGCTGCAGATCTACGGCAGTTCGGAGACAGCCGGCATCGGCTGGCGCGACACCGCCGGCGCGCCCTACACGCTGATGCCGCACTGGCGCCGCGCGGTGGCCGACGACGCGGCACTGGTGCGCCCGACCGCGGACAGTGGCGAGTGTCGAGCTGCATTGCAGGACGTGATCGAGTGGTTGCCCGACGGGCGCTTCCGGCTGGCCGGACGGCGCGACGAAGCGGTGCAGGTGGCGGGCATCAACGTGTTTCCGGCGCGGGTGCGCGACGTGCTGCTCGAACACCCGCTGGTCGAGGCGTGCGCGGTTCGCCGCATGTCGCCGACCGAGGGCGAACGCCTGAAGGCCTTCGTCGTGCCGCACGCAGGCGCCACCCCGGCGGCGCTGCTGCCCGCACTTGAAGCGTGGGTGAGGGAACGCCTGTCGGCACCCGAATGTCCACGCGCCTGGTCGTTCGGTGACCAGTTGCCGGTAGACGCCCGCGGCAAGCTGGTCGATTGGCCGATCGCGCCCTCGTTGCCTCCTCAAGTTCGCGGGTGCACTCCCGATAACTGATCCGTTGTCCGGAGTGTCCGCTGCCTCCGCATTGCCATCCGGCGCACCTCAAGGTGTCCGTTGATACCGACCCAGGGAGCACCATGAATACGGAACAGACCCTCTCGTTCTCCAACGCAGCACTGTTTGACTATCTCGACCGCGCGAGCGATGCCGAGCTTGACAGCCTCGACTTCGGCGTCATCGGCATGGACGACGCAACCCAGGTCAGACGTTACAACCGCTTCGAATCGGCCGCCGCCGGCCTGTCGCCCGATCGGGTGATCGGACACGCGCTGTTCACCGTGGTGGCGCCGTGCATGAACAACTTCATGGTTGCCCAGCGCTTCGAGGACGCGCAGCAGGACGGCAGTGTGCTCGACGACACCATCGACTACGTGCTGACCCTGCGCATGCGCCCGGTCAAGGTGAAGCTCAGATTGCTCGCCCGACCCGGCAGCGACTTGCGCTATGTGCTGGTCCACCGCCAGACCTGAGCCGGAGCACGCATGAGCGCACCGGTCGAAGAGGAATACGAAGCGCTGCTGCAGTTCATGTACATGGCGCCGATAGGCCTTGTACAGACGCTGGCGGATGGCGAGATCACGATGATCAATCCGCTGTGCGCGCAGCTGCTGATGCCGCTCTCCCCGGACGGCCAGCTGGCCAATCTGTTCACCGCGCTGGAAGCCGTGGTGCCCGACCTGCGACAGCGGGTGCAGGATTTTCCGGACGTGCACGGCACGGTGTGCGACGCGCTGCAGGTGCCGATCGCGACCGGTCAGCCCGGTCGCAGACAGAGCCAGGTGCTGGCGCTGACACTGCTCAAGCTCGACGCCGAGCGGCTGATGGCCGTCATTTCCGACGTGACGCAGTCGGTCCGCCGGGACCGCGAACTGCGCCAGAGCCAGGCCTGGATCAACACGCTGGCGATCGGCCTGACCGACTACGCCCTGGTGTCGCTCGACCAACATGGCTGCGTGCAGGACTGGAACCCGAGCATCGCCCGCATCACCGGCTTCACCGAGGAGCAGGTGACCGGCCGCAGCCTGTCGATGTTCTACCCTGAAGACGCGATTTCCGAACAGCGCGTGCTCGACCGGCTGCACGAGGCCGACCGCACCGGCTGGAGCCTGGACGAAGGATGGTGCGTGCGCGCCGACGGCGGTCGCTACTGGGGCAGCTGCCTGATCGCGCCACTGCATGACCGCGATGGCGAGCCGACCGACGAACGTGCCTACAGCCTCATCATTCGCGATGTGTCCGACCGGCGCGAGGCGGCGGAAGCGTTGCTGAAGGCGGTGTCCTGCGATCACCTGACCGGCCTGCTGAACCGCCGCGCCTTCGTCGAGGCGGTCGAGCTGGAGATGCAGCGCTGGGCGCGCTTCCCGCGGCCGCTGTCGCTGGTGATGATAGACGCCGACCATTTCAAGCGGATCAACGACCAGTATGGACACGCTGCTGGCGACGCCGTACTGCGCCATCTCGCCGCCGGAATGACCGCGACCTTCCGCGCGATGGACGTGCTCGCGCGCTTCGGTGGCGAGGAATTCGTCGTGCTGCTGCCGGACACCACGTTGGAGGGCGCAGAGATCGTCGCCCAGCGCCTGTGCCAGCTGCTTGCGACGCAGGCGGTGGAGGTCGGCGGCCAGGTCGTGCGCTACACCGTCAGCGCAGGCGTCGCGGCGATGGACGCCGACGTGAGCGATTTCGATGCCCTGATGCAGCGTGCCGACGAGGCGCTCTATGCGGCCAAGGCCGGCGGCCGCAACCGGGTAGAGCGCTGGCAACCGGCGCTTCAGTCGGCGGTCGTCCGATGAAGCCGGACAGCGACCCTGAGGATCTGCAGCCGCCCGCTTACGAGGCGCTGATCCAGTTCCTCTACCAGGCGCCGATCGGCCTGCTGCAGATCCGGCCCGACGGCACGGTGACGATGATGAATCCGCGCTCGGCGCAGTTGCTGATGCCGCTGGCGCGGCAGGGCAATCTGGACAATCTGTTCGAGGTGCTGGACGAGGTGGCGCCTGATCTGCGCGCCATGGCGGACGCCGCCATCGAGCCGGGCGCGCTGGTGTGCGAGGGGCTGCGCATGCCGGTGCGGTCAACGGCCGGTGGCCGGCGCGTGCTCGGCATCAGCCTGCTGCGGCTCGACGCCCACACCATCATGGGCTGCGTCAATGACGTGACGCACGAGGTGGAACTGGAACAGCAGCGTCTGGCCTCGCGGATGCGCGACGCGTCGCGCACCGACAGCCTGACGCTGATGCCCAACCGCTCCGCCGTGCTGGAGCGGATACAGCAGGCGCTGGCGCGCCCCGACGCCGGCGGTGCGCCCACCTTTGCCGTGCTGTTCATCAACTGCGACCGTTTCAATCGCGTCAATCTGACGCTCGGGCAGGCGGGGGGCGACCGGCTGCTGCGCATGGTGGCCGAGCGGCTGAATGGCACCGTGCGTCAGCGCGACGCCGTCGGTCCGGCGCAGGAGCCGCTGCACACGACGGCCCGCCTCGGCGGCGACGAATTCGTCGTGCTGCTCGACGGTCTGCGCGACAGCGAGGACGTGCACAGCATTGCGCAGCGGCTGATCGACACGCTGTCCCGCCCCTATCTGATCGACAGCGTCGAGGTGCATATCTCCGCCAGCATCGGCGTCGTCGCCGGCATACACGCCGCCGCCGAAGCGAACGCGCTGCTGCAGGACGCGAGCCTCGCCATGCAGGAGGCGAAGCGCGCCGGCGGCGGGCGTCACGTGCTGTTCACGCCGTCGATCAAGGACATCGCAACCCGTCGCGGCGCACTCGAACTGGAACTGCGACGGGCCCTCGAACAGGACGAACTGTTCGTCGTCTATCAGCCCATCGTCGAGCTGACCGACGGTCGCGTCGCCGGCTTCGAGGCGCTGGTCCGCTGGCAGCATCCGCAGCGCGGTCTGGTATCGCCGGTCGAATTCATCGAGATTGCCGAGGAGTGCGGCTTGATCGGCGCTGTCGGCGAGTTCGTGCTCGATTCGGCGTGCCGTCAGTTGGCGACGTGGCAGCGCCAGTTCGGCGCGCTGGCGCCCGCGATGGTGTCGGTCAATCTGTCGCGTGCACAACTGCAGGACGCCGCCATCACCGATCAGGTCGCGCGCGTGCTCGATTCGAGCCGCCTGCCGGCGCAGGCACTGCAGCTGGAGGTGACCGAGAGCATGGCGGCCCAGGGCGACGACATCCGCGCCCGCCTGCTCGAACTGAAGGCGCTCGGCGTCGCGCTCGCGCTGGACGATTTCGGCACCGGCTATTCCTCGCTCGCCTGTCTCGGCCAGCTGCCGATCGACACCGTCAAGATAGATCGCTCCTTCGTCGCCGACGCGGAGAGCAATCTGCACAAGCGGGTACTGATAGAAGCCACCGTGCGCGTTGCCCGCAGCCTCGGCATGAGCACGACCGCCGAAGGCATCGAAACCGAAGGTCAGGCGGCGCTGCTGGCGACGCTGGACTGCAACAAGGGTCAGGGCTATCTGTGGTCGCGCCCGCTGGCCGTGAACGACGCCACGCAATGGCTCGCCGCGCGTATCGGGGCGGCCGACCTGCTATCGGCCGAAACCCTTCCGTCCGCCGCGTCGCCCCTGCGCGCTGCCTCCGGCTTCCGGGCCTGACGACAGCGGCTGGCATATTTCAGACGACATCCTGCTCGCCGGGCTTCAGAACGGCGCAATCCCGTCCTCCGTGCTTCGCCTCGTAAAGTGCCCGGTCGGCGCGCAGGAAGGCCGACTCAAAACTGTCGTCGCCGGCACCGAGCACGGTCGCACCGATGCTCACGGTGATGTTCAGCGTGTGGCCGTCGTGTTCGATCCGGCGCTCGCGCACCGCCTGCAGCAGTCGCTCGCCGACCTCGTGCGCGCCGGTCGCATCGGTTTCCGGCAGCACGATGCCGAACTCCTCGCCGCCGAGACGGCCGAGCACGTCGCTGGTGCGCAGCGCCTGCCCAAGCGTGAGCGCGAGGGCCTTCAGCACGGCGTCGCCGGTCGGATGACCGAACACGTCGTTCACCCTCTTGAAGTGATCGGCGTCGATCACCATCAGGCTCAGCGGCCGCCCGTGGCGCAACGCGACCGATATCAGCCGCTCGCTTTCGGCGGTGAAGGCGCGGCGATTGAGCACGCCGGTCAGACCGTCGGTCAACGCCTGCCGCTGCAGTTCCAGTTCGAGGCGCTTGCGTTCGCTGATGTCGCGAATGATGCCGACGTGGAAACTCTGCGCCCCGTCGCCCGAACTGCCGACGGTGACGTCGATCGGAAACTCACGGCCGTCCTTGTGCCGGGCAGTCACTTCGCGCCCCCTGCTCATTGCTCGAGCCTCGGCTGACGCGTTGGCGGCCTGTACATGGCGTCGATGCGTCGCCGCTCCGGAGGGCGGCATCAACATATCGAGCCGCCGCCCGGCGACCTCGTCGGCGCTGTAGCCGAACAGCACCTCGGCCGCGTGATTGAACTCGACGATGCAGCTGTTGCTGTCAACGACGACCACCGCGTCGCGCGCCGTGTTCATGAAGGTCCGCGCGCGGTCCTCGCTGCGCCGCAGCTGATCGGTGCGGCGGGCGACCCGGCTCTCCAGTTCCTGGTTTGCGTCGGCCAGCTGCTGCAGCGCCAGCCGGCGGCGCTGCACCTGGCGGAAGGCGAACCAGGCCAGTCCTGCAAACGCGAGGTTGCTGGCCACGCCCATGACGACGTATCCGCCAAGGTTGCGCCGCCAGGACTCGAGTAGCATGCGTTCATCCGCTGACGCGGCGACAACCACGCCATAGGCATCCGAGGTGGCGTAGGCGGCGGGACCGGGGCGCTCGTCGAGCAGCTGTCGCCGCTCGAAAAGACCGTCCGCTGCGGCCGGCAGCAAGGTACGGAACAGGGGCCTGTCGTCGGCCGTGCGTTCGAGACAATCGGACCGGCGCGGGAGGCAGGCCAGTCCATGCCCGTCCCGCAGGAATACGGACAGCGTGTAGGCGGTGGGCAGGCCCTGCTCGCTCAGCAGGGTCGTCAGCTGTTCCGGATCGACGGCCGCGGCGGCTACGCCGAGAAAGCGGTTGCCGTCGTTCTCGACCCGCCGGCTCAGCGGAAAGATGTATTTGCCGGTGAGTTTGCTGACGATGGCCGGCCCGACGAAGAGCCGGTTCTCGTCGGCACTCGATCCCGACTGCGCCTGAAAGTAGTCCCGCGCCGATACGTCCAGTTCGGGGGCGGGGAAGTTCAGCGACATCGCCGCGATTGTGCCGTCGTGACGCACCAGAAAGAGCGACCGCAGTTCCGGGTTGAGTGCATGTCGCCGGACCAGCAGGCGATGCAGGGTCAGATCCGGCTCGGCTCGAATGCCACCGTGAAGCCGCACGCCCTCTCCGATGCCGGACAGCAGCCGGTCATAGGTCGCCAGGTGCTGGTCCATGCGCTGCGCGACGACGTTGACGCTCACATGCAGCGTATCGCGCGCGCGTTGCAGCGTTTCCTCGCGTGCCGCATCGACGAACATGAACAGGCGAACGTCGAGAACGGCCAGCACGAGCAGCGCAAGCAGGATCCATCGCAACACTGAAGGGCGCTTGTGGCCTTCGTCCATTCCCGACCCGACTCCACACGACTGACATGTCGCATGGATGGTAGCGCACGTGGAACGCCGGCATTGCCACCGCCGCCGCCGGGGATGCCCACATGACAAAAAGGGCCGGATCGAAGTGATCCGGCCCTTTTGGAGAATTGGCGCGCCCGGCGCGATTCGAACGCACGACCCCTGCCTTCGGAGGGCAGTACTCTATCCAGCTGAGCTACGGGCGCATTGCGGGGCGGTGAAACAGCCCGCAGGCGGCGAAGGATAGCCGCTTTGCGCCTGCGCGTCCATGCGGGTGCTACGTCCGGGGCGCAGGCGGTGCCGGCTGCCGCTATAATGGCGCGTTCTGTTTTTCCAACCCTATCCAGGTCATCAGAGGAAGGCACCATGTCGGACGCGCACGAAGAGCACGAAACTCTCATCAAGACGCCGCAACAGCTGATCGCGGTGGTCGTACTGTCATTTGTGGTGTTTGTCGGTCTGGGCGTGCTGGTGGCCCAGTACGTGTCGTCCGGCTACAAGGGCGCCAGCAATCCTGATCCGGAAGTGGTGTCGCGCGCGATCCAGCCGGTCGCGCAACTCGCTCTGGGTGAGCCGGAAGCCAAGGGCCCTAAGACGGGCGAGCAGATCTACAAGGGCGCCTGTGCCGCCTGTCACGACGCCGGCATGGCCGGTGCGCCGAAGCTGGGCGACAGCGGCGCCTGGGCCAGCCGCATTGCCACCGGTCTCGATGCGCTGGTGAAGTCGGCGATCAACGGCAAAGGCGCGATGCCGGCCAAGGGCGGCAACGCCTCGCTGAGCGACGAAGAGATCACGCGCGCGGTCGCCTACATGGGCAACAAGGCGGGTGCGAACTTCGCCGAACCGAAGGCGGCCGATGCCGCTGCTGAACCGGCTGCCGCTGCCCCGGCCGCGCCGGTTGACGCTGCCGCCATCGCAGCGCCGGCATACGAAGAGAAGAAGTAAGCGCAGCGTCGCTGTAAAGAAAAGGCCCGCCGATCGGCGGGCCTTTTTTCGTCTGTGGCGGACGACATGAGCGGATAGCGGTGCGCCTGGCCCACGACCGGAGCGGATCTCTGGGGGAGAGAGCCTCCGACCACGGCAGCGGCCCGTATCGAAGCCTGAGAATGGCAGCGGCCGCGTCGCGGTCAGAAGACCGCTCCCACAGGGGTGTGGCGCCGGATCCACAGCCCGGGCTTCTGTGGGAGGGGGCCTCCGACCACGGCAGCGGCGCGTATCGAAGCCTGAGAATGGCGGCGGCCGTGTCGCGCTCAGAAGACCGCTCCCACAGGGGTGGGGCGCCCTATCCACGGCCTGAGCGCGGGACGGGGTTCTGTGGGAGGGGTCTTCTGACCCCGACAGCGGCCTGGGTCGGAGCCCGCTGTCTGTAGCGACCGCCTCGCGCGCGAGGTAAGCGCGACGCCGGTGAACCGCCCGCCGGCCCCTTGCCGGCCAGCAGTGCTTTCATCGCCTCCAGCCGCGCGACGTTGGTGGCGCGGTCTTCGGCAGTGGGCGCGGCGCCGTCCTTCTTCGGCCGCTGCACGTCCTCGCCCATTTCGGAAATGAAGCGCGACGGCTCGCAGTCGCGCGATTCGCGCCCGCTCTTGCGCCGCTCGCAGTGGCTCAGCGTCAGCGTGCGCTGCGCGCGCGTGATGCCGACGTACATGAGCCGGCGCTCTTCTTCGATCTTGCCGCCGTCGATGGATTCGCGGTGCGGCAGGATGCCCTCCTCCAGGCCGATCAGGAACACGTGCTTGTACTCCAGACCCTTCGACGCGTGCAGCGTCGATAGCTGCACCGCGTCGCGTTCCTCGCCGTCGTCACGCTTGTCCAGCATGGTGATCAGCGCGACGGTCTGCGTCAGCTCCATCAGCGTCTTGCCGTCTTCCTCACCCTTGCGTCCCATCCAGTTGACGAATTCGCGCACATTGTTCCAGCGCGTTTCCGCTTCCTTCGGCTCGAACTGTTCGAACAGCCAGGTTTCGTAGCCGATGCCGCGGAGCAGGTCTTCAAGCAAGAGGCGCGGTGCCTCGGTGCGGGCGCGCCATTCGAGCCGGTTGATGAAGTCGCCGAACTCGCGCAACGGCGTCAGCGCGCGCGCCGGCAGCGCCTGTTCGGCGCCGGTTTCGAACATCGCGGCGAACAGGCCGATGTGGCGTTCGCCGGCGTAGCGGCCGAGCGCTTCCAGACTCATGCCGCCGATGCCGCGCTTGGGCGTTGTCACCGCGCGGATGAATGCGGGGTCGTCGTCGCCATTGGCGATCAGCCGCAGATAGGCCATCACGTCCTTGATTTCGGCGCGGTCGAAGAAGCTCTGGCCGCCGCTGACGATGTAGGGAATTTTCTGCTCGCGCAGCGCCGTTTCGATCACCCGCGCCTGATGGTTGCCGCGGTAAAGCACTGCGTAGTCGCTGAACTTGCCGCGGTGTTCGAACTTGTGCGAGGCGATGCGCATGGCCACGCTCTCCGCCTCGTGCTCGGCGTCGCGCGCGATGAACAGCGTGATCGGATCGCCGCGGCCCATGTCGGACCACAGCTTCTTGTCGAACAGCTTTTCGTTGCGCGCGATCAGCGTGTTGGCCGCAGACAGGATGCGCTGCATCGAGCGGTAGTTCTGTTCGAGCTTGATCACCTTCAGCTTCGGGTAATCGGTCTGCAGATTGCGCAGGTTCTCGACGTCGGCGCCGCGCCAGGCGTAGATGGCCTGATCGTCGTCGCCGACCGCGGTGAAGGCGCCGCGATGCCCTGCGAGCAGCTTGACGATCTGGTACTGGCAGCTGTTGGTGTCCTGGTACTCGTCGATCAGCAGATAGCGCAGCCGGCGCTGCCAGCGTTCGAGCAGCTCTTCGTCGCTGGCGAGCAGGCGCGCCGGGATGCCGATCAGGTCGTCGAAATCGACCGCCTGGTAGGCGCGCAGCGTGCGTTCGTACTCTTCATAGACGCGGGCGGCCAGCGCCTCCATCTCGTCGGCGGCGTGCGACGCGGCGGCCGACGGAGGCAGCATCGCGTTCTTCCAGCCCGATATGCGCGACACCAGCGCGCGCAGCCGCGACTTCTCGGTTTCCTTCGAAATGTCGGACACGATGGCCGTGGCATCCGACGAATCGAGTATCGAGAAGGCGGGCTTGAGCCCGGCCGCCTTCGCTTCGGTGCGCAGCATTTTCACGCCGAGCGCGTGGAAGGTGGAAATGTTGAGCTGCTTGCCGGCGCGCCCTTCGAGCAGGTGCGAGGCGCGCTCCTGCATTTCCTTGGCCGCCTTGTTGGTGAAGGTGATGGCGGCGATGTTGCGCGGGTCGAAGCCGCACTCCTGCACCAGATAGGCGATCTTGCGCGTGATCACGCGCGTCTTGCCCGAGCCGGCACCGGCCAGCACCAGCAGTGGGCCGTCGAGATATTTCACCGCCTCGCGCTGAGGCGCGTTCATGTCGGACAGCATGTGGATCGCGGCATCGCGCGGACGGCGATGCCCAAGAAAGGTCAGGCCGCATTTTACCGGCTTGCGGCCGCCGCCTCGCGTGGGTATGGTTCGCGCCTCCCGTTGTCCATCCTGCCCGCTTCAAATGCTCCCACCGATCGAACAGCGGCTCGCCGCAGAACTGGGCGCACGCCCGCAACAGATCAACGCCGCCGTCGCCCTGCTGGACGAAGGCGCGACCGTGCCCTTCATTTCGCGCTACCGCAAGGAAGCCACCGGCGGCCTCGACGACACGCAACTGCGCCTGCTGGAGGAACGGCTCGGCTACCTGCGCGAGCTGGAAGAGCGCCGCGTCGCGGTGATCGCCAGCATCGACGAACAGGGCAAGCTCACGCCAGCGCTGCGCGCCGAGATCGAGAACGCCGACAGCAAGCAGCGGCTGGAAGATCTGTATCTGCCCTACAAGCAGAAGCGTCGCACCAAGGCGCAGATCGCGCGCGAAGCGGGCATCGAGCCGCTGGCCGACGCGCTGCTGGCCGACCCGACACTGACGCCGGAAGCCGAAGCCGCGAAGTTCCTGAACGCCGAAGCCGGCTTCGCCGACGCCAAGGCGGTGCTCGACGGCGCGCGGCAGATCCTGATGGAACGCTTCGCCGAGAGCGCGGAGCTCGTCGGCGCGCTGCGCGACTACGTGACCGAGCATGGCGTGGTCGTCGCCACGGTGGCGGACGGCAAGGACAACGACGCCGAAGCGGCCAAGTTCCGCGACTACTTCGCCTACCGCGAAAAG
Source organism: Methyloversatilis sp. (assembly GCF_965284615.1). GTDB lineage: Bacteria > Pseudomonadota > Gammaproteobacteria > Burkholderiales > Rhodocyclaceae > Methyloversatilis. Next base: position 260,064 of record NZ_OZ260098.1, read on the forward strand.
CTGGCCGACATTCCGTCGCACCGTGCGCTGGCGCTGTTCCGCGGTCGCAACGAAGAGGCGCTGCGGGTGAAGCTGGCGCTCGATACCGACCCGGAAGACGGCAGCCGCTCGCCCGAGCCCAACCCCTGCGAACGCCGCGTCATGACGCATGCCGGCATCCGCGACCAGGGCCGTGCCGCCGATCGCTGGCTGGTCAACACCGCGCGCTGGACCTGGAGCGTCAAGCTGTCGGTGCACATCGAGCTCGACCTGATGGGTGAGCTGCGCAGCCGTGCCGAACTGGAAGCGATCCGCGTGTTCGCCAAGAACCTGAAGGACCTGCTGCTGGCCGCTCCGGCCGGCCCGCGCGTCACCATGGGCCTGGACCCCGGCATCCGCACCGGCGTGAAAGTGGCGGTGGTCAACGCCACCGGCAAGCTGGTCGATACCGCCACCATCTACCCGCACGAGCCGCGCCGCGACTGGGACGGCTCGCTGCACACGCTGTCTGCACTCGCGCAGAAGCACGGCGTGCAACTGATCGCCATCGGCAACGGCACCGCCAGCCGCGAAACCGACAAGCTGGCGGCCGATCTGATCAAGCTGAAGCCGGAACTGGCGATGACCAAGATCGTCGTGTCGGAAGCGGGTGCTTCGGTGTATTCGGCGTCCGAACTGGCGGCGAAGGAATTCCCCGGTCTCGACGTGAGCCTGCGCGGCGCGGTGTCGATCGCCCGCCGGCTGCAGGACCCACTGGCCGAACTGGTGAAGATAGACCCCAAGGCCATCGGCGTCGGCCAGTACCAGCACGACGTGAGCCAGACCAAGCTCGCGCGCTCGCTCGACGCGGTGGTCGAGGACTGCGTCAATGCCGTGGGCGTCAACGTGAACACCGCGTCCGCCCCGCTGCTGGCGCGCATTTCCGGCCTGAACTCGACGCTGGCGCAGAACATCGTCGCCCACCGCGACGCGCACGGCGCTTTCCCCTCGCGCAAGGCCCTGCTGTCGGTGCCGCGCCTGGGCGACAAGACCTTCGAACAGTGCGCCGGCTTCCTGCGCATCATGAATGGCGACGATCCGCTGGATGCTTCGGCGGTGCATCCGGAAGCCTATCCGGTGGTCGAGCGGATACTGGCCGATGTGCAGAAGAAGGCGCGCGAGCTGATCGGCGACGCCGCCACGGTGAAGAAGCTGTCGGCGCAGAAATACACCGACGAGCGCTTCGGCCTGCCCACCGTGCAGGACATCCTGCGCGAACTGGAAAAGCCGGGCCGCGACCCGCGCCCGGAGTTCAAGACGGCCAGCTTCCGCGACGGCGTCGAGGACATGAAGGACCTCGAACCCGGCATGCAGCTCGAAGGCGTGGTGACCAACGTGACCAACTTCGGCGCCTTCGTCAACATCGGCGTGCACCAGGACGGGCTCGTGCACGTGTCGGCCATCGCCAACCGCTACGTGAAGGACCCGGCCGAAGTGGTGAAGGCGGGCGACATCGTCAAGGTGAAGGTGGTCGAGGTCAACCTGGCGCGCAAGCGCATCGCGCTGACCATGCGGCTGGGTGACGAGGTGGTGAGGAAGCCGGCCGGTGGAAGCCGCGACAACCGCGGCGCCCGCCCTGACCCGCGGGCGATGGCTAAAGCCAAGGAAGCGCCGGCCGCCAACAACGCGCTGGCCGCGGCCTTCGCGAAGGCCGCGAAGCGCTGAAGACGTCGCTGGCGCTTCATCCGAGAGTGCAGTCTTGATCGAAGCCGGCGGACTGCGGCGGCCGTGTCGCGGTCAGAAGACCGCTCCCACAGGGGCGGTGCGCCCGATCCACGACCTGAGATTGTGCGGGGGTTCTGTGGGAGGGGGCTTCTGACCCCGTCAGCATCGGGGGATCGAAGCCGGTGGTCTGCGACGGCCGCGTCGCGGCCAAGGCCGCTCCCACAGGAACGGCGCCTGTCGCTCATCAGGGCAAGCGCTCTGTGGGAGGGGGCTTCTGACCCCGACAGCAGCGGGGATCGAAGCCAGTGGTCTGCGACGGCTGCGTCGCGGCCAAGGCCGCCCCTTCATGGCAGATGCGTCAGATCCGCCATCGGGGTGGGGTTTCGTGGGAGCGAGCTTGCTCGCGATAGCGGCGTCGAGTGGGGCCGCTATCGCGGAGGACTGCCCGGTCCGCGCCTAGCGCAGCGCGCCGAACACCTTCTTCGCCAGACTGCCGGCAGCGCCGACCGGGTTCTTGCGGATCGCCTTCTCCTCTTCGGCCACCATCGTGAACAGGCCGTCCAGCGTCTTCTGCGTCACGTAGTTGTCGAGGTCGGCGTCTTCCTTGCTGATCACGCCATACTGCGCGCCCTTGGACGCAAACTTTTCGTAGCTCTTGGCCAGACCCACCTTGTCCATCGCCTTCTGCACGATGGGTTTGAAGCGTTCCTTCAGCTGGGCCGAGGTCTTGCCCTTGAAGTATTCGGTGCCCGCCGTGTCGCCACCGGTCAGAATCTTCTTCGCGTCCTCGACGCTCATGTCCTTGACCGCGCCGACCAGCAGTTCCTTCGCTTCCGGTACCGCCGCCTCGGCAGCGCGGTTCATCGCGGTGATCAGTTCGTCGGCCTGCTTCTTCATGCCGAAGGTGCGCATCAGCTTTTCCGCCTGACGCAGGCCGTCGGGCATCGGGATCTTCACCTTCGCGTTCTTCAGGAAACCGTCCTGCTTGCCCAGCAGATCGACCGCCTTCGACGCCCCCTGGGTCAACGCCTCTTTCAGGCCACCACCGGCGTCCTTGTCCGACAGGTCGGATAGTGACAATGCCCACACCTGGGTGCACATGACAAGACACGCCACAAAACCGACAATCGCACGCATGGTCGAAGCCCTCTGTGTTTGAACGAATGAAGATTATGGATCGCAAATGGGTATCACCGTTAGTGTTGCTGGCGCTGATTGCAGGGGTATGGCTGCTGCGCGGCGCCGGTCATCCGGAGCAGGTGCCGGCGCTGCAGGTCGCGCTGCTGGACGGTGGCCGGATCGACCTCGGTCACGCCGACGGAAAAGTGCGTCTGGTGAACTTCTGGTCCACCTCCTGCGGCCCCTGCATCAAGGGCATGCCGGGCCTGGCGGACACGCACCGGCGGCATGCCGCGCGTGGCTTCGAGGTGGTGGCAGTCGCCATGTCCTACGACGCGCCGAGCCATGTGCAGCATTTCGCGCAGCGCGAGAAGTTGCCGTTTCGCGTAGGCTTCGATCCGGTCGGTGAACTGGACCGCGGCTTCGGCGGCATCCGTGCGACGCCGACCAGCTTCCTCGTCGATCGCGATGGCCGCATCGTCAAACGCATCATCGGTAACCCGGATCACAGACAGCTCGACGCGCTGATCGACACACTGCTCCCGCCCGCTTCCTGACCCCTTCAATGAAAACCCGTCACCTGATCGCACTGCTGCTCGCCGCAGCGGTGCTCGTCGCATGGCTGTTCTGGCCGCGCGGCATCGCCGTCGATGTCGTCAAGGTCGAGCGTTCGCCACTGACCCAGAGCGTGGTCGCCACCGGCCGCATCGCCACGCCGTCGCGCATCGAACTGGGCACGCAGATCACTGCCATCATCGACGAGGTGACCGTGCGCGAGGGCGCGGCGGTGAAGGTGGGTGACCTGCTTGTGCGGTTGCGGGCGAGCGACGCCGACGCGGCGGTCGAACAGGCGCGCTCGCAGATTGCCGAAGCGCAGGCGCGTTTCACCCAGCTCGACGCGGTCGGCCTGCCGGTGGCCGAACAGGCGGTGAAGCAGGCCGAAGCGAATCTGCGCGTGGCCGAGGCCGAGTACCAGCGCGCCGAGGCGCTGGTGGCGCAGCAGTTCTTCTCGCCGTCGAAACTGGACGAGGCGGCGCGCCAGCTGGACAACGCGCGCGCCCAGCTGCGCACCGCGCAGGCGCAGCGCGACGCCAACACGGCGCGCGGCGCCGAACGTGTCAGCGCCCAGGCGCGGCTGGCGCAGGCACAGGCTGCGCTCGAGTCGGCGCAGGCACGCCGCGACCTGCTGACGCTGCGCGCGCCGGTCGATGCGCTGGTGATTGCGCGCGACGCTGAGCCGGGCGACGTCGCCCAGGCCGGCCGCGCGCTGCTGACGCTGGCCGAGAATGGCGAAACGCGCATCTACGCGACGCTGGACGAGAAGAACCTGCGCTATCTGCGGCTCGACGCCCGTGCCCAGGCCGTGGCCGATGCGTTCCCCGGCCAGCCCTTCGATGCCGTCGTCTATTACCTGTCGCCGGCCATCGACGCCCAGCGCGGCACGGTCGAGGTGCGGCTGCGCGTGACTGAGCCGCCGGCCTTCCTGCGGCCGGACATGACGGTATCGGTCGAGGTGGTGATCGGTCGCAAGGAGCAGGCGCTGTCGCTGCCGCTGGAGGCGGTGCGCGAGGTCGACAGCGCCGCGCCCTGGGTACTGGTCGCGCGCGACGGCGCAGCGGCGAAGGTGCCGGTGAACGTCGGTCTGCGCGGCGTCGGCCGCGTCGAGATCACCGACGGACTGGCCGAGGGTGAAGTCGCCATCATGCCGGCCGGCGGCGCGCTCGATGGCGACCGCATCCGCATCAAACCGGCGCGCGGTGCACCGGGCCCGACGCCCAATCTCGGTCGCTGACGATGGCGCGACCCAAGCTTCCGTTCGAGTTCCTGGTCGCGCTGCGCTTCCTGCGCGAGGGGCGCATGCAGACCGCGCTCATCCTGCTTGGCGTGACCGGCGGCGTCGCCGTCATCGTGTTCCTGTCGCAGCTGATATCGCAGCTGCAGGCCACCATCATCGACCGCGTGCTGGGCAGTCAGGCGCACGTCGTGATGCGGCCGCTCGAGGAAGTGAACCTGCGCGCCTCGACCGACCCGGCCAGCTCCGTGCTGGTCGAGCCGCGCGCGCAGCGCCTGCGTTCCATCGACCAGTGGGAAGCGATGGTGAAGCTGGCCGAGGCACAGCCGCGCGTGGTCGCCGTCTCGCCGGTGGTCAGCGGCCCGGCTTTCGCGTTGCGCGGGCGGGCCAGCAAGTCGGTGGCGCTAGTCGGCGTCGAGCCGGACCGCTACCGCCGCATCGTCAAGATGGATACCTATATGACGCGCGGGCAGTTCCAGGTTGACGGCACGAACGCCATCATCGGTATCGAACTGGCGAAGGATCTCGGCGTCACGGTGGGCGACAAGATGTTCCTGCGCGCCGCTGGCGGGCGCGACGAACTGCTGCAGATCACCGGCCTGTTCGACATCGGCAACAAGGATCTGAACCGGCGCTGGGTATTCACCACCATGAAGCTCGCGCAGTCGCTGCTGGACCTGCCGGGCGGCGTGTCGAACATCGACATCACGGTGGCCGACATCTTCGACGCGCAGGACGTGAGCGAGCGTCTGCAGGCCGGCAGCGGGCTGACCGTCAACAGCTGGATGACGACCAACTCGCAGCTGCTGGCCGCATTGCGCAACCAGACCGTATCGAACAACCTGATCCGCGGCTTCGTCGTCGTCATCGTGGCGCTCGGCATATCGAGCGTGCTGGTGGTGAGCGTGGTGCAGAAGCAGAAGGAGATCGGCATCCTGCGCGCGATGGGCACCAGTTCGAACCGCGTGATGGGCATCTTTCTGCTGCAGGGCGGGCTGGTTGGTTTCGTCGGCGCGCTGTCCGGTGTCGCGCTGGCCTGGGGTCTGCTGCAGTTCTTCTCCAGCGTCTATCGCACCGGCGACGGCGCGCCGCTGTTCCAGCCGCAGCTGGATACCGGCATTGCGCTGTCGGCGGCGCTGATCGCGCTGGTGGTCGGTGTGCTGGCGGCGCTGATTCCGGCGCGGCGCGCGGCCAAGATGGACCCGGTGCAGGCGATTCGTGCATGAGGTGCGGCGCATGAACGCCATCGTGTCGCTGCGGGGCCTGCGCAAGTCCTATGGCGTCGGTACGCCAGTGGAAACGGAGGTGTTGCACGGCCTCGACTTCGAACTGGCCGAGGGCGAGTTCTGCGCGCTGATCGGCCCCAGCGGCTCCGGCAAGAGCACGCTGCTCAACCTGATCGGTCTGCTCGAACGCCCGACCTCGGGCGAGCTCGCGATTGCCGGCAGCGAGACGCGCGGCCTGTCCGAACAGGCGCTGACCGTGCTCCGTGGCCGTCATATCGGCTTCGTATTCCAGTTCCATCATCTGCTGCCGGCCTTCAGCGCGCTGGAAAATGTCATGATGCCGTCCATCATCGAGCACGGTGTTGCCACCGCGCAGGCCGAGGCGGTGGCTTTCGACCTGCTCGATCGCGTCGGTCTGAAGGGTCACGAGCACAAGAAGGCCAACCAGATGTCCGGCGGTCAGCAGCAGCGGGTGGCGATCGCGCGCGCACTGTCGCTGTCGCCGCGGCTGATACTGGCCGATGAACCGACCGGAAATCTGGACACTCACACGGCGGATGATATTTTTGCGCTGCTGCGCGAATTCAATCGAGAACGCGGCAGCGCCTGCCTCATCGTGACGCACGACCCGCGTCTGGCGGCGCGCTGCGACCGCCGCATCGAACTGGTCGATGGCCGCATCGCCCGCGGCGACTGAACGCCGCGCGGGGCGGCGCGCCGACCCCGATCCACATTCCGCTATTCCGCTTCGATCATGACGACACACAGCACTGCCTACGTCGCCGAACTGACTGCGCTGCTCGAAGAGGTGGCGCGCCACACCAACGACACCACCGGCGAGCGGCTTGCCCGGTTGATCACTCTGATGCGCCCCGGACGACGTGACGGCGTCGAGGTTGCCGAGTCGCGTTTCCGCGCGCTGCTGCGCCTGCTCGGCGCGCGAGCGGAACTGGCCGGCGCGCTGTCGGCCCATCTCAACGCGGTGCTTGCCGCGCGCATGCACCGCACGCTGTATGCCGAATCCGGCGTGCTCGCCAACCAGGGTTTCTTCAGCGGTCTGAGCAGTCGCCTGCTCGGCCGCATGCTGCCGCCGGCGGTCGGTGCCGACTTCCTGCGCGACCTGTTCAGCGAGGTGTTCGACGACGCCGGCGACGGCGAGTGGATGAGCGCCATTCCGCGCGAGGACTGGCAGGCGCTGCTCGATCTGCTGCAAGTGACCGGCGATGCTTTCGCACCGGCGCGTCGCCAGATCCGGCACGAGCTGTTCGAAGCGATGCGCATGGCTTCGCACCGGCTGGCGGCGCTCGGCATGGAGCCGGCGTTGCTGCGCTATCTGCCGGCACTGGCGCGGCACGAGTCGCCCTTCCTCGCGCAGAGCGACGAGGTACGCGCTTTCATCGCCCGTCATACCGACAGCGACGAGGTGCTGCCACACGACGGCCACCTCGAAGTGCTGCTCGAACAGTGCGTGAGCTATGTCGACACCATCCGGCGCCGTTCGCGCGAGGCGGGCGTCGGCGTGAACCTGGTGTTCGTGCTGGCGCGCATCGAACAGATCACCGGCCGGCTGCGCCTGCTGCGCATGCTGGTGCTGCCCGATCCCACCGTCGATGCGCCGACCCTGCGCGCCCGTGCGATCGATTTCTTCCTCTGTCTGGTGCGCCAGGAAACCCGCCGCAACAGCGTGCGTGACCTGTTCTCGGGCACCACCGAACTGCTGGCGCGGCGCGTGACCGAACAGGCCAGCAAGTCGGGCGAGCACTACGTGACCGAAAGTCGCGCCGAGTTCTTCGGCATGTTCCGCGCCGCCGCCGGTGCCGGCCTGATCATCGGCTGCATGGCGCTGATCAAGATCGTGACCGGCAAGCTCGGTCTGCCGCCGGTGTGGCTGGCGGTTGTCCATAGCCTGGACTACGGCCTCGGTTTCGTGCTGATCCACATCCTGCACCTGACCGTTGCCACCAAGCAGCCGGCGATGACCGCCGCCACGCTGGCCGCCGCGCTCGACGGCAAGCAGAACCGCGACGCGCGCCTTGGCGTGCTGGCGGATCTGGCCGCACAGGTCAGCCGCACGCAGTGGATATCGATCGCCGGCAATGTGTCGATCGGCTTCCTGACTGCGATGTCGATTGCGATGGTCGGCGGCACCTTCCTCGACTGGCACCCGGTCGATCCGGTCAAGGGCGCGCACCTGCTGCACGACCTGCATCCGCTGCTCAGCATGGCCATTCCGCACGCGGCGATCGCCGGCGTCTTCCTGTTCCTCAGCGGTCTCATTTCGGGCTACTACGACAACCAGTCGCTGTATCACCGGGTACCGGAGCGGCTGCGCCGCGTGAAATGGCTGCGGGCGCTGCTGGGCGAAGCGCGACTGAACCGGCTGGCCAACTACGTCGAACACAACCTCGGTGCGCTGATGGGGAATTTCCTGTTCGGCTGCATGCTGGGCAGCACACCCATCATCGGGCAGTTGCTGGGGCTGCCGCTGGACATCCGCCACGTCGCCTTCGCGTCGGCCAACCTCGCCTACGGCACGCACGCGCTCGGCTTCGATCTCGACTGGCACACCATCGCGGTCGGTGCGCTCGGCGTGATGCTGATCGGTCTGACCAACCTCATCGTCAGCTTCAGCCTGGCGATGAAGGTGGCGCTGCGCTCGCGCGGCATCGAGCCGGAAGACACGCGCGGCCTGTCGGTCAAGCTGGCCCGTCGTTTCCTGACCCGGCCGCGCGATTTCTTCTGGCCGCCGCGGCAGGACTCGACCGCCGCCGACGAAGCGCGCGGCTGAAAGCGGCGCTCAGGACTGCGGCGCTTCGCCTTCCGGCTTGCGGGTCCGGCTGCGGCGCGGCGCGCGCGGCTTCGCCGGTTTGGCTTCGGTCGGCTCGACTGGCGCTTGCGCGGCAGCTGCAGGCGTTTCGGTCGGCGCGGGCGCCGCCGTCTCGGCGGCCGGCTTGGCCTTGCGTTGCGGGCGGCTGCGGCGCGACTTGGCCGGCGCCTCGCCGGTGGCCTCCGGAGTGCCGTCCGCAGCCGGCTCGGGCAGCAGTTCGAGCTGCTTGTCGGCCGCTCGCTCGATCAGCTGCACCTGCGCCTGACCGTTGTCGCCCTTGCGCAGGCGGAACAGTTCCGGATGGCTTTCCAGCAGACCGGACAGGCTGGCGTGGCCGTAATCCTTGTGACTGAAGCCCGGCTCGTACTGGCGCACGATCTGGCCGACGCGGCCGATGCCGGCCCAGCCGCTGTCCTCGTCGGTGGCCGACCGGATGCCCTGCGACAGCAGTTCGAGGATCTGCGCGTCAGGTTGCGCGTTGCGCGGCCGACGCGGTGTCTGTTCCGGGCGCGCAGCGGCGGCGCCGGAGGATGCCGCAGGTTTCTTCTTCTGCGCCGAAGCCGGCGGCGATGCGCGCATGTCGTCGGTGAACACGAACTCCTCGCAGGCGCGCTGGAAGGCGACCGGTGTCGTGCGGCGGCCGACGCCCATCACGAACAGGCCGCTTTCCTGGATGCGGCGTGCCAGCGAAGTGAAGTCCGAATCGCTGGACACGATGCAGAAGCCATCGACCAGACCGGAGTGCAGCAGGTCCATCGCGTCGATGATCATCGCGCTGTCGGTCGCGTTCTTGCCGCCGACGATGCGGAACTGCTGGATCGGCCGGATCGAGTGATCGAGCAGGTGCGCTTTCCAGCTGGTCATGTTGGGCGAGGTCCAGTCGCCGTAGATGCGGCGCACGGTGACGCGGCCGCGCGAGGCGGCGGCCAGCAGGACGGGCTGGATCAGCGAAGGCTGCGCGTTGTCGGCGTCGATGACGAGCGCGAGGCGGCGCGGCTGGGAGGAGGAGTCGTTCATGCGGGATGCGATGCTGGACGGGAAAGCGGCATGCTACGCCAATCGGCGCCGGCCGCGGATCGGACGAGGGCTCTGTGGGAGGGGTCTCGACCCCGACGGCGGCCTGGATCGAAGTCTGCGGACCGCAGCGGCCGAGTCGCGGCCAAGGCCGCTCCCACAGGGAGATGTGCCCTACCCGCGGTCGGCGCCCGGGCGGGGATTCTGTGGGAGGGGTCTTCTGACCCCGACAGCCGCCTCAATCGAGGCCTGCTTAAGGCAGCCGGCCGAGTCGCGGCCAGGGCCGCTCCCACAAGAGCGCGCTCAGCCCTCGATGGTCAGATACACCAGCGTCTGGTTCAGCAGCTGGTAGGCCACTTCGCCGAAGGTCATCGGGCCCAGCATGGCCGGCACGCGCTTGCCTTCGAGCTCGCTGTACAGGTAGTTGAGCACGCAGTTGCAGCTGAAGCCGATCGGACCGGTCTGCCCCGGCAGCGCGGTGTGGAAGGCGCTGACGTAGTCCGGCACCGGCGCCGCGAAGCGGTACTCGATGTCGTCGAATACCGGTGCGTAGAAATCGACCGTGCCCTTGCCGGCATCGACCGACTTGATGCTCACGTTGATCATCGCGCCGCTGTAGTCGGCGACCAGCGGCAGCTTGGTGTCGATCGCGCGCGAACTCACGTACTGCGCGAAGTTGCCGGGCTGACCGTTGATCAGGCATTCGGTCGCGCTGAAACCCTTGGCCGGGAAACGGATGCGGTCGCCTTCGCCCTGAGTGAACAGGTTGATGATGTCGATCTGCGCGTACTTGTTCTCGGGCAGCGGCACGTGCATCACCAGTGCCCGTTCGCCGTCGAATTCCAGCGTTTCGCCATTGACCACCAGCGGGCTGGCGCGGCCGAGATCCGACAGGTGAATGCCGGATATCCAGCCGACCAGCGGCTTCAGGTACATGTCCTCGTAGCCGGGCGCGTTGCGTGCGAACAGCGAATGCACGGCCGAGAACGCGGGCATCACGATGATGGAAAAACCGTTCTCCGGCGCGTCGGCGCAGACGCGTTCGAGGCTGATCTGGTCGTAGAAGCGGATCATCGGGAGGCCGTTGATCACCGGCACCTGCGCGACATAGAGCTGGTCGCGCGTGGTGACGCCGCCGTCCTGGCCCATGAAGTACGGAATGGTGCCGCCGATCCAGTGGCCGCGCGGCAGCTGGCGCAGCAGCGCCTCGTCGCCGGCGACGCTGAAATGACCACCGCCGCGGATCAGGGCCGTCGCTTCGGACAGCCCCATCATGCGTCCGCTCACGGCGGACGTGTTCTGAGTCGTCATGTAAGTCTGTCCGGGAATCAGTGCGTGCGCAGTTGCGCCAGTTCGTGGCCCAGCATGCGGGCGTTCTTGACGAAGTAGCGGTGCAGCTCGCGCAGCTTGAGCATGCGCACCTCGTCGTCGGTGATCACCTCCATCTGGCTGCGCAGGCGGGTCATCAGCAGTTTCAGACTGAGCGCACGGATGTCGATGTCGCGCTGGCCTTCGATCAGCTGCAGCCAGACCGGATCGGCCACGTCGGGAATGTCGTCGTCGGACGCCGCGGCGGGCGGCGCACCGGGATCAGCGGCGGGCTGCAGGGGGGCCGCGGCGGATGCCTTCGACGGTTCGGCGATCGCCGCCTTGCCCTGGTCGAGCGCGAACTTGAACTTCCACAGTTCCTGCAGCGGAATGCCGGTGATGGCGCAGATGCCGTTCAGCGAAACACCTTCGTTGAACAGTGCGAACACCTGTTTGGACAGCGCCTGCGAGAAGGGCATGTCGGCCGGGCCGGCCCACGGGAGCGAGCTCAGATCGGCGTTGGGCGGCGCCAGCACGCGCAGATGACAGCGCCAGCCGGCGAGATCGATGTGACGCCAGACGCGCTCTGCTGCCTCCGGCTCCTGCTTGCGCGCCAGGCCGAACCAGCCGCGCTGAACTTCGAGGCCTATCCATGCGTCGATGCGGCGGGCACCCGGATCGAAACGGAAATCGCGTACCGTCCACGGTTCGTTCAACTGCAGCAAGCGTCCCAGCAGGACCTTGTCCAACGCCATCGCTGTCTCCTTCTCCGACCTCGTCCGCCTCCCGCTCGTTGTCAGGAAGTCTTGATTTGGGTTGATTGGCTCGGAATTGCGACGCGCATAGTAACAAAGCGCGCGGACAGCCAGCAGCGCACTGCAGCACGGTAAGCTGCGGCAGGTTCAATGACATGGGATTCTCCCGATCCGGACGGTTCGGGATGAGCACCGGAAGGTGCTGAAGGTGTGGTGCGCGGAGAGAGACTCGAACTCTCACGCCTTGCGGCACTGCCCCCTCAAGACAGCGCGTCTACCAATTTCGCCACCCGCGCACTTGGGTAGGGGCGCGAATATACAACAAAAAGGATGATTCTGCGTGAGTGATTTACGCCGTGCCCGGCACGTGATGTGGGAACTGGTGAAGCCGCACCGCGGCCGTCTGGCGCTGGCGGCGCTCGGTCTGGTGCTGGCCGCCAGTTCGGCGCTGGCGCTGGGTCAGGGTCTGCGCAGCGTGATCGACCAGGGTTTCGCCGCCGGCGATCCGCAGTGGCTGGACCGCGCGCTGGCCGGCACGCTGGGGCTGGTCGTGCTGCTGGCCGGCGCCACCTGGCTGCGCTTCTACAACGTGTCCTGGCTGGGCGAACGGGTCGCGGCCGACCTGCGCACGCGGGTGTATGCCCACCTGCTGACCCTGCCGCCCTCCTTCTTCGAGGCCGGCCGTACTGGCGAAGTCATTTCCAGGCTGACCAACGACACCGCGCAGATCGAAAACGTGGTCGGATCGACCCTGTCGATCGCGCTGCGCAACACGCTGATGCTGGCCGGCGGCTTGGTCATGCTGGGGCTGACCAGTGGCCGGCTGACGCTATTGGTGCTGGCCGGCGTGCCGGTGGTGGTGGCGCCCATCGTCATCTTTGGCCGCCGCGTGCGCGGGCTGTCGCGCGAGCGACAGGCGCGGGTGGCCGACCTCGGCACCCATGTCGATGAGAGCGTGCACGCCATCCGCATCGTGCAGGCCTGCGGTCACGAGGCGGCCGACCGCACGCATTTCGCGGCGCTGGTCGAGCGCAGCTTCGACACCGGCGTGCGCCGCTACCGCCACACGGCGGTGATGATCGTCATGGTCATCCTGCTGGTGTTCGGCTCGGTCGCTCTGATCCTGTGGGTGGGCGGCCACGACGTGCTGGCCGGGCGGCTCAGCGCCGGCGAACTGTCGGCCTTCGTGTTCTACGCCGCCATCGTCGCCAGTTCGGTCGGTGCGCTGTCCGAGGTGTGGGGCGAACTGCAGCGCGCCGCCGGCGCCACCGAGCGCCTGATCGAACTGCTCGATACGCAGCCGGACATCGCGGCACCGGCCGACCCGCAGCCGCTGCCGCAGCCACCGCGCGGCGACATCGCCTTCCGCGGCGTGCGTTTCTGCTACCCGAGCCGGCCGGACATTCCGGCGCTCGACCGCTTCGACCTGACGGTACGCGCCGGCGAGACGGTGGCGCTGGTCGGGCCGTCGGGCGCGGGCAAATCCACGCTGTTCCAGCTGCTGCTGCGCTTCTACGATCCGCAGGCCGGCAGCGTCAACATCGACGGCGTGCCGCTGGCGCAGGCCGACCCGGCCGCCGTGCGTGCGCGCATCGCGCTGGTGCCGCAGGAGGCCGTCATCTTCGCCGCCAGCGTGGCCGACAACGTGCGCTATGCGCGGCCGGAAGCGAGCGACGACGAAGTGCGCGCTGCCTGCGAGGCCGCTTTCGCCGACGCCTTCATCCGCCAGCTTCCGGGCGGCTATGACAGCCCGCTCGGCGAACGCGGCGTGCGCCTGTCCGGCGGCCAGCGCCAGCGCATCGCGATCGCCCGCGCCATCCTGGCCGACCGCCCGATACTGTTGCTGGACGAAGCCACCTCAGCGCTCGATGCCGAAAGCGAGCGCATGGTGCAGGCCGCACTGGCACCGCTGATGGCCAGCCGCACGACGCTGGTGGTGGCGCACCGTCTGGCCACCGTGCAGCGCGCCGACCGCATCATTGTGCTAGACCACGGCCACGCCATCGAATCCGGCACCCACGCAGAACTGCTGGCGCGCAACGGCCTGTACGCACAGCTGGCAAGGCTGCAGTTCATCGACGACGGCGCTTGAGCGCGCCAGCGCTCAGCGCCGCCGCTTGGCTGCGTACATCGCGGCGTCGGCGATCAGCAGCAGATCCTTCGCGCTGTCGCCGTTCTCCGGCCAGCGGGCGATGCCGATGCTGGCGCCGACAGTGAGTTCGTGGCCGTCCATCGTCACCGGTCTGGCCAGTACATCGCGGATCTTGTCGGACACCTTCTCGGCGTCCTCCATGCGGCGCACGTCGGCCAGCAGCACGACGAACTCGTCGCCGCCGATGCGCGCCACCGTGTCGGCCTCGCGCACGCACAGGCGCAGGCGCTGTGCGACGTCGTGCAGCAGTACGTCGCCGGCGGCGTGGCCCAGAGTGTCGTTCACTTCCTTGAAGCGGTCGAGGTCGAGGTAGAGCAGGGCGAGCCTGCCCTTGGTGCGCCGCGCGGCGGCGATCGCCGTTTCGATGCGGTCATGCAGCAGCGCGCGATTGGGCAGGCCGGTCAGACCGTCGTACTGCGCCATGCGGCGCAGTCGCGTCTGCAGTTGCATGCGTTCGAGCGCGGTGGCGATCTGGGTGGCGACGAAATTCAGCAGTTCGCGGTCGCGTTCGGTGAACACTGCGGCGCCCGGGGCGCGTTTCAGCGCCAGCGCGCCGAGGCAGCCGTCGGCCGACACCAGCGGCGCGCCGAGCCAGGTCTCGCCGCGTTCGCCCGCCATCAGTCGGGTTTCGCCGCGCGCCACCACGTCGGCACAGAAATCGATACACCGCGACGGCAGACCGTCAACCGGATCGCCGTGCGCGTCGGCCGCGTAGGCGATGTTGAGCGCGCCGTCGATCTCGTTGCGCACGCCCACCATCATGCGCTCGGCCGGCAGCAGGTCGGCGACGATGCGATGCGCGCGTGCCAGCAGGTCGAACAGGTCGGTCGCCACGTGCGCCGCCTCGGACATCGCGTACATCGCCGCCTGCATGTCGCCAGCACGCTTGCGTGCAGTGATGTCGTGCGCGATCGCCACGCGCAGCCGTTCGCTTTCCGACCAGCGCGCCGACCACAGGATGTGCACGATGGCGCCGTCCTTGCGCACGTAACGGTTCTCGAAGCTGAGCTTGGGGTCGCCCGACATGATTTCGGCCGCCGCGCGCAGCGTGCGTTCGCGGTCTTCCGGCAGCACCAGGTCGATCATCCGGCGGCCGATCACCTCGTCGCAGCTGTAGCCGAAGATGCGCTCGAAGGCGGCGCTGACAAATACGAAGTGCCCGAACTCGTTGACGACGCATACGGCGTCGAGCAGGAGGTCCATTACGGCTTCGAGTGGGGCGGTGCGTCGTCTGTCCATGACCGGGAAAATACCGCGGGCGGCCGATGCGGCGCACGATTTTCGGTCAATTTGCGCAAACCGGGTGAACGATGTGCGCCGTCGCCGCCGATAGTCTGAACGGACCACGAGCGGCTGCGTCGCGCAGATGCGGCCTGTAATGTCGGCAAACAACACTGTGCGGCCTTCGCATTTCCGTATCGCGCCGACCGTACATGACCACGTCCCCGACCAGCCGCCGCAAGTTCATCGGCACCCTCGGCGCCGCCGCGCTCGCCGCGCCGGCCCTTCTTTCCGGCTCGACCGCGCAGGCCGCCGCCGCGCCCTTCGTTCATGGCATCGCCAGCGGCGACCCGCTGGCCCGCCGCGTCATCCTGTGGACCCGCATTACCGCGCCGGGCGACGCCCAGCCGCGCGTGTTCTGGGAAGTGGCGATCGATGCCGCATTCAGCCGTGTCGTGCGCAGCGGCCTGTTCCGCACCAATGCGACGCGCGACTTCACGGTGAAGATCGACGTCGATGGCCTGCGCCCGGACACGCGCTACCACTACCGCTTCACCTACGGCAGCCAGCGCTCGCCGGTCGGTCGCACGCGTACCTTGCCCGAGGGCGCGGTTGACCAGGTGAAGCTCGCTGTTTTTCGTGCTCGAACTTCCCGGCCGGCTACTTCCACGCCTACGCCGAAGCGGCGCGCATGGACGACCTCCATGCCGCGCTGCATCTCGGCGACTACATCTACGAATACGGCCGCGGCGGGTATGCCACCGACGACGCCGCAGCGCTTGGCCGCGAAGTGCTGCCGGCGGGCGAGTGCATCACGTTGGCCGACTACCGCACCCGTCACGCGCTGTACCGCGGTGATCCCGGCCTGCAGGCGCTGACCGCCGCGGTGCCGCTGATCGCGGTCTGGGACGATCACGAGGTGTGCAACAACACCTTCGTGTCCGGCGCCGCCAATCACACGCCGGCCACCGAAGGCCCTTACGCCGACCGTCGCGCTGCTGCGCTGAAGGCCTATCACGAGTGGCTGCCGGTGCGTACGCCGGACACCGCCGACCTGCGCCGCATCTACCGCTCCTTCGACTTCGGCGACCTGCTGTCGCTGCACATGCTGGAAACCCGCCTGCTGGCGCGCACCGAACAGCTCGCCTTCGGCGATTTCGTCGGCCCCGACGGCATCAATGCCGACGCACTGCGCGCGGCGATCGGCGACGACAGCCGGCAGATGCTGGGCAGCGTGCAGCAGGCCTGGCTGGAACAGCAGATGGCCGATTCGACCGCGACCTGGCAGGTGCTGGGCCAGCAGGTGCTGATGGCGCGCGCCGAAATTCCGGCCGCCATCGCGCTCGACCAGATCTCGATCGCCAACTGGATCGCGCTGAACGACAAGGCGGCGACGCAGCCGGAGGCGCTCACCCGTGCCGAGCGCTACATCCTCGGCCAGCCGTCGATCCCGCGCAGCACCGACGCCTGGGGCGGCTACGAAGCAGCGCGCGAGGCGGTCTACGCCGCTGCGCGCCGGCTCGACAAGAACCTGGTCGTGGTCGCCGGCGACACGCACAACGCCTGGGCGAGTGACCTGGTCAACGCCGCCGGTAACCGCATCGGCGTCGAGTTCGCCACACCTGGCGTGTCGTCGCCCGGCATGGAAGTCACGCGCCGCACCGACGCGCCCGAGGTGGTCGCGCAGTGGATGGTCGACACCATTCCCGACCTCAAGTACGCCGAAACCGGTCACCGCGGTTTCATGGTGCTGACCGCCACGCGCGATGAGTGCCGCGCCACCTGGTACTTCGTCAGCACCGTCAAGTCCCGCCAGTACACGCTCAGCGAAGGCGCCACCGTGCGCACGCTGCCCGGCAGCGCCCAGCGCGCGCTGTTGCCGCTTGCATGAACACGAACCCACCGCACCTCACGGAGAACGACACCATGATCCACCGCACCCTCGCCACCGCCCTTGCCGTTGCCTTCGCTGCACTCGCCACTCCGGCCCAGGCCGCCGTCAGCGTCACGCTCGAACGCGACGCTTCCGGCCTGTTCGACAGCTTCGAGTACTTCCAGGACTTCGACACGCTGGCCTCCGCCAACGGCAGCAGCAACGTCGCCTGGAGCAATGACAGCACTCTCGCCGGCTGGTCGCTGTTCGACTCGGCCAAGGTGGCCAAGACCTTCTATCGTGCCGGTAACGGCAGCGACGCCGGCGGCTACTTCTACAGCTACGGCCAGAACGCCGACAGCGACCGTGCCCTCGGCGCACTCGGCTCCGGTGGCGCCTACTGGGGCTCGCCGGCTTCCAGCGCGCTGTCGGGCTACGCAGCGGCCGCCTTCCGCAACGACAGCGGCGCCACCATCGAAGGCGTCAGCGTGTTCTGGGACGCCGAGCAATGGCGCGTCGGCGAAGCCAACCAGGGCAGCGATACGCTGGACTTCCGCTACGGTTTCGGCGACAGCTTCGGCAGCGTGAGCACCTGGATCAATCCGGGCAGCGCGTTCAAGTACAACTCGACGGTGACCAACGCCGCCTCGACCGCCGGCTTCGCCACCGACGGCAACGCCAATGCCGTACTGCGCGGCGGTGACATCGCGCTCGAGTGGGAAGCCGGCCAGACGCTGTGGATCACCTGGATCGACTACAACAGCGCCGGCTTCGATCACGGTCTGGCCATCGACAACGTGTCGCTGAGCGTCGCCATCCCGGCCGTGCCGGAACCGGCCTCGATCGCGCTGCTGGCGGCCGGCCTCGGCATCGTCGGCGCAGCCGCGCGCCGCAAGCGCGCCTGAGCGGATGGTGGTGATGACCTCGATACGCGCTTCCCTGCTCGCTGCCGCACTCGGCGCGGCTGCGCTGCCGGCCACGGCCGACATCGCCGTGGCGCCGGACGCTGCCGGGCGCTTCGTCTACGTGCAGAACTTCGACACGCTGGGCGCCACCAGCCGCGCCTTCGACTGGCGCGACAACGACACGCTGCCCGGCTGGCGGCTGCTCAACTTCGTCGAACAGCCGCTGGTGACGCCGACCTACCGCGGCGACACCGGTGACGATGCCGGCGGCAGCTTCTACAGCTACGGCCTCGAAGGCGACCGCAACCGCGCGCTCGGCGCGGTCGGCACCGGCGGCAGCTACTTCGGCACGCCGGCTGCCGGCCAGCTCGCCGGCTACATCGCCGTGTCCTTCCGCAACGCGGGCGGTCGCGGCATCGACGCGGTGCGCATCGCGTTCGAAGGCCAGCAGTGGCGGCAGGGCGCCAGCGACGATTTGAACGTGCTGGTGTTCGAGTACGGCGTCGGCGAGGAATTCGGCCATGTCGACTGGGTGCGCCCGGGCGCCGGCTTCGATTTCGAATCGCCGTCACCACTGATCCTGACGCCGAGCGGCGCACCGGTCTTCGGCCGCGACCCGCTGGCGAAACAGGCGCTCGGCGGCATCATCACGCCGGCATGGACAGCCGGCAGCCGGCTATGGCTGCGCTGGGTCGTACGCAACAACTACAGCTTCGATCACGGCCTGGCGATCGACGACGTGAAGGTCGAGGTGGAGCGCTTCTGATCGCAGGCGCGTGCCGGTTGACGGCCGGCACGCACTGCCTGACTCAGGCCTTCTTCACGAACTCCGATTTCAGCTGCATCGCGCCGAAGCCGTCGATGCGGCAGTCGATGTCGTGGTCGCCCTCGACCAGACGGATGGACTTCACCTTGGTGCCCACCTTCAGCACCGACGACGAACCCTTTACCTTCAGGTCCTTGATCAGCGTGACGCTGTCACCGTCGGCCAGCACGTTGCCGTAGGCGTCCTTCACCACGCGCGCCTGATCGCTGGCTTCGGCGGCCCGCTGCGGCCACTCGTGCGCGCATTCCGGACAGACGTACATGCTGCCGTCCTCGTAGGTGTATTCGGAACTGCACTGCGGACATTTCGGAAATGAACTCACGGCCTACCCATTCATGATCGGTTTATCGCCCGCGGACTGCGGGGGCCGTCATTGTGCACTGCCGCTGCGTCGGAGCCGTTGCGCCAGCGCAAACCGGCCAGTCGCGCTCAGCCGCCGCGCACCATCGCCATGATCTGCGCGGCGTCCAGGCCGGATGCGCGCTGGCGTATCTGCGGCAGGTAGTCGGCCTGCAGTTTCTTCGCCGGTTCCAGCATCTGCTGGAAGCCCTGCTGCAGCGCCGCTGCGCTCATCTGCCGGCCGCCGGCGTAATAGCGTTTGGCGATGTGACCGAGCGCGTAGGTGCTTGCGAACGAGAAGGCCATGCCGGTGGCGGTGCGGCCGAGACCGCCGACGGTCTTGCCGGCCATCTTGCCGAGCAGGCCGCCGAGCAGCTTGCGGCCGAACTGCTCGAGGTATTGCGAGGTGAGGCCGACGCCGACCGTGGCGAGGAATTCCTTGATGTGGCCCTGGTCGAGTTCGTAGCCGTGCGCGCGGCCGATGCGATAGACCATCTTGATCTGCAGCGGAATGATGGCGACCGAGGCCCAGGTCTGCGGCAGCAGTTCGAGCGCACCATTGAGGATGGCGTAATTCAGGATGGTCTTGTCGAGTTCGGCGTCCGAGGGCGCCGGCTGCGCGGCAGCCACCGTTGTGGACGCAGCGATCGTGGCGGGCGCGTACGCGTCGAGGTCGGCCAGCGCGTTGGCCTTGCTTTCGGCGTCGGCCACCCGGGCGTCGCCGTCGAGACAGAGCTGACGCTTCAGGTCGGCGAGGAAGGCGCGTTCTGTGTCGCACTGGCGGCCGTCTGCGTCGCAGATGCACAGTGCCATTTCGTAGGCGAACTGGCGCTGGCCGAGGTCTTCCAGCGCCGAGGTCGCGTCGCGTAAGGTCACCCGCTTGAGCAGCACGTCCTGGTAGAGACGCGGCAGGTCGGGCGCCTGCGTGCCCAGTGATTCGGCAAAACGGCGTACGTGGTCGCGCTCGCGGTCGTCCTTGACGCCATCGGCGAAGGCCGCGAACAGGGCAATGGTGAGCAGGGCGTTGTCAGGTGTCATGAAACGGCATCCTTATCGATTTGGGTTCACAGCGACGCTGTGAGCCCCGACCGGCGGACGCGGTTCCGTGATCGGCCGGCGCCGAAACCGCTGCTTACATGATGGCGGCGTGCTGCGCCGACGGCACCGGACTTCACATGCACCAAACCGAACGCGACCGCCTGCGCGATGTCGTGCAGCGCATCCTTGATCACTGCGACCGACAGCACGATGCGTGCATGCCGGCGATGCATCAGGCCGGGCTCGATGAAGATGCGCGATGACCGGATGGATGGTGATCGCCAGTTCGATCAACGGCACGATCTTCACTGTGGTCGGGTGACCGGCGCTGCCGGCATAGCCCCTGAAGTTGACCTCCTCGAAAAGCGGGCCGGCGATGAACCCGGCTCCGCTGCCCCGCCATCCGGCATGTGACCACTTTCAGCGGGCGCCAGCCCGGATTGAGGCATGCATACGTGGCCGGCTCCGGACGCGCGGAACGTCCTGTATCAGAGCGTGACGCCGGTCACGGTGACCGCGGCCGCCGCCAGCAGCCAGCTCGCGATCCGCCGCAGCAGTGCGGTGTCCAGCGTGCGGCTGGCGTCCTGGCCGGCGCGGCCCAGGCCGACCACGAACAGATGGGCCGGCAGCGCGATCGCCAGTAGCGTGGCGATCACCAGTCCGGCGCTGTCGCCGGTCTCGCCGCCGAAACGTGACCACAGCAGTGGCCACACCGCAGCGGAAAAGGCGCCGGCCAGCGCGGCGGTGATCGGGGTGGCGGTGATGTTCATGACAAGATCCGAGCGAAGTGAATCGAAATGGAAGCGGTTATCGGCTGCCGCGCACACGGGCACTCACTCCGCGTCTGCCGACCGCTTAGGATCACTGAAGCCGCAGCGGCGTCGCGAGGCCACTATGCTGTCAAGACCGGCGGGCGGCAGATCCCCGGATGTCAGGAACGCCGCACGAGCCCGCATCGAACTCGACAGATAGGCGTCGAACCTTTCGACCGTCAGCGCGGCCATGGTCCCGCAGCGTCGTGCGAACCGCCTGCGGCCAATCGACGCACACCGAGCCTGCGCGGTCTGTCTCCACATCCTCATACCCCTCCCTGCCCGACGGGCGTCGCCACTGAAGCGAGCGAGCGCGCCGCCACGCCGAGATCGCGCCAGTTCTCCGGGTGGCAGGTGAACAGCAGGATCTGATGGCGCAGCGCGGCATCGAACAGCACCCGCTTCATCCGATCCAGCCGCGCGGCGTCGCTGTGCACCAGCGCGTCGTCGAGGATGATGAGCGTGGGGCGGCCGGCTTCGCGCAGCAGGTCGGCGTAGGCGAGGCGGGCGATCACGCCCATCTGTTCGCGCGCGCCGAAACTGAGCGCGTTGACGTCGCCGCTCTCCACACCGCCTGCGATCTCTCGGGTGAGCGGGCCCGGGCTCAGGCTGTCGTCGATCGCGATGCGCGCACCTGGAAACAGCAGGCCGAGGTAGTGATTCAGATGCTTCTGCAGCGGTGCCTGCAGGCGCTGGGTCAGCGCGCGACGCTTGTCGCGCAGCCGGCCGAGCAGCAGGTCCAGCGCACGGGCGCGGCGGGCCAGCTGCTCCTGCCGGCGTTCGGCCGCGGCGAGGTCGCGCGCGAGGGCGGCATGCCGTTCGTCCAGGCCCTGGGCGCCAGCCGCTTCCAGTTCGATCTCCAGCCGGGTGATTTCGTCGCGCCGCTGGTCGCGGGTCTTCTCGGCGATTTCGGCGCTGCGGTCCAGCCGCTGCACGTCCTGTTCCAGCGCCTGCGGGCGGGCCGCCTCGAGCTGCCGCGCCAGCGCCTCGATCCGCTGCGCCTGGGCCGCCTGCCGGGCAAGTTCGTCGGCCAGCGCGCGCTGTGCCTCCGCTCGTTGCTCCGCACGACCCGGATCGTCGAGCCGCGCCCGGGCCGCTGCCGCCTCGCTCTGCGCGGCTTCGAGCACTGCCTGCGCGGCCGCGCGGCGGCTGACCACCTCGCCCAGCTGGCGTGCCGCCTCGGCCAGCGACTGACGCGCCCGCTCTTCGGCCCCTTCAGCCTCGACCACCGACGGCAAGTCGGCCGCGTCGGCGGCGCCCTGGGCCTCGGCGGTCAGTGGCGCCAGCCGCTGGGTCAGTTCGGCCACCCGGCCGATGAGCACGCTGCATTCGGCGCGCAGCGCATCGATGCCGCGCGGCGCCAGCGCCTTCACGGTCGCTTCAGCCGCCTTCAGGTCAGTCAGCTTCTGGGCATGCAGCTGCTGGCGCGCTTCGGCGGCCTCGAGCGAGGCGAGACCGAGCCGGGCCAGCGCACTGCCGTGACGATCGGCCAGTTCCGCAGCTTCGCGCGCCAGCGCGGCGGCATCGCTGCCGCCCGGTTCGATGCGCAGCCGACCGTGGCCGGGCAGAGTGATCGTTGTCGCTTCAGGCAGCAGTCGCTCGCCGCTGCCGGTCAGGATCTCGTCGGCGATGCGCAGTTCGCGGCCGTCGTCGAGCGCGAAGCGCAGCCGGGTGGCGAGTGCTGCACGACGGATGTCCAGTTCGCGCAGGCGCCTTGCCTGTTCGCGCAGCGCGGTGAGATCGGCCGCGCGGATTTCGCAGGCGGCGGCTTCGGCCTGCAGCGCGAGTACGCGCGCCTGTGCCGCCTCGGCCTGCGCACTGGCGGCTTGCGCTGCCTCGGCCTTGCGGCGTGCGTCATCGAGTTCGCGGCTGACCTGCTGCAGGTTGTCGCGGATGCGCGCCTGTTGCAGCCGGCGGCGTGCGGTTTCATGCGCCTGCGTTGCCTCCCGTTCGCGCTGTTGCCAAGGCCCCGCCAGTGCCTGCACCGCGTCCAGCGCACGCTGCGCGACGGACACCGCTTCGGCTCGGCGCGCGGCATCGGCCGCGTCCGCGTCGAAAGCCGCGAGCTGGCCGCGCAAGAGCTCGACCTGCCGCGCCAGCCCCTGCGCCGACAGGCGTTCGCCCTCGAGTCTCGATTGCAGTGACTGCGCCTCGGCCAGCGCCGCGCGCGCTTCCGCCGCCTGCGCGCGCAGTGCCAGCCAGGGACGCTCGGCGGCATCCGTGGCGTGCTCGGCGCGGAGCAGTGCCAGCCGGTCTACCTTCTGCCGACTGTCCTGCAGCGTGGTTTCGACCGCCGCCTTCTCTGCTGCCAGTTGCGAGCACAGCTGCTGGGCTTCCAGCCAGGCGCCGCGCGGCCGGTCGGAGGACGGGGTGAGCAGTTCGTTGCGCAGCTTCTCCACTTCGGCGGTGATGTCGTCGCCGTCGCCGCCCGCGATTTCACCGAGCGAGGCGGTGAGCACGCTGCGCAGATGATCGGTGGCGTGGGATACCGCATCGCGCAGCTCCTGCGCGCTGCCCTGCTCAATCCACAGCAGGCCGGGAATGCCCCAGTGCTCGGCCTTGCTGGCGCCCTTGGACGCGAAGGCGAAACCCAGCCGCTCGGCGAGGAAGTCCTCGGCCTCGGCGCCGTCGAAGGCGCGCTCGCCGTACTGCAGCGTGCATCGCTTCCGGCCGAGGAAGCGCTTGTTCAGGCGGCAGTCGCGGCCGTCGAGTTCGAAATCGAGTTCCACTTCGGGCGAGGCGCCCGGATCGCTCCATGGGCGCA
This sequence comes from Methyloversatilis sp., assembly GCF_965284615.1. Classification (GTDB taxonomy): domain Bacteria; phylum Pseudomonadota; class Gammaproteobacteria; order Burkholderiales; family Rhodocyclaceae; genus Methyloversatilis. The sequence goes on from NZ_OZ260098.1 coordinate 283,718, forward strand.
GATGCTCGACCGTGCCGGAGCGGTGGCGCTCGAAGAAGGCGGCGCGCAGCGCGGCGACCAGCGTGCTCTTGCCGGCTTCGTTGGGACCGGCGAACAGATTGAGACCGGGGTCGAGGTCGCGCAATTCGAAGGGCTGGTGGAAGCGGCGGAACTGGTTGACGCGGAGGCGGCTGATCTTCATCGCGCCACTCCCGCGCGGCGCGCATCGAGCAGGCCGGCCAGCAGCACCAGCGCGTCGCGCGCGGTGTCGCCGTCGGCGTCGTCCTGCGCGGCGCGCAGATCGGCGATCACCTCGCCCAGGTAGCCCTCGGCGGCCAGTTGTTCGAGGTCGGCGGCGGTCGGTTCGATGCGCACGCGGTCGAGCTCGGCCAGCACGGCGCGTGCGCGGCCGCGCGCCTGCGTGATCGCGTCGCCGACCCGCTTCAATCCGTCGAGGTCGGTGCGGCCATCGATGTCGAGCTGCAGCACGTCGTCCGCTGCAAGCGTTCCGAGCAGTGCGCACAGCGCATCGACATCGCTCGCCACCTGCAGCGTGAACGCCTCGCTGCGCCAGCGGTAGCGGCCGGTATCCACCTGCGTTATCCGCGGCACGGCACCCGGCGCGTCGATGTTGACGATGAGCGCGCGGCCGGAATCGTTGTTGCGGAAGCGGTCGGTTTCCGGCGTGCCGCTGTACCAGCAGCGCGCATCGACCTGACGGCAGCCGTGCCAGTCGCCGAGCGCGAGGTAGTCCAGCCGCGCTTGTGCGGCGCGGTCGGCGGCAATCGGGTTGGCCGAATCGATGCCTTCGGCGAGCAGGCCCTGCACCGCCCCGTGCGCGATGCCGATGCGGAACGCACCGGCCGGCGTGTCGGCGGCGGCAAACCAGTCGGTCAGGTCGTTGTAGGTGTGGCGCTGGGTCAGCGGCGCCGGCAGCACGACGGCGTTCAGTCCGTCGAACTGCAGTGGCTCAGGGCGCAGGCACAGGTGCACGTTGTCGGGCACCGCGTTGAGCCGCTGCGCGCGCGTCCACACCGACTCGCTGAGCGCGGCGTCGTGATTGCCCGGAATCATGACCCACGGGCCGGCATGCACGCGCGTCGCGTTGAACAGCCGCAGCACCGTCTTGTCGGCGATGCCCTGGGCGTCGAACACATCGCCGGCGACCAGCACCAGATCGACGCGTTGCTCGGTCGCCAGCGCGGCCAGCCGCTCGACCGCTGTGATGCGGGCTTCGGCCAGCAGCGCCGCCTCGTCGGCGTCGAATTGTCCGTACTGTCGGCCGATCTGCCAGTCGGCGGTGTGGAGAAGTCTGAGCACAGGTGTGGGCGGGGCATCGCGGGGCGCATACCTTGCGTCGGCGACGGCGGCCCTGTCAATCGCTGCCGGGCGCGGGCGGGCGGTATTCTTCGGCAGCGGGAAAAGTTGTGCGCACCGCCGTCATCCGGGACGTGTATCTTTAGCGCACCGGATCGCCGATTCCTGCGGCGGCCGGCGGGCACGCACCGCTGCGTGCGCCCATCCACCGCTCACCCGGAAGGCCCGTACCATGAGCGCTACCCTCCTTGCCGAGGCGGACGTCGAAGCCCGCCTGCTCGCATCCCCGCCGTCGGAGTACATGTCGCCGGAGCAACTCGCCTTCTTCCGGCAGCGATTGCTCGCCGAGCGCGACGCGCTGCTGCAGTCTGCGCACGAAACGACGCAGCACCTGCACGAGTTCGAGCGCACGCCCGACCCGTCGGACCGCGCGTCGCTGGAGGAGGATCACTCGCTGGAATTGCGCGTGCGCGATCGCGAACGTAAGCACCTGCACACGATAGACGAGGCGCTGGCGCGCATCGACGACGGCAGTTACGGCTGGTGCGAATTCACCGGTGAGCCGATCGGGCTCGCCCGGCTGCTGGCGCGGCCGACCGCAACGATGTCGGTTGAGGCGCAGGAACTGCACGAAAAGCGCCGCAAGATGCGCGGACGCTGACCGCGCAGCAGGGACTCAATGCGTGCGGCGTACCGGTGCGGACGCTGCGCCACGGCCTTCGATGTGACGGAAAGTGATGCGCCCCTTGCTGAAGTCATAGGGCGACATTTCCAGCGACACCTTGTCGCCGGCGATGATGCGGATGTGGTGCTTGCGCATCTTGCCGCAGGTGTAGGCGACCACCATGTGGCCGTTCTCCAGCGTGACGCGGTAGCGCGAATCGGGCAGGACTTCCGTCACTACGCCGTTCATGTCGATCAGTTCTTCCTTGGCCATTGCGGCTCTCCCGGGTGGGCGTGAAAAGTGGACGCCGGGCCGCAGGCGCGCGGGCCGTGGAGCGTCAGGGGGCTGACTGCGGGATCGCTTTGGGATGCGACGGGATTCGGGTCGCCGACGACGAGGTCTGTGCGAGAAGGAAACCGGAAAACTGCAGTGACGGCGCGGCCGGAGTGGATGAAACCGTGCGGCGCCGGCCAACACTATGCACCGATTACGGGCTTTCTGCCGGGATATCTGCCGAAGACGTTCACAATGAGGGCCGTTTCATGCCGCCGAACCCGATGATAGAACCCATCCTGCTCGCCGCTGCGCGCATCTGCACGTTCGATGGCGCACGCGCGCTCACCAACGCCAGCGGCTTTTTCTTCGAGCGCGACGGGCGGCTCTATCTGGTCACCAGTCGCCACGTTCTGGTCGATCAGCCGAGCCGTCACTTTCCCGATCGCATCGAGATCGAATTGCATATCGACGCCGCCAACATGGCGCGCTCGACCGGCTTCTCGATCCCGCTCTATCGCAACGGCAAGAGCCTGTGGCGTCAGGGCGCGGATCGCGCTGGCGCCATCGACGTCGCGCTGATCGAACTGGACCGCGCCGCGCTGCCGCCGACCGCGGTCTGGCGCGCCTTCACGCCGGCCCACCTGTCGGCCGACCTCGACCGCATCGAAGTCGGCAGTTCGCTGCTGGTGGTCGGTTTCCCGCTCGGCTTCCACGACACGCTGCACCACATGCCGGTGGTGCGTCAGGCCGGTATCGCCTCGTCTTTCGGTCTGCGCTTCCAAGGCGAAGGCTACTTCCTGACCGACGCCCGCACCCACCGCGGCATCAGCGGCGCACCGGTGGTGATGCGCGTGCCCGACGACCCGGCCGCGCTCGGCGACCTGCCGTGGATGCTGCTCGGCGTGCACTCGGCACGGCTCGATGTCGGCACGCGCGATCTCAAGCTGGACGAGGCGCTGGGGCTGAACTGCGCCTGGTATGCGGACATCCTGATGACGCTGGCCCAGCCCGCCTGAGGGCATCGGCGGGAACACTGGACGGCCACGTGCCTCTCAGCTTCGTGGCCGCCAGCAGGCGGCGTCGTGCATATATATATGGCATTCCGTGAATTCTCCCCGGCACTGACCCTGCTCACCCTCGTCGCACTGCTGTGCCTGCCGCTGCCCGGGCGCGCAGCCGACCCCGCCTGGCAGGGTGCGGCCTTCGAGGGCGACCGCGTGGCGCTGCAGAAGCTGGCCGATGCCGGCGCGCGCGTGGTGCGCGTCTATCGCGAGAGCGACGCCTGGGTGCTGGATGCGGCGCAGACGATGGGCATGAAGGTGGTGATGGGGCTGTGGCTCGGCCATCCGCGGCACGGCTTCAACTACCGCGACGCTCGGCTCGTCGCCGCCCAGGACGCGCGGATCGCGGATTTCGTGCGGCGCTACCGTGAGCACCCGGCGCTGCTCGCCTGGGGCATAGGCAACGAGATCGAGACCGGCGTCGGCGATCCGCGACCGCTGTGGAACGAAGTGAACCGCGTCGCCGCGCTGGTGAAGGCGCTCGACGCGAAACACCCGACCGTCATGGTGGTTGCCGACAACAGCGACGCATGGCTGGCGCCGCTTGCCGGCTGCTGTCCCGATGTCGATGTGTTGGGGTTGAATCTGTATGGCGGTTCCATCTTCGAACTGCCGGCCCGCCTGCAGCGGCTGGGCATCACGAAGCCGGTGCTGGTGACCGAACTGGGTCCGCTCGGTCAGTGGCAGGCCGGGCGCAAACCCTGGGGCGCGCCGGTGGAGCTGACCAGCACGCAGAAGGCGGACTTCTATCGCGATGCGCTGGCTTTCGTCGCCGGGCAGCCGCAGATCGTCGCCGCCTTTCCCTTTCTGTGGGGCGAGAAACAGGAACAGACCGCGACCTGGCACAGCCTGCTCGACGTCGGCAGACCGACCGCGATGACCGATGCGCTGGCGGACGCCTGGGGCCGCCCGCCGAAAGTGGCGGCGCCACGCGTTCTCGGCATCGGTATCGCGGCCGACGAGTTTCCGGCTGGGGGCGAGGTGTCGGCGGGCGTCGATGCACACGCCTTCGATGGCGCGGCCCTGAGCACCGAATGGGTGGTGCGAGCCGAAGCCACCGATCTGCGCATCGGCGGTGACATCGAGGCGGTACCGCCGCGCATCGACGTGAAGGTGTTGCACGCCGACGCGCGCAGCGTGCGCTTCATCGCGCCGGCCGTGCCCGGCGCCTACCGCCTGTTCATCACGGTGACGGACCGGACCGGCAAGGTGGCGACCGCCAATCTGCCGTTTCTGGTGCGGTAAGGTCGGGTTTGGCGCAGGGCTGGCCGTGGAATTTTTTGGAAGGGGCCCGCTGATCCCGACGTTGACCTGAACCCAGGCCGGGGTTCTGTGGGAGGGGTCTTCTGACCCCGACAGCGGGCCTGGATCGAAGCCGGCGGACCGCAGCGGCCGTGTCGCGGCCAAGGCCGCTCCCACAGCGGTGGGCGCGCGACTCGCGGCCGCTGCGGCTCGGCGAGCTCAGGTTTTCGCGGCGCGGATCGCCGATTTCGGACGGAAGGCCTTGACTACGCTGTCGTCCGTCTCGATGTACGGCCCGCCTATCAGGTCGATGCAATAGGGCACGGCGGCGAAGATGCCGTGCACCAGCGGATTGCCGTCGGCGTCCTTGACGCCTTCCAGCGTTTCCTTGATCGACTTCGGCTGGCCCGGCAGGTTGAGGATGAGCGTCTTGCCACGGATTACGCCGGTCTGCCGCGACAGGATGGCGGTCGGCACGAAGCGCAGGCTGATCTGCCGCATCTGTTCGCCGAAACCGGGCATTACCCGGTGCGCCACGGCGATGGTGGCGTCCGGCGTCACGTCGCGCGGGGCGGGGCCGGTGCCGCCGGTGGTCAGCACCAGATCACAGCCGGCGCTGTCGCACAGTTCGATCAGCGTCGCTTCGATCTGCGGCTGTTCGTCCGGGATCAGCCGCGTTTCGAACAGCACCGGATTCTTCAGCGCGGCCGACAGCCACTCCTTCAGTGCCGGGATGCCCTGGTCCTGGTAGACGCCGCTCGATGCGCGGTCGGAAACGGAAACCAGACCGACCGTCAGCAGATCCTGTGTGTCACTCATCGTCGTTCTCGTCCTGTTCGGGTTCGATGTCCTCTTCGCCGCTCTGCGCGTTGTCGAGCTGACGCAGCACGCGGAAGATTTCGCGGAAGGCGCGCGGCGGCTTGTTCAGTTCGCGTTCGCGCAGCACGTTGCGACGCAGCGTGCGCAGATGGGTCAGGTCGGCGCCCGGCCACTGGGCGGCGATGTCGCCCAGCACCTGTTCGTCGGCGATCAGCCGTTCGCGCATGCGTTCCAGCATCTGTTCGCGCGCGACCGCGCGGGCGGAGCGGCCGTGGATGGCGTCCAGCGCTTCGGTCAGCGGCGCGGTGTCGATGCCGCGCATCACCTTGCCGACGTACTGCATCTGCCGGCGCAGGCCTTCGTGGCTGCGCGTGCGCTGCGCTTCGGTGATGGCGATGCGCAGGTTCTCCGGCATGTCGATGCGCTTGATCTGTTCGGCCGACAGCGCGACCAGTTGCGTACCGATGTCCTGCAGCACATGGGCGTCGCGCTTCCGCTGGCTCTTGCTCGGACGGTCCGGCAGATCCTGATCGTCGGGGTTTTCGGTGGTGGATATCGATTTGGGGCGCATTGGGATACAGAGGACGGGGCAGAGCGTGGCAAGCGGCTATTATTGCAGCCTTTGCCCGACCACGAATCCGCCATGTCCCGACAGGGTTTCAGCTATACCGACGCCAGCATGCGCGATATCGCGCAACAGCTTCTCGATCATGCCCGCGCCGGTGGCGCGACTGCCGCCGAAGTTGACGTGTCCGAAGGCTTCGGCCAGTCGGTCACCGTGCGCCGCGGCGAGGTCGAAACCATCGAGTACAACCGCGACAAGGGCATCGGCGTCACCGTCTATGTCGGCCAGCGCCGCGGCTACGCCAGTTCAAGCGACTTTTCGCTGGACGCGATGCGCGCCACCGTCGATGCCGCGCTGTCGATCGCCCGCTTCACCGCCGAAGACGACGCGGCCGGCCTGCCGGACAAATCGCTGCTGGCCACCGAATTCCGCGACCTCGACCTGTTCCACCCGTGGGAACTGCCGGTCGAACAGGCCATCGATCTGGCCCGCCGCTGCGAGGACGCCGCCTTCGGCGTGTCGCCCGACATCCGCAATTCGGAAGGCGCTTCGGTGTCGGCCCAGCAGTCGCAATTCATTTCCGCCAACAGCCTGGGCTTCATGGCCGGCTACGCCAGCACGCGGCAGTACATCAGCTGCTCGGTCATCGCCGGCGAAGGTGACGGCATGCAGCGCGAAGACTGGTACGCCAGCCGCCGCAACGCCCACGACCTGCCGGCGCCGGAGGCGATCGGCGACTACGCCGCGCGCCGCGCGCTGTCGAGGCTCGGCGCACGGCGCGTCAAGACGACCCGCGTGCCGGTGCTGTTCGAAGCGCCGCTGGCCATCGGTCTGCTCGGCCATTTCGTGCAAGCGACCAGCGGCGGCGCGCTGTACCGCAAGTCCTCCTTCCTGCTCGACAGTCTGGGCAAGCAGATCTTCCCGAAGCACATCAACATTTCCGAACGGCCGCACCTGCCGGGCGCGATGGGTTCGGGCATGTTTGACGACGACGGCGTCGCCACGCGTGACCGCGAAGTCGTACAGGGCGGCGTGCTGAACGGCTATTTCCTGAGCACCTACTCGGCGCGCAAGCTGGGCATGGAAACCACCGGCAACGCCGGCGGCTCGCACAACCTCATCCTGCAGTCGGGCAAGAAGAGCCTGGATGAGCTGATCCGCGGCATCAAGCGCGGTCTGCTGGTGACCGAACTGCTGGGCCACGGCGTCAATTACGTGACCGGCGACTATTCGCGCGGCGCCGCCGGCTACTGGATCGAGAACGGCGAAATCGCCTACCCGGTGCAGGAAATCACCATCGCCGGCAATCTGCGCGACATGTTCATGGGCATACAGGAAGTCGGCGCCGACGCACTGGTGCGCGGCTCGAAACAGAGCGGCTCGGTGTTGATCGACCGCATGCGCATCGCAGGTGCCTGAGTGACCGACCGGCGCAGCTTCCTGAAAGCGGCGCCGCTCGCCGCTATGGCTGGAGCGCCGGCGGTCGTCGGCGCCCAGCCGGCCATCCGCTGGCGGCTGGCGTCCAGCTTCCCTAAGGCGCTGGACGCGCTGTATGCCGCCGCCGAGCAGGTGGCGCAGCAGGTCAGCGCCGCCACCGGCGGCCGCTTCCAGATCCAGGTGTTCGCCGCCAACGAACTGGTGCCGCCCTTTGGCGTGCTCGATGCCGTGCGCGAGGGCACGGTGGAGTGCGGCCACTCGGCGTCCTACTACTACATCGGCAAAGACCCGACCTTCGCTTTCGACTGCGCCATGCCCTTCGGTCTGAACAGCCGGCAGCAGGCGGCCTGGCTGGTCGATGGCGGCGGCATGGCGCTGATGCGCGAGCTGTTCGCCGGCTACAACGTCGTCAATTTCCCCTGCGGCAACACCGGTGCCCAGATGGGCGGCTGGTTCCGCCGCGAAATCCGCAGCGTGGCCGACCTCAAGGGCCTGAAGATGCGCATCGGTGGCTACGCCGGCCAGGTGGTGTCACGGCTGGGCGTGGTGCCGCAGCAGATTCCGGGCGCCGACGTCTATCCGGCGCTGGAAAAGGGGGCGATCGACGCAGCCGAGTGGGTCGGGCCGTACGACGATCTGAAGCTCGGCTTCTACAAGGTCGCGCCCTATTACTACTACCCGGGCTGGGCCGAAGCCGGCCCGCAGCTGACCATCTACGTCAATCGGCAGGCGTATGACGCCTTGCCGGCCGAGTATCGGCAGATCCTCGAATCCGCTTGCGCTGCAGCCCACATCGGCATGCAGGCACGCTACGACGCGCGCAATCCGGCGGCGATGAAGAAGCTGATCGAAGGCGGCGCCCAGTTGCGCATGTTCTCGCGCGACATTCTGCTCGCGCTGCAGAAGGAGGCGTTCGCGCTGTACCGCGAAACCGCCGCCGCCAACCCGCAGTTCCGCAAAGTGTTCGAGCCGTGGAACCGCTTCCGCTCCGAACAGCACCTGTGGACGCGGATCGCCGAGAACTCGGTGGATGCGTTCGTGGGGCGGCATCCGATGGAATAATAGCCTCGGGCTTGATAACTACCTTCTTGCGACCAACCTTCGTGACTTGTGAAACACTCACGTCTAAAAATTGGTGCAGCATATAAAGTTGAGCTGGGGCTTGACGTCGCGTAGTGGAGGAGCGTGAGTTCACTTACACACGCTGAGTTCAAGTGTTCTCGCACCTATTTCTGTTGGTCAAGTTTCATTCAGAGGGGAGGCGACGTGACATCATTCAACGACAGCCTCCTAGTGTTATAGAGGGATTCTAGTGACTGACCCGCAAAAACGTCCTCCGGATCTGCCGGATTTTAGGCTTCCACCGCTCAACGAGGTGGTTGTTGGCGTCCAGTTCGCAGCGCCTCAAGGCTATCAACAAATACGTGCCGGAGAGGTTTGGGGCGTGTTTAAGGACGAGTATCCACAAGTGCAGGAGCATCAGGCGCTGGCGCCTGCGTTTGAGACCTTTGGGTTGCCATTTCAACATTCCTCCCTAATGCCGCAGTTTGGAATTGTAACTGGGGGGGTGCATGATCGCTTCTGGTTCTTGAAACCGGAGGGTGATGAATTGCTCCAATTTCAGCAGGATCGGTTGCTGCATAATTGGCGGAAGGTAGGCGGAGTTGAAAATAACTACCCTCGTTTTGAGGCGATGCGCGATGGATTTTGTAGGGAGCTTTTCAAGCTTCAAGAATATTTCTCGTCACTCGTGCCTCAGTCGTTAATGATTAATCAATGTGAGATAAGTTACATAAATCACATTCCTTTCGATAGAGCTGATGAGCGTGGCTTTTCCTATTGGCTAAGTTTCTTGTCTTTTGGTCAAAAATCTCCAGATGATTTTACGGTTAATTTTCGGGAGGTTGTCAGGGGTCCGGATGGGCGGCCAATCGGTTGACTGTATGTAGAGTCGTCACTTGGTTATTTGCAGAACGGGCGAGAGGTTATTGTTTTAAGTCTTACTGTGAAGGGGGCGCCGGAAGGTGCGGATATTGGCGCCGCAATGAATTTTTTGTCGGTAGGTCGTGACGTGATCGTTCGACGGTTTGTTGATTTGACTTCCGCTGAAGCTCATCGTGTTTGGGGGAGGGTGCAGTGAGAGAAGTGTGTCTTGGGTTGGCGTCGATTGGCTCTAGTCCGGTGATGAAAATCACAGGTCCCTCTGTGCGTCAGGTCGCTATGAGCGATCAAGGGTCCTCTTGGGCCGCAGTGGTAAGAGAACGCTTGGAACAGTTGATCCGCCTTGAAGAGGGCTGGGATGGATATGGCGGTTTTCCAGTCTCTTTCGACAATGCTATGTTCGCTTTTAGGGTGCTTGAGTCCATTTGTGGCCCATATACACCACCACCACAAATTGTCCCGGGCGCATCCGGTGATCTACAAATCGAATGGCACACCCATGTGGGGGATATCGAGTTGTGGGTTCGTGGGCCTAATAATGTTTACGCGTGGAGAGACCGCGGCGAGACACATGGTTTCGATGAACTTGATCTAACGACTGACTTTTCTACGGTTTCGGATTGGGTAAAGGAGATAACGGAGCCAACGATTGCTGCCGCCGCCGCGTGATGTAAGCGGGAGGGTAGTTCCTCATGATCATCCCGAAATTCTGGGAGCGGATGGCATTATTCGTAGAGTTTCAGAGCAGTTTGTTGTTACCGACAAAAATGGCTTTAGGCGATTGTCGAGCATGGCTGTTTCGCCGTCCTCGAGCGCAAATGGTGGGGGGCTGTCTGTCGATCTCCAGCGTCAGATCGAGGAAGCTGGGCTTGACGCAAAGGTGTTTGTTACGACCCCGCGTTGGATCGGTTCAATTCGCTTTACGGCGCAGCAGCTTCGGGACGAAGGCTTCCAAGTGGGGACAGATCCGCTCCCGCCAGACAATCCTTTTCACGGAGAGGTTTGGGGCAACTTCACTCACAGTGAAAAAAAGCGGCTACTAAGATTGGCGCAATGGTTCGTAGCTCTGGACGGTGTCGCAATAGATGGCTGAGGCTGGATGCTGCTGCTAAGAGGAGAGGCCGCGTCCAGGCCTCTCCTCTCGTCGTTCCCCTTACAGCCCGGCGTCCGCCCGCAGCGCCGCTGCCTTGTCGATCGCTTCCCAGCTGAATTCCGGCTCGTCACGGCCGAAATGGCCGTAGGCGGCGGTCTTCTGGTAGATCGGGCGCAGCAGATCGAGCATCTGTACGATGCCCTTCGGGCGCAGATCGAAGTGGCGCTTCACCAGTTCGGTCAGCTTCTCGTTCGAAACCTTGCCGGTGCCGAAGGTTTCGACCATGACCGAGGTCGGCTGGGCGACGCCGATGGCGTAGCTCACCTGCACCTGGCACTTCGACGCGAGGCCGGCGGCGACGATGTTCTTCGCCACGTAGCGGCCGGCGTAGGCGGCCGAGCGGTTGACCTTGGACGGGTCCTTGCCGGAGAAGGCGCCGCCGCCGTGCGGAGCGGCACCGCCGTAGGTGTTGACGATGATCTTGCGGCCGGTCAGGCCGCAGTCGCCCTGCGGGCCGCCGATGACGAAGCGGCCGGTCGGGTTCACCAGATACTTGATTTCGCCCTTCACCAGTTCCGGCGGCAGCACCGGCTTGATGATGTCTTCGATCACCGCTTCGCGGATCGCTTCGAGTGACATGTCCGGCGCGTGCTGGGTGGACAGCACCACGGTGTCGATGCGCTCCGGCTTGCCGTTGACGTAGCGGATGGTGACCTGGCTCTTGGCGTCCGGGCGCAGCCAGGGCAGGCGGCCGTCCTTGCGCAGGTGAGCCTGGCGCTCGACCAGGCGGTGCGACAGGTGCAGCGCCAGCGGCATCAGCACCGGCGTTTCGTCGCAGGCGTAGCCGAACATCAGGCCCTGGTCGCCGGCACCCTGGTTCAGGTAGTCGTCGCTGGCGCGGTCCACGCCCTGGGCGATGTCCGGGCTCTGCTTGTCGTAGGCCACCAGCACGGCGCAGCCCTTGTAGTCGATGCCGTATTCGGTGTTGTCGTAGCCGATGCGCTTGATCGTGTCGCGTGCGACGTGGATGTAGTTGACGTTGGCGGTGGTGGTGATCTCACCGGCCAGCACGACGAGACCGGTATTGCACAGCGTTTCGGCGGCGACGCGGGCGGTCGGGTCCTGCGCCAGGATGGCGTCGAGGATGGCGTCGGAAATCTGGTCGGACACCTTGTCCGGGTGGCCTTCGGACACCGACTCCGAAGTGAAGAAATACTCTGACATGCACCTGCTCCTTGTAACTTCCCTGTTGCGGTTCGTCGAACCAGCCCCGGGAAGCGAGCAGGCGACGCTTTAGCAGTATTTCTAATCCGCCCTGCAAGTTGTCTCGTTTAACTCGGCGGAAACAGTAGTCTACCGCGTCCTGTCGTTTTCGCGAATCCAGCTTTTTTCCATGTCAGACCTCGCGAGCCGGGTGGCCATGGGCGCCTTCCGGCTGCTTTCCCACCTTCCGCTGCGCACGCTGCAGGCGATCGGCGCCATCGCCGGGCGTCTGATCCATGCGCGCTCCGCCAGGTTCCGGCGCGAGTTCGACCGCAATCTGACGTCGGCGATACCGGGCGCCGACGCCGCGCTGATCCGCGAGGCGGCGGCCCATTCCGGCCGCGCCATGCTCGAACTGCCGTGGATCTGGATGCGGCCGCGGCCGGCCGTGGTGGCCGGCGTGGTCGAGGTCAGCGGCTGGGAACACGTCGAGCGACTGCACGCCAGCGGCCGCGGCGTGGTGCTGCTGACGCCGCACATGGGCGCCTTCGAGATCGCCGCCCGGCTGATCGGTTCGCGCATCCCGATCACCGTGCTCTACCGCGCACCGCGCCAGGACTGGCTGCGTCCGCTGATGGAGCAGGGGCGCGACGGCGCCGGTGTGTCGCTGGCAGCAGCCGACGGCTCGGGCGTACGGCGGCTGCTGCGCACGATCAAGGACGGCGGGCTGGTCGGCATCCTGCCGGACCAGGTGCCGGCCAACGGCGAAGGCATGTGGGCCGACTTCTTCGGCCGCCCCGCCTACACGATGACGCTGGCCGCCCGGCTCACCGCGATGGCGGCCGGCACCGTCATGGTGTTTGCCGAACGCCTGCCGGCCGGGCGCGGTTTCCATGTGCACTTCATCGAACCGGAAGTGCCGGTCGAGGGCGATACGGCGCAGCGGGTCGAGGCGATCAACCGCAATGTCGAGGCGCTGGTGCGCCAGTATCCGGCGCAGTACATCTGGGGCTACAAGCGCTACAAGTGCCCGCCCGGTGTGCAGCGGCCCGCCCCTGTAGAATGACGGCCATGTTTACGAATCCTGCGCCGCAGGCCATCGCAGACCTTTTGCGCCGCGTGCGCACGGTGGCCGTGGTCGGCCTGTCGCCTAATGCATCCCGTCCCAGCCATCGCGTCGCCCGCGGCATGCAGCGCTTCGGCTGGCGCATCGTGCCGGTGCGCCCGGCGGTCACCGAAGTGCTGGGCGAGCAGGCCTATGCCTCGCTGGCCGACATTCCCGAGGACCTGCGCCGGCAGATCGATCTGGTCGACCTGTTCATCGCCGCCGACCGCGTCGGCGCCTTCGTCGATCAGGCGATCGCGCTTGGCCTGCCCGCCGTGTGGCTGCAGGACGGCGTGATCGACGAAGCGGCTGCGCTGCGCGCGCAGGCGGCCGGCCTGACCGTCGTGATGGACCGCTGCGTGTGGCGCGACTACGTTTCCATGGTGACTGAATGAAGCTCCGTTTTTCCAAGATGCACGGTCTGGGCAACGATTTCGTCGTGATCGACGCGATCCGCCAGCGCGTCGATCTGACGCCTGATCAGGTGCGCTTTCTGGCTGACCGCCATTTCGGCGTCGGCTGCGACCAGTTGCTGGTGGTCGAGCGCGCGCAGCAGCCGGGCGTCGATTTCCGCTATCGCATCTTCAATGCCGACGGCGGCGAGGTCGAACAGTGCGGCAATGGCGCGCGCTGTTTCGTGCGCTTCGTGCGCGAGCAGGGCCTGACCGACAAGCGCGAAATCCGCGTCGAAACGAAGAGCGGCGTCATCACGCTGACCGCCGCCGACGACATCAACGTGACGGTGAATATGGGGGTGCCGGTGTTCGAGCCGGCGCGCATCCCCTTCCAGTCCGATTCCGACGCCTTCGTGCAGCCGCTGGACGTGGCCGGCAGCGCGGTGCCGATCACCGCGGTGTCGATGGGCAACCCGCACGCAGTGCAGGTGGTGGCCGACGTCAACCACGCGCCGGTGGCGCAACAGGGTCCGCTGATCGAATCGCACCCGCGTTTTCCGGCGCGCGTGAACGCCGGCTTCATGCAGGTGGTCGATGCCCACCACATCCGGCTGCGCGTGTATGAGCGCGGCGCCGGCGAAACGCTGGCCTGCGGCACCGGCGCCTGCGCCGCCGTGGTGGCCGGCATCGTCCGCAACCTGCTGGAAAGCCCGGTGCGCGTCAGCACGCGCGGCGGCGAACTGAACATCGCCTGGGCCGGCGAGGGCCAGCCCGTCCTGATGACCGGCCCTGCCGTCACCGTATTCGAAGCCGACATCCATCTGGAGTAGTACCCCCATGAAAGCCGACGACGTCGCGCGTTACCTGCAGGACCACCCGCAGTTCTTCGAGGACTATCACGACCTGCTCGCCCATCTGTACGTGCCGCACCCGCACGGCGGCCGCGCCATCTCGATCACCGAGCGGCAGATCCTGACGCTGCGCGAGAAGGCCAAGCTGCTGGAGCTGAAACTGGCCGAACTGCTGCGTTTCGGCGAGGACAACGACGTCATTTCGACGCGTGTGCACGCGCTGTCCATCGCGCTGATGACGGCCGGCAGCTTCGACGCCGTGATGGTGGCGCTGCGCGAGCAGCTGTCCGAGGGCTTTTCGGTGCCGCACACGGCGCTGCGCCTGTGGAACAGCGTGCTCACCCGCGACGGCGACGTGTTCGAGCCGGTCGAGGAGCGCATCCGCGTGTTCGCCAACGAGGCGCGCCAGCCCTACTGCGGCCCGGTGAACGATCTCGGTGTCGCCGCCTGGTTTGGCGAGTCGGCCCCGGTCGTACAGTCGATGGCGCTGGTGCCGCTGCGCCGTGAATCGCGCGTGGTCGGTCTGCTGGCGCTGGGCGCCAACGACGCAGCGCGCTTCGTACCGGACATGGGCACGCTCTACCTGGAGCGCATCGGCGAACTGCTCGGCGCCGCGCTGATCCGTGAGCTGGGGTGAGATGAAGGCTCCCGCGCTCACTTTGTTCGCTCAGGAGGGCCGGCTTTGCAAAGCCGGCCTTTTCGGCAGGCGCAGCGTGATGACTGACAGACCATGAGTGCCACCCTGATTCTCGCTCCGGGCCGTGAGCGCTCGGTCATGCGCCGTCATCCGTGGATATTCGCCGGTTCGGTCGATCGTCTCGACGGTCGCGCCCGCCCGGGCGACACCGTGCTGGTGCAGGCGGCCAATGGTCGCGCGCTCGGCCGCGCGGCGTTCTCGCCGGCGTCGCAGATCCGTGCCCGCATGTGGACCTTCGGGGACGAGTCGATCGACGATGCCTTCTTCCGCCGCACCGTCGCACGCGCAGTCGAACAGCGGCGCGACCTGCCCGAACTGGCCGGCGAATTCGGTCCGCGCGGGGGCGTGCGCCTGCTGCACGGCGAGTCCGACGGCCTGCCTGGCGTCATCGCCGACCGCTACGCCGACGTGATCGTGCTGCAGATCACCAGCGCCGGCGGCGAGAAGTGGCGCACAACCATCGCCGACGCACTGGTGCGCGCGACCGGCATCGAACGCGTCTATGAGCGCTCGGATTCAGACGTGCGCGCGCTCGAAGGTCTGGAGCCGCGCAGCGGCTGGCTGATCGGCGACGGTGATGCGCCCTTCCCGGTGATCGCCGAACCCGGCGTGGCGGGCGACGTCAACATCGAGATCGACGTGGCCGGCGGCCACAAGACCGGCTTCTACCTCGATCAGCGCGAAAATCGCCGGCTGTGCGGTGGACTGGCCGCCGGTCGTCGCGTGCTGAACTGCTTCTGCTACACCGGCGGCTTTTCGCTGCACGCGCTGGCCGGCGGCGCCGAATCGGTGCTGTCCATCGATTCCTCCGGCCCCGCGCTGGCGACGGCGCAGCGCAATGTCGGCCACAACCCGCAGATCGACGCCGCGCGCGCCGAATGGCTGGAGGCGGATGTGTTCCAGGCGCTGCGCACCTTTCGCGCCGAGGGCCGCCGCTTCGACCTGATCGTCCTCGACCCGCCAAAGTTCGCGCCGTCGGCCGCGCACGCGAAGTCGGCGGCGCGCGCCTACAAGGACATCAATCTGCTCGGTTTCCGGCTGCTGGCGCCGGGCGGTCTGCTGATGACCTATTCCTGTTCCGGTGGCGTTGACGTCGATTTCTTCCAGAAGATCGTCGCCGACGCGGCAGCCGACGCCGGGGTGTCGGCGCGCGTCCTGAAGCGCCTGTCGGCGGGGGCGGATCACCCGGTGGGGCTGGCTTTTCCCGAGGGCGAGTACCTGAAGGGGCTGATGCTCAGGATCGAGTGAAGCGTTACGCAGTTTTTTGCCAAAACATTGGTATCCTCTTCGCCTTTCCAATCCCCGGGAGTTCATGCGGATGGCCACCAAGAACGCCAGCAAGGCCGACAAGCCGCTGACCGAAGCCGACATCCTGAAGATGCCGGAAAAGGACTACATGAACGAGGCGCAGCTCGCCTTCTTCCGCGACCTGCTCGCCCGCATGCGCGACGACATCCTGCGCAAGGCCGATGAAACCGTGGAGCACATGCGCGAGGTCGACAATGTGTCCGACCCCGCCGACCGCGCCACGGTGGAAGAGGAACACACGCTGGAACTGCGCACGCGCGATCGCGAGCGCAAGCTGCTGAAGAAGATCGAACAGGCGATCGACCGCATCGATGCCGGCGAATACGGCTATTGCGACGAAACCGGCGAGCCGATCGGCATCGGCCGCCTGCTCGCCCGCCCGACCGCGACGCTGACCATCGAGGCGCAGGAGCGCCGCGAACGTCTGCAGAAGCTGTACGGCGACTGAGGCCGGGCCCGGACGCGCGATGTTCCGACGCCTTTCCGCGTTGCGGCTCGTCATGCTGCTGCTGTGCCTGATCGGGGCACAGCACGTCACGCTCGTCCATGCCTTCGAACACGTCCCGGCGGCCGGTGTCTCGCTGACCGCCGAGGACGACGGCGACCCGGCGCATGCGCCGGTCTGTCCGGACTGCCTGTCCGCCCATTCCCTGACCCAGCTGTCTGTCGGCGCCGCGCCCGACCCGGCTGTTCCCGATCTGTCGCACGTGCTGCGGGCCGCTTCGCTGCGCGTCGCGGCCCATGGTGCGGCGCCCGAGCCCTGTGCGCACGGGCCGCCTGCCCCCTCCCCGCTCTGATCCGTCGCCCCCTCCGGGGCATGCACTTCATACATTCAGACTGACCCGCGTGATCACGCGCGGGCGCGCGTCCGTGTCCGGACGCGGGGAGAACTTCATGCAGATCCATCGTTTTGTCGGCGGCGCCCTCGCGGCAGCCGCTTCCGTGTCCTTTTCCGTTCCGGTCTTCGCCCAGGCCATCCAGGACCTTCCGGCCATCGTCGTCACCGGCAATCCGCTGGGCAGCGACCTGTCCGATCTGGTCAGCCCGGTGTCGGTGATGGACGATCACGACCTCACGCTGCGCGGCGCCAGCACGCTGGGCGAGACGGTCGGCAATCTGCCGGGCGTCAGTTCGACCTGGTTCGGTCCGAACTCAAGCCGGCCGGTGATCCGCGGCCTCGACGGCGACCGCGTGCGCATCCTCGGCAACGGCGGCGCCACCGTCGATGCGTCCTCGCTGTCCTTCGACCACGCGACCACGGTGGATCCGCTGGTGGTTGAGCGGGTCGAGGTGGTGCGTGGCCCGGCGGCGCTGATGTATGGCGGCAATGCGGTCGGCGGCGTGGTGAATGCGCTCGACAACCGAATTCCGCAGTCGCCGATGAATGGCGCCAGCGGGCGCGTCGATGGCCTCGTCGGCGGCGCCGACTCGACCCGCGCGCTGGCCGGCCGTGTCGAGTTCGGCAAGAACGGTTTCAATCTGCACGCCGACGGCTTCACCCGCTCGACCTCCGATCTGCGCATCCCCGATGGCCGCCTGCGCAATTCGGCCGCCGACACCGAGGGCGGCGGCTTTGGCGCCTCCTTCGCCGGCGAACGCGGTTATGTCGGCGCCTCCTACGGCGTGTTCGATTCGACCTATGGCACGGTGGCCGAAGAGAACATCACGATAGATATGCGCAGCGAGCGCTGGGACCTCGCTGGCGAAATGCGCGAAATCGACGGTTTCATCACTGGCGTCAAGTTCCGCGCCGGCCATACCGACTACAAGCACGTCGAACTGGACGATGGCTTGCCCGAAACGCGCTTCTTCAGCAAGGGCACCGACCTGCGGGTCGAGGCGGCGCACGCGCAGCTCGGCCCCTTCCGCGGGGTGGTCGGCATGCAGCTCGACAGCAGCGAGTTCTCGGCGCTGGGCGACGAAGCCTTCGTGCCCTCGACCAACACCGATACGCGCGCGCTCTTCCTGTTCGAGGAAACCCGCATCGGCGAGCTCAAGCTCACCTTCGGCGGTCGCGTCGAGCGGGTCGAGGTGGGCAGCGACGGCGGTGGCCCGGACGATGCGAACAATCCGGGCACGCCGCGCTTCGACCCGTCGCAGGAGCGTCGCTTCACCGCGCGCAGCGCTGCCTTCGGTGCGGTCTATCCGCTGAACGACACCTTCTCGGTCGCCACCCAGCTGGCGCACACCGAGCGCGCGCCGACCTTCTACGAGCTGTTCGCCAACGGCCCGCACGCCGCCACCGGCAACTACGAGGTCGGCAACGCGGCGCTGGACAAGGAACAGTCGAACTCGATCGACGCCCAGTTGCGCGTCAAGCGCGGCGATCACAGCGGCAGTATCGGCGTGTTCCACAGCCGCTTCCGCAACTTCATCGCGCTCGCCGACACCGGCCTCCGCCGTGAGGAGGACGGTCTGATCGATCCGGCCGGCGAACTGCCCGAGTTCGCCTACCAGGCGGTGCCGGCGAAGTTCTATGGTCTGGAGGCGCAGGCCCATCTGCTGCTGTGCCGTTGTGCCGGCGAGCTTCACCTCGATCTGCAGGCCGACATGGTGCGCGCGGCCAATCGCGACACCGGCGAGCCGCTGCCGCGCATCGCGCCGATGCGCGGCATGGCGGCGCTGAACTGGCATCGCGAGGCGCTGAACCTGCGGCTGGAAGTGCAGGGCGCCCGCCGGCAGGACCGCGTTGACGATCTCGGCACGCCGACTGCCGGCTACGCGCTGGTCAATGCCTTCGCCAGCTACGGTTTCCAGGCGGCCGGCGTGAACTGGGAAGCCTGGCTGCGCGGCAACAACCTGTTCGACACCGAGGCGCGCAACCACGTGTCCTTCCTCAAGGGCATCGCACCGATGCCTGGCCGCAGCATCATGGCCGGCCTGCGCGCCACCTTCTGACCGTTGTCGGGTGCGTCACGGGTGCGGTGAATGCCGCGCCCGTCGCGCCTGGGCGCCGATTTGTGCCCTTGCAGCACCTTGTCACGTCTTCTTACGCCTTCGGGGGTGCCGCCCGCTGCGGTTGAAAGGTAAAGTTACCGATCGTTGCAGTTGTGAATCGATGCGCCGTTAATTACGGTTCGCGCCCCGATCCGGACCCATCCGTGGCTTTCTCCTTCTTCAAGAAAACACCTGCGCCGCAGGTCGAAACCCGCAAGCCGGTGCGACCGACCGCACCGGCCGCGGGGACGGCCACTGCGTCGCGCCCGCCCGACAGCATGCCGGCCAGCGATCCGCCGTCGTCTGCCGGCCTGATGTCGCTCGATTTCGTGTCGCGCGATCCGCTGGAGGGTGCGCGCCGCGCTGGCAAGGGCGAGCTGCAGGTGCAGGACGTGTCCAGCGGGCTGCACCCGGTGGTCGAGGAAGCGGCCATGCTGTTTGCCAATGGTGACGATGAAGCGGCGCTGTCCACGCTGGAACGCGCCACCTTCGGCGATCTCGGCAGTTCGACCGAACAGGTGTGGGCCATGCTGTTCGACCTCTGTCACGCGCTCGGCCGTGTTGACGCCTTCGAGGCGCACGCGCTGGCTTACGCCGAGCGCTTCGAACGTTCGGCGCCGGCCTGGCCGGCGTCCCCATCGCGTGGCGCGACGTCCGGCCCGCCCACGCTGACACTGGCGGGCAAGCTGACCGCGGCCAGCCGCGCCTCCATCGACCAGATCGACCGCCTGTGTTCAAAGGCGCACGTAGTGCGGGTGGATGTCGCCCGTCTGCACGACGTGGACGAGGACGGCGCGCGCATGCTGCTCGACGTGCTGGTGGCGCTGCGCCGCTGCGGGCACGGTGTGGCCATGCTCAGCGCCACCGTGCTGCGCGACCTGCTGGCGCCGCGCATCGTGCCGGGCAAGGCCGAGGGGCCGGCGCAGTGGCTGCTCTATCTGGAGGCGCTGCAGCAACTCGGCGACGAAGCCAACTTCGAGGAATTCGCGATCCAGTACGCGGTCACCTTCGAGCTGTCGCCGCCGTCGTGGGACGCGCGCTGGGTGTCGTCGGTGCTCGCGCCGGCCGCGGCAGAACCGGCGCCGGTCGAGAAGAATGCGCGCATCGCGCTGCGCGGCGAGATCGTCGGCGCCCGTCAGGATGCCTTTGCCGTGCTGCAGGCGGCTGACCTTCCGCAGGGGGTTATGAAGGTCGATTGTTCCGAGCTGTGCCGGATGGACTTCATCAGCGCCGGCCTGCTGTTCAACGTGATCACCGCGGTGCAGGCCACCGGCCGCCAGCCCCGTCTGGTCGATGTACGACCGATGGTGGCGGCGCTGCTGCTGCTGATCGGTGTCGCCGCCGTGGCGGAAATCCAGCAACGCCGCTTCTAGCGCCACCGGCGCCCCGCTGCGCATGGTTTAAAGTGCGCAACCTCCGCGGCATTTTTCGGGAATAGCGATGGAACAGTATCACGGCACCACCATACTTTCGGTGCGTCGCCCGGGTCAGGTCGCCCTCGGTGGCGACGGTCAGGTGACGCTCGGCAATATCGTCGTCAAGGCAACCGCGCGCAAGGTGCGGCGGCTTTATCAGGGCCGCATCCTGGCCGGCTTCGCCGGCGGTACGGCGGACGCCTTCACGCTGTTCGAGCGCTTCGAATCCAAGCTGGAGAAGCATCAGGGCAATCTGCTGCGCAGCGCAGTCGAACTGGCCAAGGACTGGCGTACCGACCGCATGCTGCGCCGGCTGGAAGCGATGCTGGCGGTGGCCGACCGCGAGTCCTCGCTCATCATCACCGGCAACGGCGACGTGCTCGAACCCGAGGGCGGCATCGTCGCCATCGGCTCCGGCGGCGCCTACGCCCAGTCGGCGGCCCGTGCGCTGGTCGAGAATACCGAACTGTCGGCGCGCGACGTGGTGTCGAAGTCGCTCGGCATCGCCGGTGACCTGTGCATCTACACCAACCAGAGTCACACCATAGAAAGCATCGAGTGGTGAGCGCCGTGACCCCTGCGGATCAAGTCATGACCCCTTCCGAAATCGTGTCCGAACTGGACAAGCACATCGTCGGCCAGACGCGCGCCAAACGCTCGGTGGCCGTCGCGCTGCGCAACCGCTGGCGGCGCGCTCAGGTGGCCGAGCCGCTGCGCAGCGAAATCACGCCGAAGAACATCCTGATGATCGGGCCGACCGGTGTCGGCAAGACCGAGATCGCGCGTCGGCTGGCGCGGCTGGCGAACGCGCCCTTCATCAAGGTCGAAGCGACCAAGTTCACCGAAGTGGGCTATGTCGGCCGCGATGTTGACACCATCATCCGCGATCTGGTCGAAATCGCAATCAAGGACCTGCGCGAACGCGCGATGAAGGCGGTACGCACGCGCGCCGAGGACGCCGCCGAGGACCGCATCCTCGACGTGCTGCTGCCACCGGCGCGGCCGGTCGGTTTCGGTGTCGATGCGCCGACGACCGACGAGAGCGGCACGCGGCAGAAATTCCGCAAGAAGCTGCGCGAGGGTGAACTGGACGACAAGGAGATCGACATCGAGGTGGCGGTGGCGCCGGCCGCGATGGAAATCCTGACGCCGCCCGGCATGGAAGAGCTGACCGGCCAGCTGCAGTCGATGTTCCAGAACATCGGCGCGCAACGCCGGCGCAGCCGCAAGATGCCGATCCGCGAGGCGCTGCGCGTGCTGACTGACGAAGAGGCGGCGCGCCTGATCAACGAGGACGAGGTGAAGCAGCAGGCGCTGGTCGCGGTCGAGCAGAACGGCATCGTGTTCCTCGACGAGATCGACAAGGTGGCGTCGCGCTCCGACCACGGCGGTGCCGATGTTTCGCGCCAGGGCGTGCAACGCGATCTGCTGCCGCTGGTCGAAGGCACGACGATCACGACCAAATACGGCATGGTGAAGACCGACCACATCCTGTTCATCGCCAGCGGCGCCTTCCACCTGTCGCGCCCGAGCGACCTGATTCCCGAGCTGCAGGGCCGATTTCCGATCCGCGTCGAGCTGGAGTCGCTGTCGGTCGATGACTTCGAACGCATCCTGACCGCCACCGATGCCTGCCTCACCCGCCAGTACGCGGCGTTGCTGGAAACCGATGGCGTGACGCTGGATTTCGCGCCGGACGGCATCCGCCGGCTGGCCGAAGTGGCGTGGTCGGTGAACGAGCGCACCGAAAACATCGGCGCGCGGCGACTGCACACGGTGATGGAAAAGCTGCTGGAGGAGGTGTCCTTCGACGCCGGCCAGCACGCCCGCTCGCTCACCATAGACGCTGCCTACGTGGACGCCCGGCTGGGCGAACTGGCGCAAAGCGAGGATCTTGCGCGCTACGTGCTCTGACGCGCCGGCTGTCCCAACAACGAGAACGAGTCCCCGATGACCCCGATTGCCCGTACGCGCATCTACTTCCTGCTGTCCTACTTCTGTTTCGGCCTGCTCGCCTTCGCGCTGTGGCTGCAGCACGTCGAGCGTCTGGCGCCCTGCCCGCTGTGCATCCTGCAGCGCTACGCCTTCTTTGGTGCCGGCGTGTTCTTCCTGCTGAGCGGCCTGTTCGGCGGAGCGCTGGCGCGCAGCGGACTGTGGGTGTCGGCGCTGATCGCGGCCGCCGGCGCGGCGGTGGCCGGGCGTCACGTCTATGTGCTGTACAACCCGTCGGTCAGCTGCGGCCTCGATCCGGTCGAGGATTTCGTGAACAGCCTGCCGCCGGCGCAGTGGTTCCCGCAGGCCTTCTTCGCCGATGGCGCCTGCGGTGCCAAGCTGCCGCCGATACTCGGCCTCGACATTCCCGAGTGGTCGCTGCTGTGGCTGAGCGCGCTCGCCGTCGTTGCTGTGCTGCTTTCGTTGCGCCGCGGCTGAACACACTGGGCGGTCGACTGTTCCGCCGCCATGACACCCGGAGCCCCGCCCTGCACAAGCGGCGGGGGCTGTAGCAGAATGCGCCGTCCGCTCCCGTGCAGGGCGGGCTTCGCTCCGAGGAGATCATGAATAATTCCAAGAAACCCGTCATCGTGGTGGTCGGCGGCGGCGCCGGCGGCCTCGAACTGGTCACCCAGCTCGGCGACCGCTACGGCGCCAAAGGGCAGGCCGACATCGTGCTGGTCGATGCTTCGCCCATCCACATCTGGAAACCGCATCTGCACGAGGTCGCCGCCGGGCGCATGGACATGCACATGCACCGGCTGGAGTACGTCGCGCAGGCGCGCTGGCACAACTTCGAGTTCCAGATGGGCCGGATGACGGCCATCGATCGCACGCGCAAGACCATCCACATCGAGGCAGTGGCCGACTTCGACGGCGAACCGATGCTGCCCGAGCGCGAGCTGCATTACGACTATCTGGTGATCGCCATCGGCAGCACGGTGAACACCTTCGGCATTCCCGGTGCGGACGAGCACACGATGGCGCTGGACACCACGCACGACGCCGAGCGCTTCCGGCAGAAGCTGGTCGCCGCCTGCATGCGCGCCGACGCGCGTGCCGAGCGCGGCGAACCGCACGAAGTGTCGATCGCCATCATCGGCGCTGGCGCCACAGGCGTCGAACTGTCGGCCGAACTGCGCCACACCAGCAAGGTGCTGCGCGCCTTCGGGGTGCACAGCATGGACCCGCGCCAGGACGTGCGGATTACGCTGATCGAGGCGGCCGACCGCGTGCTGCCGGCGCTGCCGGCGCGCATTTCGGCGTCGGCCGAAGAGTTGCTGCGTGGCATGGGCATCGACGTGCTGAAGTCGGAACGTGTCAGCGAAGTGCGCCATGACGGTCTGGTCACCGCCAGCGGCCATTTCATCCGCGGCGACCTGATGGTGTGGGCGGCCGGCATCAAGGCACCGAACATGCTGTCCGGCTTCGGCGGGCTGGAGTCGAACCGCATCAACCAGCTGGTGGTGGATGACCACCTGGTCACCACGCACGACCCGGACATCTACG
This sequence comes from Methyloversatilis sp., assembly GCF_965284615.1. Lineage (GTDB taxonomy): Bacteria > Pseudomonadota > Gammaproteobacteria > Burkholderiales > Rhodocyclaceae > Methyloversatilis. The sequence continues at coordinate 307,524 of NZ_OZ260098.1, forward strand.
CCTTCGGTGACTGCGCGGCCTGTCAGTGGCTGGGCGGCGAAGGCACGATTCCGCCGCGCGCCCAGGCGGCGCACCAGCAGGCCAGCTATCTGGTGAAGATCTTCGCCATGCGGCTTGAAGGCAAGGGTGACCCCGGCCCCTTCCGCTACAAGGACTTCGGCTCGCTGGTGTCGCTCGGCAAGAGCGGCGCCACCGGCAACCTGATGGGTGGCGTGGTCGGCGGCAGCATGTTCATCGAGGGTCTGGTCGCGCGCATGATGTACCGCTCGCTGTACCAGATGCACCAGATCGCGCTGCACGGCTGGGTCAAGAGCTCGCTCGACGCGGTGGCACGCTTCATCAAGCAGAGCACCGAGCCGCACGTGAAGCTGCACTAGCCTTTTTAGGGGCTAGGTGTGAAGCTTCAATAGGTTGTTTCGGGTGTTCACCCGGAGAAGTTCTGAGAGACTGGAAATCGCCAAACCCCCAAGCTCTCTCGAACAGGATTCCGGATGAACACCCACAAGAATGCCCGATTGACCTACCTTCGTCGCCTGGAAATGGTGTTGGACATGCTTGTGAGAGGTCTGTCGGCCTCTGATGCGGCGAAGCGTAACGGCGTCAGCAGTGTCACTTCCCGCAAATGGCTGGGGCGCTACCTGGCCGAAGGTCCGGCTGGACTTGCAGACAAGTCGTCCCGTCCCGCCCGTTCTCCCCGAAGCATTGCCCCAGAAGTCGCGCTGACCATCATCGAGCTGCGCCGCAAACTCTTTCTTCAATCCCGGATCGCCTCCTACACCGGCGTATCCAAAGCAACGGTCAGCCGGGTGCTCCGACGAGCCGGCCTCTCAAGGTTCAGCGATCTGGCCCCGACGGAGTCCATACAGCGCTACGAGCGCCAGACGCCCGGCGAACTGCTCCACATCGACATCAAGAAGTTGGGCCGCTTCACCGCTGTGGGTCATCGAATCACAGCCGATTATCGCAAGCGCACCCGCGGCGTAGGCTGGGAACACTTGTTTGTGGCCATCGACGACCATTCGCGCATTGCTTTCACCGACATGCACCCCGATGAGCGCAAAGACAGCGCCGTGAGCTTCCTGCGAAATGCCGTCGCCTATTACGCAACGCTCGGTGTCACCGTACAGCGCGTGCTCACCGACAACGGACCTGCCTTCCACTCGCTCGCCTTCGCTCAGGCCTGCACCGAGCTGGGGATCAAACACAAGTTCACACGAGCCTATCGGCCACAGACCAATGGCAAGGCAGAGCGCTTCATCCAGTCAGCTCTGCGCGAGTGGGCCTACGGCCATTCCTATCCCAACTCCGACCTGCGCAAAGCCGCTTTGCCTCTCTGGAACCACTTCTACAACTGGCACCGACCTCATCACGGCATCGCCTGCAAAGTCCCTATGTCCCGTCTCTCAAATTCGCAGAACAACCTCTTGACTCTTCACAGCTAGGGGCTAGGGGCTAGGGGCTAGCTGGGGCTCCGGCCCTCGCCGCAGACGGCGCAGCCGGGGTCGCGCGGCAGCGTGATGCTGCGCCACTCCATGCCGAGTGCGTCGAGCAGCAGCAGGCGGCCGGCCAGCGTGCGGCCGGTCTGCGCGAGGATCTTCAGCGCTTCGGCCGCCTGCACGGTGCCGATGATGCCGGTCAGCGGCGCGAATACGCCCATCACCGCGCAGCGCACCTCCTCGACCTCGCCGCCCTCCGGGAACAGGCAGTGGTAGCACGGCGCGTCCGGCTCACGGCTGTCGAATACCGACACCTGACCGTCGAAGCGGATTGCGGCACCCGACACCAGCGGTGTGCGGGTTGCCACGCAGGCGCGGTTGATCGCGTGGCGGGTGGCGAAGTTGTCGCTGCAGTCGAGCACCACGTCGGCGGCGGCGATCTGTTCCAGCAGTTCGTCGCCGGCCAGTCGCTTCTTCAGCGCGATCACCTCGGTGCCCGGATTGACGTCGTGCAGCGTTTCGCGCGCCGATTCGACCTTGGCGCGGCCGACCGAGTGTTCGCGGTGCAGGATCTGCCGCTGCAGATTGGTCAGGTTGACGTCGTCGTCGTCGGCGATCACCAGCGTGCCGACACCGGCCGCCGCGAGGTAGAGCGCCGACGGACAGCCGAGGCCGCCGGCGCCGACGATGAGGGCGCGCGAGGCGAGCAGTCTGTCCTGTCCTTCGATGCCTATCGGGTCGAGCAGGATGTGGCGGCTGTAGCGCAGCAGTTGCTGGTCATTCATGAAGAAGTGACCGCCGGCGGATGCGGCGGCGTGTAGCGGTGGGGAAACGGGCGGTCAGCGATACTCGCGCAGTTCGCTCGGCGTGTCGTCGTGATCGCCGTGCGGGTGGTGCTGCCAGGCCTTGACGTAGATTTCGTTCGACTTCTTGATCAGTCGCTCCGGCTGCTTCAGGTTGCGCAGCTGGGTGTCTTCGCAGAAATAGAGCATCGTGCGGATCAGTCGCATCTTCAGCGAACCGTCGAGTACGAAGCCGTGCGCGCGCAGTGCCCGCTCTATGCTGCGGAAGCTGTGGTCGGTCAGGCTGTACTCGATGGCGACCACGCGATCGCCCTGCGCGGTGACCGAAATGCCGCCGACCGCGGCGAGCAGCGCGAGCGCCTCATCGACGCGGCGCGGGCAGCGGCGACAGAAGCGCAGTTCGCGGTGCTTCATCAGGCCGGCCTGGGGGCCGTATCCGGGCTTGCGCGGCGCGCGGTGTTCGCGGCCGAAACGACGCTGGCTGGCATGTGCGACCATGGTTCAGCTCCTGCATCCGGCGGCGATCCGCAGATCGCCGCACGGCCCGCCAGGTACGGCGGGCCTCAGTTTTTCTGGATGATCTGCAATCCCTTCAGCAGATTCAAGGCCTGGGTGAACTGGTAATCCGACGCGGTGGCGAACTCGAACGGCGCGGCCGGCTTGGCATCCTCGTCCTCCTCCTTCGCCGGCTTGCCCTTGGCGCCAGCGGCGGGTTTCGGTGCGGCTTCCTCGGGTTCCTTGTCGTTGCCGAGGTGACGGTCGAGGTCGGCTTCGCGCAGACGGATGCCACCGCCGCTGCCATTCGGCGTCTCTTCGACGATGATGTCCGGCACGATGCCCTTGGCCTGGATCGAGCGGCCGTTCGGCGTGTAGTAACGCGCCGTCGTCAGCTTGATCGCGGTGTTGTTGGCCAGCGGCATGATGGTCTGCACCGAGCCTTTCCCGAAGGTCTGGGTGCCCATGATGACTGCGCGCTTGTGGTCCTGCAGCGCGCCGGCGACGATTTCCGAGGCCGAGGCCGAACCCGAGTTCACCAGCACCACCATGGGCACCGACTTGGCGCCGGCCGGCAGCGTGGCGAGATAGTCCTCGCGCGACCCGCGCAGGTAATCCTCCGGCGCGGCGATGAAGCGGCGCTTGGCGTCCTCGGTGCGGCCGTCGGTTGACACCACGGTTGCCTTCGGCGGCAGGAAGGCGGCAGATACGCCCACGGCGCCGTGCAGCAGGCCGCCCGGGTCGTTGCGCAGGTCGAGCACCAGACCTTTCAGTTCGCCGTCCTTGTACAGCTTGCCGATGTGCTTGGCGAGGTCCTCGGCGCTGGCTTCCTGGAACTGCGTCAGGCGCAGGTAACCGTAACCGGGTTCGACCAGCTTCGATTTCACCGACTGCACCTTGATGATTTCGCGCGTCAGCGTGACCTCGATCGGCTTGGTTTCGCCCTTGCGCGCAATGGTCAGGCGGATGCTGGTGTCCGGCTTGCCGCGCATGCGCTTGACCGCGTCGCTCAGCGTGAGGCCCTTGGTCGAGGTGTCGTCCAGCTTGATGATCAGGTCGCCCGCCTTGACGCCAGCGCGGAAGGCCGGCGTGTCCTCGATCGGCGACACCACCTTGACGAAGCCGTCTTCCATGCCGACCTCGATGCCGAGGCCGCCGAATTCGCCCTGGGTGCCGGCCTGCAGATCCTTGAACGCGTCCTGGTCGAGGTAGGCCGAGTGCGGGTCGAGACCCGACAGCATGCCGCTGATCGCGTGGGTGATCAGCTTCTTGTCATCGACCGGCTCGACATAGCCCGACTTCACCGCATTCAGCACGTCGGCGAACTGGCGCAGTTCCTCGACCGGCAGCGTGCTGCCGACCGGCTTGTTCGCGTTGGCGGAGAAATTGAGACTGAGCAGTACCCCGGCACACAGTCCGATCATGACCAGCCCGGTTTGCTGCAGCTTCTTTTGCATCGATTGCACTCCGCATATTTTTCGGCAGGTAACGGAAGCTGCACCCTCGGTGCAGCCTAGCGGGCAACCCATTTCAGCGGGTCCAGCGCCTGTCCCTGATGCCGTAATTCAAAGTATAAACCTGATTCCGAAGCCCCACCGCTGGCGCCGATCGAGGCGATCACCTCGCCGGCGCGTACCGCTGCGCCAACCGACTTCAGCACGGCTTCGTTGTTGCCATAGACACTCAGATAGTTGTCGCCGTGATCGACGATGACCAGGTTGCCGAAACCGCGCAGCCAGTCCGCGAACACCACGGTACCGGCAGCCACCGCCTTGACGTCGCCCGCCGTTGCGCGGATGAAGATGCCGCGCAGCGGTGTTCCGCCATCCGCGCCTTGGGCACCGAAGCGGCGCGCAAGTTCGCCACTGGCCGGCCAGGGCAGTCGACCGCGCAGTTTGGGGAAGGCAACGCCGCCGTGATCGACCGGCGCCGACTGCACGACCGGACCGCGGCTTTCGCGGCCGGCGGGCGCCGGCGCGTCGTCGGCCGGGCCTGCCGCGGGCGTCTTCGGCGGCGTGCTGCGGGTGCTGCGCCGCGACAGCGATTCGATCAGCCGGCTCAGTCGCGCCTCGTCGCGCTTGAGCTGGGCCAGTTCCTTGCGTTCGGTGCGCAACTGGGTGGCGATGCGGTCGAGCACTTTGCGCCGCACGTCGTGCTCGGCCTGCAGCTTGCCGCGCTCGCGTTCGCGCTCCGTTTCCAGGGTGCGGATTTCGTCCAGCTGGGCGTCCTGCTGTGCCAGCAGCTCGCGCTGGCGCGTCAGCGTCGCACGATGGTCGTCCATCAGCCTGAGCTGGCTTTTCGACAGGCTGCGCAGGTAGTGCAGGTCGCGTGCGCTCTGGTTGGGATCGGTGCCGGACAGCAGGTGGCGCAACGCATCGGCCTCGCCGGCGCGCTGGTGGCCGCGCAGCAGTTGCGCCAGTTGTGATTGCTGGGTGCGCAGACGCTCTTCGCCGGCGGCCACGTCCTTGCGCGTCTGCGTCAGCGCGCTTTCGACCGCCTTGCGGCGGCCGGCGATGTCGCGCAGCGCACGGCTGGCGTCGGAAATGGCCTTTTCCGAGCTGCGCAGCTCGTCGCGGGCCTCGCGGTGTGCGCTTTCAGACTGGTTCAGTTCATCGCGCAGCGCTTCCATGCGCTGCTGAAGGGCGCGCAGCTGTTCCGGGCTGGACTGGACTGCGCGCTCGGCGAAGGCGGTTCCGGGCAGCGTGCAGAGCAGTGCCCGGACCAGCCAGCGCTTCACTCCATCCACGGTGCGCGCTGTTCGGCCGATTGCGGCTCTTCGGCTTCGGGGATGGGCGGACGCTGGCGCTGCGGCACGGCGCGGCTCTGGTTGGCCACGGCGTCGATGGCGGCGCGGATGGCTTCCTGGTCGCCGAGGTAGTAGTGGCGGATCGGCTTCAGGTTCTCGTCCAGCTCATACACCAGCGGCTGGGCGGTCGGGATGTTCAGGCCGAGGATGTCCTGTTCCGACACATTGTCGAGGTACTTGATCAGCGCGCGCAGGCTGTTGCCGTGGGCGACGATGAGCACGTTCTTGCCGGCCTTGATCTGCGGCGCAATCTCGGCGTCCCAGAACGGGATGACGCGGGCCACGGTGTCCTTCAGGCATTCGGTGCGCGGAAACTGCTCGTCCGGCACTTCGGCGTAGCGCGGGTTCTTGCGATCGAGGCGCGGATCGTCCTCTTCCAGCGCCGGCGGCGGCGTGTCGTAGGAGCGGCGCCACACCAGCACCTGTTCCTCGCCGAACTTCTGCGCCGTCTGCGCCTTGTTCAGGCCCTGCAGCGCGCCGTAGTGACGCTCGTTCAGGCGCCAGGTCGGACGGATCGGAATCCACATCAGGTTCAGTTGTTCGAGCGCGACGTAGAGCGTCTTGTTGGCGCGCTTGAGCACCGAAGTGAAGGCCATGTCGAAGCGGTAGCCTTCGCGGTTGAGCAGGCGGCCGGCTTCGCGGGCCTCGATTTCGCCTTTGTCGGTCAGACCGACGTCGGTCCATCCGGTGAAACGGTTTTCCTTGTTCCAGACGGATTCGCCGTGGCGCAGCAGAACGAGCTTGTACATATCGGGTGGGCTATGTGTGAAGGGCGCGGCGCCCCGGTGAGACGTGCTGCACTGCGGACTCGTGGTCTGCAGGTGGACTGACCGCGCTTGGGCTAAAATGCGCATTTTCCCAGAAAACGCAGCGCGCGGCCCCGTAAAAATTCGACAGAAGATGACATGTCGAAACATCCGCGTTGCCGGATGACACGATCCCGGCGATGATGCGGACCCCGTTACAGCGGACCGCCTGCCGCGAGTCCCACAGCCTGCCAGCACCTCTCTCCCATGGAATTCCTGACTCAGAACAACAACTACCTCTGGGCCATTTCGGCCCTGATCAGCGGCGTCGCGCTGCTCGTCATGACGCTGCGCACGAAGACCTCCGGTCCGCGCCTGACGCCGGCGCAGGCGACGCAACTGATCAACCGCGAGGACGCCCAGGTGATCGACGTGCGCGAACAGCCCGAATGGGCCAAGGGCCGCATCGCCGGTTCGCGTCACATTCCGGTTGGTCAGATCGATCAGCGCATCGGTGACCTGGAAAAGTTCAAGGACCGCCCGCTCATCGTTGTCTGCGCCAGCGGCATGCGTTCCGCCAGCGCCTGCTCGACGCTGCGCAAGGCCGGTTTCGAAAAGGTGTTTGCACTCGACGGCGGTATCGGCGCCTGGGAACAGGCCGGTCTGCCACTGACCAAGAAGTGATGTCATGGCACACGTACTGATGTACACGAGCGGCTACTGCCCCTACTGCGTGCAGGCGGAGCGCCTGCTCGTGTCCAAGGGCGTGACCGACATCGAGAAAGTGCGGGTTGAACACCGACCCGGCGCGGCGTACTGAAATGATGGAGAAAACCGGCAGGCGTACCGTGCCGCAGATCTACATCGACGACTTCCATGTGGGCGGGTGCGACGATCTGCACGCACTCGACCGCGAAGGCAAGCTGGACCCGCTGCTGCAGGCCTGACCTGCGGCGTTCATCACCAACCGAGAAGCGAAAAATGGCCGACGAAGCAGTGCAACCCCAACAGCCCCAGGGCCCGGTGTTCTCCATCGAGAAGGTCTACGTGAAGGACCTGTCGCTCGAAGTCCCGAACGCCCCGGAAATCTTCCTCACCCGCGAAAACCCGAACGTGCAGATCCAGCTGCAGACGGAAGGCAAGGCGGTGCAGGACGGCGTGTTCGACGTGACGCTGACCGTCACCGTCACCGCCAAGATCGGCGAGAAGACGATGTTCCTGGTCGAAGTGCGTCAGGCCGGCATCTTCCAGATCCGCAACGTGCCGCAGGAAGACCTGCAGCCCATCCTCGGCATCGCCTGCCCGAACATCCTGTTCCCGTACGCCCGCGAAAGCGTGTCGGATGCGGTGAACCGCGCCGGCTTCCCGCCGGTCGTGCTGGCGCCGGTCAACTTCGAAGCGCTCTACCAGCAGCGCGCGCAGCAGGCCGCAGCCGGCCAGGACGGCGCGCCGACGGTTCAGTGATGAAGCGCATCGCGCTGGCGGCGCTGGCCGCCTTCGCCATCGCCCCGGCCGCCCAGGCGGCGGGGCTCGAATATCGCTCGCTTGCCGACGTCGCCGTCATGTACGACGCGCCGTCGAAGCAGGCGCGCCAGCAGTACGTGATCGCGCGCCAGACGCCGGTCGAAGTCGTGCGTACGCAAGCCGGCTGGGTCAAGGTGCGCGAGCCAGGCGGCATGCTCGCCTGGGTCGAATCGTCGGCGCTGTCGCCGCAGCGCACCGTCATCGTCAGCGTCAACAAGGCGCGCGTCCTGGCCAAGCCGGAGGACAACGCGCCGCTGGTGTTCGAAGCCGAGCGCCGCGTGCTGCTCGAACCGGTGTCGGAACCCGCGCCGGCCGGCTGGGCGCGCGTGAAGCACCGTGACGGCCAGAGCGGCTTTGTCCGCATCGGCCAGGTGTGGGGCCTGTGAGCCCCGATCGCCGCGCATGAAGATCGCCGTCCTCGGCGCCGGTGCCTGGGGCACCGCGCTGGCCGTCGCCTACGCGGCCGATCACGACGTCACCCTGTGGACGCGCGACGCGTCGCACGCGCAGGCGCTGCGCGCGTCGCGTCGCAACGAGCGCTACCTGCCCGAGATCGCGCTGCCCGACAGCATCCGCATCGACGCCGACATCGCGCACGCGCTTTCCGGCTGCGAACTCGCGCTGATCGCCACGCCGATTGCCGGTCTGCGCGACGCGCTGCGTGCCGTCGCCGCGTCCGGTGTGCCGGCCGTGCTGTGGGCGTGCAAGGGTTTCGAGGCGGGCACCGGCCTGCTGCCGCATGCGGTGGCGGCTGAGGTATTGCCGGAGACGGTCAGCCGCGGCGCGCTGAGCGGCCCCAGCTTCGCGGTCGAGGTGGCGCGCGGCCAGCCGACCGCGATCACCGTCGCCAGCAACGACCTCGCTTTCGCCTCCCGCATCGCCGCCGAGCTGCACAGCCCGCGGCTGCGCCTGTACGCGCAGGACGATCTGACCGGCGTCGAGGTCGGTGGTGCGGTCAAGAACGTGCTCGCCATCGCCACCGGCGTCTGCGACGGTCTCGGTTTCGGGCTCAACGCGCGCGCCGCGCTGATCACCCGCGGCCTGGCCGAGATCGCCCGCCTCGGCGAAGCGCTGGGCGGCCACGGCATCACCTTCATGGGCCTGGCCGGCATGGGCGACCTGATACTGACCTGCACCGGCGACCTGTCGCGCAACCGTCGCGTCGGCCTGATGCTGGCCGAAGGCCTGTCGCTCGATGCGGTGCTGCAGAAACTGGGCCACGTCGCCGAAGGGGTGTCAACCGCACGCGAAGCCGCTGCGCTGGCGCGTCGCATGGGCGTTGACATGCCGATCACGCGCGCCGTCGCCGACGTGCTCGACGGCCGCCTCAGCGCGGCGCAGGCGGCCGAGCGGCTGCTGGCGCGCGACCCCAAGGTGGAACAGGAAGCAGTGCTCGAACGCGCCGACGACGTCAACCTCGGCGCCCTGCAGCCGGGCGCTCAGTCCGGCTGAAGCGCGCCGTCGAAGCCGTGCTGTCGCCACGCCTCGTAGGCGACGATGGCGACCGAATTGCTCAGATTCAGGCTGCGACAGTCGGGTCGCATCGGAATGCGCAGGCGCTGCGCCGCCGGCACCGTGTCGAGCAGGCTGCCCGGCAGTCCGGCGGTTTCCTGACCGAACAGGAAGATGTCGCCGGCACGATACTGAGGCGTCGTGTGCGCCACCCGTCCGCGCGTGCTCAGCGCGTACAGCCGGCCGTCGTCAGGCTGCAGCGCGAGTGCGGCCGACAGCGCCGCCCAGTCCTCATGCACCGTCACGTTGATCAGGTCGCGGTAATCCATGCCGGCGCGCTTCAGGTGCTTGTCGCTGATGTCGAAGCCGAGCGGCTTCACCAGGTGCAGGCGGAAACCGCCGTTGGCGCACAGGCGCATCACGTTGCCGGTGTTGGGCGGAATTTCGGGCTGGTACAGGACGATGTGGAACATGGGCGTGCGCGATCGTACGGAGGCGCGATTGTGCCAGCGGACGCTGTCGCTGGTCAGACTCGCGGGTCAGCCACGCCGCAGGCCGGACAGCAGCACGTTGACGATGCGTCGCGGATCGGCCGCGATGCAGCGGCCGGCGTCGAAGACACTGCGCAGGCCTGCAGGCGCGGCCGGGCCGACGTGCACGCACTGTGTCGTCACCCCGGCGTGGCGCGCTTCGCGTACCGCCTGCTTCACATCCTCCAGCAGATAGCGCGGGTCGTGCACGTCGATGTCGTGCGGTTCGCCGTCGGTCAGCAGCACGATCAGCGGCCGCTCGCCCCGCGCATGGGCGGCGGCGTGACGCAGCGCGGCGCCGATGCGGGTCGAGCCGTGACTGCGCAGCCCGGCGGCGCGGGCGCACACGCGCAGGTCCAGCGCGCCGTCGTGTTCGTCCTTAAGGTGCTGCACGCGCACGCGGTGACGGGTGTCGGACGCAAACGCCCACACGCGGACGGTGTGGGCGTCGCGCTCGAGTGCGTGCGCGGCCAGCAAGGCGGCGTCGCGCAGGTGGTCGAGCAGTGGCCGGCCATCCGCGCAGGGCTGTGCGGTGGAGGCGGACGCATCGATGAGCAGCAGCAGGTCGCGGCCGCTGTCCGTCGGGCGCGCCGCGCGAAAAAGCCGGGACGGTGGCCGCGTGCGTGTGCGTAGCGCGATGCCCGCCTCGATCAGCGCCTCGGTGTGCAGCGTTTCGCCGTCGCGCTCACGGCCGCTGCCCGGACGCCCCGCTGAGTGACGCTGCGCGGCGGGCAGCCGGCGGACCTGCGCCTGCAGTCGCGCACGCACTGCTGTGGCGTCGGCTTCGAGCGGGCGGCTCTCGATCACCGTGCACCAGTCCGGCCGCAGTCGCGTGATCAGGCGATCCCACTCCGGGTACTTCAGCATGCGCAGCGGCGCTTCCGACCACAGCGCGGTGGCACCGCCTTCACCCTGATCGGCGCCGCCGGTCGCCTGCGGCGGCGGACGTTCCGCCGTCACGTTCTTGTCGTCGTGACCGCTGCCGTGGCTGTCGGCCTCCTCGCGTTCGAGCGGCGTGGCGGACGGCGGCAGGCTGTCGTCGGCGATCCACAGGTGGTGGTTGTCGTCGCGGTAGGCCGGTTCGACCCGCCAGCCGGCGGCATTGAAATTCAGGCGCATCTGGCCGATGTCGTTGCCCAGCCGCGATGCCGCCTCGCGTAGCCGTTGCGGCGTGTCGAGCGCGAGCGTGCCATCGGCTGTGAAGAACAGCCGGCGCACCTTGGCGATCCAGGCGTGGCCGTCGGCATGCACCGGGTCGAACAACGCGTGCGCCAGCCGCACCAGCAGCGCGTCGAAGCCGTTGCCGTCGTCCGGACCGGCGACGTGGAAGGGCGCCCACAGCGTGCGCAGGCCCGGCAGGTCCCGCATCGCCAGCCATTCGACTCGGGCGTCCTCCAGCGTTTCCAGCAGCACGCGCTGTATCGGCTTCAGTTTCGCGCGCGGCTGCGCTGCGCCGCCATATGCGAGGTGCGCGGCCGCGTGGGCGGCGCGGGCGCGGGTGAGCAACGCGTCGTCCGGCGGCAGATGCAGCACCGGCCGCGTGCCGGCGCGCGACAGGACCGCGCGCGGGCGGTCGTCCGGCGTCGCGAGCGTCGTCAGCCGCGGCTGCACTGCCCACAGCGCGTCCAGGTAGATGCCCAGCGGCCGGCTGTCTGCCAGCGCGGATTCAGGCGATGCAGGCATCGACCATGGCGGCCAGCGCCTGACCGACTTCCGGGTCGTCGGACAGCGGCACCGCGATGGCCTGCTGGCAAGCGGCGCGCGGCGCCAGCCCCTCGGCGATCAGCAGGCCGGCGTGAATGAGCATGCGGGTCGAGGCGCCCTCGTCCAGTTCGTCGCCGGCCAGCCGGCGCGTGTGCTCGGCCAGTGTCACCAGTTGTTTCGCGATGACAACGTCAACGCCGGATTCGTGCATCACGATGGCCGCTTCGCGTGCCGGATCCGGGTAGCCGAATTCGAGCGCGGTGAAGCGCTGCCGGGTCGATGCCTTCAGCGTCTTGTGCACGCCGTGGTAACCCGGGTTGTAGGACACGACCAGGCGGAAATCCGGATGCGCGTGCAGCAGTTCGCCGGTGGCGGCCAGCGGCAGCTGGCGGCGCGCGTCGGTCAGCGGGTGGATGAGCACCGTGGTGTCGGCGCGTGCTTCCACCAGTTCGTCGAGGTAGCAGATCGCGCCGAAGCGCACCGCACGGGTGAGCGGACCGTCCTGCCAGCGCGTGCCGCCGGCGTCGAGCAGGAAGCGGCCGATCAGGTCGCCGGCCGACAGATCTTCGTGGCAGGCGACGGTGATCAGCGGCAGGCCCAGCCGCCACGCCATATGCTCGACGAAGCGCGTCTTGCCGCAACCGGTCGGGCCTTTCAGCATCAGCGGCAGGCCGCGCGCGTGCGCCGCCTCGAAGGCGGCGATCTCGCCGCCGACCGGCGCATACCAGGGTTCGTCCCGGATGCGCCAGTCGGCCAGCGCGTCGTCCGGCGTCACCGGGTCGTGCAACTTCATTTGTGACCGACGGTAGACGGGTTGGGCAGGCCTTCGATCGGGCATTCCTCGGTGCCGACGGTGTCGCGCGTGAAGGCTTCGACCGCCTTGCGCGTGCCTTCCGGATCGTTGATCCACTTCGAGTAGAAGTCGTAGGGGCAGGTGGCCACGCCCTTGTCGCCTTCGCGCGAATTGATCAGCCCGGTGTAGCCGCGGTGCAGCAGCTTGAACAGGTGGTTTTCCGACTGGCCGTTCTTGCGGAAGTCGCGGATCAGGCTCTTGGACAGCGCGGCGTACTGCATGCCCATTTCCTCCTCGCCGCATTCGCCCAGCGTGCGGCCGTCGAAGCCGACGATGGCCGAGTGGCCGAAGTAGGTGTAGACGCCGTCGAAACCGGCCGCGTTGGCGACCGCGACATAGCAGTTGTTGGCGAAGGCCATGGCTTTCGCCATCGTCACCTGCTGGTCCTTGGCCGGGTACATGTAGCCCTGGCAGCGCACGATCAGTTCGGCGCCCTTCATCGCGCAATCGCGCCAGATTTCCGGGTAGTTGCCGTCGTCGCAGATGATGAGGCTCACCTTCAGGCCCTTCGGACCGTCCGACACGTAGGTGCAGTCGCCCGGATACCAGCCCTCGATCGGCACCCAGGGCATGATCTTGCGGTACTTCTGGACGATCTCGCCCTGGTCGTTCATCAGGATGAGCGTGTTGTACGGCGCCTTGTTCGGGTGTTCCTCGTGCCGTTCGCCGGTCAGCGAAAACACGCCCCACACCTTGGCCTTCTTGCAGGCGGCCGCGAAGATGGCCGTTTCCTCGCCGGGGATCGCCGAAGCCGTGTCGTACATCTCCTTCGAGTCGTACATGATCCCGTGCGTGCTGTACTCCGGGAAGATGACCAGGTCGAGGCCGGGCAGGCCGGACTTCATGCCGACGATCATGTCGGCGATCTTGCGCGCGTTGTCCAGCACCTCGGCCTTGGTGTGCAGGCGCGGCATCTTGTAATTGACGACGGCGACGCCGACCGTGTCCTTGCTGCTCGAAATGTCCCCGTGGTGCATGACTGGCCTCCGCTGCTGAATGGGTGGAAGAGAAGTTTCAAGACTTCCCATTCTGCGAATGCCGCCGACGACGCCAATACGGTGAACGACGTATCGGGGCATGGAACCCGACAGCAGCGATGCCCCGAGCCCGATTGCCGTCCAGTGACTTCAGAGCTTGGAGTCGTGCTTACTGCGCAGGTCGTCGAATGCCGGTACCAGCGCCATGATCGCAAGCAGCAAGGCCATGGGCAGTGTGAACAGGTAACCCAGGTGTTTGAAGCCGAATGCGCCGGACAGTGCGCCCGACAGAAAGCTCGCGAGCAGCCCGGACAGTACGAGCAGTCGCTCCCTGTCGGCGCGAATGTGGAGCGACGGATCCGGCTGGCGATTCCAGTAGAGCAGTTTGCCCATCTCGATACCCAGATCCGTGACGATGCCGGTCATGTGCGTCGTGCGGATGACCGCATTCGACAGTTTGGTGACTATCGCGTTTTGGAGTCCCATCATGAAGCACAGCAGAATCACCGTAAAAGGCAGAAGCAGTGCCTCGTACTCGTACAGCCGTGAACCAAGCAGACCGAAGCACAGGATGAGGACCGCTTCGAAAAGAAGCGGCAGCGCATACTCGCTCGACATGCGGCGGTTGCGAGCGAAGTTGACCATCAACGCGCAACACATTGCGCCAGCGAGAAAGGCAACGATGGCCACGATGGCGTCAACGACCAGCGCCGTCTGACCCAGTGCGACGTTGTCTGCCAGCGCCGAAACGATGCCGGTCACATGCGAGGTGTACTGCTGAACGGCCAGGAAGCCGCCGGCATTGATTGCACCCGCGACGAAAGCGAGTACCCAGCCCAGCTGCCTGTTGCCCGCGACGGTTCTTCGACGACCGATGAGAAAGCGCGCGTAGTTGACTGGCATGGTGATGTTCGGGAGAGGTGCAGTGCTGCTGCGAGAGTGGATGGAAAGGACGGCGTCTCAGGTGTAGCTGACCGGAGGTGTCGTGGCGTTTGCCGACTGCGCACGCAGCAGTGCATCGGTCAGGTTGCCGGCGATGTTGTCTTCGCCGAGCCGCGCGGCGAAGCCGGAGCGGCGGATCAGCGAGGCCGGCTGGTCGTTCAGGTCGCACAGGACCAATGTGGCGCCGCGCCGCGCGAGATTGCGCTGCAGCGTCTGCAGGATGTCGAGGCCGGTGGTGTCGATGCTGATCACCTTTTCCAGATCGAGGATGACCGCGTCAGGGTGGCCGTCCTGCATCAGCAGCAGGTTTTCCAGCTTGTTGGCGGCACCGAAGAACAGCGAACCGGTCAGCCGGTAGGCGAGGATGCGCGGCGTGCCGTCGGCGCGGCTGAGTGCCCCGACGCCGTAGTGCTCTTCCAGTGGCAGGCGCTCGATGCGCGTCAGGTCGGACATGCGGTAGATGAAGAACAGGCTGGCGAGCACCATGCCCAGTTCCACCGCCAGCGTCAGGTCGAATACCACGGTGACGAAGAAGGTGGCGAGCAGGATGGTGCGGTAGGGCGCCGAATAGCGGCGCAGTTCCGACGGCGCGAAGGCGTGCCATTCGCCCATGTTGACCGACACCACAACGACGATGGCCGACAGCGTGGCGAGCGGGATGTGCGCGGCCAGCGGTGCGGCCGCCAGCACGATGGCGAGCAGTACGCCCGCGTGCAGCATGCCGGCCACCGGCGTGCGTCCGCCGGTGCGCACATTGGTGGCGGTACGCGCGATGGCGCCGGTGGCGGCGAAGCCGCCGAACAGCGGGGCGGCGACATTGGCGATGCCCTGCGCCATCAGTTCCTGGTTCGGGTCGTGCCGGTCGTCGATCTGTGCATCGGCCACGCGCGCCGACAGCAGCGATTCGATGGCGCCGAGCAGCGCGATCGCCAGCGCCGGTGCGATCAGTTTGCCGAGCAGGCCGAGCGACAGTGCCGGCAGGCCGATGTCCGGCAGTTCGCGTGGAATGCCGCCGAAGCGGCTGCCTATGGTGTCGACCGGAAGCTGCAGCAGCGCGTTGGCCGCGGTGGCGATCACCAGCACCGCCAGCGGCCCGGGCAGCCGGCGCATCCAGGCGATGTCCTTCGCCACCCGGTTCCAGCCCAGCAGCACGGCCAGCGAGGCGAGCGACAGCGACAGCGTCGGCAGGTCCAGCGTGGGCAGCGCGTCGAATAGCGCGCGCATCTTGCCGAAGAACTCGCCCGGCAGCGCGTCGATCTTCAGCCCGAGAAAATCCTTGATCTGCGAAATGAAGATGACGACGGCGATGCCGTTGGTGAAGCCGATCACCACTGACAGCGGGATGAAGCGAATCATGCTGCCGAGCCGGAAGGCGCCCATCGCCAGCAGCATGACGCCGGACATCATCGTTGCGATCAGCAGGTTCTGTACGCCGTAGTCGGCGACGATGGCGTAGATGATGGGAATGAAGGCGCCAGTCGGACCGCCGATCTGCACCCTTGAACCGCCGAGCGCCGAAATCAGGAAACCGGCGACGATGGCGGTCCAGATGCCGGCGGTCGGCGACATGCCGCTGGCGATGGCGAAGGCCATGGCCAGCGGGAGCGCCAGCACGCCGACCGTCAGGCCGGCCGACAGGTCGCCGGAGAACTGTCCGCGGTCATAGGCCGGCAGCGTGTCTAGAAGCTTGGGTCGGAAGCTGAAATTCATGGTGTCTCCGCAATGAGAGGGTGCGCAAGGCGCGTCGCATGAGGCGGTGCGGAGACGGGTGCCCGTGGCCGGTGTGGCGCAGCACGACCCAGCGCTTGGTCGGGGTCAGCGGCATAAGGGGCGGCCACGGGGTTTCATGAGGCCATTGTGTTCGCGGCCGGCGCCGCGTGTCCAGCGCCTCAGCGGCGCCGGCGCAGTCGCGCACCGATCAGGCCGAGGCCGGCTGCCAGCGTCGCCCAGGCCGACGGCTCCGGCACCGCGGCCACGGCGGCGGTCTGCGCCGCCCAGTAGGACGGCAGCGTGTCCCATGGGTTGCTGATGTCGTCGTCGGTGACATAGACGTGGCCGACGTTCATCGCGCGCGCGCGGGCGATCACGTCCTGCATCGCGGCAGCGTCCGGCACCTCGTAGACCAGGTGGGCGAAGCGGCTGGCGTCCTGCGTCTGTGTCCAGGCGTCCGCCTCGTAGCCGGTGTATTCAGCGGCCGGGCTTTCGAAGGTGACCAGCACGTCGGCGGTGGCGAGATAGTCCGGAGCGGTCTGCGTGCCCGGATTGCCGACGATGAAGCCGCTGCCATCCAGCCCGCGGATGTAGTCGTGCAGCGACTGGTAGTAGCCAAGGTGCGCCGTGTCGTTCGACATCTCGTCGATGAAGATGCCGTCAACGCCGTACAGCGCGTAGTAGCGGTCGATCTCCGCGCGCACCATGGCAGCGCTGCGCGTGCCGTAGCTGGTATGCACATAGCCGATCACGCGACCACCGGCTGCCTGCAGGCTGCCCACCACGGCGGTGTAATTCGTGTCGAGCGTGCTGCCCGGCCCGCTGTCCGGATTCAGGATGGCGGTGATGCCGACCCCAGGTGCAGAGTCGGTCAGGGTCTGCCAGTAGCTCGCGCCATCGTCGGCCGGATAGAAGTAGGCGGGAACCAGCAGTTCGAGGGCATGCGCGGTGGGCATGAACAGGGCGAGCAAGGCGGTGGCAACAGCGGATTTCACGGCGACTCCCGGAGAAGGTCAAGGCGATGCATCCTGCGCCGGTGCCGGCGAGGGGGCAATCGCCTTTACGGCCGTGGCTGCCGCGACTGTAGGCGCCGCCCTTTAATCGCGACGCGCGTGCCGGCGGCTGTCGGGGTCGGAAGACCCCTCCCACAGAACCCCGGCTCCGGCCACGGATCGGGCGCGCTCCCGGTGGGAGCGGCCTTGGCCGCGATGTGCAGGCTTCGATGCAGGCCTCGGTCCGGGGCGAGACCTTCTGTAGACCTCAGCTGCTCAGCGCCTTGCGGCTGCTTTCGATGTGTTCCTGCATCGCGCGGCGGGCGGCTTCGGCATCGTGTGCCTGCAGCGCGGCGAGCAGCACGCGGTGCTCTTCCAACGAGGCGACCAGCCGGCCTTCGAGGTAGAGCGAGTCGTGCCGCTGCAGCTTCAGCACCGCGCGCAGCTCGTCGATCATCTGCGCCATGCGGCGGTTGCCGGCGATGTGGTGGATGAGCAGGTGGAAGCGCTGGTTGGCGTCGAAAAAGCGGTCGATGTCGCGCGCGGCTGCGCTGTCTTCCAGTGCCTGGTGCAGCGCGGCCAGTTCGGCCAGGTCGGCGTCGGACGCGCGGCGGGCGGCGCCGGCGGCGCACTCGCCTTCCAGCAGCGCCATGATGGGATAGATCTCTTCCAGGTCGCCGCCGCTGATCTGCGCGACATAGCAGCCGCGGCGCGGCTTCAGCACCACCATGCCCTCGGTGGCGAGCACCTTCAGCGCCTCGCGCAGCGGCGTGCGCGAAATGCCGTACTGGGTGGCGAGCGCCTGTTCGTCTATCCACTCGCCGGGTGCCATCGCGTGACTCTGGATCAGCCGGCGCAGACGGTCGGCGACCTCTATATACAGAGCGCGCGGAGCGATGGCTTCGGCGGAGGGATTCAGGGTTTCGCTGTTCATGTGTGTGTTTCGAGCTGAGCGCGGATGAGGGGCGAAAAGCCGGTTGCGTCCAGCCGGCAAAGATCGGAACCGACCCTGTTTTCTGCAACGCAACATCCGCTTGCATTCATAATTATGGATAAAGTATTCTCCGTTGCGCGCTGAGTCAAGCCGGTATCCGACCGATGCCGTGCCGGCAGCGCCGACCCGCAATCCGCAAGGACAGAACCATGGCCGACACGACGGGCAGCGCCCACCCTGAATACGCAGCGTGGCTGAAGGCTGCCGCCAAATCCGCGCCCGGCGGCGACGCCGCCAACCTGGACTGGAGAACGCCGGAAGGCCTGACGGTGAAGGCGCTTTACACCCGCGCCGACGTCGAGGGTCTGCCCAACGCCGATACGCTGCCCGGCTTCGCACCCTTCGTGCGCGGCCCGCAGGCCACGATGTACGCAGCCCGGCCATGGACCATCCGCCAGTACGCCGGCTTCTCGACCGCCGAAGAATCGAACAACTTCTATCGCAAGGCGCTGGCCGCCGGCGCCCAGGGCGTGTCGGTCGCGTTCGACCTCGCCACGCACCGCGGCTACGACTCGGACAATCCCCGCGTGGTCGGCGACGTCGGCAAGGCCGGCGTGGCGATCGACAGCGTCGAGGACATGAAGCGCCTGTTCGACGGCATTCCGCTCGACAAGATCAGCGTGTCGATGACGATGAATGGCGCCGTGCTGCCGGTGCTGGCCGGCTTCATCGTTGCCGGCGAGGAACAGGGCGTGCCGCAGGCCCAGCTGTCGGGCACGATCCAGAACGACATCCTCAAAGAATTCATGGTGCGGAACACCTACATCTATCCGCCCCAGCCGTCGATGCGCATCGTCGCCGACATCATCGAATACACCGCGCGCAACATGCCGCGCTTCAACTCGATCTCGATTTCCGGCTACCACATGCAGGAAGCGGGCGCGACCCAGGGCCTGGAACTGGCACTGACGCTGGCCGACGGCATGGAATACGTGCGCACCGCGATGGCGCGTGGCATGGACGTCAACGACTTCGCCGGGCGACTGAGCTTCTTCTTCGCCATCGGCATGAACTTCTATCTGGAAGTGGCCAAGCTCCGCGCGGCACGACTGCTGTGGAGCCGCATCATGGATGGCTTCGGCGCCAAAAGCCCGAAGTCCAAGATGCTGCGCACCCATTGCCAGACCTCGGGCTGGTCACTCACCGAGCAGGACCCGTACAACAACGTGGTGCGCACCACGGTCGAGGCGATGGCCGCGGTGTTCGGCGGCACGCAGTCGCTGCACACCAACAGCTTCGACGAGGCGATCGCGCTGCCGACCGAATTTTCGGCCCGCATCGCGCGCAACACCCAGCTCATCCTGCAGGAAGAGACGCACATCACCAATGTGATCGACCCGTGGGCCGGCAGCTACATGATGGAAAAGCTGACCCAGGACATGGCCGACCACGCCTGGGCCATCATCGAGGAAGTCGAGCAGATGGGCGGCATGACCAAGGCGGTCGAGTCGGGCTGGGCCAAGCTGCAGGTCGAGAAGTGCGCGACCGAGAAGCAGGCGCGCATCGACTCCGGCCGCGACGTCATCGTCGGCGTGAACAAGTACAGGCTGGACAAGGAAGACGCGCTCGACGTGCTGGTGATCGACAATGTCGCGGTGCGCGAGTCGCAGGTGGCGCAGCTGGCGCGCATCCGCGCCAGCCGCGACGCCGCGGCAGTGAATGCCGCGCTGGCGGCACTGACCGCCGCGGCCGAATCCGGTCAGGGCAATCTGCTCGGACTGTCGGTCGCCGCGATGCGCGCACGCGCCACGGTGGGCGAAGTGTCGGATGCGCTGGAAATGGTGTGGGGTCGTCACCGCGCGAGCACGCAGGCGGTGAGTGGCGTGTATCAGTCCGTGGTGGCCGATGACGAAGGATGGGGTGCGATGAAGGAGGAGGTCAGCCAGTTTGCCGAAGAGCAAGGCCGTCGCCCGCGCATCCTGATCGCCAAGCTGGGCCAGGACGGCCACGACCGCGGTGCCAAGGTCATCGCTACTGCCTTCGCCGACCTCGGCTTCGACGTGGACATCGCGCCGCTGTTCCAGACGCCGGAAGAAGCCGCGCGGCAGGCGGTCGAGAACGACGTGCATGCGGTCGGCGTGTTGACGCTGGCGGCCGGTCACAAGACGCTGGTGCCGCAGCTGATCGCCGCTCTCCGTGCCCAGGGCGCGGACGACATCGTGGTGGTGGTCGGTGGCGTCATCCCGGCGCAGGACTACGACGAACTGTACGGCCACGGCGTGTCCTGCGTGTTCGGTCCGGGCACGCCGATCCCGAGGGCCGCGAAGGACACGCTGGACGCGATCCGGGCGAAGGTCGCGTGATCGACGCGTCCGATCAGTCGCTCGTAGACGGTGTACTGGCCGGCCAGCGCCGCGCGCTGGCCAAGACCATCACGCTGATCGAATCGACGCGCGACGATCACCAGCTGCGCGCTGGCGAGGTGCTGCGCGCGCTGCTGCCACGCACCGGCCGCTCGATCCGCGTCGGCATTTCCGGCGTGCCCGGCGTAGGTAAATCCACCTTCATCGAAGCGCTCGGCCTGGCCTTGATTGCGAAGGGACACAAGGTGGCGGTGCTGGCGATCGATCCGTCGTCAACCGTCACCGGCGGCTCCATCCTCGGCGACAAGACGCGCATGGAGCACCTGTCGCAAAGCCTGGACGCCTTCATCCGTCCGTCACCGTCGGCCGGCAGTCTGGGCGGCGTGGCGGCGCGCACGCGTGAAGCCATGCTGGTGTGCGAGGCGGCCGGCTTCGATGTGGTCATCGTCGAGACGGTGGGCGTCGGTCAGTCGGAAACCGCGGTGGCCGGCATGACCGACGTGTTCGTGCTGCTGCAGCTGCCCAATGCGGGCGACGACCTGCAGGCGATCAAGAAGGGCATCGTCGAACTGGCCGATGTGGTCGTGTTCAATAAGGCCGATCTCGATGAAACCGCGGCCGAGCGCGCAATGCAGCAGATGAAGGGCGCGCTGCACCTGCTGCGCGCGGCCTCGCCCGACTGGACGGTGCCGGTGCTCAAGGTGTCGGCGGTCAAGCATGCCGGGTTGGATGATTTCTGGTCGGCCATCCTGCGCTACCGCGATGCCATGCAGGCCAGCGGCGCCTGGGAGGTGCGGCGCAGCCGGCAGGCGCTGGACTGGATGTGGGCGCTGGTCGATCAGGGCCTGCGCCATCGTTTCGAACATCATCCGGCGGTGCGTGCCGCGCTTCCGGACATCCGCGCGGCGGTGGCCGCCGGCACCTTGCCTGCATCGGCGGCCGCGTTGCGGCTGCTGCAGGCGATGGACTGAATTCACGGAGGACTGACGATGCAAGACATCATCCGCAAGCTCGACGAAAAGCGCGAGAAGGCCCGGCTCGGCGGCGGCCAGCGCCGCATCGACGCGCAGCACGCGCGTGGCAAGCTGACCGCACGCGAGCGCCTCGAAGTGCTGCTCGACGAGGGCAGTTTCGAAGAGTGGGACATGTTCAAGGAGCACCGCTGTACCGACTTCGGCATGGCCGACGACTCGGTGCCGGGCGATGGCGTGGTGACCGGCTACGGCACCATCAATGGCCGGCTGGTGTTCGTGTTCTCGCAGGACTTCACCGTGTTCGGCGGCTCGCTGTCCGAGTCGCACGCGGAAAAGATCTGCAAGGTGATGGACCAGGCGATGAAGGTGGGCGCGCCGGTGATCGGCCTCAACGATTCGGGCGGCGCCCGCATCCAGGAGGGCGTCGCGTCGCTCGGTGGCTATGCCGAAGTGTTCCAGCGCAATGTGATGGCCTCCGGCGTCATTCCGCAGATTTCGCTGGTGATGGGCCCGTGCGCCGGCGGCGCGGTGTATTCGCCGTCGATGACCGACTTCATTTTCATGGTGCGCGATTCGAGCTATATGTTCGTGACCGGCCCGGAAGTGGTGAAGACGGTGACGCACGAGGAAGTCACCGCAGAGGACCTCGGCGGCGCCACCACGCACACCACCAAGTCCGGCGTGGCCGATCTGGCCTTCGAGAACGACGTCGATGCGCTGATGTACACGCGCCGCCTGTTCAATTACCTGCCGCTGTCCAACCGCGAGAAGCCGCCGGTGCGTCCGAGCACCGACCCGACCGACCGCCTCGATCCCAGCCTCGACACGCTGGTGCCGGCCAACGCGAACCAGCCCTACGACATGAAGGAGCTGATACTCAAGATCGTCAACGACGGCGACTTCTTCGAGATCCAGCCCGACTACGCAAAGAACATCGTGGTCGGCTTCGCGCGCATGGAAGGCAGCACGGTCGGCATCGTCGCCAACCAGCCGCTGGTGCTGGCCGGCTGTCTGGACATCAAGAGCTCGATCAAGGCGGCGCGCTTCGTGCGCTTCTGCGATGCCTTCAACATTCCGGTCATCACGCTGGTCAACGTGCCGGGTTTCATGCCGGGCACCGCGCAGGAGTATGGCGGCATCATCAAGCACGGCGCCAAGCTGCTCTACGCCTACGCCGAGTGCACCGTGCCCAAGGTGACGGTGATCACGCGCAAGGCCTACGGCGGCGCCTACGACGTGATGAGCTCCAAGCATCTGCGCGGCGACGTGAATTTCGCCTGGCCGAGTGCGGAAATCGCGGTGATGGGGCCGAAGGGCGCGGTGGAAATCATCTTCCGCGAAGAGAAGAACGACCCGGCCAAGATCACCGCGCGTGAAGCCGAGTACCGCGAGAAGTTCGCCAACCCCTTCATCGCCGGCAAGCGCGGCTTCATCGACGACGTGATCATGCCGAGCGAGACGCGCAAGCGCATCTGCCGCTCGCTGGCCATGCTGCGCGACAAGCAGATCGAGAATCCGTGGCGCAAGCACGGCAACATTCCGCTGTGATGGTGCGAGAGGAACACTGAGCATGTTTACGAAAATCCTGATCGCGAACCGCGGCGACTCGCAGCGCGGTCGCGCTGCGAACCCCACTACTCGCCTCACACGCGCAGCGTGTGAGGGCGACCTCGTCTCGGAGACCTGCCATGTTTGACGAGATACTGATCGCGAACCGCGGCGACTCGCAGCGCGGTCGCGCTGCGATCCCCACTACTCGCGCCACACGCGCAGCGTGTGGAAGCGATCTCGCCGCGGAGACCCGCCATGTTTGACAAGATACTGATCGCGAACCGCGGCGAGATCGCCTGCCGCGTCATTCGTACCGCGCGCCGCATGGGCATCGCCACCGTCGCCGTCTACTCGGAGGCGGATGCCAATGCGCTGCACGTCGAGCTGGCGGACGAAGCCGTCTGCATTGGCCCGGCGCCGGCGCGTGAGTCCTATCTGGTGGCCGACAAGATCATCGCGGCCTGCAAGGCGACTGGTGCGCAGGCGGTGCATCCGGGCTACGGCTTCCTGTCGGAGAACGAGTCCTTCTGCGAGGCGCTGGAGCGCGAAGGCATCGTGTTCATCGGCCCGAAGACGCACGCCATCGCCGCGATGGGCGACAAGATCGCGTCGAAGAAGCTGGCCAAGGAAGCGGGCGTGAACACCATTCCGGGCTGGAACGATCCGATCGAAAGCCCGGAGCGCGCGGTCGAGATCGCGCGCGGCATCGGCTACCCGGTCATGATCAAGGCCAGCGCCGGCGGTGGCGGCAAGGGCCTGCGCGTGGCGTTCAACGACGCCGAGGCGCACGAGGGCTTCGCCTCCTGCGTCAACGAGGCGAAGAACGCCTTCAACGACGATCGCGTGTTCATCGAGAAATTCGTCGAGGAGCCGCGCCACATCGAAATCCAGGTGCTGGGCGACGCCTTCGGCAAGGTGGTCTACCTGAACGAGCGCGAGTGCTCGATCCAGCGCCGCCACCAGAAGGTGATCGAGGAGGCGCCGTCGCCCTTCATCGACGCCGATACCCGGCGCGCGATGGGCGAGCAGGCGGTGAAGCTGGCGAAGGCGGTGCAGTACCAGTCGGCCGGCACGGTCGAATTCGTGGTCGGTCGCGACAAGTCCTTCTACTTCCTCGAAATGAACACCCGGCTGCAGGTCGAGCACCCGGTGACCGAACTGATCACCGGCCTCGACCTGGTCGAACAGATGATCCGCGTCGCCGCCGGTGAGCCGCTCACTTTCGATCAGGCCGACGTGAAGCTGGAGGGTTGGGCGATGGAAGCACGCATCTGCGCCGAAGACCCGGCGCGCGGCTTCCTGCCCTCGGTCGGCCGGCTGGTGAAGTACCGGCCGCCGGCGCAGTCGGCCGCGGTGCGGGTCGATACCGGCGTCTATGAAGGCGGCGAAGTGTCGATGCACTACGACTCGATGATCGCCAAGCTGATCTGCCACGGCCGCACCCGCGACGAGGCGATCGCCCGCCTGCGCGACGCACTGGACGACTTCGTCATCCGTGGCCCGAACCACAACATCGCTTTCGTGTCGTCGGTGCTCGGCCACCAGCGCTTCGCCGCCGGCCGCTTCACCACCGCCTTCATCGCCGAGGAGTACCCGCAGGGCTTCGATCCGGCCGCCGCCGAGTTCGAGGACGCGCCGCTGCTGCTGGCGGTGGCGGCGAGCGTGCACCAGCGCTACAACGAACGCGCCTCGCGCATCGTCGGCCAGATGCCGGGCCACGAGTTCCGCATCAAGCCGGAAGCGGTGGTGCGCTTGCGCGGCGTCGCCCACTTCGTGCAACTGGACGTCAACGGCGACGACCACGTGGTCAGCATCGACGGCAAGCCGCATCGCCTGGTGGCCGACTGGAAGGTGTCGGACCCGGTCTATCGCGGCGAACTGGACGGCAAGCCCTTTGCCGTGCAGGTCGAGCGCATCGGCCTGCGCTACCGGCTGCAGCATCGCGGCGTGCGCGTTGACGCCGAGGTGATGAGCCAGCGTGCGGCCGAACTGCTGGCGCGCATGCCGGTGAAGGCCGCGCCCGACATGTCACGCTTCCTGCTGTCGCCGATGCCCGGCCTGCTGCGCGAGGTCGCGGTGAAGCCCGGGCAGGCGGTCAAGGCCGGCGAGCGGCTGGCGGTGATCGAGGCGATGAAGATGGAGAACATCCTGCGTGCCGAGCGCGACGGCGTGGTCGAGAAGGTGTCCGCCGGAGCGGGCGAAAGCCTGGCCGTCGATCAGGTCATCCTGGTGTTCGCGGCGGGCTGAACACGGCGTGTGCGGGCCGCTCCCGCACACGACTCAAGCAAATTCGCGTTCACGTCGTTAAGCTGTCCGGATTCCTCTCCGGCGAGCTTGCAATGAACGTGTTCCCTGTCCGCAGTGCCACCCCAGTCCGCGTAAGGGGAGCGTACTGACATGGGGGCCCGCATCGCGGTGATCGAAGATCAGCCGGAAATCCGTCAGCTCATCCGCATGACCCTGGAGTTCGGCGACTTCGAACTGAGCGAGGCCGAGAACGCCGACATCGGCTGGAGCAAGATCCAGCAGCACGTGCCGGATCTGGTGCTGCTCGACGTGATGATGCCGGGCTCGATGGATGGGCTGGAGATGTGCCGTCGTCTGCGTGCGCAGCCGGCGACCGCACGGGTGCCGGTCATCCTGCTGACCGCGCGCGGTCAGCAGCGGGACATCGAAGCCGGCCGTGAAGCCGGGGCCGACACCTATCTCACCAAGCCATTCAGCCCGATGGAACTGCTCGACCGGATCGCTGCGCTGCTCGGAGGCTCGTCGGCGCGATGAAGGGTGACGGGCCGCAGGCCCGGAGCGCGACGATGGCAGCGACCGACGCCAGCCTGCGCCACCGGCTGACCATTCCCGACTGGCTGGCCTGGCTGGCGCTGTCGCTCGGCCTGCTGGTGACCGCCGCGGTGAGTACGCTGCTGTGGGACCGCCTGAATGCCGCCACCGCGCAGCGCTTCGACAGCGAGGTTGACAAGGTGGTCGCCCAGCTGCGCCGGCGCATGGTTGCGCACGAGGAAATCCTGCGCGGCGCGGCCGGCCTGGTTCGCGCGAGCCGCGAGGTCACGCGCGACGAGTGGCGCGACTATGTGAACGAGCTCAATCTGGAGCGCAACTTTCCGGGCATCCTCGGCGTCGGTCTGTCGGTGCGCTTGCCAGCGGCCGACAAGGCGGCACACGAGGCGGCGATCCGCCGGCAGATGCCCGATTACGCGATCAAGCCCGACACGCCGCGCGCCGAGTATCACAGCATCCTCTTCCTCGCCCCGTTGAACGAGCGCAACCGCAGGGCGATCGGCTTCGACATGAATTCGGAGCCGATACGGTCGGCGGCGATGAGCCGCGCGCGCGACATCGGCGACGCCGCGCTGTCGGGGCGGGTGACTTTGATGCAGGAGGGCAAGGACGGCGTTCAGCCGGGCTTCCTTCTGTACTACCCGGTGTATGCGCGGGGTGCCGCAGTCGATACCGTCGAGGCTCGCCGGCGCGCGCTGATCGGCTACGCCTACAGCCCCTATCGCGCGCACGATCTGTTCGGCAGCGCGCTGCGCGGCTATGCCGACCATGTCGTGGTTGCCATTCACGACGGTCGGGGCGCGGACAAGGAGACGCTGCTCTACAGCAATGCCGGCGCCGGTCAGAAGCTGTCCGGCCTGGAGGACGTGCGCGAGATCGAGGTCGCGGGGCACGTCTGGACGGTGCGTACCTGCGCGCCCGCCGGATTCGGCTCCGACCATCTGGTGCTGTGGCTGGTGCCGCTGATGGGTATCGCGCTGAGCGCGGTACTTTTCCATCTGCTGCGGCTGCTGGCCGAGACCGCCCGGGCGCATCGCAATGCGCGGGCGACGACGCGCGAACTCGCGCTCAGCGAAACGCGGCTGTCGGCCGTGCTCGACACGGCTGCCGACGGTATCGTGACGACCGACGAGAGCGGCATGGTGCTGACCATGAACCGCTCGGCTGCCGACATGTTCGACCGCCGTCCGGACGAAGTGATCGGCCTGCCGCTGTCACGTCTGCTGCCGCAGTTCGACGCCGCCTGGTTCGCCGCGCGGCTGCACGATGCGCAATCCGGCGCCCGCCTGGCGCGGCACGAGGACTGCACCGGCTTGCGCGGCGGCGTACGGCAGTTCCCGGTGACCGTCTCGGCCAGCGGGTTCGTGCATGACGGGCGCGTGGTTCACACACTGCTGCTGCGCGACGTGAGCGAGCAGGTGGCCGCGCAGACGCGCATGCGCCTGCACGACCGGGCACTCGAGTCGTCGAGCGAGGCGGTGCTCATTCGCGACGTACAGCGCGCCGGCCTGCCCGTGGTCTATGTGAATGCAGCTTTCGAGCGACTGACCGGGCGCAGTGCGCAGGCGCTCATCGGGCGTCCTTTCTCGTATGCCGCCGACGGTGCGTCGGACGACCGCGTCGGCGACGAGATGCGTTGGGCCGTTGCCCATGGCAAGCCCTTCAGCACGACCGCAGAAGTGCGGCGGGCGGACGGGCGCACGATGTGGGTGGCGCTGTCTTCGTCACCGGTACGCGACAACGATGGACAGGTGACGCACTACGTCGATGTGTTCGACGACATCACCGAGCGGGTCGAATTCGAGCAGAAGCTGATCCGCCGCACCAATCGCCTGCACACGGTGTTCGCGCTGTCGCCCGACGGCTTCGTCACCTTCGATGCGGACGGCATCCTGACCAATGTGAACCCGGCTTTCGTGCGCATGACGCATCTGGCGCAGAGCGAACTGCTGGGGCTGGACGCGCAGACCTTCGACCGGCGCATGGCCGGGCTGTCGGACCCGGCGCAGCCCTGGCCGGAGTTCGCGCTCGACGGGTCGAGCGAGGCGGCGCAGCGGCTGTGGCTGCTGCGCCCGGAGCGCCGCGTGCTCGAGCGCAGTGCGCGCGTGGCACCGCAGGGGCGGTCGGAAACGGTGCTCTACTTCCGCGACATCACCCAGCAGTTCGAAGTCGACCGGATGAAGAGCGAGTTCCTCAGCACGGCGGCGCATGAACTGCGCACGCCGCTGTCGTCCATCTTCGGTTTCGCCGAACTGCTGCTGAACCGCGAGTACGACGAGACGGCGCGCCGGCGCATGCACGGCATCATCCACCGGCAGTCGCGCGTGCTGGTGAACCTGATCAACGA
The DNA here is from genome assembly GCF_965284615.1 of Methyloversatilis sp. Taxonomy (GTDB): domain Bacteria; phylum Pseudomonadota; class Gammaproteobacteria; order Burkholderiales; family Rhodocyclaceae; genus Methyloversatilis. Next base: position 335,459 of record NZ_OZ260098.1, read on the forward strand.
CCTGCTCGACCTTGCCCGCATCGAAGCGCGTGCCGGACAGGATTTCCGCTACGAGGACCTGCCGGTCAAGATGCTCATCAACGCGACGCTGGAAGGCCTCGCGATGCCGGGCGACACGCATCGCGTGTCGCTGGACATGCCACAGTCGATGCCGCGCATCCGCGTTGACCACGAGAAGATGGTGCGCGCGCTGAGCAACATCATCACCAACGCCTTCAAGTACTCGCCGGACGGCGGCGAGGTCAGGTTGTCGGTGACCGAGGTGACGCGCAACTCGCGCCTGATGGCCGGCATCCACGTCAGCGACCAGGGCATCGGCATGACGCCCGAGCAGCAGGCGCGCATCTTCGAGCGCTTCTACCGCGCCGACCCCTCGGGCAACATTCCGGGCACCGGTCTGGGCATGTCGCTGGTCAAGGAGATCATGGATCTGCACGGCGGCGAGATCGAAATCGTCAGTGCGCCCGGCGCGGGCACCACGGTCACGCTGTGGCTGCCGGTGATGGATACCGCCACCACCTGATCCGCCTATCATGTGCGTCTGCGAGGAGGGGGCGAGCATGCGACTGGACGACGGACGGGAAAGTGAGAACATCGAGGACAGGCGCGGCGCCCGCGGCGGCCTGCCGGGTGGCGGGCGCAGCATAGGCATCGGCACCATCGTGCTGGCGCTGGTGGCGATGTATTTCGGCGTCGATCCGTCGGTGGTGCTCAATATGGGCGCGGGTCTGCCGGATGCACAGCAGCAGGCACCGGTACAGCCGGGTGTGCAGTTGACCGGTCAGGCCGAGCAGGACGGCCTGGCGCGCTTCACCTCGCGCGTGCTGGCCGACACCGAGGACACCTGGGGCGCGCTGTTCCGCGCCGGCGGCGGCGAGTACCGCGAGCCGCGGCTGGTGCTCTACACCGGCGGCACGCAGACCGGCTGCGGCATGGGGCAGGCGGCAATGGGGCCTTTCTATTGCCCGGCCGACGAACGCGTCTATCTCGACCTCGGTTTCTACGACGACCTGCAGCGCCGCTTCGGCGCGCCCGGCGATTTCGCCCAGGCCTATGTGATCGCGCACGAGGTCGGGCACCACGTGCAGCACCAGCTGGGCATTGCCGAAAAAGTGCAGCGTGCGAAACAGCGCGCAGGCGAGCGCGCGGCCAACCTGCTGCAGGTCCGGATGGAACTGCAGGCCGACTGCTTCGCCGGCATCTGGGCGCACCACGCCAACCGCTCGCGCAGCATCCTGGAGCAGGGCGACGTCGAAGAGGCGCTGCGCGCCGCCACCGCCATCGGCGACGACACGCTGCAGAAACAGGCGCAGGGCTATGTGGTGCCGGAAAGCTTCACCCACGGCAGCGCCGAACAGCGCATGCGCTGGTTCCGCCGCGGGCTGGAACAGGGCGAGATGGCGGCCTGCGATACCTTCTCGGCGAAGGCGCTTTGAGGGAGGGCTAGGGACTAGGTGTGAAGAGTCAAGAGGTTGTTCTGCGAATTTGAGAGACGGGACATAGGGACTTTGCAAGCGATGCCGTGATGAGGTCGGTGCCAGTTGTAGAAGTGGTTCCAGAGAGGCAAAGCGGCTTTGCGCAGGTCGGAGTTGGGATAGGAATGGCCGTAGGCCCACTCGCGCAGAGCTGACTGGATGAAGCGCTCTGCCTTGCCATTGGTCTGTGGCCGATAGGCTCGTGTGAACTTGTGTTTGATCCCCAGCTCGGTGCAGGCCTGAGCGAAGGCGAGCGAGTGGAAGGCAGGTCCGTTGTCGGTGAGCACGCGCTGTACGGTGACACCGAGCGTTGCGTAATAGGCGACGGCATTTCGCAGGAAGCTCACGGCGCTGTCTTTGCGCTCATCGGGGTGCATGTCGGTGAAAGCAATGCGCGAATGGTCGTCGATGGCCACAAACAAGTGTTCCCAGCCTACGCCGCGGGTGCGCTTGCGATAATCGGCTGTGATTCGATGACCCACAGCGGTGAAGCGGCCCAACTTCTTGATGTCGATGTGGAGCAGTTCGCCGGGCGTCTGGCGCTCGTAGCGCTGTATGGACTCCGTCGGGGCCAGATCGCTGAACCTTGAGAGGCCGGCTCGTCGGAGCACCCGGCTGACCGTTGCTTTGGATACGCCGGTGTAGGAGGCGATCCGGGATTGAAGAAAGAGTTTGCGGCGCAGCTCGATGATGGTCAGCGCGACTTCTGGGGCAATGCTTCGGGGAGAACGGGCGGGACGGGACGACTTGTCTGCAAGTCCAGCCGGACCTTCGGCCAGGTAGCGCCCCAGCCATTTGCGGGAAGTGACACTGCTGACGCCGTTACGCTTCGCCGCATCAGAGGCCGACAGACCTCTCACACGCATGTCCAACACCATTTCCAGGCGACGAAGGTAGGTCAATCGGGCATTCTTGTGGGTGTTCATCCGGAATCCTGTTCGAGAGAGCTTGGGGGTTTGGCGATTTCCAGTCTCTCAGAACTTCTCCGGGTGAACACCCGAAACAACCTATTGAAGCTTCACACCTAGCCCCTAGCGCCCCTCAGCCAATACTCACCACCACCTTGCCCACGTGGGCCTGGCTCTGCTGGTGTGCGAGTGCTGCGCGTGCTTCGTCGAAGCCGAATACGCGGTCGATGACCGGGTGGATCTTGTGCAGCGAGATCACCGCATTCATCGATTCGAACATTTCGCGCGAGCCGACGAACACGCCGCGCACGGTCGAGGTGGTGAACAGCAGCGGCAGCGGGTTGATTTCGCCGCCGGTCAGCACACCGATCAGGTGCGCCTGTCCGTTCTGGCCGAGTGAGGCGATCGAGCGCTGCAGCGTGCCCGGGCCGCCGACCTCGACCACGTGATTCACGCCTGCGCCGCCGGTGGCGGTGCGCACTTCCTGATCCCACTCCGGGTGGCTGCGGTAATTGATCAGCGTGGTCGCGCCCAGCGACTTCGCCTTTTCCAGCTTGGCGTCGCTCGACGAGGTGGCGATCACTTCGGCGCCGGCCGCCTTCGCCAGCTGCAGCGCGAACATCGACACGCCGCCGGTGCCGAGCACCAGCACGCGTTCGCCGGCACGCAGCGGGGCCGGGCCTTCGAACAGCGCGTTCCACGCGGTCAGCGCGGCGCAGGGCAGGGTCGCCGCTTCCTCGAAGCTCAGATGCGCCGGCTTGGCGACCAGCGATTCCTGCGGGAACAGGCGGTACTCGGTGAGCACGCCGGGTGCGGTGCCGCCCAGGGTCTTGCCGAAATACGCCGGCTGCAGTTGACCGGCGATCCATGTTTCGAAGAAGGTGCCGATCACGTGGTCGCCAGCGGCAAAACGATCGACGCCCGCGCCGATCTCGACCACCTCGCCGGCGCCGTCGGACAGCGGGATCAGATCCTTCGAGTCAACGCCGGGATACAGGCCCTGCAGGATGAACAGATCGCGATAGTTCAGCGACGCTGCGCGCATCTTGACCAGTACCTGACCCGGACCGGGGCGCGGGACTTCAGCGTCGATCATCGTCAGGCTGTCTGCATTGCACTGCTCACGATAGGCTTGATAACGCATTCGAGTGAACCTCCGTTGGATAGTGTCGTGGGCGCAGGGCTGGATCTGCGCCCGGATGGTGCCACGCCCACGCGCGGACAGGTGTCTCGCAGGCGCTTGCCTATATAGACTGTCGGCCTGATCGAAATGCGCTCCGGACGCCACATGCCGAAACTCACTGTCTATCTTCGCTGCCTGCTGCTCGCCCTGCTGTTGCCGCTCGCCGACGTCGCACGAGCACTGGGCCCGGGCGAGCTGGCGGTCATCGTCAATGTGTCCGATCCGGCCAGTGTCGATGCCGGCACCTACTACCGCATCCGCCGCGGCATACCAGAGGCGAACCTGATCGAGGTGCGGCTGCCGCACGACCGCGCGGCACTGACACGCGCCGAGTTCGAAGCGCTGCAGGCGGAAGTGGAGCAGAAGCTGCCGTCCGGCATCCAGGCGTTCGCGCTGGCATGGACCAAGCCGTGGCGCGCCGGTTGCATGAGCATCACCTCGGCCTTCGCCTTCGGCTACGACGAACGCTTCTGCTCCGACAGCTGCGGGCCGACGCAGACCAGCCGGATGTTCAATGGCGGTCGCGCCATGAGCGAGGACATGCCGATGCCACGGCCGGCCATGCTGCTGGCCGGCGAATCGGTCGAGCAGGTGCGTCAGCTGATCGACCGCGGCATCGCCTCGGACTACAGCTATCCGAAAGGCAGCGTCTATCTGGTGCGCACCGAGGATTCCGCGCGCAATGTGCGCGCCGGCATGTTCGACGAAATCGTGCAGCAGGTGCGCGGCCTGCATTTCGAGACGCCGACGGCAGCCGAGGCGGGCGGGCGGCGCGACGTGATCGGCTATTTCACCGGTGCGGTCAGGGTGCCGGCGATCGACACGCTCACCTTCCTGCCCGGCGCGCCGGCCGATCATCTGACCTCCTTCGGCGGCCAGCTGACCGGCAACCGGACGCAGATGAGCGCCCTCGAATGGTTGCGGGCCGGCGCCACGGGCAGCTACGGCACCGTGGTCGAGCCGTGCAACCACCTCGGCAAGTTTCCGCACCCGGGCATCCTGATGACCTACTACGCCGAGGGCGAAACGCTGATCGAGGCCTACTGGAAAAGCGTGGCCTGGCCCGGCGAAGGCGTGTTCGTCGGCGAGCCGCTGGCGCGGCCCTTCGGCATGCGCACGACGCGCGACGACAAGGGCTGGTGGCTGGAAAGCCACTCGGCCGCCGGGCGCCGCGCCGTGGTCGAAGTGGCGCCGAGCGTGGTCGGGCCGTATCGCCTGGCCGGTACTGTGCAGATTCCCGCCGGACACGGGAGGCAGCGACTGAAGGTGGAGGCGGGGGCGGTCAGGGTGCGCTGAGGGGAGCAGTCTGCGTTCCGGTGACGCGAACCAGGAGCGGTCGCAATAGCGTCATGCAGCGTCCCGTGGCGCCACCGTGCTGGGCTGCGAAAGCCAGCGCGGCAGCTGACATCGCACCGCGGCCCGCATCATCATCGATCAGGCGGGCGACACAGACGGCCATGGCGCCCGCGTCGGCGGCGCGTACAGCCGCGCCAGCCGCGATAGCGTCTTCAGTCGCTTGGGTGAAATTGAAGGTGTGAGGTCCGACGATGACAGGGCACGCCATTGCGCATGCCTCGATCAGGTTCTGTCCGCCCAGTGGCAGCCAGCTGCCGCCGATCACCGCGACATCCGCCATTGCATACCAGGCGAACATTTCGCCCATGGAGTCACCGAGCCACACCCGTGCGTTAGGGCCGGGCACCCCTTGCTGGCTGCGCCGGACCATAGACAGTCCGCGCTGCAAGACCTGGGCGGCAACCTCGTCAAAGCGTTGGGGGTGACGCGGCACGAGGGCAATCAACACCTCGGCGGGCAACGTCGAGTCTAGTGCAGACAGCAGCACTTCCTCTTCGCCTTCGCGAGTACTCGCCAGCAGCACCACGCGTCGCCCGCCGAGCGCGGCACGCCAGCTGGCTCCGAGCTCACGCTGGGCGTGCGGGATGGCGACGTCAAACTTGAGGTTGCCGCAGACCGCTACGCGAGGGGCGCCAAGGTCTCTCAATCGAGCGGCGTCGGCCGCTGTCTGGGCGGCGATGACCTGCAGGCTTTCCAGCATCGGTCGCGTCAGCCAGGCGATACGGGCGTAGCCGCGAGCCGAACGCTCGGACATGCGGGCATTCAGCAACGCGACTGGTACTCCAGTCTGTCTGCACGCGGCTAACAGGTTGGGCCACAGTTCGGTCTCTAGCAGGATGCCGAACGCTGGTTGCCATCGTGCGAGAAAGGCCCGCTGCGCCCAGGGCAGGTCCCAGGGCAGCCAGGCCAGCGTCACCTCGTCACCGTAAAGATTACGCGCCGTGGCGCGACCTGTTGCAGTGGTCTGGGTCAGAAGGATGCGAGTGCCGGGCACAGCTTTCTGCAGGGCGGCGATCAAAGGCTGCGCTGCCCGTGTCTCGCCTACGGATACGGCGTGAATCCAGATCGTGGGCTGTTGCGGAACGTTCGTGAATAGCCCGAGGCGCTCCTTCATGGCTTCGCGATACCCCTTTTCCGCGGTTCCCCGCCACAGAAGGCGCAGACCAGCCAAAAGCAGTACAAGCAACCAGATGAGGTTGTAGAGGATGCGGGTCAATGGAGTCTGTGGATGGGGCACTCGTGGCCGCGAGGCGCAAGCATACCAATATCGCACCCTGCCCCCCGGGGCGGCAGGCGAGACGTGAGATAATCAAAAGATCCAACTGGGCGCCAGCGCATGTGCCCGGCGTGCCCGTTTACTCCTGATGGATCCAATAAATGAAAGCCGTGATTCTGGCCGGCGGCCTTGGTACGCGCATTTCCGAAGAGTCCCATCTGCGGCCGAAGCCGATGATCGAAATCGGCGGTCGGCCCATCCTGTGGCACATCATGAAAATCTATTCCCGCTACGGGATCAGCGACTTCGTGATCTGCCTTGGTTACAAGGGATATGTAATCAAGGAGTACTTCGCAAACTACTTCCTCCATATGTCCGATGTCACCTTCGACATGTCGAACAACAGCATGGAAGTGCATCAGCGCTACGTGGAACCTTGGCGCGTCACGCTGGTGGATACCGGCGAGAACACATTGACCGGCGGGCGCCTGCGTCGTGTCCGCGACCATCTTAGCGACGAACCCTTCTGCTTCACTTACGGAGATGGCGTGGCAGATGTCGATATCGGTGCGCTCGTCACCTTTCATCGCGCACACGGACGCGACGCCACGGTCACAGCGATACAGCCGCCTGGACGCTATGGTGCGCTGAATCTAGATGGTGAGGCGGTGCGTGGTTTTCAGGAAAAACCGGCGGGGGATGGTGCGTGGATCAACGGCGGCTTCTTCGTCCTGAACCCTTCGGTCATCGACGGCATCGCGGGCGATGACACCAGCTGGGAAGGCGAGCCCCTGATGCGGCTTGCCGCTGACGACCGTCTGAGGGCCTATTCGCACCGTGGCTTCTGGCACGCGATGGACACACTGCGGGACAAGAACCACCTTGAAGAACTCTGGCGTGGCGGCCGCGCGCCGTGGAAGTGCTGGGAATGAAACTCGGCGATTTCTGGCACGGGCGCCGTGTCCTGCTGACCGGTCATACCGGGTTCAAGGGAAGTTGGCTCACACTTTGGCTGCATGCGCAGGGCGCCGAGGTGCATGGCTACGCTCTTGCGCCGCCGACCTCGCCCAATCTGTTTACAGTGGCCCGAGTTGAACGGATCACTCGCGTCGTTGACCATCGCCGACATTCGTGACGCGACTGCACTGCGGGCGACCTTTCAAGCGGTGCGTCCGCATATCGTCTTTCACCTGGCCGCGCAAGCTCTGGTGCGTCAATCCTATCGCGAGCCGGTTGACACCTTTTCCACCAATGTAATGGGCGTCGTCAATGTGATGGAAGCGGTGCGCAGCGTCGGCGGCGTCAGGGCGTTGGTCAACGTGACGACCGATAAGTGCTACGAAAACCGGGAGTGGCCCTGGGCCTATCGCGAAATCGAGGCTATGGGCGGGCATGACCCATACAGTGCCAGCAAGGGCTGCGCCGAACTGGTCACGGCGGCCTATCGCGCCTCCTTTCTGAAAGAAGCGGGGGTTGCGGTTGCGACTGCCCGGGCAGGCAACGTGATCGGCGGCGGCGACTGGGCCGAAGATCGGCTGCTGCCGGACATTTTTCGTGCGCTCGATGCGCGCTGTGCGTTGCCGGTGCGTTCGCCGCATGCTGTGCGGCCCTGGCAGCATGTGCTCGAACCGCTGTCCGGCTATCTTGCGTTGGCCGAGGCGCTGGTCGGTGGCAGTGGCGATCTCGCAGAAGCATGGAACTTCGGTCCGGCGGAAGACGATGCGCGCAGTGTCGGCTGGATCGTCGAACACCTCGCGTCGCGCCTGCCCGATCTGGTGTGGCAGGTCAACGCCGCGCCGCAGCCGCACGAAGCCCATTATTTGAAGCTCGATAGCAGCAAGGCCCGTTCGCGCCTGTGCTGGCGGCCGCGCTGGCGGCTGAGCGAAGCACTCGACCGCACCCTGCAGTGGCATCAGGCGTGGCGGGGCGGCGTAGACATGCGCGCCTTCAGTCTGGGTCAAATTGCCGAATATGCCGCTGCCGCAGATGCAGACCGTTCATGAGTAATCGCCCTGACTGGTCGCCTACGCCGCTCGCCGGGCTGGTCGTCGTGCAGCGTCCGCGCATCGAGGATCACCGCGGTTTCTTCTCGCGCTTCTTCTGTGCCGATACGTTGCGCGAAGCCGGCTTCGATGCGCCTGTCGCGCAGATTAATCACACACTGACGCGCACCCGCGGCGCGCTGCGCGGCCTGCATTACCAGCGTGCGCCACACGCCGAGGTGAAGATGGTGAGTTGCCTGCGGGGCGAGGTGTTCGACGTCGCCGTTGACCTGCGCGCCGGTTCTACCACTTTCCTGCGCTGGTACTGCGAGGTGCTGTCCGCCGGTAATCAGCGTAGCTTGTTGATTCCGCGAGGTTTTGCGCACGGCTTTCAGGCGCTGACCGACGATTGCGAACTGCTTTACCTGCATAGCGCCGCCTATGCGCCGGAATCTGAGGCTGCGATCAACGCACTTGATCCGGCACTGGCGATCCGCTGGCCGCTGGACATTACCGACATGTCGGAACGCGATCGTGCGCATCCGATGCTCGACCCGGATTTCAAGGGAATCACCGCATGAAATGTCGCCACTGCGGCACTGAACTGACCTTGCCGCTGATCGATCTGGGCAGCGCACCGCCGTCCAATTCCTACCTAACGCCGGCGGCGCTGTTCGGACCCGAGAAGTGGTATCCGCTGCGCGTGCTCGTGTGTACTGGCTGCTGGCTGGCACAAACCGAGGACTATGCACACCACGCGGAACTGTTCGCTGAGGACTACGCCTATTTCAGTTCCTTTTCGACGAGCTGGCTCGCACACGCAAAGCGTTATGTCGAAGACATGGTTGATCGCTTCGCTCTCGACCGGGATTCTCATGTGGTAGAGGTGGCTTCGAACGATGGCTACCTGCTGCAGTACGTGCGCGAGCGCGGCATCTCCTGCCTCGGCATCGAACCGACTGCGAGCACCGCGGCCGCGGCGCGCAAGCGCGGCATCGAGGTGTTCGAGCGCTTCTTCGGCGTTGAGCTTGCCAAGGAACTGGCCGCAGCCGGTCAGCGCGCGGACCTGATGGCCGCGAACAATGTGCTTGCGCATGTGCCGGACATCAACGACTTCGTTGCGGGTTTTGACTGTCTGCTCAAGGACGACGGCGTCGCGACCTTCGAGTTCCCGCACCTGCTCAACCTGGTTAAGCAGAATCAGTTCGACACCGTCTATCACGAGCACTTCTCCTATCTGTCGTTGACCGCTGTCACGCGCATCTTCGAAGCGAACGGTCTGACGGTGTTCGATGTCGATGAGCTGCCGACGCACGGTGGCAGCCTGCGCGTTTACGCTCAGCGCAGTGCGACCGGCCCACACGCCGTGACACCGCGGGTTGGGGCGGCGCTCGGGCGCGAGCGGGATGCAGGTATGGCGACGGCAGATTTCTACAGCGGCTTCCAGGCGAGAGCGGAGAGGGTCAAGAACGATCTGGTCGCCTTCCTGATTGATGCACGGCGCCAGGGGCTCAAGGTCGCCGGCTATGGCGCTGCCGCCAAAGGCAACACGCTGTTGAATTTCGCCGGCATTCGCGGCGACCTGATCGAGTTCGTCGTCGATCGCAATCCAGCCAAGCAGGGCAAGTTCCTCCCCGGCTGTCGCATTCCGGTGGTCGGCGAGGACGCTCTGCGGAGTGCACGTCCCGATCTCATCGTGGTGTTGCCCTGGAATCTGCGGGACGAGGTAGTCGCGCAGCTCGACTATGTGCGCGAATGGGACGCCCGTTTCGTGGTGGCAGTCCCTGCGCTCGAGGTGATCGGATGAACGTGGTCGTCACCGGAGCGACCGGTTTCGTCGGTAGCCACCTGGTCGATGCCCTGCTGACTGCGGGCCATGCGGTCACGGCGGTATCCCGGGGACGACGTTCCTGGCCGGACTGGTCGGGCCATGTGAACCGGGTCGCTTTCGATCTGCATGACGGGGCTGCCGATCCCGTGATCGCGCTGGGCGTGCCCGATGTGCTGGTGCACCTCGCATGGCCTGGCTTGCCGAACTATCGAGACCTGTTCCATATCGAGACCAACCTGCCGGCCGATTGCCGCTTCCTCCGCCGCATGGTCGAGGCCGGTACACCACAGATACTGGTTACCGGAACCTGCTTCGAATACGGATTGCAGTCCGGCGCACTGCGGGAAGCACAGCCGGTCCAACCGGACAATCCCTATGGCATCGCCAAGAACACGCTGCGCCAGTACCTTGAGGCGCTGCGGCGCGAATATCCTTTCGTGCTGCAGTGGGCAAGACTGTTCTACCTGTATGGGCACGGGCAGAACCCGAACAGTCTGATGGCCCAGCTGGACGCTGCGATCGACCGCGGTGACGACGTGTTCCCGATGTCGGGCGGCGAGCAGTTGCGCGATTACCTGCCGATCGACAAGGCGGCCCGTGAGCTCTCCCTCCTGGCGGGTTCCGCTGCTGATGGCGTGTTCAATTGTTGCAGCGGCGTGCCGGTCTCCGTGCGCACCTTCGTCGAACGGCGCCTGCGCGAGCGTGGCAGCTCCATGCAGCTCGACCTCGGTCGCTACCGCTATCCTGACCACGAACCTTTCGCCTTCTGGGGCGTGCGGGAACGCTTGGATCGGGTGATGGAGTCTCTCTCTTGATGCGTGAACTTTTCAGGGCGGAACGCCTGCCGGTCCTCCAGAACCGGACCTATGAAACGGCGGCGGCTGCGCATGCCAGTCCGACCGGGGATGTCGTACTCGTGCAGGATCCTCAGACAGGACTCGTATTCAACGCGGCCTTTGATCCTTCGAAGCTCTCCTACGACGCGGACTACCAGAACGAGCAAGCGTGCTCGGGCGTGTTTCGTCAGCATCTCGACAGCGTGGCAGCCATCGTGGACAGATACCTTGCTGGCCGCACGCTGATCGAGGTCGGGTGCGGCAAGGGTGCCTTCCTGGAGCTGCTGCGTGAGCGGGGCTACGCGATCACAGGCATCGATCCGGCCTATGAGGGCGAGAACCCCGATGTGATCAAGGCTCCGTTCGAAGCCGGGCTCGGGCTGTCGGCCGAAGGAGTGGTAATGCGGCATGTGCTGGAGCACATGCAAGATCCCCTGTCCTTCCTGAACGCCATCGCGACTGCCAACGGTGGCCGCGGAATCGCGTATATCGAGGTTCCCTGCCTGGACTGGATATGCGCCCATCGTGCCTGGTTCGACATCTTCTACGAACATGTGAACTACTTCCGGCTGGTCGATTTCGATCGCATGTTCGGTCGCGTGATCGATCGCGGTCACGTTTTCGGAGGGCAGTACCTGTACGCGATGGTCAACATGGCGACATTGAGGGCTCCACGGGCCTCTGCCCAAGACCTCATCGACCTGCCCGGCGATTTCATGGCGGGAGTGGAGCGTGCGGGTGCGCTCGCCGGAGGGGCTGCGCGTCGCAACGCCATCTGGGGGGCGGCGTCCAAGGGGGTCATTTTCGCTACGCATCTCATGCGTCGTGGCGTGACTTTCGATGTCGCGATCGACATCAATCCGGCCAAGCAGGGCCGCTACCTGCCGGTCACTGCGCTGCGCGTCGCGTCTGCTGCCGAAGGTGCTGCGCTGCTGGCACCCGGCGACAACGTGTTCGTGATGAACTCGAACTACCTCGACGAGATCATCACGCAGTCGAACAACGCTTATTCCTACATTACGGTGGATCATGAACAACTTCTCTGACGAAGTGGCCGCACGCGTTGACGGCAATGGCCGCGACTCGGCACTGCAGGCCGGTGCCCGGAGTTTCCTGCTTGAATCGCTGCGCACGCAGTACTCGTACAATTTTTCCTGGCTCGGCCGTCCTGTCATCCAGTATCCGCAGGACATCGTTGCGATGCAGGAACTGATCTGGCTCGTGCAGCCAGATCTAATCATCGAGACCGGCATCGCGCACGGCGGATCGCTCATTCTTTCAGCGTCGATGCTCGAGCTCAATGCGGCGTGCGGAGGCAACCCCGATGCCCGAGTGCTGGGCATAGATATCGACATCCGTCCGCACAATCGCGCAGCTATCATTGCGCACCCGATGTCCCGTCGCATCGACATGATCCAGGGTTCGAGCATCGCACCCGACGTCATCGACAAGGTGAAGGCGCATGCCGGCGGCCGCCAGCGCGTGCTGGTCTGTCTCGACAGCAATCACACCCACGATCACGTTCTGGCGGAACTCGAGGCCTATGCGCCACTCGCTACCGCCGACAGCTACTGCATCGTGTTCGATACGGTGGTCGAGGACATCCCAAAAGCGCTGTCGGGTGACCGTCCGTGGGGACCCGGCGACAATCCGAAGACGGCGGTCCATGAATACCTGCGCCGAGTCGCGACCGAGGGTCGTACTGCCGCGGATGGCCGGCCGCTGCGTTTCGAGATCGACAAGTCGGTCGAGAACAAGCTGCTAGTCACTGTCGCCCCCGACGGCTATCTGCGCCGCGTGGCCTGATCCGGCCGAGCCCAGCCCCCCGTGTCGCTTCGCCGCAACGTCATCGCCAACTATCTCGGGCAGGGATGGGTGGCGATGATGCAACTGGCATTCGTGCCGTTGTACATCCGCTTTCTCGGGATTGAGGCCTATGGCCTGATAGGCGTGTTCGCGATGTTGCAGGCGTGGATGACACTGCTCGACATGGGCATGACACCGACGCTCGGACGCGAGATGGCTCGCTTTAGTGCCGGTCTGCACAGTGCCCCCGGAATACGCGACTTGCTGCGCACCGTCGAATGCCTCTGCCTGGCGGTGGTGGTAGCGGTGATTCTTGCGATGTTCGGTGCGTCCCGCTGGCTTGCCTCGAACTGGTTCCAGGCCGTCGCACTACCCGAGCCGGCGGTGGCGAATGCGCTTGCATTGATGGGGGGGGTCGCGTCACTGCGGCTCATCGAAGGGCTCTACCGCGGCGCGTTGCTGGGGCTGCAGAAGCAGGTGTTCTTTAATGTCTTCAATTCCGTCGTCGCCACTCTGCGAGCCGTCGGCGCTGTCGGCGTGCTGGCTTGGGTGTCACCGACGATCGAAGCCTTCTTCGCCTGGCAGGCACTGGTGTCGCTTATCGCTGCGATCGGACTTGCGTTGGTTACGAACCGTGCTCTGCCGCACGCTGGGCGCTCGGCGGTTTTTTCCCGTGCTGCGTTACTAGACATGCGCCGTTTCGCTGGCGGCATGATAGCGACGACCCTGCTTGCATTGCTGCTGACCCAGGTTGACAAGGTGCTGCTGTCGCGATTGCTGTCGCTGCAGGATTTTGGACATTACGCGCTCGCTTCGACTGTTGCATCGGCGCTGACCTTGCTTGTGACGCCGGTGACCCAGGCTTTCTACCCGCGATTCACCGAACTTGCAGCTAGCGGAAAGACTCCGGAGCTTGCGCTGCTTTATCATCGTGGTGCCCAACTGGTGACGGTATTGTGTGCCCCGCCCGCCCTCATCATGACCTGCCTGTCGGGCCCGCTGCTGCTCGCGTGGACAGGTGACGCCGCACTGTCGTCACAGGTCGCGCCATTGCTGACCCTGTTGGCGATGGGGACATTCCTGAATGCCCTCGTGCACATTCCCTACATGTTGCAGCTTGCTCATGGATGGCCCGGTTTCGCCGCGTGGATGAATGTGATTGCGGTGCTGCTTCTGGTTCCGGCCATTCTATGGCTCGTGCCGCGCCATGGCGCGCAGGGCGCAGCGTGGGCATGGGTGGTGCTCAATGCCGGTTACGTTCTGATCGGCCTGCCGTTCATGTATCGGAGATTGCTGCCGGCCGAGCGTCGAGACTGGTACGTGAAGGATGTCGCCATACCGCTGCTGGCAGCAGCCACCGTGACCGCGCCCTTTGTGCTGCTGTTGCGTGAACCGATGAGTGCGCCGGTGACCTGGGGCGCGATGCTGGCCTGCGGCGGGCTCTCTCTGCTGGTGGCCGTGAGCGCGGCGCACCGCCTGCGTGACGGGTTGCTGACCGTCTGGCCTTTTACGATTGCCCGCAGAACCTCGAATCCCTGACATGAAGAAACTGCTCGATGCTCGCAACCGCGGCATGCTGATGAAACGCGCTGTCGATCTGCTACGGCGCAAGGCCGGTATCGATTACCGCAAGTCCTATGCGCAGTGCGGCGAGGATGTGATCGCCCGCACCGTTTTCGACATGCTGAAGATCGCCCGTCCCACCTATCTCGATGTTGGGGCCCATCATCCGACCTTTCTCAGCAACACCTTCCTGTTCTACGAGCAAGGTAGCCGAGGCGTCACGGTGGAACCTGACCCCGAACTGCATTCACGTTTCCTCGACAAGCGTTCTGGGGACACCAATCTGAATATCGGGATCGGCCCGCAGCCCGGCGGGTTCGAACTGTTCATCATGTCCACGCGCACGCTCAACACGCTGTCCGAGGAGGAGGCGAGGCTGTATGTGTCGCAGGGCTACCGTATCGAGAAGCGCCACCGTGTCGAGGTCGTAACGATCAATGATGTGATGACCGAACATTTCGGCGGAGCACCGGACTTCCTGTCGGTTGACGTCGAGGGGCTGGACTACGAAATCCTTGCCTCACTCGATTTCAGCCGTTTCCGGCCCAAAGTCATCTGCGTGGAGACCATCGTGTTCTCCTCCACCGGAAAGGGCGAGAAACGCACCGAGATTGACACCCTGTTGTGCAAACGTGGCTATGTGCGTTTTGCGGACACTTATATCAACACGCTCTACGTGGATGAGCAGTCGTGGGTTAACCGCTGAGACCACGGGTTGGTGTTGGCGTGCCGACCTACAACCGCCCCGAAGGCCTGCGCCGTACTCTTGCTTGCCTGTGCGCCCAGACCTATCGCGAACTCGACATCCTGGTGTCCGACAATGCATCACCGGATCCGACGGTCGCCGCCGTGGTGGCGGACATGGCTGCGCGCGACCCGCGCATTCGCTACGTGCGTCAGCCCGAATCGCTGGGCGCGGCGGGCAACTTCCGTTTCGTGCTTGCACAGAGCGATGCCGAGTACTTCATGTGGGCTGCGGATGACGACGAATGGCAACCGGGATTCGTAGAGGCCTGCATGGGAGCCCTGCTGAGCACGCCGGGCGCAGTGTCGGCGATGACCGGGATCGAAACGCTGTACCGCACGAGCGGACGTCGTGTGCCGGTCGCTATGCCGTCGCTGTCCGTCCTGCAGGATGCCGCCACCAACGTGCGGGCATTCTTCGCGCGCATGACGCCCGGTATGTTCTACGGCGTTCATAGACGCGACGCCATCGTCTTCTTCCTGGATGACGACATGTTCGATTACTACGATTGCTACTTCGTCTTGCGCCTCATTGCGGCAGGCGGCGTGGTCCTGGTTGACGGCCCGCTATACACGGCGGGCGTCGATGCGGCGAAGTACCAGATAAAGCCGATGCGCAGATCGTGGGGAAGCGGGTTGCGCTATCGACCCTTTCACCGCGCGGTGCGCACGGTCATTGCAGCCGTAGAAGTACGTTACTTCCCTCGACGGATACTTGAATGCCGGCTGGCCCTGCTCGTTGCTCGCCTGTTCGTCGCACAGGAATGTGCGGCGTTGGTTCACCGAATCCGACGGTTCAGAGGCTGATCTCACGATGCTTTCCTTTCTCCGACGACAGTTGCGAACTAGCCCGTTGTTTGCTTTCAACCTTGTTTTTCGCGACCGCTGGGTGGCCCGTCAGGCTGCTTCGTTGCCGCGGGGGGCACGCATTCTCGATGTCGGCGCCGGCTCCTGCCCCTATCGTCCGTTGTTTGCGCACTGCGATTACCGGACTCAGGATTTCACCGGTCTGCAGGGCGAGCAGCTGCGCCACGGGGGCTACGGCCGCATCGACTATGTGTGTGACGCTGCCGAGATTCCCGCTCCGGACGCGAGTTTCGACGCGCTGCTATGCACCGAAGTCATTGAGCATCTTGCAGAGCCGGCGCGTGTGATCCGTGAGTTCGCACGCCTGCTCAGATCCGGCGGTCGCCTGATGCTCACCGCCCTGCTAGGCTCGGGCATCCACCAGGAACCCCATCATTACTACGGCGGATTTACCCCCTGGTGGTTCCAGCGAGTGCTTGCCGAGGCGGGGTTCGATGACATCAGGGTCGAATCCAACGCGGGCTCGTTCCGCTTCTTCTCCCAGGAGGCGATCCGCTTTGCGGCGACCACCATACCATTCCGCCGGCTTCCGTTCGCGCCCAGCCTTCTCTGGTGGCCGTTCTGGCTCGCACTGCTGCCGGTCCTTTGCGGTCTGATTCCGGTTGCTGCCGCCCTGCTTGACCGTTATGACCGCGAGCAGCGCTTTACCGTTGGCTATCACGTCACCGCCATCCGCCGTAGCGATTGACCGATGAGAGTGCTCTGC
Source organism: Methyloversatilis sp. (assembly GCF_965284615.1). Classification (GTDB taxonomy): domain Bacteria; phylum Pseudomonadota; class Gammaproteobacteria; order Burkholderiales; family Rhodocyclaceae; genus Methyloversatilis. Next base: position 351,932 of record NZ_OZ260098.1, read on the forward strand.
GTTTTCGGACGCCATAATTACGGAAACCCCGCGCGTGGCGAGGGGTATGAGTACAGCAACTTTTTGCCTGCTCTGCGCGCACTTGGCCATGACGTTCATCACTTCGAGTCCTGGGACCGCAGTGCGCATGCGGATTTTGCGGCGCTGAACACGGCGCTTCTCGACCGCGTGGATGCACTGCGTCCCGATCTGCTGTTCTGCGTGCTGATGGGCTACGAGATATGGACAGAAACACTGCGCGCCGTGCGCGCAGCAGGGTTGTCGGTGCTGAACTGGGGGACCGACGATTCCTGGAAGTACGCACAGTTCTCGCGCTTTGTGGCCCCGGAGGTCGATCTGTGGGCGACCACCTCCCATCTCGCCCTTGCGGCTGCGCGCAGGGATGGACTGCAGAACGTACGCTCCAGTCAGTGGGCTGCGAGCGGTGCGCGCACCTGCGAACCATTGCCTGCGGCACAGTGCGAGCATGACCTGACTTTCGTTGGCTCGGCCTATGGCAACCGCAGTCGCTGGATCAGACGCTTGCGCGAGCGTGGCCTCAACGTTGAGTGCTTCGGGCAGGGTTGGCCGAACGGACCGGTGGATGCAAAGCGTATTCCAGAGATCTACCGCAGTTCCCGTCTCAGTCTGAATTTCGGTGATTCGGGGCTGCAGTGGCGTGGGCTGCGTCCTTATCGCAGCCGCCAGATCAAGGCGCGCGTATTCGAGGTGCCGGCTGCCGGCGGGGTTCTGTTGACTGAAACGGCTGATCGGCTGGACGACTACTTCACGTGCGGTACCGAGATCGAAACGTTCTCCAGTGAGGACGAACTGGTCCGCGGGGCTCAGTCCTTGCTCGCTGATCCGGTGAGACGGGATGCCATGGCTTGGGCTGCTTACCGGCGTACGCTCGCGGAGCATCTCTATGAGCAGAGGTTCGCGCCACTGCTGGAAGAGTGCATTGATGCGCCGGGCCGAAGCAGGCTGCGCACGATCGAGCGCCATGACTTCAACCATGCAATTCGAGCCCACCGCACCGGTGCCGCCCTATCGGGTCTCAGAGCAGCGCTGGTGTGGCCGATGCAGCAGGTGTGGGGCGCTCGACGCGGCTCCCGGGCGGCACGCCGGCTGCTGTTCGAGTTGAGCTGGCGACTCTGCGGCGCGGCGACCTACCGGGCTTCCGGCCTGCCGGGACGCTTGTTCTACCGTGACAGCTGACATGACGGCCGCTGTTCCGCGCATCAGCATCGTGCTGTCCTTCCGCGATGCCGGCCCCGCACTGGACGATGCGCTGACTTCGCTGCGCTGGCAGACGGAGACGGACTGGGAGCTGATCGCAATCGACGATGGCTCGCGCGACGGCTCGGCCGAACGTCCAGGGCTGCATGGTGATCAACGAATCCATGTGATCAGACATGAGTTCAGCGCTGGACTGGCCGTGCGGCTGAACGAGGGGGTTGCCCTGGCGCGCGGCCGCTATATCGCGCGCATGGACGCAGACGACGTGGCCTTCCCGCAACGGCTTAAGGTCCAGGCGGACTTCCTTGATCACCATCCGGAGGTGGACCTGCTCGCCAGTTCGGTGCTCATGATCGACAACCGGGGCGAGCCCTTGGGCGTCGTCGCGAGCCCGGCGACGCACGAACGCATCGTGAGCCGCGCAGCGCTGAACTTTCCAATGCCTCATCCGACCTGGATGGGACGAGCGGATTGGTTCAGGGCGCACGGTTATGACGAGCGCGCGTTGAAGGCACAGGACCAGCATCTCCTTTACCGAACCCACCGCAATTCGCGTTTCGCCGCCATCGAGGCGCCTCTGCTGGCCTATCGCTACGACCGTCTGTCGGCGCGCAAGACGATGGTCGGGCGCTATCACTTCTTGCGGGCGCTGTGGTCGCACGGTAGCGCGCGCGACATTGTCCTCGGAACCACGCTGCATGCACTTGCTGCTGCGCGGGACCTGCTGGCGATGGTATTCGGGCTGGACAGAGAAGTCATGCGCGGTCGGGTGAGCGCGATTCCAGATACGCTGCGCGGCGACTGGAGTGAATTTAAACGGCAGCTGGAAGCTGCACGGAGCTGAACAACAATATGTGCGCAATCGCAGGTCTGTGGTTAACCACGACGGATCCAGCCCCGCCGCTCCTGGCGGCCATGGCGGCCGCCATGGTCCACCGCGGTCCGGATGACGGCGGGGCCTGGGTTGACCAGGGCACCGGCTTCGGCGTATCTCATCGCCGTCTCGCGATTGTAGACCTCTCGCCGGCGGGCCATCAGCCCATGCTGTCGCCCTGTGGCCGCTATGTCCTGGCATTCAACGGCGAGATCTACAACCACTCGGCGCTGCGTGCCGACCTCGAGAGAGACGGGACGATTCCGTGGCGCGGTCATTCGGATACCGAAACCCTGCTTGCCGGTTTCGTGCGATGGGGTTTCGAGGACACGCTGCGTCGCTGCGTCGGCATGTTCGCGATCGCTCTGTGGGATCGGGAGGCACGGGTGTTGCGGCTGGCGCGCGACCGGCTGGGCGAGAAGCCCCTCTACTTTGGTCGCTGTGGCGGCGATCTGGTCTTTGCATCCGAGCTGAAGGCGTTTGCGACCTTGCCGGGATGGGCGCCCCAGATCGATAGACAGGCGGTGTCGCTGTTCATGCGATACGCCTATGTACCCGCACCGTGGTCCATATATGCCGGCGTATGGAAGCTGGAACCCGGCGCCACCGTCCGTTTCGATGCTGCCGCGGCGGAGCCGGTGCATGGCCGTTACTGGCACGCGCTGTCGGCGGTGCAGGCGGCTCGCGCGCGGCCGTTCGCCGGATCCGTGTCCGATGCTGCCGATGAACTGGAGAAGCTGCTCGGCGAGACCATACGGCTGCAGAGCGTGGCGGACGTGCCACTGGGTGCCTTCCTGTCCGGAGGCATCGATTCCTCCACCGTAGTCGCGCTCATGCAGGCGCATGGCGGCGAGCCGGTACGTACCTTCAGCATCGGATTCAATGAACAGGGCTACGACGAAGCACAGCATGCGGCGGCTGTCGCCCGTCACCTGGGGACACGGCACACTGAACACTACGTCAGCGCCGACGAGGCGCGTGCGGTCGTGCCACTGTTGCCTGCGATGTACGACGAGCCGTTCGGCGATTCGTCGCAGATTCCAACGTATCTGGTGTCGAAGCTGGCGCGCAGCCAGGTGACGGTGAGCCTGTCCGGCGACGGCGGTGACGAGCTGTTCGGCGGTTACAACCGCTATTTCATCGCTCAGGCGTTATGGCGCAAGCTGGAGCGTCTGCCAACACCGCTGCGTGCCCGGGCTGCCAGCATGATTCGCGGGGTGCGGCCCGCGACCTGGTCGCGCCTGATACGGCCGTTATTGCCATTGCTGCCCGCGGCCTACCGCTATGCAAATCCTGGCGACAAGCTGCACAAGCTGGCCGAGGTGCTTGCGCTGGTCGAGCCGCGCGCGCTGTACGACCGCCTGGTGCGCTTCTGGGAGTGGGAGGTGTGCCCGGGCGTCGGACCCGTGCCCGGCCTGGCTTCGGACGCTGCATGGACTCAGTTCGAGGATTTCACCGACGCGATGATGTACGCCGACACCGTGACCTACCTGCCGGACGACATTCTGGTGAAGGTTGATCGCGCGTCGATGGCCGTCAGTCTCGAATCGCGCGTACCGTTGCTCGATCATCGCATCGTCGAGTTTGCCTGGTCCCTGCCGGCGACTGCGCGCGCCGGGGGGGGTGGGCAAGCGCGTGCTGCGAGCGGTGCTGGCGCGGCATGTGCCGACTGCGCTGACCGACCGACCGAAGATGGGTTTTGGCATACCCATCGGCGACTGGCTGCGTGGCCCGCTGCGCGCGTGGGCCGACGCGCTGCTCGATCCGCAGCGCCTGGCGGCGGACGGCTATCTGGATGCGAGACTGGTACAGGCGCGATGGACGGAACACCTGTCAGGCCGCCGCAACTGGGAATATTCGGTCTGGAACGCTCTTATATTCCAGTCCTGGCTCGAGCACTGGCATGGTTCCCGCTGAACGTCCGGACGTCCTTGCCGGCAGGACACTGCTGTTCTTCGTCACCGAAGACTTCTACTTCGAATCCCATCGCCTTCCACTTGCCCTCGCGGCATGCGACGCGGGGCTGCGGGTCGTGCTGGTGACACGTTGCAATGAACGTTCTGCGCACCTGCGCGACCTGGGTATCGAGGTGATTCCGCTGGAAATCGAACGCGGTGGCGTTAACCTGGTGCGCGACTTTGCTTTGCTGTGTCAGGTGTGCGGCATCTATCGTCGGGTGCGTCCCGACGTGGTGCATCACGTGGCAATGAAGCCGGTGATCTATGGCAGCGTCGCGGCCCGCGTGGCCGGTGTCCGCCGCGTCGTCAATGCGCTGGCGGGTCTGGGATTCGTCTTTTCCTCGTCCGCGCCGAAGGCGCGGCTGCTGCGGCCGGTTGTCCGACTGATGTTGCGTTTCGTCCTGGCAGCGCCGGGAAGCCGGCTCATCCTCCAGAACCGGGACGACCAAGCCATGTTTCCGCACGAGGGCCTGTGCCCGGCGGACCAGATTCGGCTGGTCCCCGGTGTGGGTGTCACTTGCAGCGCTTCATCGTGCAACCGGAGCCGGAGGGCCGTGTGCGCATCGTGCTGCCTGCACGCATGCTCGTTGACAAGGGCGTCGCCGAATTTGTCGAGGCAGCCAGGCTGCTGCGCGAGCGCGGGTTTGAAGCCGAATGCGTGCTGGCGGGTGGGACCGATTCCCAGAATCCGGCGGCGATCAGCGAAAAGCAGCTCCGCTCATGGCACGATGCGGGCCTTGTCTCCTGGATGGGACACTGCGCCGACATGCCCGCTACCCTTGCCGCCTGCCACATCGTGTGCCTGCCGTCCTACCGCGAGGGTTTACCCAAGGTACTGCTCGAGGCGTGCGCCAGTGGCCGGCCCATCGTGACCACCGATGTGCCGGGGTGCCGGGACGTCGTGTGTGATGAGGTCAACGGCTTGCTGGCACGCGTGCGCGACGCTGCAGACCTCGCCGACAAGCTGGCGCGGCTGGTGGTGGATCCGAAGCTGCGCCGGCGGATGGGGGCGGCCGGGCGCGCAAGAGCCGAGTTGAATTTCTCGTTGGCACGTTCGGCCGAGCAAACGCTCGACATCTATCGCGAGCTGATCTGAGCATGCGCGTACTGGTCACCGGTGCATCAGGGTTCGTGGGCCGCGCGCTCTGCCCGGCCTTGGGGGCGGCTGGACACAGCGTGCTTCGCGCGGTGCGCCGCGACGACGGCCAGCCAGATACGGTGGTCAGCGGCGACCTTGGCCCGTTGTGCGAATGGCTCGATCGTGTCGAGTGTCCGGACGTGATCGTGCACCTGGCGGCTCGTGTGCACCAGATGAACGAGCGTCAGGACGACGCCGAGCGCCTTCATCAGCAGGCCAATACGCAGGGCACGCTCGCGCTTGCGCGTCGTGCGCGCGAGCGTGGTGTCCGGCGTTTCGTGTTCGTGAGCAGCGTGAAAGTCAATGGCGAAGGCAGATCGCAGCCTTACCGAGCCGACGACATACCGAGACCGGCCGATGCCTACGCGCGCTCCAAAGCCGATGCAGAAGCAGGATTGATGCAGATTGCGGCGCAGGGTGGCATGGAGGTCGTCATCATCCGCCCGCCACTGGTCTACGGCCCCGGTGTCGGCGGCAACTTCGGAAGTCTCCTGAAGTGGGTACGCCGCGGTTATCCGTTGCCGCTGGCGTCAGTCACCGACAACCGTCGGTCGTTGGTGGCGATCGACAACCTGGTGAGTCTTATTGTGCTGTGCATTGATCATCCGTCGGCGGTCGGGGCGATCTGGATGGTCAGCGATGATCAGGACGTATCGACCGCCGAACTGCTGCAGCGCATGGCCGCCGTGTTCGGGCGTCCGGCGAGGCTGTGGCCGCTGCCACCCGCAGTACTGGAGCTGATCGCCGTGATCTGCGGAAAGCGGGCGGCGATGGTGCGGCTGTGTGGCAACTTGTCGGTTAACGTGTCGGCCACCCGACGCACCTTGGGCTGGTCGCCGGTAGTGTCGCTGGACGAAGGTCTGCGCCGCTGCGGACGCGACACGGCCTGAGTGGAACCGACGCCTCGGGTAGCGCCCCGCTTGATAAGATAGGGGACATACGCGATCCGCGTGGTTCCGTCCCGATCCATGTTTCCCGAATTTTTCGTGCCGGGCTTGACCGCCTTTCTTCTGACGGCTGTCGTGCTTCAGTTGCTGCTCGTGCGCGCACACCGCTTCCTGCCGGTTGACCGGCCGAACGAACGGTCTTTGCATGCGCGGCCGGTTCCACGGTTCGGGGGCCTCGCAATACTCGTAGGCTCGGCGCTGGCACTCATGCTGCCCGGAGGCGTCGCGCCGCTCTGGTTGTGGCCGGTTCCGGTTCTGGCTGCGATTTCTCTGCTCGATGACTTCCTCTCGCTGCCTGCGGTGCCTCGCTTCATTGTTCAGATTGCGGTGGCAGCGGCGTTTGCGCTGATGCAGTCGATCAATCCGCTCTGGCTACTGCCGGTGATCGTCGCGATGGTCTGGATGACCAATCTGTACAATTTCATGGATGGTTCGGACGGGTTGGCCGGTGGGATGGCGCTGTCCGGTTTCAGTGCCTACGCGCTGCTGGCCTCGCTTGCCGGCGACGGCGAATTGGCTGTCGTCAGCGCCGTACTGTGCGGTGCGGCACTCGCTTTCCTGTTGCGTAACCTGCATCCCGCCAGCGTGTTCATGGGGGACGCCGGGTCGATACCATTGGGCTTCCTGGCTGCTGCAATCGGCTTGATCGGGGTCCAGCGAGGCATCTGGGACGTTTGGCTGCCGCTGCTCGTGTTCCTCGTGTTCATCGCTGACGCTACAGTGACACTGCTGCAACGTCTGCGACGTGGCGAGCGAGTCTGGCAGCCGCACCGTACGCACTACTATCAGCGCCTCGTGCGCATGGGCTTCGGGCATGCGGGTACGGCGAAACTATACTTCGCGGTCATGGTCGGTTGCGCTGCTTGCGCGGTGCTGGTGCAGTTGAATGCTCCCCGTTTCGGACCGGCCCTGCTGGGTGCGTGGGCGCTGCTCTTCATACTGATGGGTCGTCGTGTCAACCGGCGTTGGCGCGCCTTCGAACAGACGGCCGCAGGAGGACCGCAATGAGCATCCCGATTTCTCGCGCTACTGTTGTGTCGCTGTGCGACATCGGCCTGGCCGCCGTCGCCTGGTATCTGTCGTATCTGCTGCGCTTCAACTTCTCAATTCCAGCCGAGTTCATTCACTCCTTCGTCTCCACACTGCCTTGGGTAGTGGCTGCGCAGGCGTTCGTGTTCAGGCTGTTCGGGCTTTATCAGGGCATCTGGCGTTTCGCCAGCCTGCCGGATCTGCAGCAGCTGGTGCGTGCCGTTGCGGCCGCGTCGCTGTGCGCCCCGGTTATCGTGCTGATGGCAATGTGGGTGGTCGTGCCGCGTTCGGTCTATGTATTGGACCCCATCCTGCTGATCATGCTGATGGGCGGCGCCCGGTTCGCCTACCGGGCTTGGCGCGAAAAGCGCGAGTTCGGCGCACTGATGGCCAAGGGAAAGCCGGTGCTCATACTTGGCGCAGGAGAGACCGCTGCGAGCCTGTTGCGCGAGATTGGCCGCTCGGGCCAGTGGCGCGTCGTAGGGCTGCTGGACGACAATGCACGCAAGCATGACCGCACGCTTTACGGCTTGCGTGTGCTCGGACCGGTGCGAGACCTTGAGCGTCATGCCCGTGAGCAGAGAGCGTCGCACGCCATCATCGCCATGCCCAACGCCTCGCACGAGGTGCGGCGCGAAGCGGCGAACGCCTGCGTGCGTGCCGGCGTAAAGCCGATGACGGTGCCGTCTTTTGACGATCTGATCAGCGGCAAGGTGGCGGTGGCGTCGGTGCGTGAAGTAGAGGTCGAGGATCTGCTCGGTCGCGATCCGGTCAAGATCGATGCGCCGCGACTGCGTCAGCTGATCGAGGGACAGGTGGTGATGGTCACCGGCGCTGGCGGTTCGATCGGTTCGGAACTGTGCCGCCAGATCGCACGGTTCTCGCCGTCGGCCATCGTCGCCTTCGAGCGCAGCGAGTTCTTCCTTTACACACTGGTCGAGGAGTTCGCCGAGCTGTTTCCGCACGTGCGCATCGAGCCGGTGATCGGTGATGTGCGCGAGGAGGACCGCCTGCTGGCGACGATGTCGCGCTTCAGGCCGGTGGTGGTGTTTCATGCGGCGGCCTACAAGCATGTGCCGCTGATGGAGGATGTGAACGCGGCGGAAGCCGTGCGCAACAACGTCGGCGGCACGCTGGCCGCGGCACGGGCTGCGCAGGCCAGCGGCGTGCCGCGTTTCGTGCTGGTGTTGACCGACAAGGCGGTGAATCCGGTCAACGTGATGGGCGCGACCAAGCGGCTGGCCGAGATGGGCTGCCAGGCGCTGGCGGCGCGTGGCGGCGATACCCTGTTCAGCACGGTGCGCTTCGGCAACGTACTGGGCAGTGCCGGCAGCGTCATCCCGAAGTTCCAGGAACAGATCGCCCGTGGCGGTCCGGTCACGGTCACTCACCCGGACATCATCCGTTACTTCATGTCCATCCCCGAGGCGGCACAGCTGGTGCTGCAGGCGGCGCTGATGGGCGAGGGCGGGGAGATTTTCGTGCTCGACATGGGCGAGCCGGTGCGCATTGCCGACCTGGCGCGCGACATGATCCGTCTGTCCGGCGCGTCGGAATCCGAGGTGAAGATCGAGTTCACAGGGCTGCGCCCGGGCGAAAAGTTGTACGAGGAGCTGTTGGCCAGCGACGAGACGACGCGGCCGACCCATCACCCGAAGGTGCGTATCGCGCGTGCGCGGGCGATCGATGACGCGCTGTGGCTGGGCCGGCTCGAGCGCTGGCTGACCGGCCCCTTGCCGGCCGAGCCGGCCGCCGTCCGAGCCGAACTGGCGCAGTGGGTACCGGAATACATTCCGCAAGGTGACGGCCCGGCACCGTCGCCGGCTCCGTCCGCCGAAGTTCGCAGCGGTACCGGCGCATGAGCACCTGGGCGATTGGCGATCTGCAGGGCTGTTTCGACCCGCTCGAAACGCTGCTCGAGCGCTGCGGCTTCGATCGCTGTCGTGACCGGCTGTGGTTTGTCGGCGATCTGGTCAATCGTGGTCCGAAGTCGCTGGAAACCCTGCGTTTCGTGCGCGATCTCGGCGACGCTGCGGTGACCGTGCTCGGCAACCACGACCTGTCGCTGCTGATGATCGCCGCCGGTCACGGCAAGCAGCACCGGCTGGACACCTTCCACCACGTACTCGATGCGCCTGACCGCGACGAGCTGCTGGCCTGGTTGCGCGAGCGGCCGATGATGCACGTCGAAGGCGGGTTCGCGATGGTGCATGCGGGCCTGCTGCCGCAGTGGGACGTGGTGCAGGCGATGCTGCTGGCGCGCGAGGTCGAGGACGCGCTGCGCGGGCCACAGCACGCCGAGTTCATGCATCGCATGTGGGGCAGCGATCCGGCGGCCTGGAGCGACACGCTGACCGGCTGGGACCGCCTGCGCGTCATCGTCAATGCGCTCACGCGGATGCGCTTCTGCACGCCGGCCGGGCACATGGAGTTCTTCAGCAAGGGCTCGCCGGACGAGCCGCCGCCGGGACACCTGCCGTGGTTCGACGTCGAGGCTGCGCGCTGGCGTACGCACACCGTGGTGTGCGGCCACTGGTCGGCGCTGGGCTATCGCCGCGCTTCCAATCTGATCGCGCTGGACTCGGGTTGCCTGTGGGGCGGCGAGCTCACCGCGGTGCGGCTGGAAGACCATACCGTGGTGCAGGTGCCTTGCGAGCGCTGCGCCCGCTTCTGATCTGCGCAGTCCGCCGTGCCGGCATCCCGGTTCAAGCCGGTTGCAGCGCTTAGAATGCCGCCAAGGGAGAATTCAAACGATGATCGGCCTGTTTCTGATTACGCACAGCAGCTATGGCGAGTCGCTGATCCAGTGCGCCTGCCACGTGCTCAACACGCGGCCGGCGCAGATCGCGCAGCTCGGCGTGTCCGGGCAGGACGATCCGCTGGACCTGCTGCCGCTGGCGCGGCGGATGATGTCCGTCGTCAACAGCGGTGAAGGCGTGCTGCTGCTGACCGACATCTTCGGCGCCACGCCATCCAATCTGGCGCTCAAACTGTGCGTGCCGGACAAGGTCGAGGCGGTGTCCGGCGTCAATCTGCCCATGCTGCTGCGCACGCTGACCTATCGCGAGCGCGAGACGCTGCACGGGCTGGTCAACAAGGCGGTCAGCGGTGGCCGCGACGGAGTGATGGCGATGAAGGTGGGGCGCGATGCCAAGACATGAGATCGAGATCACCAACAAGCTGGGCCTGCACGCGCGCGCCTCGGCCAAGCTGACCCAGATCGCCAGCCGCCACGGCTGCGAGGTGTGGCTGGAGCGCAACGGGCGACGCATCAATGCGAAGAGCATCATGGGCGTCATGATGCTGGCGGCCGCCAAGGGCTCGGTCATCGTCATCGAGACCGAAGGCGCCGACGCCGACGCTGCCATGGCTGCACTGGTCGCGCTGATCGAGGACAAGTTCGGCGAGGGCGAGTAAGTGACCTTTACGCTGCACGGTCTCGCCGTTTCCGGCGGCATCGCGATCGGTCACGCCTATCTTGTGTCGCACGCGACGCTCGAGGTGGCCCACTATTCGCTGCCGCCGCGCAAGGTCGATGACGAAGTGGTCCGACTGGGCCGCGCCTTCGACGCGGTGCGCGCCGAACTGGCCGAGCTGCGCAGCGGCCTGCTGAACGACGGCACCGAGGCGCGCGGCGAACTGCTCGCTTTCGTCAACCTGCACAGCATGATTCTCGACGATCCGCTGCTGCTCGACGAGGCCGGTGAGTACATCCGCAGCCGCCGCTGCAACGCCGAGTGGGCGATCAAGCGGCAGATGGATCGTCTGGTCGAGCAGTTCGAACAGATCGACGACGCCTACCTGCGCAGCCGCAGCGCCGACGTGGTGCAGGTGGTCGAGCGCGTGATCAAGGCGCTGGCCGGCAAGCGCAATCGCGTCAGTACCCGCCGGCGCGACACCGACAGCATCGTCGTCGCGCACGACCTGTCGCCGGCCGACACCATACAGTTCAAGGCGCAGCGCATTGCCGCCTTCGTCACCGATCTGGGCGGCGCCACATCGCACACTGCCATCGTTGCCCGCAGCCTGGCGATTCCGGCGCTGGTCGGCATGCACCAGGCGCGCCGGCTGATCCAGGACGATGACATGCTCATCGTCGATGGCGTGCGCGGCGTACTCATCATCAATCCGGACGAGCGCATCCTCGACGAATACCGGCTGCGTGCGCGCGAGATCGAGATCGAGCGCTCGAAACTGAAGCGCCTGACCGGCGCCGTCGCCACCACGCTCGACGGCGAGGCGGTGCAGCTGTTCGCCAACATCGAACTGCCACAGGACGTCGAACAGGTGCGCGAGGTCGAAGCCGATGGCATCGGTCTGTTCCGCACTGAGTTCATGTTCCTGAACCGCGACGACCTGCCGGACGAGGACGAGCAGTTCGAGGCCTACCGCAGCGTGGTGCAGGCGATGAAGGGCAAGCCGGTCACCTTGCGTACGCTGGACATCGGCGCCGACAAGGCGCTGCGTGGCGCCGAGCGCAGCGAAGCAAACCCGGCGCTGGGCCTGCGCGCGATCCGCTACTGCCTGGCCGAACCGCGCATGTTCGTCACCCAGCTGCGCGCCATCCTGCGCGCCGCGCACTACGGCAAGGTGCGCATCATGCTGCCCATGGTGGCTTTCCAGCACGAGATCGAATCGGCGCTTGCGATGGTCGCGCTGGCCAAGCAGCAGCTGCGCGAGGCGAACCGCAAGTTCGACGACCGTGTCGAGATCGGCGCCATGGTCGAGATCCCGGCTGCGGCGCTGGCGCTCGGCACGCTGATGAACCACTTCAGCTTCCTGTCCATCGGCACCAATGACCTGATTCAGTACACGCTGGCGATCGACCGCGCCGACGAGGCGGTGGCGCATCTTTACGACCCGCTGCATCCGGCCGTGCTGCGCCTGGTGCAGCAGGTGATCGCGCAGGCGAAGCGGGCCGGCATGCCGGTGGCGGTGTGCGGTGAGATGGCCGGCGAACCGCAGTTCGCACGCCTGCTGCTGGGCATGGGTCTGCGCCAGTTCTCGATGCATCCGTCGCAGCTGCTGGAGGTGAAGCGCGAGGTGCTGCGCTGCGATTGCGGCGACATCGCGCCGCGCGTGATCAAGCTGCTGCGTTCTGACGACCCGATCCGCATCCGCGAGCAACTCGAGCGCATCAACGTCGGCAGCGGCATCGTGCAGTGAGCGGCATGCGCATCCTGGGCATCGATCCCGGCCTGCGCATCACCGGCTTCGGCGTGCTCGAAGCCGAGGGTGCGAAGTTGCGTTACGTCGCCAGCGGCCGCATCACCTCGAACGAACGCGAGCCCTTGCCGTCGCGCATCGCCACGCTGTTCGCCGGTATCCGCGAGGTGGTCAACACCTGGCAGCCGACGCACGCGGCGGTGGAAATCGTCTTCGTGAACGTGAACCCGCAATCGACGCTGCTGCTCGGTCAGGCGCGCGGCGCCGCGCTGTCGGCGCTGACCGCCACCGGCCTGCCGGTCGCCGAGTACACTGCGTTGCAGGTGAAGCAGGCGGTGGTCGGGCACGGCAAGGCCAACAAGGAGCAGGTGCAGTACATGGTGGCCCGCTTGCTGGCGCTGGCCGCCGCGCCCGGCACCGACGCCGCCGACGCGCTGGCCTGCGCCATCTGCCACGCGCACGCTGCGCGCGGCATGGGCGCCATCGGCGGCCCCGGCGCGCGCCGTCGCGGCGGGCGTATCATCGCCCGTCGTCCGGCCTGACCGCATCCCTCGCGGCAAGCGCCTTCAGTCTCCCGGAGTTTTCATGATCGGTCGCCTCACCGGCTCGCTGCTGGAAAAGAATCCGCCGCGCATCCTGCTCGACGTGCAGGGTGTGGGTTATGAAGTCGATGTGCCGATGAGCACCTTCTACAATCTGCCTGCCATCGGTGAGCGGGTGACCCTGCACACGCATTTCGTCGTCCGCGAGGACGGGCACTTCCTGTTCGGCTTCGGTGCGCCGTCCGAGCTGGCGGCCTTCCGCCAGCTGGTGAAGATCAGCGGCATCGGCCCGCGCATGGCGCTGGCCGTGCTGTCCGGCATGTCGGTCGATGAACTGGCGCGCGTGGTGGCGATGCAGGAGGCGGGGCGGCTGACCAAGATCCCGGGCATCGGCAAGAAGACGGCCGAGCGGCTGCTGCTGGAGCTGCGCGACAAGCTGATGCCCACCGCGTCGCTGGCCGCCGCGGTCGCGCCCGATGCCGGCGCCGACATCCTGAACGCGCTGATGGCGCTCGGCTACAGCGACCGCGAGGCGCAAGCGGCGCTGAAGACGCTGCCGGAAGGCGTCAGCGTGTCGGATGGCATCCGCCAGGCCTTGAAGGCGCTGTCGAAGGCCTGATACGACACGGATTCACCCGTGGCAGTGGCGGGCCGCCCGCTTCGATCAGGGCTGCTATCGCGAGCAAGCTCGCTCCCACCGGGAAAAGACCGGCTCCGACGGCAGGTCGGCGGGTTATTGCCGGAACGCTGTCGGCTGCGCGGTCTTCCGAACCGGAACTCAGAACTCCAGCGTATCGGCGAACTTCAGCGCCGACAGCTGGGCGCGATTGACGGCGTCGGCACTCAGGCCGAGTGCGTGCGTCAATTCCGACAGCGCGTCGGCCGAGGCGTCCTCGCAGGCGCGGGCCAGTTTCAGGAAGGGCGTGTAGGCGCCGTCCTGGCCGAGCAGGGCGTCGCTGATGCGGTCCGGCAGCGACATTTCCTCCAGCACCTTGTCCATCGGCGCGCCGAGCAGGCGGTCGAGCAGCGAAAAGGCGCCGGTGATGAACAGATTGTCGTGTTCCTCGCGCGGGAAGAACTCGGCGCCCAGCACTTCCATCAGCCGGCCGCGGGCGATCGCCGCCTGCATCAGCGCCGGCGCCGACGGGTCCTTGCCGGCGGTCACCAGCAGCAGCGACAGCCACTTGTTCAGCTTTTCGTAGCCGAGGATGACCACGGCGTGGCGGAAGGACTGCACCTGGCACATCAGGCCGAAGCCGGCCGAATTGATGTAGCGCAGCAGCTTGAAGGACAGCGCCACGTCCTGCTTCATCGCGTCCTCGATCTGTTTGGGGTCGGCGTTGCGGCGGACCAGGTTCAGCACGCGCACGATCTGTGCATGCGCCGGCGCGAGCTTCTTCGCCGTCGTCTGGCCGGCCTTGAAGAACCAGCCGGCGGCACCGCCGTAACCGGCCTTGATCGCGGCATCGAAAGCGGCCGGCTCGTCGATGCCGGTGGCGATCAGGATGCCCGGCACGCGGATGGTGACCGGCTGCACGCGGGCGTCGGCCATCACGAAGCGGAAGGCGAGGCCGGCAGGGATTTCAGTCCCGGCCTTGTAATCGGACAGCACCAGCGGCAGGCCGGACTGCGCCAGTTGCGACACCGCCTGTGCGGTCACCGGGTCGGCCAGCGAGGGCGCGGCGACCTCCAGCATGGCGCCTTCCGGCGCGATCCAGTCGGCCAGCGTGGCGTCCGGCCGGCAGCCGGCGAGGCCGACAAAGACCGGGCGCGCCAGCGGCCAGTCATCGCCGATCGATTCGAGCGCGGCCACCGCCGTCGCGGAGTCCGGTGCGTGCACGCGCAGCCGTGTGGCAGTGATCGCCCGCTGCTTGTTGACCACCGGTTCCCGGGTGAAGAAAACGTCCTGGTCCATTACGTCGATTACGTTGAATAGGTGAAGGAGTCAGCGTGAAAGTGTTCTATCGGCAGACGGCACTGGCGGGTGAAGTCCTCCTTCGCCGCATCGATCATCGCCGGGCCGCCACAGGCATAGACCTGGTGACCCGACAGGTCGGGCAGATCGGCCATGACGACCTGATGGACGAAGCCGGTGCGACCATCCCACTCGTCGCCGGCAGCCGGCTCCGACAGTACCGGCACGTAGCGGAAGCCGGGCAGGGCGCCGACCCAGCTCTGGGCCAGTTCGTGCATGTACAGGTCCTGTTTCGTGCGTGCGCCCCAGTACAGCGTGATCGGCTGCGTGTAGCCGATCTTGATCGCGTGTTCGATCACCGCCTTGATCGGCGCGAAACCCGTGCCACCGGCCAGCATGATCACTGGCCGCTCGACGTCCTCGCGCAGGAAGAAACTGCCGTGCGGGCCCTCGAAACGCAGGATGTCGCGTTCCTTCATCGCACCGAACACGTGGCCGGTGAAATGGCCGCCCGGCACCTCGCGGATATGCAGCGTGATGAATTCGTCGTCGTGCGGCGCGTTGGCGATCGAGAAGCTGCGGCGCTTGCCTTCCTTCAGCAGGAAGTCGATGTACTGGCCGGCCAGGAACTGCAGGCGTTCGTTGGCCGGCAGCTTCAGCTTGAGCAGCATCACGTCGGGTGCGAGTTTCTGCATTTCCTGCACGCGGGTGGGCAGGGTACGCACCGCGATGTCCTTCAGGCCGCCCACTTCGCGGCATTCCAGCTGCAGGTCCGAACAGGCGGTGGCGACGCAGAACAGCGCATAGCCCTGGGCCTTCTCGGCCTCGGTCAGCTTGGCGGCCTGGTACTTGCCGTAATCGACGGTGCCGGACAGCACCTTGCCCTTGCACGAACCGCAGGCGCCGTTGCGGCAGCCGTAGGGCAGGTTGAAGCCGGCGGCCAGGGCGGCGTCGAGCAGGCGGGTTTCGGAATCGGTGGTGAAGTGATGCTGGCTGGGCTGGAGCGTGACCTGATAGGACATGGCTGCGTGAGACAATCCGGTAATGAAGATGACGAGCAGACCGCGACGCGCCACCCCCGCAAACTGGTGCGGCGCCCGGTCAAGACTGCTGATTGTAGGCTGTGGCGACGTTGCGCGTCGCGCCCTGCCGTGGCTTGCCCGCCGGATACGCGTGCTGGCGCTCGTGCGCAGCGATGCCGCGGCGGCCGACTTGCGCCCGCTGGGCGTGCGCTGCGTGCGCGCCGACCTCGATGAGCGGCGCAGCCTTCTGCGCGTCGCCGCGCTCGCCAGCCGGGTGTGGCATTTCGCGCCGCCGCCGAATTCGGGGTCGGCGACCGACCCGCGCAGCCGGGCGCTGGTCAACGCGCTGGCGCGCGCCGGTCGTGTGCGTCGGCTCTGTTACATCAGCACCAGCGGCGTGTACGGCGACTGCGGCGGTGCCCTCGTGCCGGAGAGCCGGCCGTTGCGGCCGGCCAGCGCCCGCGGCAAGCGACGGGTCGATGCCGAGCGCGCCGTGCGCACGCTGGCGCGGCGTGGCGTTGCCGTATCCATCCTGCGTGCGCCCGGCATCTACGGGCCGGACCGCCTGCCGCTTGAGCGCCTGCAGCGCGGTGATCCGGTGCTGCAGACCGACGACGACGTGCACACCAATCACATCGACGCCGGAGATCTCGCCCGCCTGGCCTGGGCCGCGCTGCACCGCGCCCGCGGCGGCCGTACCTTCAATGCCAGCGACGACACCCGGCTGAAGATGGCCGACTATTTCGACCGCGTCGCCGACGCCTTCGCGCTGCCGCGCCCGCCGCGCGTCACGCGCGCCGAGGCGGCGCAGAAGCTGTCGCCGATGACGCTTTCCTTCATGGGTGAGTCGCGCGTGCTCGACAACCGCCGCATGAAGCGCGAACTGCGCGTCCGGCTGGCGCGGCCCGACGTCAACGCCGTGCTCGCCGCCGCACTGAATTCTCCTTCCACGACCTCCTGACCCTGTCAACCATGCAAAGCAGTTACCTCTGGGCCAAGGCCCTGCACATCGTTTTCGTCACCAGCTGGTTTGCCGGCCTGTTCTACCTGCCGCGCATCTTCGTCAATCTGGCCATGCTCGGGCCGGACGAAACCGCGGTGCGCGACCGCCTGCTGCTGATGTCGCGCAAGCTGCTGCGCTTCATGGGCCCGCTGGCCGGGCTGGCGGTCGGCTTCGGCCTCTGGCTGTGGCTGGGCGAAGGCATTTCCGGCGGCTGGATGCACGCCAAGCTCACGCTGGTGCTGCTGCTGGTCGGCTACCACCACTACTGCGCCCGCCTGCTGCGGGACTTCGAAGCCGGGCGGAACACGCGCAGCCACGTCTGGTACCGCTGGTTCAACGAAGCGCCGGTGCTGGTGCTGTTCCTGGTCGTCATCCTCGTCGTGCTGAAGCCTTTCTGAACCATGAACACTCCGAATTCTCCGAAGCCCGGCGTGCGCGCCGTCCGTCGCGTCGTGCGCGAAGAGCCTGAGCTGCAGTCGGGCCAGCATTTTTTCTCGCCCTGTCCGCGCGGCCTCGAACCGGTGCTGGCCGACGAGCTGACGCGGCTCGGTGCGGCCGACGTCAAAGTCGTGCCGGGCGGCGTCGGCTTCACCGGCGACTGGAAGCTGGCCTACACCGTCAACCTGGAAAGCCGCATCGCCACCCGCGTGCTGTGGCGTGTCGGCCAGGGGCCGTACCGTAAGGAAGACGACATCTTCAAGCTGGCCTACGGCCTGCCCTGGGAGCGCTGGTTCAGCCCGAAACGCACGCTGCGCGTCTACACGACCGCGGTGCGCTCGCCGCTGAAGAGCGTCGATTTCGTGACGCTGCGGGTGAAGGACGCGATCTGCGACCGCATGCGCGAACAGACCCGGCAGCGGCCCAGCATCGACACCGCCAATCCGGACGTGCGCGCCCACGTCTTCCTGACCGACCGCGAAGCCACGCTCTACCTCGATACCTCGGGCGAGCCGCTGTACAAGCGCGGCTTCAAGGTGGCCGCGGTGGAAGCGCCGATCAAGGAAAACCTCGCCGCCGGCATCATCATGCTGTCCGGCTGGGACAGGGTGGAGCCCTTCTTCGACCCGATGTGCGGCAGCGGCACCTTCCTGATCGAAGCGGCGCAGATGGCGCTCGACATCGCGCCCGGCCTCGGCCGCAGCTTCGCCTTCGAAAAGCTGACGCCGTTCAGCGCCGCGGTATGGACGACCATCCGTGACGCCGCCGCCGCGCGCGCCCAGCCGCCGCGCGAGCTGCCCATCTTCGGCTCCGACATTTCCGGCCGCGAGCTGGCGCGCACCAAGGAGAACCTGCAGGCGGCCAAGCTGCCCTGGGTGGTGAAGGTCGAGGGCGCCGACCTGCTGGACCGCGATCCGCCGGCCGACCACGGCGTCATGGTGACCAACCCGCCCTACGGCGTGCGGCTGGAAGACAAACCGGCGCTGGACGCCTTCTACCCGAAGCTGGGCGACCTGCTGAAGCAGCGCTACGCCGGCTGGCGCTGCCATTTCATCACCGCCGACCCGGACTTCCCCAAGCTGATCAAGCTGAAGGCGAGCCGGCGCACGCCGCTGTTCAATGGCGCGCTCGAATGCCGGCTGTTCGAGTACCGCATGGTCGAGGGCAGCCTGCGCACGCGCCGCGCCGGCACCGACGACGAACCGGGCAGCGCCGGGTCGGTCTGACCGGCAGGCGGCGCGTTTGCGCCGATCCGGAGGAGAAGCCATGAAACGCATGCTGTGCGCGCTGCTCGGTGCGCTCACACTGTCTGCCGGCGCGCATGCCGGACAGGAGCCGGCGAACACGCAGGACTGGATCGTCGCCGGCCGGCTCGGCCTGATGCAGTTCATCGTCGTGCCCGAAGCGTCGGCGCGCGACCGCGCCTACTACAACCGCGTGATCGAACAGAGCTGCGACAAGGAAGAAACCTGCTTCCTGCGCTTCTTCACCAACGGCAGCGGTGCCGTCCCGGCTGTGCCGCTGCCGGACGCCATCCTGGCCGAGCCGACCGCGATGTTCCAGCGCTCGATCAAGCAGGCGCGCGAACAGTTCCAGTGGAGCTGCCGGCTCGGGCTGGCCGAGGCGAACTGCTTCTGACCGAGTCGGTCTTTCGCGTGCGAAGCGATAGTTTTTGCGCCGCAGCACGCCCTTGATGCACGTCAATCCCCTATCCATCGTGGGGGATTAGCGTGGCGACATGAGATGCCGCAACGGTTTCACGAGAACCGTCACGGCACCGGATGCCTACATTCATCAGGGAGAAAGACCATGAACACCTTCCGTTACGCAGTTGCAGCAGGCGCCTTGTCGCTCGCGCTCGGCAGCAGCCCGGCGATGGCCGATCCGTCCAAGGATGCCGCCATGCTGAAGCTCGCCGCCAGCAGTGGCTGCACCGTCTGTCACAGCGTCGAGCCGTCAAACAAGGCGGACAAGCCGGTCGGCCCGCCGTGGCGCGACGTCGCCGCGCGCTACTACGGCATCAAGGACGCGCAGAAGCAGCTGGTGCAGACGGTGATGAAGGGCTCCAACCCCTACGACAGCCACTGGAAGGGCAAGGCTGCGGGTCTGGCGATGCCGCCCAATGCGGTGGCGATCAACGAAGCCGACGCCAGCAAGCTGGTCGGCTGGATCCTGTCGATGGACGTCCGCTGAAACTTGACTTGAACCCCGCACCCCCTTAAGGTGCGGGTCCGCGCCGATTTGAGCCTCCAGCTTGCGGGCGCGTTATAAATGCCGCTAAAGCGAGCTGCCCACGACCCGTCAGCACGCTTTCCGCGTCCGGCGGGTTTTTCGTTTCTGTCCCCTGCCTTTCGATGATCACGGGTCGCCGCTCCACGGAGAGACCGATGATTCGTCCAGACTGCACCGAACAGCTCAAGGCCCTGATGGCCCGCCGCATCCTGATCCTGGATGGCGCGATGGGCACCATGGTGCAGAAGCACCGGCTGGTCGAGGCCGACTACCGCGGCACGCGCTTCGCCGATCACCCGAAGGACCTCAAGGGCAACAACGATCTGCTGCTGCTGACGCGGCCGGACGTGATCCGCGGCATTCACGCGGCCTACCTCGAGGCCGGCGCGGACATCATCGAAACCAATACCTTCAACGCGACGGTGATTTCGCAGGCGGAATACGGCCTGGAAGCCATCGTGCGCGAGCTGAACGTCGAAGGTGCGCGCATCGCGCGCGAGGCGTGCGACGAGTACACCGCAAAGAACCCGGACAAGCCGCGCTTCGTCGCTGGCGTTCTCGGCCCGACCTCGCGCACCTGTTCGCTGTCGCCGGACGTGAACGATCCGGGCTTCCGCAACGTGAGTTTCGACCAGCTGGTCGATGACTACGTCGCCGCCGCGCGCGGCCTGACCGAAGGCGGCGCCGACCTGCTGCTGATCGAGACGGTGTTCGACACGCTGAACGCGAAGGCGGCGGTGTTCGCGGTCGAGAAGTTCTTCGACGAGGTCGGCCGCCGCTGGCCGGTCATGATTTCCGGCACCATCACCGACGCCTCCGGCCGCACGCTGTCCGGCCAGACCGCCGAGGCGTTCTGGAATTCGCTGCGCCACGCCAATCCGATCTCCTTCGGCTTCAACTGCGCGCTCGGTCCGAAGGACATGCGCCAGCACGTCGAGGAACTGGCGCATCTGGCCGATACCCACGTGTCCGCCCACCCGAACGCCGGCCTGCCGAACGCCTTCGGCGAGTACGACGAAACGCCGGCCGACATGGTGAATCACCTGCGCGAATGGGCGCAGTCCGGCTTCCTGAACATCGTCGGCGGCTGTTGCGGCACCACGCCCGACCACATCCGCGCCTTCGCCGAGGCGATGGAAGGCATGCCGCCGCGTGCAGTGCCGGAGATCGAGCGCAAGCTGCGCCTGTCCGGGCTGGAAGCGTTCAATGTCGGCGCCGACTCGCTGTTCGTGAACGTGGGCGAGCGTACCAACGTGACCGGCTCGCGCGCCTTCGCGAAAATGATTCTGGAATCGCGCTTCGACGACGCGCTGGCGGTGGCCCGCCAGCAGGTCGAGAACGGCGCCCAGGTCATCGACATCAATATGGACGAGGCGATGCTGGATTCGGTCGCCGCGATGGAGCGCTTCCTCAAGCTCATCGCCTCCGAGCCGGACATTTCGCGCGTGCCCATCATGCTCGACTCGTCGAAGTGGAGCGTGATCGAAGCCGGCCTGAAGTGCATCCAGGGCAAGGGCGTCATCAACTCGATCTCGATGAAGGAAGGCGAGGCCGAATTCCTGCGCCAGGCGAAGCTCGCACGCCGCTACGGCGCGGCGGTCATCGTGATGGCTTTCGACGAGAAGGGCCAGGCCGACACCTATCAGCGCAAGACGGAAATCTGCCAGCGCGCCTACACGCTGCTGACCGAACAGGTGGGCTTCCCGCCGGAAGACATCATCTTCGATCCGAACATCTTCGCCATCGCCACCGGCATCGCCGAGCACGACAACTACGCGGTCGATTACATCGAAGCGGTGGGCTGGATACACAAGAATCTGCCGTACGCGAAGACTTCGGGCGGCGTGTCCAACGTGAGCTTCTCCTTCCGCGGCAACGACCCGGTGCGCGAGGCCATCCACACGGTGTTCCTGTACCACGCGATCCGCAACGGCCTGTCGATGGGCATCGTGAACGCCGGCCAGCTCGGCGTGTACGAAGACATCCCGCAGCCGCTGCGCGACAAGGTCGAGGACGTGGTGCTGAACCGCCACCCCGGTGCCGGCGACGCGCTGGTCGAGTTCGCGATCACGGTGAAGGGACAGGCCAAGGAATCGACGCAGGATCTGGCCTGGCGCGAATGGCCGGTCGAGAAACGACTCGAGCACGCGCTGGTCAAGGGCATCACCGAATTCGTCGTCGAGGACACCGAAGAGGTGCGCGCGCGGCTGGAAGCCGAAGGCAAGCCGCCGCTGGCGGTGATCGAAGGCCCGCTGATGGCCGGCATGAACCATGTCGGCGACCTGTTCGGCGCCGGCAAGATGTTCCTGCCGCAGGTGGTGAAATCGGCGCGCGTGATGAAGCAGGCGGTGGCGCATCTGCAGCCCTATATCGAGGCGTCGAAGAAGGTCGGCGAAACCAAGGGCCGCGTCGTCATGGCGACGGTGAAGGGCGACGTGCACGACATCGGCAAGAACATCGTCGGCGTGGTGCTCGGCTGCAACGGCTACGACGTGATCGATCTCGGCGTCATGGTTTCGTGCGACCGCATCCTGCAGACCGCACGCGAGCATAAGGCCGACATCATCGGCCTGTCGGGCCTGATCACGCCGTCGCTGGAAGAGATGAGCCACGTCGCGTCGGAAATGACGCGCGAGGGCTTCGACATTCCGCTGCTGATCGGCGGCGCCACCACATCGCGTGCGCACACCGCGATCAAGATCGCGCCGAATTACGCATCTCCGGTGGTGTATGTGCCGGACGCCTCGCGCGCCGTCGGCGTCGCCACCAGCCTGCTGTCGAAGGATCAGCGCGCGGCCTATGCCGAAGAAGTGGCGGCCGACTACGCGAAGATCCGCGAACAGCATGCGGCCAAGAAGGGCCAGAAGCTGGTGTCGCTGAACGACGCGCGCGACAACGCCTACTGCTGCGGCTGGGGCAGCGAGGTGATCCCCGAGCGGCCGCAGAAGATCGGCCGTCAGGTGATCGAGGACCAGGACCTGTCGGTGCTGGTCAACTACATCGACTGGGGTCCGTTCTTCCAGACCTGGGAACTGTCGGGCCCGTACCCGGCCATCCTCGACGACGAGATCGTCGGCGAGGAGGCGCGCAAGCTGCTCGCCGATGCGCAGGCCATGCTGCAGCAGGTGATAGCCGGCAAGTGGCTCACCGCGCGCGCCGTGTATGGCATCTGGCCGGCCAACAGCCGCGGTGACGACATCGAGTTCTATTCCGACGAAACGCGCCTGAACACCGCGATGACCTGGCACAACCTGCGTCAGCAGCACGAGCGCCCGGCCGGCAAGCCGCACTACTGCCTGTCGGATTTCGTTGCGCCTCGTGCCAGTGGCGTGGCCGACTGGGCCGGTGCTTTCGTGGTGACTGCCGGCATCGGCATCGAGACGAAGCTGGCCGAGTTCGAGAAGACGCACGACGACTACAGCAGCATCATGCTGAAGGCGCTGGCCGACCGTCTGGCCGAAGCCTTCGCCGAGTACCTGCACGCAAAGGTGCGGCGCGAGGACTGGGGCTATGCGCGCGAAGAACAGCTCGACAATGCAGCGCTGATCGCCGAGAAGTACCGCGGCATCCGCCCGGCGCCGGGTTATCCGGCCTGCCCGGACCACACCGAGAAGGGCGACCTGTTCCGCCTGCTCGACGCGGAAGCCGCGATCGGCGTGTCGCTGACCGAGAGCTACGCCATGCTGCCGACGGCGGCGGTGAGCGGCTTCTACCTCGCCCACCCGGACGCGCAGTACTTCGCGATCACCAAGGTCGGTGCCGATCAGGTGGCCGATCTGGCCGCGCGCAAGGGTATGCCCGAGCCCATCATGAAGCGCTGGCTGGCGCCGGTGATCTGACGCGGGCGGGGCCAGCCCCCGCCTTGCGGAACCCCTGCCGTGGGCGGCTGTCGGTCCAGCATGCCGACAGAGCCGGCGCGCCTTCGCGGCGCCGCCGCCATCGGCCATTCACAGGGAGACAACAATGACGAGCTACCTCGAGCTCATGGAGGCCTTCGACCATTACCCGCCGGAGCTGCGCGCGCTGATCGGCATCGCGCTGATCGCGCTGCTGGCCTGGGTGGCCAACTGGGTGGTCAAGAAGGTACTGCTGCGCCTCCTGTCGCGCGCGCTGCGCATGCTGCCGGTGGCCGAGGGGCAGACGGCGTTCGATGATACGGTCGTGCGCCGTCTGTCGAACATTGTGCCCGCGCTGATCGTGCACAACGGAATCGCGCTGCTGCCCGATATGCCGCCGACCGCGGTCACCGTGGTGCAGAACGTCGCCGGCGCCTTCATGGTGCTCACCGTCGCGCTCGCGATCGGTGCGCTGCTCAGCTGGCTGAACGCGCTGTACGAGCGGCGGCCCGGTGCCCACCTGAAGCCGATCAAGGGCTATATCCAGGTGGTGAAAATATTGCTGTACGCGGTCGCCGCCATCCTGATGGTGGCAGCGCTGATCGACCGCTCGCCGCTCATCCTGCTGTCCGGTCTCGGTGCGATGGCCGCGGTGCTGATGCTGGTGTTCCAGGACACGCTGCTGTCGCTGGTGGCCAGCGTGCAGATTTCGTCGAACGACATCGTGCGCGTCGGCGACTGGGTCGAAATGCCTCAGCTCAATGCCGACGGCGACGTGATCGATATCGCGCTGCACACGGTGAAGGTGCAGAACTGGGACAAGACCATCACCACGATCCCGACCAAGCGCTTCATCACCGACCCGTTCAAGAACTGGCGGGGCATGAAGGAAGCTGGCGGTCGTCGCATCAAGCGCAGCCTGCTGCTCGACCAGCAGAGCGTGCGCTTCCTGTCCGACGAGGAGCGACGCGGGCTGACACGCTTTGCGCTGCTCGAAGACTACCTCGGTGAGAAGCAGCGCGAGATCGACGACTGGAACCGTCAGCTCGAAGCGCGCGGCAAGGCGCCGGTCAATCACCGCCGCATCACCAATATCGGTTGCTTCCGCGCCTACGTGGAGCGCTTCCTGCGCGCGCATCCGGGCATACACCGCGACATGACGCTGCTGGTGCGTCAGCTCGCACCGACGCCGGACGGCCTGCCGCTGGAGATCTACTGCTTCACCCATACGACCATGTGGGCTGAGTACGAAGGCATACAGTCCGACATCTTCGACCACCTGCTGGCCATCCTGCCGGAGTTCGGCCTGCGCGTAAGCCAGCATCCGATCGGTGTGGATCTGCGCGAGATCGGTCGCGGTCTTGCTGCGGGACACCGGTCAGAGCTGCGCGCCGCGTCGTGAGACGGCGCGCGGGTGTCACAACGCCGTCAGGTGCCGACGCGCATTTCACTTTCTGAGGCTTTGCAGTACCGATGCATCCGATCATCCGCCCCATGCGCGCCGACGATGTCAACGCCGTACTCGCGCTGCAGGCAATCGCCTATGCCGATGCGGCCTTCGTACCGGAGGGCGCTGCCGTCTATCTGAACCGCATGAGCCTGGCGCCGGATCTTTGCCTGGTCGCGCAGTCAGCGGCCGGCGATCTGCTCGGCTATCTGGTTTCGCATCCGTGGCATGACGGCAAGCCACCGGCGCTGAACACCCAACTTTCTGCGCTGCCGGTGCCGGCGACGCGCTGGTATCTGCATGACTGCGCGGTGGCCGCGTCGGTCCGCGGCAGCGGCGTGGCGGCCGCGCTGTACGAGGCGGCGCACGATGCGGCGGTATGCCGCGGACTTCGCTGTGCCGCCCTGGTGGCGGTCGGCGATGCCGCCGGCTACTGGGCGCAGCGCGGCTACCGACCGGCGCTTGGGACTGTGCCTGTGCAGGCGCTTGCAAGCTATGGCGAAGGCGCCTGCTACATGACCCGCGTGCTCGACTGAGGCGCAACGCAGACAAGCTTCTCGGGTTTCTGTCGGAGCGGTCTTCCGGCCCCGACAGTGACCAGTGCCGGAGCCTGCGGTCCGCCGAGGCCGCATCGCGACCGGAGGTCGCTCCCACAAAAAGCACTTCCTGAAAAGGCGGTCGGAGCCGGGGTCCTGTGGGAGCGAGCTTGCTCGCGATTGCGGCATGGATCGAAGCCGGCGGCCCGCCAACGCCGCATCGCGACCGGAGGTCGCTCCCACCAAAAGCACGTCCGCCCCGTCGATGGAGCCGGGGTCAGGGTTCCTGCGTGCGTCCCTTTGACCGCGACAAGACGCGCTCAGCGCCCAGGCAGCAGCGCCTGTCTTTCCTGCGGCGTCAGCGTGAGCGCGAGGTATACGCGCAGCGCCGCGTACGCATCGTTGGCGGCATAGAGCTTCTGCGCATCGCTCAGGCGGGGCAGCGACCAGTTGGTGGTGGTCACCGATTTCGACTTGCGGAAATTGCGGTCCAGCACCAGGCCGACGGCGGCACGTGCGCCCAGCGAGTTGTTGTAGCCCCGACGGCGGAACAGGTGATCGAGGTCGAGCACCGACTGCAGCGTGGCGCCGAGTTTCGCGTGGATCTGGCTGCGGTCGGCGCTGAGGCCGAAGCCGATCTTCAGCACCGCCGGATCCTCCAGCAGCAGGGACGCCGCATCGCGACTGGCGCTGTCGTGCATCTGGAACAGGAAGGCGCGGTCGGCCAGCGCGAACTGCACGAGGTGCGGCCCGCTGCTCACTTCACCTGGCTTGAAGGTGGGCTTGGATTCGGTGTCGAAGCCGGCTTCGCCGGCTGCGCGGATCTCAGCGACCGCGGCAGCGACGGCGTCCTTCGTGTCGGGAATGACGATGTCTTTTAGCGTCAGTCCTTCGAACGGCTGCATCAGATCGGTTTCGGCCTTGCCCGGCCCGGTCTTTCTCATCGCGCGGGCAGGATGTCGAGCACCCGTTCCGGCGGTCGGCACAGCCGTGCGCCGCGCGGGGTGACCACGATGGGGCGGTTCAGCAGCACCGGGTGTTCGGCCATCGCAGCGATCAGCGCGTCGTCGTCCAGCGTCGGGTCGTCGAGGCCCAGTTCGCCGTACAGCGCTTCCTTGCTGCGCATCAGCTCGCGCACCGGCACGCCGCAGGCGGCGACCAGCGCACGCAGCGCCGCGGTCGACAGCGGGGTTTTCAGGTATTCGACGATCTGGGGCTCGAAGCCGCGTTCGCGTATCAGTTCGAGCGCGCCGCGCGAATTGCTGCATTTCGGGTTGTGATAGACGGTGATGACGCTCATGAGACCTGCCGTGATGTCGGAGCGTCGGGACGATAGCAGACTGCGTTCCGCGGCGCGCCGCGGAACGGCGGTCGCTCAGTTCGCCGGCAGCACCACCGGCACGCCCTGCTTCTTCACCATGAACACGGCGAAACGGGCGGGCGCCGTGCTGCTCAGGTTGCGCGCCTGCGTGTGGATGTCGTCCGGCTTTTCCTCGAACACGTCGCCCGGCTTGAGCCGGCGCTCGGGGCCGCCCGCCACCTGCATCAGCACTTCGCCCTCCAGCATGTAGACGAATGCATGCGCCCGGTGGCGGTGCGCCGGGCTGGCTTCGCCCGGCGCCAGCGTGACGACCAGCAGCACGCCTTCGTCCAGACCCGGCTGCAGCGGCTGGCTCAGGCGCTGCACGACACCGCCGCCGTGACCGGCTTCGTGCGCGAGAGCAGGCGGCGCGATGAACGCCAGCGACAGCAGCGCGGTGAACAGCGGCGCGCGGCGCATCATGATGCCCTCCGCTCGATCGGTTGCTGCATCGATACGGCGATGCGGTTCCAGGCGTTGATGGTGGCGACGGCGAAGGTCAGTTCGGCGATCTGTGCGTCGCTGAAGTGCTGCTTCAGCGCGTCGAACTGCGCGTCTTCAGGGGCGCCGTCGCCGATGCGGGTCAGCGTTTCCGCCCAGTCCAGCGCGGCGCGCTCGGCGTCGCTGAAGAAGCGGCATTCGCGCCAGCCGGCGACGACGTCCATGCGCTGGGCATCCTCGCCCAGCCCACGCAGCGCGGTGGCGTGCATGTCGAGGCAGAAGGCGCAACCATTCATCTGCGACACGCGCAGATAGACCAGCTCGACCAGCTTCTTGTCGAGCGCGCCACGGCCGATCTGGTCGGACAGGGCGTACAGGGTTTTGTAGGCTTCCGGCGCGAGGCGGAAGTAGGGCAGTCGCAGGCCGTGCATGAGAGCTTCTCCATGTGAGGGCGCAACGGAATCGATGCGCTCATGGACAAGACGACGACCGGCCGCCCGGTGTGACAGCCGCCTGTATCAGTCGATGCGGAAGCTGCCCAGCTTGTCCGGATTGAGCACGCCGTATAGGGCGCGCACGCGTTCGCCGTCGGTCACGATGGACAGCGTCGAGTGCAGCACGCCGTTGCGGAAGCGCAGGATGGCCGGTTCGCCGTTGACCACGCCTTCGCGCCATTCGAGGGCGATGTCCCGATTGCGTGCAACGGCGTAGTAGAGCCAGGCGATGCGCGAAGCGCCGTACAGCGGCTTGAGCGTGGCCCAGGTCTTGCCACCGCCGTCGGATACGGCGATCGCATCGTCCGCCAGCAGGCTTTCGATGTCGTCGCGCTTGCCCGACTGGGCGGCGGCCATGAAGCGGCGCAGCACGCGCAGATGGGCTTCGCGGTCAACGGTGAATCGCGGCTGCTGCTCGCCCACCCGCGTCTTCGCGCGATGCACCAGCTGGCGGCAGGCCGCCTCGCTCTTGTCCAGCGCCTGTGCGACCTCGGGGTAGTCGTAGTCGAACACTTCGCGCAGCAGGAAGGCGGCGCGCTCGTCCGGGCTCAGGCGTTCGAGTACCGCGATGAAGGCGAACGACAGGTCGTCGGCCCGCTCCAGCCGCGATTCCGGCGTGATCAGGTCGTGTTCGGCCAGCGGTTCCGGCAGCCAGGGGCCGACGTAGTGCTGCGCTTCGGCCTTGCGCGCGCGCAGCCGGTCGATGCTGAGCCGGGTCACCGCGGTGACCAGCCAGGCTTCGGCGGAGCGCAGGTCTGCAGGGGCGGACTCGTGCCAGCGCAGCCAGGCGTCCTGCAATACGTCGTCGGCGTCGGCGCGCGAGCCGAGCATGCGGTAGGCGATGCCGGTCAGTCGCCGGCGGTGCTGGTCGAAGGTGTGGGTGCTCAAGGTCATGTGCAGGCGCCAGAGAGGAGTGGATACGCGTCGAAGACGCGCCCGCATCCGTCTTTGTGACAGCGCGGCCAAGCGAAGTCGGGGAAATTGTCCGCCCGTCGCACCGTCGCCTTCAATCCCCGCCCGGCGCCGGCCAGCTTTCGGCGAGGAAGTCGATGAAGCAGGCGATGCGCGCGGCCAGCGTGGTGTTGCGGTAATACACGGCATGCACCGGCTGGAAGCTCGGCACGCGCAGCGGTGCGAGCAGCTCGACCAGCCGGCCGCTGCGCCGGTCGTCCTCGGTCATGAAGTCCGACAGGCAGGCGATGCCTTCGCCGGCGAGCGCGAGCTGGCGCACCGTTTCGCCGCTGGACGCGGACAGCGACGGGCGGATCGCGCAGCCTTCACCGTCCGCCGTGCGCAGCGGCCAGGTGTTCAGATGGGCCGGCGCAGTGAAGCCGATCAGCCGGTGCGCGGCGAGCGCCGCCGCGTCGGCCGGTTCGCCGTGGACGGCCAGATAGGCCGGCGAGGCCAGCAGTCGCAGCATCGAGCGGCCGAGCAGACGCGCGTGCAGTGTCGAATCCGGCAGCGTGCCGATGCGCAGCGCAACGTCGGTGCGCTGCTCGATCAGGTCGGTGATGCGGTCGTTGCTGTGCAGCTCCAGTTCGATGTCCGGGTAGCGCGCGCGAAACGCGCCGACGCGCGGCACCAGCACATGCAATACGAAGGGCGAGGCGGCGTCCACGCGCAGCCGCCCGGCCGGGCGCTGGCGGCGGATGGCCATGCATTCCTCCGCCTCGGCCAGCGCGGCGACGATGCGCCGCGCGTGGTCGGCGAACAGCCGGCCCTCTTCGGTCAGGTCGATGCGTCGCGTCGTGCGCACGAGCAGCGTGCTGTCGAGCCTGCGTTCCAGCCGTGCCAGCGCACGGCTGACGCCGGACACCGTCTGCCCCAGCTGTTCTGCGGCCGCGGTCAGCGAGCCGCCATCGATCACCGCCAGATAGGCCAGAAGGTCTTCGGTGCGCGTCGTCATGGGCGTGGTCCGGTCGATATTTGACTCGTGGTCAACAATCAATTGTTTTTCTAGTGGTTAGTGAAATGATAAGGCGGCAGCACACTTGCAGGCACATCAACTGCAAGGAGCTGCACATGGAACTCGAACTGAAGGGCAGGCGCGCCCTGGTCACCGCGTCGTCGAATGGCATCGGGCTGGAAATCGCCCGTGCGCTGGCGGCCGAAGGCGCGCAGGTGGTGATCAACGGGCGCAGCGCGGCCAGCGTGGAGGCGGGCGTCGCCAGCATCCGCGCCAGTCATCCGCAGGCCGACCTGCTACCGCTGGTGGCCGACAATGGCACGGCGGAGGGGTGTGCCGCCACGCTGGACGCGCTGCCCGAGGTCAACATCCTGGTGAACAACCTCGGCATCTACGAGGCGGTCGGCTTTTTCGACGAGAGCGACGCCGACTGGCAGCGTCTGTTCGAGGTGAACATCCTGAGCGGTGTGCGGCTGGCCCGGCACTACCTCGCCGGCATGCTGGCCCGCGGCGACGGGCGCGTGGTGTTCATATCGAGTGAATCCGGCATCAGCCCGGCGCCCGAAATGGCGCACTACAGCGCGACCAAGACCATGCAGTTGGGCCTGTCGCGTTCGCTGGCGGAACTGACGCAGGGTACGCGGGTGACGGTGAACGCGGTGTTGCCCGGACCGACGCGCACCGAAAGCGTCGAGAAATTCATCCATGACCTGTTTCCCGATCTGCCACCGGCCGAGGCGCAACGCCGCTTCATGGCCGAAAACCGGCCGTCGTCGCTGATCGCGCGGCTGATCGACCCGGCGGAAATTGGCGCCGTCGTCGCCTTCATCGCCAGCGCCCGCGCCGCGGTGATCAATGGCGCCGCGATCCGCGCGGAAGGCGGGCTGGTGCGCACGGCCTTCTGACCGGCTGTGCGCCGAAGGCGTGCCGAGCCTGTCGATGACGTCGTGATCCGTTGGCGCGCGCAGGGCTGTCGCACAAGGCACCGCATAATGGACCGATGAAAAAACGCACACGCAAGTCGGTCTGGGCCCGCAGTCTCGAACGCAGCCTGGTCGCTATCACCCGCAGCGCAATGAAGACAGGCGCGCGTGCGGTGGGCCGGGCGATGAAGCCGGTGGTCAGCCGGCGCACACCACCGCCGGGCGACGGGGCGTGGGTGCTCGGCATTGCCACCGGTGTCGCCGGTGCGCGCCGCTTCAGGCTCTATCGACCGCCCGGTGTCGCGATCGGCGAGCGCCTGCCGCTGATGGTGATGCTGCACGGCTGCGGTCAGGACGCGAACGCCTTCGCCCGCAGCACGCGCATGAACCGGGTGGCGATGCGCGAGCGCTTCCTCGTGCTCTACCCGGAGCAGGACAGGCTGGCCAACGCGCAGGGGTGCTGGAACTGGTTCGACGCCACCGCCGGCCGCGCCAGTGGCGAAGCGGCGCTGATCATGAAAATGATCGACCAGGTGTGCCTGCTGCACCCGGCCGACCCCGGGCGGGTGGCTATCGCCGGACTGTCGGCCGGCGCCAGCATGGCGGCCCTGCTGGTGACCCGTCACCCCGACCGCTTCCGCGCCGTGGCGATGCACTCGGGTGTGCCGCCGGGCACCGCCCACTCCACGCTGTCGGCACTCGGTGCGATGCACGGCCGTCGCGCCACGCAACCTCTGGCGGCGACCCCGCTGACGGTGGAAAGCGGCTGGCCCCCGCTGCTGGTGATCCATGGTGACGCCGATCCGGTGGTGGCCCTGCAGAACGCCCAAGCCGCCGCGCAGCAATGGGCCGACGCTGCGGGCGCCCGCGTACGGCCGTCACGCGACGTGCAGCGCGGTCAGCGGTACGCGATGACGGTGACCGATTTCCGCCGCGCCGGCCGCATCGTGTCCAGGCTGGTCGAGGTCCATGGGCTGGCGCACGCATGGAGCGGCGGTGCCGCACAACTGCCCAGCAGCGACCCGCGCGGGCCCGATGCCTCACGCATGGTCTGGGCATTCGCGGCCGCGCAGTTCCGGACCTGAGCGGTGGCTGCGTGGGCTGCCGAACAGACCGCGTTGTCGCGGGCGTCCAGTCTGCTGCAGGAGGACGCAGGTACGCGGCGGGTTCCGCTGCGACGACTGCACACCTTCGACAGGAGATGACCATGAACTATGAAGATCGCGACGCCTACGGCATATACAAGCCGGCACGAAACAACGGAGCAGGACCGGATGCGCACACCGGCCCCGGGCCCCATCTGATGGGGGCTGACACCCTCATCGGCAACGAGGTCTACAACAAGCAGTCGGAAGAACTCGGAGACATCAAGGAAATCATGCTGGACATGCGCACCGGCCACGTGAGCTATGCGGTGATGTCCTTCGGCGGCTTTCTGGGCATGGGCGAGAAGCTGTTCGCGGTCCCCTGGGACGCGCTGAAGCTGGACACCGAGAACAAGCGTTTCGTGCTCGACGTGAACAAGGAGCGTCTCGAAAGCGCACCGGGCTTCGACAAGAACCACTGGCCCGATATGGCCGACGTCGCCTGGGAGAAGGGCATTCACGCCTACTACGGCACCCGGCCTTACGGTCAGGCGGACTCGTCGTCTATCGTCTGATCGTGCGGACCCTGCCGGCACCTGCGGCGTGATTCACGCACGTGCCGGCGGGACCTCCGTCCGGCGGTGCGCCTCGCGCACCGGTTCAGACCTTGGCCGGGACGCCGCTGCGCTGGCGGCGGCGAAAGGTGATCACTGCACCGACGCAGATCGCCAGTTCAAGCGCGAACGACCAGTGCAGGAAGAAGTTGAGCCACCAGGGCTTGTACAGCGCGGGCACAGTGAACAGCGCGAACGGGCGGTCGGCGAAGGGCGCGAACCACCAGATGTCGCCGACCACGCTGTCCAGCACCATGTGCAGCAGACCGCCCGCGGCAAAGAGACCGAGCACGACGGCGCCGGCGCTCGATGGCCTCACCTGTCGCCATAGCAGCGCAAGCAGCAGCAGCGACAGCCACAGGACAGGCCAGTGGCTGATGTACTTGTGATGGTGGGTTTGCCGCGCATCGACCAGGTAGAACCAAAGCATGTCGAAGTCCGGTGCGAGACCGCCGATCACGCCGGCCGCCACGGCGAGGCTTGCCCGGACGGGCAGCGAACGCGCACGCTCGACGAAATGCGTGGCAAGAAGATAGCCCGATGGGGCATGGGCGATGAACATGGGCGGCGAGTATCGGGCGAGTCAGGGCGTGCCGATGATATCGCCGGACATGACGATGGCAGGTCATCCTTCCGGACGACCCGCCTTCATTCCTTCGGGCTTCAGCCCTTCAGCGCGTTGTAGCTGGTGATCAGGTTGCGGTAGTCCGGGATGTGGTTGGACAGCAGCGTGGCCAGGCCTTCAACGTCGTTGCGCCAGTCGCGGTGCAGTTCGCACGCCACGCCGAACCAGTTGATCAGCTGCGCGCCGGCCTGCGACATGCGGTCCCAGGCCGAATGGCGGGCGATGTCGTTGAAGGTGCCGGAGGCGTCGGTCACGACGAACACGTCGAACCCTTCTTCGATCGCCGACAGGGCCGGGAAGGCGACGCACACTTCGGTCACCACGCCGGCGATGATGAGCTGCTTGCGGCCGGTGGCCTTGATCGCCTTGACGAAGTCCTCGTTGTCCCAGGCATTGATCTGGCCGGGGCGGGCGACGTAGGGCGCGTCCGGGAACAGTTCCTTCAGCTCCGGCATCAGCGGGCCGTTCGGGCCCTGTTCGAAGCTGGTGGTCAGGATGGTGGGCAGCTTGAAGTACTTGGCCAGATCGGCGGTGGCCAGCACGTTGTTGCGGAATTTGTCCGGATCGATGTCGCGCACCAGCGACAGCAGGCCTGCCTGGTGGTCCACCAGCAGCATCACGGCGTCGTCCTTGTTCAGCTTCTTGTAGGTCTTCGTGGTCATGGCAATTCTCCTTGCAGTTGAGGTTGGGTGCCGGGTGGGTGGCTTTGGCCTTTGTGGCGCCCGGCGGAGTGGTCCCTGCGCGCCCCGGTGCGCGCAGGGGGTGAAACGGATCAGGTGGTCGCGGCTTCGAAACGCCCGCGAGGTCGTCCGAATCGCGCTTTCTTACGGTGCGCGGCAATCAGCATGCTCGCAGGGCAAGGCGCGCCGACGCTGACGGACTGGCTGTCCGTCGAGGAGGTGCAACGCAGCCATGCGAGCATGCTGATCGCCGCCCAACGGGTTGACCGTGAGCCCCCTGCGCTCTGCGTTGTACTTCTTGCAGAGACAGCCAGTCTCAGCGGCGGCGTACGCCTTGATCGCACGGGGCTCACGATCAACGCACCGCAAGAAAGCGCGATTCGGACGACCTGAAGTCGTCGATCGCCTCGCGGATTTCGTCCTTCGTGTTCATCACGAAGGGGCCGTAGCCGGCGATCGGTTCGTCTATCGGTTCGCCGGCCAGCAGCAGCACGGTGGCGTCGGTTTCGGCGGCGATCGAGAAACGGCTGCCTTCGCGATGGTAGAGCGCCATCTGCGCCTCGCGCACCGGCTGGCTGCCGTTGGCGTGGATCAGACCGTGCAGTACCACCAGCGCCAGCGTATGGCCCTCCGGCACCGTCAGTTCGAGGTCGGCACCGGCCTTCAGCTTCAGGTCCCACACATCGACCGGCGTGAAGGTGCGGGCCGGCCCACTGCGCCCAGCGTATTCGCCGGCGATGACGCGCAGATGTCCGGCGCCGCCCGGCAGGTTGACCACCGGAATATCCTTCTTCGCCAGGTGCTGGTAGCCGGGGGCGGCACGCTTGTCGCGCGCCGGCAGGTTCACCCACAGCTGAACCATTTCCAGCGGGCCGCCGCGGCGGGTGAAGTCCGGCGAATGGAATTCCTCGTGGATGATGCCGGCACCGGCGGTCATCCACTGCACGTCGCCCGGGCCGATCACGCCGCCGGCGCCGGTCGAGTCCTGGTGGGCGACTTCGCCCTCATAGACGATGGTGACCGTTTCGAAGCCGCGGTGCGGGTGGCGGCCGACGCCGCGCGGCGTGTCCGACGGCTCGAAGTTCGCCGGGCCGGCATAGTCCAGCAGCAGGAAGGGGCTGACGTGGCGGCCCATCGAATCGTAGGAAAACAGCGAACGCACCGGAAAACCGTCGCCAACCCAGTGCTGGCGAGGGGCGCTGTACAGACCTGCAATCTTTTTCATGGCGTTTCTCCTGTTCGTTCGCACCGTTCCGTCTGAACCGTGCTGCGTTGAGGTGAATACTAGATTCGGGACAATCGACGCACTAGACGGCAAAATCGCTATTCAGTGTTCTATTGATGGAACGATGGGGGCGGTGTGGCAACTGAGATGCAGGACCTGAACGACCTCTACTACTTTGCCCGCGTGGTCGAGCACGGCGGCTTTGCGCCGGCGGCGCGCGCGCTCGACATGCACAAGTCCAAGCTCAGCCGGCGCATCGCGCTGCTGGAAGACAGTCTCGGGGTGCGCCTGATCCAGCGCTCGACGCGCCGCTTCGCGGTCACCGAGATCGGCCAGGCTTATTACGGCCACTGCGTCGCCATGCTGGTCGAAGCCGAGGCGGCGCAGGAGGCGGTCGAGCGCACGCGCGCCGAGCCGCAGGGCATCGTACGGCTGGCCTGTCCGACCGCGCTGCTCGAATACCAGGTGGCCGACATGCTGAGCCGCTACATGGCGGCCTGCCCGCGCGTGCAGATCCATCTGGAGAGCACCAACCGGCGCGTGGATGTGATCCGCGAAGGTTTCGACCTGGCGATCCGCGTGCGCTTTCCGCCGCTGGAGGACACCGACCTTGTGATGAAGGTACTGGGCGACAGCCTGCAACGCCTGGTCGCTCACCCGGACCTGATCGCGCCGCTGGGCGAGGTGCGCGTGCCGGCCGATCTCGCGACGCTGCCCAGCGTGGCCTGGGGGCCGGCGCAGCGCGACCACGCGTGGATGCTGGAAGGCCCGGACGGGGCCAGCGCGCAGGTGCGCCACGCGCCGCGGCTGGTGACCGACGATCTGGCCGCCCTGCGCAGCGCGGCGCTGCACGGCGTCGGCGTCGCCCAGCTGCCGACCATGATGGTGCGCGACGACCTCGCCAGCGGCCGTCTGATCGACGTGCTGCCGCACTGGGCGCCACGCTGCGGCATCGCCCACGTCGTGTTCCCGTCGCGCCGCGGCCTGCTGCCGGCCGTGCGCGGGCTGGTCGATCATCTGGCGCGCGAGTTTGCGCAACTGCCGGCGTGATCGTCGGTGGCTCGCTGCGGCATGGGCGGGAACATGCCGCACCGATGCACACTCTGCACAACACGGCCGGCGATCTGCGTCGGCCCGAACGAGGATGAATGGATGTTCCGTACCCTGAAAGAGCTGTTCGACAGTTTCGCCGCGCCGGCGGTCGATCCGGTCGCAACCGAACACCAGCTGCAGCTGGCCACCGCCGTGCTGCTGGTCGAAGTGATGCGCGCCGACCCGGACATCGGCGACGACGAGCGTGCCGCCGCGATGCAGGCGCTGCGCGACAAGTTCGCGCTCGCCGACGACGAGATCGAACGGCTGATCGAACTGGCCACCACCGCGGCGGCCGAGGCCTACGACTACCAGCGCTTCACCGGCCAGCTGAACCGCGCCTTCGACGCCGCACGCAAGCTGCGCGTGATCGAACTGATGTGGCAGGTCGCCTATGCCGACGGTCATCTGCATGCGCACGAGGCACACGTGATGAAGAAGGTCGCCGACCTGCTCTACATTCCGCACGCCGACTACATTACCGCCAAGCTGGCGGCGCGCGACGGCGTCGGTGCGCGCTGACGGCCGGCTGCGCGCACACCGGCAGCCGCCGCGTTGCGCGGGGCGAAGCCAGCCCGCACAATCGCCGCAGATCCCACGGTAATGCCCATGCCCCACGCGCATCCCACGCTGCCCGCCCAGACCATCGCCTGTCACGAGTGCGACCTGCTGCAGACCGAGCCCGAACTGGCGCCCGGGCAGACGGCGCGCTGCGTGCGCTGCGGCGCCTTCCTCGCGCGCAATCCGCCCGACAGCCTCGACCGCACGCTGGCGCTGACGCTGACCGCCGCCATCCTGTACGTGATCGCCAACGTCTATCCGCTGGTCGGCCTCGAACTGCAGGGCCGTCGCGTCGAGGTGACGCTGATCGGCGCGGTGCAGGTGCTGTGGCAGGACGGCATGACGCCGGTCGCCGCGCTGGTATTCGGCACCGCGCTTCTGTTCCCGCTGCTCGAACTGCTGATGATCCTGATGGTGCTGCTGCCGCTGCGCCTCGGCCGCGTGTCGCCGCGGCTGGCGCCCTTCTTCCGGCTGGTGCGTTCGGTGCAGCCCTGGGGCATGGTCGAGGTGTTCCTGCTCGGCATGCTGGTGTCGCTGGTGAAGCTGTCGCACATGGCGACCGTGCTGCTCGGCACCGCCTTCTGGGCGATGGCGACGCTGATCGTTGCGCTGACGCTGGCCGGGCGCGCCTTCGACACGCGGCTGCTGTGGCAGGTGCCGCCGGAGGGCGCGAACGCATGAAGCGCGACCTGACCGCACGCGAAGCCGGGCTGATGAGCTGCCATGTGTGCGGCCAGCTGGCGCACATTCCGGCCGACCACGCGGCGCTGCTGCGCTGCCCGCGCTGCCGGGCGCCGATGCACCCGCGCAAGCCGGCCAGCGTATCGACCACCTGGGCGCTCATCATCGCCGCGGCCGTGCTGTTCGTGCCGGCCAACCTGCTGCCGATGATGACCACGTCCTCACTGCTCGGTCAACAGCAGGACACGATCATGAGCGGCGTCGTGTTCCTCTGGCAGAGCGGTTCGTGGCCGCTGGCGGCGGTGGTGTTTTTCGCCAGCATCATGGTGCCGCTGCTGAAGATCATCGCGCTCGCCTGGCTTACCGTGACGGTGCAGCGCCGGTCGCGCCGCAGCGTCATGCAGCGTACGCGGCTCTACCGCGTCGTCGAATTCGTCGGCCGCTGGTCCATGCTCGACATCTACGTCATCACGATACTGGTGGCACTCGTCAATTTCCGTGGCCTCGCCACCATCGAGGCCGGGCCGGCGGCGATCGCCTTCGGCGCCGTGGTCGTGCTGACCATGTTCGCGGCGATGAGCTTCGACCCGCGCCTGATCTGGGACCCCCTCACCGAATCCGGGAAACCTGCCACCCATGTCTGACCCGACTCCGCCCGCGTTGCCGACCGCAGTGGTCAACCCGCCGCGCCGCTTCCGCATCCCGCTGGTCTGGGTCATTCCCATCGTCGCCGCGCTGATCGGTCTTTTCCTCGCCGCCCGCACCTGGTACGAGCAGGGGCCGGTGGTGACGCTGCAGTTCCGCACCGGCGCCGGCCTCGAGCCGGGCAAGACACGCATCAAGTACAAGGACGTCAACGTGGGCCAGATCAGCACCGTGCGGCTGGCCGAGGACGGCAGCCACGTCGTCGCCACCGCGCAGATGGCGCGCGAGGCGGCACCGCTGCTGGTCGAGGACACCCGCTTCTGGGTGGTCAGCGCCAAGGTGTCGGGCAGCGCAGTGTCGGGGCTCGATACGCTGCTGTCGGGCACCTATGTCGGCATGGACGCCGGCAAGTCGAGCGAGGCGCGCCGCGATTTCGTCGGGTTGGAGGATGCGCCCGTCGTGTCGCTCGGCGTGCCCGGCCGCAGCTTTGCGCTGCACGCCGACACGCTGGGTTCGATCGACGTCGGTACGCCGGTCTACTTCCGGCGTATCCAGGCCGGGCAGGTCACCGCCTTCAAGCTCGACGACGCCGGACAGCACCTCGACATCCAGGTGTTCATCAAGGCGCCCTACGACCGCTTTGTCACGATAGACACGCGCTTCTGGAACGCCAGCGGCATCGATCTGAAACTCGGCGCCGAGGGACTGCAGCTGAACACCGAATCGGCGACCGCGATACTGGCCGGCGGGCTGGCCTTCGAAACACCGCCCGGAGGCGATACCGACGCAGCCCCGGCGGGCCAGGACTTCCGTCTGTTCTCGACCCGCGCCGAGGCGCTCAAGCAGCCCAGCTCGAACGCGCAGATCTGGCAGCTGCGTTTTACCGAAACCCTGCGCGGCCTGTCGGTCGGCGCGCCGGTGGACTTCCGCGGCATCCAGATCGGCGAGGTGATCGCGATCTCGCCCGACGTCGATGTCGATGCCGCCGACGTCGGCCTGCAGGTGGACATCGCGGTGTTCCCGGAGCGCATGCAGTCGCGCAAGGACACCACGCAGGACATGAGCGAGGCCGATTTCCGCGCCTTCGTCAACCGTCTGATCAAGCGTGGTCTGCGCGCCCAGTTGCGCAACGGCAATCTGGTTACCGGTCAGCTTTACGTGGCGATGGATTTCTTTCCCAACGCCGGCACGGCGACGATCGACTGGGCCGAGCAGCCGCCGCAGCTGCCGACGCAGCGCGGCAGCCTGGACGAACTGCAGGCGACGCTGAGCCGCATCGCCGCCAAGATCGACCGCCTGCCGCTGGACGACATCGCCGCCGAAACGCGCCGCGCCATCGCCGGTCTGGCCAGCGCGGTCGAGCGCACCGAGGCGCTGATGCAGCGACTGGACGGGCTGGCGTCGAACGAGGTGCGCGCCGCCGTCGCCGAAACGCAGCAGACCATGGCCGAGGCGCGCGCCGCGGTCGCCGACGGCCGCCGCCTGCTGGCCAGCGACGCGCCGCTGCAGCAGGACCTGCGCGACAGCCTGCAGGAACTGTCGCGCGCCGCGCAGTCGCTGCGCCACCTCGCCGACACGCTGGAACGCAACCCCGAAGCGCTGTTGCGCGGCAAGCCCGAGGAGAAACCGTGATCCTTCTTCGTCTGATTCCGGTGGCCATCGTCGCACTGCTGCTTGGCGGATGCGGCAGTTCGCCCACCGTGCGCCACTACACGCTCACCACCGGCGAAGCGCCGGTCGCTGCGGGTGCGCCTTCACCGACTGTCGTCGTCGGTCCGATCGGCCTGCCGGAAGCGGTGGACCGCCTGCAGATCGTGCAACGCGTCGCCGGTTCGCGCGCCGAGCCGGCACAGGGTCACCGCTGGGCGGGGTCGCTGAAAGCTGAACTGGCTCGCCGGCTCGCCACCTCCATCGCCCGCGAGCGTGGATTGGCGCGCGTGGTGGCTGCTCCGCAGAACAGCGTCGCCCGGCCCGATCTGACGGTGCCGGTGGACGTGCTGCGCCTCGATGCCGACGGCTTCTCGTCGGTCACGCTGGAAGCCGTGTGGGCCGTCCGCCGCGACGGCACCGACATCGGCAGCGGCCGCTTCAGCCGCAGCGAACCGGTGAGCGCGCAGACCTACGAAGCGGTGGTCGAGGCGCACGGGCGGCTGGCCGATGCGCTGGCCGCGGACATCGCAGCCGCGATTCGCTGAGCGACGGCAGGACTGGCGAGCTGAGCAGGGCTCCGCCGGCTTCGATTCATGCCGCCGTCGGGGTCAGAAGACCCCTCCCACAAAACCCCGGTCCAGGCTCCGGCCGTGGCTTGGGCGCACCACCGCTGTGGGAGCGGTCTTCTGACCGCGACGGGGCTGCTGCAGTCCGCAGGCGTCGATTCATGCTGCTGTCGGGGTCAGAAGACCCCTCCCAGAGATCCCGGGCCCGGGCTCCAGTCGCCGGTCACGCGCTCCCTCCGGTTGTGAGAGCGACCCTTGCCGCGACGCCGGGAACCGCGCCCTAGACGTGCCAGCGCCTGCACACCGCCGTCGTTGGTCCTCCGCTGACGGCGATTGCTGCGACATGACCCGGCGGCGCCGGCAGGTCGCGGCAGTGCAGCGGCGGCAAGGCACTGCCGGCCGGAGCGGCGACGTCGTCGTACGCAGCGGCGTGCACGCTGAACTGCTGCAGCGGGCCGTCGAGGCCGCAGCCCCAGGCTTTCAGGCAGGCTTCCTTGCGTGTCCACAGCGTGTAGAACAGATCGGTGCGCGCTGCTGCCGGACAGCCGTCCAGAGCCGCCCGCTCGTCCGCCGAGTACACCTGCTCCGCCACCGCGCGCAGGTCGTCGTGCGCGATCACGGCTTCGATGTCTACGCCGAGTTCGCGGCCGCGGGCGATGCCTATCAGTACCGCCCGGCCGGCGTGCGCCAGGTTGAAGCGAAGGTCGCTGGCGTGGACGGCGGCGAGGCGGGGCTTGCCCTGCGCGTCGTGCTCGATCTGCACGCTGCGCGCGGCGATGCCAAGGCTGCGCGCCAGCACGTCGCGCAGCGCCGCGTGCGCGAGCGCGAACAGTGCGCGGTCCTCTTCGCGCTGCAGCCGGGCAAGGCGGGCGCGTTCGGCGTCGTCCAGCCAGGTGGCGAGCGTATCGGTCGGCGGCGCGTCGTCCACCCGCGCCAGCCACAGGTGGACCTCGTCGACCGCCAGTGCCGGTGTGCCGTCAGTCGGTGGCGGCATCGAGCTCATCCAGTCGCTGCTGCAGCATCTGCGCGACTTCGCGCACGCGCGGCGGCTTCACCATCAGGCCGTGGCTGCCTTCCACCGGGTGCTGCACCAGCGGCCCGGCGACCCGGCTGGACCAGCCGAGACAGGGCGCGCTCGCCTCCAGCCGCGACGCGTCGGCGACGTACAGGTTGACGCGGCCGGGGTAACTCGCCGGGCGGTAGCTCCAGTGCGCCCACCAGTGCGCCGACGCGGCGTCGGGGAAACGGCGCGGCGACAGACCAGTGAGCGAACAGACCAGGTGCTGCAGGCGTCGCCGGTCGGTGTAGGGACGCAGCGGCGCGATGAGGCGATCGATCAGACTCCCGTCCGGTGCGCGCAGGTAGGTGCCCGGCGCCCAGGTGTCGAGCAGGCCGAGGAAGTCGACCTGCTCGCCGGCCGCGCGCAGTTGCTGCGCCATCTCGTAGGCGACGGTGCCGCCGCTGGAGAAGCCGAGCAGGCGGTAAGGCCCCGCCGGCTGCGCGCTGCGCATCGCACTGATGCAGTCGGCGGCGATGTCGGCGATGCGGCTGCGTGCCGGCTCGGCGCCGCCTACGCCGACCGCATTCAGCCCCATTACCGGTTGCCCCTCCGGTAGCGCCTTCGCCAGTTCGTAGTAGTGGAACAGGTTGCCGCCTATCGTATGCACGCAGAACAGCGGGCGACGCGTGCCGCCGGGCCGGATCGGCACCAGCACCGGCCAGCGCAGCGGTGCGCCGGCGCCGCGCAGCAGGCCGGCGATGTCGCGGATGGTGTTGCCGCGGAA
Source organism: Methyloversatilis sp. (assembly GCF_965284615.1). Taxonomy (GTDB): domain Bacteria; phylum Pseudomonadota; class Gammaproteobacteria; order Burkholderiales; family Rhodocyclaceae; genus Methyloversatilis. The sequence continues at coordinate 393,565 of NZ_OZ260098.1, forward strand.
CCAGAACGTATCCAGCGGCAGGCGTACGCCGAAGGTGCGTTCGATCGCGTTGACCAGGCGTACCGCCAGCAGCGAATGACCGCCGATGGCGAAGAAGTCGTCGTCGGTGGACAGTCCGCCGCGGCCGAACAGCGACTCCCAGATCGCCAGCAGGTGACGCTCGGCCGCATCGGTGGGCGCCCGCCTTGTGCGCGGTGCAGCGACCGCGTCGGGCGCTGGCAAGGCGGCACGATCGAGCTTGCCGTTGGCGGTTACCGGCATGCGTTCGAGCGCGATCACGGCGGACGGCAGCATGAATTCCGGCAGCGTCTGCGCGAGCTGTACGCGCAGCGCAGCGCCGTCCAAGCGCTCTCCGCTCGCCCAGGCGAACAGGCGGCGCTCGCCGTCGGCTGCGGTGCGCAACATGACGGCGGCCTGATTCACGCCGGGCAGGGCGGCGAGCGCGGCTTCGATCTCGCCCGGTTCGATGCGGAAACCGCGCAGCTTGATCTGCTGGTCGGTGCGGCCGACAAAGGCGATGCTGCCATCGTGGCGCCAGCGCACGCGGTCGCCAGTGCGGTACAGGCGTGCGTCCGGGCAATCCGCGAAGGCGGGCGCGACGAAGCGCTCGGCGCTCAGCGTGGGCGCGCCGATGTAGCCGCGGGCGAGACCGGCGCCGCCGATATACAGCTCGCCTTCTACGCCGTCCGGTACAGGCTGGCCCCGCGCGTCGAGGATGTAGACCGTGGTGTTGGCGATCGGCCGGCCGATCGGAATGGTGGCCCAGTCTTCCGGCAGCGGGTTCGGAATGCGCTGGCAGCAGGTGAAGGTGGTGCTTTCGGTCGGCCCGTAGCCGTTGATCAGCGCGACGCCCGGCAGGGCGGCCAGCGCGCGTTTCACGTGCGGCAGCGACAGCGCCTCGCCGCCGGTCAGCAGCTGGCGCAATCCGCGCAGCGCCGTCGGCCGTTCGTCGATCACCGCGTTGAACAGCGCCGCGGTAAGCCACAGCGTGCTGACGCCGTGCCGTTCGATCGTCGCTTCGAGACCGGCGGCCGTCGCCGCTGCCTCCGGATGGATGACGCAGCGCGCGCCATGCAGCAGCGCGCCCCACAGTTCGAAGGTCGATGCATCGAAGGCCATCGGCGCCAGCAGCAGGAAGGTTTCGTCCGGGCCGAAGTGCGCGTAGTCGCAACCGAACACGAGCCGCGCGACGCTGCGCTGTTCGACCATGACGCCCTTGGGCTGGCCCGTCGAACCGGAGGTGTAGATGACGTAGGCCAGGCTGCGACTGTTGCCCAGCGGCGGCGGATCGGAGGCCGGTTCGGCCTGCAATGTCGCGTCGTCGGCGTGCAGCACCTGCACCGCCAGGCCATTGAGGGGCACGCCGCCCTCGCGCCCGGCGACCACCCAGGCGGACTGTGTGTCGCCCAGCAGTCGGGCGATGCGCGCCGCGGGCCAGGCCGGGTCCAGCGGCACGTAGGCGCCGCCCGCCTTGACGATGGCCAGCGCGCCGACCACCAGATCGATGCTGCGCGCCATGCACAGACCGACGCAACAGTCCGGCCCGACGCCGAGCGCGCGCAGCCGGTGGGTGAGCCGGTTGGCGCGCGCGTTCAGTTCGCCGTAGCTCAGCACCTGTTCGCCACTGATCAGCGCCGGCGCGTCTGGCGCCAGCCTGACGCGGGCTTCGAACAGCGACGCCAGCGTGGCCTCCGCCGGGTAGTCGGTGGCGGTGTCGTTACGGTTGACCATCAGGCTCTGGCGTTCGGCCGGCGTCAGCAGTGGCAGGCGGCCGACGGCGCTGCATTCGTCGGCCACCATGGCGGTGAGCAGCTGGCGGTAATGACCGGCCATGCGCTCCAGCGTGCCGCGATCGAACAGCGCCGTCGCGTAGGCGAATTGCGCGGCGAGACCGTCAGCGGTTTCTGTCAGATCCAGCGTCAGGTCGAACTTCGCCACCGGCCGTGCCGCCGGCAGCGTATGGGTCGAGGCGCCGGCCAGCGTCAGCGTTTCGGCCGGCGCGTTCTGCAGCACGAACATGACCTGGAACAGTGGATTGCGGCCGCCTTCGCGCTGCGGTCGCAGCGCCTCGACCAGACGGTCGAAGGGCAGTTCGGCGTGCTCGAAGGCGCCGAGCGAGGTCGCCCTGACCTGCTCCAGCAGTGCGCGCACATCGGCGTTGACATCGATGCGGGTACGCAGCACCAGCGTGTCGGTGAAGAAGCCGATCAGGTGGTCGAGTTCGGGCTGGGCGCGGCCGGCGACCGGCGTGCCGACGGCGATGTCGTCCTGTCCGCTCCAGCGTGCGAGCAGCAGCTGGAAGGCGGCCAGCAGCACCATGTAGAGCGTGCAGCCGGTGCGCCGCGCGAGCGCCCGCAGGGCGGCAGTGAGTGATGCGTCGAGTGCGAAGTTGACGCTGCCGCCACGGTGATCCGCGTGCTTCGGCCGCGGCCGGTCGGTCGGCAGTTCGAGCGTGCCGAGGCCGTCCAGCTGCTGGCGCCAGTAGCCGAGCAGGCGCTCGCCGGCCGGGCCGTCCAGCAGCGCGCGTTGCCAGCGTGCGTAGTCGCTGTACTGCAGCGGCAGCGCAGGCAGCGTGGCGTGACCGCCGTGGCGCGCCGCGGCATACAGCGCACCCAGTTCGCGGTTCAGCACGGCCTGCGACCAGCCGTCGGAAATGATGTGATGGATGACTGTCTGCAGTACCTCGGCGCCCTCGCCGTCCCGCCACAGCGCTACGCGCAGCAGCGGCGGCTGCGCCAGGTTGAAGGGGCGTTCGGCGTGCGCGTCGGCGTCTGCCGCGGCGATCCGCTCGACGACGCAGCGCGCGTCGGCTTCGATGTGCAGATCCAGTCGGCCCTCGCGTTCGACGAAACCGGTGCGCAGCGCCGATTGTCGGGCAAGCAGCGCGTCGAGCGCCCGCTGCAGCGCATCGACGTCGAGTTCGCCGGCGATGCGCCAGCGGTTGACGATGTGATAAAGCCCGCCGCGTGTGCCCATCCGCTCGATGAACCACAGGCCCGCCTGCGCATGTGCGCAGGCTGTTTCGAGCCCGCTGGTCGGCGGCTGCACGATCATCTGTGCGGGCGAGGCGTCGGCGCGCAGCGCTTCGAGACGGGCGGCCATCGCCGCCACGGTGGGTGCTTCGAACAGCGCGCGCAGCGGCAGCGGCCGGTCGAGCAGCTTGCGCAGCCGGCTGACCAGACGCGTCGCCAGCAGCGAGTGGCCGCCGAGTGCGAAGAAGTCGTCGTCGATACCCACGCTGCGCCGGCCCAGCACGTCCGCCCACAGCTCGACCAGCGTCTGCTGCAGCGGTGTGCGCGCGACGGCGTGAATGCCCGCTGTGGCGTGGTCTTCGGGTGGCGGCAGCGCATCGCGATCGATCTTGCCGTTGGCGGTCAGCGGCAGCTGTTCGAGTACGACGATGGCGCTCGGCAGCATGCTGGCGGGCAGCACGCGCGCGAGTGCTGCGCGCAGTGCGGCGGCATCCAGATCGCGGCCGCCGGCCCAGGCGACCAGGCGCTGCCCTTTGTCGAGCGCCATGACCGCGGCCTGACGCACGCCGGGCAGGGCCGCCAGCGCGGCCTCGATCTCGCCTGGTTCGATGCGCACGCCATTCAGCTTGATCTGGTGATCGGCACGCCCGGTGAACAGCAGCGCGCCGTCGGCGCGCCGGCGCACACGGTCGCCGGTGCGGTACAGGCGCGCACCGGGCGTCGGGTCGAAAGGGTGCGGCAGGAAGCGTTCGGCCGTCAGTTCGGGGCGGCCGATGTAGCCGCGGGCCAGGCCGGCACCGCCGATGTAGAGCTCGCCTTCGACACCGACTGGCAGCGGACGCATGCGCGCATCGAGCACCCAGACGCTCGCGTTGGCGATCGGGTGGCCGATCGGCGGTGGTCCGTCGCCGTCGCCGTCGGTGCAGGTCCAGAAGGTGGCGTCGATGGCCGCCTCGGTCGGGCCGTACATATTGTGAAGTGCGGCACCGCATCGCGCGCGGAAGGTGCGCGCCAGCGTGGCGTCCATCGCCTCGCCGCCGCAAAAAACGTGGCGCAGCGCGCGGCATTCCGGCATCGCCGGTTCGTCGAGCAGCAGGCGCAGCAGCGCCGGTGTGAAATCCCACAGCGTCACCCGCTCATGCCGGCTCAGCTCGACCAGTGCGGCGGTATCGCTGCGCAGCGCGTCGCCGGCCAGCACGCAGCGGCCGCCGGCGATCAGACAGGCGAACAGCTGGCCGACGGACACGTCGAAGCCGATCGAGGCATGCGCCAGCATGGCGTCGTCGGCGCCGATGCCGAAGTGCCCGACCAGCCAGCGCATGCGGTTGCCGATCGCCGTGTGACCGACCATGACGCCTTTGGGCGTGCCGGTCGAGCCGGAGGTGTAGAGCACATAGGCCAGGGTGTCGGCCGTGCCGTTGTGCTCAGGGGCGTGCTCAGGGGCGTGCTCAGGGTCGTGCATGGGCTCGTCGAGCAGCCAGTCTTCGTCCTCGAGCTGGAGCGTGGTGACGCCCGGGGCTTCCGACAATGCCGCGGTGCGCGTGGTGAGCAGCACCGTCGCCCCGGCGTCGGCCAGCATCCACAGCGTGCGCGCCGGTGGGTTGCGCGTGTCCAGTGGCAGGTAGGCGCCGCCCGCCTTCAATACGCCGAGCACCGCGGCCACCAGGTCGCACGACAGTTCGAAGTGCACGCCGACCGGCGTGTCGGCGCCGACGCCGCGCCGGCGCAAGGCGTGCGCGATGCGGTTGGCGCGCGCATTCAGTTCGCCGTAACGCAGCGTGCGTCCCGCGTGCACCAGCGCCACCGCGTCCGGTGTGCGCGCGGCCTGTGCTTCGAACAGCGCGTGCAGCGTCGCCGTGTCGTTCGCTTTCACTGTGGTCCGGCCGTCCAGCCAGCGAGCCATCGCCTGCACGCTCGGTGCGTCGAGCAAGGCGCCGAGCGGCACGTCGATGCCAAAGCGGGCGCGCAGCCTCGCCGCCAGTCGCGCGGCGAGCAGCGAGTGGCCGCCCAGGTCGAAGAAGCTGTCGCGCGTGCCGACCGCCGGCAGGCCCAGCACCTCGGCCCACAGCGCCGCCAGTTCGGCCTCCAGCGGCGTGCGCGGCGCGTCGTCACCGACTGCGGCGGAGTCGGGCGCAGGCAATGCGTTACGGTCGAGCTTGCCGTGCGGTGTCAGCGGCAGCGCGTCGAGCACGACAATGGACGCCGGCACCAGATGCGCCGGCAGCGAGCGCTGCAGCCGCTGACGCAGCGCGTCGGCGTCCGGTCGCTGCGCACCGCGGGTGACGTAGGCGACCAGACGCTCCTCGCGCGCGACGACGACCGCCTGATCGACCGACGCGTCGGCGCACAGCGCCGCTTCGATCTCGCCCGGCTCGATGCGGAAGCCGCGCAGCTTGATCTGGTGATCGACGCGGCCGACGAACACCAGTGCGCCGTCGGCGCGCCGGATGACGCTGTCGCCGGTGCGGTAGAGGCGGGCACCGCCGCGCGGGTCGAAGGGATCGGTGACGAAGCGTTCGGTGGTCAGCGCCGGCTTGCCCAGGTAGGCGCGCGCGAGGCCGATGCCGCCCAGATACAGTTCGCCGGCGACACCTGCCGGCACGGGCTGCATCGCTTCGTCCAGCACGTAAGCCTGCATGTTGCTGATCGGCCGTCCGATCGGCACCTGCGCGCCGGGCGCGGCATCACAGGTCCACCAGGTGGCGTCGATGGCCGCCTCGGTCGGGCCGTACAGATTGTGCAGACGCGCCGTGCTGCGCGCGAAGAAGGCGGCGACCACCGGCGCTTCCAGCGCTTCGCCGCCGCAGAACATCTGCCGCAGCGCCGTACAGGCGGCGAAGCCGGGCTCGGCCAGCAGCGCGCGCAGCAGCGACGGCACCACCTGCATGACGGTGATGCGCTGTGCCTGCATCTGTCGCACCAGCGACGACGGATCACGCTGGCTGCCCGGCTCGGCCAGCACCATGCAGGCACCGCAGAACAGCGGTGCGAGCAGTTCCCACACCGAGGCGTCGGCCGAGATGCCGGTCTTCTGCAGCACGCGGTCGGATGCGTCGAAGCCGAAGGTGGCGAGCATCCAGTACATGTGGTTGCAGATGGCGGCGTGCTCGATCATCACGCCCTTGGGCTGGCCGGTCGAACCCGAGGTGTAGATGACATAGGCGAGGTCGCGTGGCCCGGCCAGCGGCGGCGGGTCGTGCGCCGGCATGTCGGCGCAGTCGTCGCTGTCGAGGCAGATCACCGTGGCAGCGCGTGCGGCGAAGCGGGCGCCCGGCGCGCGCTGGGTCAGCAGCACCGGCGCGGCGGCGTCTTCCAGCATGTAGTCGATGCGCGCGTCCGGGTAGTCCGGATCGATCGGCAGGTAGGCGCCGCCCGCCTTCTGGATGGCGACCAGCGCGATCACCAGTTCGAAGCTGCGCGTCATGCAGACCGCGACGCAGCGATCCGGCCCGATGCCGAGCGTGCGCAGCCGGTGGGCGAGGCGGTTGGCACGCGCGTTCAGCTCGGCGTAGCTGAGCAGCGCGTCGCCACATGCCAGCGCAATGGCGTCAGGTGTGCGCGCGACCTGCTGCGCGAACATCGACGCCAGCGTGACGTGCGCCGGGTAATCGACGGCGCCGGCCTCGCCGTCAGCGTACATCGGCAGCCGGCCGACCGGCAGACCGTCGTCGGCCACCATGCTTTCGAGCAGGCGACGGTAGTGGTCCGCCATCCGTGCCGCGGTGGTGGCCTCGAACAGCACGCAGGCGTATTCGATCTGCGCGTCGAGGCCTTCGTCGTGCTCGCTCAGTTCCAGTGTCAGGTCGAACTTGGCGATGTCGCTGCGCAGCGCCTGCGGCTGCGCGTTGACGCCGGGCAGCTGAAGATCGGCCCGCGGCGCGTTGCGCAGCGCGAACATGACCTGGAACAGCGGATTGCGCCCCGGGTCGCGCGGCGGCTTCAGTTCCTCGACCAGCTTCTCGAACGGCATCGCGGCGTGGTCGAAGGCGCCGAGCGCGGTGGCGCGCACGCGCTCCAGCAGATCGGGCACGCCGGCTTGCAGGTCCAGCCGGCTGCGCAGCACCAGCGTGTTGGCGAAGAAACCGATCACGTGGTCGAGTTCGGGCTGGCCGCGACCGGCCACCGGCGTGCCGACGACGACGTCGTCCTGTCCGCTCCAGCGCGCCAGCAGCAGTTTGAAGGCGGCCAGCAGCACCATGTAGAGCGAGCAGCCGTGGCGGCGGGCGAGTGTGCGCACCTTGCCGGCGAGTGCGGCGTCGAGCCGGAAATCCAGCGTGGCGCCACGGTAGTCGGGCTGCGCCGGGCGCGGGCGGTCGGTCGGCAGCGCAAGCTGCGGCAGTCCGGCCAGCGCGTCGCGCCAGTAGCTGAGCAGCGCGTCGTAAGCGCTGCCGCGCAGACGTTCGCGCTGCCAGCGCGCGAAATCGGCGTACTGCAGTGGCAGCGCTGGCAACGCAGCGTCACCTCCGCGCAGTGCGGCGGCGTACAGCGCGCCCAGTTCGCGTTGCAGCACGCCCTGCGACCAGCCGTCGGACACGATGTGATGGGTCACCAATTGCAGCAGGGTCGCGCCGTCGTCGGCGCGCCACAGCGCGGCGCGCAGCAGCGGCGGCTGTTCGAGATCGAAGGGGAGCTGCGCGTGCGTGTCGGCGTCGGCAGCGGCGATCTGTTCGAGCGGACAGTGCGCGTGCGCGGCGATGCGCTGCACCGGTTCGCCGTCGAGGGCCGGGAAGCCGGTGCGCAGCGATTCGTGCCGCGCCACCAGCGCGTCGAGCGCCTGCTGCAGCGCCGCTTCTTCGAGTGTGCCGTCGAGTCGCCAGCGACTCACCACGTGGTAGAGCGCGCTCGATCCTTCCCACTGTTCGAGGAACCAGGCGCGCGCCTGTTCGCAGGAACAGGGCTCGCCATCGGCCGCACGCGGATGCGCGCGCAGCTGCGATGGCGCCTCCGAGGCCGCCTGCATGCGCGCACGCAAGGCTTCGAAGCGCGCGCTGTCCAGCCGCCCGCCGCGTGCGACCGGTCCGCCGGTCAGCGCATCCTGTCTGCCGATATCACCCACGACGCATCCTCATGCGCTCCCCCTCTCGATCAGCTTGCCAGCGGATCGACCTGTAGTTGTATCAACGCCGGCCCGTCACCGCCCAGTGCCCGCGTGAGTGCCGCCGGCAGCGTCGCCGGACTGTCCGCCTGTTCGATGCGCACGCCGAGCTGCTGCGCCATCCGGTCGTAGCGCAGGCCCTGGCGGTAGGCCAGCAGCCGCGCGCCGTGGCCGGCCGGAAAGGCCTTGTGCTGACGGCGTTCGCCGGACGGACCGTCGTTGTTCAGCAGTATGACGACGAGCTTGATTCCGTGCCGCACCGCCGTTTCGAGTTCGAAGAAATTGAGACCCAGTGCCATGTCGCCGGTGACCAGCACGACCGGCCGGCCATTGCCCGCACGCGCGGCGGCGATGGCGAACGGCAGGCCGCTGCCCATGCAGCCGCTGGTGCCCGGCGTCAGCCGCGACAGCGGCTGGCGGACGACGATGTGTTTCTGTGCCGCCAGCAGCGTCACGTTGCCGTCGAGCACGGTGATCGCGTCGGCGGGCAGTGTGGCGACCAGTGCCGCAGCGACCTCGTCCGGCGTCGGCCGGTCGGCGGCTGCGGCCGGCGGCGCTGCGATGACGCACTCCGTACTGTCGGGCGACGTCGCAGGAAGGGGCTGGCGCTGCCGGATCCGGTCGAGCAGGGACGGCAGCAGCGTGCCGGCGCGACCGGTCAGCGTCAGCGCGCGCGGTGGGCCCTCGGCGAAGGCGGCGTCGCAGCAGTCGATCTGCACGATGGGCGTGCCGGGACGGATTTCTGCGCCGTAGCGGAAGGTCCAGTTCAGCCGGGCGCCGACCAGCAGCACGCAGTCGGCGGCGGCCAGCGCGCGGCTCTGATCGGCAGTGCGCGAAAGCGGATGATCGTCCGGCAGCAGGCCGCGGCCCATCGGCGAAGCGACGAAGGGCAGTTGCAGATGGTCAACCAGCGCGCGCAGCGGGCGGTAGGCGTCGTCCCAGCGCACACCCTTGCCGAACACCAGCAGCGGTGCGCGCGCGCCGAGCAGCAGGTCGGCGGCGCGATCGAGGGCAGCGGTGTCCGGCGGTGTGCCCGCGGGTGGTGCGCCGATATCGACCGGCGCAGCGACGGCGAAGCCGCTCAGACTGTCCTCCGGCAGGTTGACATGGACGGCACCCGGGCGTCCGTCGCAGGCGATGCGGGCGGCGGCGGCCAGCGTGCGGCCGATGCCGGGGGTGCTGCCGGCGCGCAGACAGTCCTTGGCCAGCGGACGCATTGCGCGCATGCCGTCCAGTTCGGTGAAGGCACCCATGCCGGCGGCGGCCTGCTCGACTGCACCGGCAAGCAGCAGTACCGGCCAGCCGTTGTCCTGCGCGACCTGCACGCCGGTCATCGCATTGGTCACCGCGACGCCGCTGGACACCATGGCCACCGCGGCGAGGCGGCCGGCGATGTAGTTGTGGGCGGCGGCCATCATCACCGTCGCCTGCTGGTGACGGACGCCGGTGACGGTCAGGCCGGCCCGTGAGCAGGCGCCGATCGTCTCGTCGATCGGCAGGCCGGGCATTGCGTACAGATGGGTGATGCCGAGTGCGGCCAGCGCCTGCGCGACCGCGTCGTGACCGCGCACGCGGCGCGCCTGCAACGCGTCGCGCAGGGCGTCCCGATGCGCCGGCGCGAGCGCGGCCAGGCGGTGGAGTACCGCGTCGGTCCGGCGCTTCCGATCAGACGGGGCGCGCATCCTGTTCGTCGCCGGTTGCGGGCAGTGGCGCCAGTTCGTCGAGGATGCGTTCGATCTCGGCAATCACCGACGGGTCCAGTGTCTGCCGCACTGCGTCGGCGAGGGTGGCGACCGTCGGGTGGCGGAACAGCAGCGCAGTCGGCAGATCGACCGGCAGTACCGACACGATGCGGGCGACCACCCGGGTGGCTTTCAGCGAGTCGCCGCCGAGCGCGAAGAAGTTGTTGTGCACGCCGATGTCGCCGCCCAGCACGTCCTGCCAGGACTGGACGAGGATGTCCTCGACCACGTCGCGCGGCGCGACGAAGTCCGGCGTGCGCAGCGCCTGCAGCCTTTCGGCCAGACCGATGCGCTGCACCTTGCCGGTCGGTCCCTTCGGAATTTCGGCCAGCAGCAGCACCTCGCTCGGTACCTTGAAGTCGGCCAGCCGGCCGAACAGGAATGCGCGCAGCGCTTCCGGCCCGATGGCGCTGCCCGGCCGCGGCACGACGGCGGCGGCGACGTCTTCGCCCAGCGTCGGGTGCGGCACCGCGAAGGCGACCGCCTGCGCGACGTCCGGGTGGGTCAGCAGCGCTTCGTCGATTTCGCGTGGCGTGATCTTCTCGCCGCCGCGGTTGATCATTTCCTTCAGCCGTCCGGTGATGTGCAGATAGCCCTCGGCATCGACATAGCCCTCGTCGCCGGTGCGGAACCAGCCCGCGGTGAAGGCGCTGCGGTTGGCCTCCGGATGGGCGTGGTAGGCACGCATCACGTTGGCGCCGCGGATGGCGATCTCGCCGCGCGCGCCGGCGGCCAGCGGCGCACCGGCGGCGTCGATGACGGCGATTTCCGGGCCGGCTGGCAGGCCGACCGAACCGGGCTTGCGCACGCCCGGCGGCAACGGGTTGCTGGCCATCTGGTGCGCCGCCTCGGTCATGCCGTAGGCCTCGATGACCGGACAACCGAAGCGCGCTTCGAGCGCGGCCAGCGTGGCGGGGGCGAGCGCGGCCGACGACGAGCGCACGAAGCGCAGCGGGCGTTGCGGCCGGCGACCGTCGGCGGCAGCGAGCACGGCCTGGTGCATGGTTGGCACCGCCGAATACCAGGTGGCGCCGCAGGCATCGAGCCAGTCGAAGAAGTCGGGCAGGCGCAGTGCCGGTGCGCATACGGTGCGGCCGCCGGCGGCCAGCGGCGCCAGCAGGCCGGCGACCAGGCCGTGGATGTGGAACAGCGGCATCGCGTTCAGTGCGCAGTCGTCAGCGCCGAGTTGCAGCGCGGCGACGATGTGGGCCATCGACGCGGCGAGGTTGGCGTGGCTCAGCGGAACCTGCTTCGGACGCGAGGTGGTGCCCGAGGTGTGCAGCACCAGCGCGATGTCGTCGGACGCCGGTGTCGGCGGCAGCGGCGCGTCGCCGGTCGCCCACAGCGCTTCGCCCGCCTCGATCACCGGCAGACCGCGCTGCGCCGCGATCTCGCGCGCCAGCGCCGGGCTGTCGCCGGTGACGACCAGCGCACGTGCCGCGAGATCGTCGAGGTAAAAGGCCAGTTCGGCCGGCCCATACTGCGGATTGAGTGGTGCGCAGGCGGCGACGCGCATTGTGCCCAGCACGGCCAGCGCCATGTCGATGCCATTGGGCGCGAGCACCGCCACCCGGTCGGTCGGCGCGATGGCGAGCGCGCGGAGCCGCTGCGCCAGCAGGCGGGTGCGTCGGGCGAGCTCGGCGCGCGACAGGCTCCTGCCGTCGCTGCGCATCAGCGCCGCGCGGTCACCGGCATCGGCCGCCAGTGCCTCGATCAGCACTGCGACGGACGGCGGTCCAGCTTCGGTGGGTGATTCGGGCATCGTGGCCTCTCTCCTCGGTACGGCGTTGACGGACCTTCGCGCTCGTATCGCCGTGATGGTAGGGGTGTGCAGCGAATTGCCGAGTAAATATTTGGGAACCCGGCGTGGTCACCGATGCCGCGAGCGGTCAGTCGTGAGGTATTGCGCGGATCGGCGCGCCTTCGGGTACGCTGCGCGGCTTGTCGCACCGCCGTATCCACCATGAGCGCGCCCGCTTCCTCGACCCCGTCGCCCCGTGTGCTGTCCGTCATTCCGCCGATGACGCAGCTGAACACGCCCTATCCGTCCACCGCCTATCTGACCGGTTTCCTGCGCTCGCGCGGCGTCGATGCGGTGCAGGAGGATCTGGCGCTGACGCTGGTGCTGGACCTGCTGTCGCGCGAGGGTCTGGTGGCGCTGCGCGAGGCCTGCGACGCGCTGCCGCAGAAGAAGCGCCCGCGCGCCGCCGCCAGTTTCGCGGCGCAGCATTCGCGCTACGCGGCGACCATGGCGCCGGTGCTCGCTTTCCTGCAGGGGCGCGATCCGACGCTGGCGCACCGCATCGTGTCGCGCGGCTTTCTGCCCGAAGGGCCGCGCTTCGAATCGCTGGAGGCCTACATCGACCCGGACGGCGGCGATCCGCTGGCCTGGGCCTTCGGCGCACTGGGCGTGCAGGACCGTGCACGCCATTTCGCGACGCTCTACCTGAACGACGTCGCCGATGCGATACGCGAAGCCGTCAACCCGCGCTTCGAATTCGTCCGCTACGCCGAATCGCTGGCGCAGAGCCAGCCCAGCTTCGACCCGCTGGCGCAGGCGCTGGCTGCAACGCCCACCCTGGTCAACCGCGCGCTCGACCGGCTGACGCGCGAAGCGCTGGCGCGCCACACGCCGCGCGTGGTGCTGCTGTCGGTGCCCTTTCCCGGCGCCGTGTACGCGGCCTTTCGCATCGCGCAGACGATACGGGCGGTCGATCCGTCCATCGTCACCGTGCTCGGCGGCGGCTTCGTCAACACCGAACTGCGCGAACTGGCCGAGCCGCGCGTGTTCGACTTCTTCGATTACGTGACGCTGGACGCCGGCGAGCGGCCGCTGCTGGCGCTGCTCGACCACCTCGCCGGTGGCCGCTCCCGACAGCGACTGGTGCGCACCTTCCTGCGTGAGGACGGTGTGGTGAAGTACGTGAACTTCGTCGAGCCGGACATTCCGTTCGACGAGGTCGGAACGCCGACCTGGGCCGGTCTGCCGCTGGACCGCTACCTGTCGCTGCTCGACATGCTCAATCCGATGCACCGGCTGTGGTCGGACGGGCGCTGGAACAAGCTCACGGTGGCGCACGGCTGCTACTGGAAGAAGTGCAGCTTCTGCGACGTGAGCCTCGACTACATTTCGCGCTACGACGCGGCGAGTGCGAGCACGCTGGTCGATCGCGTCGAAGCCATCGTCGCCGAGACCGGACAGAGCGGTTTCCATCTGGTCAACGAGGCGCCGCCGCCGAAGTCGCTGCGCGCCTTCGCCGCCGAACTGAAGCGGCGTGATGTGAGCATTTCGTGGTGGGGCAATATCCGCTTCGAGAAGTCGTTCACGCCGGAGCTGTGCCTGGAACTGGCCGACAGCGGCTGCATCGCCATTTCCGGCGGACTGGAAGTGGCGAGCGACCGGCTGCTGCAGCTGATGAAGAAGGGCGTGTCGGTCGAGCAGGTCGCGCGCGTCACGCGCGGCTTCGCCGACGCCGGCATCCTGGTGCACGCCTACCTGATGTACGGCTTTCCGACGCAGACCGTGCAGGACACGGTCGATGCGCTGGAATACGTGCGCCAGCTGTTCGAGCACGGCTGCATCCAGAGCGGCTTCTTCCATCGCTTCGCCTGTACCGTGCATTCGCCGGTCGGCATGCACCCGGAGGACTACGGCGTGACGCTGCTGCCGCTGCCGCCGGTCACCTTCGCGAAAAACGACGTCGGCTTCATCGACCCGGTCGGTACCGACCACGACGCGATGGGCGCCGCGCTGAACAAGGCGCTGTACAACTACATGCACGGCATCGGCCTGGACGAGGACGTGCGCGCCTGGTTCGGCGGCCGCGTGCCGAAGACCCGCGTGCCGCGTCATTTCATCGAGCGCGCGCTCGCCGGCTGAGCCGGTGCGTCGGCATCTGGACGCGTTACGGCGTGCTGGGTATGCTGATTCACGACTGCCGGCCACGAGCCGGTCCGTCCATCTGCGTAACCGGAGCAAAGCCGTGTCATCCGCATCCTTCGCCACCATCCCCCTCAGTTCCCGTCTGCTGCGCACCATCCGTGACGTGGCCATCGACAACGCCCGCCAGCTGCTGCACGAAGCGCCGCTGCTGCTGCGTCACCATCACCACGCTCGTGCCGCACTGCTGGCCCGGGTGGCCATCGAGGAAGTGGGGCGCGCGGTTCAGGCTTTCGACGCGCTCGGCCGCAACGTGACGGACGAGGCGGTGGCGATGCGGGTCAAGCTGAATTTCGAGGACTACTCGAAACGCCTTAACGCGGCGGTGTTCCCGCTGCTGCTGGAAGAGCCGCAGCGGCGTGACGAGGTGATGGCGCAGATCGACGATTTGATCGAGGCCGGCCAGAACCCGCGCGATCCGGCGCTCTACACCGGCGTCGATTCACTGACCGGCCGCGTCACCACGCCCAATGGTTCGATCGGCCCGGCGGCCGCGTCGCGGCGCGTTGCGCTGGCGAAAGAAATTTTCGCGCGCGGAGAGATGCTGGTGCTGTTCACGCCGCCCAAGCTGCGCACCCGCGCCGAGGACCGCGCGTTCGCGCTGCGGCCGGGCGAACTGATCGCCGCCCGCCAGGGCGTCGAGGCGTGGGAGGTGTACATCGAGAACATCCGCGCCGGCGACGCGCGCTTCGATTCGGCGCTCGACGAGATGCGCCGCCGCACGACCGACGGCGAGCGCTGATCGCGCGCGTCAGCCTTCCGGCTTGTCGTCCCACAGCGAGGCGACGGCCGGCCCAGTCGCATTGAAACCGAGATGGCGATAGATGGCCGCGGTGGCGATGCGGCCGCGTGGCGTGCGCTGCAGATAGCCCTGCTGGATCAGATAGGGCTCCAGCACGTCCTCGATGGTGTCGCGCGATTCGCCGATGGCGGCGGCGAGGTTGTCTACGCCGACCGGGCCGCCGTCGAACTTGTCGATCACCGCTTCGAGCAGCTTGCGGTCCATCAGGTCGAGGCCGACGCTGTCCACGTCCAGCATGATCAGTGCGGCGTCGGCCACTTCGCGCGTGATCTCGCCGTTCGCCTTCACCTGCGCGTAGTCGCGGCAGCGGCGCAGCAGGCGGTTGGCGATGCGCGGCGTACCGCGCGAGCGGCGGGCGATTTCAAGGCTGCCGGCGTCGTCGATCGCGCAGTCGAGCAGGCGCGCCGAGCGACGCACGATGAGCGCCAGTTCGTCGGCCGAATAGAATTCCAGCCGGGCGACGATGCCGAAGCGGTCGCGCAGCGGATTGGTGAGCATGCCGGCGCGCGTGGTGGCGCCGACCAGCGTGAACGGCGGCAGGTCGAGCTTGATCGAGCGAGCGGCCGGGCCTTCGCCGATCATGATGTCGATCTGGAAATCCTCCAGCGCCGGGTAGAGGATTTCCTCCACCACCGGGCTCAGGCGGTGGATTTCGTCGATGAACAGCACGTCGTTCGGTTCGAGGTTGCTGAGTATTGCCGCCAGATCGCCGGCGCGCTCCAGCACCGGGCCCGAGGTCTGACGCAGATTGACGCCCATTTCCGCGGCGACGATGTGGGCCAGCGTGGTCTTGCCGAGGCCCGGCGGGCCGAACAGCAGCACGTGGTCCAGCGGTTCGCCGCGGCCGCGCGCGGCGGCGACGAAGATGTCGAGCTGGTCGCGTATCTTCTGCTGGCCGATGTATTCGTCGAGCCGCTTCGGCCGCAGTGCGCGCTCCAGCGCGTCCTCCTGCGGGCTGGCGGGCGCGGCCGATACGATGCGCGGGCCGCTGGGCAGGGAATCGGTCTGTATGGCCATGCGCTCACACCTCCGACGGGTCGATCCAGCGCCACTCGCCCGGCGCCAGGTCGGCCGGCAGTTCCAGCCTGCCGACCGCGACCCGGTGCAGCGCCTCGCAGCGGTTGCCGGCGGCGGCCACCATGCGCTTGACCTGGTGGTACTTGCCTTCGCCTATCGTGATCGACAGGCGGTTCGCGTCAATCTGCTCGACCGTGTGCGCGGCCACCGATATGCCGGGCGCGTCGTTCAGTTCGACGCCGCCGCGCAGCGCGGCGAGCTGGGCGTCGTCGACCGGATGCTTGGTGGTCGCGACATAGCGCTTCAGCACGCCGTGCTTGGGCGAGGTGAGCTTGTGGATGAACTGGCCGTCGTCGGTCAGCAGCAAGAGGCCGGTGGTGTCCTCGTCGAGCCGGCCGACGCATTGCACCGCGCGCACCACCAGTGGCGAGGGCAGCAGCGTGAACACCGCCGGGTGGTGCTTGGGCTTCTGCGAGCACTCGTAGCCGGCCGGCTTGTGCAGCATCACATAGGCCTTCTCGTGGTAGCGCCAGGGCTGGCCGTTCACGGTGAATTCCAGGCCCTCGGGGTCGAGTTCGACGAAGGGGTCGTCGATCATTTCACCGCCAACGGTGACGCGTTCGAGGCGCACCAGCGCGCGGCATTCGCGGCGGGTGCCGAAGCCCTGGCTCTGCAGGATGCGTTCGAGTTGCATATCAGTGGTTTCCGCCCACGTAGGGGTTGTACTTTCGTTCCTCGCCGAAGGTGGACATCGGGCCGTGGCCGGGGATGAAGCGGATGTCGTCACCCAGCGGGAACAGTTTTTCGCGGATGGAACGGATCAGGTCGCCGTGGTTGCCGCGCGGAAAGTCGGTGCGGCCGATCGAGCCGGCGAACAGCACGTCGCCGACCTGGGCCAGGCGGCCGGCGCGGTCAACGAACACCACGTGGCCCGGCGTGTGGCCGGGACAGTGCACCACGTCCAGCGTCACCTTGCCCACCGTCACGGTGTCGCCGTCGGCCAGCCAGCGGGTCGGCACGAAGGGGCGACAGGGCGGGAAACCGAACATCTGCGCCTGCACCGGGAAGCCGTCTATCCAGAACTTGTCGTCCGGGTGCGGCCCTTCGATCGGCAGATCGAACTGTTCCGCCAAGTCCTGTGTCGCGCCGGCGTGATCGAGGTGGCCGTGGGTGATCAGGATCTTTTCCAGCGAGATGCCGTGGCGCTTCACCTCGGCCAGCACGCGGTCGAGATCGCCGCCCGGGTCAACGACGGCGCCCTTCATCGTTTCGTCGCACCACAGCAGGGTGCAGTTCTGGGCGAACGGGGTGACCGGGATGATGGCGTGCTGGAGCATGGGCGAGGCAGTTGCGAGAAAGCGACATTGTACGTGGCGGCGGTGCGCCATCCGACACGGCGGCTTACAGCTCGGGCAGACAGAAACCGCAGCGGCAGGGTAGGCTGGACGCGACGGCATTCATTCCGAGGCAGCGCATCGTGATCGATCTTCATTTCTGGCCGACACCGAACGGTTACAAGGTATTGATGTTCCTCGAAGAAGCGAACGTCGAGCACCGCATCGTGCCGGTCAATATCGGTGCCGGCGAGCAGTTTCGCCCCGAATTCCTGGCCATCTCGCCGAACAACCGAATGCCCGCAATCGTCGATCACGCACCGGCCGACGGCGGGGCGCCGCTGTCGGTGTTCGAGTCCGGCGCCATCCTGCTTTATCTCGCGGAAAAGACGGGCAAGTTCCTGCCGGCCGATCTGCGTGCCCGGGTGCAGGCGCTCGAATGGCTGTTCTGGCAAGTCGGTGGCCTTGGGCCGATGGCCGGGCAGAATCACCATTTCGTCCAGTACGCGCCGGAGGCGATCGCCTACGCAATCAAGCGCTACGTTGACGAAACCGGCCGCCTGTATGGCGTGCTGAACAAGCATCTGGCGGACCGCGCCTTCATCGCCGGCGACGACTACACGATCGCCGACATGGCGAGCTACCCGTGGGTGGTGCCGCACAAGCGCCAGCAGATGGATCTGGACGATTTTCCGCACCTGAAGCGCTGGTTCGAATCGATACGTGCCCGCACCGCCACCGTGCGCGCGTACGAGCGCGGCGCCCAGGTCAGCGACAAGCCGGTCGTGGACGAGCAGTCGCGCAAGCTGCTGTTCGGCCAGAACGCCGATACGGTGGCGAAGCAATGAGGCTGTGCTAGGCTGCAAAAGCCGTTCTCACCCTCGTCAGTGTTCCTTCGGGAGAAAGACAATGAGCACCGAAAAGCTGATCCACGACGCCGCCGACCAGTGCGACTGGGACCCCGACATGGTGGTCAGCGTACTCGCCGATTTCATCGACGAGTTCTGTGACCCGGACGATTTCAAGGCCTTCCTCGAAGCCCGCGTCGCCGAAGAGGCGGACGACGAGTACGAGGAAGACGAAGAGGACGAGGTCGCGAACGACGACGACTACTGAGTCGTTGCCGACGGGCTTCGGTGCAAAGAATCCTTTGGGCGTGGTCTTCCCGCGACGGCGCCCGTCATCATCGACAGCGCAGGTCTATCCGCACTGTCGCGGTCAGAGAACCGCCCCGCTGCCGGCAGCGGGGCCTCTGAATATCGAAGCTCCGCCCTTCAGTCGCGCTCAGCGCTCGAAATCTCCATCGACGTAGTACCAGCGGCCGTCCTCCTGCACGAAACGGCTGTTTTCGTGCAGGCGGTGCGCCCGTCCGCCCAGCTTGCTGCGGGCGACGAATTCGACCGTGCCGTGATCGGCGTCCTGCAACGCGCTGCGCTTCACCTCCAGCCCGAGCCATTTCAGGCCCGGCTCAGGCGGCGGCAGCGCAGCAGGGCGCGTCGTCGGATGCCAGGTGGCCAGCAGGTAGTCGCGCAGATCGAGTACGAAGGCGCTGTAGCGGGAACGCATCAGCGCCTCCGGCGTCGGTGCCGCTTCGCCGGCATGGAAGCGCGCGCAGCAGGCGTCCGCCGGGCGGCCGCTGCCGCACACGCAGACCGACATCAGTAGCGGCTGACCCGCGTATTGCCGCTGGAGCCGACCAGTTTCACGCGGTCGCCCGGGTTGAACTTCTCGTCGCCTTCCTGCACCACGGCGATCACGTTGCCGCTGTCCAGACGTATCGTGATTTCCTGACCGGAACGGCGGGTCGCGCCTTCCTCGATCAATGCACCGGCGACGCCGCCGACCACTGCGCCGGCGATGGCGCCTGCGGTCGAACCGCGTCCACCGGCCAGGCCGCCGATGGCGGCACCGCTGGCGGTACCGACGTGCGACTTGGTGCCCTCGATGGTGACCGCGCGCACGGCTTCGACCGTACCCATGCGTACCGACATTTCGCGCCGCGCCTGATCGCGCGAATACGTGTCACCGGACAGGCTGGACTGGCAGCCGGCCAGCACCAGTCCGGCCGTCATCAGCGCGGCAAGCGCCAAGCGATTCATTTCATCTCTCCGTCGGATCGCTGCCGGCACGATGCCGGCAAACCACCTCATTTAACGCGCCGGCAATGAACCGGCGATGCTGCAATCGTGAGCAGTTGTTTCCGTGCTCCGGGTCAGAAATCGAGCGAGCTGCCATAGGTGGCACGGAAGCGGCGCTCGATCTCGGTACGCGTCGGCGCGTGGTTCTGACCGCCGCGGCTGGCGATCTTGATCGCCCCCATCACCGATGCCAGGCGGGCCGACGACACGACATCCGCGCCGCGCGACAGACCGTACAGCAGACCGCCGCGATAGGCGTCGCCGCAGCCGGTCGGGTCGAGCAACGCGTCAGCCGGTACGCAGGCCACTTCGGTCACCGTGCCGCCGTGATAGACGCGCGAACCTTCGCCGCCGCGGGTCACGATCAGCGCGTCAACGCGCTCGGCGATCTGCGCTTCGCTGAGGCCGGTGCGGTCGCACAGCATGCGCGCCTCGTAATCATTGACCGTGCACCAGGTCGCCAGTTCGAGGAAGTGCAGCAGGTCGTCGCCGTTGAACATCGGCATGCCCTGACCCGGATCGAACACGAAGGGGATGCCGGCGTCGGCGAACTGCTGCGCGTGCGTCACCATGCCGTCGCGGCCGTCCGGGGCGACGATGCCCAGTTTCACGCCCTGTGCGTCGCCGACCCGGTTCTCGTGCGAAAAGCTCATCGCGCCCGGATGGAAGGCGGTGATCTGGTTGTCGTCGAGGTCGGTGGTGATGAAGCACTGCGCGGTGAAGGCGTCATCGACGCGGCGCACGTGAGTGACCGGGATGCCGAGCGCGGCGAAGCGCTCGAAATAGGGGCCGGCGTCCTGACCGACGGTGGCCATCATCAGCGGTTCGCCGCCCAGCAGCTTCAGGTTGTAGGCGATGTTGCCGGCGCAGCCGCCGAATTCGCGCCGCATGTCCGGCACCAGGAAGGACACGTTCAGGATGTGGATCTGGTCCGGCAGGATGTGGTGCTTGAAGCGGTCCGGAAAGACCATGATGTTGTCGTAGGCGATGGAGCCGCAGATGAGGACGGACATGGAGGGCGTGCCGGTAGCGGGAAAACCGCGAGTATACGGCGCCTCGAGCGGCACCGGCAGGCCTTCAGAAGGCGTCGTCGCGTGCCCGGCGCAGCGTTTCGGCGCTGCTGACAGCGTTGCGCAGCCGGCGGGCGAAGGTGTCCGCCACGCTGTTCCAGTCCAGCTGCTCGACGCTGCGTCGCGCACCGGTCGCCATCGCGGCGCGCAGCGTGTCGTCGCGGCCGGCGCGCAAGGTCTGTTCGATGAAGGTCGCTTCGTCGCCCGGCGGCGCCAGCAGGCCATTGCGGCCGGGTTCTATCAGTTCGGCCGCGGCCGCCTGGGCGTAGCTCACCACCGGCAGGCCGCTGGCCAGCGCTTCGGTCAGCACGTTGCCGAAGGTTTCGGTCAGGCTGCCGAACAGGAACAGGTCGGCGCTGGCGTAGTGAGTGGCCAGATCCTCGCCGCTGCGCATGCCGGCGAACAGGTGGTGCGGATACTGCTGCGCCAGCGTTTCGCGCGCCGGTCCGTCGCCGACCCACAGCATGCGTGCCTCCGGCCGCTCGCGGCGCAGCGCTTCGAAGGCGCGGGCGACCAGATCGAGGTTCTTTTCCGGTGCCAGGCGGCTGACGAAGGCCACCACCAGATCGTCCGGCGCGGCGCCCCACGCTGCGCGCAGTGCCTGGCTGCGGCGTGCCGGCGAGAACAGCGCGGTATCGACGCCGCGCGACACGACTTCGATATTGCGGTAGCCGCAGTCGGTCAGCTGCGCCTGCAGCGCCTGCGTCGGCACGAAGGTGGCGTGACCGAGGTTGTGGAAGCGGCGCAGGTAGGCGGCGATCGGCCGTTTCAGCCAGCGGATGCCGTAGTGCGCGCTGTAGGCGTCGAAGTTGGTGCGGAAGTCGCTGGTCACCGGCAGCTTGAGCTTGCGCGCCGCCGCCATCGCCGACCAGCCGAGCGGGCCTTCGGTGACCAGGTGCACGAGGTCGGGTCGCTCCAGCGTCCATAGCCGGGCCAGCTTCTGCTTGGCCGGCAGGCCGACGCGCAGGCTGCCGTACTTCGGGATCGGCACGCCGCGTGCCAGCACCTCGCGCAGCGGGCCGTCGCGCAGTGGCGCGTCGGTCGCGTGCTGCTTCGGCCGGATCAGCTGCACCCGATGCCCGCGCGCGAGCAAGCCGTCCACCATGCGTTTCAGGCTCATCGCCACGCCATTGACCTCGGGCGGCCAGGTCTCGGTCACGACGGCAATGCGCAATGCCTCGTCCGCCGCCTGCAGGCGTTCGACGGTGAAGGCGATGTCGGTGCGGGGATCGTCGCGACGCATATGCACAGTGTCATCGCCGCCCAATGCAGGCCGGTGACGGGGTGGTGACAGCGGCGTGACAGGGACCGGGCGGGGCGAACGGATGAAATGCGGAGCGGCTGCCACTACACTGCGCGCTTCGACTCATCCTTCGTGCGCACATGTTTCCGTCCGTTCTGCGTGCCGGCCGTGTGACGGCCTGCCTGCTGGCGCTGTGCTCGGCGCCGTTTTGTGCGGCCGCCTTGACACCGGTCGAGCCGGCGGCGCTGCCTCAGGGCGACGCGAACCTTGCGGCACGGCTCGCGTCTTACGCCGGTCGTCCGGTGCTGGTGAATTTCTGGGCGTCGTGGTGCGAACCCTGTCGCGAGGAAATGCCGGCGCTGCAGGCGCTCGCCGACAGGGGTGTCGTTGTGCTGATCATCGCCGTCGCCGACCGCGACGCCGATGCCCGCCGCTTCCTCGATCAGGCGGGCGTCGCGCTGCCGCTGCTGTTCGATCGCGAGCAGCGCATCAGCAAGGCTTGGGGTGTGCGCCTGCTGCCCTACACCGTGGTGCTCGACGGCCGGCATCGCGTGGTGGCGCGGGCGCAGGGCGTGGTCAACTGGAATGCATCGGCGGTGCGCGAACAACTGCAGCGCCTGATGCGCTGATTGAATTTCGTCTGGAGAATGTCCATGGATCGTCGTCGTTTCATTCACGCCAGTGCGCTGGCCGGCCTGTCGGCCTCACTGCCCGGCGCGTTGCGCGCCGCCCCGGCCGGCTTCGATCCGTCGCCGGCGAGTGGTTGGCGCTCCTACGAGGTGGTGACCCGGGTGACGCCGGTGGCCAGCGATCAGGCGGTAACGGTGTGGATTCCGCTGCCGTCGCTGAACAACGACGACTGGATCCGTGCGCTGGGCAACGAATGGAGCGGCAACGCCGCGCGCGCCGGTGTAGCCGAGGACACGGTCTATGGCGCACGCATGCTGGTCGCGCAGTGGAGCGCCGGGCAAGCCGCGCCGGAGATCGAGGTGGTCAGCCGCTTCGCCACCCGCGACCGCGCGATCGACTTCGCTGCGCCGAGCGCGGTACCGCCGCTCGACGCGGCCGAGCGGCGCCTGTTCACGCAGCCGACCGAACTGCTGCCGACCGACGGCATCGTGCTCGACACCGCGCAGAAGGCGACGCGCGGCGCGAAGACCGACACCGACCGCGCCCGTGCGCTGTACGAGTGGATCTGCGACAACACGGAGCGCAATCCGAAGACGCGCGGCTGTGGACTGGGCGACATCCGCAGCATGCTGGAAAGCGGCAACTTGTCGGGCAAGTGCGCCGACCTGAATGCGTTGTTCGTCGGCCTTGCCCGCTCGGTCGGACTGCCGGCGCGCGACGTCTATGGCATCCGCGTGGCCGATTCGAAGTTCGGCTACAAGAGCCTGGGCAAGAGCGGCGACATCACGAAGGCGCAGCACTGCCGCGCCGAGGTGTGGCTGGCCGGCTACGGCTGGGTGCCGGTCGATCCGGCCGACGTGCGCAAGGTGGTGCTGGAAGAGCGTCCGGGGCTGACGCTGAAGGACGACGTCGTCGTTGCCGCGCGGAACAAGCTTTTCGGCGCGTGGGAAATGAACTGGCTGGCCTACAACGTCGCTCACGACATCGCACTGCCTGGGTCGAACGGCGCCGCCGTGCCCTTCCTGATGTATCCGCAGGGCGAAACCGCTGCCGGTCGCCTTGACAGCCTCGACCCGGCCGGTTTCAGCTACACCATCACTTCAAGGGAAGTCGTCGCCTGAGCTGAAAGGTGCTGGCCAGGGGCGCTCCAGCCCCTGACCCCTGGTCTCTAGCCCCTGCTCCTGAAACACTCACTCATGCCCGGCTTCCGGGTAGATCGTGATCGACAGGAAGCGGATGGGCACCTTGGTCAGCTTTTCCGGGCCGTGCGGCACGTTGCCGTCGAAGGTGAGCGCGTCGCCCGGCTGCAGGTCGTACACCGTCTTGCCGTGCCGGTACTCGATGCGGCCCTCCAGCATGTAGATGAACTCCGTGCCCGGGTGTTCGAACACCGGGAAGGTTTCGCTTTCCTGCTCGATCGTGATCAGGAAGGGCTCGAACAGCTTGGTCGGGCCCTGGTGGTAGGACAGCAGGTGGTAGGTGTGACCGCTGCGTGTGCCGCGGCGGGCCACTTCCATGCTCTCGCCGGCCTTGATCAGCTGCGCGCCGCCGCCCTCCGTCTCGTAGTTCTTGAACAGCGCCGACAGCGACACGCCGAGCGCGCGCGCGATGCGTGACAGCGCGTCGAGGCTGGTGGCGGTCTGGCCGTTCTCGATGCGCGACAGCATGCCGCGGCTGATGTCGGCGCGCTCCGAAATATCGGCAATCGTCAGGCCGTGCGCCCGGCGCAGCTCCCGGATGGTGTTTCCGAGGTAGCGCTCCAGCTCCCCTTCCATGACGCCGTCTTGTGTACTCATTGCTTTTCCGCCTCCAGACTGGGCCTCTACCTGTCCCTTGTGACCGTTATCTTACACGCGGGGTTTCATAAGAAGAATTTAAGTTGACTTGGGTACAAAAAGGTTCATGATTCGAAAAAAAGTTGCTTCACCCGAAACACGCTGCATTGCAGCAGAAGCGACACCCTTTCAGTCTGGACAACAGGAAAGCACATGCCCTGGCGCCTATTGCGATTCGGTCTGTCGAAGTCCCATCCGGAACCCCGGATGTTTACGGCTCACGACAAGCTCAAGCCCTCGTACGACGTGGTGATCATCGGCGGGGGTGGCCACGGCCTCTCCAGCGCCTACTACCTCGCCCGTGATCACGGCATCACCAACGTGGCGGTGCTCGAAAAGGGCTATATCGGTGGCGGCAACACCGGCCGCAACACCACCATCATCCGCTCGAACTACCTGACGCCCGAAGGCGTCAAGTTCTACGACAAGTCGGTCCAGCTGTGGCAGGACCTGTCACCGAGTTCGACCTCAACCTCTTCTACTCGACGCGCGGCCACTTCACGCTGGCCCACACCGACTCCGCGATGCGCACCATGCGCTGGCGCGCAGAGGTGAACAAGCACTACGGCATCGCGTCCGAAGTGGTGGGTCCGGAAGAAGTGAAGCGCCAGACCCCGCAGATCGATCTGTCCTGTGGCGGCCACGCGCCGATCCAGGGCGCGCTGTACCACGCGCCGGGTGCCGTGGCCCGCCACGACGCGGTGGCCTGGGGTTACGGTCGCGGTGCGGACATGCGCGGTGCGGAAATCCACCAGCAGACCGCAGTCACCGGCATCGAGGTCAAGGGTGGCAAGGTGGTCGGTGTACACACCACCAAGGGTTTCATCTCGACCAACAAGGTCATCTGTGCGGTCGCCGGCTTTACGCCGCGCATCACCGACATGGTGGGCTTCAAGACGCCCATCTTCGTGCATCCGCTGCAGGCCATGGTGAGCGAGCCGATGAAGCCCTGGCTCGACACCATCCTGGTGTCCGGCAGCCTGCACATCTATGTCAGCCAGAGTGCCCGCGGCGAACTGGTGATGGGCGCCTCGCTCGATCCGTACGAAGTGCAATCGACGCGCTCGACGCTGGACTTCCCGGAAGGCCTCGCCGCTCACCTGCTCGACATGTTCCCCTTCCTGTCGCATTCCAAGGTGGTGCGCCAGTGGGCCGGTATGGCCGACATGACGCCGGACTTCGCGCCCATCATGGGTCTGACCCCGGTCGAAGGTTTCTACCTCGATTCCGGTTGGGGTACCTGGGGCTTCAAGGCGACGCCGGTCTGCGGCAAGACCATGGCCTGGACCGCCGTCAATGACAAGCCGCACGAGCTGATCACCGGCTTCTCGCTCGACCGCTTCCGCAACTACTCGCTGACCGGCGAGAAGGGTGCGGCGAGCGTGGGTCACTGAGCGCAGAACAGAGAGCGGAGACGACGACATGAAACTGATGACCTGTCCGATGAACGGCACGCGTCCGATTTCGGAGTTCGCCTACTGGGGCGAAATCCGTCCGGCGCCCGACGCCGACACCTGCACCGACGAGCAGTGGGCCGACTACGTGTTCAACCGCAATGGCGCACCCGGCGTGAAGAAGGAATGGTGGTGCCACACGCCGTCGAACACCTGGTTCATCGCCGAGCGCGATACCGAAAAGGACAAGGTGCTGCGCACCTATCTGCATGGAGAAGACAAGTGATGCGCCTGCCCGCAATGCCCGACGAGTGGCTCGATCGCAGCCGCACTGTCCGGTTCCGTTTTGAAGGTCGCGCCTTTGAAGCCGTCGCTGGCGACAGCATCGCCAGCGCGCTGTGGGCGGCCGGTCAGCGCACCCAGGGCCGCAGCTTCAAGTACCACCGCGTGCGCGGCATCCTGTCCGCCGCCAACCACGACGTGAACGTGATGGTGCAGGACGGCCAGAAGCTGAACACCCGCGGAGACGTGGTCGCCGTGCGCGAGGGCATGGACCTGACCGCGGTGAACACCTTCGGCGGTCTGGCCAATGACCGCGCGCGTCACCTGGGCATGTTCGCCCGCTTCCTGCCGGTCGGCTTCTACTACAAGGCCTTCCACAACAAGCGCCTGTTCCCGATGTGGGAGCGCGTGTTCCGCCGCATCACCGGCCTCGGCGTGGTCAACTTCTCGACGCCGCACATCCGCACCGCCAAGCGCTACGACTTCTGCGACGTGCTGGTGATCGGCGCCGGTCCGTCCGGTCTGTCGGCCGCGCTGTCGGCCGCCGATGCCGGTGCCCGCGTGGTGATCTGCGATGAGAACGCACGCGCCGGTGGCAGCGGTCTCTATCAGCTCGGTGGCGACGCCATCCGTCGTCAGCAGACCCGCGCGCTGCTCGACAAGGTGAAGGCGCACGCCAACATCCGTCTGCTGGAAGGTACCTACGCCGGTGCCTACTACGCCGACCAGTGGGTGCCGCTGATCGACGCCGACAAGATGACGAAGATGCGCGCCAAGGCGGTCATCGTTGCCAGCGGCGCCTTCGAACAGCCGGCGGTGTTCCGCAACAACGACCTGCCGGGCGTCATGAACGGCTCGGCGATGCAGCGCCTGATCTATCGCTACGCCGTCAAGCCGGCGGGCAACGCCGTCGTGTTGGCGGCCAACGCCGACGGTTACCGCGTCGCGCTCGACCTGATCGCTGCCGGCGCCAGCGTCGCCGCCGTGCTCGACATGCGCGCCAGCGTGCCGCCGTCGGCACAAGCCGACGCACTGCGCGCCAAGGGTGTCGAAATCCTCGCCGGCCACGCCGTCTATGAGGCGCACGCCGACGGCAAGGGCGAACTGGCCGGCATCACCGCCTGCCGCATCGACGGCTCGGGCCGCGTGGTGTCGGGTTCGCAGCGTCGCATCGCCTGTGATGGTCTGGCCATGAGCACCGGCTGGGCGCCGGCTGCCAACCTGCTGTACCAGGCCGGCACCAAGATGCGCTTCGACGAACTGCTGCAGCAGTTCGTGCCGGACCAGCTGCCGGAAGGCGTGTTCGCCTGTGGTCGCGTCAATGGCGTGTTCAAGCTGGAGTCGCGCATCGCCGACGGTCAGCGCGCCGGCCTCGCCGCCGCGGCGCACGCCGGTCACGGCACGGCGGGCAGCGTCAACGTGCCGCCCGAAACCGAATCGCCGTCGCACGCCTGGCCCATCGTCGCCCATCCGGACGGCAAGAACTTCGTCGATTTCGACGAAGACCTGCAGGTGAAGGATTTCGAGAACGCGGTGCAGGAAGGCTACGACAACATCGAGCTGCTGAAGCGCTTCTCGACCGTCGGCATGGGCCCCAGCCAGGGCAAGCACTCGAACATGACGGCGCTGCGCATTCTGGCGCGCCTGACCGGCAAGTCGCCGCAGCAGGTCGGCACCACGACCGCGCGCCCCTTCTTCCACCCGGTGCCGCTGTCGCACCTGGCCGGTCGCGGCTTCAGCCCGCAGCGCCACTCGCCGCTGCACGGCCGTCACGCTGCGCTCGGTGCGGTGTTCATGCAGGCCGGTGCGTGGGAGCGTCCGGAGTACTACGCGGTCGAGGGCAAGTCGCGCATCGACTGCATCCGCGAAGAAGCGCGCCGCGTGCGCACCGCTGTCGCGCTGATCGACGTCGGTACGCTGGGCAAGCTGGAAATCCGCGGTCCGCAGGCGGCCGAGTTCCTGAACCGCTGCTACACCGGCCGCTACGACAACATGAAGGTGGGCGCCACGCGCTACGCCGTCATGTGTGACGAGTCCGGCGTGCTGAGCGACGAAGGCGTGGTGGCCCGGGTGGCCGAGGACGTCTTCTACTTCACCACCACCAGCTCGGGTGCGGCCACCGTCTATCGCGAACTGTCGCGCCTGAACATCGAGTGGAAGCTGGACTGCGGCCTGATCAACCTGACCGGCTCGTACTCGGCGATGAACCTCGCCGGCCCGGCGTCGCGCAAGGTACTGGCCCAGCTGACCGACATGGACCTGTCGTCGGCGGCCTTCCCCTACCTGGCGGTGCGCAGCGGCAGCGTCGCCGGCATTCCGGTGCGCATGATGCGGGTCGGTTTCGTCGGCGAGTGGGGCTACGAAATCCACGTGCCGGCCGAATACGGCCCGACGCTGTGGGACGCGCTGATGAAGGCCGGGGAATCGGCGGGCATCGGCCCCTTCGGTGTCGAGGCCCAGCGTCTGCTGCGCCTGGAGAAGGGCCACCTGATCGTGAGCCAGGACACCGACGGCCTGACCAATCCGTTCGAGGTCGGCATGGACTGGGCGGTCAAGCTCGACAAGCCCTTCTTCACCGGCAAGCGCTCGCTGCAGATCGTCAAGAAGATGCCGCTCAAGCGCAAGCTGGTCGGCTTCCGCCTGGCCGAGAACTACAGCGGCGAAGTGCCCAAGGAATGCCACCTGATCATCGAGAACGGTGACATCGCCGGCCGCGTGACCAGCATTTCGTGGAGCCCGCACGTCGGTCGCTACATCGGTCTGGCCTTCGTGCTGCCCAGCATGACCGAGCCGGGTACGCCGTTCTCGATCCGCATCACGGACGGCAGCATGGTCGCGGCCGAGGTCTGCAGCACGCCCTTCTTCGACCCGAAAGACGAACGCCAGAAGGAAATCGAATGAACGCCCCCTTCGCCCCTACTCGCATCAGTCCGCTGTTCGACGAACAGGCGCCGCACGCGGCGAAGTGGACCCAGGTCGAAACGATGCAGAGCGTCGCCGCCTACGGTTCGGCCGACGCTGCACGTGTGCCGCTGGCCGGTATCGGCGACCTGTCGTTCCGCCGCCGTGCCGGCGTCAAGGGACCGGGCGCCGCCGCCTGGCTCAACGCGCTCGGCATCGCCACGCCGGAACGGCCGAACAGCTATCTGCGACTCGATGACGGCACGCTGGTGCTGCGCATGGGCAATACCGAGTTCCTGGTCGAGGACGTCGCCGGCGGCAGTCGCGCCGCCACGATGCTCGCCACCGCGCCGGGCGCCGGCGTCTATCCGGTGCCGCGCTACGACGCCGCGCTGGTGATCACCGGCCGCAACGCGATCGAACTGACCCGCCAGACCTGCGCCTTCGACTTCGCCAGCCTGTCGCCGAGCGCGCAACCGCTGGTGATGACCTCGATGGTCGGCGTCGGCGTCACCGCGATCGCGCTCGACGGCGCCGACGGCACGTATTTCCGCCTGTGGTGCGACGGCACCTACGGCGGCTATCTGTGGGCCACGCTGGTCGAGGTGGCTGCGGATCTCGGAGGTGGAGCAGTCGGCCTCGATGCACTCGGGCGGATTGCACAGCAATAACAAGCAAAGAGCGCGTCATCGAAGCTGACGCAAATCAGTGGGATCAGAGCCGTTTGGACAGGGAGGGAATGTGATGTCACCCAGCGAAGCACAGCAGTTCCTGAAGGAAAACGAGGTCAAGTACATCCTCGCGCAGTTCGTGGATATCCACGGTTCGGCCAAGACGAAGTCGGTTCCGGCCGAGCACTACAAGACCGTGGTCACGGATGGCGCCGGCTTCGCCGGTTTCGCGATATGGGGCATGGGCATGACGCCCAATGTCAACGCCGACTACATGGCCGTCGGCGACGCGTCAACGCTGTCGCTGGTGCCCTGGCAGCCGGGCTACGCCCGCATCGCCTGTGACGGTCACACCCATGGCAAGCCGCACGAGTACGACACCCGCGTCGTGCTGAAGAAGCAGCTGGAGCAGATCACCGCACGCGGCTGGACCTTCTTCACCGGCATGGAGCCGGAGTTCTCGCTGCTGCGCAAGGTCGAAGGCAAGATCCTGCCGGCCGACCCGGGCGACACGCTGTCCAAGCCCTGTTACGACTACAAGGGCCTGTCGCGCGCCCGCGTCTTCCTCGAACGCCTGTCCGAATCGCTGCGCGCGGTCGGCATCGACGTCTATCAGATCGACCACGAAGACGCGAACGGCCAGTTCGAAATCAACTACACCTTCACCGACGCGCTGACCTCCTGCGACCACTACACCTTCTTCAAGATGGGTGCCGCGGAGATCGCCGCCGAACTGGGCCTGATCTGCTCCTTCATGCCCAAGCCGTTCTCGAACCGTCCGGGCAACGGCCTGCACATGCACATGAGCATCGGCGACGGCAAGCGCAACCTGTTCGAGGACAAGTCGGACAAGAACGGCCTCGCCCTGTCCAAGCTGGCCTACCACTGGGCCGCCGGCCTGCTCAAGCACGCGCCGGCACTGGCTGCGCTGTGCTGCCCGACGGTCAATTCATACAAGCGTCTGGTGGTCGGTCGCTCGCTGACCGGCGCCACCTGGGCACCGGCCTACATCTGCTACGGCGGCAACAACCGCAGCGGCATGATCCGCAGCCCGGGCGGCCGCCTGGAACTGCGCCTGCCGGACGCTTCCTGCAACGCTTACCTCGCGACGGCCGCGGTCATCGCCGCCGGCATGGACGGGGTGATCAACGAGCTCGATCCGGGCGCGCCGCAGAACGACAACCTGTACGACTACAGCCAGGCGCAGCTCGATGCCGCCGGCATCCGCGTACTGCCGCAGAACCTGCATGAGGCGCTGGTGGCGCTCGAAAAGGACGAAGTGATCCGTGGTGCTCTGGGTCCGGTCGTCAACGAGTTCCTGCGCCTCAAGCATATGGAGTGGGTCGAGTACATGCGTCACGTTTCCGATTGGGAAGTGAACAGCTACCTCGAATTCTTCTGATCATCCCCGGAGAACTGTTATGTGTGGAATCGTGGGTTTGCTGGTCAAGACACCGGCATTGAAGGAACGCCTGGGCGAACTGATGGTGCCCATGCTGATCGGCATGACCGAGCGCGGTCCGGACTCGGCGGGTCTGGCCGTGTTCGGCGACACGCTTGCTGAGAACTCGCGCAAGCTGAGCCTGTACTCGGGCCTCACCGACGACGGTGCCGACTTCAACTGGCACGGCCTGACGCACGCGCTGAAGGAACACCTCGATGTCGATGCGCACATCGACGTCAAGCACAACCATGCCGTGCTGTCCTTCGCCGTGTCGCCGGAACTGGTCAAGCGCTGGCTGCGCGAGAACCATCCGAAGCTGCACATCCTGAGCACCGGTCGCACCATCGACCTGTACAAGGACATCGGCACGCCGGCGCAGGTCGCAGACCGCTACGACTTCAAGTCGATGAAGGGTTCGCACCTGGTGGGTCACACCCGCATGGCGACCGAATCGGCGGTGACGCCGGATCGCGCACACCCCTTCACCGCCGGCGAAGACTTCTGCCTGGTGCACAACGGTTCGCTGTCGAACCCGAACTCGATCCGCCGCAAGCTGACGCCGGCCGGCATCCACTTCGAAACCGACAACGACACCGAAGCCGCCTGCCGCTTCCTCGAATGGCGTCTGCGTGAAGGCGACGACCTGGAAGTCGCGCTGCAGAAGGGCTTCGACGAACTCGACGGCTTCTTCACTTTCCTGATGGGCACGCCGGACAAGCTTGCGCTGATCCGCGACCCCTTCGCCTGCAAGCCCGCCGTTGTGGCCGAAACCGACGACTACGTCGCGATCGCGTCGGAGTTCCGTTCGCTGGCCCACCTGCCTGGCGTCAAGCACGCCAACGTGTTCGAACCCGCGCCCGAGGAGATGTACGTATGGAACGCATGACCTTTGATCTCGCCAGCTCGTCGCTGACCGAGATGAACACCTTCCTGCACAAGGGTCTTGAGGAGGGCGACAAGCGCCACATTTCGGTGCTGAACCCGGACGGCGCGCACAACATCGCGGTCGGCCTGAACCAGCCGGTCACGGTCGAGGTGCATGGCCATGCGGGTTACTACGCCGCCGGCATGAACAAGCACGCTCGCGTCGTCATCCACGGCAGCGCCGGCACCGGTGTCGCCGAGAACATGATGAGCGGCACCGTACATGTGAAGGGCTTTGCCTCGAACGGCGCCGGCGCCACCGCCCACGGCGGTCTGCTGGTGATCGACGGTGACGCCGGTCTGCGCTGCGGCATCTCGCTGAAGGGCGGCGACATCGTCGTCGGCGGCAGCGTCGGCAGCTTCTCCGGCTTCATGGCCCAGGCCGGCCACATGGTCATCTGTGGCGACGCCGGCGACGCGCTCGGCGACTCGCTGTACGAGGCGGTTATCTACCTGCGCGGCAACGTCAAGTCGCTCGGTGCCGATGCCCGCTTCGAGGACATGACCGACGCCGACTACGCGACGCTGGCCGAACTGCTGTCCAAGGCCGGTCTCGAGCACGACCCGAAGAGCTTCAAGCGCATCGCTTCCGCGCGTTCCCTGTACCACTGGAACGCCGACGCGAACCAGGAGTATTGACCCACACGGAGCGGCGACGCCGCTCCGGGCCCCGAGGGGCGGCGAGGAAGCTTGGGACGACCCGGTGCTTCCTCCGGTGCAGACACGGATACATCAAGGACTCAACATGGACATCAAACCCGTATCGTTCAAGCGCGTCTCCCGCGAGGAGTCCGCCAGCTTCGACCGCAGCGTCATCGACTACATCCAGAACGCGGCGGCGCACGGCCTGTACGAAATCCGCGGCATGGGCGCCAAGCGCAAGCTGCCGCATTTTGACGACCTCGTCTTCCTCGCCGGTTCGCTGTCGCGTTACCCGCTCGAAGGCTATCGCGAGAAGTGCGTCACCAAGACCATCCTCGGCACCCGCTTCGCCAAGAAGCCGCTCGAGCTGGACATCCCGATCACCGTCGCCGGCATGAGCTTCGGCGCGCTGTCGGCCAACGTGAAGGAATCGCTGGGTCGTGCCGCCACCGAGATGGGCACCACCACGACCACCGGTGACGGCGGCATGACGCCGGAAGAGCGCAACTCGTCGAAGACGCTGGTGTACCAGTGCCTGCCGTCGCGTTACGGCTTCAACCCGGACGACGTGCGTCGCGCCGACGCCATCGAAGTGGTGATCGGCCAGGGCGCCAAGCCGGGCGGCGGCGGCATGCTGCTGGGCCAGAAGGTGAACCCGCGCGTGGCCAAGATGCGCACGCTGCCGCAGGGCGTCGATCAGCGCTCGGCCTGCCGTCACCCGGACTGGACCGGTCCTGACGATCTGGCGATCAAGATCCAGGAACTGCGCGAACTGACCGACTGGGAAAAGCCGATCTACGTGAAGGTCGGCGCCACCCGCACCTTCAACGACGTCAAGCTGGCCGTTCATGCCGGCGCCGACGTGGTGGTGGTTGATGGCATGCAGGGCGGTACCGCGGCGACGCAGACCTGCTACATCGAACACATCGGCATCCCGACGCTGGCCGCAGTCCGCCAGGCGGTCAACGCGCTGGAAGACCTGAACATGAAGGGCGAAGTGCAGCTCATCGTGTCCGGCGGCATCCGCAGCGGCGCCGACGTCGCCAAGGCGCTGGCCATGGGCGCCGACGCCGTCGCCATCGGTCAGGGCATCCTGTACGCGCTCGGCTGTAACTCGGAAACCTACATCCAGAACGGTCAGCACATGTCGGCACTGGAAGGTTACGACGCGCTCGGCACCACGCCCGGCTTCTGCCACCACTGCCACACCGGCAAGTGCCCGGTCGGCGTGACCACGCAGGATTCCGTGCTCGAACAGCGCCTGCAGCCGGATGTCGGCGCCCGTCGCGTCAAGAACTACCTGAAGACGCTGAACATGGAACTGACCACGATCGCCCGTGCCTGCGGCAAGCAGAACGTGCATCACCTGGAGCGCGAAGACCTGGTCGCCCTGACGCTGGAAGCCGCCGCCATGGCGCGCATCCCGCTGGCGGGCACCAGCTGGATCCCGGGCCACAACGGCTACTGATCCACGCCGCCATGAGGAGTCTGCGGACGTGACCGGCTGGCTCTTCCTGCTGGGCGCCATCGTTGCAGAGGTCATTGCAACGAGTGCGCTCAAACAGGTGGAGGGTCTGTCACATCCGCTGCCTCTGGCGTTCACGGTCGTCGGTTACGTCATCGCTTTCTCTCTGATGTCGCTGTCGCTGAAGACCATACCGATCGGCATCGCCTACGCGGTGTGGTCGGGCGTCGGCATCGTCGCGATATCAATAATCGGCCTCATCGCATTCGGTCAGCGACTCGATGCGGCGGCGCTCGCGGGCATCGCCCTTATCGTGAGCGGGGTCGCCGTGATCCAGCTTTTCTCGAAGTCGCAGGCCTGAACGACGCAACACCCACAGACACTTTTCCGAGGAGAACCCACCACCGCACATCCGACGTTCCACATCTGCTGCTGACGATTTCATCCCATCAAAAAATGCACCCATAAAGGAGGAGAGCAAGATGGATCAAAGCAAAAGCAAACACCCCGCAAACCCCGCGCTCGAACGCCGCATCAACAGCATGTTCGGTCGCGACAAGGCCATGTCTCTGGGCGCTCTGCTCGGTCTGTGGCTTGCGCTGGGCTATGTGTACTTCGCCGTCCCGCACGGCTTCCTCGGCTCGCCCGTCGGCATCGTGCTGACCGTGGCCGGCGCGCTCGTACTGCTGTTCAACACGGCATCGGTGATCGCCATGCTTCGTCATTACGCCGAAGACCGCGAACACATCTACGGCATCGACATCCACCACCTCGACGAACACCGCGCCCGTGCCCGCAAGGCCGCACTGCGTCCGGCTCACGTCAACATCGGCTGAGGAGCGCACACATGTCCCGCAATGCCTACAAACCCCCTGTGCAGAAGGGGTTCGGTCAGTTCGTCAACGCCATGGTCGTGCTCGCGCTGGTGTACCTGAGCCTGCTCGCGCCGCTGCTGCTCGGCGGCACCGCCGCCGAATCGGAAGCGCCGGCCGAGAAGCCGGTCGCGACCTGGGAAGCGATGAAGCAGAACGAAACGATGGCCGCCCAGTGGCAGAAGCTCGGCTTCGATGCCGAGTCGGCTGAGCCCATCGTCAGCAAGAAGTTCAGCTACGAGATCGAACCGTGGTCGCTCGGCATCACGATCGCCGTGATCGCCGTGTACTTCTTCTTCGTGCTCAAGGTGTCCGACCGCGAGTACCGCGAAGTCATCAACGAGCGCTTCGGCCCGCGCGCCGGCAAGGAGGACTGAGTCATGGATTTCTGGACGGCACTGGAATACGCGGCCTGGGGCATCTCGGTCGTGCTGGTCGGCTGGATGCTGGTCGATGCACGCTTCGTCAGCACCACCTACGGCGAAGACTTCCTGCTCAGCTCGCGCGAAGGCGACGAGTGATCGGTGGTTCGAACCACGCACAACGGCGTGCGTGAAGACGGGAGAACAAGATGGGAACTGCAACTGCAGCGGCAGGGAAGCAGGAGAAGATTTCACTGCTGAAAGTGTTGGGCCCGGTGCACGTATGGGCACTGGGCGTCGGTATCGTGCTGGTCGGCGAGTACATGGGCTGGAACTTCTCGGTGGCGAAGGGCGGCGCCTATGGCGCGCTGATCGCCTGCTGGGTGATCGGCCTGCTCTATACCTGTGTGGCGATGATCGATTCCGAGGTGACCTCAACGGTCGCCGCGGCGGGCGGTCAGTACACACAGGCCAAGCACATCATCGGGCCACTGATGGCCTTCAACGTCGGCCTTTATCTGGTGATGGCCTACACCATGCTGGAGGCGGCCGACGCGCTGGTGGTCGGTGACCTGTTGCATGCGGTGGCCGCACAGTACGGTGCGGAACTCGACCCCAAGCCCTTCGTGGTGCTGACGATCGCCTTCCTCGCCTGGCTGAACTACCGCGGCGTGTTCATGACGCTGACGGTGAATTTCGTCATCACCGCCTTCGCCGTGCTCGCCATCCTCGTGCTGTTCTTCAGCACCACCGGCATCGCCGGCGGCGAGAGCGTGCTGCGCCACAGCGAACTGCTGACCGATCTGCCCTACGGCTGGATCGGCGTGCTCGCCTCGCTGCAGTTCGGCATGTGGTACTACCTCGGCATCGAGGGCACCTGCCAGGCGGCGGAGGAAGTGCGCTCGGCCGGCCGCTCGATTCCGCTCGGCACCATGGGCGGCATGATGACGCTGCTGATCGCCGCCTCGCTCACCTGGTACATCTGCACCGGCCTCATCCCGTGGGAATACCTGGGCCAGGCGACGACGCCGCTGTACGACGCGGCGCGACTGACCGGCAATGTCGAGCTGGAAGTGATCCTGTTCATCGGCACCATGTTCGCGGCCATCGCGTCGGCCAACGGCTGCATCAACGACGCCTCGCGTGCCTGGTTCTCGATGTCGCGCGACCGCTACATGCCGCACTGGTTCGGTGCCGTGCATCCGCGCTATCGCACGCCGTATCGCGCCATCCTGTTCCTGATCCCGATCGCCGTGTCCTTCGCCTTTACCGGGCTGCTCGATCAGGTGATCACCTTCTCCATCCTGTCGGGCCTGCTGGGTTACACCTTCATGTCCTTCAACATCGTGCGCTTCCGCCGGCTGTGGCCGCTGGGGTCGATCGAGCGTGGTTACGTGCATCCCTACCACCCGCTGCCCTGCATCGTGCTCGGCCTGCTGTGCGGGGCGACCTACTTCGCGACCTATCTGGGCTACGGCACCTCGCTGCTGTCCATCATGGCCTTCTACATCCTGGTGTCGATCTGGTTCGTCGTGCGTCGCTATCCCTACGTGAAGCGCGGCGAACAATTCACGATGCCGTGGCCGCGTCCCAAGGGCTACTGATGACGCTCGCGACGATGGCGGCGCTGCTGCTCGGCGGCGGACTGTTCGCGTGGTGGCAGCAGCGCACGCAGCGGCAGTTCCGCGACGAGCGTGCGGCGGTGTTCGACCACTGTGCCGGCATGTTCGACGCCGTCGGCGTGGCCGATTCGGGCGCCGAGTACCCGCGCCTGAGCGGCCGCTACGGCGGTGCGCAGTTCGAGCTGCAGGCCCTGCTCGATCACGTCGGCTACCGCAAGGTGCCCTCGCTGTGGCTGTCGGTGACGCTGCGCACGCCGCTGCCGGTGGGCGGCCGTTTCGACCTGCTGATGCGGCCGCAGAACATCGAGTTCTGGTCGGCCTCGGACAGCATGGACGAGCGCATCGATCTGCCCGCCGACTGGCCGGTTCACCAGATCGCCAAGGTGAGCCCGGCCGGCTGGCGGCCGCCGCTGGGTGCGCTGCGCGAAGCCGCCGGCAGCCTGATCGACGAGCCCTCGTTCAAGGAACTGCTGGTGAGTCCGCGCGGCGTGCGCATCGTGTTCCGCGTCGGTGGCGTACAGCGCGCGCACTACCTGGTGCTGCGCTCGCTGCTGCCGGACGAAACGCGCATCGAGCCGGAGCTGTTGCAGCCGCTGCTCGACGCCGCACTGCGCATCGCTTCGTCGCTGAAGGTCACGAAACTGGAGAAAGCTGCATGACGTCCGCAAGCGTATCGACAACATCCCGTCCGCCGCATCCGTTCTTCGTGCTCGCCGCTGCGCTGCTGCTGCCCGGCATGGGGCAGGTGCTGAACGGCATGCTGGTGCGGGCGTGGATCATGCTGTTCTTCGCGCTCAGCCTCGGCGTCGTCAGCTGGCACATGACGACGCCCGAGCATTCTTTCGTCGGGCGCCACGCCGGCGGCTTCTTCGTCTACGCCGTCATGGTCATGGACGCCTACGTCTGGGCGCGCTACAGGCACACACTGGCCCGAGTCCGCGCGGGCCAGCGCTGAAGGGGCGGCGCACACCGTCCTCACCTTGGCCGGTACATGCGGGGCGGCTCCTCCTGCGCCGCATGTACCGGGTCTTTTTCAAGGCATCCGCATTCGAACGAACTTCCTCCGGCTCGCGGCACGCGTTCGCGCGCACGGAGCACATTCAGAAAGGTTTCCGACATCATGAAAACGAACTTCAAACGCCTCCCGCTGGCCGCGCTCGCGCTGTGCGCCGCTTCCGTCACTGTCCACGCGCAGGAAGCCGCCGCACCGGCCTATACGGTCAGCGCGAACGTGGGCCTGTTCTCGCAGTACATCTTCCGCGGCATTTCGTACACGCAGGAGAATCCGGCGGTGCAGGGCGGCTTCGACCTCGCGCACTCGAGCGGCGCTTACCTGGGCGTCTGGGGCACCAATGTGAGCGACCTGGCGCTGTCGAACGCGACCGGCGAGATCGACGTGTATGGTGGCTTCGCCAAGACCATCGATGACTGGACCTTCGACGTCGGCTTCCTGCAGTTCATCTTCCCGGGCGGCAAGCTCGATCTGGTCGGCGGCGGCACCGAAAGCCTGAACACGCTGGAACTGAACGCGGCGGTGACGTGGAAGTTCATCCAGCTGAAGTACTCGTACGCGGTGACCGACTACTTCGGTTTCAGCAAGAAGTCCTTCGGCGCGGATTCGGACGGTTCGGACTACATCGAGCTGAACGCGAACTACGAGTTCATGCCGTCGTGGATCGCCAACGTTCACGTCGGTCACCAGAAGGTGAAGAACTATGACGATTACGACTTCACCGACTGGAAGGTGGGTGTGACGAAGAACTTCGAAGGGGGCTGGCAGGCGGCGGTGGCGTATGTGGATACGAACGCGGACAAGAACTTCTACACCATCTGCGACAACGGCATCCGCTGCAAGGACACCGGCGACAGCAAGTGGCTGCTCTACGTGAAGCGCACCTTCTGAATGACCTCGTTGGTGCCTTGCAGGCACCGTTGTACAGCGCGCGGCATTCAGCGTCCCGGACGGCTGCGCGCTGTCTTTTTCAGCCCGCCATCATCTGCCTGAACTGCGGGTTCTGCAGCGCCCACACCGCCGCTTCGAGCCGGCTCTTCATGTTCAGCTTGCGCAGCAGGTGCTTGATATGCACCTTTACCGTGGCGTCGGAAATGCCCAGTTCGCGGGCGATTTCCTTGTTGCTGCGGCCGTCGGCCAGCAGGCCGAGGATTTCCCGTTCGCGTTCGGTCAGGTCGCTGTGCGACGCGGCAGGCGGTGCGTTCAGCGCGTGCGCCAGCAGGCCGGCGACGCTGGCGTCGAGCACCACGTTGCCGCCGACCGACTGCTTGATGCGGGCGCACAGTTCTTCCGGTTCCATGTCCTTCAGCAGATAGCCGTCGGCACCCGCCTTCATCGCGTCGAGCACGTCGCGCTCGTCGTCGGACACGGTGAGCATGACGCAGCGCGCACGCACGCCGGAGGCCTTCAACTGGCGCAGCGTTTCGATGCCGTTCATCGACTTCATGTTGAGGTCGATCAGGATGAGGTCGGGGTCGAGTTCGGCGGCCAGCGCGATGCCGCTGGCGCCGTCGCTGACTTCGCCCGCCAGTTCGAGCTCGTCGTCGGCGCGCACCAGCTGGGCCACGCCCTTGCGGAACAGTGGATGGTCGTCGATCAGCAGGATGCGGATGCTCATGCGGTACTTTCGTCTAGTTGGCCGACCGGCAGTTTCTGCGGTGCGAAGGTGAGCTGCACGCGCGTGCCGCCGCCGGGGCGGTGCACGACCGACACTTCGCCGCCGAGCGAACGTGCGCGTTCGCGCATGATGCTCAGGCCGTAGTGGTTGCTTTCGGCGTACGGATTGGTGAGGCCGCGACCGTCGTCGTTGACGACCACGTTCAGCAGGTGTTCGGGGCCGTAATGCATGCTCACCCACACATGATAGGCGCGCGCGTGACGCACGGTGTTCGACAGCGCTTCGCGGATGACCTGCATCACGTGGAATTCCTCGTTCACTTCGAGGTGGCAGCGACCGAGATCGTGCACGAAGCTGATGTCCAGACCGCTGCGCTGGGCGAAGTCGTTGACCGCGTCCTGCACCGTCAACAGCAGGCCGCCGGGGCCCATGCGCACGCGGAAGGCGGCGATCAGCTCACGCACTTCGCGGTAGGCGGCGGACAGGCCCTCGCGCAGTTCGCGCGCCGCCTGCGCGACGTCGGTCGGATGCTTTTCGCGGTCCAGACCGCGCTGCAGCCGCGCCACCTGGATCTTCATGTAGGCCAGCGACTGCGCCAGAGAGTCGTGCAGTTCGCCGGCGATGGCGCTGCGCTCCTCCATCAGCGCCACCCGTCGTTCCTCCTGGCTGCGACTGATGCTGGAAATGGCCAGCGCGGCGAGGTGGGCGAAACTTTCGGCGAGATTGACCTGCGGGTCGTTGACGCGCGCGACTTCGGGAAACTCGATCACCAGCGTGCCGACCGACACGTCGCCGCGACACACCGGTACCACCAGCGAATGCGCGGTGCAGTCGCCCGAGGGAGGTACCACGCGTGCGCTCACTTCGCGCGCGCTCTGTTCGGCGCCGAGCTGGCGCACGATGGCCGGTTCGCCGCGGGTGCACAGCAGCGGCCCGGTTCCCAGCGCCTTGTGTGCCGGCGTGTTCAGGCAGAGCGCGGCGGTCTGCGCGCCGAGCGAGGTTTCGAGCAGGGCGAGACCGTTGCGCAGGCTGAACTCCGACACGTCGCCGTCGGTGAACATGCGCGCCACCTGGTGCAGCGTCTGCAGGGCCTGGCTCTTGCGGCGCAGCTGTTCGCCGCTGACCTGCTGGCGCCAGCGGCCTTCGGCCTCGAAGCCCGCCTGGCGTGCCGTCAGTTCGGCCAGGCTGTCGACCAGCCGTTCGACCTCGTCGCGGCCGCGCGTGCGGGCGCTGTCCGGCATCAGCGACAGCGCCGATTCGGTCCGCCGCACCAGCACGCGGTGTGCGCGTTGCGCGATCAGCAGGGCGCCGGCGACGATGACGGCGAAGCACAGCCCCTGCAACAGCAGCATCACGGCAACGCGTTCCAGCAGCGTGCGTTCGACGCTGGCGAAGGCGGCGCAGACGGCCGAGTTGACGCCGTCCGTCCGTTGCGCACAGAGGTTGACCAGGGTGCCGAACACCTGTTCGAACTGGCGCTCGATCTCGACGCTGCCCCAGATGCTGAGCACGGCGGCGACCGCGCAGCCCGCCAGAGTGGCGACCAATCCGGTATATAGGGGATAGCGCCCGCTGGGGCCGAAGAAAGAACGGATCACCATGACTTTGTACGTGTTTTCAGCCTGGATACTGGCGCTGCTGTTCGCTGCAGTGGTCGGTTCGTGGTACGGCTCGGCGACGGCCTATGCGCTGCCGGGTGCCGTCGTGCTGGCCGGGCTCACCATGCTTGGCCTGGCGCGCCGGCTGCCCTGGTATGTCGGTCGCCCGCATCCGCCGGAGGCCAGCGCGCAGCAGATGGAGTGGGCGGGTCAACTGTGCCACAACATTTCGTCGCCCTCGGTCACGATTCAGGGGCAGCAGATCACTTTTGCGAACCAGGCTTTTCTCGCGCTGCTGAACTACCGCGGGCGCGGTGACCAGGTGGTCGGCCTGCCCTTCACCAACCTGCTGCACCCGGTCGATCACGCGCGCTTCGCGACGCTGATGGCGATCGCCGGCGGCGACGACGCGTCGGACGCCGAGGGCGTGCTGCGACTGGTGCGCTCGGACGGTGGCGCGATCAAGATGCACGCCAGCATTTCGCCACTGTCGTCGGTGCCCGGCAGTCTGCTGATCCAGTTCAGCCCGGATGCTGCGGCAGCACCCGTGCGCGACGGTGTCGAGAACTCGATGTCGCTGGTACTCGACCAGCTCGATCTGGTGCTGTTCAAGACCGACGCCGAAGGACGCATCGCCTACGTGAACCGCGCGTGGGAAAGGCTTACCGGTCGCAGCATGGCGGACAGCCGGGGCCGGCTGCTGTCGGTGGCCATCCACCCGGAGGACCGCGACGCGGTTGACCGCGGCATGCTGTCGGTCGCCGGTGGCCAGCTCGATCACCTGAATACCGAAGTGCGCATGGTGAACGGCAGCGGCACCGTGTTCTGGGTCATGTTGCGCGCGCAGACCTGCACGCTGCCCGACGGCGACCTGCTCGGCGTCGTCGGCACCCTGACCGAAGTGACGCGGCGCCGGCGCGGCGAGGACCTCGGCTCGAGCCGGCGCTACCTGAACACGCTGCTCGCCAACGTGCCGGGCATGGTGTACCGCGGCCGCAACGACCCGGACTGGACGATGGAGTTCGTCAGCGACGGCAGCGTGGACCTGATCGGCTATGAACCGTGGGAGCTGGTAGACAACCACCGCGTGGCCTTCGGCAGTCTGGTGCACCCGGAGGACCGCGAATTCCTGTGGGCCCAGGTGCAGGCCAATCTGGCGCAGCACAAGCCCTACCAGATTTCCTACCGCATTGCCGACGTCAGCGGCAACTACATCTGGGTGTGGGAGCAGGGCCGCGGCGTGTTCTCGTCGCAGGGCGAACTGCTGGCGATCGAGGGCTTCATCACCGACGTCAGCGAGCGTCGCGGTGCGGAGGAGAAGGCGCGCCGGCGCATGTGGTTCGAGGCACGCACCGGCATGACCAGCCGCGCCATCTTCGACGCGCTCTTGGCGTGGACGCTGCATCAGTCACAGGTGAACGAGCTCCCCTTCGCGCTGCTCTGGGTGGACGCCAGCGGCCTGGCCGAGCCGGTGATGAGCAGCAGCGCTGAGGCGGCGGAGCAGATACTGGCTACGGTGGCGCGCCGCTTCCGGCCGGTGAATTACCCGGGGGCGGCAATCACCTATCTCGACAACTACCAGTTCGCCGTGCTGCTGACCGACTTCCGCGCCGGTGAGGCAGCCCGTGCGCTGTCGGGCTCGAACGAAGTGATACCGGCCGTGTCGCAACTGGCCAGCCGGCTGGTGCAGGAACTGTCAGCGCCGCTCAACGTGGGCGGGCGCGACATTTCGGTGCCGGTGGCGGTCGGGATCGCCATCGCCGATGCGCGCTACATCGGCGCCGAATCGATGTTCGCGGCGGCCCGTCGTGCGGCCACGCAGGCGGCCGAGCTGGGGCCCGGCCATTGCGAGTTCGCTGACGAATGAGCGCCGCCGGGTGACCTGACCGCGTCAGGGTTCGATCGCGATGCCGCGCAGCGCCTCGCCGGTGCCCACCTCGCCGATGCGCGTCGCCTTGCCGGTCTTCAGGTCGATTTCGTAGAACTGGGCGGCGGCCGCCTTCGCTGTGCCAAGTACCGCGAAGGCGGCGTTGTTCAGGTCGGCGATGTCGAAGTGGGCGTCGGTGACCCCGGCGACGCCCAGCGAACCCACCGTATAGAGCTTGCCCAGATTGGGCGACACCACCGGCTGCTCGCCCTCGATCGAACCCTGGCGCACCAGTGCGCCGGTGGCGGCGTCGATCGCGTAGTTGGTGGTGAGCTTTTCGTTGTCCTTGTTGTAGGTGTAGCCGGCGGCGACCACCCGTGGCGCCGCCTTCTCGTTCGCGTCGCCGGCGGCATAGTGCAGCGTGCCGTCCGTCTGCAGGCCCGGCGCATCGGGCGAGGCGTTGACCAGGGCGCCGGTGTCCGGGTGGGCGCGCAGGTTCTGCCGCGTGTCGGACACGATGCGGATGCGGTCGGCCGCCGGGTTGAAGTCGAAGCCGAACTGGCGGCCGTTCAGCGGCTGCGCGAATGCTTCGTTGCTCACCGGCGTCAGCTGGCCGCTCGCGGTATCGACCCGGAACACGCGACCGCTGCTGCCGAGCGCATACAGCTCGCCGCGGGCGACGCGGTAGTCGATGCCGAGCACCGTTTCGCCTGCCGGCAGACCCTTCAGTGCGACGTCCGACAGCAGCCGGCCGGGCTGCCCCGCATTGAAGCTGACCAGATGGTGCGACTGCGTGACCGCGCGGACGATTTCCTTGCGCGGCGTGCCGCCGGCATCGGACAGACCGGCGCAGCCGGTGGCGAGCAGGGTGACGCCGATCGCGGCGGCGGGAAGAGCGAAAGCATGTTTCATCGTGAGGATCCGTATGTCGTTGTTCGATTGCGGGGCGCCGCGACGGTGCGATCCGCATGGTGCACCGGCCTGATCACGGCTGCACAGGCCCGGTCCTGAGACAGCTGTCTCGTCCGTCTCGCCCGGTCGGATGAGATGCCCGCCTCAAGGGACCGGGGCGATGTCCGTTAATCAGGCAGTCAACGATCAGATCGAACAGCCGTGCCCTGCGCCGTCATCGTGTTTCATCATTTCCGTCGTGCACTGCTCGCCGCCGTCGTCCTGGTGGGCGCCATCCTGCCTGCACGGGCCGCCACGGTCACGATCAAGGCCGGCGACCGATCGGGCAATGCGCTGGACAGCGTCGTCGTGTCGCTGGTTCCGGTGTCGCGCGCCGGCCTGCCTGCCGCCAGACCGGCGCAGATCGAGCAGCGCAACAAGACCTTCCTGCCGGCGATCAGCGTCGTGCAGACCGGCACCGCGATCGAGTTTCCGAACAACGACACGGTGCGCCATCACGTCTATTCCTTCTCGGCGGCCAAGGTGTTCGAGCTGAAGCTCTACGCCGGCAAGCCGGAAAAGCCGGTGGTTTTCGACAAACCGGGCGTCGTCGTGCTGGGCTGCAACATCCACGACAAGATGGCGGCTTACGTCGTCGTGGTCGATACGCCGTGGTCGGCGATTTCGCAAACCGACGGCGTGGCCCGCATCGCCGACGTGCCGACCGGCGACTATCAGCTTCAGCTGTGGCATCCGCGTCGCCTCGGCATGCCCGACATTCCGCCGCGGCCGCTACGCATCGCCGGCGACCAGACCGAAATGGTCAAGGTCGAACTGAGGCCCTGAGTCGATGCGGTTCAGCCTCAAATGGAAAATCGCGGCCTGGTGCGCCGCGCTGCTGCTGGTCACGCAGATCGGCGGGCTGCTGCTGTTCGGCGAGATCGGCCGCGGCAGCGCGATGGCCGATGCCCAGGTGGACCTGAAGACGGGCGACCGCGTGTTCGCGCGTCTGCTCGACGAACGGGCGTCGCAGCTGACCCAGGCGGCGCGCGTGCTGGCGGCGGACTACGGTTTTCGCGAGGCCCTGCTCAGCCAGGACAGGGAAACGATCGAATCGGCGTTGGCGAACCACGGCGGGCGCATCCGTGCCGACGTGATGCTGCTGCTGGCGCTCGACGAGTCCATCGTTGCCAGTTCGTCCTTCAATCCGGGGCGCACGCCCGAGCGCCTGCGCCAGCTGATCGAGGGCGCGCGCAGCGGCGCACACAGCGGCGGGTTCGCCGTGGTCTCCGGCATGCTCTACCAGCTGGTCGTGGTGCCGGTGATGGCGCCGGTGCCGGTCGGCTGGGTGGTCATGGGCTTCAGCGTGGACAAGAGCCTGGCCAGTGACCTGAAGGGCGTGACCGGCCTCGAAGTCAGTTTCG
This sequence comes from Methyloversatilis sp., assembly GCF_965284615.1. Taxonomy (GTDB): domain Bacteria; phylum Pseudomonadota; class Gammaproteobacteria; order Burkholderiales; family Rhodocyclaceae; genus Methyloversatilis. The sequence goes on from NZ_OZ260098.1 coordinate 438,372, forward strand.
TGCGACGCAGTGGCGACAAGGGGTGGATGCTGGCGTCGAGCACCTTGAACGAGCCGCTGCAGAGTGCGCTGCTTGGTGAGTTGTCGGCGAACAGCGCCCTGCAGGAGGAGGCGCTGACGCTCGGCGACCGCGATTACGTCAGCCTGATGCATCCGATCGACGCCGGCCCGCAGCAGCAGGTCGGCGCCGTCCTGCAACTGTCGCTGGAGCGCGCGCTGGCACCGTGGAACCGGCTGTACCGCGACTGGACCGGGCTTACGCTGATCGGCACGCTGCTGGCGCTTGGCGTGAGTGCCTTCATGGGCCGTTCGATCGCCTCGCCGGTGGTCCGGCTGGCGGAATTTGCGCGCCGTGTCGAATCCGGCGAGTACGGCGCGCCACCGGCGGTGGCGCGCGGCGACGAGATCGGCCAGCTCGCCAATGCCTTCGTGCACATGACCGACGCCATCTCGCTGCGCGAGACGCGCATCAGCGAACTGGCCTACTACGACGTGCTGACCGGCCTGCCGAATCGCGCGTACTTCACCGAAAGGCTGGAAGAATCCCTGCGCGCAGCGGCCGCCGACAACAGCGACCTGGCCGTGGTATGCCTCGACGTGGACCGTTTCAAGATGGTGAACGACACGCTGGGACACGAACTGGGCGACCTGCTGCTGCGCGAGGTGGCGCGACGGCTGCGCGAAACGCTGCGCGACGTGCGCGATCAGGTGGCACGGCTGGGTGGCGACGAGTTCGCAGTCATGCTGCCGGGCGCCGACGCGTCGAAGGCGCTGAGCGTGGCCCACCGAATCGCCGAGGCGATGAACCGGCCGATGAACCTCGACGGCCAGATGGTTGACGTCAGCGCCAGCATGGGCGTGTCGGCCTGCCCGGCGCACGGCAACGATGCGCAGTCGCTGCTGCGACACGCCGACGTCGCCATGTATCTGGCCAAGCGTCACAACACGATGGCCGAAATCTACGACCCCCGGCATCACGACCAGAACGTCGAGCGGCTGTCGCTGCTGAGTGAGCTGCGGTTGGCGGTCGAGCGCGACGAACTGGTGCTCTATTACCAGCCCAAGGTGGCGACCGCGCCGGACGCGGTTCACCACGTCGAGGCGCTGGTGCGCTGGATACACCCGACGCGCGGTTTCGTACCTCCGTTCGAGTTCATCCCCTTTGCCGAGCAGACCGGCTACATCAAGGCGATCACGCTGTGGGTGATGAACGCGGCGATCCGCCAGTGCGGGCACTGGCTGCGGCAGGGGCTGGAGGTGAACGTGTCGCTGAACATTTCCGCACGCGACCTGCTGAACCCGGAACTGCCGGCGCTGTTCGCGGGCATGCTGGAGCGCCATGGCTGTCCGGCGCGCCTGATCACGCTCGAAATCACCGAAAGCGCGGTGCTCGACGATCCGCTGCGCGCGTTGACCAATCTGCAAGTGCTGCGCGAGACCGGCTGCGCGCTGTCGATCGACGATTACGGCACCGGTTACTCGTCGCTGTCCTACCTGCGGCAGATGCCGGTCAGCGAGATGAAGATAGACCGCAGTTTCGTGATGCATCTGCTCGACAATCCGAACGACGAAATCATCGTACGTTCGACAATCGAACTGGCGCACAACATGGGCCTGAAGGTGACGGCCGAAGGGGTCGAGAGCGAAGGCGTGCTGGAGAGGCTGCGCCTGCTCGGCTGCGATCTCGCCCAGGGCTATCTCATCAGCAAGCCGATTCCGGCCGAAGCCCTTGAAAAATGGTTCCGCGAGTCGCATTGGGCGAACGGCGCGGTCGGGCCCTCTGCGGCCGCGGCGACGGCGACCGAGCCGGTCGGCAGAACCGCCGCCCGGACCGTCGCAGTCTGAATATTTCCGTGCCGTGGTTGCCGGCCCGATACATGCTTCAGGTTACAGTGTCGGGAACCTGCAGGAGCGAACAACAATGATGAAGCGTCACGGACCACTGGAAGTCATTACCCGCACGCCTCACGTCAGGTCGCGGCCGGTGCCGCTGCTGTTCGTGCATGGCGCCTACACGGCCGCCTGGTGCTGGGACGAACACTTCCTGCCCTGTTTTGCCGAAGCCGGCTACGAGGCGCACGCGCTGTCGCTGTCCGGCCACGGCGGCAGCCCCGGTCGCGAGTACCTCGACCTGATCAGTCTCGACGATTACGTGCGCGACGTGCTCGACGTGCTGGACCAGTTCGACACGCCGCCGGTGCTGATCGGACATTCGATGGGCGGCATGGTGGTACAGAAGTGTCTCGAGGTGAGACAGGTGCCCGCTGCCGTGCTGATGGCGTCGGTGCCGCCGCAGGGGCTGTGGGCGTCGGCGGTCGGCCTGGTCATGCGTAAGCCGGATCTGATGTCGGAACTGAACAGCCTGCTGGCCGGCGGCGCGACTTCGCTCGACGCACTGCGCGAGGCGCTGTTCGCACAGCCGGTGTCGATGGAGCGCCTGCAGCAGATGGCCAGCCGCGTGCAGCCTGAATCGGCGCGGGTGATCTGGGACATGACGCTGTTCAACCTGCCGCAGCCGGCGCGCATGCATCGCCCGCCGATGCTGGTGCTGGGCGCCGAGTGCGACCCCATCATTCCGCCGGCGCTGACCGAAATGACTTCGCGCGCGCTCGGTGTGCCGGCTCACGTATTCCCGGGCATGGGGCACGGCATGATGCTGGAGGCCGACTGGCGCAAGGTGGCGCAGCGCATGCTCGACTGGCTGCCCGGCGCCCTGGCGGCGGTTCAGCCCGAGGCCCAGGGCTGCAACGCCGGCGCCTGACCGGCTGACATCGGTCCGTCACGCGGCGGACCGAACGCCCGCGGTCACGAACCCCGGCGTGCCGGTGCGGCGTGCTGCTGCAGATAGGCCAGGATGTCGGGCAGGCGCAGCTGCGGCTCGCCCGGCATCGCCCGCGAGCCGACCACGCGGTTCATCCACGCCATATTCCTCTCCATCCGGCTGACCACGCGCTGCCACTCGCCGGCGGTGCGGCTCGACGGTTCCGGCAGCACGTGGCACTGGTTGCAGGCGTCGCGGAAGCTGCGACCGCGCGTATCGAGGTCGGGATAGCGTGCAGCATCGATCGGCTTCTGTGCATTACGTCGCAGGTAGCCGATCAGCATGTGTACTTCTTCCTCGTCCGGCGCCTTGACGCCGCCCATCATGTCCTTCATCAGCGCCCCACGGTTTCCGTGTCCGCGCATGCGCACCACCATGCGGTTGACGATCTTCGGCCACTTGTCCGGGTGATGCATGGCCGGATTCGGAACGTGGTGGCACTGAACACAGTAGCGCGCCAGCAACGCGGCGCCGCGCGAACCGGGTTCCGGCAGCGAGGCGGCGTCGAGCGAGGGCGGCAGGATGCGCGCGAGCCAGCCGGCCTGCGGCGATCCTTCCCAGCGCGCACGTGCGGCGTCGATCGCTGCCTGGTTCGCCAGCGGACCGTCGCCGGCTGTAACGGTGCCGTAAGCAAACAGTGCGATCAGTAGCGCGATGCCGTGATGAAACATGTGTGCGGGGAGGAGGTCAGACCTCTCCAGAGTAGTCCAGCAAGACGGCCGACAAAAGCTTGCCACGAGCTTTTCACGAGGCCGCGAACGCAGGTGCTGCAGCATGGGTTTGTGAAGTTTCGATGCGTGCGCGTATCGACCCTTCGGACGATTCAAGCCGGCAGTGCTGTCCGCCGTTAGCCATGGTGTCGGGTACGGGAAGAGAAAGATGGATCTGTTCGATTTCATGACCGGGAAGTCGCTGGGCCGCGCCCAGGACTACGGAGACGAAGTGCTCAACGCGGGCTGGCTGCCGCAGCTCGAAGCGGCCGCAGCCGGCCGTCGCGTGCAGGCGGTACGCCAGCGCAGCGCAGTGGCCGATCCCGACGCCTTCCTGCGCGACATCTACCGCAGCCAGGAGTAAGCGGGTCTGACCGGATGAGGCGCGAGACACATGCCGCAGGGCATGTGTCTTCGTTCGCGCCGATACACCGGTTCGCATTCCGATCCTGCATATTGCGCAGCCGGCGCGGGTAATATCGCGCTCATGGCCTGCACCCCTGTTCCAGTCTCCCGTCCGATGCCTGCCGCGCGCTGCGGCCTCCGCCCTGCGGAGCGGTCCGCATGAGCGATGCCGTGCGCAAGCTGGGGCGTTACGTGCTCGGCCGCGAAATCGGTCGCGGCGAGCGCGGCGCCGTATTCGAAGCCACCGAGGCCGGCAGCGGCCGATTGCTGGCAATCAAGACCTTCCGTACCGATCTCGCCGCCGATCCGGCGCACTACGTGCGCAAGTTGGGTGAAAGTCTGCTTGCGACATCCTCGTTGCAGCACCCGGGCATCGTCCGCATCATCGAACAGGGCGTGGCCGACGACGGGCAGCCTTGGGCGGCGGTCGAGCGGCTGGACGCGCGCTCGCTGCGTCAGTTGCTCGACGCGCTGCCGCGCATGGCCTTCGACTGGGTACGCAGCATAGGCAGCCAGGCGGCCGATGCACTGGCCCATGCGCACGCCGCCGGCATCGTGCATGGCGGGCTGAAGGCGTCGAACATCCTGGTCGATGGCGACGGACGCGTGTTCGTCACCGATTTCGCGCTGCCCTCGCCGTCGCCGGACGCCCTGCCGGCGATGCCGCAGTACCTGTCGCCGGAGCAGGTGCAGGGCCTGTCGCCGGATGCGCGCTCCGACGTGTTCTCGCTCGGCGCCATCCTGTTCGAAATGCTGGCCGGCCGGCCGCCCTTCGGCTCGCCACTGACCGGTTCCCTGTCTACCGTGCTGGAGAACATCGCCTACGCGCCGACGCCGACGCCCAGCGCGATCGATCCCGACGTGCCGCCGGATCTCGACCTGGTCGTGATGAAGGCGCTGGCGAAATCGCCGATCGAGCGCTATGCCGACGCGTCGGCGCTGGCCGAGGCGCTGCGCGGCGTTCAAGCCGCGCCGGTCGCACGCGACGCAGACCCGTTGCCTGACGTGCTGCCCGAGGTGCCGCCGGTCGCTACCGGGCCGGCGCCCATCCTGCGGCGCGGGCAGTCGGGCAGACCGAAGGCGCCGGTCGAGGACGTGCTGGCCGAACTGGCGGCCGACATCGACGCCTTTGCCGCGCGTGGCGCGCCGCAACCGTCGATCGGGCAGGCGGCAGCATCGGCGCAGCGACCGCTGCGCGAACAGGCGCCGCCGGCCGTCGCCTTCCCGACGCTGCACGAAATGCCGGCGCCGCTGCAAGCGCCACCGACACCGGCGCCGGCCGTGCAACGCGCAGCGCTGTCGCCCGCCGATCCGCCGGCCGCCGCAGCGTCGTCGCTGCTGGCCGATCTTGCCGGCGAGGCGCAGCGCATCCGTGCGCACACGGCGCAGATGCAGCGTGGCGAGCGTGCGGTCCGCACCGAAGCGGAACAGGCGCTGTCCAACCGCCTGCTGCTGGTGCGCGACTACTTCACCCAGTTGAGCGCCCAGCTCAACGTGATCAAGCCGCAGGTGGCGCGCGATTACCCGCTGCTCGGGCTCGGCGTGCTGCGCGGTCTGGCCTGGCAGGCGTCCGATGTGAACACCCGCAATCGTGGCGCCGAAGCGCCCGACCAGCTGGTGCGCGTATCCCTGTCCTGGCTGCTGCGCGGGCAGGCGGTGCTGCGCTGCGAGCGCGATCCGCTGGCGGCTGATGCGCTGCGTCTGGCGCTGCGCGAGCACGGCCTGCGCTTCGAGGAACAGCCGGCGCGCGACGAGCTGAACCGGCTGCGTGCGCAGATTTTCGACGTCGCGCCCGAGGTGCGCGGCCGGGTCGAACTGAATGCCGACTACCGGACGCTCACGCTGCGCCTGACGCTGCAGAACGTCGAGCGCTTCGGTTTGGTCGATTATGTGCCGCCGGCCGAAGACCGCGGCAGCGAATGGCTGGACGAACTGGTGCGACTGCTGCTCGGCCAGCCCAGCCGTTTCCCGACGCTGGCCAAGCTCATCGTGCCGTCACCGATGTGACGTGGCGCGGATGATGCTTCGTTTCAGTGGGGTGTGTGCCGGCCGTTCAGTTTCCGGTCGGACGAGACGTTGAATCATGTGACGGACAGCAGGAGGCGAGCCATCATGGACGGGGCGGACATTCGGATTCCCCTGGCGGAATGCCGCGAAATCTACGACGTGGGCGATGTGGACCGGGCGATGGAGTCCGGCAGCGGCGCGCGCAACGAGGCGCTGACCGCGTTCTACGGAAAGATGAAGACGCTGGGCGGCGTGCGCTACGTGGTCAAGCCGTCCTCCTTCGACGGCCTCGATCCGCTGTATGCCCGCTGCCCGAACTTCACGCCGGTGCTGGACGACCTGAAGCGCTATCTGGCGCTGGCGGTGGCCGGCAACGAACCGATGAACTTCACGCCCATCCTGCTGCTCGGCGAGCCGGGCATCGGCAAGACCCATTTCGCGCGCCAGCTGGCCAATGTGCTCGGCACCGGCTTCGAGTTCGTGTCGATGTCCTCGCTCACCGCCGGCTGGATACTGAGCGGCGCCTCGTCGCAGTGGTCGCACGCCAAGCCGGGCAAGGTGGCGCAGGCGCTGGTGTGCGGCGACTACGCCAACCCGCTGGTGGTGCTGGACGAGGTTGACAAGGCCGGCGGCGACGCGCGCTACGACCCGATGGGCGCGCTTTACGGCCTGCTCGAACAGGACACCGCGCGCCAGTTCAAGGACGAATTCGTCGAGGTCAACATCGACGCCAGCCACATCATGTGGGTGTCTACCGCCAACGACGAGCGTTCGATTCCCGAACCCATCCTGAGCCGGATGAACGTGTACACCGTGCCGCGGCCGGATCACGATCAGGCCTGCATCATCGCGCGCACGCTGTACGAGGAACTGGTTGCCGCGCACGACTGGGGCTTCGCGCCGGAGGCGCCGGAAGACGTGATCGACCGCCTGGCTGGCGTACCGCCGCGCGACATGCGCAAGGTGTTGCTGGCCGCGTTCGGCAACGCCAAGCTGGCGCACCGCGACCACCTGCTGCCGGCCGACCTGGACGCGGGACGCGCGACGCGGCAGAAGAAGATCGGTTTCTGAAAAGCGCTACAGCGTGTGGCTGCGGTCGCCGCGCATGAAGCCGGTCAGCGGCGCCTCGATGTCGCGCGTCAGGCAGATCACCTTGAACAGCTCGCCCATTTCGGCCGGCGAGGTGAGCTGATTCAATGCGGCATTCTGCTTCGCCCGGCTCAGCGCGTCGGCGTCGCGGTCCAGCCGTTCGAGCACGCCGCAATTCAGCAGGAAGTTCGCCTGGCTGGTGTAGCCGGCCAGCGACATGCCGGCGTCGAAGGCGGCCTGGGCGATGGCGGTGAAGTTGACGTGTGCGGTGATGTCGTTCAGGCCGGGCATCCACAGCGCATCGGTGTGGGCGTGATGGCGGTAGTGGCACATCAGCGTGCCGCTGCGCCGGTCCGGATGGTAGTACTCGGCCTGCGGGAAGCCGTAGTCGATCAGTAGCAGCGCGCCGCGGCCGATGCGGCGCGCCCACTCGGCCACCCAGGCGCGGGCGGCGACGTTGATTTCGCTGTCGTAGCCGTCGGTGAATCCGAGCGCGCGTGCTTCGTCGGCCAGCGCGGCGGGCGCCGGGCGCCAGTCCAGCGCCGGCTGCCCGGACGGGTCGAGCGCCAGCCCCGCCTGTTCGATGCGGCCGGCCGTGTTGCGCAGGCGCTCGACCGGCATCGCGTCGAGCACCTCGTTGCCGATCACGACGCCGTCAAACGCGTCCGGCAGACTGTCCAGCCAGCTCACGCGTGTGCTCAGGTGCGGCAGCTCGGCGGCGATCAGCGCCTGCTGGCGGGCGCGCAGAGCGGCCGACAGTTCGAGGATGCGATAGCTCTGCGGTACGGCGCCCAGGCGGTCGAGTTCGGCCAGCAGATCGGCGGCGAGGCGACCGCTGCCGGCCCCCGCCTCGATCAGGTGGGGCGCACTCAGCGCCATCAGCTCCGCCAGCTGGCGGGCGAGACTGCGGCCGAACAGCGGCGTCAGCTCCGGCGCGGTAACGAAATCGCCGTCGCGGCCGAACTTTTGCAGCGCGCCGCTGTAATAGCCGAGCCCCGGCGCGTAAAGCGCGCACTCCATGTAACGGCTGAACGGCATCCAGCCGGTGCGGGCGATCTCGTCGCGGATCTGTCCGAGCAGGCGCTGGCTGTGCTCGACGGCGTCTGAATCGGGCTGGGGCAGTGACATGGCACGGGTGTCCGGTCGCGGGGTCCGCGATAATGCGACATCGCGTCGCGACAGACAAACAGGTGGACAGGGAAGCAATGGAAAACGGCAAGGTTGCACTGATCACCGGCGCGGCGCGGCGCCTTGGCGCGCAGATGGCGCGCACGCTGCACGACGCCGGCTGGCGGGTGGCCATCCACTACCGGCAGTCGGCGGAAGAGGCGCTGCTGTTGCTCGACGAGTTCAATGCGCGCCGCGCGAAAAGTGCCTGCTGCCTGTCGGTCGATCTGCTCGATACCGCCCGTCTGCCCGAACTGGTTGACAAGACGCTGGCGAAGTTCGGGCGGCTGGACGCACTGATCAACAACGCATCGTCCTTCTATCCGACGCCGATCGGCACCATCACGCAGCGCGACTGGGACGACCTGACCGGCAGCAATTTCCGCGCGCCGCTCTTCCTGTCGCAGGCGGCAGCGCCGGCGCTGCGCGACAGCGGCGGCTGCATCGTCAATATTGCCGACATCCACGCCGAACGACCGCTGCCGGGCTACGCGCTGTACAGCGCCTCGAAGGGCGCACTGGCGACACTGACCCGTGCACTGGCCATCGATCTGGCGCCGCGGGTGCGCGTCAACGGCGTGGCGCCGGGCCCCATCCAGTGGCCCGAGAACGACCTGTTCGATCCGGAAGAACGTGCGCGCATCGTGCGGCATACCCTGTTGCAGCGCGAAGGCGACCCACAGGACATCGCACGTACGGTACGCTTCCTGATCGAGGATGCGCCCTACATCACCGGCCAGATCATCGCCGTCGATGGCGGGCGCAGCGTGCACCTGTGACGCATCCGTCAGACCTTCGTCGGATTGCCGGCGCGTCGCCGCACGTATATCGTCGGTAATTGTAAAATGACGTAAATGCCTGACGTTGAAGCACTGACCTCGGGCCCTGACGTTGAAGCCCTATGCCACCCGGCCTGCCATGAGTTCCCAACCTACATCTGTGTGCGTGCTGTTCGCCGACGTCTCCGGCAGTACCCGGCTCTACGAGAAGCTGGGCGACGCCGAAGCGCTGCGCGCCGTGGAACGCTGCCTCAACCGCATGCGGCGCGTGGTCAACGGGCATGGCGGCAAGGTGATCAAGACCATCGGCGACGAGGTCATGACCACCTTCCCCAATGCCGACGCCGGCATCCAGGCCGCCTGTGAGATGCAGCACCGGGTGACCGATCTGCCGCCGGTGTCGGGCGTCAAGCTGGCGATCCGCGTCGGCTTCCACTTCGGGCCGGCGATCGAGGAGAACGACGACGTGTTCGGCGACACCGTCAACACGGCCGCACGCATGGCCGGTCTGGCCAAGGCCGGGCAGATCATCACCACCGCCGAAACGCTGGCTGCGGTGACGCTGTCGATGGGGCCGGAAGTGCGCGAGATCGATGCGCTGACGGTGAAGGGCAAGGCCGAGGACGTGCGCGTCTGCGAAGTGCTGTGGCAGGAGGGCGCCGACCTGACGATGAAGGCGTCGAGCATCGTCGCTACCTATAACGTGGCGCGACTGCTGGTGCGCTATCGCGATACCGAACTGACGGTGGACAACGCGCACGGCCCGCTCACCCTGGGCCGCGACATGAGCAACGAGGTCGTGATCAAGGACCAGCGCGCCTCGCGCAATCACGCGCGCATCGAGCGCCGGCGCGACAAGTTCGTGCTGGTCAACCAGAGCACCAACGGCACCTTCCTGCGCATCGAGGGCGAGAACGAGGTGGTGCTCAAGCGCGAGGAAATCATCCTGCGCGGCCAGGGCACGATAGGTTTCGGCCACAGCGCGCTGGAGCAGGGCATCGACCTGATGAGCTTCGAAGTGCTGGAGTGAGCGGCCGGTCAGTCGAACGGCGCCTGAAGGGCGGTTCCGCGGTCGCCGCCGGCAGGCACGGCGGCCCGCGGCGGTCAGATGCTGATGCGCTTGCGCAGTTCGGGGCTGTGCACCACCGCTTCACGCCGCGACGGCGCGGCTTCCATCAGTCCGGCCGGCGGCAGGGTCTGCAGCTTCGTCACCATGTCCGGCGCGGCGCAGGCCGGGTCGAAACTGAGCGTCACGGCGTCGGGCGTGCTCGACGCGACGCTCAGGCAGTTGCGACCCAGCTTGCGCGACAGCGGCATCAGGATGCCGGCCTGCACGTTCTGGCCGGCGTCGGCGAGCCCACCCGACATGTTGACCACGAATTCGGCGCGTTCGCTGCCCAGCGACTTCACTTCGGTGGCCAATACCGCGCGCAGCGACGCGATTTCGCGCAGCAGCGAGCCGGCGACTTCTTCGCCCGGCAGGCCGGTAAGTTGCAGCGCCACCTTGCGGGCGGTGAAATGGAAATGGCTGAGGAAGAACTCGCGGCTGAACTGTTCGCCGACGCGCTTGCCGATGTCGGCCAGCGCCTTCTCTTCGGACGTCCAGCTGGTGCCTTCCGGCACCTCGGTGTTCAGATAGACCTCTTCGCCGGACTTGCGGTCGGTGCAGCGCACCGTCCATGAGGTCAGCACGACTTTGTCGATGACCAGACCGGATGCCGCCAGCCGGACGCTCAGCCGCTTGAAGCGCACTTCTCCGTCGATCGCGAAGTCGGCGTTCTGGCCGGCACCGGCCTCGTCGTTCCAGGTGCGGAAGCCGAAGCCCTGGATGTGCTGCTTCAATGTGTTCTCGGCCAGTTGCGAACGCAGGGGAGGAACGGTCGGATCGCCGTCCGGCCACAACGACGACACGGCGACTGCGATCTTCGGGTCGCCGTTGTTGCGGATGAATTCGACCCTTTCGTCCTGCGACATCTGGTTCAGCGACTTCTGCACCTGGCGCACGCGCACTGCCGCACGCACTTCGCCGGACATCAGACCGTCCTTGCCCAACTGCGCCGGACCTTCTTCCAGCACCGCCTGTATGAAGTCGCCGCTGCGGTCGAGCAGGCGCGCCTGCAGCACGTCGTAGTGTGCGTTCACCGACTTCGGGTTGACGAACAGCGCAACCGCCTTTTCAAGTATCTGGCGGCGCGCGTCGTCGCGCATGGCCTGGGTCAGCGCATTGCGGTCATTGGCCAGCCTGGGGTCGCCGGGATCGGCCAGCCCGATGGCGCTGATGATGGCGACCCCTGGATCCAGCGTTGCCGCCTTTGCTGGCGGCGGCGGCAGCGCAACGGCGACGGGGGCCGCGTCCGGTTCGGCGGCGAGCGGGGCGGGCGCGGATGAGGTCGGCTCGGCGCCGCCACCGAGGTACATCCAGGCGCCGCCGGCGATCAGCAGCGCGGCCAGGCCGGCGGCGACGAGTATCGGATTGCGCCGTGGCGCTACTGGCGGCACGGCCGGGGAAGGCGTTTCGGCCGCAGTACGCGCCTTTGCGGGCTGCGGTGGCGGCGCGGGTTCGACCGCTGGTGGTGCCGGCATGCGCGCGGTTTGCAATGTCGCGTCGGGCGTCGCCGACAGCACGGTGGCGTCGCCGTCGTCCAGGTTCACGACGGTGGCGTCGTCGTCGGCAATCGGCGCCGACAGCGCCGCGTCGAGGGCGCGGCGGAATTCGGCTGCGCTCTGGAAGCGGTCCTCCGGCCGTTTGGCCATCGCCCGCTTGACCACCGCGTCGATGCGCGGCGACACATGGACGTTCAGCACCGACGGCCAGGGCGGATCTTCCTTCAGCACCTTGTGCATGATGGTGGTGAGCGCGCCGGTAAAGGGCTTCTCGCCGGTCAGCAACTGGTACAGCACGACGCCGGCGGAGAACAGGTCGCTGCGCCCGTCCACCGTCTGTCCCATGAACTGTTCGGGCGACATGTAGGACGGCGTGCCCATCACGGTGCCGGCCTGGGTCAGGTTCGACGATTCGATGCGGGCAACGCCGAAATCGGCCACCTTCACCGTACCGTCGGCGAGCAGGATGATGTTGGCCGGCTTGATATCGCGGTGGGTGACGCCGTTGCGGTGGGCGTGCTCCAGCGCGTCGAGCAGCTGGTCCATGACGTGGCCGACGGTGGACAGCGGAATGCGCTCGTCGGAGTCGAAGGCATCCTTCAGCTCGCGTCCCTGCACGAATTCCATCGCGATGAAGGCGGTACCGTCCGCCTCTTCCCCGTACTCGTAGATGGCCACCACGTTCGGGTGGTTGAGCCGGCCGGCCGCCTGCGCCTCGCGCTTGAAGCGGGCGATCACCTCGTCCGCCTCGCTGCGTTCCAGCTGTTCGCGCTTGAGCGTCTTGATGGCGACCCGGCGATGGATCACCGGGTCACGCCCCTCATAGACGATACCCATCGCGCCCTGGCCCAGTTCGCGCAGGATGTCGTACTTGCCCAGTCTGGCAGGAATGCTCACGAGGCGTGCTCCGGCGGCGTTGGCGGGGAATTACTTGTACTTGGCGTCGATTTCCCAGACCGACTTCTGCACCAGACGCTGCACCATGCCGTCGAGCGTGATGCCGCCTTCCTGGCTGCTGGACACGCCGAGGATGGACGAGCCCTTGGCGCCCACTTCCATCTTCTCTTCGGTATAGCCCTGCGCCAGCTGTTCGGTGGTGTTGGCGTCCATGATCTTGTAGCGCATGCCGATGATCCAGACGCCGGCGGCCGCACCCGTCTCGACCGAGCCGACCGCCTCGCCGGCGGCGTAGCTGCCGCGGCTGCCGCCGAGGATGCCGATGATGTTGCCGAGAGTACGGCCGCTGACGCCTTCCTTCGCGGCGGCGACCTGCTCCGCCTTCAGGATGTCGAACTTGACCACGTACTTGGTCGTCTTGAACTTGCCCTTCTGCAGCATCTTGCGCGCGGAGCCGGGGTCGCCCATCGAGTAGGCGAGCTGGAACTCGTTCAGCAGCGGACCCATGTCCGAACGTTCGAGCACCTTGAAGTTGGCCTGCGACAGTTCCAGTTCGCCGAAATCAGCGATGTTGTTCGACGCGAACTTCTGCGTGAACGTGGCGTTGTTGCTCTTGATCTCGCCCGGCACGACGACCACCGTGGGGCCCGGCTTGTTCTTGTTGCTGTACTCGACAGCCTTGTACATCGCCTTGTCGGCGCTTTCGTTGGCCTTCTGCGACACGCTGTCGCCGGCGGTCGGCGAAGCGCTTTCGAACGTGGGCTGGGCGTACGCCAGCGGCAGCAGGCTGCCGACGGCGGCGGCGAATGCCGCGGATTTCAGTGCGCGATGCAAGGTGAAGTTCATGGAGGTCCCTTTCTCTGAAGATTGCTGGGACGCCTGCGCCCCGTTATGTGTCCGCGCGGTCGGGCCGCGCGGTGCCTATTTGCTTTTCTTCTTGCCGCTTGCGGGCGGATTGGCCGCGCAGTAGCCGCCGAGCAGCGTGCTGACGACGGCGTCGGCCTGTTCTTCGATCAGTGTGCCGGCCATGCCGAGCGTGTCGCTGCCGGAATACGATTCGGCTTTCGCGCTGGCTTCGGAAATCAGCTTTCCGCCCGGGGTCATCAGTGCGTACGCAATCGAAACATAGACCTCGGGGATGCGCAGCACAGGATTGATCGCCGAACGGGAGTCGATCGTGCCGCGCATCACCAGCTGCGCGCCCATCTTTTTCGATGCGGCCAGCGCCGCGTCCGGGTCGTTGCGGAAGTAGGCGTTGACCTCGGCCTGCGCGATCTGCGCGCGGATTTCCTGCTGGGAATAGGTGCGGATGCCGTGCTTGAGCAAGCGCTTGTTGATCGAGTTGAAATGGGGACTGAAACGGGCCTGCTCGGCAGTGACCCCTTCGCCGGTCCGCTCGCCCATCACGATCATGATTTTCCGGCGCCGCAGTTCGTCGAGGCAGGCCGGCGGCAGCGACAACACGTGCGCGGCAGCGGCGGCACGGGCTTGCTCGTCCGCGGCGGCGTCTTTCTTCGCGTCTTCGGAGAAGCTGAAGGCAAGGGCGCAGGGGGCCGCGATGGCGAGGGCGGTGGCAAGCAGTGCGGGGCGCAGGAATCGGTCGCGCAACATCGGGCAACTCCGACGTTCGAAGACGATCGACTATACCAAAAGGTTTTTGCCTGTCCGGCAGGCCCGGCGCGCCTTTCGGGGACGTCTTGTTGCATAGCGCACGAAAGCGGGTGCGACCCGCCGCCAAGGGCGGGCCGATGCTGCCGGGTTCAGGTCTTCGAGCACTCGCTGATGAAGGCCTTGCGCTCGTCACCCTTCAGCGATTTGGCGCTGGCTTCGGCCCGACACTGCTTCTTGCGCGCTGCAGCATCGTCGGACACCTCCGCAGTCCGCGTCGTCTCGCTCTTTCCGGACGACAGGCAGCTGCTCATGAAGGTCTTTCGCTCGTCGCCCTTCAGCGATTTTTCCTTCGCGTCCTTGTTGCAGGCACGCATCCTGTCCTGCTGCGTGCCGGCGACGGCGGCATGCGGGAAGGTGGCGAGCAGGGTGATGCTGACGAGTGTGCAGCTGAGCGTACGGCGGGTATTCGGCATGACTGAGCTCCTGGCTGTGCAGCATGAAATGACAATACCGACGGCGGCCCGGGCGGGCTGCCGTCGTGCATGTTATGCATATGTCATCGTCATGTACAGTCGCCGGGTCAGCCGTCCTCCCCGCCCAGGGCGCGACGCTGGCGTTCGACGAATTCGAGCGTCGAATCGATGCCGCGGAAACTCAGTATCGTGGTGCGTACGGCGGCCTCGACCAGCACCGCCAGATTGCGGCCGGCGGCGACCGGAATGACCACCTTGCGTATCTTCACGCCGAGGATGTCCATCACTTCGTTGTCCAGCGGCATGCGCGTGGCTTCGGGCAGGCCGGTCACCTGCTTCTGCAGATGCACGACCAGTTGCAGCTTCATCTTGCGCCGACAGGCGGTTTCGCCGAATACGGTGCGGATGTTCAGGACGCCCAGCCCGCGCACTTCGAGGAAGTCCTTCAGCAGTTCCGGGCAGCGCCCTTCGAGCACATTGGGCGCGATGCGCGAAATGTTGACGCAATCGTCGGCGACCAGGCCGTGACCGCGCGAAATCAGTTCCAGCGCCAGTTCGCTCTTGCCGACGCCGGAGTCACCGGTGATCAGTACACCCATGCCCAGCACGTCCATCGACACGCCGTGCAGCGTGGTCTGGTCCGCCAGTTCGCGCGCGAGATAGGCGCGCAGCTGGTCGATGACCGAGGCGGCGCTGCGTTGCGTGGTCATCAGCGGAATGCCGCGGCTGGCACAGCCGCTGCGGATGGCGGGCGGCGGATCGGCACCGTCGGCGACGATGAAGGCGGGCGGGCGGGCGTCGAGCAGGGTATCGACGATGTCCTCGACCTTGCGTGTCGATACGCTTTCCGCCCACAGGATTTCCGGCACGCCGACGACCTGTATGCGTCGGGTGTGGATGGTGTTCAGGTGACCGACCAGATCGGCCGGTGACAGACCAATCTGGTCGGCGACGATCAGCGTTTCACCGCTGCCGCACTGCCATTGCAGGCGCAGCCGGTCGCGATTGTCCTCAAACAGCCGCGCGACGCTGAGTTTCCGCATGCGCGGGCTGCCAGGCTGTGAACAGGGTATGGATGGCGGGTACGTCGGCGGCCTGCATCAGCTGTTCGCGGAAGGCCTTGTCGGCAAACATCTGTGCCAGCTCCGACAGGATCTGCAGATGCAGTTCGGTCGCCTGCTCCGGGACCAGGAGCACGAACAGAAGATTGACCGGGCGGCCGTCCGGCGCGTCGAAAGCGACTGGGTTTTCCAGTCGCACAAAGCCGCCGATGGCTTCCTTCAGGCCCTTGATGCGGCCATGCGGAATGGCCACACCCTGGCCGAGGCCGGTCGAACCGAGCTTTTCGCGCGCGAACAGGCTGTCGAAGACCTGGCTGCGGGCGATGCCCTGGTTGTTTTCGAAAAGCAGGCCGGCTTGTTCGAACACACGCTTCTTGCTGCTGGCGTCGAGGCCGAGGCAGATGTTCGAAACGGGCAACAGCTTTGCGATGAGCGTCATGTCAGGGGCTACTCCGAACACGCGGCGGGCGCGGTACCGAGGTTAACGGTCGCCGCGCCGGAAAAGTTGATTGCACTGCAACAAGGCCGCGGATTATACGCCCCTGGCAGCGGGCAATCGTTTCATTCTGCCGCCTGGTGCTTCAGTGCCTCACGGGTGTGTTCGCCAGACTTCTCCTTGTGCTTCAGCACCTGGCGATCGAGCTTGTCGATCAGGTTGTCGAGCGTCGCGTACATGTCCTCGCTTTCGGCTTCCACGAAGATGTCCTTGCCGCGGACGTGCAGCGTGACTTCCGCCTTCTGTCGCAGCTTCTCCACCGACAGGATGACGGAAACGCTGGTCACGTGGTCGAAATGGCGAATCACGCGGTCGAGCTTCGTTTCGACGTATTCGCGGATGGCCGGGGTGACTTCGAGGTGATGGCCGGTGATGGTGAGGTTCATGCTGCCTCCTTTCGTTACGGGACGAAAAATGCGTGGCGATCGGGTCGGTCGATGTGATCGGTCTCAGATCGCCTTGCGCACGCTGACCGGCGGGATGTTCAGGGACTCGCGGTACTTGGCGATGGTGCGCCGCGCAACGACGATGCCCTGCTGGCCCAGTATTTCCGCGATGCGCGAGTCCGACAACGGACGCTTGGCATCCTCGGCGCCCACCAACTGGCGGATGAGCGCGCGGATCGCGGTGGCCGAACAGGCCCCGCCACTTTCGGTCGCCACATGGCTTCCGAAGAAATACTTCAGTTCGAACAGTCCGCGCGTCGTTGCCATGTACTTCTGCGAGGTGACACGCGAAATGGTGGATTCGTGCAATTCGAGCGTTTCGGCGATCTCGCGCAGCGTCAGCGGCCGCATCGCCACCTCGCCGAACTCGAAGAACTGGCGCTGCCGTTCGACGATGGCCTGCGATACGCGCAGGATGGTGTCGAAGCGCTGCTGCACGTTCTTGATCAGCCACTTGGCTTCCTGCAGCTGACCGGACAGGCCGCTGCCGCGCTGGCCCTGCAGGATTTCCGCGTACAGGCGGTTGATGCGCAGGCGCGGCATCGCGTCCGGGTTGAGCAGGGCCGTCCATTGGCCGCGCACCTTGCGCACCACGACGTCGGGCACGATGTAGCGGGCGTCGATCGGTGCGAACTGCGCACCCGGGCGCGGGTTGAGCGAGCGGATCAGGGTCTGGGCGGCACGCAGAAGCTCTTCGTCGCAGCCGACGGCGCGGCGGATCTTGGCGAAATCACGCGCGGCCAGCAGGTCGATGTGCTGGTCGATGATGACGCGCGCGAGCGTTGACACCTCGTCGGTCGGCAGCGCATTGAGCTGCAGCAGCAGGCATTCGCGCGGATCGCGGGCGCCGACGCCGACCGGGTCGAAGTTCTGCAGCTGGCGCAGCGCGATCGACAGGTCGTCGAGGTCGATGTCGGCCTCTTCCGGCAGCAGCTCGACCAGTTCGGTCAGTTCCTGGTTCAGGTAGCCGTCGTCGTCCAGTGCCTCGATCAGCAGGCGGATCAGGTAGCGGTCGCGCTCGCTCATCTGCGACAGCGCGAGCTGGCCGCAAAGGTGGTCGCGTAGCGAGGTGCCAGCGGCCTGCACGTCCTGGTAGTCGCCGTCCTCGTCGTCGCCGCCGCTGCGTGAGCCGTAGCTGCCGCTTTCGCCGGACCAGTCGTCCATGTCGGCGCTGCTGGCACTTTCCTGGGCGCGCTGCTCTTCCTGCTGGGCGTCCGCGCTCTCCTGCGGCGTGCTGTCGCGCGTCTCGCCCATGCTGTCCTGCGGCGGCTGGTAGTTCGCGACCGGCTCGCTGTCGTCGCGCTCGAGCATCGGGTTCTCATCCAGGAAGCGTTCGATCTCCTGGTTGAACTCGATGGTCGACAGCTGCAGCAGCCGGATGGACTGCTGCAGCTGCGGCGTGAGCGCAAGATGCTGGGAAAGTTTGAGTTGCAGCGACTGCTTCATGGTGTGCAAATTTCGGCGGTCTAGAGGCGGAAGTGTTCGCCGAGATAGACCTTCCTGACGCTCTCGTTATACACGATTTCTTCAGGCCGGCCGCTCGCCAGTACCTCACCGGCGTTGATGATGTAGGCGCGATCGCAGATGCCCAGCGTCTCGCGCACGTTGTGGTCGGTGATCAGTACGCCGATGCCCCGCTCCTTCAGGAAACGGATGGTTTTCTGGATGTCGATGACGGCGATCGGGTCCACGCCGGCGAACGGTTCGTCGAGCAGGATGAAGCGTGGCGAGGTGGCCAGCGCGCGGGCGATCTCGACGCGGCGACGCTCGCCGCCCGACAGCGCCGCGGCCGGACTCTTGCGCAGGTGGCCGATGCCCAGTTCCTCCAGCAGTTCGTCCAGCCGGGCGGCGCGCCGGGCCGCGTTCTTCTCGTTCAGCTCGAGGATGGCGAGGATGTTCTCCTCGACGTCCAGCTTGCGGAACACCGAATTCTCCTGCGGCAGGTAGGACAGCCCTGCGCGCGCGCGCTGGTGGATGGGCAGGTGGGTAAGCCGCTCGCCATCGAGATGGATTTCGCCGCCGTCGGCGCTGACCAGGCCGACGATCATGTAGAAACAGGTGGTCTTGCCCGCGCCGTTCGGGCCCAGCAGTCCGATCACCTCGCCGCTGCCGACCTCGAAGGACACGTCCTTCACCACCGGGCGCGACTTGTACTTTTTGCGCAGCCGCTCGACCTTGAGCCGGCTGGCGGTCCGGTTTTCACTCATCTTGTTCGGGTTGTTCGCGCAATACCTTGTGAATGCTATCGGCGGAAAAGCCGCGGGATTGCAAAAATCTTGCCTGTTTCGCCCAGCTTTTGGCATCCGACGGCCGGGCGTCGAACTTGCGTGCCCACACCGCGCGGGCGCGGGCGGTTTCGTCGTCGCCGACGGTGGCCAGCGCATCCGCCACATCGGCATCGGCCACGCCGCGCTGCTTCAGGTCGTACTGCAGCCGGCGGGTGCCGAAGCGCGCTGCGCGGGACGATACGAACTGTCCGGCGAAGCGGCTATCGGACAGCAGTCCGCATTCCTCGAAACGGACAAGCAGTGCGGCAATCTCGTCTTCGTCGCCGTCCTCGCGCAGCTTGCGCGCCAGTTCCGCCCGGCTGTGGTCGCGCCGCGCGAGCAGGCGCAAAGCCTTCTCGCGCAGCGCGGCGTTCACGCGGCGTCCGCCTTGCTGTCCGGCGCGATCACAGCCAGTTCGGGCATGCCGCAGGCGACGCGCACCTTGTTCTCGATTTCGCGGGCCATCGCCGGATTGGCGCGCAGGAATTCGCGCACATTGTCCTTGCCCTGGCCGATGCGGTCGCCGCTGTAGGAATACCAGGCGCCGGACTTCTCGACGAACTTGTGCAGCACGCCCAGTTCGATGATTTCGCCTTCGCGCGAAATGCCCTCGCCGTAAAGGATGTCGAATTCGGCCTGCTTGAACGGCGGCGCCACCTTGTTCTTGACCACCTTGACACGGGTTTCCGAGCCGACCACTTCTTCACCCTTCTTGATCGCGCCGGTGCGGCGGATGTCCAGGCGGACCGAGGCGTAGAACTTCAATGCATTGCCGCCGGTGGTGGTTTCCGGGTTGCCGAACATGACGCCGATCTTCATCCGGATCTGGTTGATGAAGATGACCAGCGTGTTGGTGCGCTTGATGTTGGCGGTCAGCTTGCGCAGCGCCTGGCTCATCAGGCGGGCCTGCAGGCCGGGCAGCGAATCGCCCATCTCGCCCTCGATTTCCGCCTTCGGCGTCAGCGCGGCGACCGAGTCGATGACGATGATGTCCACACCGCCCGAGCGCACCAGCATGTCGGCGATTTCCAGTGCCTGTTCGCCGGTGTCCGGCTGCGAAATGAGCAGGTCGTCGATGCGCACGCCCAGCTTGCCGGCGTACTGCACGTCGAGCGCGTGTTCGGCGTCGATGAAGGCCGCGGTGCCGCCGAGCTTCTGCATTTCGGCGATCACCTGCAGCGTCAGCGTGGTCTTGCCGGACGATTCCGGACCGTAGATCTCGACCACGCGGCCGCGTGGCAGGCCGCCGATGCCGAGCGCGATGTCCAGCCCGAGCGAACCGGTTGACACCGCCTGGATGTCGTTTTCGAGCTGGCCGTCGCTCATGCGCATGATCGAGCCCTTGCCGAACTGCTTCTCGATCTGCGCGAGCGCTGCGGCGAGCGCCTTGGCCTTGCTGTCGTCCATGCTGAATCCTTTCCTGGGTATGCGGTCGATTATGGCACAGTTCTTGCCACGGGGTCTTTTGGCGTGCCTCCCAGCAAAGCCAGGAGCACGGCCAGTGTATGACATGCGGATTGCCGGCGGACCGCTTCGCGGTCGCCGTCGAAATGCCGGGTTTCGCTGCGGCTGCGGCCGTCGGCCAGGGCCCAGCCGAAGCAGACGGTGCCCACCGGCTTGCCCGGTACTGCGCCGCCCGGTCCAGCGATGCCGGTGATTGACAGCGCGGCGGTGGCGTCCGAATGCGCCAGCGCACCGCGCGCCATCGCCATCGCCACGGCTTCGCTGACCGCGCCGTGCGCCTTCAGGGTGGCTTCGGGCACGCCCAGCATGCGCTGTTTGGCCGCGTTCGAGTAGGTGACGAAACCGCAGTCGAACCAGGCCGAACTGCCGGCGGTCGCGGTGACGATCTCCGCCACCCAGCCGCCGGTGCAGGATTCGGCGGTGGCCAGCACGGCACCGGCCGCCTTCAATGCGGCGCCCACTTCGACTGACAGCGTCTGCAGATCGGCGTCCATCAGAAGAAACGCACGACCAGCAGGTGCAGCGCCGCGATCGAGGCCGCGGCGAACAGCGCCGCGATCACGTCGTCGAGCATGACGCCGAAGCCGTTCTTCATGTTCACGTCACCCAGCGCGCCGGGGGCGGCTTGAAGATGTCGAAGAAGCGGAAGGCGAAGAAGGCGGCCAGCTGCCACCAGAAATCGACCGGCGTCACCCACAGCACCAGCCAGAAGGCGACGATTTCGTCCCACACGATGGCGCCGTGGTCGGCCACGCCGAGCGCGCGACCGGTGCGCTGGCAGCAGGCGCTGCCGAGCGCGAAGGCGATCAGCAGGAACAGCGCGAAGGCGCCGTCGGAGAACGAGGGCTTGATCAGCAGATAGAGCGGCCAGGCCGCCAGCGTGCCCCAGGTGCCGGAGGCGAACGGGATCAGGCCGCTGCCGAAGCCGCAGGCCAGCATGTGAGCCGGGTGGACGAGGAAGCCGGGGCCGGGGTAGGGCGCTCTGGTTTTCATGATTCAGGCGAAATGGTCATAACCGCGTCGGCCGACCGGCAGTTCTGCGCCGGCGGCATCGACCAGGCGCACGCCGTCGCCGGACTGCATGGCGCCGATGCGGGTGAGGGGCAGCGCCAGCCGGGCCGACAGCGCGGCGAGCGCGTCGTCGGCTTCGCGTGGCGCGCAGAACAGCAGTTCGTAATCGTCGCCGCCGGCCAGAAGTGCGTCGCGGACTGCTGTAGCGTCGGCGCAGGCGGCGTGCAGTGCCGCCCAGGGGAGTGCCGCGTCATCGACCACGGCGCCCAGACCGCTGGCGCTGGCGATATGGCCCAGATCGGCCAGCAGACCGTCGGATACGTCGATCATCGCGGTCGCCAGCCCCTGCAATGCAGCGCCGAGGACGACGCGCGGCTGCGGCTGTTCCAGCGCAGTGATGCAGTCGTCGTGCGCGCTGCCGTGCAGCCGGACCTTGCCCTGCAGGTCGGCCAGGCCGAGCGCGGCGCGGCCGGGCTGGCCGGACACCCAGATGCCGTCGCCGACGCGTGCGCCGCTGCGGCGTATCGCGCGGCCGGCCGCGAGCTCGCCGAAGGCGGTCACGCACAGGTTGAGCGGGCCGCGCGTCGTGTCACCGCCGATCAGATCCACGCCGAAGGTATCGGCACAGTCGAAGAAGCCGGCGGCAAAGGCGGCCAGCCAGTCGTGATCGATCTGCGGCAGCGACAGCGCCAGCGTGACCCAGCGCGGCACGGCGCCCATCGCGGCGACGTCGGACAGATTCACCGCCAGCGCTTTCCAGCCGAGGCGCCGCGGGTCGGTGTCCGGCAGGAAGTGGGTGCCGGCGACCAGCATGTCGCTGGTGATGGCCAGTTCGTGGCCGGGCGACGGTGCGACCAGCGCACAGTCGTCGCCCGGGCCGAGCGCGGCCGCGCGCATCGGCCGCACGAAGTGGCGGCGGATCAGGTCGAACTCGGGCGTCATCCGGCGTCGGTACTCATGCAGCAAGTGCCATGCACGCCGTGCGCATATATATATGCAGCGTGCAGACGGCGCTCAGCCGCGCGGACGGTTGCGTGCCGCCTCGACCTCGACCGCGCGCAGCTGTGGCGCCAGCTTGTCGAGCACGCCGTTGACGAACTTGTGGCCGTCGGCGCCGCCGAATTCCTTGGTCAACTCGATCGCCTCGTTGATCACGACGCGATAGGGCGTCTCGATCATGTTGGACAGTTCGAAGGTGGCTACCAGCAGGATGGCATGCTCGACCGGCGACAGTTCCTCCACCTTGCGGTCGAGGTGGGCGCCGAACTGCGCGCGCAGCGCCTCGGCGTTGTCCAGCGCGCCTTTCAGCAGCGTGCGGAACAGCTTGTGGTCCACCTTGGAAAAGCCGGCGTCCTCGCTCAGGTGGGCGATGATGTCCGGCGCCTCGTTGCCCGAAAGCAGTGACTGGTAGATGCCCTGCACCGCGTATTCACGGGCGAGGCGGCGGCTGGATTTGCGCGGGGCTTCGGGCTTGGCGTCCATGGTCAATCCGTCAGTCTGGCGAGCAGGCGCGCCATTTCGACTGCAGCGCGACCGCAGTCGGCGCCCTTCTCGTGCATGCGGGCGATCGCCTGGTCGTCGTCCTCGGTCGTCAGCACGCCATTGGCAATCGGCACGCCGGTCTTCAGCTGGATGTCGGCCACGCCGCGCGCCATTTCATTCGACACGATCTCGAAGTGGTAGGTCTCGCCGCGGATGACCGCGCCAAGCGCGACCAGTGCGTCGTATTTGCCGGACAGCGCCAGACGCTGCAGCGTCAGCGGCAGTTCGAGTGCGCCGGGCACGGTCACGATCAGCGTGTCGGCCGGTGCGACGCCCAGCTTGCGCAGCTCGGCGCAGCAGGCCGACAGCAGGCCGTTGCCGATGTCGGGATTGAAGCGGGCCATCGCGATGGCGACGCGCAGGCCTTTGCCGTCGAGGCTTTCCTCGATTTCGGGGATGTCGTTGAAGCGGGGCATGAATGTGTCGTCCGATGTGTTCAGTGCTGCAGGTAGCCGGTCAGTTCGAGGTCGAAGCCGGCCATGCTGGGAATCTTGCGCGGGCTGGCGAGCAGCCGCATCTTGCGCACGTTCAGCGAGCGCAGGATCTGCGCGCCGACACCGAAGGTACGGGCGTCCCAGCGCGCGGCCGGTGCGTCGGCGGGGTCGATCAGCAGCGCGCGCATGCCGGCGTCGGTTTCGTTCCGGCGCAGCATGACGATGACGCCGCTGCCGGCGTCGTTGATGATCTGCATCGCGCGGTCGATGCTGAAACTGTGGCGCGGATTGTCGGCGTCGAGGAAGTCGAGCACCGAAATCGGCTCATGCACGCGCACCAGCGTTTCGGTGTCCGGGTCGATTTCGCCCTTCACCATCGCCAGATGGATTTCGCCGGTGGTGGTGTCCTCGAAACCATGCAGCGTGAACTGGCCGTAGGCGTTGCGCACCTCGCGTTTCGACACCTCGCGCACCAGCGCTTCGGTGGCGGCGCGGTAGGCGATCAGGTCACGGATGGCGCCGATCTTCAGGCCGTGTTCCTTGGC
This sequence comes from Methyloversatilis sp., assembly GCF_965284615.1. Classification (GTDB taxonomy): domain Bacteria; phylum Pseudomonadota; class Gammaproteobacteria; order Burkholderiales; family Rhodocyclaceae; genus Methyloversatilis. The sequence continues at coordinate 462,200 of NZ_OZ260098.1, forward strand.
GAACTCGATCAGGTCCGGCAGCCGCGCCATCGTGCCGTCGTCCTTCAGTATTTCGCAGATCACCGCCGCTGGCTCCAGGCCGGCCAGCTGTGCGAGGTCGCAACCGGCTTCGGTATGACCGGCGCGGATCAGCACGCCGCCCTTCTGCGCCGTCAGCGGGAAGATGTGGCCAGGCATCACGATGTCGTCCGGCTTCGCGTTGCGCGCCACCGCCACCTGGATGGTGCGCGCGCGGTCGTGCGCCGAAATGCCGGTGGTCACGCCGGTGGCCGCTTCGATCGACGCGGTGAACGCGGTGCCGTGCGGCGTGCGGTTGTGACGCACCATCTGCTCCAGCCCGAGCTGGCGGCAGCGCTCGTCGGTCAGCGTCAGGCAGACCAGGCCACGGCAGTGCTTCACCATGAAATTGATCGCTTCGGGCGTCACGAATTCGGCGGCCAGCACCACGTCGCCCTCGTTTTCGCGATCTTCCTCGTCAACAAGGATGACCATGCGGCCGGCCTTGATGTCGGCGATGATGTCTTTGACCGGCGCCAGTGCGCTCATTGCTTATCCTCTGCTGCCATCATGCGCTCCGCGTAGCGGGCGATGAGGTCGATTTCAAGATTGACCCGGCTGCCTGCTTTCAGGCTGCCGAGCGTGGTGACCTGTACCGTGTGCGGAATCAGGTTGATCGAAAATTCGCAACCATCGTTGACGTCGGCCACGCGATTCACGGTGAGGCTGACGCCCTGTACCGTGATCGAGCCCTTGCGCGCGATGTAGCGGGCCAGCGGCTTGGGCGCGACGATGACCAGCTCGTGCGATTCGCCGACGCGTTCGAAGCTGCGCACCGTGCCGACGCCGTTGACGTGGCCGCTGACCAGATGGCCACCCAGCCGGTCGGACAGGCGCAGCGCCTTTTCCAGGTTCACCTCGCCGGGTACATCGAGGCCGGCGGTGCAGTTCAGCGTTTCCTTCGATACGTCGAACTGCGCGTTGCGGCCGTCGATGCCGATCACCGTCAGGCAGACGCCGTTGTGGGCGATCGAGTCGCCGAGCGCGACGTCGTCCAGACCGAGACCGGCGGTGTCCACGGTCAGACGGACGCCCTGTTCGAGTGGATCAATGCGGGTGATGCGGCCGACGGCGGCCACGATGCCGGAAAACATGGGGAAGGGTGCGCAACGGAAAGATGCGCGATTTTACGCGATCAGCGCGCGCTGCTGGCAGCGATTACGCGATCGAGACCGGCGGCGAAGGCGTCGGCCGGTACGAAACCGACCGTACGCGCGCTGTCGATCTCGCGCCCGTCGGGGCCGAAGAAGAGGATGCCCGGCGGTCCGAACAGGCCGAAACGTTTCAGCAGCGCCTGATGTTCGGCGTCGTTCGCCGTGACGTCCGCCTTCAGCAGCGTGAAGCTGGCCAGTCGGGCGGCCACCTTGGGGTCGGCGAAGGTGAAGCGCTCCATTTCCTTGCAGCTCACGCACCAGTCGGCGTAGAAATCGAGCATGACCGGGCGCGTCGCCGCGGCCAGCCGGGCTTCCAGTTCGGCCACGCTGCGCACCGGTTCGAACACCGGTTTCGCCTCGGCCGCCGCCGCACCGCCGCGCAGCACCGACAGCGGCTGCAGCGGGTCGCGCGAGCCGGCCGCGGCGCCGATCAGGATGCTGGCGCCAGCCAGCAGCGCGATCACGCCAACGCCCTTCCACAGCTTGTGCCAGCCTTTCGCATGCGCCGGCAGCGGGTCGAGCGCGTGGAGGTAGATGCTGCTGGCGATCAGCAGCACCGCCCAGGCCAGCATCGCCAACAGGGCCGGCAGCACCGGTTGCGCGATCCAGATCGCGGTCGCCAGCAGCAGCACGCCGAAGAAGCGCTTGACGCCCTCCATCCACGGACCGGTGTGCGGCAGCAGCGAGCGCGACGCCACGCCGACCGCGATCAGCGGGGCGCCCATGCCCAGCGCCAGTGCGAACAGCGCCAGCCCGCCGAGCGCGGCGTCGCCGGTCTGTGCGATGTAGAGCAGCGCGCCTGCCAGCGGCGCGGCGACGCAGGGGCCGACGATGAGCGCCGACAGCGCGCCCATCGCGACGATGCCGCCGTAGGAGCCGCGCCGGTGGTTGGCCGTGTCGGACAGGCGCGACTGCAGCGCGGTCGGCAGCTGCAGTTCGTAGAAACCGAACATCGACAGTGCGAGCACGACGAACACCAGCGCGAAACCGCCCAGCACCCAGGCGTTCTGCAGCGCCGCGGACAGCAGCGTGCCGGACAGCCCCGCCGCCACACCGGCGATGGCGTAGGTCACCGCCATGCCCAGCACGTAGGCGAGCGACAGCGCAAGCGCGCGGCCGCGCGAGATGTCGGCGCCTTGGCCGACGATGATGCCGGACAGGATGGGCACCATGGGCAGCACGCACGGCGTGAAGCTCAGTGCCAGGCCGAAGCCGAAGAAGGTGATGGCGACCAGCCACAGATTGCCGCCGCGCAGCAGGCCGGCGGCGAAGGAGCCGTCGTCCGGCTGCGAAGCGCCGGTCGCCGTCGTGTCTGTCGTCGCCGGAGTGTCGGTTGCTGGCGACGAGGTGGCTGCAGCGGCGCGGCCGCGCAGCCGGTCGAGCAGTCCGCCGCCTGCGCTGTCGCCGTCGAGGCTGGCCGGCCACACGCGTACGCCGGGCTGTGCCGGGTCGAGCAGCACCGTCTGCTCGCTCGGCGGGTAGCACACGCCGGCGTCGGCGCAGCCTTGCGACGCCACCTTCAGTGTCACCGTCTCGCCGCTCGCGCTCAGCGGCAGGCGGATCGGCAACTGGCCGCGATGCACTTCGACATCGCCGAAGATTTCGTCCTTCTTCATCTTGCCCGGCGGGATGTCCGGCGTGCCGAGTGCCGCCTGCTCCGCGGCGAAGCCCAGCTTGTCGCGGTACAGGTAGTAGCCGTCGGCGATGTCGAAGCGCACCTCGACCGTATTGCGGTCCACCACCTGGGCCGACAGGCGGAAAGCCTGTTCCAGCGGCAGCAGTTCGGGTTCGGCGCGCAGCGGTGCGGCGGCCAGCAGCGCCAGCCAGGCCAGCGCGGCAACGAGGGTGCGGATCATTGGCTTTCCGTATGCGTCGTCATGTTGCCCACCCACTGCAGATAGGCCGGCAGACCGCGGTCCACCGGCAAGGCAATGATTTCGGGCAGTTCGTAGGGGTGCAGCGCGCGCAAGGCGGATTCGAGCGCGTCGTAGGCGGCGACGGTGGTCTTGATCGCCAGCGGCACCTCGTCCGCCTCCTCGATCGCGCCCTGCCACGTGTAGATGGACCGGACCGGCGCACCAATGCTGACGCAGGCGGCGTGTCCGGCCTCGACCAGCGATCGCGCGATGCCTTGCGCGGTCGCCGCGTCCGGCAGCGTGGTGAGCACCAGCAGCACGTCGGTCATTGTCCGGCCGGCGCGGTGGCCCGCCACCAGCGTTCTATCAGTACGCGCAGCACGTGCAGCTTGCCGTGGAAGAAGTGGCCGCTGTCGCCGAGCACCGCGACCGGCAGGTTCTGCGGCGCCGCCCAGGCCAGCACATTGGCCAGCGGCACGACCTGGTCGCGCTCGCCGTGGATCACCAGCGCATCGTCGCGCACCGGACCCGGCTCGTAGTGACGGATGCCCTCGACGCTGCCAGCGGCCAGGCCGACCAATACCATGCCGGCCACCGGGCGGCCGTTCTCGGCCAGCCGGTCGGCGACGCGGGTGGCGACGAAGGCGCCGAAGGAAAAACCGGCGACGATGACCGGCAGGTCGCCGTACGCATTCAGGCCGTGCTCGATCACCGCCAGCTGGTCGTCGGTCTCGCCGCGGCCTTCGTCGTGCGTGCCTTCGGTGGCGCCGACGCCGCGGAACTGCGAACGCAGCGTGACGCAGCCCAGTTCGCGCAGTGCGCGCGCTACGGTTACCACCACCTTGTTTTCCATGGTGCCGCCGAACAGCGGGTGCGGGTGGCCGATCAGCGCCAGCGCGCGCGGTGCGTGGTCCGGCAACTCGGCCAGCACCTCGATGCCGCCGACCGGGCCGGCGATGACCGTGCGTTCCGACTGGATGCGCGTATTCATCAGACCTTCAGCCGTTCGACGACGCGGCCGTGCATCAGGTGCTCGTCGATGATCTCGTCGATGTCCTCGCGGTCCACATAGGTGTACCAGACCGCTTCCGGGTAGATCACCATGACCGGGCCTTCGCCGCAGCGGTCCAGACAGCCGGCCATGTTGACCCGGGTCTTGCCTTCGCCGGACAGGCCCAGCGCCTTGACGCGCTGTTTCGCGTAGTCGCGCAGCGCGGCGGCGCCCAGCGCAGCGCAGCACTGTTCGCCCTCGGCGCGCTGGTTGCAGCAGAAGAATACGTGGTGCTTGAAGTGGCTCATGCGAGGTTCGGATGCGGACAAAGACGTGATTATCGGTGATCGTGGGCAGCATGGCGGCCGCGGTTTTCGCGCAGTTGCAGCGCCATCAGGTAAGGCAGCGCGAAATACGGCCACAGCGCGGACGCCAGTCGGGTCAGACCGCTGAAATTGAAAAAGTGCCCGGCCCGCCAGGCATCGGACACCGCCGACGGGTAAGGGTTGTCGGGCGCCAGATTCACCAGCGCCACGCCGGCGAGCAGGGTCAGCGCCGCGACGCCGAAGCGCAGCGTGACCGGCAGCCACAGCGCGACGCGCAGCGCGACAGCGCCGCCGGCCAGCCCGGCCAGTGCGCCCGGCGTGGCCCACAGCCAGGCACCGCCGGCCGGCACCAGCACGGCGCCGGAGCCGGCCTTGATCGCCAGCGCGACGGCGAAAGTCGAGCCGAGCAGCCAGAAGCTGCGCGCGCGCATGCTGTGCCAGCCGATCACGCCGACGCTCACCATGGCGCAGATGCAGGCACCGATCTCGACCGCGCGGTAGCGTCGCTCGGTGAAATCGACCGGTGCCTCGAGGCCGAACACCCAGCGCAGGTCGCCCAGACCGAACAAGGGCGTGTCCGGATCGATCTGCGCCAGCCACCACAGCACCAGCAGCACCAGCGCGAATTCACCGGTGTGGCCGCGCACGATGCGCCGTGCGCGCCAGCGCGCCAGCGCGCCGCCGTCGCCCAGTATGCCGCCCCAGCGCGCGCCGAGCAGCGCACCGCAGGCGGCGCCCACGGCATTCGAAGCGACGTCGAGATTGGAGGGCACGCGGGTCGGCAGATAGTGCTGCAGCACCTCCAGCCCGATCGACAGACCGGTCGCCAGCAGGCAGGCGACGAACAGCGCCGGCAGGCGGCGCAGCCAGGGCGACGCGGCCGGCACCAGCAGGAAGCCCAGCGGCAGGTAGCCGAGCGCATTGGCGATCACATCGAAACGCGTCCAGTAGCGCGGCCACGGCGCGCTCAGGAAGCCGAGCAGATCGCCGCCCCCCTCGCGGAAGTCGCTCAGCGGATGCAGGCTGGCGTAGGCGATCAGCAGTGCCCACAGCAGCGCGAGGTGGCGGGCGAGGTGGGTGGCGTGATGACTGTTCTTCATGCCATCAGCCCGGCGATGGCGACATAGCGGGCGCCTTTGCCGATCGCCATCATGAGGCCGCTGCGCAGCGGCGGCAGGCGCAGCCAGCCGGCGGCGATGCACAGCGCGTCGCCGATGAGTGGCACCCAGGACAGCAGCAGCGCCGGCGTGCCATGCCGCTGCAGCAGCGCCAGCCGGCCCGGCAGTTCCTTGCGCGGGATGAAGCGCCCCATGGCGTAGCTCACCATGCCGCCAGCGGTGTTGCCGGCGGTGGCCAGCAGCAGTGCGGCGTCGCGCTGTTCCGGGTGGGTGGCGAGCACGGCCAGCAGCGCCGCCTCCGAGCCGCCGGGCAGCACGGTGGCCGACAGGAAGCTGGCCAGCGCCAGTCCGGCCAGACTGGCTTCGGCGCCGGGCGTGAAATCCATGCTCAGCGCACCGGTACGCCGGGCGCCATTTGCCCCCGGCCTGCGCGCGCTGCTAGGCTTGCGTGCTTGCGCATCGGCCATTCCGGCGCCGGTGCGGGCTGCGCTGTGTCCTCATCATGCAAACCGACTACCTCGAAAGAATCCTCAACGCGCAAGTGTACGACGTCGCGGTCGAAACGCCGCTCGACGCCGCACCGAACCTGTCGCGGCGCATCGGCAACACCGTACTGTTCAAGCGTGAGGACATGCAGCCGGTGTTCTCGTTCAAGCTGCGCGGCGCCTACAACAAGATCGCCCAGCTGTCGGACGAGGCGCGTGCACGCGGCGTCATCTGCGCTTCGGCCGGCAATCACGCCCAGGGTGTGGCGCTGTCGGCGGCCAAGGTGGGGTGCCGGGCGGTCATCGTGATGCCGACGACGACGCCGCGCATCAAGGTGGACGCGGTGGCGGCGCGCGGCGGTGAGGTGGTGCTGGCCGGCGAGTCCTACGACGAGGCCTACGCCCACGCACGCAAGCTGGAAGCCGAACAGGGCCTCACCTTCGTGCACCCCTTCGACGACCCGGACGTGATCGCCGGCCAGGGCACGATAGGCGTCGAAATCCTGCGCCAGCATCCGAAGCCGATCGACGCCGTGTTCTGCTGCGTCGGCGGCGGCGGGCTGATCGCTGGTGTCGCCGCCTACATCAAGCGGTTGCGCCCGAACACCCGCATCATCGGCGTCGAGGCGTCGGACGCCGACGCGATGGCGCAGTCGCTGAAGGCGGGCAAGCGCATACAACTGGACAGCGTCGGGCTGTTCGCCGATGGCGCCGCGGTCAAGCTGGTCGGCGAGGAAACCTTCCGGCTGGCGCAGCAGTACGTTGACGAAATGGTGCTGGTCGATACCGACGCCATCTGTGCCGCGATCAAGGACGTGTTCGAGGACACCCGCTCGATCCTGGAGCCGGCCGGTGCGCTGGCGGTGGCCGGGGCCAAGGCCTGGGCGGCGCGCAACAACGTGAAGGGCAAGACTCTGGTCGCGGTGGCCAGCGGCGCCAACATGAATTTCGACCGCCTGCGCTTCGTCGCCGAGCGTGCCGAAATCGGCGAATCGCGCGAGGCGGTGCTGGCGGTGACGCTGCCGGAGCGCCCGGGCGCCTATCGCGAACTGGTGTCGCTGTTCGGCCGTCGCAACATCACCGAACTGAATTACCGCTACAAGGACGCGAAAGAGGCGCACGCCTTCGTCGGCGTGCAGGTATCGGGCCGCGCCGAGGCGGCCGAGCTGGTGAATCACCTCGCCGCCAACGGCTATCCGGCGCTGGATCTGACCGACGACGAAATGGCCAAGCTGCACGTGCGCTACATGGTCGGCGGCCGCAGTCCCGACGTCGGTCACGAGCAGGTCTATCGCTTCGAATTCCCGGAGCGTCCGGGTGCGCTGATGAAATTCCTCGAATCGATGAGCCGTGACTGGAACATCAGCCTGTTCCACTACCGCAACCACGGCGCCGATTACGGCCGCGTGCTGGTCGGCATGCAGGTGCCGCCGGGCGATGCCGAGGCGCTGCAGCGCTTCCTCGACACGCTGGGCTATTCCTGGCGCGAGGAAACCGCCAACCCGGCGTACAAGCTCTTCCTCGGATGAGGCGCCTCGCCGTCCTGCTGGCGCTGTGCGCCGCCGCGACCTGTGCCTCGGCCGGGCCGCTGGCCTACATCACGAACCAGGGCTCGCACGAGGTGACGGTGGTCAACGTCAACGCCTCGACCATCGTCGCCCGGCTGCCGGCCGGCAAGTCGCCGGCCGGTGTATGGGTCAGCGAGGCGGCCGGCAAGGCCTTCGTCAGCGCACCGGACAGTGCGACGATCACGGTGATCGATCTGGCAAGCCGCGCGGTGGTCGGCGAGATGAAGGCCGGTCGCAGCCCGGTCGGCATCACCGTGACGCCGGACGGCCGGCGTGTGCTGGTGGCCGACTGGTTCTCGCACCGCGTGCTGGTATTCGATGCGGCGAGCCACGCCGCACTCGGCGAGATCGCGGTCGGCAATGCGCCGGCCGGGCTGGTCGCGTCGCCGGACAGCCGCACCGCCTACGTCGCCAACCGCGACGACAACGCGGTCGGTGTGCTCGACCTCGATGCGATGAAGCAGACCGCCGTCATTGCCGTCGGCAACCATCCTTTCGCGCTCGAACTGTCGGCCGACGGCCGCACGCTGTACGCGCTGAACGTGTGGAGCGACGACGTGTCGGTGGTCAACCTCGCACAGTCACGCACGGTCGCTACACTGCCGGTCGGCAAGGCGCCCTACGGCATCGCTTTCTCGGACGACGGCGCGCGCGCTTACGTGACCAACCAGAAGGGCGACAGCGTGTCGGTCATCGACACCGTCGAACGGCGCGTCATCGCGACCTGGCCTTCGGTCGTTTATCCCGAGGGCGTCGCGGTGGCCGGCACTAAACTGCTGGTCGTGAGCTGGATGGACGATCTGGTCGGCGTGTACGACGCGCGGACCGGACAGTCGCTGGGCAGCATCGAACTCGGGCGCAACCCGCGCGGATTCGGGCGCTTCATGCACAAGTCTGCGGCGGCACGTTGATCGCGACCGTGCTTGCCGCTATCTTCACCGCCTTTTTTCGTCGCCGACTTTTCAACCCAACCATTCTGACAACGAGGAGATTCAACCCATGCGTTTTGTATCGGCATTCGTCATGATGCTGGCCGCGTCGCTGGCGGCATCGTTCGCCCACGCGCACGGCCCGACCCGCCAGAAGGCGTTCGAAACCATCACCATCAAGGCCAGCCCGGATGCGGTGTGGGCCAAGGTGAGCGATTTCACCCAGCTGCAGGGCTGGCATCCGGCGGTCGAGAGCAGCACCGCCACCAACGGCAGCAACGTCGGCTCGGTGCGTACGCTGAAGCTCAAGGGCGGCGGCGAACTGGTGGAGACGCTGGAGTCCATCGATCCGGCGGCGAAGAAGTTCTCCTATCGCGCCAAGGACGGCGGCGCACTGCCGGTGACCAACTACAGTTCCAATCTGACGGTGAAGGCCGGCGACGGCGGCACCTCGGTGGTCGAATGGCGTGGTGCGTTCTATCGCAAGTACATGAACAACGATCCCCCGAAGGGTGAGGACGACGAAGCCGCGCTGACCGCGGTGACCGGCGTCTACAAGAGCGGTCTTGAGAATCTGAAGAAGGTGATGGAGAAGTAAGCGTCCACAGGGCGCACATAACCGGGCCAGCGCGGCCCGGTTTTTTTTCGCCTACGGAAACACCGGAATGTCCGGGTCGGCGCCGTGTGGCTGTACCTGCGGATGCAGGGCGCGTACCCGTTCGGTGATTTCCTCGACCCGCGTGCGCGGCACGTCGAGCATGACCAGCAGCTGGCCCTGTTCGATCGCCTCTTCGAAGGCCTTCAGGTGGGTGTTGCCGGCGGTCAGCCCGACCATGCCGCCGACCCAGGCTCCGGCACCGGCGCCGCCCAGGCCAGACGCCAGCAGGATGCCGCCGGCGATCACCGCCGCACCGGGCGACAGCGCCAGTCCGATCAGTCCGCCGAGTATGCCGACGCTGCCGCCCATGGCCAGTCCGCGCTGTACCGCTGGCGAGAAGTCGGACTTCTGCAGCATGGTCGCTTCCGGCAATTCCTCCAGTGGTGTACCGCGCCGCGCCAGGATGTGGATGTGCTTCTCGGGAATGCGCGCCACCAGCATGTCGTTCACCACGGTGCGCGCCGTATCGATGCCGGGTACCAGGAAATAGATGCGTTTCATGCCGTCCTCCTCCGTGCAGGGCCTTGCAGGCACGCACCTCGCTGCAGGCAGGCGCGCGATCAGGTCGGGACTGCTTCCAGCATAGACGGCCGGCGGCGCGCTGCCCGGCCGCTCAGCGGCGCGACGGAAAGGCGCCGGCTTCGGTGACGATCCAGTCCATCGGCAGGTCGTGTGGCTGCGGCTGCAGGTCGTCGAGGCGGCCGTCCTCGATCGCCATGCCGACCGCCAGCGGCGTCGGTTCGAGCGCGGCCAGCGTGCGGTCGTAGTGGCCGGCGCCGTAGCCCAGCCGGTAGCCGCGCGCGTCGAAACCGTTGCACGGGATCAGCAGCAGTTCAGGCACCACCGGTTCGCCCTCGGCCGGATAGGGGATGCCGTAGCGGTCGGTCGCCATTGCGGTCTCCGGCGCCCAGCGGCGGAAGGTCATCGGCTGGCCCTTTTCGCCCACCACCGGCAGCGCGGCCCAGCGCGCCGGGTCGGCGGTCAGCCAGCGGCGCATCAGCGGCAGCGCGTCGAATTCGCCGCGATACGGCCAGGTGAAGCCGATCGAGCGCGGCGCCAGACGGGTCAGCAGCACCTCCAGCCTTTCGCTCAGCGCGGCGTGCAGCGGCGCCAGGGTGGCCGGGTCCATGGCCAGGCGGCGGCCGACCAGTTCGAGTCGCAGCGCCTTGCGGCGTGCGCGATCATCGGGAACATTCATGTGCGGGCGGTATCATTCGTGCAAACCAGGAAACACTAGCAGATGCCCACACGATTCCCGCTTCACACTGTCCGCACGCTGTTCATCGGCGCCTGCATGACTGTCGCTGCCGTCGCGCACGCCTATGACGACGCGGCCTTCCTCGCCGCGCGCGACGCTTTTGCCGCCGGCAACCGCCAGGCCTTCGAACGCTATGCCGCCGGCCTGCAGTCCCACCCGCTGGCGTCCTACATCGATTACTACCGGCTGCGCATGGACATCGACCGCGCGTCGCCGGACAGCATTGCGGTGTTCCTCGAACGCAATGCCGACACGGTGGTTGCGCAACGCCTGCGCAGCGACTGGCTGCGCCAGCTGGCGAAGACCGAGCAGTGGGCGGCTTACCGCACCGAATACGCGAAGCTGCCGCAGAAGAATCCGTCGCCCGAGAACGACCTGCGCTGTCACGCCGCGCGAGCGGGCATGGTGGCGGGCGACGCCGCGGCAGTCGATGAGGCGCGCGCGCTGTGGGACACGCTGGACGACGCCCCGTCGGCCTGCAACCCGGTGTTCGCCGCGCTGTTCGACGCTGGCCGTCTGAGCGAGGACGACGTCTGGGCGCGTGCGCGCCGGCAGATGGAGGCGAAGCGGCCGGGTCAGGCGAGCAGCGTGCTGGATCTGCTGCCGGCGGCCGAACGGCCGGGTCGGGTGCTCGACGACATCGTCGCCAATCCGGCGCGCTGGCTGGTCCGCCAGCCGGCCAACTTTTCGATCACCCGCCGCGGCCGCGAACTGGCGCTGATGGCGGTCGCCCGCATGGCGCGCAACGACGTGCGTGCGGCCGAGCGCAGCCTGGAGGTGATCGCCGCCCGTCTGAGTCCGCAGGAGCGCGCCTACGCCTTCGGTCAGCTCGGCTGGCAGGGCGCGATGCGGCACGACCCGCGCGCGCTGCAGTGGTGCCGCTCGGCTGACGACGCGATGGATGGCGACGAGGTGTTCGCCTGGTGCGCGCGCGCCGCGATGCGCGACGGCAAGTGGAAGGTGCTGCGCGACATCGTCGAGCGCATGCCCGAAGCGCTGGCGTCGAAGCCGGAATGGATCTACTGGGGGGGCCGCGCGCGCGGCGCCACCGGTCACGTCGATCAGGCGCGCGAACACTACCGCCGCATTGCCGACCAGCCGAACTTCTACGGTCTTCTGGCGCGCGAGGAACTGGGCCAGCCCTACCAGCTGCCGCCACAGGCAGCCGAGCCGTCGCCGGAGGACATCCGTCGCGCCGAACTGATGCCGGCCATCCAGCGCGCGCTCAAGCTGTTTGCGCTCGATCTGCGGACCGAGGCGCTGCGCGAGTGGAACTGGGCCATCCGCGAGGCGGACGACCGCACACTGCTGGCGGTCGCCCATTTCGCGGTGAAGAAGTCGTTGTGGGACCGCGCCATCGCCAGCGCCGACCGCACGGTGGCCGAGCACGACTACGCGCTGCGCTATCTGGCACCGATGCGCAGCGAAGTCGAACCGCACGTGCAGGCGCGTGCGCTCGATCTGAGCTGGGTGTATGGCCTGATGCGGCAGGAGAGCCGCTTCATCATGAACGCGAAGTCGTCGGCCGGCGCCCAGGGCCTGATGCAGGTAATGCCGGCGACGGCCAAGTGGGTAGCGAAGAAGATCGGTCTGAACGGCTACCAGCCCTCGCAGATCGCCGACACCGACACCAATCTGTTGCTCGGCACCAGCTATATGCGTCTGGTGCTGGACAGCCTGGACGACCATCCGGTGCTGGCCAGTGCCGGCTACAACGCCGGGCCGGGGCGCGCCAAGAAGTGGCGTGCTGCCAAACCGCTGGAAGGTGCCATCTACGCCGAAACCATTCCGTTCACCGAAACGCGCGACTACGTGAAGAAAGTGATGGCCAACGCCGTCATGTACAACCTCGTGTTCGGTCGCAAGGAGGTGGGGCTCAAGCAGCGACTCGGCACCATACAGCCCGGTCCCGGCGCGCTGCCGGACGATCCGATCTGATCCACAAACAGAGTCTCGAACAACAGACCCGGAGTGCATCCATGTTTCCGAAAACCGTCCTCCTGATCGGTGGCGCCGGCTTCATCGGTAGCCACGTCGCCAGCCAGCTGGCCGCCCGCGACGTGCGCGTCATCGTGCCGACGCGCCGCCGCGACCGCGCCAAGCACCTCATCCTGCTGCCGATGATCGACGTGGTCGAGGCCGACGTGCACGACCCGGCCACGCTGGCGCGCCTGATGAGCGGCGTGGACGCGGTGGTCAATTTCGTCGGCATCCTGCACTCGCGCGGCGGCAGTCCCTGGGGCCGCGACTTCGAGCGTGCGCACGTGGCGCTGCCCAAGGCCATCGCCGCCGCGGCGAAGGCGGCCGGCGTGCGGCAGCTCATCCAGGTCAGCGCGCTCGGCGCGTCCGAGGGGGCGCCGTCGGAGTATCTGCGCTCCAAGGCGGCCGGTGAGGCGGCCATCCGTGCGGGCGGCGTGGACTGGACGATATTCCGTCCGTCGCTGGTGTATGGCGACGGCAAGTGCTTCCTGTCGATGTTCGCAGGTCTGCTGAAGATGTTCCCGGTGTTCCCGCTGGCCGGTGCCGACACCCGCTACCAGCCGGTCGCGGCGCGCGACGTCGCGCGCTGCATCGTGCATGCGCTGGGCGACGAGACGGCGGTCGGCCAAACCTATGCGCTGTGCGGCCCCAAGGTCTATACGATGCGCGAACTGGTGAAGATGACCGGCCGCGCCATCGGCGCCGAACGCTGCGTCATCGGCCTGCCCGGTCCGCTGGCGTCGCTGCAGGCGCTGGCGCTGGAACTGGCGCCGGGACCGACGCTGATGTCGCGCGACAACCTGCGCTCAATGCAGGTGACAGCGTGTGCGACGCCGGCTGCGCGCTGCCTTTCGGTTTCGTGCCGCTGACACTGGAGAGCGAGATCGACGCCTGCCTGGCCGACTTCCGGCCGACCGACCGCTTCGAGCACGCGCGCTCGAAAGCGCACAGATAGATGAAGATCTACCGCGTCGGCGGCTCGGTCCGTGACGAGCTGATGGGGCTGCCGGCCGGCGACCGCGACTGGGTGGTCGTCGGCGCCACGCCGGAAGACATGGTGGCCGCCGGCTATACGCCGGTCGGCCGCGACTTTCCGGTCTTCCTGCACCCGCAGACGCACGAGGAACACGCGCTGGCGCGCACCGAGCGCAAGACCGCGCCCGGCTACCGCGGCTTCGTGTTCCACGCCGACCGTACGGTGACGCTGGAGCAGGATCTGCAGCGGCGCGACCTCACCATCAACGCGATCGCACGCGCCGACGATGGCACGCTCATCGATCCGTGCAATGGCCGCGCCGACATCGCCGCGCGCGTGCTGCGCCACGTCAGCGCCGCCTTCGCGGAAGACCCGGTGCGGATACTCAGGCTGGCCCGCTTCGCCGCGCGCTTCCATGACTTCACGGTGGCGCCGGCAACGATGGCGCTGATGCGCGAAATGGTGGATTGCGGCGAGGTCGATGCACTGGTGGCCGAGCGCGTGTGGCAGGAAGTGTCGCGCGGGCTGATGGAGGCGAAACCCTCGCGCATGATCGAAGTGCTGCGCGAGTGCGGCGCACTGCGTGTCGTGCTGCCGGAGGTGGACGCGCTGTTCGGCGTGCCGCAGCCGCCGCAGCACCATCCGGAGATCGACACCGGCATCCACCTGATGCAGTGCCTGGACTGGGCGGCCGCGCACGGGGCTTCGCTGGCGGCGCGCTGGGCGCTGGTGGCGCACGACCTTGGCAAGGGCACGACGCCGAAGGCGGAATGGCCGCGCCACATCGCGCACGAAGCGCGCAGCGCCAGGCTGGCGCGTACAGTGGCCGAGCGTCTGCGTGTGCCGGTAGAGGTCGCTGACATCGGCCGCCTGGTGGCGCAGGAGCACACGAATGTGCACCGTGCCGCCGAACTGCGCGCCGACACGATGGTGAAACTGCTGGAGCGGCTGGACGTGATGCGCAAGCCGGAACGGCTGGCCGACATCCTGCTCGCCTGCGCCGCCGACGCGCGCAGCCGTCCGGGTTTCGACGAGCGCGGCTATCCGCAGGCCGACCTCGTGCGCGCGGCCGCTGACGCGTTCAGGTCTGTCGATGCCGGTGCGGTGGCGAGAAGTCTGGCCGAAGCAGGCAAGGTCTCCGGCCCGGCGATCGCACAGGCGGTGCAGAAGGCGCGGGTGGACGCGGTGGCGGCGCTGCGCTGACGCGGACTGCCGTGGTGCCGTCGCGCCTGTGGTGCAGGCGCGACGGTGGCCGGAACCGATCAGCCGCGCTTCAGCTGCGACAGGTCGCGCACGGCGCCGGTGTCGGCGCTGGTGGTCATCAGCGCATACGCCTGCAGAGCGGCCGACACGACGCGTTCCCGCGCGTGTGGCGTCCAGGCCGCGGCGCCGCGGTCCTCCTCAGCCTCGCGGCGGCGAGCCAGTTCGGCGTCATCGACCGCGAGGTGAATGGTGCGGTTCGGGATGTCGATCTCGATCACGTCGCCGTCCTTGACCAGCGCGATCAGGCCGCCCTGGGCCGCTTCCGGCGAGGCGTGGCCGATCGACAGGCCGGAGGTGCCGCCGGAGAAGCGACCGTCGGTCAGCAGTGCGCAGGCCTTGCCCAGGCCTTTGGACTTCAGATAGGTGGTCGGATACAGCATTTCCTGCATGCCCGGGCCGCCCTTCGGACCTTCGTAGCGGATCACCACGACTTCGCCCGGCTTGACCTGATCGCCGAGGATGCCGGTGACCGCGTCGTCCTGGCTCTCGAACACTTTGGCAGGGCCGGAGAACTTCAGGATCGAATCATCGACGCCGGCCGTCTTGACGATGCAGCCGCGCTCGGCGATGTTGCCGTACAGCACGGCCAGCCCGCCGTCCTGGCTGAAAGCGTGTTCCTTGTTGCGGATGACGCCGTTCTCGCGGTCGAGATCCAGTTCCGGGTAGCGGCGGTCCTGCGAGAACGCGACCTGGGTCGGGATGCCGCCGGGCGCAGCGCGGTAGAAGGTGCGGACGGCCTCGTCCTGGGTGCGCACGATGTCGTACTTGTCGAGCGCCTCGCCCAGCGTGGCGCTGTGCACGGTCGGCAGGTCGCGATGGATCAGGCCGGCGCGGTCCAGCTCGCCGAGGATGGCCATGATGCCGCCGGCGCGGTGCACGTCTTCCATGTGCACGTCCGACTTGGCCGGCGCCACCTTGGACAGGCAGGGCACGTGGCGCGAGATGCGGTCGATGTCGGCCATCGTGAAATGCACGCCGGCTTCCTTCGCCGCAGCCAGCAGGTGCAGCACCGTGTTGGTCGAGCCGCCCATCGACACGTCGAGTGTCATCGCATTCTCGAAGGCCTTGAAGCTGGCGATCGAGCGCGGCAGCACCGAGGCGTCGTCGCCCTCGTAGTACTTGCGGCACAGTTCGACGACCAGCTGGCCGGCGCGCAGGAACAGCGCCTTGCGGTCGGCATGGGTGGCCAGCACCGAGCCGTTGCCGGGCAGGCTGAGGCCCAGCGCCTCGGTCAGGCAGTTCATCGAATTGGCGGTGAACATGCCGGAGCAGGAGCCGCAGGTCGGACAGGCGCTGCGTTCGTAGGCTTCGGCCTCTTCGTCCGAGCAGTTGCTGTCGGCGCCCTTGACCATGGCATCGACCAGATCGACGGCGATGATCTTCTGGCCCCAGTTCACCTTGCCTGCTTCCATCGGGCCGCCGGACACGAACACGGTCGGGATGTTCAGCCGCATTGCCGCCATCAGCATGCCCGGTGTGATCTTGTCGCAGTTCGAGATGCACACCAGCGCGTCGGCGCAGTGGGCGTTCACCATGTATTCGACGCTGTCGGCGATCAGGTCGCGCGACGGCAGCGAGTACAGCATGCCGCCGTGGCCCATCGCGATGCCGTCATCGACCGCGATGGTGTTGAATTCCTTGGCGACGCCGCCGGCCTTCTCGATCTCGCGGGCGACCATCTGGCCGAGGTCCTTCAGGTGCACGTGGCCCGGCACGAACTGGGTGAAACTGTTCGCGATGGCGATGATGGGCTTGCCGAAATCGCCGTCCTTCATGCCGGTGGCGCGCCACAGCGCGCGGGCGCCGGCCATGTTGCGGCCGTGGGTCGAGGTACGGGAACGGTAGGCGGGCATGGAAGCTCCTGCAGAATCGGGTAAAAGAGGAATTCTATCCGTCCCTTCACCTTCCGTCCCTTCATCTTCCCCGATGAGCCTCCGATGAGCCGACCGAAACTGATATTCGTCACGCGCAGTCGCTACTGGCGTGCCGGTAACGGCGAGGCGGCACGCACTGCGGCGCTGATCGATGCACTGGCGGAGGTCTGCGAACTGACCGTGTTCTTCCCCGAGCAGCCTGACGCAGCCACCCGACCCTTCGTCGAGCGCAGCCGGCATCGCTACCGGCTCGCGGTCGGCGACACCGCGAGGCCGGAACGCGCCGCACTGGTGAGCGGGCTGCGCGCGATGTGCCGGCAGATCGCGCCGGACTGCGTGCTGCTGTCGCGGCTGCAGCTCGACTTCCTGCGGCTGGCGGTACCGCATGGCATCCGGCTGGTTATCGACACGCACGACCTGGTCAGTGACAACGCCGCGTCGCGTGCGCGCGCCGGCGTGGCAGTCGAGGAGGCGCTGGAGTTCGAGCGCGAGCTGGGCTTTCTGCGTCACTACGACCGCGTGCTGCTGATCCAGCCGGACGATCATGCCCGCGTCGCCGCCGTGCTCGGCGAGCGCGCGCTGTGCGTGCCGCACCCGGTGGTGCTGCCGGCGCAGCCGGTGAGGCCGGATTCGCGCGTGGTCGGTTACGCGGCCAGCCAGTGGGTGGCGAACCGGCACGGACTGCAGTGGTTCATCGACGACGTGTGGCCACCGCTGGCGGCCGAGGGCGCTGAGCTGCAGGTGGCCGGACACATCGCCGCGCTGCTGCCGCAGCCGTTGCCGTACGGCATCCGCGCGCGCGGCTTCGTTCCCGACATTGAGGTGCTGTGGAGCGGCGTGGACATCGCCATCAACCCGGTGCGCTGGGGCTCGGGGCTGAAGATCAAGACGGTTGAGGCGCTCGCCGCCGGTCTGCCCCTGGTCACCACGCGCGAAGGTGCGCGCGGCCTGGAGGATGGCGCTGGCGAAGCCTTTCTGCTCGCCGACGAAGCCACTGCCTTTGCCGACGCCTGCCGCACGCTGCTCGACGATCTGCCGCTGCGCCAGCGCTACGCGCGCGCCGCCCACGCCTACGCCCGCGACCGCTTTTCGCATGCGGCCTGCTATGGCGGACTGATGGCCTGGCTGCGCGCCTGAACACGCTTCGAGTCACTAAGGTACCTTGGAAAAATCATTGTTAAACAGTGTGTTGTGATGATGTTGTGGTGCACCAGCCATTCAAGGGGCGACGGCGCGTTCCGTTAACGCCGAGGTACCCATTGCCGTGTCGTCTGCCCGGATGTTCCTCGCCTTCACCCGCCTGCTGCTGTCCCTTGCCTGTTTCATTCCCGCGCTTGCGCTTGCGCAGGACGCGCCGCTGTTCCGCATCGGCGTCGCGCCGCATACCAGTTCGCGCGTCATCATCGAAATGTACCAACCGCTGCGTCAGCATCTGCAGAAGACGCTCGGCATGCCCGTTGCCATCGTGACTGCGCCGGACTTCACCGAGTTCGTGCGCCGGGCGCTGAACCAGGAGTACGCGCTGGTCATCACGACCGGACATCAGGCCGAACTGCTGCGCGCTGATGCGCGTTACCGGCCGCTGCTGACCTACCGCGCGCCCTTCCATGCAGTCGTCGCCGTCGCTGCGGGCAGCCGGGCGAAGTCGGCACGCGAACTGGCCGGCAGCACGGTGGCCGGACTCAGTCCGTCGTCTCTGGTGACACTGTGGGGCCTGCGCTGGATGAGCGAGCACGGTGCGGCCGGCGTCACCGTTCGCTACGTCAGCGCCGCCGACAGCGTGGCGCAACTGCTGCTCAATGGCGAAGTCAGCGCCGGCACAATGTCGCTTGCCAACTTTCAGGGTCTGGCGCCCGAGGTGCGTACGCGACTGCGGCTGCTGACCGACAGTCCGGCAATGGTCGGCCGCGTCTATCTGCTCAATCAGGTCGAGGCGGCACGCGCGGCCGCGATCGAGGCGGCGTTGTGGTCGTTCGCCGAAACGCCGGCCGGCGTCGATTACTTCGCCCGTTACAAGCTGGACGGCTACCGCCCGCTTCGCTCCGACGAACTCGATGCGATGGTGCCCTATGCCGCCGAGGTGCGCGAGCAGTTGAAGAAGTCCGCACTGTGAGCCGGCTGTTCGAGTTCCGGCTGCGGCGCTCGGTGCGTGGCCGCCTGCTGATCGCTGCCATCGTCGTCGAGGCGGTCATGCTGACGCTGCTGGTGAGCAACAGCGTGCGCCTGCAGCGCACCCACATGACCGAGCAGGCGGAGCGTCACGCGCAGCAGATCGTGCCCATCCTGAACGCGGCGCTGGTGGCGCCGATGGCGCAGAGCGACTACGCGACGATGCAGGCGGTGCTGGACGAGAGTCGATCCAGTCAGGGCATCGCCTATCTCATCCTGCGCGATAGCGGCGGCCACATCGTCGCGCACAGCGGCGGGTCGCGCGATGCGCCGTTACCGCAGACTGACGAGCGCTTCGACCTGTCGGTGGAGGACGATCCACCAATCTATGACCTGGTCACGCCGGTCTCACTGGCCGGGCAGCCGCTCGGTCAGCTGCATTTCGGACTCGACATGTCGGCGCTGCGCAGCGCCAACAGCCAGTTGTTGCTGCAGGGCATCGGCATCGCCGCGGGCGAACTGCTGCTGTCGATCGCGTTGCTGACCGGGCTCGGTCTGTGGCTGACACGCCAGTTGCTGCGGCTCACGCATGCGGCGGAAGAGGTCGCGCACGGCACCTTGACGCCGGCGCCGGTCGCCGAGGGCGAGGACGAGGTCGGCCAGCTCGGCCGTGCGTTCAACGCGATGTCGGCGGCGATACGGGAGCGCATCGGCGAACTGCAGGCGCTGCACGAGAAGGAGCACGGTCTGGCGCGCATCGCGTCCGAGGCGAACGGTCGCCTCGAAGCGCTGCTCGACGCGATGGACATCGGCGTGCTGCTGGCCGACCACGAGAACCGGGTGCTGTACGCGAACGACAAGCTGGCGCAGGTGTGGGCGCTCGACGCCGGTCGTCCGCCGGACGGCTGTGCGCTGCAGGCGGTCGAAGCGATGTGTGCCGCGCGGCTGTCGTCCGGCGCGGCGACGGCGGTGTTCTGTCCTCACCGCGGCGAGCGGGAGATTCTGCTGGCCGACGGCCGCACGCTGACACAGCGCAGTTTTGCCGTGCGCGATGGCGACGGTCGCGAGATCGGCTGCATGTGGCTGAGCGAGGACGTGTCGGCAGCGCGGGCGGCGGCCGACGAACTGCGCCGCGCGCGCGACGAGGCCGAGGCGGCCAGTCGCGCCAAGGCGGCCTTCCTCGCCACGATGAGCCACGAAATCCGCACGCCGATGAACGGCATCATCGGCATGACCGACATGGTGCTGTCCGAATCGCTCAGCGACGAGCAGCGCGAGCACCTCGGCTGGGTGAAATCGTCGGCCGACAGCCTGATGGGCATCCTGAACGACATCCTCGACTACTCCAAGGTCGATGCCGGCCAGCTGCAGCTGGAAGCGGTCGACTTCAGCCTCGAAACGCTGGTTGCCGAAACCCTGGCCATCTTCTCGTCGCAAGCAGCAGGGAAGGACATTGCGCTGCGCTGGCAGGTGGCGCCGGGACTGCCCGCCATCGTCACCGGCGATCCGCTGCGCCTGCGGCAGATACTGTCCAATCTGGTGTCGAATGCGCTGAAGTTCACCGCCCGCGGCGGCGTGACCGTGAGCGTCGAGAGGGCGGACGAGGGACGGATCGCGCTGTCGGTCGCCGACACCGGCATCGGCATCGCGTCCGACAAGCACGCGTTGGTGTTCATGCCCTTTTCGCAGGCGGACTCGTTGACCACGCGCAACTACGGCGGCACCGGGCTGGGCCTGTCCATCGTGTCGCGACTGGTGGCGCTGATGCACGGCACGATCACGCTGGACAGCGCGCCGGGCCGCGGCAGCACCTTCCGCGTCGAACTGCCGCTGCCCGCTGCAGCGACGGAGGATGCCGCGGTGCGGCCGGACGAGGCGGCATCGACGCACGAGGCAGCGCTGCTTGATGCCGACGTGCTGATCGCCGAGGACACGCCGGTCAACCAGGTGCTGCTCGGTCGCCTGCTGTCGCGCCACGGCGTGCGCATCACTCAGGCGGCCGACGGCCGGCAGGCAGTGGCGGCCTGCAGCGAACGCCATTTCGATCTGGTGCTGATGGACATGCAGATGCCGGGGATGGACGGGCTCGAGGCGACGCGCCGCATTCGCGCGCTGGGCGATCCGCACTGGCAGCAGGTGCCCATCGTCGCGATCACGGCCAACGCGCTCGACGAGGACCGCACCCGCTGCCGCGACGCCGGCATGGACGATTTCATCAGCAAGCCCTTCCAGGTCGGGGAACTGGTGGCGACGCTGGCGCGTCATCTGTCCTACCGTCGCGCACCGGAAGAGGGATAACCATAGGTTATCGAAACATTGTTATTTGGTTTGTTGAGTTATGGTGCGCTGCGGCGCTATAAATGCACCATCGCCTTTCAACCGGATTACTGCCATGGCCAGCGTCGCGCCCGAAAAAGTCCTCAGCGTCCATCACTGGAACGATTCGCTGTTCAGCTTCAAGACCACGCGCGACCCCGGTTTGCGCTTCCGCAACGGACATTTCGTCATGATCGGTCTGGAGACCGGCGGCAAGCCGCTGCTGCGCGCCTACAGCATCGCCAGTGCCAATTACGAGGAACACCTGGAGTTCTTCAGCATCAAGGTGCCGGACGGCCCGCTGACGTCCAAGCTGCAGCACCTGCAGCCGGGCGATGAAATCCTGGTCGGTCGCAAGCCGACCGGCACGCTGGTGCTGGACGACCTGAAGCCGGGCAAGCATCTGTACCTGTTCGGCACCGGTACCGGTCTGGCGCCCTTCCTCAGCCTGATCCGCGATCCCGAGGCCTATGAGCGCTTCGACAAGGTGATCCTGTTCCATGGCGTACGCCACGTGAATGAGCTGGCCTACCAGGACTACATCGAGAACGAACTGCCGAATGACGAGTTTCTCGGCGAGTTCGTGCGCGACAAGCTGCTCTACTACCCGAGCGTCACCCGCGAGCCCTACCGCAACCGCGGCCGCCTGACCGATCTGATCGTCAGCAACAAGATGACCGACGACCTCGGACTGCCGCCGCTCAATCCGGAAACCGATCGCGCGATGATCTGCGGCAGCCCGAGCATGAACAAGGACACCGTCAACCTGCTCGACGCGCGCGGCTTCGTCATCTCTCCGGGGGTGGGCGAACCGGGTGACTACGTGATCGAGCGGGCGTTCGTCGAGCGCTGAGCGAGCGATGTGACCGTGGAAAGAAAAAAGCACCGCATGCGGTGCTTTTTTCTTGTCGGTGCCGACTTGCGACTCAGTCGCGCTTCTTCCGTCGTCGTGCGACGCCAGCCGCGCCCGCGGCGAGTGCCAGCAAGGCGAGGCTGCCGGGCTCAGGCACGGCGCGCGTGGTGACGCGCAGGCTGTTCGGGTCGGCGTTGACCGGATTCGCTTCGACTTCGAACGGATCGCCGTAGAAGGCCGACGCATTGCCCTTGGACTGCGTGCACACCGAAGTGCTCTGCAGCACCGGGCCGTAGCCGCCATACCCGCCGTAGCCGCCGTAGCCCTCGTAACCGCCGCCGCAATCATAGGCATAGACCCCGAGGTTGCTGGCGGCGCTGTCCGACAGCTCGGCCAGCACGTCGAGCGACTCGTTCGGGTCGAGCACGCCGAGGTCAATGGTGACGTAACGGCTTCCCCAGCTGTAATAGCCGTCGCTGCCGTCGTCGTTGCTGTTCAGGTCGGTACCCGACTTGTCGTGCGTGATGACGCCGCCGTTGTTCTGGATGCTGGCCGACGAGTACCAGACCTGATTGCCATCGATCTTGATGGACGCCAGGTAATCGACGCTGAGGTATTCGTCTGCATCGAGCGCGTAGTAGTTCGTTGCACTGATCGAGCCGCCGTAGATCTTGAACGTGAGGCTGAAGTTCTGCGCCACGTTCGAGGCGTTGGTAACGGTGGCGAGGATGCTGGCCATCGCGCTGGCGCTGCCGTTGTAGCCGTAGGCCGAGGAGGACACGGCATAGGCGCCGGTGGCGGACGAGAAGGCGTAACCGGAGGCGGAGTTGTTGTCGCCCGACCAGATGTAGCTCGAGCTGTTGCGATACTCCGGCGTCACCCAATCGGAAGGTGTTGCAGTGCTGCCGTTGCTGCTGGCGGCGGACGAGGCGCCGAGAACCGGCAGTGCGTGGGCGAGCGGCACCTGACTGAACCAGGCGAACAGCGATACCGCGATCAGTGTCGGGCGCGAGGGCAGCGAGAAGTTCATTGTTTTCATCCTGTACGATTAAGGCGCTCGCCGCCTGTAACAAGATTTATGCCCATTCTCTTAGGTTAAACGGATCAATGACTTGCACGTCGTCTTCGCGCTCCAAAAGGGCGTGGTGTAAAGCCCTTCGACAGGGGGGCGCGCGATGAGCCGCGTGCTGATGGCGTGGGAGCTGGGCGCCAATATGGGCCACATCGACCGCATGCTGATCACCGCGCGCGCGCTGCGCGAACGCGGGCACGCGGTCACCTTTGCGTTGAAGGACCTCGCACGCGCGCACGGCCGCATCGTCGCCGACGGTTTTCCGGTGCTGCAGTCGCCACTGTGGCTGCCGCGTATGGTGAACCCGCCGAAGCTGGTCAATTTTTCGGCGGTGCTGGCGGCGGCCGGATGGCTGGACCCGGGCGGGCTGGCTGGACTGCTGTCGGCCTGGCGCGGGCTGTTCGACCTGCACCGCCCCGATCTGCTGGTGTGCGACCATGCGCCGACCGCGATGCTGGCGATGCGCGGCCGCGGCACGCCGATCGCGGCGATCGGCAACTGCTTTGAGATTCCGCCGCATCGCGACGTGTTTCCGGCGATGAACTACTGGGACAAGGGCGACGTTGCCCAGTGCGCACGCAGCGATGCGCTATTGCTGGCGCCGGTGAACCAGGCGCTGGCGCTGCTCGGCGACAGCGCCCTGCCGCGCCTGACCGAACTGTTCGGCGGTGTGCGCTGCATCGCCGCCAGCCTGCCGGAGCTGGCCCACTACCCCGAATACGACGAGCGCGTGCGGATGGTTGGCCCGAGCTATGTCGGCGACAGCGGCGTGGCGCCGCAGTGGCCGGCGGGCGACGGCGCGCGCGTATTCGTCTACCTGTCGCCCGAACACGCCGATTTCAATGCGCTGATGGAGGCGCTGCGGCAGTCCGGCATGCGCACGCTGGTGCATGCCAAAGGGCTGTCGCCGGACGCCGCGCGACGGCTCGGTGGGCCGTCCATCCGTTTCGAATCGGCGCCGGTGCAGATGGACCCGGCCGTGCGCGCAGCCGATCTGGTCGTTTCGCACGCCAGCATCGGCACCGTCAGCGCTGCGGCGCTTGCCGGGTGCCCGCAACTGGTGCTGCCCAACCACATGGAGCAGTACATGGTGGCGCGTCGCATCGTCGATGGCGGCTTCGGTCTGGCCGTGCCGCCGGGAAGCCGGAACACCGATTACCCGTCGCTGCTGCGTCGCCTGCTCGACGAACCGCGCTTCGCCGCTGCGGCACGCACGCTGGCACAGCGCCACGCCGGCGCCGACCCGACGAAGACCGGTGCCTGCATCGCCGACGCGCTTGAAGCGCTGCTGCGCTGAGCGGGAACCTCCTGCCGTGGGCGCGCTCTGCGCAACATGAATTCCGCGCTGCGCCGACTGCTGTTGCACCTGCCGCTGCTGGCCGTGCTGCCGGCCCGCGCGGACGAGGCCGCCTACGATCCGGTGCTGCCCGCTACACCGCGCGGCCTGCCGCGTGACCACGGTGCCCACCCCGGCCACCGCATCGAGTGGTGGTACATCACCGGCTGGCTGGAGCGCGATGCTGCGGCACCGGTCGGCTTCCAGCTCACCTTCTTCCGCGTGCGCCAGCCGGCGCACGACGCCAACCCGAGCCGTTTCGCGCCGCGCCAGCTGCTGTTCGCGCACGCTGCGGTGTCCGACCCTGCGCGTGCCCGCCTGCTGCACGCGCAGAAGATCGCGCGCGCCGGCTTCGGTCTGGCCGAGGCGTCGCCTGACGACCTCGACGTGCGCATCGATGGCTGGCATCTGGCGCGTCAGCCGGCGCCCGAGCGCCTGCTCGCACACATCGCCGCGGACGATTTCGACTACGCACTGACCTTCGCGCCGACGCAGCCGGTGCTGTGGCAGGGCGAGCAGGGGTTCAGCCGAAAGGGGCCTGATCCGGCGCACGCCAGCCACTATCTGAGCTGGCCGCAGCTGGAGGTGAGCGGACGCCTGCGCATCGCGGCGGCAAGCAGTGCGGTGCGCGGACGCGCCTGGCTCGATCACGAGTGGTCGAGCGCGCTGATGCCGGAGGGCGCGCAGGGCTGGGACTGGCTGGGCATCAATCTGGACGACGGCGGTGCGCTGATGGCCTTCCGCATGCGCGACGCCGACGGCCACGCGCTGTGGGCAGCAGCGACCGTGCGCGATGCGGCGGGCGATCGCCGCTATGCGCCGAATGAAGTGGGTTTCGCAGTCCGTCGCGTCTGGCGCAGCCCGCGCAGCGGCGGCGCCTATCCGGTCGAACTCGAGGTCAGCGTGGGTGGGCGCCGCTTCCTGGTGAAGCCGCTGTTCGACGACCAGGAACTGGACAGCCGCGCCAGCAGTGGCGCCATCTACTGGGAAGGCGCGGTGACCGTGTTCGAAGGCGCGCGCCGGGTCGGCCGCGGCTATCTGGAGCTGACCGGGTACGCGGCGGCGCTGAAGATCTGAAGCTCTGTCACTCGCCGCCACCGAGCTGCGAGTTGTAGAGGCCGGCGTACATGCCGCCGGCCGCCAGCAGGTCGGCATGCTTGCCGATCTCGGCGATGCGGCCGCGGTCCATCACGACGATGCGGTCGGCACGCTCGATGGTGGACAGCCGGTGCGCGATCACCAGCGTCGTGCGGTTCTTCATCAGCACTTCGAGCGCGGCCTGCACCTGGCGCTCGGATTCGGTGTCCAGCGCCGAGGTGGCCTCATCCAGTATGAGCACCGGCGCGTCCTTCAGCAGCGCGCGCGCGATCGCCAGCCGTTGCCGCTGGCCGCCCGACAGCTTGACGCCGTTCTCGCCGATCATCGTGTCGAAGCCTTCCGGCATCGCCTGGATGAAATCCAGCGCATACGCGGCGCGCGCCGCCGCCTCGATGTCGGCGCGGTCGGTGCCGCGCAGCGCGCCATAGGCGATGTTGGCCGCCACCGTGTCGTTGAACAGCACCACGTCCTGGCTTACCAGCGCCATATTGGCGCGCAGGCTGGCCAGCTTCACGTTCTGGATGTCGTGCCCGTCGAGCAGGATGCGGCCCGAGGTCGGCGTGTAGAAGCGGGCCAGCAGATGCGCCAGCGTGGTCTTGCCGGAGCCCGATGCGCCGACCAGCGCCACCGTCTCGCCCGGCGCGATCGACAGATCGAAGTGCTGCAGCACGCGCAGTTCGCGGCCGGGGTAGCCGAAGCCGAGCTGGTCGAAGTCGATGCGGCCGCGCGCACGCTCAAGCTCCACCGTGCCGCTGTCGCGTTCGGCCTGCTGGTCGATCAGCTGGAACACGCTTTCCGCCGCTGCCAGCCCGCGCTGCAGCGGCGCGTTCACGTCGGTCAGGCGCTTGAGCGGCGCCAGCAGCATCAGCATCGCGGTGACGAAACCCATGAAGCCGCCGACCGTGGTGCGATTGGCCGCCGAGTCGGCCAGCGCGACCGCGATGACGATGCCCAGCGCCACCGCGGTGAGCACCTGGGTCATCGGCGACACCAGCGAGGCGGCGACGATGTTGCGCATGTTCTGTCGGCGCTGCTTGCGGCAGGCGGCGTCGAAGCGGCCCATTTCGTAGTCCTGGCCGCCGAAGATCTTGACCACCTTGTGCGCCTCGATGGTCTCTTCCAGCGTGTGCGCGATGCTGCCCATCGCCGTCTGCGCACCGCGCGCCGATTCACGGATGCGACGCGAACTGAGTCGCACGATGAGCGCGATCAGCGGCAGCATGCCGAGCACGATCAGCGTGAGCTTCCAGTTCAACCACAGCAGCCAGGCGAGCAGGCCGGCCACGGTGAGCGTATCGCGCACGAACACGGTGATCACGTTGGTCGCCGCCTGCGTCACGCCCTGCACGTCGTAGGCGACCTTGGAAATAAGCGCGCCGGACGAGTTGTTGTCGAAGAAGTCGGTCGGCAGTGCCAGCAGGCGGCCGAACATCGCGCGGCGCAGATCGAGCACCACGTTGTTGGCGGCCCACGCGAAGGCGTAGTCGGCGATGAAGCCGAACACGCCGCGCACGGCGAACAGCAGCACGATGGCCAGCGGGTAGAACCACACCGCCTGCGGGTCCTGTCCGCCGAAGCCGCCATCGAGCAGCGACTTCATCAACGCCGGAAAGACCGGTTCCGCCGCTGCCGTCAGCGCCATGCAGACGATGGAGACGGCGAAGGCGATCCAGTAGGGGCGCACGTAGCCGAGCAGACGCATATACAGTGCGCGGCTGGAAACCTGGGGTGAATTCATGGCGGGCGTCGGGCGGAGAAGCGCGGATTATCCTTGATCCGGCGAGGCTCTGTTCATCCGGGCGTGCTCTGCACGCCGACGTCAGCGATTGAAGCTGCGCAGCTTGGGTCCGAGCGGGCCGATCGCCAGATGGGTGACGCGGCCGAACTCGAACTCCAGATTCAGCCAGCGGCTCGGCGGAAGGCCGAGCAGGGTGCCGGTCAGCGCGCGCATCGGCCCGTTGTGCGCGACCACGACCAGCGCGCTGGCACCCGCGCGCTGCGCCTCAAAAGCGTCCCAGACGCGCGCTGCCATGTCCGCATACAGCTCGCCGCCGGGGGCGCGGAAGTCGATCAGCGTGCTGCCCCACACCTCGAAGCCTTCCGCCGGAATGTCGGCGAAGGGCTTCAGTTCCCAGTCACCGAAATCAAGCTCGCGCAGTCGCGCGTCCAGATGCACCGTCGGCGATACCGCTTCGGCCAGCAGACGGGCGCGCACAAGCGGGCTGCTGACGACGCGCGCGTCGGTTGGCAGCAGCGGCGCAAGCCGTGCGGCGCAGGCGGCGACGTCCTCGGCCACCGGCAGATCGGCGGCGCCGTAGCACAGGGCGGGATCGACGGCCGGCTTCGGATGACGGACCAGATACAGGTCCAGTGGATCAGTCAGACGGAACAGTTCGTTCATCGTGTTGCATTCATGCAATGACATCGGATTCGGTCATACGGGACCGGTGACCCGTTTGGAACACAGTGTGGTGCACTCACGTCACTGTGCTGCGCCGCAAAAAATGATTACGTATTACGTCACAAACAAGCGCGTATGCGGGCTTGAAAGGTTTGTTGCGGTGCACTACATTGAACTCAACGACAGCTTTTTAACTTGCAAGGAGCATCACCATGAAAACCACTGCATTCCGCATCGCTCTCGCGACCAGTCTTGCGATCGCCACGCTTGGCGCATCGGCCGCCACCGAAGCTTCGGTGTCGTCCGCTGCCGTCGGACACCCCGAAGACTACAAGGTGTTCATCGACGCGCCCACTGGCTACGCGTTCGTGAAGACGCCGTCGCGCTGGGTGTTCACCCGCAAGGTGGACAGCGCTCGCGTCGCCGAATCGTCCGCCGAAAAGCGCGTCGAGAAGGCCGAAGCGACCCGCTGATCGACGTTCAGTGCCGCACCGGAAAAGCCACCCGCGAGGGTGGCTTTTTCATTTTGTGGGCTCACCGCGACGCCAGCCGCCGTCCGCGTCCGACTCCAGCCTGATGCACGCACCCTGCGGACAGGCGATGTCCAGCCAGTCGTTCTGCGGCAGGCCGAGCAGCCGGCCTGCCATCACACGGAGCGGACCGCCGTGCGCGACCACGACGAGGTCGCCGCTCGCGGCTGCGCCCCATTCCTCCCAGGCGGCCCATGCGCGCGCCGCCATGTCCGCCGCCGATTCGCCGCCCGGGATGCGGAAGCCCCACACGTCGGCCGACCAGAGGTCGATGTCGGCACGCGGCAGCGTGTCGTAGCGCCTCATTTCCCATTCGCCGAAATCCATCTCCTGCAGGCGGTGGTCGAAGGTCACCGTGTCCGACAGCGCCCGCGCCAGCTCGGCGCAGCGGCGCAGAGGACTGCTCAGGATCGTCGCACCGACCGGCAACTCGCCACGCAGCGTCGCCGCGGCAGCGGCAACCGGCGCTGCCAGCGCCACGTCGGACCGCCCGTAACAGATGCCACGTTCCACTGCGACCGGCGGATGCCGCACCAGCCAGAGTCGGCGCGCGCTCACGGCCGCTTCAGCGCCAGCGGAAGCCCGGCGGTGACCAGCGTCACCCGCGGACAGACACGGGCCAGCGCCTGATGCAGCCGGCCGGCTTCATCGACGAACACGCGCGACAGCCGCCCCATCGGCACGACGCCGCTGCCGACCTCGTTCGATACCAGCGCGATCCGGCCGGGCAGCGTCGGCAGCGCGTTGACCAGCGCCGCGCGCTCGCGCACGAACACTCCGGGCAGCGCTGCGCCCGGCGCGTCGTCCATATCCATCAGCAGGTTGGACAACCAAAGCGTCAGGCAGTTGACGACGATGAACCGGTCTGCCGCGGCGGCTTCGCGCAGCGCTGCCGCCAGGTGCAGCGGCGCTTCGACCACCGGCCAGTGCGCCGGCCGGTTGGCGCGATGGCGCTCGATGCGCGTCGCCATCTCACCGTCGTGCGCCTGCGCCGTGACCACCACGGTGACGGCCAGACCGCTTTCGGCGGCCTGCGCTTCGGCATAGGCACTCTTGCCGCTGCGGGCCCCGCCAAGAATGAGTTCGTGCACTGCGTATCGCTCCATTGCTTGCTGGCCGAAGATTGTAGGTCGGCCGCGTGGCGGGCGCTGCGCTGTCTTGACCGGCCCGGCGGCCCCCACCTATAGTTCGCCGATGGATCATGACATCAACCAGCTTGGCGACCGGCTCGACATCCTGCTCGGTCGCTTCCGCGCGCTGCATGACGAAAACATCGTCCTGCGCAACCGCGTCGCGGCGCTCGAAGGCGAGAACAAGGTGCTCGGCGACAAGGTCGCCGCAGCGCGTGAAAAGGTGAGCGGTCTGCTCGAAAGGCTGCCTCAGGAATGAGCGAATCGAATCTCGTCGAAATCACCATACTCGGCCGCGAGTATCGGGTGCAGTGCCGCGAGGGCGAACGCGATGCGCTGAACGCATCGGTCGAACTGGTCGAACGGCGCATGCGCGATCTTGCCGAGGCCACGCGTGCCTCCGGCGAGCGCCTCGCCGTCATGTGTGCGCTCAACCTGGCACACGAAATTTTTCAGATGCAGGCGACGGGCGGTGTTGATTTGGTACCGCTGCGGCGTAGAATCAACGCCATGCAGTCGCGTATCGACGAAGCGCTTTCCGCACAGGAAAAGCTCTTCTAGAGGCGGTTGCAGCAAGGTGAAAGACCTTGCGTATCAATCCCCTGCGGTGTTCGCCAAGGTCATAGATTCCTTGAACCAATGTCTCATTGGCATAAGGTCGCGAACCATGGACGCCGCTGTTGTGCGCACCTCTCGGGGATGCGCCTGATGCGGCAGGGACGCGGCCGCTCTGAACCCTCGGTTCAGGATGCCGGCCTAGCGACATGCGCGGGGGTCCCCTACAAAGCGGTACCGTAGAGTGTTGCAAGCCCGACGCCCACTACCCCGGGTACGGGCCGGTCACCAGAAGTGGCCTCCCTCCTCCGGCCGCGGCCATACAAGCCGCGGTCTTTGCTGTGTAACGCATCTGTTACACATTGCTCCGTCGTAGAGATCTGCTGCGTCAGCTTTGCTGTGCGCGGCTGTTTTGCGGCAGCGCGTCTTGAACACCCGTTCGATCTGGGAAAGACTCAGCTGCCGTTCGTCCCGTGTGTCCATACGACGCACGTGGCTCCGTCGCGGAAGCGGATGCACCCATCCATTCCTTTGTTTCCTGAGTTTTTCGGAGTTCGTATGTCCGGTATTTCCACGCTTGCCGAGCTGTTTTCCACCGGTGCCGATTCGGCAGTGGCGCTGTCCGCGCCCGCGCGCACCGATCTGAGCTTCGGCAATCTGCGCGCACTGATGACGCGCACCGTCGCACGTCTGAATGAACTGGGTGTGGGTCGCAACGACCGCGTCGCCATCGTCCTGCCGAACGGCCCGGACATGGCCAGCGCCTTCATCAGCATTGCTTCCGGTGCCACCGCCGCGCCGCTGAATCCGGGCTACCGCGCCGAGGAATTCGAGTTCTACCTGTCCGACCTGAATGCCAAGGCTCTGGTCGTCGAGCGCGGCAGCGTGTCGCCGGCGATCGAGGTGGCGAAGAAGCTGGGCGTGCGCGTGATCGATCTGGTGGCGAACGAAGCCGCCGGCGATTTCTCGCTCGAGCCGCGTGAAGCCGCGGCCGTCGCCCCGGCCGCCAACGGCGGCGCCGCGCAGGCGGACGACGTCGCACTGGTGCTGCACACCTCGGGTACGACCTCGCGTCCGAAGATCGTTCCGCTGACCCAGCGCAACGTATCCGCTTCGGCGCAGAACATCCGTGCCACGCTGGCCTTCACCGAGAAGGACCGTGGCCTGAACATCATGCCGCTGTTCCATATTCACGGCCTGATCGCCGGCATCATGGCGCCGCTGTCGGCCGGTTCGTCGGTGTTCTGCACGCCGGGCTTCGATGCGCTGAAGTTCTTCTCGCTGATGGATGAAGCACACCCGACCTGGTACACGGCGGTGCCGACCATGCATCAGGCCATCCTGTCGCGCGCTTCGCGCAACAAGGAAATCATCGAACGCAACCCGCTGCGCTTCATGCGCTCGTCGTCGTCGTCGATCCCGCCGCAGGTCATCCGCGAGCTGGAGGAAACCTTCGGCGCTCCGCTGATCGAGGCCTACGGCATGACCGAAGCGTCGCACCAGATGGCGTCCAACCCGCTGCCGCCGCGCGCCCGCAAGCCGGGTTCTGTCGGTCTGGCCGCCGGCCCGGAAGTCGAGATCATGGACGACGACGGCAACATCCTGCCGGCCGGCGAAATCGGCGAAATCGTCATCCGCGGTGCCAACGTCACGCCGGGTTACGAGAACAACGAAAAGGCCAACAAGGAAGGCTTCACCAACGGCTGGTTCCGCACCGGCGATCAGGGCAGCAAGGACGCCGAGGGCTATCTGTCGCTGACCGGCCGCCTGAAGGAAATCATCAACCGCGGCGGCGAGAAGATTTCGCCGCGCGAAGTTGACGAAGTGCTGATGGATCACCCCGCCGTGGCGCAGGTCGTCACCTTCGGCATCCCCCACCCCAAGCTGGGCGAGGAAGTGGGTGCCGTGGTCGTGCTGCGTGAGGGTCAGCAGGCCACCGACAAGGAAATCACTGCCTTCGCCGCCACGCGACTGGCCGACTTCAAGGTTCCGCGCAAGATCCTGTTCATGGATGAAATCCCCAAGGGTGCGACCGGCAAGCTGCAACGCATCGGTCTCGCCCAGAAGCTGGGTCTGGGTGGCTGAGCCATCCCCTTCCGCGCACTACCGCATCAACAATAAAGGAGACTTGCACATGACCAAACTCGGAAAGTGGGCCGGCCGCGCCCTCGTGACCGCCATCGCGACCATCGGTCTGACCGGCGCCGCGCATGCATGGGAACCGACCAAGCCGGTCGAGTTCGTCGTGCCGGCCGGTACCGGTGGCGGCGCCGACCAGATGGCCCGCTTCATCCAGGGCATCGTCGCCAAGAACAAGCTGATGGCCCAACCGCTGGTTGTCGTGAACAAGTCGGGCGGCGCAGGCGCGGAAGGTTTCCTCGAAGTGAAGGGCGCCAAGGGCGACCCGCACAAGATCATCATCACCCTGTCGAACCTGTTCACCACGCCGCTGGCGACCGGTGTCCCGTTCAACTGGCGTGACCTGACCCCGGGCGCGATGCTGGCGCTCGACCAGTTCGTGCTGTGGGTGAACGCCGATGCGCCGTACAAGACGGCCAAGGAGTACATCGACGACATCAAGGCCAAGCCCGCCAACACCTTCAAGATGGCTGGTACCGGGTCGAAGCAGGAAGACCAGATCATCACCGCGATGATCGACAAGGCGACCGGCAAGAAGATGACCTACGTGCCGTTCAAGGGCGGTGGCGACGTGGCGGTGCAACTGGTCGGCGGTCACGTCAATTCGACGGTGAACAACCCGATCGAGGCGGAAGCCCACTGGCGTGGCGGCAAGCTGCGTCCGCTGTGCATCATGGACAGTGAAAAGCTGCCGTACAACGAGAAGGTGACCGCGACCCAGGCCTGGGGCGACATCCCGACCTGCAAAAGCGCCGGCGTACCGATCGAGTACCTGATGCTGCGCGGCGTGTTCCTGGCGCCGGGTGTCACGCAGGAACAGGTTGACTTCTACGTCAATCTGTTCAAGAAGGTGCGCGAGACGCCGGAGTGGGCCGACTTCATGAAGAAGGGCGCGTTCAAGCAGACCTTCATGAGCGGCAAGGAATTTGCCGACTGGGTCGGCAAGTCGGAAGCGATGCACTACGGCCTGATGAAGGACGCAGGCTTCCTGGCCAAGTAATCAGCCTGTAGCAGTGTGCGAATACGGGCGGGTCATCCCGCCCGTATTCGTTTCGATGTGCCGCGAAGATGTTCACTTCCTGTTTTTAGTTTCTGGAGATTCATGATGGAGCGATCCGAGGACGCCGCTGAAGCCGGCATGTCCAACCGCTGGCCGGAAATCCTGGTCGCGCTCTTCCTGTTCGCCATCGGCATCATCGTGGTGAACGACAGCATCCGAGTCGGCATCGGCTGGGAAGAGGGTGAGGGCCCGCGCGCCGGCTACTTCCCCTTCTACATCGGCTGCATCCTGCTCATATCCAGCGGCTGGATCCTGTTCGGCGCACTGACACGCTTCAAGAAGGCGCAGCCGCAGTTTGCGTCCTGGGTCGAGCTGAAGTCGGTGATGCAGATGCTGGTGCCGCTCACCATCTACATCGTGGCTGTCGTCTATCTCGGCATCTACGTGTCGTCGCTGGTGCTGATCGCCTTCTTCATGAAGGTGCACGGCAAGTTCGGCCTCATTGCCACCACCCTGACCGCAGTCGGCGTGCCGCTCGCAGCCTTCATGCTGTTCGAGCGCTGGTTCCTCGTGCCGCTGCCCAAAGGTCCGATCGAGCTGATGCTCGGTTTCTGACATAACGCGAAATTCCCGAGACCGAGATGGAAGAACTCAACAACCTCATGCACGGGTTCAGCGTCGCGCTGACCCTGCCCAATCTGGGCTTCATGGTGCTCGGCATCACGCTGGGCATCCTGATCGGCGTGCTGCCGGGCCTGGGCGGTGCCAACGGCATCGCCATCCTGCTGCCGCTGACCTTTTCGATGGACCAGACCTCGGCCATCATCATGTTGTCCTGCATCTACTGGGGCGCGCTGTTCGGCGGGGCGATCACGTCGATCCTGTTCAACATTCCGGGCGAACCGTGGTCGGTGGCCACCACCTTCGACGGCTTTCCGCTGGCACAGCAGGGCCGGGCGGGTGCCGCACTGACGGCGGCATTCACCTCGTCCTTCGTCGGCGCCTTCTTCGCCGTGCTGCTGATCACCTTCCTCGCGCCGCTGGTGGCGAAGTTCGCGCTGAAGTTCGGGGCGGCGGAAATGTTCGCGGTGCAGATGCTCACCTTCTGCTCCTTCGTCGGCATGAGCAAGGAGCCGCCGGCCAAGACGCTGGCCGTGATGGCGCTCGGCTTCGCGCTGGCGGCGGTCGGCATGGACACGGTGACCGGCACGCTGCGCATGACCTTCGGCACCACCGAACTGCTGAAGGGCTTCGACTTCCTGATCGCGGTGATCGGTCTGTTCGGCATCGGAGAAATCCTGCTGACGATGGAAGAAGGCCTGGCCTTCAAGGGCAAGAGCGCGAAGATCCAGCTCAACGTCGTGCTGCAGACCTGGAAGGAACTGCTGCGCTACTGGAAGACCTCGATCCGCTCGGTGCTGGTGGGCTGCTGGATGGGCGTCACCCCGGGTGGCGCGACGCCGGCCTCCTTCATGGCCTACGGCCTGGCCCGTCGAGGTGCCAAGGACAAGGATTCCTTCGGCAAGGGCAATATCGAAGGCGTGGTGGCTCCGGAAACCGCGGCGCACGCCGCCGGTACCTCGGCGCTGCTGCCGATGCTGACGCTGGGCATTCCCGGTTCGCCGACCGCCGCCGTGCTGCTGGGCGGCCTGCTGATCTGGGGGCTGCAGCCCGGTCCGCTGCTGTTCACCGAGAAGCCGGACTTCGTCTGGGGCCTGATCGCGTCGATGTACCTCGGCAACATCGTTGGCCTCATCGTCGTGCTGACCACGGTGCCCTGGTGGGCGGCCATCCTGCGCATCCCGTTCTCGGTGATCGGCCCGGTCATCATCGTGATCTGCGCGATCGGTGCCTATACGGTACACAGCTCCATCTTCGACGTGGTGATGATGCTGGTGTTCGGCGTGTTCGGTTACCTGTTCAAGAAGCTGCGTTACCCGCTCGCACCGCTGGTGCTTGCGCTGGTGCTCGGCGACATGGCCGAATCGAGCTTCCGCCAGTCCATGCTGCTTTCGCAGGGCAGTCTCGACATCTTCTGGGCCAACCCGCTGGTGGCCGGTCTGATGCTGCTGTCCTTCACCATGCTGCTGTGGCCCATCGTGCCGGCGCTGAAGCACTATCTGCGCGGCCGTGCGTGACATGAACTGATTCCGTCCGCCACACGACGGCGGCACGGAATGACGGCGGGCCGGTGCGCAAGCGCCGTCCCGCCGCGCCATTGAGGGAGATGAAAAGATGAAGATCGCAGTCGTTGGCGCAGGCGCCATCGGTGGTTACCTGGCGGTGAAGCTGTCGCGCGCCGGCAATGAAGTGACCTGCATCGCGCGCGGCCCCAATCTCGCCGCCATCCAGGCGAAGGGCATGTCGCTCATCCTGGAGGACGGCACCGTCGAGGACGCGCCGAACATCCGTGGCGTGCAGAAGATGAGTGATGCCGGCGTGC
Organism: Methyloversatilis sp.; assembly: GCF_965284615.1. GTDB lineage: Bacteria > Pseudomonadota > Gammaproteobacteria > Burkholderiales > Rhodocyclaceae > Methyloversatilis. Next base: position 497,675 of record NZ_OZ260098.1, read on the forward strand.
AGGACGTCATCCTGCTGACGCTGAAGGCGCATCAGGTGAAGGACGTGGCGGCCGACATGCGCGCGCTGTTCGGTCCGGACACCCTGGTGGTGACCATGCAGAACGGCATCCCCTGGTGGTATTTCCACAAGCTGGGCGGCGACTATGAAGGTACGCCGGTCACCTCGGTCGATCCGGACGGCATCGTTGCCGCCAATATCGAGGTCGAGCGCGTGATCGGCTCGGTCGTCTATCCGGCTTCGGAGCTGGTCGAGCCGGGCGTGATCAAGCTGATCGAGGGCAACCGTTTCACGCTGGGCGAGCTCGACGGTTCGCGTTCGCCGCGCATCGAGGCGCTGTCGCAGGCCATGATCGCCGCCGGCTTCAAGTCGCCGGTGTCGAAGGACATCCGCTCGGAAATGTGGGTGAAGCTGTGGGGCAATCTGAGCTTCAACCCGATTTCGGCGCTGACCCACGCCACGCTGGAAGACATCTGCCGCTTCCCGCTGACACGCGAACTGGCCGCCAACATGATGCGCGAGGCGCAGGCGGTCGGCGAAAAGCTGGGCGTGGAATTCAAGATCGGCCTCGATAAGCGCATCGCTGGCGCCGAAGCGGTCGGTGCGCACAAGACCTCGATGCTGCAGGACGTCGAAGCCGGCCGTCCGCTGGAGTTCGAGGCGCTGGTTGGGTCGGTGCGCGAACTGGGCCGCATCACCGGCATCCCGACGCCCAACATCGACGCGGTCTACGCGCTGGTGTCGCTGCTGGCGCGCACGCTGTCGGACAAGAAGGGCAAGCTGGCCATCGCTGGCTGATCGTCGCCGACTGTACGACACGGCGGGGCGCCTTCGGGCGCCCCGTTTTGTTTTTGCGCCACGCCACTTTTGCGGCAACGGCGCGTGCTGTGTTCAGATAGCGCCTTTTGCGCTGCACCATGATGCTGATACCGGACTTCTTCCCCAGCCTCGACTTCGTCCTCGCCTGTCTCGTGCTCGGTGCCGTTGCCGGCTTCTTCGCCGGCATGCTGGGCATCGGCGGCGGCACGTTGCTGGTGCCGATACTGGTGATGCTTTTCGAACAGCAGCAGGTGACGGCGGACCACATCCTGCATCTGGCGCTGGGCACGTCGATGGCTGCCATTGTCGTGTCCGCCTTCGTCAGCCTGCGCACCCACCACGCACACGGCGCGGTTGACTGGCCGGTGGTCCGGCTGATGACGGTGGGCGTGCTGCTCGGTACCGCGCTCGGCACCTTCATCGCGCGTCTCGTCTCGACGCAGACGCTGTCGGTGTTCTTTGCGGTATTCATCGCCTACATCGCGATCAACATGCTGGTCGGACTGAAGCCCAAGCCGTCGCGCCAGCTGCCGGGGCCGGCCGGCCTCATCGCCGTCGGTGGCGGCATCGGCACCATATCTGCACTGGTGGCGGTCGGCGGCGGCGCGATGACGGTGCCTTTCCTGACCTGGTGCAACCGCGACATCCGCAACGCCATCGGCACCTCGGCCGCGCTGGGCCTGCCGATCGCGCTCGGCGGCACGGTCGGCTACGTCGTCAATGGCTGGGGGGTGCAGGGCATGCCGGCGCAGGTACTGGGCTATGTGCACCTGCCGGCGTTGGTGGCCATCCTGTGCACCAGCGTGTTCACCACGCCCTGGGGTGCGCGCGCCGCTCACCGTCTGCCGGCCACCTTGCTCAAGCGCGTTTTCGCGACGCTGCTGGTCGTGCTGTGCGCACGCATGCTGTGGAAGCTGTGGGCGGCCTGAGCCACCGCTTCACGGACGGTGGCGTGCCGCCGACAGCCGTTCGACCGCAGTCTGCTGGTCGCCTGCGCGAGCCTCTGCGCTCATCGCGGTGAAGCTCACCGTCAGTTCGCCGACGCGCAGCATGCCCTGGCGCAGCCGGGTATAGGGCTCCGGCGTGATGCTGCCGCCGGCGTCGAAATAGAAGCCGGTCGCCGTCGCCTGCAGCGGCGCCGCCGCGGCGCCCACCGTTTCGGCGGTGCGGCGGACGCGGGCGCGGATTTCGTCCGGCGTGGCCGGTGGTTTGCGGTCGGCAGCCTTCCACACCGCGGTCACCACCCACTGCGCCTGACCGTCCGGCGCGGCGACGGTCACCGTGGGCGGCATGCGCGCGTCGTGCCGGCTGATGTCCACCGCCCAGTCCTCGGGCACGTCGAATTCCAGCGTGCCGGCCTCGGCACAGGGCACGGTGACGATGCGGTCCGCCGCTTCGGCGCAGGTGCCGGCCACCATCATTGCAAGGCCGAAGGCGAACAGGCGCAGCTGCATGGCAAGTCCTTCAGATCAGGAACAGGGTGGCCAGCCCGAGGAAGATGAAGAAGCCGCCGGAATCGGTCACCGCGGTGATCAGGACCGACGAGCCCACCGCCGGGTCGCGCCCGTAGCGCGCCAGCAGCATCGGTACCGATACACCGACAAAGGCGGCGAGCAGAAGGTTCAGCGTCATCGCGCCGGTCATCACCATGCCCAGCGCCCACGAATCGTACAGCCACCAGGCGAGCAGGCCGAGCAGGCCGCCCCAGACGATGCCATTGATCAGCGACACGCCCATTTCCTTGCGGTAGAGGCGACGCGCGGCCTCCGGCTGCAGCTGACCGAGCGCGATCGCGCGCACGATCATCGTGATGGTCTGATTGCCCGAGTTGCCGCCGATGCCGGCGACGATGGGCATCAGCGCAGCCAGCGCCACCAGCTTCTCGATCGAGCCTTCGAAGGCACCGATCACGCGCGAGGCGAAGAAGGCGGTGACCAGATTGATCGCCAGCCAGGCCCAGCGGTTCTTCACCGAATCCATGATCGGGGCGAAGATGTCCTCTTCCTCGCGCAGACCGGCGTGCGCCAGCAGTTCCTCTTCCGACTGTTCGCGGATGAAGTCCATCACCTCGTTCACGGTGAGCCGGCCGATCAGCTGGTCGTGGTGATCGACCACCGGCGCCGACACCAGGTCGTAACGCTCGAAGGCCTGGGCGGCTGATTCGGCGCTGTCCGAGGCACGCAGCACCAGCGGATGGTCGTGCATCACGCTGGCCACGTTGACGTTGACGTCGTTCACCAGCAGCGTGTTCAGCGACAGCGAGCCACGCAGCTTGTCATCGCGGTCGATGACGAAGATCTGGTCGGTGTGGTCCGGCAGTTCGTCGAACAGGCGCAGGTAGCGCAGCACCACCTCCAGTGTCACGTCCTCGCGCACCGTGACCATGTCGAAATCCATCAGCGCGCCGACCGAATCCTCCGGGTAGGACATCGCCGCTCGCAGCTGTTCGCGCTCCTCGTGGTCGAGCGAGCTGAACACGTCCTGCATGACTTCGGTCGGCAGGTCGGGCGCGAGGTCGGCCAGTTCGTCGGCGTCGAGCTGTTCGACCGCGGCGACCAGCTCCTTCGGCTCCATCGCGTCGATCAGCGTTTCGCGGACCGCGTCGGACACTTCGAGCAGGATTTCGCCATCGCGCTCGGCACGCACAAGGTCCCACACCAGCAGGCGGTCGTCCGGCGGCAGCGCCTCCAGGATGTAGGCGATGTCGGCCGGGTGCATCGCGTCGAGCTTCTTGGTCAGCTCGTTGTGATGCTGCTTGGCCACCAGCGTCTCGACCAGTTCGTGACGCGGCATCTCCTGCCGGTGCACCAGGCTTTCGACCCGCTTCTGGCGGTCGAGCAGCGTCCTCACCTCTTGCAGGCGCTCTTGCATCGCGTCGTGGTGAAGGATTTCGTCGGCGTCGGCCACGTGCAGCACATCCGGGTCGGGCCTGCCGGGCGGCGGGCTGGCAGGCGATTGTAGCCGCCCCCGGTTACCGGCCCGAGGCTTTTTGCCGCGATGCGACAGCGGCTGCGCGCTTTCAACGATAATCACGGGCCGTATCCCTGCCGACCCGTTTCATGAATGTTCTTTTCGAAGAGGACGGCCATTTCCGCGCCGGCTCCGTGATGACCGACAGCGTGTCCTCGCTGCAGGTCGAACTGCCGAGCGGCAAGCGCTCAAAGGTGAAGGCGGCCAATGTGCTGCTGCGCTTCGCCAGCCCCGAGCCGTCCGCGCTGCTGACGGCCGCCGAAACGCAGGCGGCCGATCTCGACGCGCCGTTTCTGTGGGAAGTGTGCGGCGATGACGAATTCGCCTTCGAGGAACTGGCCCGCGAATACCACGGCGCCGCGCCGGACGCGGTGCAGTTGACCGCCATCCTGCTGTGCCTGCACGCCGCCCCGATCTACTTCCATCGCAAGGGCCGCGGCCGCTTCCGCAAGGCGCCGCCGGACATCCTGAAAGCCGCGCTCGCCGGGCTGGAGAAGAAGCGCCTGCAGCAGGAGCAGATCGAGCACTGGAGCGCCGAGCTGCTGGCCGGCCGTACGCCGCCGGAGATCGCGGCCTGCGCGACGCAGATACTGTACAAGCCGGACCGCAATCGCCTCGAAACCAAGGCGGTCGAAGCCGCCGCCGCGGCCGCCGGCCTGTCGGTGGTGGGGCTGATGGCGAAGGCCGGCGCGTTCGCGTCCAGTCACGACTACCACCTCGGACGCTTCCTGTTCGAGTACTTCCCGAAGGGCACCGACTTCCCGACGCACGAAGTGCCGCCGGCCGGCGAACTGCCGGACGCCGGCGTGCGCGCCTTCTCGATCGACGACGCTACCACCACCGAAATCGACGACGCCTTCTCGGTGCGCCCGAAGGAGGGCGGCGGCTGGCGCGTCGGCATCCATATCGCCGCGCCGTCGCTGGCGATACAGCCCGGCAGCGCGCTGGCAGACATCGCACGCAGCCGGCTGTCGACCGTCTATTTCCCCGGCCGCAAGATCACCATGCTGCCAGACGAGGCGGTCGATGCCTATACGCTGGCTGCCGGGCGCGACTGTCCGGCGCTGTCGCTCTACCTCGATGTCGAGACCGACCTGCGGGTGACGGCGAAGCAGACCCGCATCGAACGCGTTGCCGTGGTCGCCAACCTGCGTCATCACGAGATCGAGCCGCTGTTCAACGACGACACGCTGACCGCCGGTGAACTGCCGGACTTCGAGTGGCGCGACGAACTGCTGCTGCTGTGGCGTCTGGCCGAAGTGCTCGAAGCCGGTCGCGGCAAGCCGTCGGCCAATGGCGGCCAGATGGATTTCAACTTCTACGTCGATTGGGAACAGACGACCGAAGACGGCGAAGGCCGCGTCAACATCCTGCGCCGTGCGCGCGGCAGCCCGCTGGACAAGCTGGTGGCCGAACTGATGATCGTCGCCAACAACACCTGGGGCGCCGATCTGCGTGACGCCGGCATTCCGGCGCTGTACCGCGCCCAGGGCGCCGGCAAGGTGCGCATGACCACGTTGGCCGCGCCGCACGAAGGTCTGGGCGTCGATTGCTACGCCTGGTCAACCTCGCCGCTGCGCCGCTATGTCGATCTGGTGAACCAGTGGCAGATGATCACGCTGCTGCGCGGCGAGCCGCCGGTGTTCCCGCCGAAATCGGAGGCGCTGCTGTCGGCGCTGCGCGACTTCGAACTGGTGTATGCCGCCTACGCCGACTTCCAGCGCGCGATGGAGCGCTACTGGTGCCTGCGCTGGCTGCGCCAGCGCGCAGCGGCTGGCGACACCTCGCCGCTGTCGGCCATCGTGCTGCGCGAATCGCTGGTGCGGCTCGAGCAGATTCCGCTGGTACTGCGCTGCCCCAGCCTGCCGGCACGCGATCCGCGTTCGCGGGTCGAGGTCGAGGTGGAGCACATCCACCTGCTCGACAACGACGCGCGCGCTCGCTGGGTCGGCGATCTGGCAGCGCTGACCGGCGCCGCCGCGGTGTCGGAGGAAGAACTGGCGGAGGAAATCGCCGAAGCCGAGCTGCCGCCGGAAACACCGCCCGCCGACGCGCCGGTGCCCGAACTGCCGGTGACTCCGCCGGAGAGCGGGGAGGCGGACTGAATGGGGTTGCAGAAAACGAAAAAGCCGGCGTGAGCCGGCTTTTTCGTGGGTGAGCGCTTGGGTCAGCGCGCCATGCGGCGGCGGGTAGCCAGCGAGATCAGGCCGAGGCCGGCCAGCATCAGCGTGTAGGTTTCGGGTTCCGGCACCGGGGCCGCAACAAAGCCTACTTCCAGCCTGCCCTGACCGACGCTGGACACCACGGCATTCGCGCTGGCGCTGAGCGTCAGTGTCAGTCCGGACACCACCAGCGACGAGAAGCTGCCGAGCGGTGCGCTGCCTCCCAGGCTGTAGTAGCCGCTGCGCGCCTGCGGGCCGCCGAGCTGTTCGGTACGGTCGAGAAGTTCGTAGAAGGGCAGCAGCGGGCTGCCGTCGATGGACACAGCGCCGGCCAGCCACGCGCCGCTCTCGCCATTGCCGATCTCGGTGTAGCCCAGGTTGCCGATGAAGCCGCTGAGGTCACCGCTCAACGTGTAACCGCTGTTGGCCGTAAGGGTGAAGCTGGGCAGCGCGAACTCGATGGTGGCGTCGTTGGCGACCAGTGAAGTTGACAGTGTCCAGCCGAAGCCCAGACTTCCGCCGCTGCCGCCCGAGTTGAAGGAAATGCCGCCCAGTACCGTCGAGTTGTCGAAGGTGACCGAGTACTCGGTGAAATGTACGGTTTCGAGTGCGGCGGATGCCGGCAGTGCGAAGGCGCCCAGTGCTGCGGCGAAGACAAGAGCTTTCATTGCAATCCTCAGTCGGTATCGAAAGACGTCATCGAATTGCAATAACCGTGCCGAACTGCCGTGCATGGCATCCAGCCGCCCTTTGTGCAGCGCTGCCCGCGGGTGACGACAGGCTGATGTAAGAAGGGCCGACAGTGCTGGGTGATCAGCGCGGTGTGCCGACCGGCGGGTCGTAGCGGCGTCGCAGCGGCGGCGAGCGCTTGCGCCAGATGCGCAGGAAGGACTTGAACTTCTGTCGTGGCGTCAGCGAATCGTCGGACACCGCGTCGAAGAACTCAGACAGTGCGCTCGACTTCTTCAGTGTGTAGAAGGTGAGCAGCAGCGTCGGCACGGCGACCATCAGGACGGCGCCGATCTTGCCGATCAACGTGGCGGGCGGGCCGTCGAAAATGTTCATGCCGAGGAAGCCGGTGACGATGGTGCCGACCAAACCGAAAATGGTCACCACCGTCAGGCGGAGCAGCGTTTCGTTCTGGCGACGGCTGTCGTCCGCTTCCAGGTAGTTGTCCATGTCGAGGATTTCGGCGCGCAGTTCGTTGTACAGCGCGTCGTTGCCAAGGTTGCGGGACCACATGTCGAACAGGTCCTTGGCCATCGACTGTTTCGATACTTCTCCAAACCAGTAGCGGTGGTTGAAGCGCAGGAAGATTTCCATCGTCTGGCGGATGCTGCGCTTGAAGCGACGGCGCGAGTCGGCCTCGTCTGCGTCGAGCAGGCTCACTGCGACCACCAGGCGATCCATCAGCATCAGCAGCGAAGCGCGGTGGAAGTGGGCGATCAGGCCGATCAGGAAGTACTGGTGACGGAACTCGGCCAGCAGGCCGTTCTGCGGATCGGAATAGCCGCTCAGTCCGTGCATGCCCACCATCACCATCGACGGCCCGGTGCAGATGACGCGCGTGCTCGCGTTCTCGCTGCGCCGGCCGGGCACCCAGAAGCGGTCGTAGCAGGACGTGCGTTCGAACTCCGACATCACCTCTTCCGAGTAGGGCAGCGGCCGGCCGTCGTCCGGCTGCGTCGCCTGGCCCAGCCGGACGAAGTCCTCGCGCGTCAGTGCGAACGGATCGTCGAAGGACAGGAAGGTCATCTTCGGCTGGCGGTGATATTCGAGCTGGCGGTAGCGGATGTCGCCATCGGCTTCCGAGTGGTGCAGCACCATCGGGCTGAGCAGGTATTCCCAGTGGCGGCCGATGGCCGACGCGCGGTGTTCCCACACGTGGCGCAGATAGCGTTCGCGATCGCCGTAGTCGGATTCGGCCAGCACCTGGCCGTCGCGGCCCAGCCACTGCACGCTGCGCATGCACTGTGCGGCGCGACCGTCCTCGCTCCACTTTGCAGGAAAGGCGCGGCCGAAACGGAACAGCAGTTCCTGTACCCGCGGCAGCGGCAGGTCGTCGGCATACACCTCCAGCACCAGCAGCACCACATCAACGTCATAGAAGAAATAGAGGTCGATGTGCTGCACGGTCAGGTCCAGCGTGCTGCCGTCCTCGCAACCGAGGCGGACGGCGGCGATGTCGTGCCGGCGGAACACGCGGATCGGCGATTCGCCGTAGCCGCGCAAGGTCGCGCTGGAGCGCCCCTGGCCGTAGAGGAAGCGCTGCACGTGCGGCAGGAAGGTGACGAACTCGCGGTAATGGCGTTCGTGAAAGTCGGTCGGCGCGCCGGTGAATTCGTCGCGCTGTTCGCGCCAGGGGTTGTTCTCGGTGATCGCCGCCAGCGCTTCCGAATGCCGCTGTACCTGATCGCCGGCGCGCATCGGCATCAGCCGCAGCGGCCACATCAGGATCTGGCGGAAGTGGCGGGCAACGGGTGGGGTGGATGCACTCATGACGATGGCGCCGGTTGCGGGGTGGCCGAGTTTAGCGCCGCGCTCAGCGCAGCGGGCGCCGCAGTTCAGGCGGCAGCGCGCGGCGGTCCTTCACCACGGTCAGTGTCAATCCGGCGCGCTCGACGCGTGCGATCTCGTCGCCGCGCAGTACTTCGTCGCAGCGCATGTGCGTGGTCGAGATGAAGAAGTCCGCCCGCACCCAGTCGCGGGTGACGACGTAGCGCTCCGTCGGCAGCCAGGCCTGTGCCTGCAGCGATTCGGCGCACACCGCCACCTGCCACGGTTCGGCCGGCGCCGGTTCGGCGTCGATGCGCGCGCGAAGCAGCGCCGCCGCCTCGCGCACGCCGTCCGACCAGTAGTCGGTTTCCCAGCGGTCCGGCGCACCGGCAAAGCCGCCGGCCAGCCTGTTGTAGTTCACGTAGTGATAGGGGGCGAGTCGCGCCATGTCGTACAGCGGCACGGCGACGCCGGCCGCGCACAGCAGCGTGAATGCGGCGGTCGTGGCCGGTCGCGCACGCGACCAGCGCCCGGCGGCACACAGGCCGGCGGCCGACATCACCGCCAGCGGCGGCAGCAGGAAGGTGAAGTGGCGGATGCCGTTGTACAGCGTCGGCCGGGTCGCCAGTGCGAGGGCCAGCGGCAGCAGTGCGGCCAGCAGCACCGGCAACCAGCGCAGCCAGTCGATGCGTCGCCCGGCGTTCAGCGCGCCGACGGCGGCGAGCAGCAGGCCGGCCAGCGCCAGCTCGGGCAGGCGGGCGGCGAGATAGAGCGGCAGGTAGTGACGCGGCACCTCGCCGATCTTCATCACCTCGCCATCGAGCACCGTGTACAGGTCGAAGGTGAAGTGCGAGAAGGTGGTGAGCGCCTTGAACAGATTGCCCGGCGCCTGCACCGACCACGGCCAGCACAGCGCCATCAGCGCCAGTGCGACCGGCACGGCAGGCAGCAGGCTGGCGATCGAGCGCAGCAGATGAGCCGCCCGCGTGCGCAGGTCGCCCGCTGACAGTGCGCTGACCGCGACCACGGTCAGCCCCAGCGCCATTACCGCGAACACGGCGCCGACGCGCAGCCCGAACGCACAACCGATGGCCGCACCCAGTTGCAGCACAAGCGCCAGCGGCGGGCGCGGCATCAACGGCACCAGCCGCACGATGCACAGCGTCGCCCACGCCATGCACGCGGCGAAGGGGATGTCCTTGGTGTGCGTGAACAGCGCGCCGCCCCAGGCGCCGGTCAGCATCAGCAGCCCGACCGCGCTCAGCGCAGCCGCCTCACCGGCCAGCAGGCGCGCCGTGCGATACACGGCGAACAGGCCGCCGAGACCGAACAGCGCGGTTAGCAGATGCCGCAGATCCCACACATTCATCGCCGGCAGCAGGCGTTCGGCCGAAGCGGCGAGCAGGTCGAACAGGCCGCCGTAGAGGTAGAGGTTCTTGTACTGGAAGGCCGCAAGGTCGGTCAGACCGGAGCGGTAGTAATCGAGCAGCAGCCGGCCATAGACGTGCTGTACCTCCTCGTCATTGCTCAGACCGTGCTGGTCGAAGCACAGCAGGACGTACAGCGCGATCAGGACGAACAGCAGGAAGGCGGGGATGTTGCGGCGGGCGGCGGCTGGATTCACGACGAGTGCAGGCGGTTGGACGGCCGCATAACGCGCGACCGCCTGCCGCGCTGACAGCGCGCGCAAAAGAAAACGCCCCGCAGTTGCGGGGCGTCGGTTCGCGCCGAGTTCGGTGCTCAGACGCGGCGACGGGCGATCGCGCCAATCACGCCCAGACCGGCGGCCAGCAGTGCCCAGCTTGCCGGCTCGGGCACCGGCAGCGGGCTGCCGGCGTACAGGATGGCGTGCGACAGGTTCTGCGCGTTGCCCCTGACGTTGGTCGCGATGCCGGCGGTGGTGTCGAAGCTCAGCGAAGTGACCGGGGCGGCCAGGTCGAAGTAGTAGAAGCTGTGCTGATTGGCGGCCTTCAGGCCGATCACGATGCGTCCGCTGACCGCGCTGTCGAAGTTCAGCGTGCCCGAGGTGGCGCCGCTCGGGTTGGACGAGAAGGGACCGAAACCGGTGCTGTCGGTCGAGCCGACGAAAGTCCAGCTGCCGCCGAAAGTGGTCGCGAGAAAGTCGGTTTCGGCGCTGGCGCCATTGATGTTGTTCGGCCGCGACCCGACGCAGGCGCTGGCGGCGACGCCGGAGAAACTGGTGTCGGCGCAGTTTTCGGCGCGGGCACCGTTCATGGCCAGCAACGCCAGCAGGGGCAGGGACAGTCGGGCGAGGGACTTCAGCATTTCGGGGCTCCGGATCGCTGCGCAGCGACGGCCGCGCGATGGAATTGATGCTACGCAACATGGCCGCGGACGGCCGGTAATAAGTCATGCAGAAAGTGACCGAAAGGTTACGTTTTGCATCGCACCACGCGGAGGAGCGGTTAGCGCACACCTCGGTGGGAGCAGCCTTGGCCGCGACGCCGATGCTACGGACCGCCGGCTTCGATCGAGGCTGCTGTCGGGGTCGAGACCCCTCCCACAGAACTCCGGTCCGGGCTCAGGTCCGCGGGTCGGGCGCAACCTCTGTAGGAGCGGCCTTGGCCGCGACGCGGCCGTCGTAGTCCGCCGGCTTCGATCGAGGCTGCTGTCGGGGTCAGAAGACCCCTCCCACAGATTCCTCGCTCCGACCACGCGTCGGACGCCGCCCCGCGACACAGCCGCCCAGCGCGCCCAGCTCCACGGCATTGGCGGCGAGCAGAGCCGGCAGCGTGTCGGATGCCAGTACGCCGTACTCGCGCACCCGCGCGGCGCCGATCGGGTCGCCCGCGAGCGCTTGCGTGGCCGGGTGCACCATCACCGCGTCGCCGTCGGCGGCGTTGCCCAGCCAGCCGGAAAGTCGCTGACGGTAGCCGGTGGCGTCGCCGTCGAAGCCGTAGGCGCCGAGCAGTCGCGGCATCGCGCGGATGTGGGCGGCGAAGGCGAGGCGCTCCAGTGCGGCGGCGCCGAGCGCGGCGATGAACAGAGGCTTGGCGCCGTCGCCGATGCGCGCGCCGCTGATGCGCAGCCAGGGCAGGCGGCCGGCGTAGCGCGCGACCAGCACCTCGATCAGCGCGTCGCGGATCTGCGGCAGCTGGTGCACGTGCTGGTGGCCGTCCACATAGGCCGGTGCACGGCCGGTCGCGTCCTCGAACAGTGCGCACTGGGTGGCGATCTCGTTGCGCAGTGCGCTCGCGTCGAGCCGGCGCGCCAGGGCGGTGCCGATCAGCGGCCACAGGCCGCGGCGCAGCGGGCTGAATTCGGTGAAGTCGAGGTGCAGGCCGAAGCCGCCCGCGGCACCGATGCGCAACGCCGCCGCCGGCCAGCCCGGCGCGCGCGTCATGCAGCCGGCACCGGACAGCCGGCCGTCCGCCATCAGCGCCAGGATGGCGTCGTTGACCGCGGCGTTGTAGCCGTAGTCGTCGGCGGTGAGATACACCGTCTTCACGCCGGGGAGTGCGCGAACGCCCAGTAGCGGCCGAGCAGCCAGGTGCTCAGCGCGACGAACACCAGCACGATGGCCAGCGCGACCCACAGCGGCAGCGGCGTGAAGCGCAGCAGCGCGGCGAGCATCAGCTGGTTGCCGACGAAGGCGGTACAGGACACCGCCAGCAACCGCGGCAGCGCCTGCCGGTGCGGCGCCTGCGTGCCGGCGAAGGACAGGTTGCGGTGGCCGAGGTAGCTCACCGGGAAGGCGCACACGAAGCCGACCAGATTGGACCAGGCGGGGGCGATGCCGGTCGCCCAGTCCACGCCCAACGTGACCAGATAATGTGTCGCCGCCGCGCAGCCGCCGACGATCAGGAACAGCAGTACCGACGCCCGCATCAGCGCTCGTCCCCGCTGCGCACGATTTCGGCGACCACATAGGGTGGCCGGCCTTTCACCTCCTCGTACACGCGGGCGAGGTATTCGCCGAGGACGCCGATGAACAGCAACTGCACGCCGGAGAAGAACATGATGCTCACCACCACGGTCGGCCAGCCCGGCACGTTGACGCCGAGCAGCATCTTCTCGACCACGATGTACAGGCCGTAGGCGAAGGCGATCGACGACAGCAGCAGCCCGATCAAGCTGGCCATGCGCAGCGGCAGCACGGAAAAGCTGGTCAGCCCGGTCCACGCCAGACGCATCAGGTTGAGCCGGTTGAAGGTGGTTTCGCCGGCGGCGCGCGGCAGCGGCGTGTAGGGAATGCCGATCGAGCGGAAACCGACCCAGGCGTACATGCCCTTCATGAAGCGCTGGCGTTCGGGCAGCGCGAGCAGGGCGTTGACGACGCGCCGGTCCATCAGCCGGAAGTCGCCGGCGTTGGGCGGAATGTCCAGCCGGCCACCCATATTCATCATGCGGTAGAACAGTTTTGAACCGATCTGGTTGAACAGCCCTTGCTGCGCGCGGTCGGCGCGCACCGCATAGACCATGTCCCAGCCCTCGCGCCAGTGCGCCAGCATGGTGCCCAGCAGGTCGGCCGAGTGCTGGCCGTCGGCGTCCATGCACACCACCACGCCGCCGCGCGCGTGCTGCAGGCCGGCGGAGATCGCCGCCTCCTTGCCGAAATTTCGCGAGAAGCGCACCAGCGTCACCGGCAGACGCTGTGCGCAGTCGGCAGCGATCTGCGCCGTGGCATCGCGGCTGCCGTCGTTGACGACGACGATCTCATAGTGCGGCACCAGCGCAGCCAGGTGGCGCGCAATCATGTCCAGCGTGCTGGCGAGCGCGCCGGCCTCGTTATAGGCCGGCACCACGACGCTGAGTACGGGCAGTGTGGTGCGCGCGGAAGAGCGCGGCGGTGGGGTGGTCTGGTTCATCGTGTTGAGGCCGCTCCGACGGCTGCCGACTGCCGGTGTGCAGAGCGGCGCGGCGCCGGAAACGGCGTGCAGTGTATCGGTTGAGGTGGCTGTCGGTGCGCTTTACAGCTTGGGTGCGAATCGTTCGCGCACACATTGTGACAATCACAAGACATTGACGCGAAAGCGTTTCCGGGCTTCTGGCACAGCGGTTGCTGAAAGCGCCATCACGCGCCGGACGGCGCCCATGCAGGCTGGAAACGCCCGAGCGCATCCGCCTGCCGACACGACAACACTCAACGAGACAAGCGATGACCTTCCCGACTCATTTCCTGAATCTGATTGCACGCGGTGCCGCGGCTCTGTCACTGGCGCTTGTTGCGTCGCATGCCGGCGCAGCCGTGATTGCCCAGGACGGCTTCCAGTCCTACTCGACCGGCGCGCTGAATGGCGCCAACGGCGGTTCGGGCTGGGGCGGCGCGTGGAGCGCGACCGGCAACGCCAACGTCGTCGATCCGGCGAACAACCTGTCCGGCAACCGTGCGCTGGCCCTGACCGGCAACGCAAGCAATGCGGCAGTGCGTACGCTGGCGTCGTCCTTCAGCGGCAACAGCCTGTTCGTCAGTTTCCTGGTGCAGGCGGACCGCGGCAGCTCGATCGACCGCAACGACTTCATGGGCCTGTGGCTGGATCTGGGTACCAACAACGGTGGCAGCAATCGCCCGAACATCGGCATCAAGGGTAACCAGGACAGCACCAGCGCCACCAACGACATCTTCGCCCGCACCACCGGCACCAATGGCAGCTATGCGCCGGACAGCAATCTCGACGTGCTCGACACCTATCTCGTGGTCGGCCACCTGTACCGCAATGCCGCCGGCAACTACACGAACTTCGATCTGTGGCTGAACCCGACCGTCGACGACTTCCTGTCGCCGGATGCGAGCTTCACCGGCAACGCCGGCATTTCGGCGATCGATCGCGTGGGCATCCGTCTCGCCAACCTCGACAGCGGCGACCGCATCCTGATCGACAACCTGCGGCTGTCGACCACCTTCCAAGAAGCGACGGCCATCCCCGAGCCGGGCGTGCTCGGCCTGCTGGGCCTTGGCCTGGCCGGTCTGGCATTCGCGCGCCGTCGCAACACCTGAGCGCTCCGGCGCTCGCTTCAGGGGGCTGCCGCGGCAGCCCCTTTTGTTCACGCACGGGCCGCGGAGGTGCGGAGACGGCACTGCGCTGACGGCTTGGGCGGGAGACTCGAGGCTGAACGGGGTACTGCTGCGCCGCCGACCTCAGTGGTCGCGGTTCTTCAGCGCTTCAGCCGCGCGGGTGAAGTGCTGCATCAGCCGCACGCCGACGTCGGTCGGGATGTCGGTCGCTTCGATCGCATGCACCATGCAGCGCAGCCAGGACACGACCTCCGCCTGGCCGATGGCGACGTGCGCATGCATCTGCCGCAGATTGGAGTGGCCCATGCGTTCGGCGTAGTAGCGCGGGCCGCCGAGGAAGCCGCACAGGAACTCGAACTGCGCCTCGCGCAGGTGGGCGACGCCGAAACCTTCCTGGTGCAGCTTGTGTACCGGCTCACCGTCCGGGTGGGTTTCGACGATGTCGTAGAAGGCATTGACCAGCCGGCGCAGCGGCACTTCGCCGCCGATCTGCTGGAACATGCTGGGCGGCTTCATCGACGGGGCGTTCATCTTCTTCCCATGTACGGATGTCGTTGCGGGTCGTGGACGCAGCGTCGCGAAGCACCGCGTTGCCGCATGGAGGTCAGTGCAGTTTTCCCTCTGACGGCACAGTCGGAACACCGCGTCCACGGACCGAAGGATTGCGCCGCGGCGGTGCCGGCGCAATACCGCATAGGGGGTAGTCAGCGCTGTCCACAGGAACTATGCCGGCGCCGGAGCATGTGCATGGAATGACCCGTCGCCGGTCAGCCGACCGGCGTCCATCGTGAGTACGCGCCCCATGCGCTCGAAGGCGCGCGGGCGGTGGGCGATCAGGATGACGGTGCGTCCGGGCGCGTGCTCGCTCATCAGCGCGTCAATGACGCGCGCCTCGGTGTCGGCGTCGAGGGCCGAGGTGGCTTCGTCGAGCAGCAGCACCGGCGCGTCGCGCAACACGGCGCGCGCGATGCCCACGCGCTGGCGCTGGCCGCCGGACAGGCTGTGTCCCTTCTCGCCGACCGGGCTGTCCAGCCCCTCGGGTAGCAGCGCGATCACGTCGTCGAGCTGGGCGATGCGACAGGCGCGCAGCACGTTGACCATGCTCACCTCACGGCCCAGCGTCAGGTTCTCCAGCAGTGACAGGCTGAACAGTTCGGTTTCCTGCGGCACCACCGCGATCTGGTGCAGCAGCGCCTCGTGCCGGATGTCGGCCAGCGGCACGCCATCGACGGTGAGCCGGCCGGATTCGGGCGGGTAGAGCGCCAGCAGCAGCTTCACCAGCGTGCTCTTGCCGGAACCGGAGCGTCCGGCGATGCCGACGTGCTCGCCGCGCGCGATGCGGAAGTCCAGCGGCCCGAGCACGCGCCGGCCGTCGTGCGCGAAAGTGAGCGCTTCCGCCTGCAGCGCGCGCCAGTCTGCCGGCCAGTCCAGCGTGCCGTGCTGGCTGGGCTGCGGCGCGAACAGCGGCATCATGCGGCCGAGGTTGGAGGTGCGCTCTATCATCGTCTGCACGCGGTCGGTCATGTCCATCGACGCCTCGCGCAGCGTGTTGAAGTAGGCGCTGTAGGTGAGCACCAGCCCAACCGACAGCCCGCCCTCCATCACGCCCCAGGCCACGCCGAAGATGTAGATCGCCCAGGCCAGCGCGGTGTGCAGCTGGAACAGCATCCACTTCGTATTGGTGAGGCGCAGCCGGCGGTAGGCGAAGTCGCGTGCCGCGCGTTCGCGGTCGGCCACGCGCGCCGTCATGTCGGCGCCGGCATTCATCGCCTTCACCGACAGGATGTTGGCCGCGCTCTCGACGAAGCTGCCGCTTGCGTTCTCCATCGACGCGTTGATCTGGTCCGACAGCCGCGCGATGCGGCGGTAGAAATACCACTCGATGAAGCCGAGCACGCCGCAGTAGTAAAGGAAGAAAAACACCGTCGCCGGGTGCAGCAGCATGCAGGCGATCAGCGCGCCGAAGAAGGCGCCGCTGGCAGTGAGCAGCGCATTGACCAGTTCGCTGGTCCAGTCGCGCACCGCGTCCGCCCCGGTGATGACGCGCTGCGCCTTGTTGCCGGTGCTTTCCTTCTGGTGCCAGGCCAGCGAGAAATCGAGCAGGCGCTCGAAGCCCCACACCTTGGCGCGCATGCGCGCGTCGATCGCCATGCGCCCGATTACCCGCTTGGTCAACAGCCGCACCAGCGCCACGCAGGCATGCGCCACGCCCAGCGTGACCACCAGCGTGTACAGCGGCGCGAGGCTGTCACCGCGCTGCCAGCCGAGCAGGAAATCCGCCACCCGCCCGATCAGGTAAGGCGGCAGCATCGGATAGAACTGCACCACGCCCAGCACGCAGATGAAGAACAGGTAGCGGCGGCGGTCCGCGTCAAGAAAGAAGGCGATCGCGCGCGGGACGTCGGTCAGGCGGAAGGTGGGTGGGGCGGACATAGTGGGGCGGCGAAGGTGAGCCGCACATTATCGCGGGTCGGGGAAGTGGCGGCTCAGTCGGGTGCGGGTCGGTCGAAAGGCCGATAGCCGTGCAACACCGCAGATGAGAGGCTTGGATATATTGATCGCAGCGGTAGCTCGATGAAATCAGGGGCGAATCGGCTGCGGTTTCGACTGGAATGTCACGTAGGCTTTCCGTATGTCACTCAGTCACGATTTAGACATCACTTAAGGCGCCATGACTGAACAATTCGAACAATTCATTGAAAGATGGACGCACCCCGACTACCGACCGGAGCCGACTCCTGCTGCGGACTTGGATTCTGTTGAGGCAGAGTTCGGCACTCTCTTCCCAGCCTCATATCGCGCCTTCCTTGAGAAGTTCGGACCTGTAGGAACCACTGCGGCCCTCCTGGAGCTGATAGTAGAAAGAGAGCTCGATCTGTCCGACGTTAGTGAGTTCTACGAGCCTGACGGAATCAAGTCACAAACTCTCGGATGGCGTGATCTGGGCCTGCCCGCAGAGTTCGTCGCGTTTGCTGGCGACTGCCAAGGCAACCTGTTCTGCTTTTCCTTAGCCCCGTCCACTGACGGGCGTCAACCTGCTGACACATCAGTCTGGTATTTCGATCACGACGATGCTGAGATCACCAATCTCAATGTTGATTTCACACAATGGGTTGTCAAGTTCGGAAAGCTTGGTAATCGCAACTGGTGGCGTCGCCTGCTTGGCACCTAATAATTCAGGCGTTAAAGGGCAAGCATGGAACGCGGAGGCGATACGAGGACTAGGGAAGACCTCGCCAAGTTCGGATGCAGCGTGATGCACGTGTTCGACCCGGAGGGCGAACTCCCTCCTTTTTCCTACTCAATTGGCATCCAGCAGGAAACAGGCGCGCCGGAGGTCGTCGTCATTGGTCTCAAGCAGCCGATGGCTCACTTCGTCGTTAACGAGTACAACAAGCGCGTCCGCGAGGGCGAAAGGTTCGAGATAGGCAACTATTACAGTGGCTTTCTCGAAGGCTTCGATGTCTATGTTGGTGCAGTTCCCAAATCGGTCTATGACGATTACTTTGGCCAGGGCATTGACTTCTATGGAAGTCGCAATTTTGGCGTTGTCCAAGTTGTTTATCCGACAACCAGAGGAGTTTGGCCCTGGACTGAGGGTGCTCCGGAGTCATTCAGGCAGTGGCAGCCACTTCTTGCGCACAAAGAAGAGAGCGACACCCTTTAACTTGTCAGGCCATCGGACCGCTTGCGCCGTGCGCTGAGCCTCACGTTAGACAGCAAACCATGAATCAACGCGAGCGCAAGGCCTGGATTCTCGAGACGTTGGCGTCCGGCAAGTTCGAGAGCATTCAGGATGCCTACTATGCAGTTGGTGGCGAGTACCAGTCGCTTGAGGGAATGCCCTTTGGAGTGCGAACACTGCCAAATCACATCATAGACGACTTTGATGCTGGAAGCATTTCAGAAGAGAAGTCTATCGAGCTTCTGGCAGACGCCGTCCGCAAAATTCCAGATGAGGTCTGAGTGCGCCATGCTGTCTAGCCTGCCGCTTGTCAACAACGGTCCGCGCTTCGAACTCTTTCAATGCGGCCAGAAGTAGGGAGTAGCTTGCGATGATTTGCCGCATCCTTCTTGTCGTTCTGATGCTCAGCGGCTGTGCACAGAGCCATGTGGTGGCACCCATTTACCCGGAAGAATCCCGTGCCCTTAAAGAGGAGGGGACTGTGGTGTTACGTGTCGTGGTGGAGGCGTCGGGGAAACCAAGCGATGTGCGGGTTGAGAGATCAAGCGGCTCGCCGAGCCTCGATGCGTCAGCCGTTCAGGCAGTGACCCAGTGGGTGTTCAAACCCGCGATGAAGGGACGTGAGCCCGTGCAAGCAACCGCCTTGGTTCCCGTCGTATTCAGTTTGAAGAACGACGCCAGCGGATCCGGGCGCTGAGGTCGAATATGTATCGGGGACGTGGCGACAATTCATTCCTCACGCGACGAGACATCCGATCGGCTACGGCAGGCGCTGTCACCGTTCGCCGAACAGATCTCGTTCGCCTTCATCTTTGGTTCGGTGGCGCGCAGCACCGAGGGTGTGGGCAGTGTGTCGATTTGCTGGTAGTGAGCAACACGCTCGGGTACGGCGAGCTTTACGGCGCGCTGACGGAGGTCGAGACGGTCATCGGCCGCAAGGTGAGCCCCACTCTGTACTCGCGGGCCGACTGGCGCAAGCGGCTGCAGGACGACGACCCCTTCGTCGCGCTACTGATGACGCAACCGCGTATCCATCTGATCGGCAACGAATATGACTTTGCAGAATCTGCCTAACGTGGTTGACCGGGGCAAGCTGAAGGAAGACGCACCGCCTGGCGTGACGCCTCTCGTCCGCTGCCCGGACCGACTCCCGCAGGACATCGTGGCGCTGATCGAGCAATTCGGTCGCGCGTGGGCTGACAGCCCGCTGCGGCCGCGTCCGTCGCCGGCCGTCATGGCGCAGTGGTCGGCCTTGCTGGAGGCGTGGGTTGAGGATGACGGACTGCCGCTCTTCGTGCGCAAGCACTCAGGCGATCGCGGGTCGGTCGTCCCGCATGCAACCGGTCGCGCACTCGTGCCCTGCGACAACAGTCCGGCTCAATGGGCTTTCGTGATGGCTGCCGTAGGCGAATGCCCGACCTTGCAGGACATCAGGTCGATGTTCGCCGAGGATGCCATTCCGGTCGCCATGATTCAGAAAGCCGCCGAGAGGGCGTCAGCGACGCAGCGTTGTACGCTCTCCCGACAGTTCAGCGTCAACCACCACGGCTGGAAGCTCGCCCACGTTCAACAGATCGGTCTGAACGAACGCACGGCCATTTCCGAAGTGCCGATGGACCGGCTCGTGTCGCATTTCCGCGCACTGATGTCGCCATCGAACATGTTCGTCGTTCCACTCGCCTGGGCAGGCATGGCAGAGGTCGAGCCGGTGATTCAGGCGGTGATCGCATCGAGCTGAGCGTCTCGGGGCTCAGCCCATGCAATCCTGCTGCGGCGCGGGTTGGCCCTGTCCTGTCCGGCGGAAAACGATCCCGGTAAAGTCACGCACGATGTCCCATCACGCTTTCTTCAGTGCGCTGGCCATGGCGCTCACCTTGGTCGGCTTCTATCCGTATCTGCGCGGCATCCTGTCCGGCAGCACGCGGCCGCATGTGTTCTCGTGGGTGATCTGGGCCAGCACGACGCTGGTGGTGTTCTCCGCCCAGATCGATGCGGGCGGCGGTGTCGGCGCCTGGCCGATCGGCGTATCGGGTGTGTTGACGACGCTGATCGCGGTGCTGGCCTGGCGGCGGCGGGGCGATGTGAGCATCACGCGCGGCGACTGGGTGTTCCTCGTGCTGGCGCTGTCGTCGCTGCCGCTGTGGTACCTGACCGACGATGCGATGTGGGCGGTGGTCGTGTTGACGGTGGTGGATCTGCTCGGATTCGGCCCGACCTTCCGCAAGGTGTGTGCGGCGCCGCAGTCGGAGTCGTGCGGGTTCTACGGTCTGTTCGCGCTGCGCAACGCAGCCGTCGTGCTGGCGCTGGAGCAGCATTCGGTCACCACCGTGCTGTTTCCAGCGGCGATCGGGACAGCCTGCATCGGGGTGATGCTGCTGATCGCGTATGGCAGGCGGCGCGCCGCCGTGCGCGCCCGTCGGCATTGCTATGATCCGCGCTAGCCCGACGATCCGTCGGCGCCGCGGGTGGTTTTAATTCCAGGCGAACCTGTTCCGGAAGGCACCGTATGCGTACAAGCACCTGGTATTCGAATTTCGCGAAATCGACGGCGCATTTCTGCGGTCGGCCGCGGGTCTTCATTGCAGCCCTGCTGGTCATCGTGGTCTGGATCGTTACCGGGCCGATCTTCGACTACAGCGATACCTGGCAACTGGTCATCAATACCGGGACGACGATCGTCACCTTCATCATGGTGTTCCTGATCCAGAACACGCAGAACCGGGATACCGAAGCGATCCAGGTGAAGCTTGACGAACTGATTCGCGCGACGCGCGGCGCCCATAATGCGCTGCTCGACCTGGAGGAACTGGAGGACGAGACACTGGATGCCTTCCGCAAGCGCTATCAGTTGCTCGCCAGCACCGCTCGGGCCGAACTGGTGCGTGGTTTCCAGGATACGGGTACGCCCGAAGCCTAGCGGGACGACTTATCCGCCACCATCAGGCGCGCGCGACGGTGGTGTGGCCGCGCGGCGGTGCGATGGTGCTCATGCCCGGGCCCCGCGGACGTGCGGGGAGCGGGTCTTCGCGCTATCGTCACGGCCTCGAACAGACGTCGAACGCGCACAGTCTGGCGCGGTCTACGACGCCACAGGAGGACGCATGAAGACCTATACGAAATCACCCGAGGCGATCGCCCGCCTCACGCCTGAGCAGTACCGGGTTACGCAGCAGAACGGCACCGAATACCCGGGCACCGGCGAATACCTGCACAACCACGAACCGGGCATCTACGTCAACATCGTGTCCGGCGAGCCGCTGTTCGCGTCGAGCGACAAGTTCGAGTCCGGCTGCGGCTGGCCGAGCTTCACCAAGCCGATCGAGCCGGCGCACGTGACCGAGTTGCGCGATGCCTCGCTTGGCATGATCCGCACCGAAGTGCGCTCGGCGCACGGCGACAGCCATCTCGGCCACGTCTTCCCGGACGGCCCGCGCGACCGCGGCGGGCTGCGTTACTGCATCAACTCGGCGTCGCTGCGCTTCGTGCATCGCGACGACATGGTGGCCGAGGGCTACGGCGACTATCTGGATCAGGTGGAGGATGTGCGATGAGCACCGAACGCGCGGTGCTTGCCGGCGGCTGTTTCTGGGGCATGCAGCAGCTGATCCGCCGCCTGCCCGGCGTGCTGTCAACGCGCGTGGGCTACAGCGGCGGCGACGTGCCGAACGCGACCTACCGCAATCACGGCACGCACGCCGAGGCAATCGAAATCCTGTTCGATCCCGAGGTGCTGAGCTATCGCCGGCTGCTGGAGTTCTTCTTCCAGATCCACGACCCGAGCACGCCGAACCGTCAGGGCAACGACCGTGGGCCGTCCTACCGATCGGCCATTTACTGGGCCAGCGAGGCGCAGCGCGACGAGGCGCTGCGCACCATCGCCGACGTCGATGCGTCGGGCATCTGGCCGGGCAAGGTGGTCACCGAGGTCGAGCCGGTCGGCGATTTCTGGGAGGCCGAACCGGAGCACCAGGACTATCTGGAACACTTCCCGAACGGCTACACCTGCCACTTCCCGCGGCCGAACTGGGTGCTGCCGCGCAAGGCTGATCAGTAAGCGATGCGGGGCCGGTCAGACGCCGGCGTTGCAGAAGGGCAGTACATCCCAGAGCATGTGCGCGAACACCGGCGGCCACAGCTGGCCGGTCCGTACGAAGTGCAGCGCGAAGGCCAGGCCGATGAGGGCGACGGCCAGCATGCCGACCGGACCCTGGTAAAGGTGATACGAGGTGCGCAGCAGGAGCGGAAGGCCGATCGCGACCGACAGACCGAATCCGCGCAGGCCGCGCGTCAGTACGCCCAGCAGGAATACCTCTTCGAAAGTGCCGTTGACCATGGCGGTCGTCACGATGACGGCCGACGACGGTTGCGACGCAAACATCATCTGCTGCACGTGACCCGCGCCGGAGCTTCCGGCAAAGGGCTCGGTGGCGAACACGGCCACAAGCCATGCCACGAAGGCGAGCAGAACGCCAGCGAGGCTGCCGCGCAGGGTTGGGCGGGGCAGTGCCGGCTGCAGATCCTGCTGTTGCCATCGGAGGTAGGTGAACGCGGCGATGGCCGCCGAAACTTCGAACATGCATGTCCAGAGCATGCCCGTGTCGCTGAAGCCCTCCACCGGAAAATCTCTGGCTGCGGATTGCAGCGACAGGGTGATCGGCAGACCGAAGCAGAGAAGGGAAACGATCCCTGCTTCCCGCAAAGTGAGTGTGGTGCGCAAAGTGGGATGGTCCGGATCGCGTGTGAAAGGAGCGCCGGGTGTCGGTCACGGCGCGCTGGCGATGCGCATGTTAGCCATATTGCATCGGCTGCGCATCACCCCGGCATGACGCGACGGAGCCGGTTCTCCCTTACCGGTCGTGGCTGACGGATGTCGATCAGGTGCTGCGGCGGCGCGCGAAGGCGCCGAGCACTGCCAGACCGGCCGCCATCAGGCCCCAGGTGGCGGGTTCGGGCACCGGCGGTGCGACCGCGGCCGTCAGCAAGCCGGTATTGCCTTCGAGGGTGTAGCCCTGCGGCAGCAGGATGCTCAGGCGGCCGGTGTTGAAACCATCGACCGCGCCCCAGGACTGGCTGTAGTCGAACGGCGGGCCGGCTTTGGGGTGGATGGGTTCGGGCGTGACCTGGGTGCTGAGGTTGTTCACCAGCACGAAGCTCTGGCCCGGCGCCATCGTGACGGTGAGCCGGATTTCGCCGATCAGGTCGTCCATGTCGTCGTTGATGACGCTGCTGGTGGCGCCGGCGTACGGCTCATCCACATAGACGAAGCCCGGTTCGAAATAGGTGACGTTGCCCTTGCTTTCGGTGCGCACGGCCGTGTCGTCCAGCAGGTCGGTGCGGAACACCAGTTGCGACTGGTAGTTCACATTGGTGAAAGCCACCGTGCTCGACGGTACGCCAAGCGTCAGCGTGCCGACCAGCTGGTGGAACACGTTGCCGCTGTAGGTGTGGAAGCTGCCGTCGAAGGTGAATACGAAGGTGACGTCCACCGGGCCGCTGCCCGGGCTGCCGACCAGCACGCCGCTGCTCGTGTTCTGGGCGAAAGCCGAGCCGATCAGCAGATCGGGGACACCGCCGACGCCGCGGCTGTCGATTTCGCTGAACACGCGCACCGTGCCGGTCGCATCGTCGCCCTGCGCCTTGCCGACGAAGGTGACGCCACCCGCCGACACGTAAGGCGTTTCATCGAGGTTCACCGACTGCAGACCGCCACCGCTGACGATCTGGCTTTCTGCTGGCGTTACCCACTGAACCTGGGTCAATGCGTGGGCCTGGAACGACAGGGTGGCGAACAGGGTGAGCACGGGAAGACGGGCAAGGGCGCGCGGCATGGTGACCTCCTGGGGCGGTTGAAGGATGAGTCCCGTCCCGCAGCAAGATGCGCACCAGCCGAGAACTGTTCACATTCAAATCAATCGTTTGCGTGCGAACGGAAGTGTACGACCTGAGTGCTGTATGGCGTGTTGACACCCTCAAATGGGGGGCGCCTCGCACGGTGACAGTGTGGGAGCGGTCTTCTGACCGCGACTGGGCCGCAGATCAGCCGCGGCCGTCAATCCTCGAGGCGCGATGTCGGCCTGGATCGGAGACGGCGGTTTGCCCAAGCCGCATCGCGGCCAAGGCCGCTCCCACAAGAGCACGCCAGATTCGCTGCCGCAGATCTTATGTGAGCGAGCTTGCTCGCGATTCTGCGGGCCGACGCGCTGCTGGACGGATTAAGGCGGCGCTGCGGCCCGTGAACGAAAACGGCGGACACGGGCACCCCCCATGTCCGCCGCGAGCGCGCTAAGGCGCTGCTTACTCCGGTTGCGTACCGGCCGGCAGCACTTCGCCGTCGTCGAACTTCGACAGCCAGTCCAGCGTGGTCGGCTTGTAGCGCACCAGACCCTTGTACTCGGCCAGCTCGTTCGGCAGCGTGCTCAGCACGCGATGCAGACGCTTGGCCCAGCGCGGGTAGGTGGCCAGCTCGTTCATGCTGGCCAGATAGCCGCGGATCGAGAACAGCATGCCGTTGCTGCGCGGCAGGCGGAACAGGGCCTGCAGTTCGACCCGCAGGTGCACCTTGTCGCCGACGTTGTCCGGCGTCACGCTGGCGCGGTCCGGACCCCACTCGGGATAGGTTTCCGGCGACGTGTCGAGGCGCGGGTTGATGGTCATGGTCCAGTTCAGGCGGCGCACCGGGCGGCCCTGCTGCAGCATCAGCAGGTACTTCAGCGCGCGCTCGAACACGCCCAGCTCATGCGCCAGCGGCACCGGGCCGTGCCATTCCATGAAGCTCATGCCGGCGTCGAACATCAGCGACCAGTCGGCCTGCGAGGTGATCATGCCGGCGTCGGCGAACAGGTCGTTGTCGCGCTGGTCCATGATGACGAAATCACCCTGGGTTTGCCGCGTGATGTACTCGAAGGGCGGGCAGGGCAGCGTGGCGGCATCGCCGAAGGTGAAGGTCTGCTCGATGCCCAGCGGCTTGTTGATCCAAGTCCAGCGCGCGCCGTCCCTGGCCAGCGTGAACATGTCCGGATAGTCGCGCGACAGCGATTCCATGATCAGTTCCAGCGTGTCCCACTCGGCGTCCATCATGTGCGGCAGCGACACGCAGCGGCCCGGGTCGCGCTCCAGCGTGATGGCGCGGTCGCGCATTTCGGCGATGTAGTGCTCGTCGATGTCGAAGGCGTTCTCGAACACCGAACCGGCCGGCCCCTTGGTATGCGGTTCCATGTTGACCGAGTACATGTACTGGTCCTGATGGAAGGGGAAGGGGAAGCGGCGGATGGCCGCCGGCGAGTTGCGGTAGGTGTAGTCGCCGCGGAAGGTTTCGTCCGGCTTGAATGCGATGCTCATGTCGTCTTCCTCACAGGTTCAGGGTCAGGCAACCGCCCTTCAGGCGCGACACGCAGGGCATGATTTTCTTGCCCGACGCGCGCTCGTCGGCGCTCAGATACAGGTCGTGATGGATCAGCTCGCCTTCGGCGCCGAGCACTTCCAGTTCGCACTGGCCGCAGGCGCCGCCGCGACAGAGGTAGGGCGCGTTGACGCCCTGCTGCTCGATCGCTTCCAGCAGTGACAGATCGCTCGGCACGGTGAAGGCCTTGCCGCTCAGCGCCAGCTTCACGTCGAACGGCTCGCCGCCGGTCGGTGCGAGGAACTGTTCGCTGTGCAGATGGCTTTCCGGCCAGCCCAGCGATTTGCCGGCGTTCATGCTGGCGGCCACCATGCCGGCCGGACCGCAGATGTAGAGGTGGGTGCCCAGCGGGCGGCCTGCCAGCAGCGAGCCGAATTCGATCTGTTCACGGCGCGACTGCACGTAGTGATGCACGCGGCCCGGTGCCAGCGCCTCCAGCTCGTCGGAGAACACGCCGTATTCGGGACCGCGGTAGGCGTAATGCACTTCGAAGTCCGCACCCAGGCGGGCCAGTTCGCGCGCCTGCGACAGGATGGGCGTGATGCCGATGCCGCCGGCGACCAGAATGTGGCGGCGGCCGGTGCGGATCAGCGGGAACAGGTTCACCGGCGCCGAAATATCGATGCGCATGCCTTCGCGCGCCTGCTCGTGCAGCCAGCGCGAACCGCCGCGCGACTCCTCCTGCTTGCGTACCGCCACACGCCAGGTGTGGCGCACGGTCGGGTCGCCCAGCAGCGAGTAGGGGTTGCGATGCGGGCGATCGCCCAGCGGCAGCGACAGCACGATGTGGCTGCCGCCGGAATAGACCGGAAACTCCTCGCCGTCGGTGCGCGACAGGCTGAATTCGCGGATGCCCGGCGCCAGTTCGCGGATGCGGCGGATTTCTACGTTGAGGGATGCACTGCTCATGGGTAGACCACCTCCGCAGCGGGGACCTCGCCCGGCACTTCGGCGTCGATCTGGAAGCCCATGTAGGCCCCCAGCCGGCGCGAGAAGTGGTCGCGCACGAACAGCGATCGTCCGCAGCCGCTGCATGAAACGATGTTGGTGTGCACGCCGCGCGTGATGGTGCGGCAATGCACGCAGAACACCGGGCGTGCCTTGCTGCCCAGTTGTGCGTAGCGAACTTCGTCGCGTCCGACGCCGAAACCGTCAGCCACGCGCGACGCCTGCCACACCGCGTCCTCGGGGCCGGCGAGATAGATGCGCGTGCCCATCTGCGCGACGTAGAGCGCGTCACGCAGCACTTCCAGCGCCTCGGCCAGCGAGTGCGTTTCGAGATAGAGCGCACTGTCGGGCAGACCCTGCGACCAGCAGCTGCGCGCCTCGGCGGACGTGCTGCCCAGGTGGATCAGCGTGATGGTGCCGGCGGGCGGGTTGG
Source organism: Methyloversatilis sp. (assembly GCF_965284615.1). Taxonomy (GTDB): domain Bacteria; phylum Pseudomonadota; class Gammaproteobacteria; order Burkholderiales; family Rhodocyclaceae; genus Methyloversatilis. The sequence continues at coordinate 524,563 of NZ_OZ260098.1, forward strand.
ACAGCAGGCGCTGCGCCAGAGCGGCGTCCTCGGCGGCAACGAATAGGATGTGATGCGTACCGGCGCGATCCCATTCGAGCTCTGCGTAAACCGGCTGGCTTTTGATGGCTGGGGTGCTCATGCGGCGTCTCGATGCGAGTTGCAGACATGCCGCGCGCCGGAGCGCGCGGCGGGTCGGATTCGATGCGCGATCAGCGCTTCTTGTCCGGATGGGTACGTTGACGCAGCGGGTCGTAGAACGGCGTCGGCACCACCAGCGCGGCCAGCTTGCCGGCCTTGCTGGCAATCGTCAGGCGGGTGCCGATGTTCGAGTACGACGGCTTCAGGTGCACCATGGCCAGCGACTGCATCAGCAGGCGGCTGTACGAAGCCGAGGTGACCACGCCGACTTCCTTCTCGCCGTCATAGACCTTGGCGCCTGCTTCGACCGCTTCGTGGTGCAGCACGGTCATGCCGGCCTGCTTGGCGCGTTCGCGGCCCTTCAGTGCGAGCACGGCAGCCTTGCCGATGTAATCGCCCTTCTTGTCGAGGTTGACCGCCCAGTCCATGTTCACTTCCCACGGCGTGGTGTCGCCTTCCGGCATTTCGAACGGGAAGAACAGCAGCGCGCCTTCGACGCGGGTCAGGTCGAGCGCGGTCCACGAGCAGGGGATGACGCCCTTCGGCTTGCCGGCTTCGAGAATGGTGTCCCACAGGAACACGGCGTCGGCCGCGCTGCAGTACACCTCGTAGCCGCGCTCGCCGGAGTAGCCGCCGCGGCCCAGCGTCACCTTCTTGCCGAACAGCGTGGTTTCGACGTGGTTGAAGTAGGGCAGCGCGGCCAGATCGGCGGGCGTGTGCGGGGCCAGCACGTCGAGCGAAACCGGGCCCTGCAGCGACAGGATGTGCACGTCAAGGTCGGCCTCGATCTTCACGTTCTTGCCGGCGGCCAGTGCGGCCAGCGTCTTCGGCGTGGCGCCGCTGCCGTGCGAAATGCGGAACTTCTCGGCGCTGTCGCGGATGATCATGATGTCGTTGACCAGCGCACCAGCTTCGTTCACTTCGCCGCCGAGGCGGGCGGTGCCCGGCTTCAGCTTGGTGATGTCGATGGTGACCAGACGGTCGATCACGGCTTCGGCGTCCGGGCCGGTCACGTTGACGATGTTCAGCGCCGACACGTCGTACAGGCCGGCGCGCGTACGCGTGGCGACGACTTCGTCGTGCGGGCAGCTGTTGTAGCTCCACGGGATCGGCATGTTGTTCCACGTATCGCCGTCGAGCTTAGAACCGAGCTGGCGGTGCCGCTCGTTCAGTACCGAATTCCTCTGCATTCCCGGATCTCCTTGTCGTGGGCGTCGCCGCGCTGCGCGGTCGATCTGGGACTGATTCTGTTGTCCGGGGCAGGACGGGACAATTCTCAAGAGGGGTTACCCCCTAGGTGGTATGTGCTCAGTGGCGCCTGCTGCGTACGCTGCGCGCATCACGAACAGGGGAGGCGAGCGATGGCGAAGGCCGGTGGAGGTGAAGGTGCGTGTCTGTGCGGTGCCGTGCGCTACCGCGTGCGGGGGGCGCTGAGCGCACCGGTGGCGTGCCATTGCAGCCAGTGCGCCCGCACCAGTGGACACCACGCGGTGATGGCGAGCTGCGCCGACGCCGACCTCGACATCATGGCGGACGACACCCTGCGCTGGTACGCCTCTTCGCCCAGTGTGAAACGCGGCTTCTGCGCCCGGTGCGGCGGAAACCTTTTCTGGAAGGACGCCGGATCCCATGTCACCTACGTGACCGCTGGCACGCTGGATCGGCCGACCGGACTGAAGCTGTCGGCCCACATCTTCGCCGGCTCGCGCGCCGACTACTACGACATCGACGACGAGCTGCCGCGCAGCGACGCCTGGTAGGGGCGAACGTTCACCGCGCGGCTGAGGCGGTGCGGATTGCATTCCGGAAATGAAAAAGGCGCGGAACGGCTTTCACCGCTCCGCGCCCTGCGGCCTGCTTACAGCGATCAGGCGCGCACGCGGGCCTTGGTCGGGTCGTAGTGCGAGGTCTTCACCTGGACCGCCTTGATGCGCTTCTGGTGCCCGTCCAGCTTGCCGATCTCGACTGTGGCACCCAGTTCGACCGCCGACACGTCCAGTCGCGCCAGCGCGATGGTCTTGCCGAGGATGGGCGAACGGGTGGTGCTGGTGATCTGGCCGATCTGCGCGCGGCCGTTGAAGATCGGGTCGCCGTGCGCCACCAGTTCGGTGCCTTCGATGTCCAGGCCGACCATGACGCGCGCCGGGTGCGCCTTGCGGCGTTCCAGTGCGGCCTTGCCGACGTAGTCATCCTCCTTGTCGGCCGCCACCGCGAAACCGATGCCGGCTTCGAACGGGTCGGTCTGGTCGCAGAAGTCGTACTCGGCGAAGATGAGCGCCGCTTCGATGCGCAGCATGTCGAGCGCGGCCAGGCCCATCGGCGCGATGCCGTGCGGTTCGCCCGCCTTGGCGATGGCGTCCCACACCTGCACCGCGTGCTTCGGGTGGCACCACACTTCGTAGCCCAGTTCGCCGGTGTAGCCGGTGCGCGACACGACGACCGGCAGGCCGTCGATCTTGCCCACGGTCAGGCGGAACCACTTCAGTTCGTCCATCGACGCATTGCCCGGCGGCGTGACCACGATCTCGCGCAGGATGTCGCGCGACTTCGGGCCCTGCACCGACAGGTTGTGCAGCTGGTCGGTGGAGGATTTCACCCACACGCGCAGGTTGTGCTTGGCCGCCAGTTCGCGCAGCCACACGCCGCAGTAGTCGTCGCCGCACACCAGACGGAAGTTGTTCTGGCACAGGCGGAACACGGTGCCGTCGTCGATCATGCCGCCGTGCTCGTAGCAGAGCGCGGTGTAGACGATCTGGCCGACCGCCAGCTTGCGGATGTTGCGCGTGGTGGCGAGCTGCAGCAGCTGCTCGGCGTCCGGGCCGGTGATTTCGAACTTGCGCAGCGCGGACAGATCGATCATCACCGCGCGTTCGCGGCAGGCCCAGTATTCGTCGATTGGGCCGTTGGACGAGAACGAATCCTGCAGCCAGAAGCCGCGGTACTCGACCATGCGGCGGGTGAGCGCGGAGGTACGGGCGTGGAAGCCGGTCTCGCGGGTCAGTTTGGGGGCGGCGTCGGGCGTCATGCGGTGTGCGATCCCTTTGGAGAAGTTGTTCGAGGCGTCATAGACCCGCACGTGGATATCCGTCGGGTTCCAGCCGTTGGCCGGGTCGATGTCGTCGGTGCAGGACGAGGAGGCGCAGACCAGGTCGGTCATCGCGCGCAGCAGCACGTAGTCGCCAGCGCGCGACCACGGTTCGTCCAGGCTGATGCTGTCGTCGTGATTGACGATGGTGTTGTAGAAGAAGTTGATCGCGGGCCAGCCTGCACGACGCGCCACGCCGTGCGGTTCGAGCGCGTTGTTGAAGTTGTCGCTGCAGTTGGCGTGACCGGGGTAACCCATGTCGTCGTAGTACTTCGCACTGCAGGCCAGCATGAAGGTGTCGTGGCGGCCGACGGTGTCGCGGACCACCTCGACCAGCGGCACCTGGCGCTCGTCGTAGTACTTGTTCAGCAGGCCGGGGCCGGGGCTGGCCGAACCCATCAGCGTGCGCGTGGTGGTCGGGTCGAGGTCGTACTCCTGGCCCTGCGCCAGCGCGGCGGCATCGAAGGCGAGGAAGTCGGAGCACTGGCGGCCGTTGACGTCGATCACCTGGATGTAGTCGCCGGCCCTCACGCGGTAGGCCTGCGCGGTGCCGGCGGCGATGCGCAGGTCGAGCACCGGCGGCGCCAGCGGCGGCGGCGCGATGCCGGCGACCGACTCGGCGCACTCGACGTCGGCGATCAGTTCGGTCGGCGCGTTCTGCTGGTCGGGCTGCATGTCCTCGCCTGGCGCATGCAGCGCGCAGCGCACGGCGCCCGGTGCAGTGACGACGTGCCGGGCTCCGGGCAGCCCGTCGCTGCCGAACAGCTCGGCGCAGACCAGGCTCCAGCCGGCAGGTGCGCCGCTGAGCAGTGCGCGGGCAAAGGCCGGCACATCGGCCGGGGTGACACCGACAGACCGGGCAGCATGGCGGTGGCGATGCCGGTCGGGCCGGCGACGTAGAGCAGGCCAGGCTGCAGGCCTTCGGGGTCGGTCAGCGTGAGGCGGTCGCCGGCGGCGAGGTCGAAGGACACCGCCGCGCCGCCAGGAGCGACGTGACGGACGTGGCGCGCACGCGTTCGCGCGGCAGTCGCCGGATTCAGCGAAGGTTCGACGATCGTGTTCATGTCATGGAAGCACCCGCGACCCGACGTGCCCGGTGGTGGCCGGGCAGGTCGGGTCGCATCAGGGTTGGTCGGTCACGGGTGTGACACCCGTGGGCCCCGGGCCGTCAGGCCTGCTCGGTCGAGGCCGGCTCGTTCAGATAGGCCTCGAGCGAGTCGTCCAGTGCCTCCAGCCACGAGGTGTGGTGCGGCGTGGCCATGGTGCCGGTCATCAGCGAGCGGTAGCACTTGTTGCGGTAGCCCATGATGTCCTCGTACTTGTCCTTCTTCCACTCCAGGAAGGTCTGGTTGACCTCGGGAATCGGGAAGCTCGGATAGTCGGTGGCGTCGATCAGGTGCTGGATGTACTTGCCCTGGAATTCGAACATCTGCTGGGCGTCTTCCAGCGTCAGTTCCTCTTCGCGCCACTTCATGTCCTCGGCGTGCATCTCTTCGTACGACGGCACCGGCAGGCGGCCGAGGATGACGTCGCGCGCGTACCAGGCCTGGGCGTCGAACATGTTGAAGCTGTACCACTGGTCCTGCATGCCGAGGTACATCAGCTGCGGGTTGTCCTCCCACATGATGCCCTTGTACAGATTGAGCGGCCACAGACGGTTGTCCGTCTTCAGGCGCAGTTCTTCCGACAGGAACGGGAAGTGGTGCTTGTAGCCGGTGCACAGGATGACGGCGTCGATGTGCTTGCTGGTGCCGTCGGCGAAGTGGGCGGTCTTGCCTTCGACGCGCAGCAGTTGCGGCTTCTCTTCCCAATTGGCGGGCCACTTGTAGCCCATCGGGTTGGTGCGGTAGCAGCTGGTGATCGAGCGGGCGCCGTACTTGTAGCACTGCGAGCCGATGTCTTCCGCCGAGTAGCTGGCGCCGACGATGAGTACGTCCTTGCCCTTGAATTCGAGCGCGTCGCGGAAGTCGTGCGCGTGCAGCACGCGGCCGCCGAAGGTTTCGAAGCCGGGGAAGTAGGGCACGTTCGGCGTCGAGAAGTGGCCGCTGGCGACGATGACGTAGTCGAACTCTTCCGAGTAGGTCACGTCCTGGTCGTAGTTGTGCACGGTGACGGTGAACTTCTTCGTCGCGTCGTCAAAGGTGACGTTGCGGGCGGCGGTGTTGAAGCGGATGTACTTGCGCACGCCGGCCTTCTCGACGCGGCCCTTGATGTAGTCCCACAGCACTTCCCGCGGAGGGTAGGAACCCATCGGGCGACCGAAGTGCTCGTCGAAGGTGTAGTCGGCGAATTCCAGACATTCCTTCGGGCCGTTGGACCAGAGGTAGCGGTACATGCTGCCGTGCACCGGCTCGCCGTGCTCGTCCAGGCCGGTGCGCCAGGTGTAGTTCCACATGCCGCCCCAGTCCGACTGCTTTTCGTAGCACACGATTTCCGGAATGTCGGCGCCCTTGGACTGGGCGGACTGGAAGGCCCGGAGCTGGGCCAGGCCGCTGGGGCCGGCGCCGATGATGGCAACGCGCTTCTTCATGATCTGTATCCCTCTTGTGTGGTCCGTTCTGGATACGACCGCGGCATGCGCTCGGCTGCCCGGTCGGTCGCTGGACGTCGTGCATTCGCCGCGTCTCAGGTGCGGCGAATGATGCGAAGGCCGATCAATGCCCACAATTCTCAAGAGGGATTACCTCTTAAGGGGTAAGGGGCGGGTGAGTCGAGGGGCTAGGGACTAGGGATCAGGGGCTATGGAACAGGTGTGGCTGCGCCACACGAGGTCAGGGCGCGGCCCCTCTCGCCCCCAGCCCCTGATCCCTGGCCCCTGCTTACCCCTTAAGAGGTAATCCCTTGTGAGAATTGTTCCGACGGCGGCCCGCTTCCAATAATCGGACCCACATCGAGACGACCGCGCAACGTCAGCCGGTCGCGAAGTGCGGGGAGATCAGGGTGACGCAGTGCTGCTGCCGTTTTGACGCCGATCACGGACACGCCTCTCCGGACCCCTTCCGCACTTCTTCCTTCAGCACTCCCGCCAGTCGCAGCGTCGCGGCCGGTGCAGATTCTTCGCCACACCCGTTTCCGAGTATCAGGGTCGCATCCGGCAACGACGCCAGGTCGCGCGCCGACTCACAACCGGACAGCTATGGGCAGGCCGTCCGCTTTTTCAGATCGCCCGAAACCGTGGATCAACAGAGGGAGAACACCGTGCTTAACCACCGACGTCACCGCAACACCCTGAGCGCCGTATTGCTGGGCCTGCTCGCCGTACCGTTCTGTGCCCAGGCTCAGGAAGCCGCGGCCGCCGCGCCGGCCTATACGATCAGTGCCAATGTGGGCCTGTTCTCGCAGTACATCTTCCGCGGCATCAGCTACACGCAGGAAAATCCGGCGGTGCAGGGCGGTTTCGACCTCGCGCACTCGAGTGGCGCCTACCTGGGCATCTGGGGCACCAATGTGAGCGACCTGGCGCTGTCGAACGCGACCGGCGAGATCGACGTCTATGGCGGCTTTGCCAAGACCATCGACGACTGGACCTTCGATGTCGGCTTCCTGCAGTTCATTTTCCCGGGCGGCAAGTACGATCCGTCGGGCGAGAGCCTGAACACGCTGGAACTGAACGCGGCGGTGACGTGGAAGTTCATCCAGCTGAAGTACTCGTACGCGGTGACCGACTACTTCGGTTTCAGCAAGAAGGCTTTCGGAGCGGATTCGGACGGTTCGGACTACATCGAGCTGAACGCGAACTACGAGTTCATGCCGTCGTGGATCGCCAACGTTCACGTCGGTCACCAGAAGGTGAAGAACTATGACGATTACGACTTCACGGACTGGAAGGTCGGCGTGACGAAGAACTTCGAAGGGGGCTGGCAGGCGGCGGTGGCGTATGTGGATACGAACGCGGACAAGAACTTCTACACCATCTGCGACAACGGCATCCGTTGCAAGGACACCGGCGACAGCAAGTGGCTGATCTACGTGAAGCGCACGTTCTGATGACCAGGGGGCCGCAGCGATGCGGCCCCTTGCGCACAAGGGGGATATGACATGAGCAGCAATGCGGATGTAATCGGAGCGGCGCCGGTACGGTCGGCCAGCCGCGCCGAAAGTGCTTCACTGCACCGGAAGATCGACTGGACCGGTGCGTTCTGGGTGGCCAGCGGCGTGCCGGCGCTGGTGCTGTTTTCCATCGGCGCCATCGCCGCCACGGTCGGCAAGCCGTCGTGGATGGTGTGGGCGCTGTCGATCGGCTTCGGCTTCATACAGGCCTTCACCTATGCCGAAATCGCCGGCCTGTTCCCGCACAAGTCGGGTGGCGCTTCGGTGTATGGCGCGGTCGCCTGGGTGCGTTACAGCAAGATCATCGCGCCGGTGTCGGTGTGGTGTAACTGGTTCGCCTGGTCGCCGGTGCTTGCCATCGGTTCCGGTCTGGCGGCCGGCTATATCCTCGGTGCGCTGTTCCCGGCCGATGCGGCGATCAACACCTGGCAGCTGACGCTGGTCAACCTGAGCTTCATCAAGTCCGGGCTCGAACTGCGCATCAACGCGACCTTCCTGGTCGGCGTCGTGCTGTTGCTGGCGGTGTTCGGCATCCAGCACGGCGGCATCCTGCGTTCGGCTCGTACGACCATGGTGCTTGGCGTCACGGCGCTGATTCCGCTGATGCTGATCGCGCTGGTGCCGCTGCTGTCCGGCGACATGCCGTTCACCCACTTCTCGCCGATGGTGCCCATCGCCTACGAGAACGGTCTGGTGGTCGATGGCACCTGGAACATGGCGGGCGTCACGCTGATGGCAGGCGGCCTGTTCATCGCCGCGTGGTTGACCTACGGTTTCGAAACGGCGGTCTGCTACACCCGCGAGTTCAAGGATCCGAAGAAGGACACCTTCAAGGCCATCTTCTACTCGGGTCTGCTGTGCATCGTCGTGTTCACGCTGGTGCCGCTCGCCTTCCAGGGCCATCTCGGCCTGGGTGAGGTGGTGACGCCGCCGGTGGTCGATGCGGACGGCACGGTGAGCACGCCGGCGGTCTACAGCGGCATGCTGGCACCCGATGTCTACAGCGGCATGGGTGTGGCCAACGTGATGTCGCACATGGTCGGCGGTGGCGAAGTGGTGGCCAATGTGCTGGTCGTCATGCTGGTGCTGGCGGTGCTGCTGTCCATCATGACCTCGATGGCGGGTTCGTCGCGCACGCTGTACCAGGCTTCGGTCGATGGCTGGCTGCCGCGCTACCTGTCGCACGTCAATGAACACGGCGCACCGACCCGCGCGATGTGGACGGATCTGGGCTTCAACCTGATCCTGCTGCTGATGTCGGACTACGTGTTCGTGCTGGCCTGCTCCAACGTCGGCTACATCATGTTCAACTTCCTGAACCTGAACTCCGGCTGGATCCACCGCATCGACCGTCCGGACTGGGACCGCCCGTTCAAGGCGCCGAAGATCATCCTCGGCATCGGCGTCGTGCTCGGTTTCGTCAACCTCGCGCTGATGGGTCTCGGTGCAGACATCTACGGCGCGGGCACGCTGACCGCCGGTCTGGTGTTCGCGTCGCTGATCATCCCGGTCTTCCTGTATCGCCACTACGTGCAGGACAAGGGCAAGTTCCCGGACGCGATGCTGGAGGACATGCACCTGAACGACCAGCTGGCGGAAGGCGGCAAGCGTGCTGGCATCCTGCCCTACATCACGCTGGCGGCCGGCGTCGCGGTGGTGATCATCGCGCACAACATGGCGGTGTATTGATGCAGCAGAGCCGTCGCGCGTTCGCGTGACGGCCGCGGAACGATGTCCGCACTTGCCGGCATCGGCCACTCCTGCGGGAGTTGTCGATGCCGGTTTTCTTTTGGTTTCGCGGCGCCCGCTGTCTGCGCACGCCTACCCAGAATGGCTTACTCCCTCTTGAGAATTGTCCGGCCGATGGCGCATGCAGATAATCGCTCTGCCCTGCCTGAATCGTCGAATGACGCACTCAGGCGGAGCAAGCGGGAATGCGGGGTGCATTCCTGCCGGATGCGCAGGTCCCGGCGTGAACGTCGGGACAACCAACTCTCCTCACCTTCACCGGCACGTGCAGCCAGCTCCTCCTGGTCAGCACCTGCCGGTTTCTTTCTCAGGCCTGCGCTCAGGTCTGCGGGGTGGCCGGGTTGAAACAGCTCAGGCACAGCAGTTCTTCCGGGCGCACCGGTCGGCTGAACAGATAGCCCTGCAGGCGGTGGCAGCCGAGCTCGGTCAGCTGCGCCAGCTGCCCCGGCGTTTCCACACCCTCGGCGACGATTTCCAGCCCCATGCTGTCGGCCAGCGAGGTGATGGCGCGCACGATGGTGACGGCGTCGGAACTGCTGCGCAGCTGGCTTACGAAGCTGCGATCGATCTTCAGCGTGCGCACTGCAAAGCGCATCAGATAGGCGAGCGACGAGTAGCCGGTGCCGAAATCGTCGATGGCGAGACTGATGCCCATGGTGTCGAGCGCGCCGAGAATGTCGGTGGTGCGCGGGATGTCCTCCATCAGCGTGCTTTCGGTGATCTCCAGCTCCAGCATGCGCGGATCGACACCGGCTTCCCGCAGCGCGCCGGCGATGTCGCTCACCAGGTCGTCGTCGCGCAACTGCCGGCCCGACAGGTTGAAGGCGAGGTGCAGCTGCGGCTGTGTCGCCTGCAGCATGCGCAGGTCGCGCAGCGCTTCGCGCAGCGACCAGCGGCTGACCGGCACGATGAGTCCGGTTTCCTCCAGCAGCGGAATGAAGCGGTCAGGCGGCACCACACCCTCGGTCGGGCTGTTCCAGCGCAGCAGCGCCTCGATCGTCGCCACGCGGCCGGTGCGGGTGTCGATGATGGGCTGATAGACGAGGAAGAACTCGCGCCGTTCGAGCGCGCCGTGCAGCGCGATCTCCGCCGACAGATTGGTGTGCGCGTGCGCATCCATGCTCTGGTCGTAGAAGCGCACGGTGTTGCGGCCCGCCGCCTTGGCGCGGTACATCGACAGGTCGGCGCGGCTGAGCAGCTCGTTGACCGAGTGACCGTTCTCCGGGAACAGTGCGATGCCGACGCTGGCGCTGACGAAGAATTCGCGCCCCTGCACGCGCACGCCTTCGGCAAGGGCCGCCAGTATCTTCTCCGCGATCTCGGTGACGGCCGCGCGGTCGCCGGTCTCTTCCAGCAGCACGGTGAACTCGTCGCCGCCCAGTCGTGCCACCGTGTCTGAGGCGCGCACGCAGCCGCGCAGCCGTGCGGCGACCTCGGTCAGCAGCGCGTCGCCGACGCTGTGGCCCAAGGTGTCGTTGATCACCTTGAAGCGGTCGAGGTCGATGAACAGCACGGCCAGCGGGCACTCGGTGCGCATGGCGCGGCGCATGGCCTGGCGCAGCCGGTCGGTGAACAGCCGGCGGTTGGGCAGGTCGGTCAGCGCGTCCATACCTGCCAGATACTCCAGCTGGTCCTGCGCGCGGATGCGTTCGCTGACGTCGCGCGAGGTGGCGACGTAGTGACTGATCCGTTGCTGTGCGTCGCGGATCGGGCTGATCGTCTTCTCTTCGTGATACAGCTCGCCGTTCTTGCGCCGGTTGGTGAACACCATGCGGAACACCTCGCCGCTGCGCAGTGCACGCCACAGTCGGGCATAGACGTCGGGGCCGTGCAGGCCCGATTTGAGCAGACCGGGCGAGCGCCCCAGCACTTCCTCGGCGGAGTAGCCGGTACTGCGCTCGAACGCTGGATTCACGTACTCGATCAGGCCGCCGGCACAGGTGATCAGCACCGCGTCGCCGGCCTGGTGCGCCGCGCGCGCCAGCAGGCGAAGTTCGCGCTGCGCGGCGTCCTCCGGCGTGCCGTGGCTGACGCGCAGCAGCCAGTGACCGCTCGCGTCGCCGGGCAGCGGAGCGCACTCGACGCAGACCGGACGACCTCCGTCATGCAGATGCCAGATATGCCGGCTCACCGCGTTGCCGCAACCGGCCCGGAAGGCCGGCCAGCCCGACTCGCCGTCGTTGTCGAGTTCGCGGAACACACGGTGCACCGGCTGCCCGCGGACGTCGGTCAAGGTGTCGGGCCAGCCGGTGTGGTCGATGATCCGGCCCTCGTGGGAAAGCCTGAGCAATGCCGTCGTTGCAGCCTGCGGCGCGTCGCCGACGGCGACGCTGAAGGCATCAGGGAAGGAAACGTGCTGCGTGCATGGCATGTCCATGGCGCTGCAGCTGAACAGTGCGGAAACGACGGCCATCGTGCATCCCCCGGTTTACATGGCAGCGTCCTGAACCCGTGTGTCCGGGTCAGGATGCATTGAATGTCGGGCGGGGTTCGGGCCCTTCTGCGCGCTCTGCGACGCGCCTTCTTCTGCTGCTTACGGTTCGCGCACAGGGCTGCTTGAGGCCTGTCGTCGCGATCCTCTCGCGGGAGACAGAGGGCTACTGACCGGCGCCGGCTCGCGGCGTACCGCCGGCAAGCGGCTGCATCATGTCCTTGGCGACGTCTTCGATGCGTCGGCGCTGGGCGCGCGCTGTCTTGCGCAGCATTTCGAAGGCGGGCTGGCGGTCTATGCGCAGACGCTCCATCAGGATGCCGACGGCGATGCTGATTTCGCGCCGCTCGTCGAGCGCGCGCTGCAGGTGCTGGCCGGTACTGCGCAGCTGGCGCAGCTCTTCCGAGCGCGCCAGTGCGGTGCGCAGCGTGGGCAGCAGTTGTTCGACGTCGAGCGGCTTGACCAGATAAGCCAGCGCACCGCGTTCGATGGCGCTGCGCACCCGACCCGGATCGCCGAAGGCGGTCAGGAAGATCAGCGGCAGCCCATGGTGCTCGCGCAGTACCGCCGCGAACTCCAGCCCGGTCATGCCCGGCAGCTTCTCGTCGAGGATGACCAGATCGATGCGCGTCGTCCCGAGCAGCGCCAGCGCCTCTTCGGCCGAGCGTGCGACATGGACGCCGTAGCCGTGAGCGCGCAGCCCGTCGCCCAGCGTGGCTGCGTTCAGCCGGTCGTCTTCAACCAGCAGCAGTTGCGGGCTGGTGTCGTCGTATGTGTGCATGGTCGCGGGTCTCGTCAAACGTAATGATGGGTGGCCGCAGCGCGAGGCGCGTCAGTACGCGTCCCGGCTGCTGGCGAAAATCCAGTGTGGCGTGCTCGGTCGGCAGCAGCGCGGCCAGCAGTTCTAGGCCCTGGCCGAGGCCGCGCCGCGCGGCGAAATCAAAGCCGGGCGGCAGCTCGCCGCCGTTGCCAATGACGATGAGTGCGCCGTCGTCGTCCGTTCACAGCTCGACGTCCACACCGGCGTCGCGGTCGATCTGCCGGTGCTTCACCGCATTCATCAGCAGCTCGTTGAGCACGATGGCCAGCGGCACCGCTTCGCTGTCGGCCAGACGCAGTTCGAAGGCGCTGAGGTCGCGCACGTCGAGCTTCACCCGGGCGTCGAACAGGCCCTCGATGCTGCCGGCAATCATGCGCAGGAATTCGCCGAGCTGAACCGGTGCACCGGCCTGGCTGCCCTGCAGCTCGTGGATGACGGCGATCGATCGAACCTGGCTGATGGCGCCGGTCAGCGCGTGGGCGAGCGCCGGGTGCTGCCCGGCGCAGCGGCGGAGCAGTCCGACCACGCCCTGCAGGCTGTTCTTGATGCGGTGGTGCGCCTCACGCACCAACGTTTCGCGCTGCCGTTCGGCCTGCGCGAGCCGGTGCGCCTCGGCTTCCTTGCGCGCCGTGATGTCCTCGGCGACCCCGGCCACGCGTGCATGGCCGTCCTGCGCCTGCCACGGGAAGGCGCGGCAGTGCAGCCAGCGCAGGCCGCCTTTGCGGTCGGCGACGCGCACCTCGACTTGCGCCACCTCGCCCTGCGCCTGGGCAGCGAGAAAGGTTTCGAAACGCGATCGGTCGGGCGGCGCCACCGCCTGTGCCCAGCCGTTCAGGTCGCCGGGCTGTTCGCCGTTCGGCAATGCGCTGATGTCCGAAAAGGCGGGGCTGGCGTAGTACAGCGCACGCGTGTGCGGGTCGCTGACCCAGAAGATTTCGCGGATGTGCTCGGCCAGCAGATAGAAGCGCTCCTGCGCCGCACGCAGCGCGGCTTCGGCCTGCTTGCGTTCGCGGATGTCGCGCACGACCGCGATGACCGCGGGTCCGCCGGCGAACTCGATGCGCGAGCCGACGACGTTGACCGCGACTGCTTCACCGTCGCGGGTGAGCGCCACGCCATCGAGGTAGCGCGTGCTGCGCCGCATCGCCAGTTCGTCGAAACAGGCCTGGATGCGCGTCTCTTCGGACGGCGGGTAGAGCATGGATACGTGCTTGCCGGCGACTTCCGCGGGGCGGTAGCCCAGCAGTTCGCTCGCCGCACCGTTCATGTGCATGATCACGCCGCGCGGCGTCATCAGAAGCAGGGCGTCGGCGATGCCCTCGAACAGGTCGGGGAAGGCGGGGATGCCTATGGCATCGGCGTCGCGCTCGCTCTTTCCCTGTCGCGTGCCTGCGACCTCGCCGCCCGGAAGACCCGGTGCGGGTGCTGCTGGGAATGCAAATTCGCGAACCATCGTGGTGCGCCCCCCTGGCTGCGCCTGTTCTGCCGTACTCGAAAGCTTCGCGCTGGGGCCGGGCGCTGAGCGTACGCAAATCCGTTGCCACCTGATGCGTGGCACTTTTCAATTCAAGTTTAGCGCAAGCGCGTCGGCGGATTCAGGCCACGAAATGCTTTGCTGCGGCCATTTGTAACGATCGGGTTCCGGAGTGGATGGGAAAACGATCTGCGCGCCTGCTGGTGATGGCGGCGACAGCGACGGGAAGTGATCACGGCTGACCGTCGAGGGCGGTGTGCGTGCCCGGCGGCGGCGGAATACAGCGCGCCGGCGGCCGGGGCCGCCGGCGAAAGGTGCCGGAGCGGCGGCTGCTCAGCCGCTCCAGAATCGGGCGCACAGCACCAGTGCCCACACGAGGAGCAGGTTGAGCAGAGAAACCATGACGGCGGCAGAGCCGATGTCCTTGGCGCGTTTGGCGAGCGCGTGGTTCTCCAGCGAAATGCGGTTGACGGTGGCTTCGACGGCGGAATTGAGCAGCTCGACGATCAGCACCAGCAGCACCGAGAACACCATCAGCGCGCGTTCGACACCGCTGTTGCCGAGCCACAGCGCGAGCGGCAGCAGCAGCGCGGCGGCGATCACTTCCTGGCGGAAGGCGTCTTCGTGACGGAAGGCGGCACCCAGACCTTCGGCTGAGTAGCGGGTGGCATTGAGCAGACGGCGCAGACCGGTCTTGCCCTTGAACGGACTTTCTTGCATCGGCACAGCTTGGGACGGAAATGTTGCAGGGCGCCGGTCGGCGCCCTGCGGAAGGACTTACTTCAGCGCAGCCAGTGCGGCGGCGTAGTCGGGTTCCTGCTTGATTTCCGGCACCAGCTCGGCGTGCAGCACTGTGTCGTCGGCGTCGAGCACCAGCACAGCGCGCGCGGTCAGGCCGGCCAGCGGGCCATCAATGATTTCGACGCCGTAATTGGCCATGAACTCGCGGCCGCGCAGCGTCGACAGCGACTGCACGTTCTGCAGGCCCTCGGTCTCGCAGAAGCGCTTCATCGCGAACGGCAGATCGGCGGAAACGACCAGTACGACGGTGTTGGCGATGCTGCCCGCCTGTTCGTTGAACTTGCGGGTCGATGTCTGGCACACCGGGGTGTCCAGGCTGGGCACGATGTTGAGCACTTTGCGCTTGCCGGCTAGGCTGGCCAGCGACACGTCGGCCAGGTCGGTGCCGACCAGCGTGAAGGCGGGCGCCCTGGTGCCCTTGGCAGGGAAGTGACCGGCGAGGTGGATGGGATTGCCGGCGAGCGTGACGGTCTGGGTCATGGGGTGTTCCTCCTGGTGCGTGGCGCTGCGAGGGGCCCGATCGGTTGATCAGGGATAGAAGACGTAGAGGCGGTAGCCGCCGGCGTTGGTGTCGGTCGGGTTGACCAGCACGCTGACCGCCTGTTCCGATGCCGCCGCGAATTCGCTGCCCTGGCGGTCGGCCGGCAGGTAGTCGGCGGGTGCGAGCACGCGGCGCACGATGGGCCGGTCGCTGGTGTCGGTCAGACTCAGTTCGAGGTGCGGCCAGTCCTGCGCGTGCGTGGCGCCGTTGCGCAGCAGCGCATTCAGGCGCAGCAGCGGTGCGCGTTCGGTGTCCGGATTCAGCTCCGATGATTCGATGCTGATCAGGTCGGCGCGCCGCGGCGCCGGCAGCGTGCAGCCGACGCGGGCGCAGGCCTGCTCGAACAGCGGCTTGAGCGCCGGTTGCGCGATCACCAGTTCGGTGCGGAACAGATAGGCAAGCTGGGCAGCGGCCAGCAGCACCAGCAGCAGGATGCCCACGCTCCACAGCACCGTCTTCAGCGCGCTGCGGCGCGGCGTCTGGTCTTCGCCATACAGTTCGCGGCGGATGCGCTGTACCGCAGGGTCGCGCACCGGTTCGAGCGCCGGCGGCGGGTCGAGCAGGGGATCGCGCGCGGGCGCGGCGACGATGTCGTCGTCGGGGGCCGGCGCGGCTTCAAGTTCGACGATGTCCAGCGGCTGCGTGACGTCCGGATCGGGCTCGGGCGCCGTATCGCCTGCGGCGGCCGTGACCGGATGGTCGTTGACGGGAGCTTCGTTTTCGGCGGCGGCTTCAACGGCCTCAGGGGCCTCAGCGGCTTCTGCGGGCGCCGTGTCGTCGGCGCGCGTCTGCCAGTAGTCGGTGGTGCGTTCGACCAGCGCCTCCATGCTGTCGCCGGGCTGCGGCGAGGGCGGCACGTCGGCGCTGCCGACGTCGAGGTCCAGCCGGTCGGTGGTGACGGCGGCCGGGTCGTCCGCCCGCAGTTCGATGTCCGGTTCTGCAGCGAAAGTCAGCGTGGCGTGGCTGTGTTCCGGTTCGTCCGCGACCGGTGCAGCGCTCTCGATTTCGGTGGTGGTGGGCGGCGTTGCGAGGGCTGCGACGGCGGGCGTGGGCGTGTCGCCGCTTTTCGGGAGCGGCACGTCCACCATCGCGTTGACCGCGTCGAATACCGTGTGGCAGCGACCGCAGCGCACGCGGCCCTCGCGTGCCCGGAGCTGCACCGTGTTGACGCGGAAGACGGTGGCGCAGGCCGGGCAGCGGGACAGCATCAGACGCGCGTCCCGGTCAGCAGCACCCAGCCTTCCCGCTCGCCGGCAACCTCCAGTTCGAAGGCCGGGCGATAGGCGGCGCGCACCATGTCGGTCTGCGCGGCGAGGATGCCGGACAGCGCAATGCGTCCGCCGCTGCGCGTGAGGCCGCACAGCAGCGGCGCCAGCACGGTGAGCGGATTGGCCAGGATGTTGGCCACCACGACGTCGGCCGTGTGGTCGATGTTCTCGCGCGAATGCAGCAGCTCGAGCGTGGCGCCGTTGCGCTCCGCGTTGTAGCGCGCGGCGTCCATCGCATGCGGGTCGATGTCGGTGCCGGTCACGCGCGCCGCACCGAGCTTGGCCGCGGCGAGCGCGAGGATGCCGGAACCGCAGCCGTAGTCGATCACCGTTTCGCCGCCACGGATGACCGAATCCAGCCATTCCAGGCAGAGCCGGGTGGTGGGGTGCGAGCCGGTGCCGAAGGCCATGCCGGGGTCGAGCGTGATGTTGATCGCCGCAGGGTCGGGCTGGTCATGCCAGGACGGCACGATCCACAGCCGCTTCGATACCGGGATGGGCTCGAACTGAGCCTGCGTGATGCGCACCCAGTTCTGCTCGTCCAGCGGCGAGGTCGTGTAAGGGGGCGGTGCGGTCAGGCCGGCCTGTTCAGCCGCCTCGGCCATCGCGGTCGCGTAGTCAGCGTCGCGGTCGAACAGAGCGTGGATGCGCGAATGCGGCCACAACTCGACGGCGACCGGCATGCCGGGTTCGCCGAACTGCGGCTTTTCATCCGGCGTGCCGGCGTCGGCGTCCTCGATGTCAACCGACAGCGCGCCCGCTTCGAGCAGCGCGTCCGACAGCGCTTCGGCGTTGGCCGAATCGGCCAGCAGCGTGACCGTGATCCAGCCGCCGGCTGATGTCGGCTCGCCCTGCTCCTCGGCCCGCTGTTCCCCGGACTCGCTCATTTGACCTTGGCCGCTTCCTGCGCCGCGAGCTTCTGCTCGAGGTAGTGGATGCTGGTGCCGCCGTCCATGAAGCGGGTGTCGTGCATCAGCTCTTGATGCAGCGGGATATTGGTCTTGATGCCGCTGACGATCATTTCCGACAGCGCGATGCGCATGCGGCGGATGGCCTGGTCGCGCGTGTCGCCGTAGGTGATCACCTTGCCTATCATCGAATCGTAGTGCGGCGGCACGGTGTAGCCCTGATACACGTGCGAATCGACGCGCACGCCGGGGCCGCCCGGCGGGTGGTAGCCGGTGATCTTGCCCGGGCTGGGCGTGAACTTGTACGGGTCTTCGGCGTTGATGCGGCATTCCAGCGCGTGGCCGGTCAGCTTGATGTCGCGCTGCTTGAAGCGCAGCTTCTCGCCGGCCGCGACACGGATCTGCTCCTGCACCAGGTCGATGCCGGTGATCAGTTCGGTCACCGGGTGCTCGACCTGGATGCGGGTGTTCATTTCGATGAAATAGAACTCGCCGTTCTCGTACAGGAACTCGAAGGTGCCGGCGCCGCGGTAGTTGATGCGGCGGCAGGCTTCGGCACAGCGCTCGCCGACGCGGGCGATCAGCCGTGCCGGAACACCGGGGGCCGGTGCTTCCTCGATGATCTTCTGGTGGCGGCGTTGCATGGAGCAGTCGCGCTCGCCCAGATAGACGGCGTTGCCGTGTGCGTCGGCCAGCACCTGGATTTCGATATGGCGCGGGTTCTCGAGGAACTTCTCCATGTACACGGCGGGGTTGTTGAACGCCGCGCCGGCTTCGGCACGGGTCATCTGCACCGCGTTGATCAGTGCCGCCTCGGTGTGCACGGTACGCATGCCGCGTCCGCCGCCGCCGCCGGCCGCCTTGATGATGACCGGGTAACCGATGGAACGCGCGATGCGGACGATTTCCTTCGGGTCGTCGCCGAGCGCGCCTTCGGAGCCGGGCACGCAGGGCACCCCGGCCGCCTTCATCGCGTCCTTGGCCGATACCTTGTCACCCATCAGCGTGATGGTTTCCGGGCGCGGGCCGATGAACACGAAGCCGCTGCGTTCGACGCGTTCGGCGAAATCGGCGTTCTCGGACAGGAAGCCGTAACCGGGGTGGATGGCTTCCGCATCCGTCACTTCGGCGGCCGAAATGATGGCGGGGATATTCAGGTAGGACTGGCCGGACGGCGCCGGGCCGATACAGACCGATTCATCGGCCAGTCTGACGTACTTCGCCTCGGTGTCGGCTTCGGAGTGCACCGCCACGGTGCGGATGCCCAGCTCGCGGCAGGCGCGCAGGATGCGCAGCGCAATCTCGCCACGGTTCGCGATCAGAATTTTTCCGAACATGGGGAGGTCGCTCAGCCGATGATGAACAGCGGCTGGCCGTATTCGACCGGCTGGCCGTTCTCGACCAGGATGGCCTTCACGACGCCAGCGGCGTCGGACTCGATTTCGTTCATCAGCTTCATCGCCTCAATGATGCACAGCGTTTCGCCGATCGCCACCGACTGGCCGACATCGACGAAGGCCTTGCCGCCCGGCGACGACGAGCGGTAGAAGCTGCCGACCATCGGCGACTTCACGACATGGCCTTCCGGCAGAGCGGCTTCGGCCGGTGCAGCGGGCGCGGCGGCAGCTGGCGCGGCTGCGGCTGCGGCGGCGACCGGCGCGGGCGCTGCGACATAGGTGGCCTGGGCGGCCGGTGCCGGCAGATGCTTGGCGATCCGCACCTTTTCCTCGCCCTCGGTCACTTCCAGCTCGGAAATGCCGGATTCCTGGACGAGGTCGATCAGCTTCTTGAGTTTGCGCAAATCCATGGTGTATCCCCGCGTAAGCCGGCCTTCGTTGTGCCGGCGAGTGTTTATTTTCTGGTGTCGAGCCGCCGCAGCGCGAATTCGAGCGCGGCTTCGTAACCGTAGGCGCCCAGACCACACACCACGCCGATTGCGATGTCCGACAGATAGGAGTGGTGCCGGAATGCTTCGCGCGCATGCACGTTGGACAGGTGCACCTCGACGAACGGAATGGCGACCGCAGCCAGCGCATCACGGATGGCCACACTGGTATGCGTGTAGGCGGCCGGGTTGATCAGGATGAAATCGACGCTCTCGCTCCGGGCAGCCTGGATGCGGCCGACCAGATCGCCCTCGTGATTGCTCTGGAAACATTCGAGCGATACGCCGGCAGCAAGCGCATTCACCTTCAGCTTCGCGTCGATGTCGGCGAGCGTCAGATGACCGTAGATTTCGGGTTCCCGCGTGCCCAGAAGATTCAGGTTGGGCCCGTGCAGCACGAGGATGCGACGGGTATTGGGGGTCGCATCCTGCGCCGCCGGCTGCGTGGCAGGTTTGGTCGCCTTGCGGCGCGTTGTTGGCTGCATGGCGGCAAGTTTGCCGGAATTCGCGTCAGATTGTCCAGCCGGGCCGGGTTCGGGTGCTCAGCGCAAGCGGGCGAGCAGGATGGCCTCCAGCTCCTCTTCCTTGTAGGTACCCAGCTTGCGTTCGACGATCTTTCCGTCTGGCGAGAAGATGACGGTAAAAGGCATGGCCTGCGCCCCGTTGCCCAGATCGGCCGACAGCTGGATAGCGTCCGAGCCGCCGATCAGCAGCGGATAGGCAATCTTCTCTTCCTGCAGGTAACGGCGCACGTTGTCGGCGTTATCGATGCTGATGCCGACAAACTGCACGCCGCGATCGCGGTACTTCTCGGCCAGGCGGGAAAAGGCCGGCATTTCTTCGCGGCAGGGCGGGCACCAGGTGGCCCAGAAGTTCACCACCTGCAGCTTTCCACGCCAGGCGGAGAAGGGCATGGGTTAACCGTTCGCGTCGGCCAGATTGAGCGCTTCGAGGCGCGCTGCATCGGTCGTCACGGCCTCAGCCAGCTGCGGTTGCCGGCTCTGGCCGAACCACAACCCGGCCGCGCCGGCCGCGACGACCACCGCGGCGATCAGGCCGCGGCGCATCCAAGCATTCATTCCGTTTCCTCTTCCTTGTCCAGCAATGCGCGCAGCGACTCCGCGCGCAGCCTTTCGCGTCCGCGAGAGCGTTCAAGACCGGCCGGATAGACCGCGAGTTCAACCGGCAGGTCGTCCCAATCGAACAGCAGCGTGGTTTCCGGGCTGTTGCGGTCCGGGCGGCGCGGGTCGCGCGAGTCGAAGTTGACGCCGTTGTTGAGCAGGAAGAGCTCGACTTCCTTGGCGCTGTCGGCGAACACCTGCAGCTCGATCGCGGTAAAGCGCCCGGCCGTGCCGTTGACCACGCCGCCGGTGGCGTAGGGCTTGAAGCGGTCCAGTTCGACCATCAGCTCCAGCGTGGCGTTACGCAGCGTGCGCAACTGTTCGGGCTGCTCGTCGGCGAAATAGATGGCCTGGTAATCGCGCACCGCCTCCTCGATCTCGGCATTGGTGGGCAGTTCCTCGTTCGGACCGACGCCGAGCTGGCGGGCGGCCTTGCGTTTGGCCAGGCCGTAGTCGCGGATGCCTTCTTCCGCGATCAGTCGCGCCGCGGCACTGGCGATCTGGCGTCTGATGTTGCTGGGGCGCATGTCGGGTGCTGCAGGGAAAGGAGGGGCGGGTTGATAGAATCCGCGACCATTCTGTCACATCGACCCACCATGCACATTCACATCCTCGGCATCTGCGGCACCTTCATGGGCGGCATTGCCGCGCTGGCGCGCGAAGCGGGTCACCGCGTCACCGGCTGCGACGCGAACGTCTACCCGCCGATGAGCACGCAACTCGAACAGCTCGGCATCGAGTTGATCGAGGGTTACGATCCTGCTCAGACAGCGCTGGCGCCCGATGTGTTCGTGGTGGGCAACGCGGTGTCGCGCGGTAACCCGTTGCTCGAGGAAATCCTCGATCGCGGTCTGCCATACGTATCCGGTCCGCAATGGCTGGCGGAGAACGTGCTGGCCGGTCGCTGGGTGCTGGCGGTGGCCGGCACGCACGGCAAGACGACGACCACTTCGATGCTGGCCTGGATGCTGGAGGCGGCGGGCCTGAAACCCGGCTTCCTGATCGGCGGCGTGCCGCAGAACTTCGGCGTGTCGGCACGCCTCGGGGACGCACCTTTCTTCGTCATCGAGGCCGATGAATACGACACCGCATTCTGTGACAAGCGGTCGAAGTTCGTGCACTACCGTCCGCGGACCGCGATCCTGAACAATCTGGAGTTCGATCACGCAGATATCTTCAGTGATCTGGCGGCTATCGAGACGCAGTTCCATCATCTGGTGCGTACCATGCCGCGTCTTGGCCTTATCGTGGCCAACGGCAGCGAGGCGTCGCTGAAGCGCGTGCTGGCGCGCGGAGCATGGAGTGAGGTCGAGTGGTTCAACGACGCCGCGGGCTGGCGCGTCGAGTCAACCGGTGAGGCGCTGGCGGTGGTCGGGCCCGCGGGCGAACGCGCGGCGGGGCGTCTTGCAATGCCCGGCATGCACAACGCGAACAATGCACTGGCCGCCATGCTGGCGGCGCGGCATGCCGGTGTGCGCCCGGAGCAGGCGCTGGCGTCGCTCAGTGAATTCGTCGGCATCCGGCGCCGGCTCGAACGTGTCGGCGAGGCTGGTGGCGTCACCGTCTACGACGACTTCGCACATCATCCGACGGCCATCGACGAAACGATACGCGCGCTGCGTTCGGTGGTCGGCGAGGCGCGCATCGTTGCGGTGATCGAGCCGCGCTCCAACACGATGAAGCTCGGTGTGATGAAGGCGCGCCTGCCCGATGCGCTCGCAGAGGCGGACGTGTGTTACTGCCTCGGCGGCCCTGCGCTCGGCTGGGATGCGGCCGAAGCTTTGGCGCCGCTGGGCGAAAGGGTCAGTGTCGCGTCGTCGGTGGAGGAGCTGCTCGATGCGCTCGCCAACGGCGTGAAAGCCGGCGATCACGTGCTGGTGATGAGCAATGGCGGCTTTGGCGGCGTGCATCGCCGCCTGCTTGATCGCCTCGCCAGCAGGGTCTGAAGGCACCCGCTTGGTGCGGGGCAATATTGATAAGGATCAATACCCGTGCTAGCTTATGCCTGTTAAGCGGCCTGCAGAAGCCGTGTCAGGGGGAGATAACACTTCCGGGGCAGTTCAGTGTCCGCAGTGCTCAGCCAATCCAACGAGTTCAGCATCGTTGCACGCCGCAACTGTTCGATGTCGCCGCGTGCGCTTCTGGCCTTCTTCCTGGTCACGGCTGTGTTGTCCCTACTGATCGCGATGGCTTGGGCCATGGCCGGTGTCTGGTGGGTGCTCCCGTTCGCGGGCGTCGAAATCGGGGCGCTGGGCATTGCCTTCATCGCTTTCGGCAGACGCGTCGGTGATTTCGAGCGCATCCATCTCGACGACAGCCGGTTGGTTGTGGAGGTCTGCGAACGGGATCGTGTCTGCAGACATGAGTTTGTGCCCGCATGGGCAAAGGTCGAAACGCGCAGGGTCGGCCTGGGTTCCGAAGTAGTCGTGCGGTGCCGCGACCAGCAGGTCGTGGTGGGGCGGTATCTGGACGAGGGCGGCCGCGAGTTGCTGGTGCGGGAGCTGTCGGCTAGATTGCGGGAAAGACGGTTTTAAGACCGCGGTTTCAGAATCAATCACAACATATATTTGGGGTTGCAATATGGCGCTAACAAGAGGTGGCTCGTCCATCGCCCGCAGGGCGTGGGCCGGGATGGGGTTGTTTCTGCTTGCCGGGCTCGCCCAGGCGGAAATGAAGCTCAATCTGCAGGAGCCGATCACCGAACTGGGTCAGAAGGTGTATGACCTCCACCTGCTGATGACCATCGTCTGTGGCGTCATTTTCGTGGCCGTCTTCGGCGTGATGTTCTGGTCGGTGTTCGTGCACCGCAAGTCCGCCGGCCACAAGGCTGCAACCTTCCACGAAAGCACCACGGTAGAAATCCTGTGGACCATCGTTCCGGTCTTCATCCTGCTCGGCATGGCCTGGCCGGCGACCAAGACCATCCTCGCGATGCGTGACACCAGCAACCCCGATATCACGATCAAGGCCACCGGCTATCAGTGGAAGTGGGGCTATGACTACCTGAAGGGCGACGGTGAAGGCATCAGCTTCACCAGCAACCTGTTGACGCCGCAGCCGCAGATCCGCAACGAAGCGGCCAAGGGCACCGACTACCTGCTCGAAGTTCGACAACGAGCTGGTCGTGCCGGTCGGCAAGAAGGTGCGCATCCTGACCACCGCGAACGACGTGATCCACGCATGGTGGGTGCCGGCGCTGGCGGTCAAGCAGGACGCGATTCCCGGTTTCATCCGTGACACCTGGTTCCGTGCCGAGAAGACCGGCACCTTCCGCGGTCAGTGCGCAGAACTGTGCGGCAAGGACCATGGCTACATGCCCATCGTCGTCAAGGTCGTGACCGAAGACGAATACGCGGCCTGGGTCGAAAAGAAGAAGACCGAACTGGCCGCTGCCGCTGATGATCCGAACAAGATGTACACCGTCGAGGAACTGACCCCGCGTGGTGCCAAGGTGTTCGCCGCCAACTGTGCCGCCTGTCACCAGGCCAATGGCCAGGGGCTGCCGCCGGCCTTCCCCGCGCTCGACGGCTCGAAGGTGGTGCTCGGCTCGCAGGACGCGCAGATCCATCTCGTGATGAACGGCAAGTCGGGTACCGCGATGGCTGCGTTCAAGCACCTGAGCGATACCGATCTGGCTGCAGTGCTGACCTACACGCGCAACAGCTGGAGCAATGCGACGGGCGAGGTCATCCAACCGTCGGACATCAAGATGGCCCGCGAAGAGTAAGCGGCTCTCTGAACGTTCAGTCACTTTCTAGATTTCCAGGAGATACACATGGCTGCGATTCCGGGCGGTGCCGACCACTCGCACGATCACTCGCATGATCACCACCCCAGCGGACTGATGCGCTGGGTAACCACCACCAATCACAAGGACATCGGCTCGATGTACCTGTGGTTCTCGTTCGCAATGTTCATCGTCGGCGGCATCATGGCGCTGGTGATCCGTGCCGAGCTGTTCCAGCCGGGCCTGCAGGTGGTCGATCCCGACCGCTTCAACCAGATGACGACGCTGCACGGTCTCATCATGGTGTTCGGCGCCATCATGCCGGCCTTCGTCGGCTTCGCGAACTGGATGATCCCGCTGATGATCGGCGCATCCGACATGGCGTTCGCGCGCATGAACAACTGGTCGTTCTGGCTGCTGCCGCCGGCCGCCATCCTGCTGACGACCTCGCTGCTGGTTCCGGGCGGTGCCGCCGCGTCGGGCTGGACGCTGTATCCGCCGCTGACCATCCAGATGGGCATCGGCATGGACATGGCGATCTTCGCGGTCCACATCCTCGGCATCTCCTCGATCATGGGCTCGATCAACATCGTCACCACGATCCTGAACATGCGCGCGCCGGGCATGACGCTGATGAAGATGCCGCTGTTCTGCTGGACCTGGCTGATCACCGCCTACTTGGTCATCGCCGTGATGCCGGTTCTGGCTGGCGCGGTCACCATGATCCTGACCGACCGTCACTTCGGCACCAGCTTCTTCAATGCTGCCGGTGGTGGTGACCCGGTGCTGTACCAGCACATCTTCTGGTTCTTCGGTCACCCCGAGGTGTACATCATCGCGATCCCGGCCTTCGGCGTCGTGTCGCAAGTGATTCCGGCCTTCTCGCGCAAGCCGCTGTTCGGCTACGCCTCGATGGTGTACGCGACCTCGTCGATCGCCATCCTGTCCTTCATCGTGTGGGCGCACCACATGTACACGGTGGGCATGCCGGTGGCCGGCCAGCTGTACTTCATGTTCGCCACCATGCTGATCGCGATCCCGACCGGCGTGAAGGTGTTCAACTGGGTGGCCACGATGTGGCGCGGCTCGCTGACCTTCGAAACCCCGATGCTGTTCTCGATCGGCTTCCTCTTCCTCTTCACGCTGGGCGGTTTCTCCGGACTGGTGCTGTCGATGACGGCGGTGGACGTGCAACTGCACGACAGCTACTACGTCGTCGCCCACTTCCACTACGTGATGGTGGCGGGTGCGCTGTTCTCGGCCTACGCCGGCGCCTACTACTGGCTGCCGAAGTGGACTGGCCACATGTACGACGAGAAGCTGGGCAAGCTGCATTTCTGGCTGTCGCTGATCTTCTTCAACATGACCTTCTTCGTGCAGCACTTCCTGGGTCTGGCCGGCATGCCGCGTCGTATCCCGGACTACTCGCTGCAGTTCGCCGAGTTCAACATGATCTCGTCGATCGGTGCCTTCGGTTTCGGCCTGTCGCAGCTGGTGTTCCTGGTTGTCGTGCTGAAGTGCATGAAGGGTGGCGAGAAAGCTTCGGCCAAGCCCTGGGACGGTGCTGAAGGTCTCGAATGGACGGTGCCGTCGCCGGCGCCGCACCACACCTTCGAAACCCCGCCGGTCTTCAAGTGAGTATTGGCGTGACCGAGATGGATGAGGCACTCCGCCGCCGCAACGTCCGCACGGCGTTGTGGCTGGCGGCCACCGCGGTGGCGGTGTTCGTGCTGTTTGTCGTGCGTTACGGGATGTCGGGTCAATGACCGAGCAAACCCGGGTTGCGGCCGGTTCCGAGCGCCGCAACCGTTCGACGCTGATACGCCTGGTGGTGTCGGCTTTTCTGATGTTCGGCT
This sequence comes from Methyloversatilis sp., assembly GCF_965284615.1. Classification (GTDB taxonomy): domain Bacteria; phylum Pseudomonadota; class Gammaproteobacteria; order Burkholderiales; family Rhodocyclaceae; genus Methyloversatilis. The sequence goes on from NZ_OZ260098.1 coordinate 550,399, forward strand.
TCGGCTATGCGCTGGTGCCGTTCTACGAAAAGCTGTGCCAAGTGCTCGACGTCAACAACCTGAACAAGCAGGACAACACGCTGCCGCTCAATACCCAGGTCGATCGTTCGCGGAACGTGACGGTCGAGTTCGATGCGAACCTGCACAAGCTGCCGTGGAATTTCAAGCCGGTGACCGGCTCACTCGTGGTTCATCCGGGTGAGGTGGTGACGGTGGAGTACGAAGTTTCGAACACGCGCGAGAACGCGGTGACGGGACAGGCGATTCCGAGTTACACGCCGTCGGCGGCGATGCAGTACTTCCAGAAGCTCGACTGTTTCTGTTTCAAGCAGCAGACGCTGGCAGCCGGGGAAACGCGACGCATGCCGATTGCCTTCCTCGTGTCGCCCGATCTGCCGAAGGACATCAACACGATCACGCTCTCCTACACCTTCTTCGAGGTGCCGGGGGCGACTGCAGCGACGACGCAGGACGGTCGCACGGGAGGCTGAAATGGCCGGGTTCGTGAAGGGTGTGGTGACAGTGCTTTCGGCCTTCGTCGGCATACGCCGCAAGGGCGATCACGACGCAGCGGTGTCATCGCTGACGCCGTTGCAAGTTATCATCACGGGCGTTGTGGCTGCAGCGCTGTTCGTGATTGCAGTGATCTTGGGTGTAAGAATTCTGATAAGCATCGCTTGAGAGAAACCGGGAAGGAAAAACATAAATGAGCTCGCATACGCCACAACAGGCCCCCTACTACTACGTACCTGCGCCATCGACCTACCCGATCACGGGTTCGATCGCGCTGTTCCTGTTTGCACTGGGTTCTGTGCTGACGATGAACAAGATCACCGGCGGCGGCTTCGTGCTCGGCGCAGGGGTGCTGGTCCTGTTCTACATGATGTATTCCTGGTTCGGCAAAGTTGCGCACGAATCCGAAGGCGGCCTGTACAGCAAGCGCGTGGGGGTCTCCTTCCGCTGGGCGATGGGCTGGTTCATCTTCTCTGAAGTGATGTTCTTCGCCGCCTTCTTCGGCGCGCTGTTCTACGCCCGTGTGCTCGCCATGCCGGATCTGGCCAGCCTCGAACATCAGGCGCTGCTGTGGCCGGATGCCAAAGCCATGTGGCCGAACGCGGGCCCGGGCTATGACGGCGGTCCGTTCACGCCGATGGGCGCCTGGGGTATTCCGGCGATCAACACGCTGCTGCTGCTGACCTCCGGCGTCACGCTCACTTGGGCGCACCACGGCCTGCTGCACAACAACCGCGGCCAGCTCAAGCTGGGTCTGTTCCTGACCATCGCGCTCGGCGTCGTATTCCTTGGCTTCCAGGCCTACGAATACATGCACGCCTACTCGGACCTGAACGTCAAGATGACCACCGGCGTGTTCGGTTCCGTGTTCTACATGCTGACCGGCTTCCACGGCTTCCACGTGACGGTTGGTGCAACGATGCTTATCGTGATACTGTGCCGCGTCTTCGCCGGGCATTTCAGCCCGGAAAACCACTTCGGCTTCGAGGCTGTCGCGTGGTACTGGCACTTTGTCAACGTCGTCTGGCTGCTTCTGTTCGTCGTCGTGTACTGGATTTGATGTAAAGACGGGATCTGCGAGGAGGAGAGTGGGCCGGTAAGCAAAAAGAGCCCTTATAAAATAAACGCTCGGCGCCGCACATCGTGCGGCGCTTTTTTTCGTGGGTAGGGAGCGTTGGGGCGGGTGGCTTTCGGCGGCGAGGTGCCGCCGGTGGTCAGAGCTTGCCGGTGATGAATCCGAAGCGGTAGCCGAGCATCAGGAAGATGAACAGCGCCATCGACAGGCCGACGCGGATGGCCAGCGAGCGCAGCATGCGGCTCGAGTTGCCGCTGTCGCGAAACAGGAAGAACAGCGCTGAACCGAGGCTGGCGATCACGGTCAGCAGCATGAATATCACGAGATAACGCATCAGGAAGAATCCTTAGTCCGGGTGGTCAGTGTACCTGCCGGGCGTCCGACAGCAATGTTCCAGTTCCATTTCGCCCGCCGTCGTTTTCGCATACGCCTGTGGCCTGCGCTGGCCTGCCTGCTGGTGATCGGCGTCACGCTGTCGGCGGCGCGCTGGCAGACCGCCCGCGCACACTACAAGCAGTCGCTGGCAGACGCTTACGCGGCGCAGCAGCGGCAGCCGCCGCTCGACCTGGACCAGTGGAGTGATCAGGCGCCGCCCGAGTTCGCGCGCGCGACGGTGTCCGGCAACTGGCGCAGCGACGTGCTGATCTACGCCGACAACCAGGTCCGCGACGGACAGGCCGGTTTCCTGGTGCACATGCCGCTGTGTCAGACCGCGCAGCGCTGTGTGCTTGTTGCGCGCGGTTGGGTCCGTCACGGCGGGCGGCGAGACGTGTTGCCGCCGGTTGCATCGCCGGCCGGGCTGCAGCGCATCGAGGGCGTGGTAACGCGTGCGCAGCCGCGCTTCGTCGAACTGTCGGGCGATGCGGTGCAGGGCGCCGTCTGGCAGAACGTCACGGTCAACCGCGTGGCGAAGACGACCGGCCTGCAGCTCGCGCCCTTCATTCTCGTGCAGACCGGTGATGCGGCCGACGGCTTGAGGCGCGACGACGTGAAGCCGGAGTTCGGCGTCGAGAAACACTGGATGTACGCCGCGCAGTGGTACGCGTTTGCGCTGGTCACGCTGGTATTCGGGCTGTACGCAGCCATGCAGAAAGAGGGAGAGAAGTCTTGAAAGGCAAGAAGGTCCTGATCGTGCTGGCGGTGATATGCGTGTTGCCGCTGCTCGCGTCCTACGCGATGTATTTCCTGTGGCGCCCCGACAGCACGGTGAACTACGGTCAATTGCTGTCGCCGCGCGCGCTGCCGGCCGAGGCGCTGACCACGGTCGATGGCAAACCTTTCGACTTTGCGTCCATCAAGGGGCGCTGGACCCTGGTGCTGGCCGACGGCGGCGCCTGCGATGCGAAGTGCGAGGAACTGCTCTATTACATCCGCCAGGTGCGCAAGGCGCAGGGCGAACACCAGGAACGCATCGAGCGCGTGTGGCTGGTGACCGACGGTACGCAGCCCAAGGCGGAACTGCTGACCGCGATCGAAGGCATGCACGTGGTCAAGGCGGCCGGCAGCGCCACGCTGGGCGCGTTCGCCGGCGATGCGACGCATCCGCGCGCCATTCACCTGGTCAACCCGTTGGGGCAGGTGATGATGCGTTACCCGGATGACCCGGATCCGAAGAAGATGATCAAGGATTTCCAACGTTTGATGAAGTACTCGAGGCTGGGCTGATGAAAACCTATCGCACGCTGTTGCTTGCCACGATTGCAATGACTTTCGCGCTGATCGTCCTCGGCGCCTACGTAAGACTGTCCGACGCCGGCCTCGGCTGTCCGGACTGGCCGGGCTGTTACGGCCACGTCACGGTGATTCATGCGTCCGAGCACATCACCGCGGCACAGGAAGCGAACCCCGAAGGTCCGGTCACCTTCGCCAAGGCGTGGAAGGAGATGATTCACCGCTACTTCGCGGGCATCGTCGGTCTGTTCATCCTGGCGATCGCTGCACTTGCCTGGCGTCACCGTCGTGAAGCGGGCGCGTCGCCGGTGCTGGCAACGGTGCTGGTCGGCGTGCTTTTCCTGCAGGCGATGTTCGGCAAGTGGACGGTGACCATGCTGCTGAAGCCGGCCATCGTGACCGGTCACCTGATCGGCGGGCTGACCGTGCTCACCCTGCTGGTATGGCTGTATGCCCGCACGCGCGGGCCGGCGATGCCGACCGTGTCGCCGGCGACGCGCGCGCTGGCGGTGGTTGCCTTCGTCGTGCTGGCGATGCAGATATCGCTGGGCGGCTGGGTCAGCACCAATTACGCGGCGCTCGCCTGTACCGACCTGCCGACCTGCCACGGCGAGTGGGTGCCGCAGATGGATATCCGCAACGGTTTCCACATCGTGCGCGAACTGGGGCAGAGCGCCGACGGCGAAACGCTGACCATGGATGCGCTGACCGCCATCCACTGGATGCATCGCGTCGGTGCCATCGTCGCCGCACTGGTGATCGGCGCGCTGGGCTTCGCGCTGCGCGCTGCCGGCCACCGTCCGCTCGGCACCGCGCTGCTGGGCGTGCTCGCGCTGCAGATCATGCTGGGCCTGGCCAACGTGTGGTTCAGCCTGCCGCTGCCGCTGGCCGCTGCGCACAACGGTGGCGCTGCAGCATTGGTGATCCTCATGGTGCTGATAAACTATCGAGTTCGCGCCACGGCGCAGCAACGCGTTTCCGGAGTTCTAAATGAAAGCCCTGCGGCTTGATATCCAGCCCTTCTCGCTGAGGCTCGCGAATTACCTGCAGCTGACCAAGCCGCGCGTCGTGTCGCTGATCGTGTTCTGTGCGGTCATCGGCATGTTCCTGGCGGTGCCGGCCGGCCTGCCTGATTTCGGCATCGTCGCGGCGGCGACCGTCGGTATCGCCCTGGTCGCCGGTGCAGCGGCTGCGGTGAACTGCCTGGTCGAGCAGAAGATCGACGCGGTGATGGCGCGCACCCGCGCCCGTCCACTGCCGCGTGGCGAGGTGAATTCGCTGGAAACGCTGGCTTTCTCGGGCGTGGTCGGCGGCGCCGGCCTGTCCATGCTGTACCACTGGGTGAATCCGCTCACCATGTGGCTGACGCTGGGTACTTTCATCGGCTACGCCATCATCTACACCGTGTTCCTGAAGCCGGCGACGCCGCAGAACATCGTGATCGGCGGCGCCTCCGGCGCGATGCCGCCGGTGCTGGGCTGGGCCGCGGTGACCGGCGAGGTGTCGGCCGACGCCCTGCTGCTGTTTCTGATCATCTTCGCCTGGACGCCGCCGCATTTTTGGGCGCTGGCGCTGTATCGCACGCAGGAGTACGCCAAGGCGGGTCTGCCCATGCTGCCGGTGACACACGGTGCCGAATACACGCGGCTGCAGGTGTTCCTGTACACCCTCATCCTGTTCGCGGTGACCATGCTGCCCTTCGCCTCACGCATGAGCGGCTGGATCTACCTCGTGTCGGCGGTGGTGCTGTCCGGCATGTTCATCGTCTACGCCTGGCGCCTGATGCGCAATTACTCGGACGAACTGGCGAAGAAGACTTTCCGTTTTTCGCTGTGGCACCTGTCGCTGCTGTTCGCGGCTCTGCTGGTCAACCACTACATTCCGCTATGAAGCGCCGTCTTTTTCTCGCCGCCCTGCTGTCGGCAGGGCTGGTCGGCTGCGCGCCGTCCGGTCCGACCTTCCACAGCGTGGATATCACCGGCGCCGACTACGGCAAGGGCTTTGCGCTGACCGACCACACGGGTGCGACGCGCTCGCTGGCCGACTATAAGGGCAAGGCGGTCACGCTGTTCTTCGGCTTCACGCACTGTCCGGACGTCTGCCCGACCAGTCTGGCGACGATGAAACAGGCGCTGGCCCTGCTCGGACCTGACGCTGCCAAGGTGCAGGTGCTGTTCGTGACGCTGGACCCGGAGCGCGATTCCACCGAACTGCTGGCCGCCTACGTGCCGAAGTTCGATGCGTCCTTCGTCGGCCTGCGCGGCGACGCGGCGGCCACCGCTGCGGTCGCGAAGGAATACAAGATTTTCTATCAGAAGGTGCCGGGCAGTACGCCGGATAGCTACACGCTGGATCACTCGGCTGGCACCTATGTACATGACACACAGGGGCGCCTGCGGCTGTTCATCCGCCACGGCGAAACGCCGCAGAAGATCGCCGACGACCTGAAGGCATTGCTGGCCCAAGGTTGATCCTGGGCGCTGACCCCAACAAAAAAGCGACCCTCGGGTCGCTTTTTTGTTGGGGCAAACGAAGATCAGGCGGCCATGCCCAGCATCTTCTGCATCGACGCCTTCATCTTCTGCATCGCCTTGGCTTCGATCTGGCGGATGCGTTCGGCCGACACGCCGTACTCCGCGGCCAGTTCATGCAGGGTGGCGGCTTCGCCGTCCTGCGCCAGCCAGCGACGCTGCACGATAGTGCGGCTGCGGTCGTCGAGCGAGGCCAGGGCCGAATGCAGGCCGTCTTCCTGCAGGCGCACGTTCTGCGCGGCCTCCAGCACTTCCAGCGGCTCGGCGGCCGAGTCGGCCAGCCAGTGGATGGGCGCCAGACGGGCACTGTCGCGATCGTCATCCTCGCTGCTGCCTTCGAGCGCGACGTCCTGCCCGGTCAGACGGGTTTCCATCTCGACCACTTCTTCCGGCTTTACGCCCAGCGTCTTCGCCACTTCCCGCACTTCGGCCGGGTTCAGCGTGTTGCTGCTGTTCTTGAGGCTGCGCAGGTTGAAGAAGAGCTTGCGCTGCGCCTTGGTCGTGGCAACCTTGACCAGACGCCAGTTGCGCAGGATGTATTCGTGGATTTCCGCCTTGATCCAGTGGATCGCGAACGACACCAGACGCACACCGCGGTCCGGGTCGAAGCGCTTCACCGCCTTCATCAGGCCGATATTGCCTTCCTGGATCAGGTCGGCGTGCGGCAGGCCGTAGCCGAGATAGCCGCGGGCGATCGCCACCACCAGACGCAGGTGCGACATGACCAGCGCGCGGGCGGCTTCGAGGTCTTCGTCGTCGCGGAAACGGCGGGCAAGTGACTGTTCCTGCTCTTCGCTGAGCAGGGGCACGCGGTTGGCGGCCTGGATATAGCTGTCGATATTGCCCAGCGCGCCGGGCATCGACAGATTCGGAACCATCAGAGCATGGGTCATGATTCATTCCTCCCTTGGGAAGCAAGATTAGCACTCCCCGCGTTTGAGTGCTAACAACTGCAAGCGTTCATTGCGTTGCAACATGTAAGCCGAGCGGAGCGCCCCGCCTGCAGTGCGTTCGCGCTGGTTTGGGTTCGCGGTGAGCGCACGCTACAATCCGTGGATTCCCGACCGCTTCCTCGCCCCGGCTCCGATGCGCCTGCCTTCCGCCCTGTGTGCCGTCCTGCTCTGCCTGCCGCTGCTCGCTGCGGCGCAGCTGCGCGCGATTCCGCCGGATGCAATCAAGGCGAAGATGAAGCCGCCGGTCGATGGCATGGTCGAAGTCGGCAAGTACACCTTCAGGCTGGCGCCCGGCGCCCAGATCCGTTCGACCGACAACCGCATCATGCTGCCGGTGATGATAGGCAGCGAGCAGGTGGTCCGTTACAAGCTCGACAACAACGGTGACCTGTATCGCGTCTGGGTGTTGTCGCCCGAAGAGATCGACCTGCCGGCACCCAAACAGTAATTTCCCCGTCCCCTTCGATGACCCGCAAGATTTACATCAAGACCTTCGGCTGCCAGATGAACGAGTACGACTCGGACAAGATGGCCGATGTGCTCGGCGACGCCGAAGGTCTGGAAAAGACCGACCGTCCGGAAGACGCCGACGTGATCCTGTTCAACACCTGCTCGGTGCGCGAGAAGGCGCAGGAGAAGGTGTTCCACGATCTCGGACGGGTGAAGCACCTGAAGCGCGACAACCCCAACCTGATCATCGGCGTCGGCGGCTGCGTCGCCAGCCAGGAGGGGGCGGCCATCGTCGAGCGCGCGCCCTACGTCGATCTGGTGTTCGGCCCGCAGACGCTGCACCGCCTGCCCGACCTCATTTCGAAGCGCCGCGCCAGCGGCCGGCCGCAGGTTGACATCAGCTTCCCGGAGATCGAGAAGTTCGACCACATGCCGCCGGCCCGGGTCGAGGGCGCGACTGCCTTCGTGTCCATCATGGAAGGCTGCTCCAAGTACTGCACCTTCTGCGTCGTGCCCTATACGCGCGGCGAGGAAGTGTCGCGCCCGCTTGACGACATCCTGACCGAGATCGCCACGCTGGTCGGGCAGGGCGTGAAGGAAGTGACCTTGCTCGGCCAGAACGTCAATGCCTGGCGTGCGCCGATCAGCCGCGGCTCGGATGACATCGGTGATTTCGCCTTCCTGCTCGAATGCGTGCATGAAGTCCCGGGCATCGAGCGCATCCGCTACACCACCTCGCACCCGCGCGAAATGACGCAGCGCCTGTTCGACGCCTACGCGAAACTGCCCAAGCTGGTATCGCAACTGCACCTGCCGGTGCAGTCGGGTTCCGACCGCGTACTGGCGGCGATGAAGCGCGGCTACACCGCGCTCGAATACAAGGCGGTCGTGCGAAAGCTGCGCGCGGCGCGGCCCGACCTGTCGCTGACGTCCGACTTCATCGTCGGCTTCCCCGGCGAGACCGAGGAGGATTTCGAAAAGACGATGAAGCTGATCGACGACGTCGGCTTCGACGGCAGCTTCAGCTTCATCTATAGCGCCCGCCCGGGCACACCGGCGGCCGATCTGGCCGACGACACGCCGCAGGACGTCAAGCTGGCGCGGCTGGCGCGGCTGCAGAAGCGCATCGACGAGCAGGCGCAGGCGATCAGTCAGAGCATGGTCGGCAGCGTGCAGCGCATCCTGGTCGAGGGGCACGCGCGCAAGGACGCCGCCGAACTGGCGGGTCGCACCGACAACAACCGCGTCGTCAATTTCCCCGGCCCGGCGCGGCTGATCAATCAGTTCATCGACGTGCGCATCACCAGCGCGCTGCCGCACAGCCTGCGTGGCGAAGTGGTCATCCGCGAGGCGGTCAGCGCTTGAAGCCGCGGCCGCTCGAACTGGTGCTGGAGCCGCTGGACAACGCGCGGCTGGCCAACCTCTGCGGTGTGCTCGACGAAAACCTGCGCCAGCTCGAAACGGCTTACGACGTCGAGATCGCTCGCCGCGGCGAGCGCTTCCGCGTCAGCGGCGAGCCGGGCCAGTCGCAGCGGGCGGCCGCAGCCTTGCGCCATTTCTATGCGGCGGCCACCGAGCACTTGAGCATAGACGCGATACAGCTCGGCCTGATCGAGCTGTCGAACCGCATCGCCGCCGAACCCGCGGCCCCGGTGCTGATGACGCGCAAGAGCAATCTGCACGGCCGCACGCCGCGCCAGACGCAGTATCTGCGGCAGATCCAGGAACACGACATCACCTTCGGCATTGGCCCGGCCGGTACCGGCAAGACCTATCTGGCGGTGGCCAGCGCGGTCAACGCGCTGGAGCGCGAGACGGTGGCGCGCATCGTGCTGACCCGACCGGCGGTCGAGGCCGGCGAGCGGCTGGGCTTCCTGCCGGGCGACCTGGCGCAGAAGGTCGATCCCTACCTGCGCCCGCTGTACGACGCGTTGTACGACCTGATGGGTTTCGAGCGCGTGGCCCGCGCCTTCGAGCGACAGGTGATCGAGATCGCGCCGCTCGCCTATATGCGCGGGCGTACGCTGAACAACGCCTTCATCATCCTCGACGAGGCGCAGAACACGACGCCGGAACAGATGAAGATGTTCCTCACCCGCATGGGCATTGGCTCGAAGGCGGTCATCACCGGCGACCTGACCCAGGTCGATCTGCCGCGTGGCCACAAGAGCGGTCTGGCCGAGGCGCGGAAAATACTTGCCGACGTGCGCGGCATCGCGATGACCGATTTCCTCGCCGAAGACGTGGTGCGTCACCCGCTGGTGGCGCGCATCGTGTCGGCCTACGAACGTTTCGAGGCGCAGCGCGAAGCCGAGGACGCGATGCGCAAGGGGCCGCGCGGCTGATGCGGCTGAATCTGTCGGTGCAGTACGCCTGCGCGCGCGACGGGTGTCCGCCGCGCGAGGACGTGAAGCGCTGGGTGCGCGCCGCGCTCGACCCGGACGTGGTCGCGCGCGCCGACATCACGGTGCGCTTCGTCGATGCGCAAGAAGGGCAGGCGCTCAATCTCGAATACCGTGGCCGCGACTACGCGACCAATGTGCTGTCGTTTCCGTACGAACAGGGTGCGCATCTTGCCGGCGACCTGGTGGTGTGCCAGCCGGTGCTGGCGCGCGAGGCGGTGGAGCAGGGCAAGGCCTTTGCCGACCACGCCGCCCACCTGATCGTGCACGGCACGCTGCACCTGCAGGGCTGGGATCATGAAACGTCGGACGACGATGCCGACGCGATGGAAGCGGAGGAGCGCGTCATCCTGCAAGGGCTTGGCGTGGCCGATCCCTATTCGGACGACTACTCGATTCAATCAACGGAGGTTTGAAATGTCGGATCAGGACGACGACAGCAATGTCGGTTTGAGAGTGGTGGCCATCATCGTGATCGCGGTCGTCGCCGCGGTGGTCGGCTTTGCCGTGTCGCTGGCCGGCAAGCCGGCTGCCGATGCCACCGTGGTCGAGGTGGTGGAGGTGATCGAGGCACCTGAGCCGGTGGGCGAGGCGCTGGCGCGCATTTATTTCGCCGTCGGCAGTGCCGAGCCCGGCGCTGACCTGGCCGATGCGGTGGCGCGGGCGCAGGCTGCGCTGAGCGCAACGCCGGACGCCATCGTGCTGCTGTCCGGCTTCCACGACCCGTCGGGTGATGCCGCGCAGAACGCCGAACTGGCGAAGGCGCGGGCGCTGGCGGTGCGCGACGCGCTGGTCGCCGCAGGCGTCGCCGAGGCCGGCATCAAGCTGCGCAAGCCGGAAATCACCGCTGCCGACGGTCCGCCGGAAGAGGCGCGGCGGGTCGAGTTGCGCGTCCAGTAAGGCCGTGACATCCGGGACATTCCGGATGCCTGACTCGAAACCGACACGCTGGCCGGGTTACACTGCCGGCGTGTTCGTTTCCCGCGTCCCGCATGGACAGTAGTTCCTCACCTTCGCAGCGCCCCGGTTTCCTCGAGCGGCTGTCGCATCTGCTGATGCGCGAGCCGGAAGACAGAGAGCAACTGCTGGTGCTGCTGCACTCCGCCTTCGAACGCAATCTGCTGGACGCCGACGCCCTCTCGATCATCGAGGGCGCGCTCCAGGTGTCGGACATGCCGGTGCGCGAAGTAATGATTCCGCGCGCGCAGATGGATGTGATCGACATCGACGATCCGCTCGACAAGATCGTGCAGACCGCGCTGCGCACCGCGCACTCGCGTTTCCCGGTGATCGGCGAGAACCGCGACGACGTGATCGGCATCCTGCTCGCCAAGGATCTGCTGCGCCTCATGTCGGGTGACGACGACAGCCTGCGCGACATGCTGCGGCCAGCGGTATTCATCCCCGAATCGAAGCGTCTGAACGTGCTGCTGCGCGAGTTCCGTGCCAGCCGCAACCACATGGCCATCGTGGTCAACGAATACGGCGGCGTCGCCGGTCTCGTCACCATCGAGGACGTGCTGGAGCAGATCGTCGGCGACATCGAGGACGAGTACGACTTCGACGAGTCGGCCGACAACATCCGGGTCAACCAGACCGGTCGTTACCGGGTCAAGGCCGGCACCGAGATCGAAGACTTCAACGAGGTGTTCGGCACCACCTTCGACGACGACGCTTACGACACCGTGGGCGGGCTGGTCATCCACCAGATCGGTCGTCTGCCCAAGCGCGGCGAGGTGGTGCAGATCGACGCGCTGCGCTTCACCGTGCTGCGCGCCGACAGTCGCCGCGTGCACACGCTGATGGTCGATCGCATCGCGCCTCCGGCCGTACCGTCCGCCGTCGAATGAAGCCGGTCGTCCGACTGGCCGCTGCTGCTGCGGCTGGTGCGCTCGCGGTCGGCGGCTTCGCGCCCTTCGGCGTGTTCGCGCTGCCGGTCGTCGCGTTGGCCACGCTGCTATGGCTGGTCAACACGCTTTCTGTCCGCGCTGCAGCGCTCACCGGCTTTGCTTTCGGCATGGGCTGGTTCCTCGCCGGCGTATCCTGGGTCAATGTCAGCCTGAGCCAGTTCGGCGGCATGCCCTTGCCGCTGTCGCTGCTGGCCACCGTGCTGTTCTGCGCCTATCTTTCGCTGTTCCCTGCCGCCGTCTGCGCCGCCATGCGCGCGCTGCGACCGTCGGTGGCGCTGACGCCGTGGCTGTTCGCCGCGCTGTGGGTGTCGTCGGAGTGGTTGCGCGGCACGCTGTTCACTGGCTTCCCCTGGCTGGCCAGCGGCTATGCGCATGCGACGCCGAGTCCGCTCGCCGGCTACGTGCCGCTGTTCGGCGTGCATGGCGCCGGTTTCGTCGCCGCGCTGATGGCCGGCGTGCTCGCGCTGTTCGTGCTGCGGCGCGTCGCGCTGCGTCCGGTGCTGCTGTCGCTGGCAGCGCTGCTGGCGGTCGGCGGCCTGCTCGGCAGCGTGCGCTGGTCCGAACCGACCGGACGCCTGCTGACGGTCAGCCTGCTGCAGGGGAATATCGAACAGAGCATGAAGTGGGTGCCCGAGCGCCTGCCCGATTCGATGCAGACCTACCTCGACCTCGCGCGCGCCTGGCCGGCCGATCTGGTGGTGCTGCCGGAAACGGCCATCCCCTTGCCCTACGCTGAAATCGATCCGGCCTGGCTGGCGGCCGTGCGCGCCACCGGCCGCGACGTGCTGATGGGTGCGGTCACGCTGGGCGAAGTCAACGGCCGCCCGCGCTATTTCAACAGTGCGGTGGCGCTCGGCCACGACGATGCGCGTTACAGCAAGTCGCACCTGGTGCCCTTCGGCGAGTTCACGCCGCCGTTGTTCGCATGGACGCTGCAACTGCTGTCGATTCCGATGTCCGACTTCGGCCGTGGCGCGAAAGTGCAGCCGCCGCTGGCGCTGGCCGGCGAGCAGGTGGCGGTGAACATCTGCTACGAGGACGTGTTCGGCGAGGAACTGATCGCCGCCGCGCGCGACGCGACGCTGCTGGTCAATGTGTCGAACACCGCCTGGTTCGGTGATTCGTGGGCGCAGCCGCAGCACCTGCAGATCGCGCAGGTCCGCGCGCTCGAACTCGGACGCCCGATGCTGCGCGCGACCAACACCGGCATGACCGCGGCGATAACACCCGACGGTCGGGTCGTCGCGGCGCTGCCGCCCTTCACCCGCGCGGCCCTGCGCGTCGAGCTGCAGGGCTATCAGGGCCTCACCCCCTTCATGCGCTGGGGCAATGTGCCGGTGCTGCTCGTGGCGCTTGCCGTCATCATCCTTGCCGCGGTGCAGCGCAAAAGAGGCTGAGCCGGTAAAATCCCGCCTTTCCCTCACGGTCTGGCTCCATGTCTGCTGCACCCACATTCCAGGAAGTGCTGCTGCGTCTGTCCCGTTTCTGGGGCGAGCAGAACTGCGCGCTGCTTCAACCTTATGACATCGAGGTCGGTGCCGGCACCTTCCACACTGCCACCTTCCTGCGCGCCATCGGCCCCGAGCCCTGGCGCGCCGCCTACGTGCAGCCGTCGCGCCGCCCGAAGGACGGCCGCTACGGCGAGAACCCGAACCGCCTGCAGCACTACTACCAGTTCCAGGTCGCGCTGAAGCCGTCGCCGCCGAACATCCAGGAGCTGTACATCGACAGCCTGCGCGCACTCGGCCTCGATCCGTCGCAGCATGACATCCGCTTCGTCGAGGACGACTGGGAATCGCCGACGCTGGGTGCCTGGGGCCTCGGCTGGGAAGTGTGGCTGGATGGCATGGAGGTGACGCAGTTCACCTACTTCCAGGAAGTGGGTTCGATTCCGTGCAAGCCGGTGCTCGGCGAAATCACCTACGGCGCCGAGCGTCTGGCCATGTACCTGCAGGGCGTCGAGAACGTGTATGACTTGGTGTGGGCGCCGGGCATCCGTTACGGCGATGTTTATCACCAGAACGAGGTCGAACAGTTGACCTACAACTTCGAACATTCGAATGTCGAATGGCTGTTCCGCCAGTTCGGCGATTACGAGTCGGAGGCGAAACGCCTGATCGAGGCCGGCCTGCCGCTGCCCGGTTACGAGATGGTCATGAAGGCCTCGCACAGCTTCAATCTGCTCGATGCGCGCGGCGCGATCTCGGTGACCGAACGCGCTGCCTACATCGGTCGCGTGCGCGCGCTGGCACGGCTGGTGGCGCAGGCCTACTACGCCTCGCGCGAACAGCGCGGTTTCCCGATGGCCGACCTGAGCAGCCCGCGCCTGCGCACCTTGCTCGGCGAGGAAGAGTGCCAGCGCATCGAAGCGCTGCGTGCCGCTTGAGTTACCGCGTTCTTGCCCCGTTCCGATCCGACAGAACCGTTTTGAGGCCGCTGCGGCGGCCCTCTGGAAGAGCTATGCAAGCCACATTGCTGGTCGAACTGCTGACCGAAGAATTGCCGCCCAAGGCCCTGTCGCGCCTGGGTGAAGTGTTTGCCGACGCGGTGTTCAAGGCGCTGGTCGAGCGCAAGCTGGTCGCCGCCGACGCGCGCATGGACCGCTATGCCAGCCCGCGCCGTCTCGCGCTGACGGTGCAGGGCGTGACCGACTGCGCGCCCGACGCTGTGGTCGATGAAAAGCTGATGCCGGTCGCCGTCGCGCTCGATGCCGATGGCAAGCCGACGCCGGCGCTGCTGAAGAAGCTGCAGGCGAAGAACATTCCGGTCGAGGCGCTGCCGCAGTTCACCCGGCGCCTGGACGGCAAGAGCGAAACGCTGTTCTACGCGATGACGGTGCCGGGCGCAGCGCTCGACGACGTGCTGGCTGGCATCGTGCTCGACGCGCTGAAGAAGCTGCCGATTCCGAAGCTGATGCGCTGGGCCGACTGCGACTACCAGTTCGTGCGCCCGGTGCACGGTCTGGTGCTGCTGCATGGCGACCGCGTCGTGCCGGGCCAGGCCTTCGGCCACGCCTCGGGTCGCAGCACGCGCGGCCACCGCTTCATGGGCGAGGGCGAAGTGACGCTGGCGAACGCCGACGAATACGCGCGTGCGCTGTACGAGCGCGGTGCGGTGATGGCGTCCTTCGACGCGCGCCGCGCGCTCATCGTGCAGCGACTGGCGCACGTCTGTGGCGACATCGGCAACGGCGTACACCACGTCGATGACGCAGCGCTGATCGACGAAGTGACGGCGCTGGTCGAGAACCCGAATGTCTATGTCGCGCAGTTCGAACCGGACTTCCTGGCCGTGCCGCAGGAGTGTCTCATCCTGACGATGAAGGCCAACCAGAAGTATTTTCCGCTGCTCGATCCCCACGGCAAGTTGCTGAACCGCTTCCTGGTGGTGTCCAACATGCAGGTGGCCGACCCGCACAACATCGTGTCCGGCAACGAGCGTGTCGTCCGCGCCCGGCTGTCGGACGCGCGCTTCTTCTTCGAGCAGGACAAGAAGACGCCGCTGGCTGCACGCATTCCGAAAATGGAGGCGGTGGTCTATCACAACCGCCTGGGCAGCCAGTTCGACCGCGTCATGCGCATCCAGCGTCTGGCCACCGACATTGGCGGCCGCCTCGGCGCTGACGTGATGCAGGCGGCGCGGGCCGGTCTGCTGGCCAAGGCCGACCTGATGACCGACATGGTGGGCGAGTTCCCCGAGTTGCAGGGCGTGATGGGGCGTTACTACGCACAGCACGACGGCGAAGCCGAGGTCGTCGCGCAGGCGGTCGAGCAGCACTACCGCCCACGCTTCGCCGGCGACGCGCTGCCGGAGGGCGCGGTGGCCTGCGCCGTGTCGCTGGCCGACAAGATCGACGCGCTGGCCGGTTTCTTCGGCATCGGTCAGATCCCGACCGGCGACAAGGACCCGTTCGCGCTGCGCCGTGCCGCGCTCGGTGTGCTGCGTATACTGATGGAAACGCCGCTGCCGCTCGATCTCGCCGAACTGATTGCCGCTGCGCGCGGCGGTTTCCGCGCCGGCCAAGTGGGCGAGGGCGACGCTGCGAATTTCGAAACGCAACTGCTCGATTTCATGTTCGAGCGTCTGCGCAACCTGCTGCGCGAAGCCGGCCATGATGCGCGCGCGATCGACGCGGTGCTGGCGCTGCGACCGACGCGCATCGACCTGGTGCCCGCCAAGCTCGCAGCCGTGGTCGCCTTCTCGGCGCTGCCGGAGGCGCAGTCGCTGGCAGCGGCCAACAAGCGCATCGTGAACATCCTGAAGAAGGCGGATGGCGTGGCGGTCGGTGTCAACGCGACCTTGTTCGCCGAAGCTGCCGAGCGCGACCTGCACGCCGCGCTGACGGCGGTGCAGCCGGCGCTGCGTGCCGATCTCGAAGGTGGCCGCTACACCGAAGCGCTGACCGCACTGGCGCAGCTGCGCGCGCCGGTTGACCGCTTCTTCGACGACGTGATGGTCAATGCCGACGACCTCAAGGTGCGCACCAACCGCCTCGCGCTGCTGGGCGAGCTGGCAGCGGCGATGAATGCGGTGGCCGACATTTCCCGTCTCGAGCTGAAGGACTGAGCGGGTGAAGCTCATCATTCTCGACCGTGACGGTGTCATCAACTACGACTCCGACCAGTTCATCAAGTCGCCGCAGGAGTGGCGGCCGATCGAAGGGTCTATGGAGGCGATCGCGCTGCTCAACCAGTGGGGCTGGCGCGTGGTGGTGGCGACCAACCAGTCGGGCGTTGGCCGCGGCCTGTTCGACATGGACACGCTGGCCGCCATCCACGACAAGATGCACCGCACGGTCGCCCAGGCTGGCGGGCGCATCGACGCCATTTTCTTCTGTCCGCACGCGGCCGATTCCAAGTGCGCCTGCCGTAAGCCGAAGCCGGGCATGCTGCTGGAGATCGCCGAGCGCTTCAACGTCAACCTTGATGACGTACCGGTGGTCGGCGACAGCCTGCGCGACCTGCAGTCGGCCGTCGCTGCCGGTGCGCAGCCGGTGCTGGTACGCACCGGCAAGGGCGGGAAGACCGAAGCCGATCCCGAGCTGCCGCCCGGCACGCCGGTTCATGACAACCTCGCCGCCTATGTGCGCGCACTCACGGTGAATACCGACTGATGCCCTTCGTCCGCTCGCTGCTGTTCTTCGTCTTCCTCTTTGTCATCACGCCGCCGTTTTCGCTGATCGCCATTCTGGCGCGGCCGCTGCCGCCGCACGTGCGCTATCGCCTGATCGGGTTGTGGACGCATCTGACCATGTTCGCGCTGCGCATCATCGTCGGCCTGCGTCATCGCGTCATCGGCAGCGAGAACCTGCCCAAGGGCAAGGCGGTGGTGCTGTGCAAACACCAGTCGGCATGGGAAACGATGGCGCTGCAGGTGTTCCTGCCGCCGGTGGCCTTCGTGTTCAAGCGCGAACTGCTGCGCATTCCGTTTTTTGGCTGGGGCCTGGGCTGCATGCCGATGATCGCGATCGACCGCGGCGCCGGCAAGGACGCGCTGAAACAGGTCGAGGAACAGGGCGCCCGCCTGCTCGACCTCGGTTTCTGGGTGACCGTTTTTCCCGAGGGCACGCGCATGCCGCCCGGGCAGACGAAGCGCTACAAGATAGGCGGCGCGCGACTGGCCGAGGTGACCGGTGCGCCGGTGGTGCCGATCGCGCACAACGCCGGCGACTTCTGGAAGCGCAATGCCTTCCTCAAGCTGCCGGGTGAGATCACGGTGAGCATCGGACCGGCGATCGACACGCAGGGCTTGACGGCGGAACAGATCAACGGGCAGGCTCAAGCCTGGATCGAAAGTGAAATGCGCAGACTGTTCCCGCATCACTATGGCTCAAACCCACAGCCCGCAGCAGCTTGAATTGGCGCTCGATACGCCGGATAACGCGCCGCCGCAGCCGCGCGGTCGCCACATCGTGCTCGGTCAGCAGATCATCGAGTACGCATTGCGCCGCAGCCGCCGCAACTCGATCGGCTTTTCCATCGGTGAATCCGGCCTGCGCGTGACCGCGCCGCACTGGGTGACGCTGCCGCAGATCGAGGAAGCGCTGCGCGAGAAGCAACGCTGGATATTCACCAAGCTGGGCGAAGTGCGCGCCCGTCGCGCCCCGGTGCGCACCGACTGGCGCGACGGCGCCCGACTGCCCTGGCTGGGCACTCACGTCATGCTGCGACTCGGTGACACCTGCGCGCGCCCGCTGATCGACGACGAGGTGCTGCGCCTGCCGCTGCCGGCCGACGCCGACCACGACCGCGTGCGCGACGCGGTGTGCGGCTTCCTGCAGCAGGAGGCGCTGGCGCTGTTCACCCGCCGCGCGACCGAACTGGGCGCGCGCATCGGCGTGGCACCCGAACGTGTGGTGCTCAGTTCGGCCAATACGCTGTGGGGCTCGTGCACCGCGCAGGGCGTGATACGGCTGAACTGGCGACTGATCCATTTCTCGCCGGCGCTGATCGATTACGTGATCGCGCACGAACTGGCGCACCTGAAGGAACTCAATCACTCGCGCGCGTTCTGGGACACCGTAGCCGCCATCCTGCCCGGCTTCGAGGCGGCGCGGCGAGAGCTGCGCGCGCACCACCCGGGGCGCATCGTCGCCCCCTAAAATGAAACCGCCCCCTTACTCGCTACGCTCGTTTCCCCCGAGGGGGAGGTCAGTTCCTTCGGAACGGCCGTGCGGAACTGAAATGAGGACTCACACATGCGCATCCTTCACACCATGCTGCGCGTCGGCAATCTCGACCGCTCCATCGATTTCTACACCAATGTCCTCGGCATGCGCGAGCTGCGCCGCAAGGACTATCCGGACGGCAAGTTCACGCTGGCCTTCGTCGGCTACCAGGACGAAGCCGACGGCGCGGTGCTTGAACTGACCCACAACTGGGACACCGACAAGTACGACCTCGGCAACGCCTACGGCCACATCGCGCTCGAGGTCAACGACGCATACGCCGCCTGTGACCAGGTGAAGGCACGCGGCGGCAAGGTGGTGCGTGAGGCCGGCCCGATGAAGCACGGCTCGACCGTGATTGCCTTCGTCGAGGACCCGGACGGCTACAAGATCGAGTTCATCCAGCGCGGCACGCAGTCAGCAGGCTGAGCGGCGACTGGCAACGCACGTCCGTGAGATATTCACGTGGCGTGCGTGCCCTGCAGGTTTAGGTTGCCGGCTTCCAACATCGGAATCGGAGGTCGGACATGCGTTCCCACATCATCGCGCTGCTGCTGTCGCTCGGCGCGTCCCAGGCGGCATTGGCCGCACCGTCGAGCACCTTCGATTCCGGCAGCGACGGCTGGACGGTGTCCGACACCAATCCTCCCTTCGATTCCTTCGGCGGCTCCTTCACACCGGACTACGACGAGGAAGGCCAGTTCATCCGCTACACCGATCCGTCGGCGATGAGCTTCTTCTTCGAAGCACCGGAGTCCTTCCTCGGCGATCTGTCGGGCTACTACGGCGGTACGCTGCGCTACAGCCAGACCTTGTCGGTACAGACACCGCAATGGCGCGACGATCCGGACGTGGTTCTGGTGAACGGTGCGGGCCTGGTGCTGGTGTTCCAGCACGACAACCAGCCCGGCATTGACTGGACCGACTTCACCGTGTCGCTGGCGGAGGGGAGCTGGCGCGTCGGCGGTCTTGGCGGCAGTTTCGCCACCGCTGCACAAATGCAGTCGGTACTCGGCGACCTGCAGCGCCTGCGTATCCGCGGCGAGTACATTTCGGGGGTGGTGGAGACGACGGCGCTCGACAACGTCGCCATTACCGCCGTGCCCGAGCCTGCATCGTGGGCGCTGATGCTGTCCGGCGTGGCGCTGGTTGCCGGTGTCGCGCGGCAACGTCTCGGCTGATCAGGCCGCGACGCGGGCGGCCTGCAGTTCCGCCCGCAGTTCGGCGGCCAGGGCCTCCACCTCGGTTTCCAGCTGGTCGATCAGCAGGTCGGTGCCGGCGTCGTCCGGCGCCGTGGCGCCACTGCGTTCGAGCCGCCCGGCGATGCCGGCGGCCCGGGTGCCGCCGAAGTTGCGCACCGTACCCTTGATCGTGTGCGCCTCGACCGCAAGCGCATCGCGCGATACCGACCGTGCCTCGCGCAACGCACCCAGCATGGCCCGGTAGTCGCGCAGGAAGAGCACGATGATGTCGCGCATCAGCACTTCGTCGCCGCCCAGATTGCCGAGCGTGAACGCGCGGTCGAACTGCGTCGCGTGCATGTCGTCCGCCTTGCCGACGTTCTCCTCGCGGTGTTCGGCCGGCGCCGACGCCGGCTTCTGCAATGCCTCTTCCAGTGCGCGTATCAGTGCCGGAACCTGTATCGGTTTCGATACGTAGGCGTCCATGCCGGCGGCGAAACACTTCTCGCGGTCGCCGGCCATCGCATGCGCGGTCATCGCCACGATGGGCGTATGCCGCTCGCCGTCCTGTGCCCGGATGTGACGCGTAGCGTCGAAGCCACCCATCTGTGGCATCTGCAGATCCATCAGGATGACGTCGTAGCGGATGCAGGCCGCCTTCGCGACGGCTTCGAGGCCGTTCGCCGCCACGTCAACTTCGTGGCCCAGTCGCTCCAGCAGGCGCACCGCCAGCGTCTGGTTAACCGGATTGTCTTCGGCCAGCAGGATGTTGAGACGGCGTCCCTCGCCGCCCTCGGTCACCGGAATGCTGCGCCGCTCGCCGGTCGTGCCGGTGCCGGTCGCGGCCATCAGTGCGTTGAGCAACGCGGCGGTCTGCGCAGGCCGCGCGACAACGCCGCTGACACCGGCCGGCAGGCGGTCGGCCCCGGGCGCTTCGCCATCGTGCAGCAGGATGATGGGCAGTTCGGCGGCGCACTGCCCCTTCAGTGCGTGCACCAGGGCCCAGCCGTCGCGTGCGGCGAGGTCCTCGGCCACCAGCAGTGCGCGGAAGCACTGCGCCTCGCTCTCGGCCGCGACGATGGCGCCGATGCCCTCGTCGAGGTCAGCGCACAAGCGTGCCGCCATCTGCCACTGCGCCAGCTGTGCAGCGAGATGCGCACGCGATGTCGGGTCGGGCTCGATCACCAGCAGCGGCATCCGTTCCAGCGAGCCGCTCTCCTGCGATGCCAGTTCACCGGCGCGCGCGCTGGTCAAGGGCACGGTGAAATGAAAGGTCGATCCTTCACCCGGTGCGCTGATCACTTCCAGCCTGCCGCCCATGCGCTTGACCAGTCGTGTGCAGATCGCAAGGCCGAGACCGGTGCCACCGAAGCGGCGAGTGGTCGAACTGTCGGCCTGTGAGAAGGCGTCGAAGATGAGTGCCTGCTTGTCCGCGGGAATGCCGATGCCGGTGTCGCGCACGGCGAAGCGCAGCGTTTGCACGCCTTCGTCCTGGCTGTCGAGCGTGACCGCCAGATCGACGTTGCCGCGCTCGGTGAACTTCAGCGCATTGCCGATCAGATTGGTCAGCACCTGACGCAGCCGCACCGGGTCGCCGATGACGCCGTCCGCCACCGATGGATCGATGCGACAGCCGAGTTGGACCGGGCGGCCCGGCTTGGGCGCCAGCGTGCGCACGATGCTGCCGATCACCTCGCGCAGGCTGAACGGGATGTGCTCGAAGTCCAGATGCCCGGCCTCGATCTTCGAGAAGTCTAGGATGTCGTCGATCAGCGTCAGCAGCGTGTCCGACGACTGCTTCACCAGCGTCAGGTACTCGCGCTGCTCGCCGGTCAGGTCGGTGTCGAGCGCCAGTTCGGTCATGCCCATGATGGCGTTCATCGGGGTGCGGATTTCGTGGCTCATATTGGCCAGGAAGTCGCTCTTCGCCCGGCTCGCGGCTTCGGCCGCGTCGCGCGCCTGCATCATCTGCTCGTGCACCGCGCGCCGCTCGCTGATGTCGGAAATGAAGGCGGTGAACAGCGCGCGCCCCTTCATGTGCGTCGAGGTGATGGCCAGCTGGGCGGGAAAGCGGCGACCGCTGCGGTGGCGGATGTCCAGTTCCATGTGGTGGCCGATCACCGCGTCGAAGCGGCGGCCCAGCCACTGCAGCAGGTCGTGCTGGCCGCGTTCGCGTTCGGCAGGTGCGACCAGCAGTTCGATCACCGGATGCTGCATCGCTTCGGCCGCCGTCCAGCCCAGCATGCGTTCGGCGGCCGGGTTGTACTCGATCACGTTGCCGAAGCCGTCGAAGGTGATCACCGCGTCGAGCGCCGCACCGAGTATGGCTCCTGTCCGCGCTTCGCTTTCGGCGAGCGCGCTGCGCTGGTCGTAGAGGCTCAGCGACGCCCAGTTCAGTGCCTGCGCCAGTCGGTCGGTTTCGTGCGAACCGGTCGCTGCCGGCAGGGTTTCGCCCATTGCCAGATCCAGTCTTTCGGCAAAGTCGGTGCACTGGTTCAGCGCGGCCAGCGGCCGGCGCAGCAGCAGATAGAGGGCCGCGGAGCCGAGCAGTAGCGCGAACAGGCCGTGCAGCAGGCTGTCGTGCAGGATGTGCGCATGCACTTCGCGTGCTTCCTGCGTATCGGTCTCGGTGCGCAGCCAGACGGTCTGTCCGCCAGCCACCAGCGGCACCCAGCTGACGATGACCCGCCGCCCCGCGTCGTCCTCTGCTGCGGTGCGCGCACGCGCGATCAGGCCTGGTGGCGGGGCGTCGGTCAGACGGGCGACGGCTGTGCGCCAAGCGCCGTCATCAGCGCGCCTGAGCGCCGACATGACTTCGCCGTTGGGCGCGATCAGTGCCGCTGCCATCAGCACGGACGTGTCGGGCAGCCGTGGTCGCAGCGCGAGCAGTGCATCGCGGTCGTGTTCGATGTCGGCGGCCAGGCCGGCCGCGATGGCGCGTGACTCGGCCAGTGCGCTGCGTTCAAGCAGGCGCAGTGTTTCGTCCGCCTGTTCGCGGGCCGTGTACAGTGCGTTGCCTGCGGCGCCGATGCTGAAGGCGAGGGCGAACAGCGCGGTGATGCGCAGCAGCAGGCGGTGCGGCCCGAAGGCAAGCAGCTTCATGACTCAGTCGTCCCGGAAGCGCGCCCGGATCTCCTGCACTTCCTCCCAGCGTCCAAGCATGGCGTCCACACAGCTCGGATCGAAGTGCAGGTTGCGTCCAGCGGCGAGAAAGTCGCGTGCCCGTGCGACCTCCCACGCCTTCTTGTAGGGGCGCGACGAGGTCAGTGCGTCGAACACGTCGGCCACTGCGACGATGCGCCCAACCAGCGGGATCGCTTCGCCGGCGAGGCCCTTGGGGTAGCCGCTGCCGTCGAACTTCTCGTGATGGCTGAGTGCGATCGTCGCCGCCAGCTGCATGTAGGGCGACGCCGAGTCCTTCAGGATTTCGTAGCCGATGGAGGCGTGCTGCTTCATGATCTCGAACTCGTCCGGGTCGAGGCGGCCCGGTTTGAGCAGGATGTGGTCCGGTGTGCCCAGCTTGCCGACGTCGTGCATCGGTGCGGCGATCAGCAATGCTTCCTGCATGTCCGCGTCGAGACCCATTTCGCGTGCGATCAGCGCCGAGAAGTGTGCCATGCGCAGAATGTGTGCACCGGTCTCCGGGTCGCGGAACTCGGCCGCGCGCGCCAGCTTGTTCAGCGTCTCGCGCTCGCGCTCGAATATTTCGGCAGTGGCGCGGCGGACCTCTTCGGCCAGTACGCGGGCATGGTTCGCCAGCACGACCTGGCTGCGACGCAGCGACAGCATGTTCTTGACGCGGGAGGTGAACTCGACACGGTCAACCGGCTTGGTCAGGAAGTCGTTGGCGCCGGATTCCAGCGCGCGGTAGCGCACTTCGCGCTCGTGGTCGGCGGTGACCATCAGCAGCGGCGTCTGCGTGCGCGCCAGATTGGAGCGGAAGCGCCGGATGAATTCGATGCCATCCATGTCCGGCATCATGTAATCGACGATGACCAGATCAGGGTCTTCGCGCATGCAGTGTTCGAGCGCCTCGGACGGCGACAGGAAGCAGGTCGCTTCAACGTCCGGCAGCTTGCCCAGCAGCGCAGACATCAGAACCAGATTCACCTGCGCATCATCCACGACCACTACATTCATCCAGGGCACCCCGTGTGCGTATCTTGTTCGATGTGCGGCGGTGCCCGATCGGCCCGCCCGATCCATCCTTTCCGCACGAAGGAATAACGGCGCCGCGTGCGGGCGACTTTAGACGGCCAGGATCGCGGCTGACAGAATGAAACACACGTGCGCGAGGGCATCCGGCCGTGCACGAGCCCGGTCTGCGCGCTACCCTACTGCCCGATGAATGCTCCGACGCCCTATACGCTCCGTGCTTCCGCGCTGCGCAACTGGCTGCGCCAGCTGTCCTTCCGCGACATGTTCGCGCTCGGCGTGCCTGCGCTGCTCATCATCGCCGCCGGCTTCTGGTTCGCTGCCCGCTACATCAAGCCGGCGCCGCCCGATCAGACGACGATCTCCTGCGGCGCTCAGGGTTCAGCGTATGAATCGTTCTGCGCGCGCTACAAACCGCTGATCGAGCCCTTCGGCGTCGGCGTGAAAGCGCTCGAAAGCGCCGGTTCGATCGAGAACCTGAAGCGCCTGAACGACCCGGAGCAGACCGTCGATTTCGCTTTCGTCCAGGGCGGCAGCGCGGAAGATCACCCGCCCGGGCTGCTGTCGCTCGGGGCCGCCTATTACGAACCGGTATGGGTGTTCTACCGCGGCCGGCCGGGGCTGGAGCGGCTGGATCAGCTGAAGGGCCTGCGCATCGGCGTCGGGCCCGAAGGCAGCGGCACCCGCCACCTTGCGCTGCAGATGCTGGCCGCGCACGGCATGGCGGACGACAGGCGGCGCCTGCTGCCGTTGAGCGGAATCGCCGGCGTCACCGCGCTGCGCGACCGCCGCATCGACGCGCTGGTCGTGGTTGGCGCGGTGCACTCGGCCAGTGTGTGGGCGCTGCTCTATTCGGACGGGATTTCGCTGATGAGCATGGCGCAGGCGTCCGCCTATTCTCGCCGCTTCCCCCATCTGACCATGCTCACGCTGCCGCGTGGCGCCATCGATTTCGTGCGCGACATTCCGCCGAAGGACGTGTCGCTGGTGGCGACACAGGCTTATATGGTGGCGCGCGAGGACACGCATCCGGCGCTGATCGACCTGATGCTGGGCGCGATGAAGCCGGCGCATGCCGAGGCCAGCGTGTTCCAGCGACCCGGCGAGTTTCCAAAGCCCGACGGCGGCGACTTCGAACTGCATCCGCGCGCCAAACGCTTCTACGAGGTCGGTCCGCCTTTCCTGCAGCGCTACCTGCCGTTCTCGATCGCCAACCTGTTCGATCGCATGCTGGTGCTGCTGGTGCCGCTGCTCGCGCTGGCCCTGCCGCTGTTCAAGATCCTGCCGCAGCTCTACGTCTGGCGTGTGCGCAGCAAGCTGTACCGCTGGTACGGCGAACTGAAGGACGTCGAACGTCAGGCAATGCTGCCGGACACGAAACGAAGCCGGGCCGAGTGGTTGGACGACATCGACCGCATCGAGGCGGCGGTCGCGCGCATCACGGTGCCGCTGGCGCATTCCGATTATCACTACCAGCTGCGTGCCCACATCCACATGGTCCGGCGTCAACTGCAGGGCATACCGGAGGGCACCGCGCCGGAGAATCCGCCGTCCGCAGGAACCGAATCGGCGCCGTTGTGACTCAGTGACAGTTCATCCGCCATGCGCCAACACCGCGCATGAGGCAAATTTACAAACATTCGTGCTTGTATATAATTGCAGGCCGAATTCAGGAGAGTTCCCCGATGCCTGTCCGCTCCGCGGCCGCCGTGCCTGCCTCGCGCCCGATTTCCCGCCTGGCCGTGCGCCCGGGACGCCGACTTTCTCCGCTCCACACCTCTTTCGGTTTCGTCGTGCTGATCGCTGCAGCACTGCTGCTGTCCGCCTGCAGCGGCGACAAGTCCGCGCAGCCGGCCGCCGCGGCGCCGCAGGCGATGCCGGTGACCGTGATTGAAGTGGCGCCGACGCAGGCGCCGCTGGTGGTCGAGGCGGTGGCGCAGGCCGAAGGTGCGCGCGAAGTCGAAGTGCGGGCGCGCGTCAGCGGCATCCTCGAAAAGTGGCTGTTCCGCGAGGGTGAGCCGGTCAAGGCCGGGCAGATGCTGTTCCGTATCGAGCGTGCACCGTTCGAGATTGCGCTGGCGCAGGCCAAGGCGCGTCTGGCCGAAGCGCAGGCGGTCGAGGAACAGACGGCACGTGAAGCGCAGCGTCTGACCGGGCTGGTGGCAGAGAAGGCGATCAGCCAGAAGGAATTCGATGACGCCCGCTCGGCGACTGCCGTGGCCCGCGCCGCGGTGAAGTCGGCCGAGGCAGCGGTGCGCGAGGCGGAGCTGAATCTGAGCTACACGCAGGTGAGCGCGCCGGTGGCCGGGGTGACCGGCCGCGCCCATCGCTCGGAAGGTTCGCTGGTGAATACCGGCAGCGACAGCCTGCTCACCACCATCGCGCAGATCAATCCGATCTGGGTGCGTTTCAGTCTGTCGGACAACGATCTGGCCGCTGTGCCGGGCGGGCGGGCCGCGGTGCGCAGCTTCCGCGAGGTCGAGCTGCAGCTGCCCGACGGCAGCATCCTGCCGCAGCGTGGCCGCATCAATTTTTCCGCCAGCCGCATCGATCCTGCGCTGGGCACGCTGGAAATGCGCGCCGAGTTCGCCAATGCCGACGCCGTCGTGCTGCCCGGCCAGTTCGTCCGCGCACGGGTGATCGCCGGTGAGCGCGACAATGTGTTCCTGGTACCGCAGGCTGCGGTGACGCAGACCGAAAGCGGTCCGGTGGTGATGCTGGCGAATGCCGAAGGCAAGGTGGAGCCGCGTCCGGTCAAGCTCGGTCAGTGGCAGGGCAAGGACTGGGTGGTGACCGGCGGCCTGCAGGCTGGCGACCGCGTCATCGTCGATAACCTGATCAAGCTGCGACCGGGTGCGCCGGTGGCGCCGCGCGCGGCGGGTGAAGCCGCGCCGCCGGCGAAGTCCTGAAGGAGCGCCCGCACATGGCCCGCTTCTTCATCAATCGCCCTATATTCTCGGGCGTCATATCCATCGTCATCATGATCGCGGGCCTGGTGGCCTCGCTGTCGTTGCCGATCGCGCAGTACCCCGAAATCTCGCCGCCCACGGTCATCGTCACGGCGACCTATCCGGGCGCCAACTCGGAAACGCTGGCGCGCACGGTGGCGGCACCGATCGAGGAGCAGCTGTCGGGCATCGAGGGCCTGCTGTACTTCAACTCGACCTCGACCTCGAACGGCACGGTCACCATCACGCTCACCTTCGAGGTGGGCACCAATCCGGATACCGCGCTGATCGCCGTGAACAACCGCATTTCGGTGGCCGAGTCGCGGCTGCCGGAAGACGTGCGCCGCTCCGGTCTGGTGGTGCGCAAGCGCTCGAACAACCTGCTGATGATCGCCGCGCTGAAGTCACCGACGGCCAGCGCGACACGCTGTTCCTGACCAATTACGTGCAGGTGAACGTGCTGGAGGAACTGCGCCGCCTGCCGGGCGTAGGCGACGCCCTTGCCTTTGACGCACCGTACGCGATGCGCGTCTGGCTGAAGCCGGACGTGATGGCACGCCTCGGCATCACGACCACCGAGGTGGCGGCCGCCATCCGTGTGCAGAACGCGCAGAACGCAGTCGGCCGCATCGGTCAGGAGCCGGTCACCAACGGCCAGCAGCTCACCTACACGGTGACCGCCAAGGGCCGCCTGCTCGACATTCCGCAGTTCGAGAACATCATCCTGCGCGCCGACGGGCCCGGCGGCGTGGTGCGCCTGAAGGACGTCGCCCGCATCGAACTCGGTGCCGAGAACTACGACCGCACGACCAAGGTGAATGGCACGCCGGTGTCGGGTATGGGTGTCTATCTGCAGTCGGGCGCCAACGCGCTCGACACCGCCAAGGCAGTGCGCGCCAAGCTCGACGAACTGTCGCAGCGTCTGCCCGAAGGGACTGAATTCATCATTCCGAACGACACCACACGCTTCATCAGCGAGTCGATCAAGGAGGTGGTGCATACGCTGGCCGAGGCCACCGTGCTGGTCGTGCTGGTGGTGTGGGTGTTCCTGCAGAACTGGCGGGCCACGCTGATTCCGCTGATCGCGGTGCCGGTGTCGCTGGTCGGCACCTTCGCCGGTCTGTGGGCGCTCGGCTTCTCGATCAACACGCTGACGCTGTTCGCGATGGTGCTATCGATCGGCATCGTGGTCGATGACGCCATCGTCGTGCTCGAGAACGTCGAGCGCCAGATGCGCGAGCACGCGCTGCCGCCCAAGGAGGCGTCGATGGCGGCGATGCGCGAGGTGTCCGGCGCGCTGGTGGCGATGGTGCTGGTGCTGTGTGCGGTGTTCGTGCCGGTCGCCTTCCTCGGCGGCATCGCCGGTCAGCTCTACCAGCAGTTCGCCGCCACGGTGGCGATCTCGGTGACGATCTCCGGCGTGGTCGCGCTGACGCTGACGCCTGCGCTGTGCGCGCTGATGCTGAAGGAGCACGAGGGCGAGGTGAAGTTCTTCCGCCCGTTCAATCGCGGCTTCGAGTGGCTTACCCGGCTGTACACCGGCACCGTGGGCGCCACGCTGCGCCACCGCGTGGTGGCGACGCTGCTGGTCCTGCTGCTGTTCGCCGGCGCCGGTTTCATGTTCCGCGTCGTGCCCGGCGCCTTCGTGCCGTCCGAGGACCAGGGCTATCTGTTCGGCTTCGTCACGCTGCCCGACGGCGCTTCTGCCGAGCGGACCGAGGTGTCGTTCGAGAAGATCCGCCGCGTCATCAACGACCACCCGGCGGTGGAGAACGTGTTCATGGTGCGCGGCATGGACTTCATCACCGGCAACAACCGGCCCAGCGTGGCGATGACCTTCGTCGTGCTGAAACCATGGAAGGACCGCGCGACCACGGCCGACGACCTGCAGAAGGTGATCGCCGCCGAAGGCATGAAGCTGACCGACGGCATGGGCTTCATCTTCAATCCGCCGCCTATCCAGGGCCTGGGTGCGGCCGGTGGCTTCGAGGCCTATGTGCAGGCGCGCGAGGATTCGGATGCGCGCAAGCTGGCCGCCATCACCGGCCAGCTGATCGCCGAGCTGAACAAGCGGCCCGAGCTGGTGGACGTGAAGACCTTCTTCCGCGTGTCGTCACCGCAGCTCGCTGTCAACGTCGATGAGCCGAAGGCGCTGTCGCTGGGCATTCCGCTCGACGCGCTGTATTCGACGCTGCAGGCGACGATGGGCACGCTGTACGTGAACGACTTCAACCGCTCGGGCAAGACCTACAAGGTGCAGCTCGGCGCCGACGCGCCCTACCGGATGAAACCGGAAGATCTCGGCAAGCCCTACGTCCGGTCGAGCTCCGGCGCGATGATTCCGCTGTCGGCGGTGATCAGCGTGCGCACCGTGGTCGGACCGGAAATGGTCGAGCGTTTCAACGGCTTCGTCGCCGCCAAGATTCTCGGCAACGCCGCGCCCGGCCGCAGTTCGGGCGAAGGCATTGAAACGGTGGAGGAGGTGGCGCGTCAGGTGCTGCCGGCCGGCTACACGCTGGAATGGGTGGGCCAGGCCTACCAGGAGAAGCGCACCGGCATCACCTCGGTGCTGGCGCTCGGCTTCGGCATCATCATGGTGTTCCTGATCCTGGCCGCGCAGTACGAGCGCTGGTCGCTGCCGCTGGCGGTCATCATGGCCATCCCGTTCGCCATCCTCGGTGCGCTGCTGGCGGTATGGATGCGCGGTATGCCGAACGACATCTACTTCCAGATCGGTCTGGTGGTGCTGGTCGGTCTGGCGGCGAAGAACGCCATCCTGATCGTCGAGTTCGCGCTGCAGAAGCAGCAGGAAGGCATGGACGCCATCACCGCCTCGCTGGAAGCTGCAAGACTGCGCTTCCGCCCGATCTGCATGACGGCGCTGGCCTTCATCCTCGGCGTGGTGCCTCTGGTCACCGCCACCGGCGCTGGCGCCGCGGCGCGCCGCTCCATGGGTACCGGCGTCTTCGGCGGCATGCTGGCCGCCACCTTCATCGCCACGATATTCATTCCGATGTTCTACAGCTGGATGGCCGGCCGCAAGGCGGCGCGCCGCAACGACGGCCCGGCCGACGAGGTGACCGCATGATGCCCGCCGCCCTGAAAACGCCGCTCGCGCTGACCTGCGCCGCGCTGCTGTCCGGCTGCATGGTCGGCCCGGACTACGTGCGCCCGACGGTCGATCTGCCGGCACAGTACGCGCCGGCTCAGGACGCGGCGCCCGTCGCCGTCGCGCGGGGCTGGTGGAAGCAGTTCAACGACGACACGCTGAACGCCCTGATCGAGCGGGCGCTGGCAGACAACGCCGACGTGCAGCGCGCCGCGGCCCGGATCGAACAGGCCGATGCGCTGCTGCGCGAAGCCGGTGCGGCCCTGTTCCCCGACGTCGGCCTCGAAGCCGGCGCCAGCCGCTCGCGTATCAGTGGCGTCGGCGCGCCTATACCGGCCGGTGCGCCGCTCTATCGCAACAGCTTCCAGACCGCGATCTCGACCTCGTTCGAACTCGACTTCTGGGGCAAGCTGCGCCGTGCCAGCGAGGCGGCGCGCGCGCAGGCGCTCGGTACGCGGCACGCGAAGGACACGGTGGAGCTGACGCTGGTCAGCCAGGTGGTCGGTGGCTATCTGAACCTGCGCGCGCTCGACGCCCAGCTTGTGCTGTCGCGCGACACGCTGGCCACGCGGCGCGAGAACGTGGACATCCTGCGCAGCCGTGTCGAGCGTGGCCTCACCAACGAACTGGAACTGCAGCAGGCGCTGGGCGCGGTCGCGGCAATCGAGGCGCAGATCGCCGATCTGGCGCGCAGCCGCGGCATCGCCGAAAACCAGATCGCGCTGCTGACCGGCCATCTGGGCATGCAAATTGAGGCCAGCGACCTGCGCAGCCTGCCGCTGCCGCCGTTGCCGCCGGCCGGCTTGCCGTCGTCGCTGCTCGACGCCCGTCCCGATGTGCGACAGGCGGAGGCGGAACTGGCGTCGGCCAACGCGCAGATCGGTGTCGCCAAGGCGGCGCTCTATCCGTCGATTTCGCTGACCGGCAACTACGGTTCGCAGAGCCGCGAATTGTCTGATCTGTTCAGCGGCCCGGCCAATATCTGGTCGCTCGGCGTTGCACTCGACCTGCCGCTGTTCGACGCTGGTCGCCGCAGCGCCCGTGTCGATCAGGCCACGGCGCAGCAGAAGCAGGCGCTGGCCGGCTACGTGTCGGCCATCCGTAACGCCTTCACCGACGTGCGTGACGCACTGGTCGCTGCCGAACGTTACGCGCAGAGCGTGAGCGCACTGCAGGCGCAGGCCGACGCCGCGGCACGCAGCCTGCAGCTGGCGCAGAAGCGCTACGACGCGGGCTACTCGCGCTATCTCGAAGTGCTGGATGCGCAGCGCACCGCCAACGAGGCATCACTGGCACTGGTGCGCGCACGCCAGGGGCAACTGGCCGAAGTGGTGAACCTGTACGCCGCGCTCGGCGGCGGATGGGGTGAGGAGGCTGTGGCCGCGCCGGACGACGCCGCAGCGCCGTCCGTCCGCTGATCCGCTTCAACCGGCGAGCGCGGTCAGCGATCGCGGCTCGTCGGCTTTGCGCTCGACCGGCTTTTCCTTGCCGGCGCTGGCCAGCGATTTAATGTCGCCGGAAATTTCGCCGCCTTCCTCGATATGGATCTTGCCGTAGCGGATCTTGCCGCTGACGCGGCCGGTGGCATGGACGATGAGTTGTTCGCGCGCGGTTAGTTCGCCGTCGAAATTGCCGTGGATTTCCGCCACGTCGATGCTGACGGTGCCGGAGTAGGCGCCGTTCTCGGCGATGCGGATGACGCGGCTGTCCATCGTCGCTTCGACCCGGCCTTCGACCACCAGCGTGTCGCAATCGAGAATTTCGGCGCCACGCAGTTTCACGTCGGGGCCGACGATGAGGCGGCTGCCGTGGGTGGGCGAGGGCTCGATCGCTTCCGGCTTCGACGGCTGCGGCGCCGGGGTGTCGCGCTGCGGCGACAGTGCGGCCGGCGACGGCGTCGTGCTTACCGTCATGCCGCTGCCGGACGTGCCGCCGCCGCCCGGTCGTATCGTGCGCGGCAGCGTGGATTCGGTGGATTTCGGGAACAGGCCGGGCTTGTTGAACATGTCTTCTCCTTGAAAGTGGCTCGCACCGTGCGGCACGGCGCGCACCGACTGTTCGCAAATCGTGTGCCTGGTGGTGAATCTATTATTTGATCAATGAGTTACGTACTTCCGTTCGACCTTTCCCGGCACTTCAGCAGCGAATCCCCGCGATTCTGTCGCCGCAGCGCGACAGTCGGCTGCGTGGAAGCGGGCGCGGCGCCCATCAAGACGTGCGCTGGGCCCTGTCGTCGAGTGGCGACACACCGCCCGGGCGTTGCGGATTTAACGTTCTGTTGCATTCCATTACCGGACCTTACCGCGGCCCGCGTCCGGGCTGCCTAGACTCGGACGTTCACCGGAAATCCTTCGACTCATGCCTCATGCATCCTTCCGTACCACCCTGCTGCTGACCGTGCTGCTGATCGCCGGCGCGCTCGGTGCCGCAGCAGCAAGTGGCTGGATCATGCTGCAGGACTTCGCCCGCGCCAGCCGCGAGGCGGGCAGTGGCGCATTGAATCTGACGTCGGCGATGCAGCAGATCGACGAGCGTTCGCTCGACATGGCGCGCAGCGCGCGTCAATACGCCGTGCTGCGGGACGACGGTTTGCGTCGCCGCTACGTTGAGGCTCAGACGCAAGCGCTGGCCTCGCTGGCGACGATGACCGCGAGCTTGCCGCAGATCGCGCCGCACGCGGACACGTGGCGACGCACCGAAGCTCAGTTGCGCGCCGTGTTCGACCAGCCCGCCGAGGCCGCCGTTGGCGACGCGTTACCCGATCTCGCACCGATCAATGATCGCCTTGCCGCCGGCGTGCGTGAGGCCATCGATGGCCGCAATGCGGCGCTGCTCGATACGCTGGAGTCGAGCCGTGACACCCTGGCGACGCAGGTGCTGGCGGCCATCGCCCTCGCGCTCCTGCTCGCGGTGGCCACCGGCTGGTGGATACTGCGGCCGCTTAAGCGTGTGGAGCAGGCGATTGCGCGCCTCGGCGAAGGACAGTTCTCGACGCCGGTACAGGTCGGCGGCCCGGCCGATCTGCGCCGCCTCGGCGAGAAGCTCGAATGGCTGCGATTGCGGCTGGCCGATCTTGAAGCGCATCGCAATCGCGTGCTGCGCCATGTGTCGCACGAACTGAAGACGCCGCTCGCGTCGCTGCGCGAGGGCATTGCGCTGCTGCAGGACGGTGTGACAGGACGGCTCAGCGACGAGCAGATCGAAGTCAGCGGCATACTCGACGCCAATGCGCGCGCGCTGCAGGAACGCATCGAACAGCTGATCGGCTACAACGCGACGCAGTTCGACGCCCGCCACCTCGAACTGAAGCCGACCGCGCTGCGTGCGCTGGCGCGCGAAGTGGCGGCCGACCTCAAGCTGCAGGCGCAGGCCAAGGACATCCGTCTCGACGTCAGCGGCTATGCGCCGCCGGTGCGCGGCGACGCCGCCAAGCTGCGCATCGCGCTCACGAACCTCTTGGCCAACGGCATCGCCTTCAGCCCGCACGGTGGTACGGTGCGGCTCGAACTGAGCAGCGATGGCGGCACCACGCGCATCGACTGCATCGACGAAGGTCCGGGGGTCGCGCCCGACGAGACCGAACGCATCTTCGAACCCTTTTTCCGCGGCAGCCGCCGCGCACCGCGCCCGGACAAGGGCAATGGCCTCGGACTGGCCATCGTGCGCGAATTCATCGCCGCGCACGGCGGCCGGGCACTGGTGCTGCCAGCCGAGCGCGGTGCCCACTTCAGGATCGAATTGCCCCATGCCAGCTGACGTCCGTGTGACCCGTCTGATCCCGATCGCGCTTGCGCTGTCGCTCGTTGCCTGCGCTGGCGTGAAGCCCGTGCCATCCGCGCCGGCGGCGGCCGAAGCGCCGCAGCCGGCGGCGCTTGAAACACAGACCAATACGGCGGAACGCCAGTTGCAGCAGGCGATGCAGGCGGCGCAGCCGCGCGGCGGCAATCTGATGCGCGCACGCACGCTGCTGGAGGCGCTGGTCGCCTCCAGCAGCGACGAGGCACGGGCCGTGCAGCCGTATGCGAAATCGCTGCTCGAACAGGTGATCGAGCGCCAGCGCCTGGACGCGGCCAACGTGAAGCTGACGCAGCAGCTCGAACGCAGCAGCCAGCAACTGAAGGACAGTCAGGCGCGGGCGGACGAACTGCAGCGCAAGCTCGACGCGCTGGCCGACATCGAGCGCAGCCTGCCGCCCGCGCGCATTCCGTCGCGCGGCGTACCGCGGTGAGGGCGGACGGGCAGCACCGTCTGCTGCTGGTCGACGACGACACCGATCTGCTGCGCCTGCTGTCGCTGCGGCTCAAGGCCAGCGGCTATCGTGTCAGCACTGCCGAAACGGCCGAGGCGGCGCTGACGCGACTGGCGGTAGAGCGCTTCAGCCTGGTACTGAGCGACGTGCGTCTGCCGGACCGCGACGGGCTCGCGCTGTTCGACGATATCCGTGCGCAGCACCCGGCGCTGCCGGTCATCCTGCTGACCGCGCACGGCAGCATTCCCGATGCGGTGGAGGCGACCTCGCGCGGCGTCGCCGGCTATCTGACCAAACCTTTCGACAGCGCCTCACTGCTCGATCGCATCGCTCAGGCGCTGTCGCACGCCGCTCCGGCCGGTGCGGTGACGGCGATCGACGCTGGCTGGCGTGATGGCTTCATCAGCCGCAGTGCGCGGATGGAGTCACTGCTCGACGAGGCGCGGCTGGTCGCTGCCTCCGATGCCAGCGTGCTGATACGCGGCGACAGCGGAACTGGCAAGGAATTGCTGGCGCGCGCCCTGCACCGCGCCAGCCCGCGCGCGCAGGCGCCTTTCGTCGCCATCAACTGCAGCGCGATACCGGACGCGCTGCTCGAATCCGAACTGTTCGGCCACGAACGCGGCGCCTTCAGCGGCGCGGTCGCGCGCCACACCGGGCTGTTCCGTGCAGCGCACGGCGGCACGCTGTTTCTCGACGAGATCGGCGACATGCCGCCGGCGCTGCAGGTGAAGCTGCTGCGCGTCCTGCAGGAGCGGGCGGTACGGCCGGTCGGCGCGACGCAGGCCGAGCCGGTTGATGTGCGCATCGTGTCGGCCACCCATTGCGATCTCGACGCGCTGCTCGCGCAGGGGCAGTTCCGCGAAGACCTGTATTACCGCATCAACGTGGTCACGCTGACGCTGCCTCCGCTGTCCGAGCGGCGTGAGGACATTCCGTTGCTGGCCGAGCACTTCCTGCGCACGCTGGCAAAGAAGTACGGCAAGCGCTTGCGCGGCTTCGCGCCCGACGCGCTGGAAGCGCTGGCGACCGCGCACTGGGCCGGCAACGTGCGGCAGCTGCAGAACGTGGTCGAGCAGGCGTGCGCGCTGGCCACTACGCCACTGGTGCCGCGCGCGCTGGTGGATCGCGCGCTGCGTGTGAAGCCGATGGAGGCGTTGGGCTACGCCGAGGCGAAACAGCGCTTCGAGCGCAATTACCTGGTGCAGCTGCTCAAGCTCACCGCCGGCAACGTGACCGACGCGGCGCGCATCGCCGGCCGCAACCGCACTGAGTTCTACCGCCTGCTGCAGCGCTACGACCTGAACCCCGGCCTGTTCCGCGGCGATGTCGCCGAGATGCGACAGGCCTGACCGGCGCGGCGCAAGGGGTTGCGGTCCAGTGTCGGGCGCGCGTCGCCGCAGCCCGACGCGCAGTGTGTGCCGCACCGTCCAAGTATCTGAATTCAAAGGCAGGCGAGGTGTGGCATGGCGTGTGCTGATGCGGGCACTCCCACCGGCCGGAGTACGCCGTTAAAACAGATACGGAGGCAGACCATGATCACCCGCCAGTCCATTGCGACCCTGCTCACCACGACCGCAATCGCCTATTCGATCTGCTCGCCCGCGCAGGTGGCCAGTCTGGTCGCCGCCACGCAGGCGACGCTGCGCGATCCGGTCACCGACGATCGCGACCGCGGCCTGCAGGAGGCGATCAAGGGCGCACTTGGCGGCGACGAGGCCTTGAGCGGCTGCTATGTCGCGGTGAGCGCCCGTGACGGGCGCGTCACCTTGAGCGGGGTCGTGCGCGACGCGTCGCAGCTGGCGCGCGCGCTGCAGACGGCGATGGCGGTACCCGGTGTGCGCGCTGTTGACAACGCGCTGGAAGTGGCTGGACGCTGAGTGCGCTCCGACGCGCCCGTTCAGGGCGCCTTGTAGTGCGCCTGCGTCATCAGGTTGACGCCGCAGGGCAGGTTTTCTATCCAGTCAACGAAGCGCTTCACCATCGCCTTGCCCTCAAAGCGGGCGCCGTGCTGCGGCACGATCATGTCGATGTCGAGTCCGCGCACCATGCTCGCCCAGTAGCGGCAGATCTTGTTCGACACCATGTAGCGGCGATGGAAGCCGAACATGTGAGGAATGTGTGCGTCGAAATCGCTGACCGGCGGCAGCGCTTCGCTGTGACCGATCATCGAGGCGCCCATGTCGCCGGAAAACAGGATTTTCGACACCGGGTCGTAGAACTGGAAATTGCCTTCCGAGTGCATGAAGTGTGCGGGCAGTGCCAGCATTTCCATGCCGCCAAGCGGAATCCGCATGCCTTCGTCCGGGATCGGGATGATGCGTGCCGTGTAGTCGCGACCTGTCGTGAAATGCGGCAGGAAGCGCGCCCACAGCTTCGAAATCATCACCTTGCACGAGGTGCTGACCATCCATTTGTTCATCGACGCGATGATGTCCGGGTCGGCGTGCGAGGCGAGGATGAGATCGAGGTCCTTCGACGGGAAGTAGCGCTGCATCGACATCATCAGCCCGGTGTAGGTCATGTTGCCGCCGGGGTCGATCAGCGCGCCGTGTTCGCCGTCCACCACCAGGAACTGGTTGCACTGCACCGCATGGTCGGCGCCTTCGTCGACCAGATCGTAGAAGGCCAGGCAGACGTGCTTGCCGTTGTTGAACAGTTCGACTGCCATTGCCCATCACCCCCTGCCGAAATGCCGACTGATTACCAAGGCGACAGTGTGCCGCAAATCGGCGGGCTTTTAGGCGCCGGCAGCGGGGGGCTTGATGACGATCAATGGGCGGGCGCCCGGAGCGATGGGCCCCAGCCGTCTGCGGGCTGGGGCGGGCGATCTGGTGGGCCCCCTGGGAGTCGAACCCAGCACCAACGGATTATGAGTCCGCTGCTCTAACCAAGCATGAGCTAGAGGCCCGGAAGGGAGCGGTACTATAGCAAAGGGGCGCCGTATCGGGGCCTGCGGAGCGGGTTTCGGAGGAGGGTGCCGGACGATGTGGCCGGATTTCGAAGGTGGGTCGATCGTCAACCTGATGCAGGATGTGCTGCGCGCATGCGGCGGCGAGCGTGCCGGCGCGGGGTTGCGCGAGGTGGACGCGTCAGCCTGGCGTTCCGCGCGCAGCGTCGTGTTGCTGGTGCTCGACGGCGTCGGCATGAAGCAGCTCGAACTGCTGCCCGAGGACAGCTTCCTGCGCCGGCACTGCATGGCGACGCTGACTTCCGTGTTCCCGTTGACCACCGCGGCGGCCATCACCACTTTCATGACAGCCCGGTCGCCGGCGGTGCATGGGCTGACCGGCTGGCACCTGCGCTGTACCGAACCGGGCCTGGATGGCCGAGTGCTCGCCATCCTGCCGGTCACACCACGTGGCGACGGCGATCTGCCCTGTTCGCAGGAGGAGGTGCTGGCGCGCGTGTGCCGGGCGCCGTCCGTGTTCGCGTCGCTGCCGGGTGCGTCGCAGGTGATTTCGCCCGCCGACATTGCGCATTCGCCGTTCAATACGCTGCACAGTGCTGGCGCCGAGGTTGTCGCCTATGCCGGACTCGAGGGCATGCTCGCCGCATTGACGGGCGCGCTGCGCGCACCGTCGCCGCCTGGCTACATCTACGCTTACTGGCCGGACTTCGACCATTGCGCCCACGTGCGCGGATGCGCCTCCGAAAGCGCGCGCGCACTACTGTGTGCGGCCGATGCCGCGCTGGCCGACTGGGCCACGACACTGGCGGGCTGCGGCGTGCAGTTGCTGGTGACGGCCGACCACGGCTTCATCGATGCGCCCACGGAGCATCTGATCGAACTCGAGCAGCTGCCGTCGCTGGCCGACTGTCTCGCCGGCCCGCTGTCGGGCGAGCGGCGCGCCGTGTTCTGTCACCTCAAACCCGGGCGGGCGCGCGATTTCGAACGCGCGCTGCAGGCCCTGGACCGCGCCTGCATCCCGTGGCGATCGAGCGATCTCGTTGCGGCCGGGCGTTTCGGGCCGGGCGAACCTCATCCACGCCTGCTTGAGCGCATCGGTGACTACACGCTGGAAATGAGGGCGGACTGGACCTTGCGCGACACCGTACCGGGCGAACGTCTGCACCGGCTGATCGGCGTGCATGGGGGCACAAGCGAAGCGGAAATGACGGTGCCGCTGGTGGGGAAGGTGCTCTGAAAGACGTACGGGAGCGCGTTCGCGCTCCCGCCGTGAAGATCAGCTCGCGATGTAGCTTTCGAGCTGCTTGATCAGGAACTGCTGGTACTCGATCGTTTCCTTGACCATGTCACCGATGGAGATGACGCCGACCAGCGAACCTGCGGTGTCCAGCACCGGCAGGTGACGGATGCGCTTGTCGCTCATCAGCTGCATCGCCTGGTTGACCGTCATGTCCGGCGTCACGTGGATGAGCTTGCTGGTCATGATGTCGCGCACCGGCGTGGTGGCGGAGTCCTTGCCCTGCAGCACGACCTTGCGCGCATAGTCGCGCTCGGAAAAGATGCCGGCCAGCGCACCGTTGTCGGTCACCAGCACGGCACCGATGCCGCGATTGGCCATCACGCGCAGCGCGCTGATGACCGTGTTGTCCGCTTCGACAGTCGCGATCGGACCCTGCTTGCTTTCAATCACCTGAGCGATGGTCTTCACGGTAGGCCTCCCTGTTGTTTTCCGTGACGATGGGGTCGCTCAAGTTTCACACGAAAATCAGGTTTCCGTGTCGAGGAAGCTGCGCAGTTTTTCGCTGCGCGACGGGTGACGCAGCTTGCGCAGCGCCTTCGCTTCGATCTGGCGGATGCGCTCGCGCGTCACGTCGAACTGCTTGCCGACCTCTTCCAGCGTGTGGTCGGTGTTCATTTCGATGCCGAAACGCATGCGCAGCACCTTGGCTTCCCTCGGCGTCAGGCTGTCCAGCACTTCCTTCGTGATGTCGCGCAGGCTGGCGAACAGGGCGGCGTCGGTCGGTGCCAGCGTCGCGGTGTCCTCGATGAAGTCGCCCAGATGGGAATCGTCGTCGTCGCCGATCGGCGTTTCCATCGAGATCGGCTCCTTGCTGATCTTCAGGATCTTGCGGATCTTCTCTTCCGGCATTTCCATGCGGATGGCCAGCGTCGCCGGATCCGGCTCGGCACCGGTTTCCTGCAGGATCTGGCGCGAAATGCGGTTCATCTTGTTGATCGTTTCGATCATGTGCACCGGAATGCGGATGGTGCGCGCCTGATCGGCGATCGAACGGGTGATGGCCTGACGGATCCACCAGGTCGCGTAGGTCGAGAATTTGTAGCCGCGACGGTATTCGAACTTGTCCACCGCCTTCATCAGGCCGATATTGCCTTCCTGGATCAGGTCGAGGAACTGCAGGCCGCGGTTGGTGTACTTCTTCGCGATCGAGATCACCAGACGCAGGTTGGCCTCGGTCATCTCGCGCTTGGCACGGCGCATCTTGGCTTCGCCGGTGGACATCTGCTTGTTGATGTCCTTCAGTTCCTTCAGCGGCAGGCCGATGCGGTCCTGGATGTCGATCAGCTTGCCCTGTTCCTCGATGATGGCCGGGGCGGCACGCAGCAGCTGCGCGCCATTCGACTTGGCGGCGGTGATTTCGCCCTTCAGCCAGTCGATATTGACCTCGTTGCCCGGGAACACCTTGATGAAGTGGGCGCGCGGCATATTGCCCTTGTCCACGCACAGTTCGAGGATCTTGCGCTCGTGCTTGCGTGCCGATTCGACCATGTTGCGCACCGAGTCGCACAGCTTCTCGATCATGCGCGCGGTGAAGCGGATGTTCATCAGCTCGTCCGACAGCTGCTTCTGCAGCTTCAGATAGGTCTTGTCCTGCGAGCCTTTCTTGTCCAGCGTGGACTGCATCTTGGTGTACAGCGCGCGGATGCTTTCGAAACGCTCCAGCGCGTCGGCCTTGAGCTGGATCAGCGATGCGCTCATCGCGCCCCCTTCGCCGTCCTCGTCCTCTTCGTCGCTGTCCTCGTCCTCTTCGTCGGCCGCTTCGGCGCTGGCGGCCGCTTCTTCCTCTTCCTCGACCGCGTTCGGGTCGATCAGGCCGTCGATCAGTTCGTCGATGCGCATTTCTTCGCGCGCGACGCGATCGGCCATGTCGAGGATTTCGGCGATGGTCGTCGGGCAGGCGGAAATCGCCTGGATCATGTGGCGCAGGCCGTCCTCGATGCGCTTGGCGATCTCGATCTCGCCCTCGCGCGTCAGCAGTTCGACCGTGCCCATTTCACGCATGTACATGCGCACCGGATCGGTCGTGCGACCGAATTCGGATTCGACCGTTGACAGCGCCTGTTCGGCTTCCTCTTCGACTTCCGACGCATCGACCACGGCCGGCGCGTTCTCGCCCATGAGCAGGTCTTCCGAAGCGGGCGCTTCGTCGAAGACACGGATGCCCATGTCGTTGAAGGTCGAAATGATGGATTCGATCTGCTCGGCGTTGACGATGTCGTCCGGCAGGTGATCGTTGATTTCGGCGTAGGTGAGGTAACCGCGTTCCTTGCCCAGCGCAATCAGCGTCTTCAGACGGAGGCGACGCTGATCGGCGTCCATCGGCAGGGCGTTCGCTTCGGCGGAACCCGCCTTCGCTTTCAGATCCTTGGCTTTGGCGTCTTTGGCGGCCTTTGCACCGCGGGCGGTGACGGGCTTTGCGGCTGCAACAGGCTTTTCTGCGACTTCAGCCTGCTTGCGTGTATCCTTCGACTTGTCCTTGGCGACCATGTATATCCTCAGATCTGCGTGTAACCAGCGGCGAACCCGGCAAGGCAAAACCCTCACCGGATTGCCGTCCGCCTGCGCACAGGACCCCGTCGTACCGGGCCGGCAATGAGCCCGACCTATGTAAGCGGTTGACAGGGAAAACCCGTCATTATACCCGTTTTAGGGGTTAGCTTCTCGTCTTTCAAGTCCGCGCCTTCTCCCTGAGCAGACGGCCGAGTTCGGCCTGTTGCTCTGCGGTCAGTGGCGCCTGGCGACTGAGCATCGTCAGATGATTGATTGCGCGGGAAATTCCCGTCTTCCGCAGATGCTGCAGCGTGTCGTCGAACATGTGCGTCAGCGCGCCCTCGTCAGCCGGGTCGTCGATCGCCGCGGCGACCGCGTCCTCGATCAACGGTCCGTGCGGGCCGTCCCTGAAGTACTCGACCAGTGCGGCCGTGTTGCCAGCATCGACGTCGCCATGGTCGATACAGTCGGCGATCGCCTGCACCGCCCGCAGCCAGGGGTCGTCGTCGATGTCTTCCAGGTGGCCGACCTTGCTGCCGAGCGCGGGGCGCTGCATCAGCATGCACAGCAGCTTGCGTGCCGGCGTCGTCGGCGCGACACGCGGTGCCGCTGGCGCCGGCGGCGCGTTGTAGCGGCCAATGCGGCGCGGCATGCGCAGGCCGCAGGCTTCGGCCAGCTCCTGCGCCGACAGCCCGACTGCCGGCGCCAGCAGGTGCAGCAGCTGGGTGCGTAACGCACCGGCAGGAATCTGCGTCACCAGCGGCTTGGCTTCGTTGATGAACTGGGCGCGCCCTTCGGCGCTGCGCGTGTCGCAGCGCGACTGCAGTTCGTGCAGCAGGTATTCGCTGAGCGGTTGCGCCGACAGCGCGAGCTGACGGAAGCGGTCTGCACCCTGTTCGCGGACGAAGCTGTCCGGGTCGTGCTCGGTCGGCAGGAAGAGGAAGGATGCGCTGCGCCCGTCGCTCAGTTCCGACAGCGCCGATTCGAGGCCGCGCCACGCGGCCTTGCGACCGGCGCGGTCGCCGTCGAAGCAGAACACGATGCGGTCGGTCTGACGGAACAGCTTGTGGATGTGGTCAGGGGTGGTCGCCGTCCCCAGTGTGGCGACCGCGTTGCCGACGCCGAACTGGGTCAGCGCCACCACGTCCATATAGCCCTCGACCACCAGCACGAAGCCGTCGTCGCGGATCGCCGCGCGCGCCTGCGTCAGGCCGTACAGTTCGCGGCCTTTCGAAAACAGCGGCGTTTCCGGGGAATTCAGGTACTTCGGCTCGCCGCGGTCGAGCACGCGGCCGCCGAAACCGATCACATTGTTCCGCGCGTCGAGGATGGGAAACATCACGCGGTCGCGGAAGCGGTCGTAGCGTCGGCCCTTGCTCTGGCCTTCCGACGGCTCGGCGTCGATCACCAGGCCGCATTCGGCCAGCGCTGACGCTTCGTAATCGTCGAAGGCTTCGCGCAGGCCCTGCCAGTCGTCCGGTGCGTAGCCGATACCGAAGCGGGCGGCGATCTCGCCCGAAAGCCCGCGGCCCTTCAGGTATTCGATCGCGCGCGTGCTCTTTTTCAACTGCTGCTTGTAATGCTGTGCGGCGCGCGCCATCACCTCGGTCAGCGACGCCGCCTGCTGGCGGCGCTGCGCCATTTCCGGCGTGAAGTCTTCGCGCGGCACGGTCATGCCGGCGTTGCGCGCCAGTTCCTCGATGGCGTCGGGATAGCTCAGTCCGGAATATTCCATCAGGAAGCCGATGGCGCTGCCGTGCGCGCCGCAGCCGAAGCAGTGGTAGAACTGCTTGGCCGGACTGACCGTGAAGGAGGGGGTCTTCTCGCTGTGGAAGGGACAGCAGGCCTGGTAGTTGGCGCCGGCCTTCTTCAGCGGGACGTAGCGCTCAACCACGTTGACGATGTTGACGCGGTTGAGCAGTTCCTGGATGAAGGACTGCGGGATCATCCCGCCGTCGCTCAGCCGGCGTTGCCGCTCAGCGCGGCCTTCACCAGCGCAGAAGCCTGCGCCATGTCGGTGCGACCGGCCAGTTTCGCCTTCAGCGGACCCATCACCTTGCCCATGTCGGCCGGGCCGGCGGCGCCCACCGCTGCGATCACCTCGGCGATGACGGCGCGTACTTCGTCGGCGCTCATCTGCTGCGGCATGTAGGCGGTCAGCACCTCGAGTTCGAACTTCTCGGCGTCTGCCAGATCCTGGCGGCCGGCGCTTTCGTACTGACTGATTGAATCGCGGCGCTGCTTCAGCATCTTGTCGATCACGGCGGTGACCTGGGTGTCGTCGAGCACGATGCGCTCATCCACTTCCTTCTGCTTGATCGCGGCCAGCAGCAGGCGGATGGTGCCCAGACGCGCGCTGTCCTTGGCGCGCATCGCGGTCTTCATGTCTTCGCTGATCTGTTCCTTCAGGCTCATGGTGTCACTCGCGGCGGCGGTTGAAGGGAAGCAACAAACACAAAAAGCCGAATGCGTCACTGCGCATCCGGCTTTTTGGGTTCAAGCCCTGCAGCCTTGCAGGGCCCGGCGAATCAGTACAGCTTCGGCGGCAGGGTCTGGCTGCGCAGCCGCTTGTGGTGACGCTTCACGGCGGCAGCCAGCTTGCGCTTGCGCTCGGCCGTCGGCTTTTCGTAGAACTCGCGCGAACGCAGTTCGGTCAGCGTGCCAGCCTTTTCGATGGTGCGCTTGAAGCGGCGGATCGCAACTTCAAACGGCTCGTTTTCCTTGACGCGAATACCCGGCATACAAACAGCCCTCAATGGCGCGTCCGCTGCTCGATGTGAGCGGACGCATAACGGAAAGCCGGCGAGTATATCTCGGTGCCGGCGATGTGCCAAGTCCGATTTGCGGGGCGCGCAAGTACAATGCGTCGCATGTGGATACTTGG
This sequence comes from Methyloversatilis sp., assembly GCF_965284615.1. Lineage (GTDB taxonomy): Bacteria > Pseudomonadota > Gammaproteobacteria > Burkholderiales > Rhodocyclaceae > Methyloversatilis. The sequence goes on from NZ_OZ260098.1 coordinate 593,798, forward strand.
CATCGAATCGTCGTGTGACGAAACAGGGCTGGCGTTGTACCACGACCGGCGGGGTCTGGTCGCGCACGCCGTGCACTCGCAGATCGATCTGCATCAGGCGTATGGCGGCGTGGTGCCGGAGCTGGCGTCGCGCGATCACGTGCGGCGCATCGTTCCGCTGTATCGCCAGGTGCTGGCCGAAGCCGGCATTGCCGCCGGCGATATCGACGCCATCGCCTACACGGCGGGACCGGGGTTGGCCGGCGCGCTACTGGTCGGTGCGGCGTTCGCCGAATCGCTTGCCTTCTCGCTCGGCAGGCCGGCCATCCCCATTCATCACCTGGAAGGGCATCTGCTGTCGCCGCTGCTGTCGGCCGACCCACCGACCTATCCCTTCGTCGCCTTGCTGGTGTCCGGCGGCCACACGCAGCTGATGCGCGTGTCGGCGGTCGGGGATTATGAAATGCTCGGCGAGACGCTGGACGACGCGGCCGGCGAAGCCTTCGACAAGACGGCCAAGCTGCTCGGATTGCCCTATCCGGGCGGACCGCACCTGGCGACGCTGGCACAACACGGTACGCCGGGGCGTCTGAAGCTGCCGCGGCCCATGCTCGGCAGCGGCGATCTCGATTTCAGCTTCTCCGGGCTGAAGACGGCCGTACTGAATGCGGTGAACAAGGGCCTCGACGAGGCCGGACGCGCCGATCTGGCGGCCGAGTTCCAGGAAGCGGTGGTCGATGTGCTGGTCGCGAAGTCGCTGGCCGCGTTGCGACAGACCCGGCTGAATCAGCTGGTGGTGGCCGGCGGGGTCGGTGCCAACCGGCGTCTGCGCGCGCGGCTCGACGTAGAACTGGCGCAGCGCAAAGGGCGCGTGTTCTATCCGGAACTCGCGCTGTGCACCGACAACGGCGCGATGATCGCCTTCGCGGGCGCGCAGCGGCTGGCAGCGGGCGTAGCAGCGTCGTCGTCGCAACACGCCATCGCGGTACGGCCGCGCTGGCCGCTCGACACGCTCTGAGCGGGGTCAGCCCGCGTTCTGGGCCTTCTTGCCGCCGATGCGGCTTTCGGTGCCATTCATCAGCCGGCGGATGTTGTCCGCGTGGCGCCAGATCAGCAGCCCGGACATCGCGGCAAGCGCGCCGCACACGACGGCAGATTGCGTATACAGCAGGCCGCTGATCGGCGCACTGCATGCAGCCACCAGCGCGGCGAGCGACGAGTAGCGGGTGAGCAGCGCGACCGCCAGCCAGATGCCCAGCGCGATCAGTCCCACCATCGGTTCGGCGGCCAGCATCACGCCAGCTGCGGTCGCCACGCCCTTGCCACCGCGAAAACCCAGCGTGACCGGGAAGACATGGCCGACGAAGGCCGCCACGCCCGCCAGCAGTGCGGCGTTTTCACCCATGCCCAGCGCGCGCACCAGCCATACCGCGACGCAGCCCTTCAGCGCGTCGCCGATCAGCGTCAGCAGCGCGGCCTTCTTGTTGCCGGAGCGCAGCACGTTGGTGGCGCCTGGGTTGCCGGAGCCGTAGGTGCGCGGATCGGCGAGGCCGAACAGCTTGCTGCTGACGACGGCAAAGGGGATGCAGCCGAGTGCGTAACCGAGGGCGATCGCGATGGCGATGCTGAAAGCTGAATTCACGATGGGCGACGGGTCGGACGTAGAATCCGGCAATTCTAGTTCGACACGGGCAACTGGGCAGACATGGACTGTATTTTCATCGAAGGCATGAAGGTGACCGCATCGGTCGGCATCTACGCGCGCGAGCGTGCGCACACGCAGCAGCTGGAGATCAGCATGACCTTCGGCGTGCCCGACGCCGCGGCTCAGAACGACGACATCAACGACACGATCGACTACGCCGAAGTGGTCAATCGCATCCGCGCCGAACTGGCGCAGCGCCATTTCAATCTGCTCGAAACGCTGGGCGAGTTCGTCATCAACATGATGCTGAACGACTTCCGCGCGTCATGGGTCCGGATTTCGATCGCCAAGACCGGCATCATGAAGGACGTGCGTCAGGTCGGCGTGACGATAGAGCGGGGGCGTTCCCCGACAGCATGAATTCGCGCGTCGCGGCCTCGTGCGCGAGCAGCCAGCGCTTGATACCGGGCAGAAAGCCCTGCGTTGCGTGCGCGAAGCCGCCCAGTGCGCCACCCGCGCCGACGATGCGATGACAGGGAATCACCACCGGCAGCGGATTTGCGCCGCAGGCCGCGCCGACGGCACGCGGCGCGGAGCCGATGCGATGCGCCACCTCCCCATAGGTCAGCGTGTCGCCGACCGCGATCTGCTGCATCACCGCCCACACCGCGTTCTCGTGTGCGCTGCCGCCGGGAGCCAGCGGCAGATCGAAGCGATGCCGGGCATCGCGCAGGTAGGCGTCGATCTGGCGTGTGGCTTCGGCCGCCAGCAGCGTGCGCGCTGGTTGCGGCGACTGCGGCGGCAGGAACTCGATCAGCGTGAGTGCATCGTCCGTGGTGCGGATGCCCAGTGCGAAGCCGGGCGCCACGATTACCGCCTCCCAGTCGGCCGCGCCGGAGTCCTTCATCATTGCGCCTGCCTGCCCCCGAGCAACTGCTGCTTCAGGTCGTCCTGGGTCGGCTTCGGGCCGATCCAGATGGCGAGCAGGGCACGGTAGAAATCGTCGCCCTCGACCGTCTTGCTCACCTCCTTGCCGTCGATCACGGCGCGGGTGCCGCGACCGGGCAGCCATTCGAGGCCGATGCGGCTGCCCTTCTTCACCTCCTGCACCGCCATCAGATCGTCAACGAATGCGCGGATGCGCGGCTGCATCGCTTCGAATTCCGCTGGCGGCAGGTTTTTCTTCATGCCCTTGACCAGCGGTTCGGTGAACTGCGTTGCGGAAAAGCTCATCAGCGGCACGATCTCGATACGCTTCGGGCCTGCCGCGGCCATTGCCGCGTCCAGGCTGTCGGCCGGTGCGCCGAGGTAGAGCGCGACGGTGTAGGCCTTGATGATGAAGCGTGTGCGTACGCCCGCGCCGTTCAGCTGAAGTGTGGAATCGGACAGGCGTGTCGTCGGATCGAAACGCGTGCCTTCGACTTCGATGGCCGTGACGACCGGGGAGAGCATCAACATCGACACGAAACACAATGCGCGCAGATTCATGGGGACTCCGTCGGTTTCGGGTCTCGAATTATCCGGCGGACGGGCACTGATCGTGCTCGCGAGATGTGAGAAATGACGGCTTTCTTCAGGAATCAACCTTAATAAGACTCCGCAAGCTATTGTTTTTCAATCAATGAAGTGCAATCATCCGGCCGTTACGGTCAGTCGGTTGTCGGTCATACGACAACAAGGAGGGCGCATGCGCGCACAAAAAAGAACACATCCGCTGCTGTTTGCACTGCTGCTGGGCGCCTCGGTCGCCACGCAAGCCCAATCGTTCACCGAACAGGCGGCCGCGCACATCGAGGCCGGTCGCCATGCGGCGGCCTACCAGTTGCTGTCGCCGCAGGAGTCAGAGCGGGCCGGTGATCCGCAGTTCGATCTATTGCTGGGCATTTCGGCGCTGGAAACTGGGCGGCATACGCTGGCCGTGTTCGCGCTCGAACGCGTGCTCGCCGTGCAACCGGACAATGCGCGCGCCCGTGCCGAGATCGGCCGTGCTTATCTGGCGCTCGGCGAATCGGCTGGCGCAAGGCGGGAGCTGGAGGCGGTGCGTAATCAGAACGTGCCGCCGGAGGTTGCGCGGACCATCGATCGCCTGCTGTCTGCGATCGATCGCGCACCGGATATCGGGAAGCCCTCCGTCGCCGGTTATATCGAAGCGGCGGTGGGGCGTGATACCAATGTCAACAGCGCCACTTCACTGAATTCCGTCGCCGTGCCGGGATTCGGCGATTTCCAGCTGGCCAGCGGCAGTCGAAGCCGCAGCGCATCGTTTGGCGCGCTCGGTGGAGGTATCAACGCGCTTGTTCCGCTGAACCGTGAATGGGCCTTGCTGGCCGGCGCTAATGGTTCTGCGCGTTTCAATAGTGGAGAATCGAGATTCGACACCACGTCGCTCGACGGCAATGCCGGCTTGGTGTGGACACGTGGCTCCAACCGGGTGACGGCAGCGCTGCAGCTCGGCACTTTCGAAGTCAACCACGACAAGTTGCGCGACCATTCCGGCGCAACACTGCAGTGGCAGCACACGCATGACGCGCGCAACCAGACGACGGCGTTCATGCAGCATACGCGCTTGCGTTACGACGGCAGCAATGACGTCCGGGATGTCAATCGCAATATCTACGGTGTTGGCCACGCGCACGTTCTGCCCGGCGGTCAGACCATGCTCTTCGGCAGTTTCTATCTTGGCGCCGAAACGGGCCAGAAGGATCTGCCCTCCGGGCTGAACATTGCTGCCAACGATGTCATGGGTTTCCGCGTCGGCGCGCAGCACACTCTGGACGAGCGCTGGATGCTGTTTGGCGCGCTTGCGCACGAGGTTCGCGAATACGGTGCCATCGACCCGACGTTCCTGGTCCGGCGGGAGGACGATCTGACCTCTCTGTCGCTGGGTGCGAGCTACGCCTTTGCCAAGCAGTGGCAGCTCACGCCCTCGGTCACCCTGATGCGCAATGATTCGAGCGTTAACATCAACGAATATCGTCGCGGCGTCGCTCAGTTCGCCGTGCGTCGCACGTTCTAGGAGAGCGCCATGGCGAAACCCTTCAGACCCGCACACCTGGCGCTCGCCATGGCGCTGGCGTTTCCGCTGAATGCATCGGCCGATGTGGCAGCGCGCGTCGAATTTACCGCGGGCGACGTACGTGCGCTGGCGGCCGACGGCAGCAGTCGAGTGCTTGCACGCGGCGCTCAGGTTGGCAGCGGTGACACCGTCAACACCGGCAGCGGCCGCGCCCAGATGCGCTTCACCGACGGCTCGCTAGTGTCGCTTCAGCCGCAGACCCAGTTCCGCATCGACCAGTATGCGTTCGCCGGCAAGCCGACCGAGGACCGGGGATTCTTTAGTCTGATCAAGGGCGGTCTGCGCACCATCACCGGCCTGGTCGGCAAGGGCAACCGCAGCAACTACAAGCTGACGACCTCGGTGGCGACGATCGGCATCCGCGGTACCGAGTTCTCGGTGGCCTACGGAAACAGCGTCAATGTGACGACAGGCGACGGCGCGGTCGATGTATGTAATGGCGGCGGCTGTCTTACGGTGTCGGACGGGCAGAGCGCCTACGTCGCCGACCAGAACACCATTCCCGTCATCGTCGAGATCAAGACCGATCTGCCGCCACCGCCGCCGTCGAACGCTGGCGTGGGCGGGGGAAACGGCGTGTTGCCGCCACCGAACAACGAAACCTTCCTCGTCGCCGAGGAGCGTACCTCCGACGGCGGCCTCGACATCGTGACACCGCCCCCGACGACGCCAAGTCTGCAGACGGGCGACGGCTACTACGTTTTCGGTCAGTACACGGACCAGTACGGTGGCTACGGCGGCGTGGTCAGTCTTGGTGCAGCCTCGGCGCAGTTCGAGGGGGCCACCCTCGTCGCGGCGAGCAATGGCGTTGACCAGATACAGAAGGTCTCCGCGGTCGAGGCGCACGAGGACGGCATAATCGGCTGGGGGCGCTGGACGGACGGAACGTGCGTGGGAACCGGAAACAGCAGCTGCTTCGGCCAGCCGCTGATCGACATGCACTATGTCGTCGGCAAGCCCACGCCGGATCTCGCGGCGCTCGGCGGCGTGGTCGCGACCTATGCACTCAGTGGCTATACGACGCCGACCTCGTCAGGCGGCGGTGCGGGCGGAGCGGTCAGCGGGTCGCTCACGGCTGACTTCTCCAGCTATGCCTTCCAGGTAAGTATGAATGTTGCCGTCGCATCGACCAGCTTCGGAGTGACCGGCAGTGGCAGCATCGATTCGGGTACTTCCGCCTTTGCCGGCTCGATCAGCAACTGTACCGGCTGCGCATTCAACCCCACCGGGGGGTATGTCTACGGCTTCTTTGCAGGTTCGGCCGCAGAACGGGCTGGCATGATCTACCACTTCGAGACGGGAATTTCCGGCATCAATCAGGTCAGCGGTGCCGCCGTATTCACCAAGACATCGTCGTCTCCTGGCGGCTCGTTCTGAAACCCCGTTCTTCCCTTCCGGGGAGGCATGGGTTCGCAGTCAACGCGCGGCCGCCGCTGCCCGGGATTCAGCGAGGACGAGCGGCTGAACTGCGGTCAGCCGCTCGGCATCAATCAGTACGAGCCGCTCAGAGTGACCCGGCAAAGCTGCGGATGCCGGTCAGCAGCATTTCGACGGCGACCGCACACAGCAGCAGGCCCATCAGTCGCTCAAGTGCAGAGGTTCCGCGCTCACCCAGCCGGCGGATCAGCGGCCCGGCCGCCAGCAGCACGCAGGCGGTGACCGCCATGGCCGCGCTCATCGCGCCGGTCCAGGTCCAGAAGCGGTCCGGCTCGCGCGACACCAGCAGCATCACCATGGCCATCGCCGACGGCCCGGCGATCAGCGGAATCGCCAGCGGCACGACGAAGGGTTCGCCGCCGGCCCACTCGCCGAACACGCCGGCCGGCTGCGGAAAGATCATGCGCAGCGCAATCAGGAACAGCAGTACGCCGCCGGCGATACCGAGCGAGGTCTGCGACAGCTGCAGTACCTTCATCACCGATTCGCCGGCCCACATGAAGGCGAGCAGCGCCAGCCAAGCGAAGAAGCACTCCCTCAGCACGACACGCTGACGCCGCGCCGTCGGTACGTCCTTCAGCAGCACGGTCATGACCGGTGCGTTGCCGAACGGATCGAACAGCAGCAGGAGCAGGATGCTGGCGGAGAGGAAGCTGTCGGACAATTCGTGGGGGCTGGGGGCTGGGGGCTGGGGGTGACGGGAGGGCGTGCCGTCCCGTCAGCGGGTTCAGCTGCGCACGTGGCCGTCGCCGAGCACCACCCACTTCTGACTGGTCAGCCCATCCAGACCGACCGGGCCGCGGGCGTGGATCTTGTCGGTCGAGATGCCGATCTCCGCACCCAGCCCGTACTCGAAGCCGTCGGCGAAGCGGGTCGAGGCGTTGATCATGACTGACGCCGAATCGACCTCGCGGATGAAGCGCATCGCCCGCGTGTGGTTCTCGGTCACGATGGCGTCCGTGTGCTGCGAACTCCAGCGGTTGATGTGCTCGATCGCGTTGTCCAGCGAATCGACGATGCGCACCGCGAGGATGGGGGCGAGGTATTCGGTCGCCCAGTCCTCGTCGGTCGCCGCCTTCATCGCCGGCACCAGTGCGCGCGCGCGCTCGCAGCCGCGCAGTTCGACGCCTTTGCCGAGGTAGATGTCGGCCAGTTGACCGAGCACGCGCGGTGCCGCAGCGACATGCACCAGCAGCGTTTCCATCGTGTTGCAGGTGCCGTAGCGATGGGTCTTGGCGTTGTCGGCGATGCGCACGGCCTTGTCGTCGTCGGCGAATTCGTCGATATAGACGTGACAGTTGCCGTCAAGGTGCTTGATCACCGGCACCTTGGCTTCACGCGAAATGCGTTCGATCAGGCCCTTGCCGCCGCGCGGCACGATCACGTCAACAAACTGCGGCATCGTGATCAGCGCGCCGACCGCGGCGCGGTCGGTGGTGTCCACCACCTGTACCGCAGTGTCCGGCAGACCCGCGGCGACCAGCCCTTCGCGCACGCAGGCGGCGACTGCCTGATTGCAGCGCGCGGCTTCGGAGCCGCCGCGCAGGATGGCGGCGTTGCCGCTCTTCAGGCACAGCGCGGCGGCGTCGGCGGTCACGTTCGGCCGTGCTTCGTAGATGATGCCGATCACGCCCAGCGGCACCCGCATCTTGCCCACCGTGATGCCGGTCGGGCGGCGCTTGAAGTCGGTCATTTCGCCGACCGGGTCGGGCAGGGCGGCGACCTGTTCCAGGCCCTGGGCCATCGCTTCGACGCCCTTGGCGGTCAGCGTCAGGCGGTCGATCATCGCTGCGTCCAGGCCATTGGCGCGTGCCGCGTCAACGTCGGCCGCGTTCGCTTCGAGCAGCTGCGGTGCGCGCTCGCGCAGCAGGGCGGCGATGCGGATCAGTGCGTCGTTCTTGGCGGCGGTGGAAGCCTGCGACACGATGCGCGAGGCGGCGCGGGCCTGGCGGCCCAGCGTGTTCATGTAGTCCTGGATGTCCATCTTGATTCCCGAAATGCCCGAGCCGCGCACCTTATGGAAACGGCGGCCAAACACGGATGAAAGCAGAAAGCGCGGCGACTTGCCAGTCGGCAACGCTCAGCGTGCGCACAGTCGCAGCGCGATCTGCAGGAACTCGTCCCACACGTCGCCACGCGCCACGCCCTTGATCATGCGGTCCAGCCGCGCGGCCTGCATCAGTGCAGTGCGGGTGGCGGCCGAGGACAGGCGCTGCAGCGCCCGCTTGTACGGCGACTGGCGGGCGCCGAAGATGCGTGCCGCGGCCAGCGCGTCGTCGGCGCTGCGGCCGGCATCCATTTCGGCACGCGCGGTCGCCAGCACACGCAGTTCGGCGACGATGATCCACAGCACCAGCGGAGCGGCCACGCCTTCGGCGCGCAGACCGTCGAGCAGGCGGCTGGCGCGCGCGGCGTCGCCGGCGAGCAATGCCTGACGCAGGTCATCGACGTCGTAGCGGGCAACGTCCATCACCGCGTTGCGCACCTGCTCCAGCGTCAGTTCGCCCGGCGGATGCAGCAGCGCGAGCTTCATCACTTCCTGGTTTGCCGCCAGCAGGTTGCCTTCGACATGGCCGGCCATGAATTCCAGCGCTTCCGGTGTCGCGCTCTGCTGCTGGCGGGCGAGCCGGCCGGCCAGCCAGGCGGGCAGACGCGCAAGGCCGGGAGCGTTCAGTTCCAGTTCCATGCCGGATTCGATCAGCGCGGCGAACCAGCTGCTCTTCTTCGCCTTCCAGTCCATCAGTGGCAACGTCACCAGCGTGATCGTGCCGGCCGGCGGGTTTGCGGCGTAGCGGGCCAGTGCGTCACTGCCTTCGCGACCCGGCTTGCCGGTCGGAATGCGCAGATCGATCAGCTTGTCGCCGCCGAACAGCGACATATTGCCGGCCGCTTCGGCCAGCGCAGACCACTTGAAGTACTGCGTCACCACCAGCACTTCGCGCTCGCTGAAACCGCGCGCGCGGGCGGCGGCGCGGATGGCGTCCGCCGCCTCGATCACCAGCAGCGGCTCGTCGCCGTGCAGCACATAGAGCGGCGCGAGCGTGCCCTTCAGGTGGGCGTCGAGCTGTTCGGCGCGCAGCTGCATCGCGCTCAGGCGGGTTTGCGCTTGATCGCCTGCAGGCGGCGCAGCAGTTGCTGGATCACGTCCGACTGCATTTCGGCCAGCAGGAGTTGTTCCTCTTCCTGTTTGGCCAGCGTGTCGCTGTCGTTGAACGTGAGATCGCGACGCATCTCTATGGTCGCCACCGGCGCGATCTCATCATTGGTCGGCGTGCGTACGCGAAACGAGAAACGCTGGCGCAGCTGATACTCACGGACGCGGCCAGCTGAATTCAAGCTGAGAATGACCTTCTCGGTCCTGTTCTCGGTGATGTCGAGCACGGCATCGGCTGCCTTGATGTCATCGGCGACTTTCGACGTGGTCTGCGCTTCGATGGCGCGCCTGAGTTGGGCTGTCAGCTCCGAGTAACGGTTGGAGTTGATGTAAAGCGTCTGGAAAGGCAGATCACGTACACCGCGCAGGTGAAAACCGCAGGCCGCCAGCGGAAGCGCGGCGGCGGCGGCGAGCAGCAGGCTGCGGCGGGACGGGTTGGCGGGGGCGCTCACGGGCATCTCCTGCTTCAGCACACGATATTGACCAGACGGCCGGGCACGACGACCACCTTCTTCGCCGGCTTGCCTTCCATGAACTTCTGCGCCGACTCGTTGGCCAGCGCCGCCGCCTCGATGGCGTCTTTGGCCGCATCGGCGGCGACGCGCAGGCTGCCCCTCAGCTTGCCATTGACCTGCAGCATCAGTTCGACCTCGTCCTGCACCAGCGCCGAGTCGGCCGGCTCCGGCCATTCGGCGCTCAGGATGTCGTCGCCGAAGCCGCAGTCGCGCCACAGCACGTGCGTGATGTGCGGGCAGATCGGCGACAGCACGCGCAGCAGCATGGACAGGCCTTCGCCGATCACCTCGGCCGCTTCGGCGCCGTCGCGCGGTGCCTTTTCCAGCGCGTTGAGCATCTTCATGCAGCCGGAGGCGACCGTGTTGAACTGTTGCTTGCCGAGGTCGTAGCTGGCCTGCTTCAGCACCAGATGCAGTTCGCGCCGCAGGTCGGCCAGCGCGGCCGGCAGCTTGGCCTTGCCCAGCGTCAACGCGGCTGGCACTCGCGCGCGCAGTTCGGCGGTGTAGTCCTGGGCGAAATTCCATACGCGCTTCAGGAAGCGGTGCGCGCCTTCGACACCGGCGTCGTTCCATTCCAGCGTCTGTTCCGGCGGGCTGGCGAACATCATGAAGAAGCGTGCGGTGTCGGCGCCGTACTGGTCGATCAGCGCCTGCGGGTCCACGCCGTTGTTCTTCGACTTCGACATCGTGGTCAGTTCGTGCTCGAGCACGGTGCCGTCGGCCTTCAGCCGGCCGCCGGTGATCTGCCCCTTGGCGTCGCGCTGGACCTCGACCTCGCTTTCCCAGTAGTAGTTCTTGCCGCCGCCTTCAGGTTTGTGCAGCCAGGCGTGGTTCAGCACCATGCCCTGGGTGAGCAGACGGGCGAACGGTTCCTTCACCGTCATCAGGCCCATGTCGCGCATCACCTTGGACCAGAAGCGCGAGTACAAGAGGTGCAGGATGGCGTGCTCGATGCCGCCGATGTACTGGTCCACCTGCATCCAGTAGTTGGCGCGCTCATCGACCATGGCCGCGTCGTTGCCGACCGAGCAGTAGCGGGCGTAGTACCAGCTCGAATCGACAAAAGTGTCCATCGTGTCGGTTTCGCGCTTCGCCGCGGCGCCGCACTTCGGGCAGGCGACGTTGATGAAGTCGTCGCGCTTGAGCAGCGGGTTGCCCGAGCCATCCGGAATGCAGTCCTCCGGCAGCACCACCGGCAGCTGGTCGTCCGGCACCGGCACGTCGCCGCAGTGATCGCAGTGGATGATGGGAATCGGACAGCCCCAGTAGCGCTGGCGCGACACGCCCCAGTCGCGCAGGCGCCACTGCACCTTCTTCTCGCCGCCTTTGGCCGCGAGATCGGTCGCGACCGCATCGACCGCGGCGGCATAGCCGAGGCCGTCGTACTTGCCGCTATTCACGCAGACACCGTCCTTCGAGCCGTACCACTCGGCCCAGGCGTCAGTCGAGAAGACGTTGTCGCCGACCGCGATCACCTGTCGGATCGGCAGGTCGTACTTCTTCGCGAAGCCGAAATCGCGCTCGTCGTGCGCCGGCACCGCCATCACCGCGCCGTCGCCGTAGCTCATCAGCACGTAGTTGCCGACCCATAGCGGCACCGATTCGCCGGTCAGCGGATGCACGACGGTGAGGCCGGTCGGCAGACCTTCCTTTTCCATGGTCGCCATGTCGGCTTCCATCACCGAGCCGTGCTTGCACTTCTCGATGAAGGCGGCCAGTTCGGGGTTGTTGCGGGCGGCGTGGGTGGCCAGCGGATGTTCGGCGGCGACCGCGCAGAAGGTGACACCCATGATGGTGTCGGCGCGGGTGGTAAACACCCACAGCCGGCCGTCGTCGATCAGCGCGCCGGTGTCATCGCGGACGTCGTGGCTGAAGGCGAAGCGCACGCCGGTGCTCTTGCCTATCCAGTTGGCCTGCATGGTCTTCACGCGCTCGGGCCAGCCGTCCAGCGTGTCCAGATCGTCCAGCAGTTCGTCGGCGTACTGCGTGATGCCGAGGTAGTAGCCGGGAATCTCGCGTTTCTCGACCAGCGCGCCGGTGCGCCAGCCGCGGCCGTCGATCACCTGTTCGTTGGCGAGCACGGTCTGATCAACCGGGTCCCAGTTCACCACCTGCGTCTTCTTGTAGGCGATGCCCTTTTCCAGCATGCGCAGGAACAGCCACTGGTTCCACCTGTAGTACGACGGCTGGCAGGTCGCCAGTTCGCGGCTCCAGTCGATGGCGAAGCCCAGCGCCTTGAGCTGCTGGCGCATGTAGTCGATGTTGTCGTAGGTCCATTTCGCCGGCGGCACCGCGTTCTTGATCGCCGCGTTCTCGGCCGGCAGGCCGAAGGCGTCCCAGCCCATGGGCTGCAGCACGTTGTAGCCACGCATCCGGTGGAAGCGGGTCAGCACGTCGCCGATGGTGTAGTTCCGCACATGGCCCATGTGCAGCTTGCCCGACGGGTAGGGGAACATCGACAGGCAGTAGTACTTGGGCTTCGACGCGTCCTCGACGGCCTTGAAGGTCTGGCTGTCGTCCCAGTAGCGGCGCGCGGCGGCTTCGACCTCGGACGGGGTGTAGGCGGGGGTCTGTTTTTCTGACATGAGGCGGGATGCGGCGGAAATGAACGCTAACCCGCAATTATAGGCTCGGCGGGCCTCCGCCCGCCGGAAAACGAGGCTCCGTTACCGGGCAGGCTCAGGCCGGAGCCGTCCGGCGTGTCGCCGGGCTGCTGCGCGACACTTCGCGCAGTAGGGTTTCGGCGTCGTCGGCGAAGCGCAGCGTGAGATGCGGTAGCGGCAAGGTCTGGCCGCGCTCGTCGTACGCTTCCTTCACCCGCCGCAGGAATTCGCGCCGCACCTCCCATTGCGCCATCGCCGCGACACGGATGCGTGCCCGCACGATGAGCGCCGATTCCTGCCACTGGTCCACGCCCGCCATTTCGAGGTCGCCGAGTATGCGGGCGCCGAAGTGCTCGTCCTCGCGCATCGCCTTGGCGACGTCGAACATGATGGCGTAGATGTCGGCCACCCGGTCGGTCGGCGCCATTCGCACATCGATCACCGCATTGGCGAATTCACGCGAGCGGGTGGTGACCGTCGTGATCTCGCCGTTCGGGACGAAGTGCACATTGCCCTCGTAATCGCGCAGGCGCACATAGCGCAGCGTCACTTCTTCGACCACGCCGCCGTGTCCGGCGATGTCCACGATGTCGCCGACGCGGATCTGGTTTTCCAGCAGCACGAACAGCCCTGAGAACAGATCCTTCACCAGCGACTGGGCACCGAAGCCGATGGCGATGCCGGCCACGCCAGCGGTGGCCAGCAGCGGGGCGACCGAAATGCCCAGTGCACTCAGCGCGATGCCGCCGGCCAGCACGAGGATGACCACCGATGCCGCGTAGCGTGCGACCCGAACCAGGGTGTCGATGCGCTTGATGTCTTCCGCACAGTCGGTGCGCCGGCGCAGTGTTTCGTGGATCAGACGTATCGAGCGCCGGGCGAGGTGCTGCAGCATCCAGGCGAGCAGCAGGATCAGGAACAGCTTCACCGCGAGGTCAAGCACCTGAGGCAGGCGGTCGCCCGCCCATGCGTACAGCCAGGCGGCGGTCTGTGTCCAGTCGTTCATTGTCGTGGTCTCTCCCTGTTTGCGTTGTCCGGGTTAGACGCGACCACCCTGCCCGGGGCCGGTTCCTCGCTGTAGGAGGAGGACTACACGTCCGCGGGCGCGACCGTCGGCAGGCAGCCCGGTAGAATCCGCCGCATGACATCCAACCCGCTTCTTTCCGGTCTGAACGAACAGCAGTTCCAGGCCGTCACGCTGCCGTCGCAGTCGGCGCTCATCCTCGCGGGCGCCGGGTCAGGCAAGACGCGCGTGCTGACCACGCGTCTGGCCTGGCTCATTTCGACCGGCCAGGTGTCGCCGCACGGCATTCTTGCGGTCACCTTCACCAACAAGGCGGCCAAGGAGATGCTGGCGCGGCTGACCGCGATGCTGCCGATGAATGCACGCGGGCTGTGGATAGGCACTTTCCATGGCCTGTGCAACCGCATGCTGCGCGCGCACTGGAAAGAGGCCGGGCTGCCGCAGCTGTTCCAGATCCTCGATTCGGCCGACCAGCTGTCGGCGATCAAGCGCATGCTGAAGGCGCTGAACATCGACGACGAGAAGTTTCCGGCGCGCGACCTGATGTATTTCATCAACTCGGCCAAGGAGCAGGGCCTGCGCCCGCACGAGGTCGAAGCCTTCGACGATTTCGCGCGCAAGCGGATCGAGCTGTACCAGGCTTACGAGGCGCAGTGCCAGCGCGAAGGTGTGGTCGATTTCGCCGAGCTGCTGCTGCGCTGCCACGAACTCCTGCAGCGCAACGAACCGATACGCGCGCACTACCAGCGCCGCTTCCGCCACATCCTGGTCAACGAGTTCCAGGACACCAACGTGCTGCAGTACCGCTGGCTCAAGCTGCTGGCCGGCCTCGGCACCGAAGGCCAGGCGGCGGTGATGGCGGTCGGCGACGACGACCAGAGCATCTACCGTTTCCGCGGCGCCGAGGTCGGCAACATGCGCGACTTCGAGCGTGAGTTCCATGTCAACAACGTGATCCGGCTGGAACAGAACTACCGCTCGCACGGCAACATCCTCGACGCCGCCAATGCCGTGATCAAGCACAACAGCGGCCGCCTCGGCAAGAACCTGTGGACCGAAGCCGGTCATGGCGAACCGCTACGCGTGTACGAGGCCTTCAACGACATCGAGGAAGCGCGCTGGGTGGTCGAGGAAATCCGGGCGCTGATCCACGACGGCACCGCGCGCGACGACATCGCGCTGCTCTACCGCAGCAATGCGCAGTCGCGCGTGCTCGAACACGCGCTGTTCTCGGCCGGCATTCCCTATCGCGTCTATGGCGGTTTGCGCTTCTTCGAGCGGCAGGAGGTGAAGCACGCGCTGGCCTACATGCGGCTGATCGCCAATCCGCACGACGACACGGCGTTCACCCGCGTGGTGAACTTCCCGACCCGCGGCATCGGCGCGCGTTCGCTGGAACAGCTGCAGGACGCCGCGCAGGCGCACGGCAGCAGCCTGTACGGCGCGCTGAATTTCCTGACCGGCAAGGCGGCACAGTCGGTCGGCGCCTTCATCAAGCTGGTCGATCAGCTGCGCTTCGCCTGCGAGGGGCTGAAGCTGCCGGAAATGGTCGAGCAGGTGCTCGAACTGTCCGGCCTGCGCGCGCACTACCTGACTGAAAAGGAGGGTCAGGAGCGCGTTGCCAACCTGGACGAAATCATCAACGCGGCCGCCAACTTCATTTCCGAGGAAGGCTACGCCCAGGTCGCGGCCGAGGACGAAGCCGCGCCGCCCGATCCGCTGTCCGCCTTCCTGTCGCACGCCTCGCTCGAAGCGGGCGAACACCAGGCCGACGCCGGCCAGGCGGCGGTGCAACTGATGACCGTGCATTCGGCGAAGGGTCTGGAATTCGACGTGGTGTTCATCGGCGGTCTCGAAGAAGGCCTGTTTCCGCACGAGAACTCGGTGCTGGAGCGAGACGGTCTGGAAGAAGAGCGCCGGCTCATGTACGTCGCCATCACCCGCGCCCGCAAGCGGCTCTATCTGTCGTTCGCGCAGTCGCGCATGCTGCACGGCCAGACCCGCTACAACCTGCGCAGCCGCTTCTTCGATGAAATTCCGGCCGAACTGCTGAAGTGGCTTACGCCGCCGGCCAGCGCACGCGGCTACGGGGGCTTCGGCAGCAGCAGTGCCGCGCCGTCGGCACCGGCAAGCAGCAATCCGCGCAGCTTCGGCAGCGGTCGCCGGACGACGGCGGTCAATGACAGCGGCTTCCGCGTCGGCCAACAGGTGAGCCACGCCAAGTTCGGCGCTGGCGTCATCGTCAACGCCGAAGGCTCGGGCTCCGACGCCCGGGTCCAGGTGAATTTCGGTGCGTCGGGCGTCAAGTGGCTGGCGCTCGCCGTGGCCAAGCTGTCGCCGGCCTGATTGCTCATGAACGCGCGCGTCCGCCTCTTCTGTTTCGCAGCGCTGCTGTCGGCAGCGGGCACGGCCGCGGCGTCGGAACAGTGGCGCACCGCCCACCTGCGCGGCGAGTGCGACACGGCACTGGCCGAGGCGCGTGGCGCCGCCGAGAAGGGCGAGCCGGAAGCGATGCTGCAGATGTCCGACTGGCATTTCTTCGGCACCTGCCTGGACAAGAACGACACCGAATCGGCACGCTGGGCGCTGCTGTCGGCGGAGGCCGGACTGGCGCGGGCACAGGCCGTGGCCGGGCAGATCCGTGCCAGCGGCATCGGCGTCGAGCGCAATGCGGCAGAGGCTCGCCGCTGGTACACGCTGGCGGCCGAAGGCGGTGACCCGGAAGGCATGCTGTTGCTGGCCAAGATGATCGAAGCCGACACTGCCGACCCGCTGGCGCCGGAACTGGCGCTGGCCTGGGTCCGGCGCGCGGCCGACAAGAACTACGCGCCGGCCTATGTCCATCTGGCGGCGATCTACAGCGGCGGTGGTGCCCAGACCGACTACGCCGAATCGGCACGCTGGCTGGAGAAAGCGATGCAGGCCGGCTACAAGGACAATTCGGTCTGGGTCGCCTGGTCCTGGGCCTGCCTCAACCTCGGCCGCTACGACGAGGTGCTGCAGGCGGCGACCAAGGTGCCGAACGACGCGCCGGAATTCAAGGCGGCGCAGATCAACCACGCGCACGCGCTGTTGTTGAACGGACAGATCGGCAATGCGCGCGAGGTGTACGCCGCCAACATGACCTTGCGCGGCGCCGACGAATTCCGCCGCATCCTGCGCGAGGACTTCGCCGAACTGCGTCGTTCGGGACGCGATCACCCGGGCATGGCGCGCATCGAGAAGCTGTTCCTGTCCGGCAAGCCCTGAACGACGTGCATCGCGACCGCCATCGCAGCTACGCCGAGCTGTCGTCCGCGCATCGCGAGGGCATCGACTACCACGTCACCGTCGAGCGACGCGGTAGCGGGGTCGCCATCGTCGCGCCGCATGGTGGGCGCATCGAGCGCGGCACGTCGGAGGTGGCGCGTGCGATCGCCGGCGACGACTTCGACCTTTACCTGTTCGAAGGCGCGTTGCCGGCGATGAACTTCGAAACACTGCACATCACCAGTACCCGCTTCGACGAGCCGCGCGCCCTGGCGCTGATTGCCGACTGCGACGCCGTGCTGGCGGTGCATGGCGTGGCCGATACCGGCGAGCGGGCGCTGCTCGGCGGCCGCGATCGTGCGCTTGCCTGTGCCTTGGCCGATCGCCTGTACGCACGCGGCGTGCTCGCGCAGACCAGCGGCCATCGCTACGCCGGCCTCGACCCGCGCAATCTGTGCAACCGGGGGCGGCAGGGCCGCGGCGTGCAGATCGAACTGAGCGACCGGCTGCGCGGCGGTCGCTACGAAAAGGCAGTGATCGACGCGGTTCGTGCTGCCCTGCATGGACGGGTCATGACGCGACGCTAGAATGCAAGGCTGACCTCGTCAGCAACCCGTCATGCGCACTCCCTACCTGCTTGCCGGATTCATCGTTGCCCTCGTCGCGCTGGTGCTCGGCCGGATCATCTACGACGATCCGGCGCGATCGGGCGCTGCGCCGACCTTGCGTGCGCTGTATTCGATCGAGCCACCGTTCGCCTACATCGACGCGCGCGGCCGTGTCACCGGCGAGGCACCCGAAATGCTACGCGTGCTGGCCAAGCGGGCGGGTCTCGGCGAGGTCGAGTTCATCCACACCGAGTTCGGCCAGTTGCTGCACGATCTGCAGGCCGGTCGCGCCGACATTGTCGCCAGCGGTCTGTTCGTGACCCCCGAGCGCGCGCAGCGCGCACGCTTCACCCGGCCGACCGCGCAGGTGTCGTCGGCGCTGCTGGTGGGTGCGGGCAATCCGCTCGACCTGCACGGCCTCGACGACATCGCCGCGCACCCGGATGCGGTGCTGGCCGTCATCGACGGCGCGGTCGAACTGACGGTGGCCAAGCGAGCCGGCGTGCCGGCCGCCCGCATTCAGCGGCACAGCGACGCGACCAGCGCCGCGGTGGCGGTGATCGAGGGCCGGGCCGACGCGCTTGCGCTGTCCGACGTGTCCTTGCGCCACATGCTGAAGGTATCCGGTCTGACCGGTGTCGAACTTGCGCAGCCCTACCGGCCGCCGCAGCGTGAAGGGCGTGGCGAAGCAGGCTGGCCCGCCTTCGCGCTGCGTCCGCAGGACGAGGCGATGGCACGCCGCATCGACGAGGCGATGGCCGGCTACCTCGGTTCGCCCGAGCATCGCGCGCTGGTCGCGGCCTTCGGCTTCGGTCCGCACAACCTGCCGGCGCCTGCACAGCGATGAACGGGCGCAGCGCAATGGCGGGCGGCCCGCCGGTATTCGGTCTGGCGCTGCTGCTGTGCGCCTGCATGGGCCTGATGAGCTATGCGCACGTGCGCTGGGATGACAGCCTCGCCGCGGCGCTGACCGCGCGCGACAACCTGGCGCAGTCGCGTCGTTATGCGCTGCTTGCGCAGCTCGACACCGAGCGCCTGCTGACCGGTGTGACGACCGTACCGCGCACCCGCGTGATCGCTCATCTGGACCGCGCCCTCACCACCGCGCGCGATCTGCGCAGCGGCGGTGGTGCCATCGCCGGCTTCTCGGTGCGCGCGCCGGTGGCCGGCGACGTGGCCGCGGCCGCCGATGCCTACATGGCGGCGCTGGCCGATGCGCGCGCCATCATGGAACGCCAGCTCGACGGATTCGAGGCGGGCGGCAGCGCGCTGCTGCTGGCGCAGCGCGCGGTCGATGGCCGTGCCGTCGCACTCGAGGACGCATTGCTGCGCCATCTGGCGGCACAGCGCCGGCTGCTGCGCCAGCACGACACGGCGACGCTGGCGCTGGTGGCGGTGCTCGGTCTGCTCGTGCTGTTCTATCTGTACGTTGC
The DNA here is from genome assembly GCF_965284615.1 of Methyloversatilis sp. GTDB lineage: Bacteria > Pseudomonadota > Gammaproteobacteria > Burkholderiales > Rhodocyclaceae > Methyloversatilis. The sequence goes on from NZ_OZ260098.1 coordinate 612,521, forward strand.
GCACCGGCGTCGCGATGCCGCAGTCGATGCGCTGCTCGGCAGCGAGTCGCGCCTGCGCGCCTTCGTCAACAGCCTGCCCGAGATCGCCTTCATGCTCGACCGTCACGGTCGCTACATCGAGTCCTTCGGCAATGGTGGCGCCTTGCTCGCGTCGCCGGCGGAAACCCTGGTCGGTCGCACCGTCGAGGAGGTATTCCCGGCCGACGTGAGCAGCCGCTTCCTCGCGGTGATCCGCCAGGCGCTGGCGCGGCAGCGCACGCAGTCCTACGAGTACACGCTGGAACTGGCGGGACGGCAGGTGGTGTTCGATGCCCGCGTGTCGCCGGTACCCGGCAGCGACCGCGTCGTATGGGTGTCGTGGGACGTGACGGCGCGCCGCCGCGCCGAGGCGCACGTGCAGGCGCTGGGTCGGCTGTACAACTTCCTCAGTCAGGTGAACCAGACCATCGTCTGGTCGGCCGACGAGGACGAGCTGTTCGAACGCATCTGTCGCGTCGCCATCGAGTTCGGCGCCTATCGCTTCGCCTGGATCATGCGTGCCGACGACAGCGGCATGCTCGCGCTGCGCGCCAGTGCCGGCAGCGCGGTCGCCGATCGCGCGCAGCTGGTCAGCGCATCGTCCACCGACGCCGGCAGCGTCACCGCCGCGGTCATGCGCAGCGGCAAGCTGTGTCGTCTGTCGGCGCTCGACGGCGACGACGCGTGGATGCCGGCAGCGCGGGCCGCCGGTTGCATGGGCTACGTCGGCCTGCCGATCCGGCTCGACGACAAGGTGGTCGCCGTGCTTGGCCTGATCGCGCGCGAGGTCAACCCGGAGGATGAGGACGAAGCGCGTCTGCTCGACGAGGTGATGATGGATCTGTCTTTCGCGGTGCGTCGCCTGCGCGACGACCGCGACCGCGCGCGCGCCGAACAGTCGGCGCGCCTGCTGGCGGCGGCGCTGCGCAGCACCCGCGACGGCGTCGTGGTGACCGACCTCGACGGCGTCGTGGTCACCGTGAACGAGGCCTTCTGCGAACTGAACGGCCTCGATCCGGCCGCCACCGAGGGATGCACGCTGGTGTCGCTGCTCGATGTCGAGGGCGCCGAGGGGCTGTATGCCGACATTGACCGCGCGCTGCGTGGCGGCGGCTTCTGGCAGGGCGAGGTGGCGGCGCGGCGGCGCAACGGCGAAGCGTGGTCGGGCTGGCTGTCCTGCGCCACCGTGCACGACGACGACGGCCGGGCGACCCACCGCGTCAGCGTGCTCACCGACATCACGCAGGCGCGGCGCACCGAGGAAATGCTGCATCACCTGTCGCAGTACGACCCGCTGACCGACCTGCCCAATCGCGTACTCATCCAGTCGCGCCTGATGCACGCGATCGATCTGGCCGCGCGGCGCGGCACGCGCGTGGCCGTGCTGTTCCTCGATCTGGACAATTTCAAGACCATCAACGACGGCCTCGGCCACGCCGCTGGCGACGAGGTGCTCGCTGCCGTCGCGCAGCGCCTGCGCGCGCGCTTGCGCCGACAGGACACGCTGGGCCGGCAGGGCAGCGACGAATTCGTGCTGCTGCTCGAAAACCTCGACCAGCCGGGCGAGGCGGCGCTGGTCGCCCAGGGCGTGTTCGACAACCTGAGCGCACCGGTGCGTCTGGCCTCCGGTCAGGACATCTATCTGCAGGCGAGCATAGGCATCAGCCTCTACCCGGACAACGGCAACAGCGCCGAGGACCTGATACGCGACGCCGACGCGGCGATGTACCAGGCCAAGCGGAGCGGTCGCAACACGCTGCGCTTCTACACCGACGCCTACACCGACGAGGCGACGCGGCGGCTGTCGCTGGAGACCGGCCTGCGGCGCGCGCTGGAGAACGACGAATTCGAGCTGCGCTTCCAGCCGCTGGTCGATCTGTCCGACGGCGCGCTGATCGGCGCCGAGGTGCTGGTACGGCTGTCCGCCGCGGCCAGCGTGCACGCCGGCCCGTCGCAGTTCATCCCGATCATGGAAGCCAACGGACTGATCGTGCAGCTCGGTGAGCGCGTGCGCGAGCTGGCCTGCCGGCAGGGGCGTGCCTGGCTCGACGCCGGTTACCGGCTCGGCACGCTGGCGGTGAACATGTCGGTTGCCGAAATCCGCCGCGGCGGGCTGGAACGGCGCATCGAGCGGCTGCTCGGCGATACCGGCTTTCCGGCCGCGCTGCTCGAACTCGAAGTGACCGAATCCAGCCTGATGGAGCAGGGCGACGAAGCGCGTCACTTCCTCGATGCGATCAAGCGGCTCGGCTTGCGCATGGCGATCGACGATTTCGGTACTGGCTACTCGTCGCTTGCCTACCTGAAGCGGTTGCCGGTCAACAAGCTCAAGATAGACCGCAGTTTCATCTGCGACCTGCCGGGCGACGCCAGCGCGGTCGAACTGGTCAACACCATCATCACGCTCGGTCACAAGTTGGGCATGTCGGTGCTGGCCGAGGGCGTCGAAACCGAGGGGCAGCGCGATCTGCTGCGCGCGCACGGCTGTGACGCCTGCCAAGGCTATCTGTACGCCGAGCCGCTCACCGCTGCCGAGTTCGAACGCCGCTTCCTGCGTCCGGCGCCCCGCGTGCAGTGAACGCACGACACCAATCCTTTCAGGCGGTGACCGGCGCCCCCGCTAAAATGACGGGTCGCGGGTCCGCCTTCCGGGCCCGGTCCGATTTCAGCGAGTTGCCCGTGCAGTCCGCAATGTCCCCCGATGCTTCGTTGTGTCCACGCCCGAACAGGGTGACGGCATGAACACCGCTGTCGCAGGCGGTGGCGAGCACACGCCGCAGCTGGGTTTCGCGCAGCGCAGCTATCGCGCGCGGCAGGCCGGGCTGCTGTTTGGCTTGCCGATGGTGCTCGCCGTGCTGTACGAGCGCGGCGACCTGTCGTGGCCGTCCTGGCTGCTCTGGCTCGGCCCCATGCTGCATGCGCTGCTGTGGCCGCACCTGGCCTGGTGGCGCGCCCGGCAGTCGCGCGATCCTTTCCGCGCCGAAGGCGACAACCTGCTGGCCGATCACTTCTTCGGTGGCGCGTGGACCGCGCTGATGGCCTTCAACGCCGTGCCCTCGCTGCTCATCCTCGCGCTGATGAGCATGGACAGCGTCGCCGGCTGCGGCCCCCGTCTGATGCTGCGCGGCCTGCTGGTGCATGCGGTGGGGGTGTTCGCCGGCGTGCTGCTTTACGGATTCGACTGGCAGCCGCTGTCCAGTCTGGTCGTCGTCGCGGCCAGCGTGCCGATGCTGCTGCACCCGATCGCCATCGGCTTCGTCACCAACCAGGCGCTGCGCAAGCTCCAGCGTCAGCGCGAGGCGCTGGAGACACTGAGCCGGATCGACGCACTGTCCGGCCTCGCCAACCGCGGTCACTGGGAGGTGCTGGTGCGCAAGGAGTTTGCGCGCTACCGTCGCTACGGGCATACGGCAACGCTGGTGATGGCCGATCTCGATCATTTCAAGTACATCAACGACCGCTACGGCCATGCCGCCGGCGACGAGGCCATCCGCCGCTTCGCCGCGCTGCTCGGCCGCGAACTGCGGGCGAACGATACGGCAGGCCGCTATGGTGGCGAGGAGTTCGGCATCCTGCTGCCGGACACCACCGGTGAGGGCGCGCGCGACCTGATGGCGCGGCTGCGCCGATGCCTGCACGACGAACCGCTGATCGACGGCCACGTGGTCACCGCCAGCTTCGGTGTGGCCGAACTGACGCCGATGCTCGACACCTGCGAGGCGTGGATGCGGGTGGCCGACCAGATGCTGTACCGCGCCAAGCACTCCGGTCGCGACCGCATCGTGCTGCCCGGCCCGGGCGGCAGCGAGGCCGAAGACGGTCCGCTGAACGGTGAGGAGGAGGTGCCACCGCATCTGGCGGTGGCGGCCGCACGGCCGGACGTGCTGCGTCAGCTGCTGACCGGCATAGACATGAGCGAAACCGCCTTCGCGCTGTTCGATCCGGTCAACCGGCTGGTGCTGGCCAACGCCGCCTTCATCGAAATGTACTGCGTGCCGGCCGGCGATCTGCGCTTTGCCGACCTGATGCGAAATTGCTACACGCACCGCATCGGGCCGCGCATCGAAACCGACGACATCGAGGCCTGGCTTGCCGCCGCCGACAGCAAGCGGCGCAGCCGGCCATGGCGCTCGTTCGACGTCAACATGATGGACGGGCGGATACTGCGGGTCGAGGAAACCTCGTTCGGCGAAGGCTGGGTGCTGACGGCGATCAGCCGCTGAGCGCGGCCTTAGCTGCCGTTGCGGAAGGGTGCGGCGAGGTCGCCGGCGCAGTTCAGGTACTGCCCCGTCACGTCGCGTGGCGCCGGGCCATTGAAGGGCAGCTCGACGTCGCCGCCGACCTGTCCCAGCACCAGCCGACCGCCGAAGAACAGGAAGTTGCGCATCAGCGTCGCCCAGTCGAGCTGCTTGTCGGCCTCGAAGCCGGGCAGCGTGAGCCGGCCGTCCTGTGCGACCAGCAGTATGGCGGGGCGGAACTGCTCGACTTCCAGCCGCGCCAGCACCGGCAGTCCAGGATTGCCCGGCGGCGGCTGAACCTCGATGCGGGCGTTCACCTCGTCGCCGTCGCGCTGACGCACGACGCGGATGTCCCAGCCAGACACCGTCACCGCAGTGCCGCAGCCACGCGGCCAGCCGTTGTCGAGCTCGACCACTGCACGGTAGTTTCCGGCGCTGCTGTCCGCGGCCGCCAGCGGCGCTGCGGCCAAACATGCCAGCAAGGAGAGGAGCAGGGCGCCGTGTTTCATGCCGGCTCAGACGCCGCAGGGCGTCCGGAGTTCGCAGTGCTCGCCCGCAGTCCGCTCGACCTCAGTCACCGCCACCGCCGCCATCGCCACCACCTCCACCGCAATCGCCGCCGCCCTCGCCGACATGGGTGCAGCCCGAATCGTTGCTGCTGCCCGGGAGGCCGCTGCCGTCCGCGTGTGCGTCATGCGGGCGTTCGCGCCGGCGGCGCAGACCGCCGGTCAGCAGCCACACCAGCGCCGCGATCGCGATCAGCGCGACGACGAAACCGCTCACGCGCCGTTCAGCAGCGTGTGAAGTGCGACGAATTCCTGCGCGAGCTTGTGCGACGGCGCGAAGTGGATCAGCGGCAGCGCCGCCTCGTGTGATTCCTTCACCTTGACCGACGGCGACAGCGTCGCGTCGAGCACCGGCAGGCCTTCGTCGCGCAGTTCCTGCACCACGCGCGCCGGCAGGCTGGAGCGCGCCTGGTACTGGTTCACGACGATGCCTTCGAGCTTCAGCGCCTCGTTGTGGTCGGCGCGGATCTCTTCGATGTTGTCGATCAGCTGGTACAGCGCCTTGCGCGAGAACTCGTCGCAATCGAACGGAATCAGCACCGATTCGGCCGCGATCAGCGCGCAGCGCGAGTAGAAGTTCAGCGCCGGCGGCGTATCGATATAGATGTGGTCGAACTGGTCCAGCGCTTCCAGCGCCTCGCGCAGCTTGTAGATCTTGTAGCGCGATTCCAGCTTGTTCTCGAGTTCCGCCAGCTTGGCGCTGGCGGTCATCACGGCCAGGCCCGGGTGAGCGGTGTCGGTGATGAACTCGGTGGTGTCCTTCGGCGTCAGCTTGAAGTTCAGGATCTGGTCGAAGAAGTCGGCGGCGCCCAGTTCGACGCTGTCCGCCGCCTTGCCCAGCAGGTAGTTGCTCGAATTGCCCTGCGTATCGAGGTCGATCACCAGCGTACGTTTGCCGCTTGCCGCGCTGATGGCGGCGAGATTGCAGGTGATGGTGGACTTGCCGACGCCACCTTTCTGGTTGAACACGACGCGACGCATGACGGACTCCCTGACCGAAAGAGGCATTCTGCCAAATCATTGGGTGCAGTGCACAATAAGCGTGCCGATTGCGGTCGTCGCGCGTGCGCGCCTCGACGCGAAGGGCAACAGACCCCGATCATGACCGGTAGAATTCCGCGCCAATCACCATGAGGGCAGGATGACCATGACGGATTTCGCTGTACGCATGCACCGCACCGGTGGCCCCGAAGTGTTGCAGTACGAGGCGGTCGAGCCGGGCGCACCGGGGCCGGGCGAAGCACGTGTGCGCCAGCACGCGGTCGGCGTCAATTTCATCGACATCTATCACCGCAGCGGCCTCTATCCGGTACCGCTGCCGAGCGGACTGGGGCAGGAAGCGGCCGGTGTGGTCGAGGCGGTCGGTGCCGGCGTCAGCGAGGTCGCGGTCGGTGACCGTGTCGCCTATGTAGGCGGTCCGCTCGGCGCCTACGCCACGGCGCGCAACATCGCGGCCGACCGGCTGGTGCGCCTGCCGGATGGCATTTCCTTCGACACGGCTGCCGCGCTGATGCTCAAGGGGCTGACCGCGCACTACCTGCTGCGCCGCACCTGCCGCGTCGAAGCCGGCGATGCGGTGCTCATCCATGCAGCCGCCGGCGGTGTCGGCCTGATCGCCTGCCAGTGGGCACGCGCGCTCGGCGCCACCGTCATCGGCACCGTCAGCACGCCGGACAAGGCGGCGCTGGCGCAGGCCAACGGCTGCGAACACGTGCTGACCGGCGTCGCATCCGCCGATCTGCCGGCGCAAGTGCGCGCGCTGACCGGCGGCCGCGGCGTGCGCGTGGTCTATGACGGCATCGGCCGCGACACCTTCATGGCGTCGCTCGACTGCCTGCAGCCCATGGGCATGATGGTGAGCTATGGCAATGCGTCCGGTCCGGTCGCCCCGTTCGAGCCCGGCATGCTGGCGCAGAAGGGCTCGCTCTTCCTGACCCGGCCGACGCTGTTCCATTACATCGCCGCCCGCGCTGACCTGGTCGCCGCGGCCGACGAACTGTTCGCCCGCGTGCTCGACGGCACGCTGCAGATCAACATTCAGCAGCGTCATGCGTTAGCCGACTGTGCCCGCGCGCATGAAGCACTGGCCGCGCGCCGCACGACCGGCTCGACCATCCTGTTGCCGCAGTGAAGCATCCACTGCACCGGCGACACCCTCTTTCGGAGCGCTTTTCGATGAAGTTTCTGTTGTCGCTGCTCGCCTGCTGCTGCATCCTGTCTCCCGCCGCGGCGCAGACGCCGGCGCAGACGGCCTTTCTGAAGGCCGAAACCCGCCGCATCGACGAGCAGTTCGTGCGTCGCGTGGTCAACATCACGAAGTTGCCGGCAGCGCAGGTGCGCGCCGCCATGCCGGCGGAAGGGCGCATCACCGAACCGTCGGCGCGGGTGGCTGCCGGCATCGAAAAGCAGCTGGGCGAGCCGCTGAGCGACGAACAGAAGCAGGCCATTGCGCAGGCCGACGAAGAACGTCGCAGCGCACTGGCCGCGGCACGTGCCGCAGCAAAGAACAAGTAAACACGTAGAAGCGCAGCAGGTCGGGAGAGAACTATGGGTTCGAAAGTGTGTGCCATCGTCGGCATGGGCTCAGGCGTCGGTGCCGCGGTGGCGCGGCGCTTCGCCGCCGAGGGCTATTGCGTGGCGATGATCTCGCGCGACGCCGGCAAGCTCGAGCGCTACGAGCACGAACTGGCCGCGCGCGGCGTGACCGCGCAGGGCTTCGTGGTCGATGCCGGCAGCGACGAATCCATCGTATCGGCCATCGAGAACATGCGGCAGGCGATGCCGCCGCCAGAGGTGCTCATCTTCAACGCCTCGGTGCCGCGCGAATGCGCACCGTCGGTACTCGACCCGGAAGCGCTGGCGTCCGACCTGCGCATCGGCGTGCTCGGGGCGCTGACCGCGGCACGCGCCGTGCTGCCGGCGATGCGGGCAACCGGCCAGGGCAGCATCCTGTACACCGGCGGCGGCCTGGCGATGGAGCCGGTTGCCGCCGCCGCCTCGCTGTCGGTGCAGAAGGCGGCGCTGCGCAACCTCGTGTTCAGCCTGCACCAGGAACTGTCCCCGGCCGGCGTGCATGCCGCCATCGTCACCATCGCCGGCGTGCTGCGCGAAGGCAGCCTGCTCGACGCCGCCCGCGTGGCCGACGCGTTCTGGACGCTGCACGCGCAGCCGCCGGGCCAGTTTGCGCGCGAGATCGTATTGTCATGACGGAGCGGGTGCTGCGCAGCGTGCTGATCGCCAACCCAAAGGGTGGCGCCGGCAAGAGCACGCTGGCCACCAGTGTTGCCGGTCACTGGGCCACCCAGGGCGCGCGCGTCATGCTGGGCGACATCGATCGCCAGCAGTCGGCCCGTCACTGGCTGGGCATGCGCTCGCCGTTGCTGGCGCCGATCTCCACCTGGGAACTTGAGCCGGAACAGCCGGCCCGTCCGCCGCGCGGCACCACCCATGTCGTGCTCGACACGCCGGCCGGCCTGCGCGGCAAGCGGCTGGAGGCGATGCTGAAGATGGTCAACCGCGTGCTGATTCCGGTCCAGCCCTCCATCTTCGACATTCTGGCCACCGGCGACTTCCTGACCGAACTGGCCGAGCACAAGCGGGTCGCCGCGAACAAGGTGAAGATCGGCATCGTCGGCATGCGGGTCAACACCCGTACCCGCGCCGCACACGAACTGGAGCGTTTCTGCGCCGGCCTCGAACTGCCGGTGCTGGCCTATCTGCGCAACTCGCAGCTGTATGTGCAGACGGCTGCGCACGGCATGAGCATTTTCGACCTGTCGCGCTCGCGCGCGCAGACCGACCGCGAACAGTGGCAACCCATCATCGATTGGCTGGATTCCCCATGAACAACTCGACACGCAACAGCAAGAGCCTCGCAGTCGTCCGCGACAGTTCCGAGCTGGATGGCGCCAAGGCGCGCATCCTGGTGTTCGCCGGCAGCACGCGCGAGGCGTCTTTCAACCGCAAGCTGGCGATCGCCGCTGCGCGCGCGATCGAGGAGGCGGGCGGCGAGGCGACGCTGATGGATCTGCGCGACCATCCGCTGCCGCTGTACGACGGCGATCTCGAAGCTTCGGCTGGGCTGCCGCTGGGCGTGCGTCCGCTGAAGGAACTGTTCAAGTCGCACGACGGCCTGTTCATCGCATCGCCCGAGTACAACGGGTCGATGAGCGCCGTGCTCAAGAACACGCTGGACTGGGTGTCGCGCCCGGCCGGCGACGAAGCGGGCACCGTGCCCTACGCCAACAAGACGGTCGCACTGGGCGCTGCCTCGCCCGGCGCGCTCGGTGGCCTGCGCGGCCTGGTGCACCTGCGCGCGGTGCTGCAGTCGGTCGGCGCGCTGGTGCTGTCGGAACAGATCGCGGTCGGCAACGCCGCTTCGGCCTTCACGCCGGAAGGCGGCCTGGCCGACGAGCGGATGCAGCAGATGCTGCGCCGCACGGTCGCGCGTCTGGTCGATGTCGCCTCGCGCCTGCGCGATTGAAGTTTTTCATCACAACAAACACGAGCCCGGAAGAGACATGAAATACCTGCGCCTGCGCCATAACGGCGCCGAACGCCTGGGCCGCATCAATGGCGATGCGGTCGAACTGATGGACGGCGATCTGTTCGCCAACCCGGTACCGACCGGTGAGACCGTGCCGCTGGAGGGCATCGAGTGGCTGATGCCCTGCCTGCCGCCGAAGATGGTCATCATCGTGCACAACATCCGCGCCGCTGTGGAAAAGGCCGGCCACCCGATTCCGGAAGATCCGCTCTACCTGGTGCGCTCGCCGCAGGCGCTGAACTGGCACCAGCAGCCCATCCCGAAGCCGGCCGGCTTCGACGGTCGCGTGTTCTACGAAGGCGAACTGGGCGTCGTCGTCGGCAAGGTCGCGCGCAATCTGGACGAGGCGCAGGCCGCCGACGCCATCTTCGGCTACACCTGCATCAACGACGTCAGCGCGCTCGAGCTGGTGGACAAGAACCCGTCCTTCGGCCAATGGACGCGCGCCAAGAGCTTCGACGGCTTCGGCTGCTTCGGCCCGGTCATCTCGACCGATCCGCTGCCGGCCGATGCCGAAATCGTCACCACGGTCGGCGGCCGCGAGCGTCAGCGCTACCCGGTGACCGACATGATCTTCTCGCCGGCGCAGCTGGTGTCGCGCATTTCGCGCGACATGACGCTGATGCCGGGCGACGTGATCTGCTGCGGCACTTCGGTCGGCGTGCTGCCGATGAAGCCGGGCACCACGGTCAACGTCACTGTCAGCGGCGTCGGCACGCTGACCAACGTGTACGCCCCGACCGAGTAAGGCGGCCGCGGCATGAATCGCCGCGCGCCGACCGACCTGCGTCAATACGGCCGGCCGTGCGCCGAGGCATCCTGAAACAATGGACGCCCACGCCGGCCTGCCTCATCTGCAGCCCATCCTGCTGTTCCTCGCCATCGCCGGCCTGGTGATGCCGCTGCTCGCCCGTGCGCGGGTGAGCCAGGTGGTCGCCTTCCTGGTGATCGGTGCGCTGGTCGGGCCGAACGGACTGGGCCGCATCGCGGCCGACCAGGCCTGGCTGCGCTGGCTCACCATCGCGGACGGCGAGGGCGTGCGCGTGCTGGCCGAACTGGGCGTGGTGTTCATGCTGTTCGTGATCGGCCTCGAACTGCCGGCGCGTCAGCTGTGGTCGCTGCGCCGCTGGGTGCTGGGTGTCGGCAGCGCGCAATGGCTGGGTTGCGGTGCGCTGATCGGCGCGGTCGCGCTGGCCTTCGGCCACAGCGAGGAAACGGCGGTGGTGCTCGGCCTCGGCCTGGCCATGTCGTCAACGGCGGTGGTGATGCAGCTGCTGGCCGAATCCGGTCAGACCCGCTCCACCGTTGGCCGCAGGAGCTTCGCCGTGCTGCTGCTGCAGGACATCGCCGTCGTGCCGCTGCTCATCCTGCTCGGTCTGATGGCTGGCGAGGGCGGTGGCGGACACTTCCTGATGCTGATGCTGACCGCGCTGCTGAAGGCGGCGGCGGCCGTGGCGCTCATCCTGTTGTTCGGACGCCTCGTGCTGACCCCGTTGTTCCGGCGCGTGTCGGTCACCACCCAGGCCGACAGCTTCATGGCGTTGACGCTGTTCGCCACCCTCGGCGTGGCGGCGCTGACCGGCGCCGCCGGTCTGTCGATGGCGCTCGGCGCATTCCTCGCCGGCCTGATGCTGGCCGAAACCGAATACCGGCACGCCGCGCTGCTCGCCATCGAGCCGTTCAAGGGTCTGCTGATGGGCCTGTTCTTCGTGTCGGTCGGCATGAGCCTCGATCTGCTGCAGGTGGCCGGCGACGCCGGCTGGCTGGTCGCCTCGGTGCTCGGCCTGTACGCGATCAAGAGCGCGACCATGTACGGCCTGTTCCGGCGCAGCGGCCTGAGCCGCGGCGAGGCGGCCGAGGCGGCGCTGCTGCTCGGCCAGGCCGGCGAATTCGGCTTCATCGTCATTGGCGTGGCCATCGCCGGCGGTGTGCTGGCCGGCGCGGTTGGCAACTTCATGCTGCTGGTGGTGACCTTGAGCATGTTCCTGACGCCGCTGGCGGCGCGGGCCGGCCGCGTGCTGCGGCAGAAGCTCGACACGCGCGAGGCCGACGCACCCGTGTCATTGCCGGACGACGAAGCCGACGAGGACATGGTCATCATCGCCGGCTTCGGCCGCGTCGGCCAGCTGGTGGCGCGCCTGCTCGACCGCGCCGACGTGCGCTGGGTGGCGATCGAGCGCCACGTGTCGGCGGCGGCCGAACATCACGCGCAGGGGCGACCGGTCATTGTCGGCGATGCCGGCCGCCCGTCCCTGCTGCATCACCTCGGTGCCGGCCGCGCGCGCGCCATCGTCGTCACGATGGACGACACGGCAGCGGCCCGTCATGTCGTGCGCAGTCTGCGCGCGGAGTTTCCGGCGCTGCCGCTGATCGCGCGTGCGCGCGATGCCGCACATGCGCGCGAACTGATGGCGGCGGGGGCCAGCGAAGTGATTCCCGAAGCGCTCGAAGCGGCGCTGCAGATGGGGGTGCATGTGCTCGCCCGTGTCGGCGTCGATGCCGACACGGGCGCACGGCTGATCAATGCGGAGCGGGCAGCCGGCAGCGCCTGAGCGCCGCCGGTCGCCGGTTCAGGGCTTGACGCCCGGCGGCAAGGCCGGCCGGCTTTCGGTGGCCGACGGCAGCGGGTGGTCATGGCCTTCGATCGCCGGGTGTTCGTAACCGGCGTGCACCTTGTGGGTGGCCGTGGTGGCGCCCGGCGGCAAGGCCGGCTTGTTCTCGACCGCGGTCGGCACATGCTGGTCATGGCCCTCGACGGCCGGATGCTCCTGGCCGGCGTGCACCTTGTGCGTTGCCGTGGTGGCGCCCGGCGGCAAGGCCGGCGTATTCTCGACCGCGGTCGGCACGTGCTGGTCATGCCCTTCGACCGCCGGGTGTTCGTAGCCGGCATGCACCTTCTTCGACTTCGTGCTGACTCCGGGCGGCAGCGCAGGCTTGGCGGCGACATTGGCCGGCTTCTTGCCCTTGACGGCCTCGGCCGGGTGGTCGGCGCCGGCGTGCTTGCCCGACGCGTCGGCCCATACCGGGCCGCTCATACAGAGGGAGAGCGCGATGACTGCCCATTCTCTTTTCATGATGTCTTCCTTCCGATTGGTGGGTTGTTTATAACCAGTCTGCGCTGGATTCCGCGCCGCAACATTGACATGACTCAAACGGCCGCAGGGAGCATTCTGCCGGCCAGCGTTATGCTTCCGATCCAATGAACATACCGTCTTCCCGGCTGCTTTTCCTGCACGCAAACGGCTACCCGGCGGGCGTTTACCGCGCCTTTCTCGATCTGCTGGCGACGCGCTGGACGGTCAACGCGATCGACACCATAGGCACGGAAGCGCGGCACCGCCCCGGTCACGGCTGGCGGCGCATGCGGGCGCAGGTGATGGAGTGCATCCAGGCGCTGCCCGATGGGCCGCTGGTGCTGGTGGGGCATTCGATGGGCGGCTATCTCGCGGCAATGGCGGCAGCGCGGCTGCCACAGCGGGTGGCGCAGGTCGTGCTGATCGACTCGCCCATGGTGCTCGGCTGGCGGGCGACGCTGGTGTCGGCGGCCAAGGCGACCGGACTCACCTGGAAGCTCGGTCCGGCGCCGGTGGCGGCGCGTCGGCGCAACCACTGGACGTCGCGCGAGGAAGCGCGCGCCCATCTGGGCAGCAAGGATTTCGTGCAGCGTTGGGCACCCGGCGTGCTCGACGACTTCATCCGTGCCGGCCTGCACGAGCACCCGGGCGGCGGCGTCACGCTGGCCATCCCGCGCGAAACCGAGCGCGACGTGTACGCCACGATCGCGCACCGTGACGCGCTGCTCGCCGTGCGCCGGCTGCGCGCCCGCGGTACGCCAGTCGGTTTCATCACTGGCAGTCATTCCGAAGAAACCCGCCTCGCCGGTCGCGAACAGAACCGCCGCTTCTGGGGTGCGAACTGGATGGAACTGCCGACCGGCCACCTGGTGCCGATGGAGGCGCCGGAGGCGTGCGCGCGGGCGGTGCTCGAAATGATCGAGCGCGGCACAGGTCGGTGAGCCTCCGGCGATCACCGACCTTGCCTGCGGGGGATGCTGACCGCGATCAGACGCGGAAGCGGGCGATGGTCGAATCGAGTTCGGTGGCCAGTGCGCTGAGCTGATGCACCGTCTGCTCAGCGGCCAGCACCGAGTGGTCGGATTCCTCGACCATGTGTGCGATGCGTTCGACGTTGCTGGCGATGCTGTTGCTGGCCTGCGTCTGTTCCGCGGTTGCGTGAGCGACGCTGCGGATCTGGTGCAGCGCCTCGGTCGCGCCGTCGTTGATGCTGCGCAGCGCTGCCGCGGCCTCGCCGGCGAGTGCCACGCCCTTCTGTATCTGCGGGCGCACCGCTTCCATGCTGTGCACGACGGCGTCGGTGTCGGTCTGGATCGCCGCGATGGTCTGCGCGATCTCGCCCGTTGCCTGCGTCGTGCGCTCGGCCAGCTTGCGCACTTCGTCAGCGACGACGGCGAAGCCGCGGCCCTGTTCGCCGGCGCGTGCCGCCTCGATCGCGGCGTTAAGCGCCAGCAGATTGGTCTGTTCGGCAATTTCCTTGATGGTCTTGGCGATGCCGCTGATCTGACGCGAGCGTTCGGCCAGTTCGCCGATGCGCTCCGACGCGTCGGTGACCTGCCGTGACACGTCCTCGATGGCGCCGGCGGCAGACTGCACCCGCTGTTCGCCGACGATGGCCAGTTCGGCCGAGCGGCTGGAGTGGTTCTCCGAGTCTCGCGCACTGTCGGCGATCTGGCTCACGCTGACCGTCATTTCCTCGATGGCCGCGGCGGTCGATGAGGTCGCGGACGACGACTGGCCGGAGGCTTCGCGGATCTGCTGCATGCGCTCGGCGATGTCGGACGCCGCGGCGGTCAGCGACTTCGACCCCTGCTGGATGCCCCCGATCATGGTCTTCAGGCTGTCGCGCATGATGGACAGCGAATGCATCAGGCTGCCGTTGCGTGCCGCAGGCATCGCCACGTCGAGTCGCCCGGCGGCGATTTCGGTGGCGGCCCGCATCGCGACCTCCGGCTCGCCGCCGATCTGCGCAAAGATGCGGCGCGAGGCGGTGATGGTCAGCGCCACCGTCGCTGCAATGACCGCCAGCGCGATGACCAGTAGCGTCAGTGCGTAGGACTTGAAGGCTTGTTCGATGTCATCGACGAAGAAGCCGGTACCCAGGGTCCAGCCCCAGGGTGCGAAATGGGTGACGCCGTTCATTTTCGGCAGCGCCTCGCTGGCCCCCGGTTTCTTCGCCGGTACGGTGACGAAGGCGGGGTCGGCCTTGGCCAGCGCTTCACGGTAGACGTCGGTGTTGGTGCGGCCGTCCGGGGCCACGCCACCATTGTCCTTCTGGCCGAGCTTTTCCTTGCGCACATGGGCCAGCAGCACATCGTCGGCGCTGCGCGCGAACATGTAGTGATCGTCGCTCTGCAGGCCGAGCAGGGCCTCGCGGGCGTGCGCCTGCGCCTGTTCGCGCGTCAGCGTGCCGGCTTTCTCCTGCTCGTGATAGCGCTGCAGGATGCCGGTGAACAGCTTGAGCAGCGTGACGATGCGTGCCTCGCGTTCGGCCATCATGGTCGAGCGGATCTCATTCAGTGCGATGCCGCCTATCAGCACCAGACCGACGGCGGAGCACGACACGATCAGTGCCAGGCGAGTGGATATCTTCACGGGAAAGCCCTTCTGTTCGCTATGGACGAAGGGTTCACGACAGTGCGCTGCATTACTTGACGCCGCAGCGGCGACGCGGGACGGATTCCCGACGGACGGTGCCTGCGCCGCGCTCAGTCGCCGTCGGTCTGGCCGGACAAGCGCTCCGCCCGCTCGATCGCCACTTCGAGCGATGCGTCCGGGTGGTCGGCCGGCAGACGCGGCGTGCCGTCGGCACGTTCGTAGCCGTCGTCGATGTAGTCGCCGCTGCCGGCGGCCCGTGCAGGGCCGCCGAGGTTGGCGGTGACCAGCTGCGGCAGCGCCAGCACCAGCGCCACCATCAGGATCTGGATGCCGACGAAGGGCACGGCGCCCCAGTAGATGTCGCGCGTGGGCAGCGTCTTCGGCGCCACCGAGCGCAGGTAGAACAGCGCGAAGCCGAAGGGCGGATGCATGAAGGAGGTCTGCATGTTTACCGCCAGCAACACGCCGAACCACACCAGGTCTATGCCCAGCTTCTCGGCCACCGGCGCCAGCAGCGGCACGATGATGAAGGCCAGTTCGAAGAAGTCGAGGAAGAAGGCGAGCACGAACACCAGCAGCATGACCGCGATCAGGAAGCCGGTCTGGCCGCCGGGCAGCGACAGCAGCAGGTGCTCGACCCACAGGTGGCCGTCGATGCCGTAGAAGGTGAGCGAGAACAGCCGGGCGCCGATCAGGATGAACAGCACGAAGCAGGTCAGCCGCACCGTGCGGTCGAGTGCCTGGTTCAACAGCTCGCCGCTGAGCCGGCGGCGCGCCAGCGCCATCAGCAGCGCGCCGGCCGCGCCCATCGCGCCGCCTTCGGTCGGCGTCGCCAGCCCAAGGTAGATGGTGCCGAGCACGAGGAAAATGAGCGCGAGCGGCGGCATCAGCACGAAAGCCACTCGGCGCGCCAGATCGGGCAGCAGGTTCAGGCGCAGCAGGCGGTCCGCCAGCGCCAGCAGCCAGGCCACCGCGCCACCGGCGGTGACCGACAGCAAAGCACGCGCGTCGGCCGCGTGCGCCTGCAGCGCCGGCAACTGGCTGGCGCCGACACCGGCCGCCAGCGCCACCGCGAACAGTGCCCACACACCGCGCCGCTCGGCCGCGTCGTGGTCGTCCGCCTCCGGCAGCGCCGGCGCGCTCTTCGGTTTCAGCCAGGCCATGCCCAGCACGTAGAGCAGATAGAGCCCCGTCAGCACCAGCCCCGGCAGCAGCGCCCCGCGGTACATGTCGCCGACCGGCCGGTTCAGCTGGTCGGCCAGCACGATGAGCACCAGCGAGGGCGGAATGATCTGCGCCAGCGTGCCCGACGCGGCGATCACGCCGCTGGCCAGCCGCGCGTCGTAACCGGCGCGCAGCATGATGGGCAGCGAAATGAGGCCCATGGAAATGACCGACGCCGCGACCACGCCCGTGGTGGCCGCCAGCATCGCACCGACCAGTACCACCGCCACCGCCAGCCCGCCGCGCAGCGTGCCGAACAGCCGGCCGACGGTGTCGAGCAGGTCCTCGGCCATGCCGGAGCGTTCGAGCAGCAGGCCCATGAAGGTGAAGAAGGGGATCGCGAGCAGCGTGTCGTTGCTCATGACGCCGAACACGCGGTCCGGCATCGCCTGCACCAGCGACGCCGACAGCAGGCCCAGTTCGATACCGATCAGCCCGAACACGATGCCGCAGGTGGCGAGCGCGAACGCCACCGGCGCCCCCGACAGCAGGAACAGGATCATCGCGAAGAACATGACCGGGGCCAGATTGGCGGCCAGCCAGGCGGTCATTGGACGCCCCTCTGCTCGCAGCGTGACCGGCGCGCAGCCCGTGCGACGGCGCTCACGCGTCGGTCTCCGCCAGCGCGGCGATCCGGCGCACGATGAGCGCCAGCGCCTGCAGTGTCAGCAGCGCAAAGCCGGCCGGCACCAGGATGCGCGCCGGCCACAGCGGCAGGCCGCCGGCGCTGGCCGACACTTCATTGCTGATCCATGAGGACAGGAACCAGGGCCAGGACAGCCACAGCATCAGCAGGCATACCGGCAGCACGGTCAGCGCGAGCGCGGCGATGTCGGCTTTCAGCTTTCCGCGCGGTGACAGGTGCGCGGTGAGCAGATCGATGCGCACGTGCTCGTCCAGCTTCAGCACGCGACCGGCGCCAAGCAGGAAGGCGGCCGACACCAGATACCACTGCGCCTCCAGCAGCGCGTTCGACCCGGCGTCGAACTTGCGCGCTAGCGCATTGCCGACCGCCAGCAGCACCGCCGCCAGCACGGTCCACGGCAGCACGCGGCCGCAGGCCTCGTTCAGTCGGTCCGTCAGATCGGCGAGCGTCAGCAGGGCGCGCATGGCGTGGGGCTGGAGGTGAAGGCGCGATGGTAACCGCTGGGGGCGGCTGCGACGCATTGTGGGAGCGGTCTTCTGACCGCGACGCGGCCGCTGCAGTCCGCAGGCGTTGATTCAGGCCGCAGTCGGGGTCAGAAGACCCCTCCCACAGAACCCGGACTCAAGCGCCGCTCCGTGATCGGGCGCGCCGTCTCTGTGGGAACGGCCTTGGCCGTGACGCGGCCGCTGAACGGAGCAGCTGCCGACGCCCTACAATATTGCATCGCACAAGGATCGCTCCATGACCGCCACCACCCGCATCTGCCTGGTCCGCCACGGCGAAACCACCTGGAACGTCGATCGGCGCGTGCAGGGCCAGATCGACATTCCGCTGAACGAACGCGGCCTGTTGCAGGCGCAGGCCACGGCGCAGGCGCTGCTGGCTGAGCGCATCGACACGCTCTACGGCTCCGACCTCGGTCGTGCCTGGGTGACGGCCGGTCGCATCGCGGTGCCGCGCGGGCAGCCGGTGATGCCCGAGCCGGCGCTGCGCGAGCGCCATTACGGCGCCTTCCAGGGGCTGACCTACGCCGAGGCGCGCGAGCGCCACCCGGAGGACTTCCACCGTTTCGAGGCGCGCGAGCCGGCGGCGCAGTTTCCGGGTGGCAGCGGCGAAAGCCTGCTGCAGTTCGACGCACGCATCTGGGGACTGGTCGAAACGCTGCGCGCGCGCCATGCCGGCCACACGCTGCTGCTGGTGACGCACGGCGGTGTGCTCGACATCGTCGCCCGCCGCGTGCGTGGCCTGCCGCTGACCGGCAAACGCGACTTCGACATCGCCAACTGCGCGCTGAACTGGATCGCGCACGACGCCGGCGGCTGGCGCATCGAACGCTGGGGCGACCAGGCCCACCTCGACGGCGCGCTGGACGAGTTGCCGGCGTAAGTGGCGCGGCATTGCAAGCCATCGGCTTCGATCGACCCCGCAATCGCGAGCAAGCTCGCTCCCACCAGAACCCCGCTCCCACTACACCCCCCTCCGACAGTGATCCGGGACTGCTTTCGTGGGAGCGACCTCTGGTCGCGATGGGGCTTCGGCAGGCCGCTGGCTCCGTTCTACGCCGCAATCGCGAGCAAGCTCCCACAAGGCCGGGCGCAGCTCGACAACAGACGCTATCTGCCTGCCGCCGGATTCAGGAAGCCGCGCATCAGCCGCGTCAGCCGGGGCATCACCACCCAGGTCATCGTGATGACGATCAGCGCGGTCAGCAGCGCGACCCGCGGCAGGAAGGGCAGCGGCGTCAGCCAGGGCGCGACCAGCCACAGAAAGAGCGACACCGTCGGGAAGATGCCCATCCAGGTCACCAGCGCCATGCGTGCGCGCGGCGGATGAGCCGACGGCGCCACCACCTGCGGACCGAACCACGCTTCCAGCCCGGTCACCACGCGGTATTCAGGCTCGTTCTCGCCGGCCGCGCACAGCCGCGGCTGCAGCGCCGCACGCGCCGGGCTCTCGTCCCAGGCTTTGAGATCCGCCTCCGAGCGGAAATGCGCGATCACCTGGTAGTCGCCGCCCGGCTGCTCGGGCGTGATCATCTGCGCGCCGAGAAAGCCAGGCGCCTGACGCATCGCCGCGAACATTTCGCGGATCAGCGCTTCGTATTCGACCTCGAACCCGACCCGTGCCCGGCGGCGGGCGATGCGGGTGACATGGGCTTGCGGTGGTGCGGCGCTCATGATGATCTCCGTTATCGGTATGACGTTTGACAGCTAACAGTGGCGCAGATGTCTCCGCCCTGTGGGCGCGCCCCTGGCCGCGACAGTGCGTATAAGTCACCGCCGCAGTCGGGGTCGGAAGGCCCCTCCCACAGAATCCCAGCGCAGACTCGGGTAGTGGATCAGGCGCACCACCCCTGTAGGAGCGGTCTTCTGACCGCGACGCGGCCGTTGCCGTCCGCAGGCTTCGATTCAGGCCGCTGCCGGGGCCGGAGGGCCCCACCCACAGAACCCCTACTCGGCCGCCGGTCGGGCGCATCTTCCGCCGATTATTCCTTGATCGCCTCGACCGCGATGTCGATGGTCACCTCGTCGCCGACGTTCGGCGCGTACTTGCCCATGTTGAAGTCGGTGCGCTTGACGGTGACCGTGGCGTTGGCACCGATGGCGTCCTTCTTGGTCATCGGGTGCGGCATCGAGTGGAAGCTGGTCACCTTCAGCGTCACCGGCTTGCTCACGCCCTTCAGCGTCAGCGTGCCGTCGACCGCGACCGGCTTGTCGCCGTCGAACACCACCTTGGTCAACTTGAAAGTGGCGGTCGGGTAGCGGGCGGTATCGAGGAAGTCCTCGGCCTGGATGTGCTCGTTGAACAGCGTCGAACCGGTGCTCACCGACTTCGTGTCGATGGTGATGTCCACCGCGCCGGTCTTCGCCGCGCGGTCCAGCGTGATCGTGCCGGAGGTCTTGTCGAAGCGGCTCAGCTGGGTCGAGTAGCCGAAGTGGCTGTACGAGAAGCGCGGGAAACTGTGGTTCGGGTCGAGCTTGAAGGTTTCCGGCGCGGCCAGCGCGGGGGCGGCGACAGCGGCGAGGGCGAGCGAGGCGATGAGGGTTTTCAGCGAGGTCATGGCAGTTCTCCGGTTTGGGTACATCTATATATATGCAGCGAGGGTGAGGGCGGCTCAGCCGCCGGAAGTCATCTTCACCAGCGTGCGGTCACGCAGGACGAAGTGGTGGTATAGCGCGGCGGCGGCATGGCCCAGTACGAGCAGCCAGATCAGCCAGGCGCCGAGCACATCCTTGTGGATGAAATCGATCGGCTTCTCGAAGGTCTTGAAATCCAGTCCCATGCCTTCGGCCACCACGCTCTGGAACAGCGCGGTGCTTTCGAACTTCGGAATCTCGAACAGGAAGAAGAAATCGGTATTCACGCCAGTGCCGAGGTAGCCGGTGATCGGCGCGACGATCATCACCGCGTACAGCGCCAGATGGCCCAGGTGAGCGGCGCGGTGCGCCAGCGGCGTACCCGGTTCGTCGTCCGGCGCGCGGTTCATCAGGCGCCAGATCACGCGCAGCGCCACGATGACGGCGATGCTCACGCCGACCGACAGGTGGATCTGCAGCGCCGTCATGTTTTCCGGCGTCTGCTTCTCGGTGAACCACTGGCGGTAATAGACCGACACGTAGGCGGCGAGGAAGAGCGCGGCGGTCGCCCAGTGGAAGCACTTGGCGATGCGGCCGTAGTTGGCGGCGGTGTTCTTCAGGCTCATTGCAGCGCTCCTCGATCAGGGGTGAAGGCCCAGGCGTCCATCGCCAGCACATAGTCGTCGATGCCGGCGTGGAAGCGCTCGGCGGTCGCCCCTTCGCCCGCCGCGCCGAGTGCGACGAAGAAGGGCAGCAGGTGTTCCTCGCTCGGGTGAGCACGCACGGCGTCCGGCGCGCGCTGGCGGTAATCGAGCAGCGCCTCGGTGTCACCGGCGGCCAGCCGCGCGGCGAACCAGTCGGCGAAGGCGCGCACATAGGCCGGCGTGCGACCGTCGCCGTGGGCGACGATCTGCCAGTCGCGCAGGTTGTGCGTCAGGTTGCCGGAGCCGAGCACGCGCAGGCCTTGTGCAGCCAGCGGCGCCAGCGCCCGTCCCAGCCGGTAAGCACCTTCGGCGCCGCCGCGGCTCTGCAGCGACAGCGGAATCACCGGCACGTCGGCGTCCGGGTACATCAGGCGCAGCGGCACCCAGGCGCCGTGATCGATACCGCGTTCGGCGTCGAGCTGCACCGGCAGGCCGGCGTCCTCGATGGCCGAGGCGACGATGCCCGCCAGTTCGCGGCAGCCGGTCGCCGGGTAGCGGATCGCGTACAGCTCGGGCGGGAAGCCGTAGAAATCGTGGATGGTGTCCAGCCGGTCGGCGGTGCCGACCGTGGGCACGGCGCTGTCCCAGTGCGCGCTGACCGCGACGATGGCGCGCGGACGCGGCAGCAGATCGGCCTTCGCCTTCAGCGCCGCGCCGGCCGCACCGGGGCGCAGCACGAAGGTCGGCGCGCCGTGCGGTACGAAGAGGCTGGCGGGGCAGGTGTGCAGTGCGGTGGTGCTCATGGCAGGCATCCGTGATTCGATGACTGCAGCTTAGTCATTCCGGCTTGTCCGAAATAGACGACAATCTGCAAATACTCGTTGCCGGAATTGCAACAATGGACCGTCTCGACGCCATGCAACTCTTCGTTCGCGTGACCGAACTGGGCAGCTTTTCCGCCGTCGCCCAGCAGATGGGCGTCGCGCGCTCGGTGGTCACCCGGCAGATCGCCGCGCTCGAAACCCACCTCGGCGCCAAGCTGCTGGCGCGCAGCACGCGCCGGCTGTCGCTCACGTCCGCCGGCACCGCCTACCTGGAAAAGTGCCGAGTCATCCTGAACCTGGTCGAAGCCGCCGAAACCGGCATCGCCGAAGAGCGGCAGACCCCGCGCGGCCCGATCCGCATCGGCGCGCCGCTGAGCTATGGCCTGAAACGCCTGTCGCCGCTGCTGCTCGACTTCGCCGAGCGCTATCCCGAAGTCACGCTCGACATCGACTACAACGACCGCCGCGTGAACCTGATCGAAGAGGGCATGGACCTCGCCATCCGCGTCACCGCGAAGCTCGACCCCGCCACCGTCGCCCGCCGCATCGGCATGAGCCGCCTGATCGCGGTCGCCTCACCCGACTACCTCGCCCGCCACGGCACCCCGGCCACGCCCGAAGACCTGGCGAACCACGCCTGCCTCGGCTATACCGCCGTCGCCACCCAGCCAAGCTGGACCTTCACCACGCCCGACGGTCGCACTGTCACCGTGCCGCTGCGCAGCCCGCTCTCCGCCAGCAACGGCGACGTCCTGACCGAAGCCGCCGCCCGCGGCATGGGCCTCACCTGCCAGCCCGACTTCATCCTCGACCCTTGGCTGGCCGACGGCCGCCTTGTTCCGGTGCTCACCGACTGCGCGACGCCCGAACTGGGCGTGTACGCCGTGCTGCCGGGCAACCGGCACGTGCCGCACCGGGTCCGTGTGCTGATGGACTGGCTGGCGGGAAGGCTGATGGCATAGTTGGAAACAGCCTGTTCGGGTACATTCCGGATGACTCTTCCGGCTGCGGGGAAGGGGTGAGGTTTTTTGTCGTTGTTTAATACTGTATGGATGTCGTAATGACGTACCGAAAAGCCCCACCGCAAGCCGTTTCAGAACGATCACGTCCGCCTGTTTACCCGGCGGCGTCCGTAGTTATGGCGCAGAACTGCGCCAGAAAACAAAGTTAGAGCTCACGGGTCCATGCCACACCAGATCGAAGAGCGCTATGAATTCCTCCTGCGTGTCCTGCGCGACGCGGTGCACGAGCTTCCGGCCGGCGTGCTTTGGGGACCAAACGGGGCGACGGCGAGAGAGTGCCGAGAGCTACTTGATGCCGCATCGGAATTCGAGAAGGTCTGCGCTGACCTTTGTCGGAACCACCCTGAGTTCATCGAGGATTGTCGCTGGCATTTCGAGCAGTATCCGCACTACCTTGGGCGTCAGCGGCACTTTCACTCTTATGAGCAGTACGTTCATGAACGAAAAGGGCCGCGCCGGGTGCGAGATCGAGAGTTCAGGAGGAGCGCGCCGTGAGCCCTAACAGGTCGTTCGACGCGGACACGCAGCGGCATTGCGCCGCCACGCGTGCGCGGGAGCATACGCCCGGCGGCGCAATGCCGCTGCGTGCCGGTCAACTCCGACGTTATACGTTTTACGAACCAATTTACTAGAATCTATTTACATGTATACATGTCCTTGTTGCGGATACATTGTTTTTGATGAGTTTCCTGGATCATATGATATCTGTCCAATATGTTTTTGGGAGGACGATGCATATCAACTGTATTTTGCCAGCACAGACGGTGGAGCAAATCCAGTGTCGCTGATAGAAGCCCAAGTATTTTATTTTCAAGTTGGAGCTTGCAATCCAAAGATGGTTTCAAATGTGCGCAAACCTAGCGACAGTGATATCAAAGATCTAAGCTGGTTTCCGCTCTTCAGCAAAAAGGTTGATATACCAGATCCAGAAAGTTCATCAGTACATCCTGGCAAGCTCAAAAGCGCAAAAGATATTTGCTATTGGCTACAAAACGTATAACAAGTCGTTCAAGCTGACCGCGCTACGCGCGGCAGCTTAACTCCGGCGTTGAGGCTGTAGAAAAACCCCTCCCCACCCTCATCCGTTCACATGCCGTTGTTATGATTCCGCATCGCCTCTCCGGAGCTTTGCGATGCCGCGATTAAAGACGCCCGACTACGGTCTGAAGCTCATCCCGGTCGATTTCGCACAGCAGGTGCTGCCCGGTACCTTCGAGTTCGCGCTCTGCCATCTGGTCAACAACGAACTCAATCTCACTGCACTGCGTGCCCGCTACACCAACGACGCCGGTGGTGCCCCGGCCTTCGATCCGGCCGTGCTGCTCAAGATCGTGCTGCTTGGCTATTCGCGCGGGCTGATCAGCTCCCGATCCATCGCCACGGCCTGCCGCAACAACGTGCTGTTCATGGCCGTCTCCGGCGACAGTGCGCCGCACTTCACCACCGTCGCGCACTTCATCAGCAGTCTCGGCAACGAGGCCCAAGCGCTCTTCACCGAGGTGCTGCTGGTGTGCGACCGCGAAGGGCTGATCGGGCGCGAGCTCTTCGCCATCGACGGCGTGAAACTGCCGTCCAACGCATCCAAGGCAAAGAGCGGCACCCGTGCCGATTTCGAGCGCGAGGCGGCGAAAATGGAAGCGGCCGTGCAGCGCATGATCGGTGAGCAGAAGGCGCGCGATGCCGCCGGCTGCGACGACGAGGCCGCTCGTGCGCAGCGCACCCGCGAAAGACTTTCAAGGCAAGCGGCAAAGATCCGAGACTGGCTTGCGCGCCACCCGGACGACCGACGCGGCGCCAAGGGCGCGGTTCGCCTCTCGAATCGTACCGACAACGACTCGGCCAAAATGGCCACCGCCAAGGGCGTGGTCCAGGGCTATACCGGCGTGGCCGCCGTCGATGGCGCACATCAGATCGTGGTCGATGCGCAGGCGCACGGCACCGGGTCCGAACAGGAGCTGCTGCTGCCGGTGGTCGATGCCTGCGCACAGCGCGGACCTGACACCGCGATCTGCGCCGACGCGGGCTACCACTCCGAGAAGAACCTCGCCGAACTGGACAAGCGCGGCATCCCCGCCTGGGTGTGCGACAACGGCTACCGCCAGCGTGACCCCAGATACGCCGATCAGGCGAAGCACAAGACAAAACCCGACGCGCTGTGGGACAAGAGCGAGAAGGCGAAGGAAGCGCGCGCCGCCAGCAAGAACAAGCGCTACGCCAACACCGACTTCACCGAAGCGCCGGACCGCAGCCACTGCCTGTGCCCGGCAGGCAAGCGGCTGTATCGCAACGGGGGCGAGTGCACGATCAATGGCTATGCGGCCACCAAGTACTCGGGCGCAGAACGCGACTGCGTGCCGTGCGACCAGCGCACCCGCTGCCTGCGCACACCGAAGACGACGAAGGTGCGACAGGTCGCCTTCTTCCGCGGCAAGCGAGGCCACATCGAATCACACACCGAGCGGATGAAGCGGCGCATCGATTCCACGGAGGGCAAGCGGATGATTGCCGCACGGTTTGCCACCGTAGAACCCGTGTTCGGCAACCTGCGGCACAACAAACGGCTCACCCGTTTCACCCTGCGCGGGCGGGAGAAGGTGGATGGGCAGTGGAAGCTGTATTGCCTGGTGCACAACATCGAAAAGCTCGGGCACCACGGATACGCGAATTAGGTAAGCTGGCGGGCGAAATGGCGCACACCGCAACGGCGCACGGCATCTGCCACTGCACACATCAGGGGACGACGATGAAGCGAAGATCGGAAGGCTGAGAAGATGACGAACGACTTCGAACCGGCGACGGCCGGAAGCAAGCGCTTGCCCCGAGATGGGGTATTTCTACAGCGTCGTTAGCCAGCATGTCGCCAGCAGAACTGTTTGAGCGGGTAGTCCAGGTTGCACCGGCCTTTGGTCAATCTGTCGCGGAGCATCTCCAAGATAACGACGGTTTACTGCCGCACGTCCTAATGCCTCGGCTGCTTGGCTTCATCGGTGAGGGCCTCTTGGCGCATGAGCCAGTTGCCGCACCTGTCCTGGGCGTGCTGGAACTGCTGGAGGCCGAGGTGGTTGGTGGCGACATCGAGACCGAGAACGTCATCGCTGTTTCGTTTGTCGAGCATCTCGAGGTCGAGCCGTACTTTGATCGGTTGTACCCATTGCTTGGTCCCAATCTGCGCGCCGCACATGCGTCATTCATCGGCGAACGGCCGTCGCAGCAGAATGCTGGCTAACCCGTCAATCGAGCGGACGGCCACAAGCACGCTGCGCGTGCTTGCGTCCTCCGCTCATCTCCAACGTTATGGCGCTTGAATCGTTGCCTCGCATTCGTGTCAACTTCAATGAACAGGTTGACTCGAAGTTAGTGCTGCTTGCCGAGGGAGATCTCGTCACATGCGAAGACGGTAGCAAGCTTGTGCTTCAAGCCGGGTTGCCAGTGATCGCGTTCGAGTACAACGAATATGCTGATGGAACAACTGAATACCTGTACGTGCAAGGCTACGCCGAGAGGAACGGTCCAGCTAAAAACGGCGAATGGACTCGGAACGCTCAATGGTGCTGTCGGTTCAGCGGCGAAGTTCAGTTCTCGGAATCAAGAATGTGAGTGGCCCAATCCAACACCTCCCCGCCACGCGCCATAACTTGTCAGTCGAGCGGATCGCCTTCGGCGCCCGCTCACCTTTACGTTGGGTTTCATAAATAACGGTCGTGCCCAATCACTTTTATCCACCTGTCGGCCGTTGCATTTATTGCGGCGCAACGGCGCTGCCTGCGGGAGTCAAGCGCTTTGGTGACGAACACATCATCCCGCTCGCTTTAGGCGGCAGCCTGATTCTGAAAGAGGCAGCGTGCCGGAAGTGCGAAAAGATCATTAACGAGGAGATCGAATCCCCGGTTCTGCTCAAGGAATGGGTTTACCTGCGCGTTAAGCGCAACTTCCCCACTCGAGGCAAGAGCAAGAAGCGCCCCACTTACGTTACCCTGAGATCCCGCGACGGCGCGGAGCTCAGAATCCCGATTCAAGACTATTCAGCGCCTGTTCCCGCCTACAAATTCATCCCGCCACGGATCCTCAGCGGCGCGCCGCGGATCGACAACAACAAGCATTGGAGCATGGACATTCTCACTGACCATGACTCCGAGCTTCAGATGCGCTCTAAATATCCGCAGTGGGATGGCACCCACGCTGTGATACCGCAACCCTTTAGGTTTGCTCGCTTACTAGCAAAGATCGCCTACTGCCGAGCGGTGGCTGAATACGGAATCGACGGCTTCAAACCGTTGGCGCTGGATGTGATCCTCGGACACTCCGATGATTACTTCCTTACGGTAGGTGGGTCGCTCGACTCTCAGCCCGCGGTGCCCGGAGGGGATCATGTGCTTGATCTCAATATTCTGTTTCGTTCGTCGCGCCTCGCCCACCTCATCATCGACGTACGGCTGTTCTCACAGATTGTTTCGCCTGCGTATCGCGTCGTCGCGGGTGAGATCAACCTAGACAATCCTCGCCACCTTGAAGTCCTAAACAGACATCAAGGCGGTGGCAAACTGGTCGCGGTCCCTACGTCGGCTGCGATAGCTTGAGCCAATGAAACCCAACTATGTGTTCCAGCGGACGATCCCGCGCTGCGCGCGGTCTCGCCGCTGAATACGACGTTGAACGTCACCGATTCTTGTGGTGCTGGCGGGCGGTCCAAGTCCACGCGCAAAGCCCGAGCCGGCGACTGCGGCGCCCAGCCGCTCAGACGGCCGACGACTTTCCGTGTTGATCGGTCATCCGGCCGAAAGGCTGATTTCGATCAGCACGTGGGCATACCGAAGTACATTGCGGATGCCTCTTGTCGAATCCATCGTGTCATGCGCGGTGCCCTCCTTCTTGCCGGCGTAGTGTCTGTCGCAGCCTTGACTGTCGTCGGCTTCCGATACCTCACTTCCGTGCGCGAGCCGGAGGAGAGCTTCGATGCGGAGCAATGGGTGAGCCGACGCGAGCAGGTTCAACTCAACGATCCGGGTTGTGTGCGGGGCGGAATGGCGCTGTCGCTCATGCGCACGGACACGCTGCTCAAGCTTACGCGCGGCGAGGTGGTCAGGCTGCTTGGGGCGCCGGATGATAGCGCTGCAGAGACACTCCGCTACGGCCTTGGCCAGTGCCACTGGGACTGGCGGCAAAGTGTACTGGTGATCCGTTTCGGTCCAGCTGGACGGACTAGCAGTGTAGGGATAAAGACGGAATGAACCTCTGCCGTGCATGGCTTCGTTATGGACATGGCCTGGACACCCCGCAAGGCATTGCGCTGATACTGAGCGTACCCACGTGCTGGACGGTGATCCTCCTGCGCTGGGTTTATCCCGATGTGGCGGAAATGTCGGCCTTGTCCTCACCGGGCTGGCTTTATTTGTTCTCGCCCTTTCTGGGCTTTCTTGCTTTCGTGCGGCTCGGGTATCCGGCCTTTGGTGCCTCGTGGCTTGCCGCGGGGATGGTGTGTGCGCTCTCGGGGTTTCCGTTCTATGTCGCCTACCTTCGCACGTGATCACACGCGATGCACTGTGGTCGCCGCGCCCACATACCCAACGGAGGAATGCGTCGGAGCTCTGCGCCGCTTGATGGAGACCGTGCGTGAAGGGTGATTGTCCTCTTTGCGGTGAGATCCTCTCGCTCAGACGATTGAAGAAGGTGCCGCTGCCGGGCGAATCGTCCTGGCTGGCGTTCAGGCGGTTTCTTGAATGTCCGGAATGTTCCGGTGCGCTGCAACCGAACCCTCATCCGTTCGAACGTGCCGCTCTGCCGTGGGTGCTGATCGGGGTTGCGATACTTAATGGCGGAGCTCTGCTGTTCGGCGTCAGGGCGTCGCTGTCACTTGCCATGCTATCGATGGCACTCGTCGCGTTCGGGCCGCTCATCGGACGCGCTTTGGTGGTTCCGGCCGATTGGCCCCGGTATGTGCCGCAGGCCTCAGGCGAGCAAAAGGCCTGAGGTGGTGATGCATCCTGATTCCGTCTTGTTCACCGTGTCGTGACGGAGACCGCCCACATGACCCTGCTCTTCCTGTGCGCCTTCTTCGCCGCGCTCTGGCTGATCGGCCTGCCGCTTTACCACGCATTCTTCGCCTGTCAGGGTGAGCGCGACGCGCTGCAGGCGAACTTCGGGCGGCTTCGGCAGGACAGACGCTTGCGCGGCCGCTGCCTGCTCGTGCTCTTCGTGCTGCTGAATGCGTGGTCGCTGTATCCGCTGCGCGGGTTATGCGTTGCCGTGGCGGTCATCGCGGCTTTCGTGCTCATTCAAAGCTGAGAGGCGGCGAATGTACGAGTTCTTGTTTCTGCTGGGCTTCGTCTTTCTCGGAGCGAGCCAGTGGTGGCTGCATCGCCGCGAAATGCGGGCGTATCACGCCCGCGCGCTCGCTGAGTTCCGGCAGATGAAACTGCCTGCAACGCCGCTGCATGGCGCTTTCGATGGCGGCGAGGCGTGCATTGTCGAGGAGAAGGTCGAGTGGGCGCGGCAGGAGACGACGGTTCATTACTTCCTGACGGTCTACGCGACCAACGCGAACGGCGAGTACTTCATCTTCCGATCAAACTATGACCGGCCCATCCTTCGCGCAATACGCCATGAGGTTGCTCGCGCCATACTGAAGTCGAAGTACCGGGCGCCGGAGCCGAAGGCAGGCAGTGAATGAGGTGAATAGCACGATGTTGCTCTGGCGGCTTCCTGCGAGCCGGCGCACCATACTTCATGCTCATTTTTCTGGCGTTTCTATGCGCCGCATCGACTGATTCCCCGAGTGACCCCCACCCATGAGCATGATTCTCGAACTGCATACCGTCAGCGACGCGAACCTGGCCCGCGTGCTGGCGAATCCGCCGCTGGTTTGGAAGGTGGTGTCGCCGGACGATGACAGCCTTTACGACGCGGCGCGTGCCGAGGCGGGCGCTGGGGAGGCTGGTTTCTTCCGCCGCCTGTTCGGCCGGCCAGCGCGCGCAACGGCGCCGGCAGTGGATTTTCCGCTGGCCCCGGGCGAGGTCAACACCATCGATCTCGACAAGGCCTGGCACGGCATCCATTTCCTGCTGACAGGCACCGCGTGGGAAGGCGAACCTCCGCTGAACTTCCTGATGCAGGGCGGCACGGTGATCGGTGAGGTCGAGGTTGGCTACGGGCCGGCGCGCGGCATGACGGCGGCGGAGGTCAAGACCGTGGCCGAAGCGCTCGCCGGCATCGACGAAGCGTTCATGCGCGCACGCTTCGACCCGGCGCAGATGACGCAGCTCGACATCTATCCCGGCATCTGGGACCGCGACCCGGCCGAGGACGACAGCTTCGGCTACTGCATGGAGTGCTTCGGCGCGCTCAGGACCTTCGTGATGGGGGCATCGGAGCGGGGCGCGGGCCTCATCATCAGCCTCACCTGAGTCGCTGCCTTCCCGGTGTCCGTCATCGAATGTGCTGTCACCCGTGACAGTAGCAGGGCGATACTGTCGGCCCGGCGATCAGACGCCGGACCTGCCACAGAGACAGCGGAGCAACGCCGCCGGCCTCGTGGTCCTTCTTCGGTTTTCGGATTCGGGAGTACTGGATGTCACACCACCGTTCGCGCCGCCTGCGCAAGAAGCTGCACATCGACGAGTTTCAGGAACTTGGCTTCGAGGTGGCCTTCCGGCTGCGCGATGGTCTGTCGGCGGACGAGATGGGCGCCTTCTGGGACGCCTTCATCGGCGACGCGATCGAGGGCAACGGGCTACTTTATGGCGGATCGACGCGCGGGATGGCCTGTCTGCGCAAACGCGGGTCAGCAGGCGAACAGCATCGCGAAGCGGTCCGATCCTGGCTCGCAGCGCGGCCGGAGGTGAGCGAGACGGAGATCGGGCCGCTGATCGACGTCTGGTATCCGGCGGCGAGCGATCGGGCCTGACGCCGGGCAGGCGGGGCGGGCGTCCGCTCTGCCCCCGGTGCACCGTTCCATCGCCATGAACCACCCCCTCGTGCTGTTCGACTTCGATGGCACGCTCGCCGACTCCTTCCATCTGTTCCTCGACGCGTGGACCCACGCGGCGCAGCGGCACGGCTTTCGTGCCGTCGATACGACCGACCTCGACCGCCTGCGCCGGATGAACGCGCGCGACATCGTGGCCGAGGCGCGCGTGCCGCTGTGGAAGCTGCCGGCGGTGGTGGCGACCATGCGCGGGTATGTGCGCGAGCGGGCGGACGAGGTGAGGCTGTTCGACGGCGTGCCCGAAGCGCTGCACGTGCTGAAGGCAGAGGGTGTGCAGATCAGCATCGTCACGTCGAACGCGCGCGATACGGTGGAGCGGGTGCTCGGCGACGATTTGCGCCCGCTGATCGACCACTGGGGCTGCGGTGCGTCGCTGTTCGGCAAGGCGACGAAGACGCGGCGGGTGATGAAGGCGGCCGGCGCGACGGCCGCGCGCACCGTGAGCGTCGGCGACGAACTGCGCGACCTCGAAGTGGCGCAGGCACTCGGACTGGAATTCGTCGCGGTGGCCTGGGGCTACACCGCGCCGGACCGTTTCGCCGGGCTACCCGGCGTGCGGCTGTGCGCCACACCCGCTGATCTGCCGGCAGTCGTGTTGCCGACCTGACGGGCTGGTCGAGCGCAGCCGCCCTGGCGTATCGTCCGTTCATCCATGCAGGAGCCGAATGTCATGTGCAGCGACCACGACCCCCTCGAGCTTGCCCGCGCCCGCATCGCCGGCGAAACCGCGCGCCATTACGGCACGATGCGTTTCGCCATGTTCACGGTGTTTTCCGCGGTGCTGGGTGCGCTGCTGGCGTTCGCGTTCTCGCAGGGCGGTTCATTGTTTCTCGTGCATCCGCCGTACCGGGTCGGCCTCGGCGTGGTCGGGCTGATGCTGTCGGTGCTGTTCCTGCTGGCCGAGTACCGCATTTCGACGCTGGTCACCTTCTACCAGGAGGAGGCGTTCGCGGCCGGTGCGCTGGCACCGTCGCCCGACCATGACGCCTGGAAGGGCGTGGTGCTGGTGACCATGCTCGCCCCCTACGCGCTGTCGGCGGTGTTCTGGCTACTCGCCATCTTCGGCCTCATCGTGTTCCCGGTCTGGCCGGCGCCAGCGGCCGGCTGATCCTGCGCATGACGAGGCGCCGCGCGATGCGGCACCATGGCGGAACACTGTCCGGATGGAACCCGTCATGAGCGCCCACGTCCCCACTGCAAACGATCCGTCGGCGCCGAGCGTTCTGCCGGCCGACGAAAGTGCTGGCCGTTACCTGCTCGCTGCCGTGCCGCGCGTGCATCCGGCGCGGACTGTCAACGCGGTGCTGGCCGACCTGCGCGTCCGGCACTACGACTGCCTCGACATCGTGTGCGTGATCGATGACGACGAGAGCCTGATCGGCATCGTGCCGCTGGCCGATCTGTTCCGCGCGGCGCAGGGCGCATGCATCGACGCGGTGATGCAGCGTGACTACCCCAACGTGCATGCGCACACCGACCAGGAGCGGGTCGCCTCGCTGGCGCTGCATCACGGTCTGGATGCGATGCCGGTGGTCGACGAGCGCGGCCGGCTGCTCGGCGTGGTGCCGTCGACAGCGCTGCTGCACATCCTGCGCCGCGAGCACGTCGAGGACATCCACCGCCTCGCCGGCATCACGCGCGAGACGCGGCGTGCCCGCGAGGCGATCGAATCGGCGCCGATGCGCCGTCTGCGCCACCGACTGCCCTGGCTGCTGATCGGCCTGGCGGGCAGCATGTTCGCCACCTTCATCATGGCCGGCTTCGAGCGCACGCTTGCGCTGAGTCCGGCGCTCGCCTTCTTCATACCGGGGCTGGTCTATCTGGCGGATGCCATCGGCACGCAGACCGAGGCGGTCGCGGTGCGCGGCCTGTCGCTCAGTCACGCGTCGATCGGCACGCTGGTCGGCGGCGAGTTACGCACCGGCCTGCTGATCGGACTGGTACTCGGCGGGCTCACCTTTCCCTGCGTCTGGCTGGCGTTCGGCGACACGAGGCTGGCGTTCGCAGTGGCGTTTTCGCTGCTGGTGGCCGGCGGCGTCGCCACGTCGATCGGCCTCTTCCTGCCCTGGCTGCTCAGCCGCCTGGGCAGCGACCCCGCCTACGGCAGTGGCCCGCTGGCCACCATCGTGCAGGACCTGCTGACGCTGCTCACCTATTTCGCGGTGGCGAGCGCGGTGATGGGGCAGGGGTGAATGCGGCCCGGCGCGGGTCTTTCCCTCTCCTGTATCGACGGGGGAGGGCAGCGGCTTCGATCCAGGCCACTATCGCGAGCAAGCTCGCTCCCACAAGACCCCGGCGCCGGCCGCGGATCGGGGTTGCCTCTCCGTTGGAGCAGCCCCTGTGGGAGCGATCCTTGTGGGAGCGGCCTTGGCCGCGACGCGGCTGTTGCTGTCCGCAGCCTTCGATACAGGTTGCTGTCGGGGTCAGAAGACCCCTCCCACAGCACCCCATCTCCGGCCGCGGATCGGGCGTGCTCCCGCGGTGGAAGCGGTCCCTTGTGGGAGCGGCCTTGGCCGCGATTCGGCCGCCGCTGTCCGCCGACTTCGATTCAGCTCGCAGTCGCGGTCAGAAGACCGCTCCCACACAAGCGTCCGAGCCGATGGCGCGCACTGTCGATCCGCGCACCGGTCGCTCGTCAACCCTGCGACGGCGCCTGTCGCGCCGACTCCAGGAGAGCAGCCATGCGTTACATGATCATCGTCAAGGCCACTGCCGACAGTGAGGCGGGCGTCATGCCGGAGGAAGCACTGATGGCTTCGATGGCCTCCTATCATGAAGAACTGATGCGCGCCGGCGTGCTGCTCGACGCCTCCGGGCTGCAGGCCAGTTCGAAGGGCTGGCGTGTGCGTTACCGCGATGCCGGGCGCAGCGTCATCGACGGCCCGTTCGCCGAAACGAAGGAACTGATCGCCGGCTACACGCTGATCCAGGTCGCCTCGCGCGAGGAGGCGCTGCATTGGACGCGCCGCTTCCCGAACCCGGTCGGCGAGGGGCGCGACGCCGAAATCGAGGTGCGCCAGGTGTTCGAACTGGACGACTTCGCACCGGGTAAGGCGGTGGAACGCTTCCGCCGCATGGACAAAGCCTGACGGAGACGAAGCATGATGAACGGGACGACGACGGTGCACACCGGACGATGACGACCGACCTGCACCGCACGCTGGACGCCGTCTGGCGCATCGAGTCGGCGCGCATCATCGGCGCGCTGGCGCGCATGGTGCGCGACGTCGGCCTCGCCGAGGAGCTGGCGCAGGACGCGCTGGTGACGGCGCTCGAACAGTGGCCCGACAAGGGCGTGCCGGACAACCCCGGCGCCTGGCTCACCGCCACCGCCAAGAACCGCGCGCTCGACCTGTTGCGTCACCGCAGCATGCAGGCGACCAAGGCCGACGCGCTGACCTGGGAAATCGAATCGCAGCTGCAGGACGGCGCGCCACCGGCACCCGACAGTGCGCTCGACGAACCGATCGGCGACGACGTGCTGCGGCTGATGTTCGTCGCCTGCCACCCGGTGCTGTCGCTCGAAGCGCGCGTCGCGCTGACGCTGAAGATGGTCGGTGGTCTCGCCACGCCGGACATCGCACGCGCCTTCCTGGTGCCGGAGGCGACGCTGGCGCAGCGCATCGTGCGCGCCAAGCGCACGCTGAGCGAGGCGCGCGTACCGTTCGAACTGCCCGGTCCGGCCGAACTGGGCGAGCGGCTCGACGCCGTGCTGAAGGTGATCTACCTCATCTTCAACGAGGGCTATGCCGCCACCGCCGGTGAGCACTGGATGCGCCCGGCGCTGTGCGAAGAGGCCTTGCGCCTCGGTCGCATACTGGCCGAGCTGGCGCCGCAGGTCGCCGAGGTGCACGGCCTGGTGGCGCTGATGGAAATCCAGGCCTCGCGTCTGCACGCGCGCACCGACGCAGGCGGCGCACCGGTGCTGCTGCTGGAACAGGACCGCACGCGCTGGGACCGTCTGCTGATACGCCGCGGGCTGGCTGCACTGGAACGCGTCAACGCGCTGGGTGGTGGCTACGGCCCGTACGCCCTGCAGGCCGCCATCGCAGCCTGTCATGCGCGCGCCGCCCACGCCGACCACACCGACTGGCCGCGCATCGCAGCCTTGTACGACGCGCTGGCGCAGATCGCGCCGTCACCGGTGGTCGAACTGAATCGCGCCGTGGCGGTGGGCATGGCCTTCGGCCCGGCGGCCGGTCTGGAGGTCGCCGATGCGCTGCGCGACGAACCGGCGCTGCGCCACTATCACCTGCTGCCCGGCGTGCGTGGCGACCTGCTCGCCAAACTCGGCCGCCACAGCGAAGCCTGCGAAGAATTCCGCCGCGCCGCCGCGCTGACGCAGAACGAGCGCGAGCGTGAACTGCTGACCGAACGCGCGCGCGTCAGCGCGGACGCTGCTCGCTGACCTCAGGCAGGCAATGCGCGTCGGCGGTGCGCGGTCAAACCGATCAGCGCGGCGCCTGCTGCCGCGGCCGGGGTTCTGTGGGAGGGGTCTTCTGACCCCGACAGCGGCCTGGATCGAAGCTGGCGGACAGCAGCGGCCGTGTCGCGGCCAAGGCCGCTCCCACAGGAATCGCGCCGGTGCGCAAGGCTTACCACCCGAGCTGTGGCAGTGGTTTTGTGGGAGGGGTCTTCTGACCCCGACAGCGACCTGGAGCGAAGCCTGCGGACAGCAGCGGCCGTGTCGCGGCCAAGGTCGCTCCTATAAGGGACGCTCCCACGCGGAGCACGCACGATCCGCGGCCGGAGCCGGTCTTGTGGGAGGGGGCCTCCGACCCCGATTGCGGTGGGCAGCATTCCCGACCATCGCACCGACGAAAAAGGCGGCCCGCAGGCCGCCTTTGAGAACTCACAGCCATTGCTGTGGAGGAGGAGAGCCGAGTATCGCCCTTGTCCGCCTGCGTGCAAGGGCTGTCACAAATACTTCATGCGCCTCTGTTCCGCGGACGGCTCAAGGTGCGCAACGGGGTGCGACAGGTGATCGAAGGGCGGTGCAGCTGCCCGGCGCATGCCGCTGCGTGGTGCATGCGTCGGTGGCTGGCGAGCTTCGGTTCACTCCGCGTTGACCGGCGCAGGCAGCGGTTCGAGTCGCTGCACCAGCACCTTGTTGACCCGGTTGCGGTCCATGTCCATCACCTCGATGCGCAGGCCGGCGACTTCGAAGAAGTCGGTGGCGACCGGGATGCGGCCGAGCATGTGCAGCACCAGTCCGCCCACCGTGTGGAAGTTTCCGCTGTCTTCACCCGGCAATACGTCGTCGATACCGAGCACGGATTTGACGCGCTCGATCGACGTGCCGCCGTTGACCAGCCACGAACCGTCGGCGCGCTGTACCACGTCCGCTTCCTCGTGCGCCGCCGGCACCGACATGTCGCCGACGATGGCGGCGAGCACGTCGTTGACGGTGACCAGTCCCTGCAGGTCACCGTATTCATCGACCAGCAGCGCCAGATGCTTGCGCGTGCGGCGGAAGTTCTCGAGCAGTTGCGCCGTGCTGACCGTGTCCGGCACGTAGAGCGGCGCTTCGAGCAGCGCTTCGATGCTGCGCCGGTCTATCGTCTCGCCAGCCAGCGACTGCTTCAGCAGGGCGCCGCTCTGCAGCACGCCGAGCACGTGTTCCAGGCCGTCGCGGCACACCAGCACGCGGCTGTAAGGGCTGTCGGCGATGCGCCGGCGAATGTCCTCCTCCGGGTCATCGAGGTCGATTGCGTGGATGTCCTTGCGCGGCGTCATGATGGCGCCGACGCGCAGTTCGTCCAGGCGCAGCACGTTGGACACGATCTGCTGTTCGCTCTGGTGGAACACGCCCGCTTCCGCGCCCTGGCCCATCAGCACCTTGATTTCCTCGTCGGTGATGGGCGGCTCGTCGGTGCGGCGCGCACCGGCGATGCGCAGGATGGCGTTGCTGGTGACCGACAGCACCCACACCAGCGGCCGCGCGACGCGCGCCAGCAGCACCATGGGTCGCGAAATGAGCGAGGCGATGCCTTCGGGGGCCAGCAGCGCCAGCCGTTTCGGCACCAGTTCGCCGACCACGACCGAGAAATAGGTGATGCCGACCACCACGACGGACAGCGCCACCGTGCGTGCATAGGGCTCGATCAGCGGGAATCCCGACAGCCAGGCGGCCAGCGGATCGGCCAGCACCGTTTCGCCCATGGCGCCGCTCAGGATGCCGATCGACGTGATGCCCACCTGTATCGTCGACAGGAAATTCGACGGGTCGTCGTGCAGCCGCACCGCGGCCTGCGCCCCCTTGTGGCCGTCCTCGGCAAGACCGATCAGGCGCGCCTTGCGCGACGACACGACGGCGATCTCCGACATCGCGAAGACGCCGTTGAGGAGAATGAGTGCAAACAGTAGCGCGACGTCCATGCTGCAGGCCACCCGCTGTCCGATGCGTGGCCCCGGTGTGAAGGAAGGGCCATTATCCCCCACGGGGTACACCCCTCCCGCCCGGGCGAGGACTAGCGGCTGTCGGCGATGAAGCGGTAGCCGACGCCGGTCTCGGTCAGCAGGTGCGCCGGCCGCGCCGGGTCGGCTTCGAGCTTGCGCCGCAGATGGCCCATGTAGATGCGCAGATAGTGGCCGTGTTCGACGCTGTTCGGCCCCCACACCGCGCGCAGCAACTGGCGGTGCGTCAGCACCTGGCCTTCGTGTGCCGCCAGCGTGGCGAGCAGCCGGTACTCGACCGGCGTCAGGTGTACCGGCTCGCCGGCGCGCGTGATCAGGCGGCGTGCCAGATCGAGTTCGCACTCACCGAAGCGCAGCGGGCCTGCCGCATCGGCCGGCGCGCCGCCGCGGCGGCGCAGCGCGACGCGCACGCGCGCCATCAGTTCGCCGACCGAGAACGGTTTGATCAGGTAGTCGTCGGCGCCGGCGTCGAGTGCCGCGATCTTGTCGTCGTCGCCAGTACGCGCCGACAGCACGATGACCGGCACGCTGCTCCAGCCGCGCAGGTCGCGGATCAGGTCAACGCCGTCGCCGTCCGGCAGGCCGAGGTCGAGCACCAGCAGATCCGGTTTGCGCGTGCCGGCCTCGATCAGGCCGCGCTGCAGCGCCTCGGCCTCGAATACCTGATGCCCCGCCTCCTCCAGCGCCTGACGCACGAAACGGCGGATCGCCGCATCGTCCTCGACGATCAGTACTCGGGACACCGGGGGCAGCAGACTGCTCATGCCGCACAGTCTGCCGCAGACGGCAAATCGTTGCCCGCCGGCGCGTCACGGTGCGGCAAGGTCCAGCGGAACACCGCGCCGTGTGCCGGCGGCGGCCGGTTGGCGGCGCCGATGTCGCCGCCGTGCGCGCGCACGATGGCGCGGCAGATGGCCAGCCCGAGGCCGACGCCCGGCGTGCTCGATTCCGCCTCGCCGCGCGTGAACTTGCGGAACAGGTCTTCCGGATCGCCGGCCGGCAGACCCGGGCCGTCGTCGCTCACCTCGACCGCGATCGCGTCGCCGTCGCGCGCGGCGGTGATGCGTATCGTCGTACCGGCCGGTGTGTACTTGGCGGCGTTCTCCAGCAGATTGACCAGCACGCGTTCGAGCAGCACGGCGTCGCCGTACAGCAGCGGCAGATCGGGCGGCAGATCGACGCGCACCTCGTGCCGCGCCAGCGCGCCCTCGATGGCGCGGATCGCGCTGCCCGCGAGTTCTTCCAGCGACTGCCAGTCGTGGCGCAGCGCCACCGCGCCGGCCTGCAGTCGCGCCATGTCGAGCAGATTGTTCACCAGCTGCGCGGTGCGCCGCGCCTGATCGACGATGGCAGCGATGGCCGGGCCGTGGGCGGACCCTTCGCGCGCCAGCGCGCCGGACAGGTTTTCCGACATGCCGATCAGTGCGGTCAGTGGTGTGCGCAGATCGTGCGACAGCGCCGCCAGCAGCGAATTGCGCAAGCGTTCGGATTCCATCGACAGCAGCGTGTCCTGTGCGACAGAGACGAAATGCACGCGCTCGATGGCGATGGCGACCAGCGCGGCGTAGGTGTCGAGCAACTGGCGCTGTTCCGGAATCATCAGCAGCCGCGCGTGTGCCGGCTTCACGGCGATGACGCCGCGCGTGCGCATCGGCGCCTGCAGCGGCAGGTAGAGCGCCGGTGCGCCGGGCAGCGTGCCGGTACCGGCGCCGGCCGGTTCGCTGTGGTCGTAGGCCCACTGCGCCAGGCCGGCGTCGGGTGCGAAGCGGTCGTTGTCGGGCGAGGCCGGTGCCAGCCGTTCGGCGGCGTCCGGCAGCAGCAGTGCGGCGTGGCCGCGGAAGGCGCGCTCGACCGCGCGTTCGCCGATCTCGGCCACCTGTTCCAGCGTCAGCGCGCGCCCGAGATCGCGTGCCATCTCGAACAGGCTGCGCGCGCGGTCCTCGCGGTAGCGGGCGACGCGCGCCTGGTACTGCAGCGAGGCGGTGAGCTGACCGATGACCAGACCGACCGCCATCATGACGGCGAAGGTGATCAGGTACTCGGCGTCGCTGACCGAGAAGGTGAAGCGCGGCGGCACGAAGAAGAAATCGAAGGCCAGCACGTTCAGCACGGCCGACGCCAGCGCCGCCCGGCGACCGTGGCGCACGGCGATGGCGACCACGGCCAGCATGAACAGCATGACGATGTTGGCGAGGTCGAAGTAGGGCGCCAGCGGCGTCGCCAGCACCGTCACCGCGGCGCACGAGGCGCCGGCCCACAGATAGCCGCGCAGCGAGCGTGCGACCGCCTCGCCGTCCTCGTCCTCGGCGGGTGATGTCGGTGACGCGAGCGGGCGGCCGTCGTCGCGCCGCGCGATCACCATGAATTCGATTTCCGGTGCCAGCGCCGCCACCCGTTCGCCGAAATGGCTGCGGCCGGTGGCGCGCTGCCACAGCGTGCCGATCCAGCCGCGCAGCGAATAGCCGGTCACCAGGGTGCCGAGATTGTGTTCGCGCGCGTAGGCCACGGCGGCCACGGCGGCGTCCTGCGCGGTCAGCGTGGCGGTGGTCGCGCCCAGCGACTCGGCCAGCTTGAGGGTGGCCAGTATCGCGCGGCGGCGTGCTTCGGGCAGGCGCTGCAGCGCCGGTGTTTCGATGTAGATGGCGTGCCAGGGCGCGTCGGCCTGCGCCGCCCGGCGGGCGGCCGCGCGCACCAGCCTTTCGGCACCGGCGTCCGGGCCGACGCAGGCGAGCAGCGCATCGCTCACCTGCCACACCGCGCGGCTGGCCTGCGCAACGTGTTCGCGCCGGTAGCTGCGTACGTCTTCCTCGACCCGCTCGGCCGTGCGGCGCAGCGCCAGTTCGCGCAGCGCCATCAGGTTGCCCTTGCGGAAGAAGTTCTTCACCGCGCGCTCGGCCTGCTCCGGCAGATACACCTTGCCCTCGCGCAGCCGGCGCAGCAGGTCGTCGGTCGGCAGGTTGACCAGCACCACTTCGGAGGCGGAATCGAATACGTGGTCGGGCACCGTTTCGCGCACGCGGATGCCGGTGATGCCGCCGACCACGTCGTTCAGGCTTTCGATGTGCTGCACGTTCACCGTGGTCCACACGTCGATGCCGGCGTCGAGCAGTTCGTCGATGTCCTGCCAGCGCTTCGGGTGACGCGAGCCGGGCGCGTTGCTGTGCGCCAGTTCGTCGACCAGGAGCACGGCCGGCCGGCGGGCCAGCGCGCCGTCGAGATCGAATTCCTCCAGCGTGCGCCCCTGCACCGTAAGCGCGCGGCGCGGAAGCCGTTCCAGCCCCTGCAGCTGCTGCGCGGTTTCGCTGCGGCCGTGCGTCTCGACGACGCCCACCACGACGTCGATCTGCTGCTCGCGCAGGCGCTGCGCGGCATCGAGCATGGACCAGGTCTTGCCGACGCCGGCCGACGAACCGAAGTAGATCTTCAGCCGGCCGCGCGCGGCCCGCGCCTCCGCCGCCTGTGCGGCGGCGAGCAGGGCGTCCGGGTCGGGGCGTATCGGTTCGTCGGTCATCGTCGCAGTCTAGGGTCTGTTGGCATCGAATCGCGAACCGCGTTTGCTGCGCGCGACCAGCCAGCCGACCAGCACCAGCGGCGCGGCGATGGCCAGCAGACTGAGCAGCGGCACGAGGAAGTCGTGGTCCATGTTCAGCGCAGCGCGTCGAGCGCGCGGTTCAGCGCCAGCACGTTCACCCGCGGCTCGCCGATGAAGCCCAGCCACGGATGACGCGCGTGTCGTTCGATCAGCGCGTTGACCGCGGCCGGATCGATGCCGCGCACCCGTGCCACGCGTGCGACCTGATAACGCGCGGCGGCCAGGCTGATGTCGGGGTCCAGGCCGCTGGCCGACGCGGTGACCAGATCGACTGGCACCGGTGCGCGGTTGTCCGGGTCGGCGGCCCGCAGCGCGGCGATGCGCTGTGCCACCGCGTCCATCAGCAGTCGGTTGTTCGCACCCAGATTGCTGCCGCCGGACGCCGCGCCGTCGTATGGCTGCGGCGCGGTTGCCGACGGACGCGACCAGAAGTGGCCGGGCGACGAGAAGGGCTGACCGATCAGCGCCGAGCCGGTCAGCTGTTCTCCGTCGCGGATCAGCGATCCGGCGGCCCGCTCGGGGAACAGCGTCTGCGCCAGCGCGGTGACCAGCAGCGGGTAGGCGAGGCCGGTCAGTGCGGACAGCAGCAGGAAGAGCGACAGCGCGGGGCGCAGGGCGTGCAGTGCGGCGTTCATGACAGGACTCCGTGTTCAGGTGAGGTGCAGCGCGGTGAGCAGCACGTCGATGAGCTTGATGCCGACGAAGGGCACGACGAAACCGCCCAGGCCATAGAGCAGACCGTTGCGACGCAGCAGCGCGGCGGTACCGAGCGCGCGGTAGCGCACGCCGCGCAGCGCCAGCGGGATCAGCGCGACGATGATGAGCGCATTGAAGATGACGGCCGACAGGATGGCCGACTCGCCCGACGCGAGCTGCATCACGTTCAGCACACCCAGCTGCGGATAGGTGGCGGCGAAGGCGGCCGGCAGGATGGCGAAGTACTTGGCGACGTCGTTCGAAATGCTGAAGGTGGTCAGTGCGCCAC
Organism: Methyloversatilis sp.; assembly: GCF_965284615.1. Lineage (GTDB taxonomy): Bacteria > Pseudomonadota > Gammaproteobacteria > Burkholderiales > Rhodocyclaceae > Methyloversatilis. Next base: position 653,973 of record NZ_OZ260098.1, read on the forward strand.
GCGTCATCAGCATCTGCTTGCCGATCTCGACCACCTCGATCAGCTTGGTCGGATTGCTGTCGAGGTTGACCATGTTGCCGGCCTCCTTCGCCGCCTGCGTGCCGCTGTTCATCGCCACCGCGACATCGGCCTGCGCCAGCGCCGGCGCGTCGTTGGTGCCGTCGCCGGTCATCGCCACCATGCGGCCTTCGGCCTGGTAGCGGCGTATCAGCGCCAGCTTGGCTTCCGGCGTCGCTTCGGCCAGCACGTCGTTGACGCCCGCTTCGGCGGCGATGGCGGCAGCGGTGAGCCGGTTGTCGCCGGTGATCATCACGGTGCGTATGCCCATGCGCCGCAGTTCGACGAAGCGCTCGCGGATGCCGCCCTTGACGATGTCCTTCAGTTCGACCACGCCGAGCACGCGCGCGCCGTCGGCCACCACCAGCGGCGTGCTTCCGCGCCGGGCGGCGTCCTCGACGATGCGCACCAGTTCGGGCGCGAACTGCCCGCCCAGCGATTCGACATGCTGGCGCACTGCTTCGGCCGCGCCCTTGCGGATCTGGCGGCCTTCCCAGTTCACGCCGCTCATGCGGGTCTGCGCGGTGAAGGGCACGAAGGCGGCGTCGTGCGACAGCAGCTGGCGTTCGCGCAACGCGAACTTCTGTTTGGCCAGTACGACGATGCTGCGCCCTTCCGGCGTTTCGTCGGCCAGCGAGGCGAGTTGCGCGGCGTCGGCCAGTTCGCGCTCGCTCACGCCGGGCGCCGGCAGGAAGGCGGCGGCCTGGCGGTTGCCCAGCGTGATGGTGCCGGTCTTGTCGAGCAGCAGCACGTTGACGTCACCCGCCGCCTCGACCGCGCGGCCGGAGGTGGCGATCACGTTGGCGCCCAGCATGCGGCTCATGCCGGCCACGCCGATGGCCGACAGCAGGCCGCCTATCGTGGTCGGGATCAGGCACACCAGCAGTGCCACCAGCGCGGTCACGGTGACCGGGCTGCCCTGTCCGCCGGCATCGACCGCGAACAGCGAGAAGGGCAGCAGCGTGACGGTGGCCATCAGGAAAGCCAGCGTCAGCGCCACCAGCAGGATGGTCAGTGCGACTTCGTTCGGCGTCTTGCGCCGCTTCGCGCCCTCGACCATGGCGATCATGCGGTCGAGGAAGCTGTCGCCCGGATTGACCGTGCAGCGCACGACGATCCAGTCCGACAGCACGCGCGTACCGCCGGTGACCGACGAGAAATCGCCGCCGGCTTCGCGGATGACCGGCGCCGATTCGCCGGTGATGGCGCTTTCGTCCACCGAGGCCACGCCTTCGATCACCTCACCGTCGCAGGGCATGGTGTCGCCGGCTTCGACCAGCAGCACGTCGCCGATGCGCAAGGCGCCGGTATCGACCGCGTCCCAGCGCTCGCCCTGGCGCGGCGCGCGCAGCTTCTTTGCGGTGCCGCGTTTCTGCAGGCTGCGCAGGCTGGCGGCCTGCGCCTTGCTGCGGCCTTCGGCCAGCGCCTCGGCGAAATTGGCGAACAGCACGGTGAACCACAGCCACAGCGCATTGGCGCCGATGAACCAGGCCGGCGCCTCGCCCTGACCGGCCAGCGCTTGCAGCCACAGCGCGCTGATCAGCACGGCGCACAACCAGACCACGAACATGACCGGATTGCGCCACTGCGCCACCGGATTGAGCTTGATGAAGGCGTCGCGCACCGCGCCGCGCAGCAGTGCGGGGTCGAGCAGCCCGGCGGCCGGGCGCGAAGGATGAAGGGCGTTCGTCATGATCCTGAGAACCTCAGCGATACAGGTTGATGTGCTCGACCACGGGGCCGAGCGCCAGCGCGGGCAGGTAGGTGAGCGCGCCCACCAGCAGCACGGTCAGCACCAGCAGCACGACGAACATCGGTCCGTGCGTCGGCATCGCGGCGTCCTGCGCGGCGGCGGGATCGCGCACGGCGCGGGTGCGCGCAGCCAGCGCGCCGGCCAGTGCCAGCACCGGCACGATGACGGCGAAGCGGCCGAGCGCCATCGCGACCGCAAGTGTCAGGTTGTAGAAGGGGGTGTTGGCCGACAGCCCGGCAAAGGCGCTGCCGTTGTTGTTGGCGGCCGACGAGAAGGCGTACAGCACTTCCGAGAAGCCGGCTGCGGCCGGATTCAGCAGGCCGGCGCGACCGGCCTCGCTGCTCACCGCGAGCGCGGTGCCGGACAGCACCAGCAGCGGCGTGACCAGGATGGCGACGGCCACCCATTTCATTTCCGCCGGTTCGATCTTCTTGCCCAGGTAGGCCGGTGTGCGCCCGGTCATCAGCCCGGCGACGAACACCGCCAGCACGGCGAACAGCAGCATGCCGTACAGCCCCGAGCCGACGCCGCCGAACACCACCTCGCCGAGTTGCATCAGCAGCATCGTGATGCCGCCGGCCAGCGGCGTCAGCGACGCGTGCATCGCGTTCACCGCGCCGCAGGAGGCGGCCGTCGTGATGGCGGCGAACAGCGCGCTGGCGGCGACGCCGAAGCGCACCTCCTTGCCTTCCATATTGCCGCCGGCCTGCAGCGCACTGGCGGTCTGGTCGACACCGAGCGCGGCGAAATGCGGGTTGCCCGCCTGTTCCAGCGACATGATGCCGATCACCGCGGCCACGAACAGCACGGTCATCGCGGCCAGCAGTGCCCAGCCCTGACGGCGGTCGCCGACCACGCGACCGAAGGCCATGCACAGCCCGGCCGGAATCGCGAAGATGGCCAGCATCTGCAGCACATTGGTCCACGCCGTCGGGTTCTCGAAGGGGTGGGCCGAATTGGCGTTCATGAAGCCGCCACCGTTGGTGCCCAGCATCTTGATTGCTTCCTGCGAAGCCACCGGACCCATGGCCAGCGTCTGCGTGCCGACCGTACCTGCATCGGTATGCAGCGGTTCGAGCAGCGTGACCGTCAGGTCGGGCGACATGTTCTGGATCACGCTCTGCGCCGCGAACGCCAGCGCCAGCAAGAAGGACAGCGGCAGCAGCAGCCACAGCGTGATGCGCAGAAGGTCGATCCAGAAATTGCCGATGCTGCCCGCACCGCTGCGGGCGAAGCCGCGCATCAGCGCGAAGGCGACCGCGATGCCGGTGGCGGCGGACAGGAAGTTCTGCACCGTCAGGCCCAGCATCTGGGTTAGGTGGCTCATCGTTGACTCGCCGCCGTAGCCTTGCCAGTTGGTGTTGGTGACGAAGCTCACTGCGGTGTTGAGCGCCGAGTCCCAGGTCGGCGCGGCGAACTGCTGCGGGTTCAGCGGCAGTTCGAACTGCAGCCGCTGCAGCGCGTACAGCGCGACCACGCCTATCAGGTTGAACAGCAGCAGCGCGCCAGCGTAGCCACGCCAGCTCTGCTCCTCGTCGCTCACGCCACAGGTGCGCAGCAGCGACGCCTCGATGCCGGCCAGCGGACGCGGCGCCCGTTCCGACACCAAGGCCAGCCAGCGACCCAACGGCAGCGCGATCAGCCAGACGGCCAGCACGAAGCCGCCCAGCAGCATCCACATCTGGGCGGTCATCACAGATCCTCCGCGCGCCACAGCGCCCACAGCAGATAGACGAACAGCGCCGCGGCCAGCGCGGCGCAGATTCCGTACAGCGTTCCCATCATGATTCCTCCGCAGACGATGTGCGAAGACTAGGCGGGCACGTGCAAAGACGGTCTATAAATCGTGCGCCCCGCTGTATACGCGGCGTAAACGTGTCGTCAGCGAACGATCAGGGCGTGAAGAAATAGCGTGTGAGGTGGAAGAACACCGGTGCGGCGAAGCTGACCGAATCCATGCGGTCCATCATGCCGCCATGGCCCTGGATCATGCTGCCCCAGTCCTTCGCGCCCAGGCTGCGCTTGACTGCCGACAGCACCAGCCCGCCGAGGAAACCCATGATGACGATGGCGGCCGACATGCCGGCCGCCTGCAGCGGCGTGAAGGGCGTGATCCACCACATCGCGGCGCCGATCGCGGTGGCCGACAGCGCGCCGCCGACGAAACCTTCCACCGTTTTCGAAGGGCTCACCACCGGCGCGATCTTCGTCTTGCCGAATAGCTTGCCGAACACGTACTGCAGCACGTCGCTCAGCTGCACGACGAGCAGCAGGTAGAACAGCAGCAGCGCGTTCTGGCCGGCGTAGTCAGGGATGTCGAGCAGCAGCAGCGCCGGTACGTGGCTGATGCAATAGATGGTCAGCATGACGCCCCACTGGATCTTGGCCGCGCGTTCCAGGAAGTGCTCGACGTCCTGTGCCAGCACCGACAGTGAAGGCAGCAGCAGGAAGCCGTAGACCGGGATCAGTATCGAGAACAGCGCGTACCACTCGTCGGCGATCAGCGCGTACTGCAGCGGAATCGCGATGAAGAAGGACACCGACAGCGCGCGGTGGTCGCCCGGCCGGGTCGGCGTCAGCGTCATGAATTCGCGCAGCGCGAACCACGATATGAGCGCGAACATGACGATGGTGGCCATCTTGCCAAGCATGAAGGCGACCGCGAACACCGCCACCATGATCCACCAGGCCTTGATGCGCGCATTGAGGTTGTTGACCACGGCACGGCCCGACTCGCCGCTGACCCGCCGCGACAGCACCCAGCCGATCAGCGACGACAGCAGCAGCACGGCACCGATGCCGCCCATCAGCCAGTAGAACTTGTCCTGTGCGCTCATTCCGTTTCCTTTTTGTTGTCGCGCGGCCGTTCAGGCCAGATCGATCACCGCCCGCCGGGCGCGTTCGAGAAAGTCCGCCTTGTCCTCGCCGGCGATGCGGGCGAGTGGCGCGCCGAAGCGCACGGTGCAGATCAGCGGCACCGGGAAGAAGGTGCCCTTGGGCATGCAGCGGTGCAGATTTTCCAGATACACCGGCACCAGTTCGACCTCGGGGAAACGCTCGGCCAGATGGAACAGCCCCGCCTTGAACGGCCCCGGCAGCGGCTGCAGATTGCGCGTGCCTTCCGGGAAGAGGATCAGCGAATCACCAGCGGCGAGCGCCTCGGTCAGCGGTGCCAGCGGGTCTTTCGTCGCCTCGCTGCGCTGGCGTTCGATGAACACCGCGTTCAGTCCGCGCACCGCGATGCAGCGGCGCACTGCGTCGGTGTTCCAGTAGTCGGCGGCCGCCACCGGCCGCGTGTGCCGGCGCAGGTCGCGCGGCAGCGCCGACCACAGTGCCAGCGTGTCGATGTGGCTGGAGTGGTTGGCGAAGTAGATGCGCTGCGCCCGCGACGGCACACTGCCTTGCCAGCGCGGCGCTGCGCCCACCAGCGCGCGGGTGATTCCGATCAGCAGCGCGGAAATCAGCATGACGGCCCCGTCGTGGTGAGCTGACGCGCGATGCCCTGCGTGCGCGTGACGCAGGTGAGGACGGACCCTGCGGCGATCACCACGCAGGCCGCCTGCAGCGCCCACTGGCTGCCGGCCCAGGCCAGTTCGCCGGCGCCGATAAGGCAGGCGATGGTCATCACGGCCATGCGGTGCTGCTTGGCCATCGGCCCGCGGAAGCTTTGCGCCTGACCGAGCGCGCCGCCGAACACCCGCACATAGGCGGTCAGCGCCGCCGCCAGTGCGCCGAACCAGCCCAGCGCCGGCCAGCCGACGGCGTAACCGAGTGCGACGATGAGCAGCGAGTCGGCGACGCGATCCGGAAATTCGTTGTACAGCGCACCCAGCGCCGACTTCTTGCCGCCCTCGACCGCCACCATGCCGTCCAGCAGATTGCAGATCAGGCGCCCCTGTATCGCCAGCGCGCAGCCGACCAGGCCGGCGGGTGTCGGCCACCACAGCAGCAGCGCCGCCCCGGCCGCGGCGAACAGGATGCTGACGACCGAAATCTGATTCGGCGTCACGTCGGTGCGCGCCAGCGAGGCCGCACTGCGCTGCGCCCAGCCGGCCGAGCGGGCGGCAATCGGACGACGGTTTTCGTCCGTATCGTCTTTCGGACGCCGGTTTCCGTCCGCGTCGTCTTTCGGGCGACGGTTCTCGTCCGCGTCGGCGTTCACTTGAGGCAGTTCGTCCGCATCGTTCATGTTCTTGGGCTCCGCACGGGTGGTGGGATACGGCGCTGGCATTCTGCCCGGAATGCACGCGGCCGTCATGGGTGGGCGTCACCGCGCGCCAATGTAAGCATTCGCCACCGCGCACGGTCTGCTGTGGTATCGAACCAGGACGCGGCGCCGGCGGAACCCCGCTCGGCGCTCCGGCGTCCGACAGTCAGTCCCGCACAGGGACGACACCGTGGAGGACACACGATGAACCGCCGCCAACTGCTCGGCCTGCTTGCGCTGCACGGCCTGGGCTTCGCCGCCCTGCCGCTGCGCGCCGACTCGCCGGCGCCGCTGAAACTGAACGACGCCGAGTGGAAGAAGCGCCTGACGCCAGCGCAGTACGCCGTGCTGCGCGAAGAAGACACCGAGCGCCCGGGCAGCAGCCCGCTCAATGCCGAGAAGCGCCGCGGCACCTACCATTGCGCCGGCTGCGACCTCGCGCTGTTCTCGTCGGACGCCAAGTACGAAAGCGGCACCGGCTGGCCCAGCTTCCACACCGCGCTGCCGGGGGCGCTGGGCACGAAGACCGACTACAAGCTCATCCTGCCGCGCACCGAGTATCACTGTGCGCGCTGCGGCGGCCATCAGGGCCACCTGTTCAACGACGGCCCGGCGCCGACCGGCAAGCGCTACTGCAACAACGGCGTGGCGCTGCGCTTCGCGCTGGCGGCGGCATGATCACCCTGCGCACGCTGGCCGGACTCGTTGCATTGCTGGCGCTGAGCGGCGGCGCAACGGCGCAGACCACCGCCCGCGCCACCTTCGCCGGCGGCTGCTTCTGGTGCGTCGAGGCGGATTTCGACAAGGTTGACGGCGTACTCAAGACCACTTCCGGCTACACCGGCGGAAAGACCGCCCATCCGAGCTACGAGGAGGTGTCATCGCACGCCACCGGTCACGCCGAAGCGGTGCAGATCGAGTACGACCCGGCGAAGGTGAGTTACGACAGGCTGCTCGACGTGTTCTGGCACAGCATCGACCCGACCGCGAAGAACCGTCAGTTCTGCGACATCGGCACGCCCTACCGCACCGCCATCTTCGCCCACGATGCGGCCCAACTCGACGCCGCCCGTCGCTCGCTCGCCGCGCTGGAAAAGAGCAAGCCGTTCAAGGCGCCCATCGTGACCGAGATCCACATGGCGGACACCTTCTACCCGGCCGAGGACTACCACCAGGACTACTACCGCAAGAATCCGGCGCGTTACACCTATTACCGCTGGAGCTGCGGCCGGGACGCGCGATTGCGCGAACTGTGGGGGGCGAAGTAGACGGGGCGGCTCCCGCGGGAGCTGCCCCTGACCCGCTGCCCGGTCAGGAGCCGGGCTTCTGTGGGAGGGGGCTTCTGACCCCGACAGCGGCTTGCATCGAAGCCGGCGGACTGCGGCGGCCGCATCGCGAGCAAGCTCGCTCCCACGAAAGCACCGCTCCGGCAAAGATCCGGGAGGGCTTCTTGTGGGAGCGAGCTTGCTCGCGATTGGGCGACTGCCTGCGCGCAGCGGCTGTCAGCCCGGCGCCTTGCTGTCGTCGAAGCAGGGGCCGAAGCCGCGGACTTCGACCGTGGCCCAGGCGGCGGCGGGGCAGGCGCGAGCGATGTCCAGCGCCTGCTGCCGGTCGTCGGTGGCGAGCATGAAGAAGCCGCCGATCATTTCCTTCGCTTCGGCAAACGGGCCGTCGACCACCTGGGTACGGCCGTCGCGCACCTGTACGCGCGTCAACTCGACGCGCAGCGATTCCGATCCCATCAGCAGGCCGCGTGCAGCGAGGCCTTCGCCGAAAGCCACCATCTGTGCATAGAGGTCGCGGCCTTCGGCTTCGGTACGGGTGGCGCGCTGGCCGACCGGTTCGATGATGAGCAGCATGTGCGGCATTCAGGTCTCCTTGGTGACGCTTTCGGGGCAGGGCGTGGCGCTGGCGGCGAGCAGTTCTTCCGGGCTCACGTCGCGCACATGCGTGGCGATGGCCCAGACGTGGCCGTTCGGGTCGATCACGCGGCCATAGCGGTCGCCCCAGAACATGTCCTCGGGCGCCATCTGCGCGGTCGCCCCCGCGGCGACCGCCTGCGCGAACAGCCCATCGACATCGGGCACCTGCAGATGCAGTACGACCGGTGTGCCGCCGTAACTGTTCGGGTCGCGCATGAACCATTCCGGGTGGGCGTTGACGATCATGACGACGGAGTCACCGATGCGCACCTGCGCATGCAGGATTCTGCCCTCACTGCCGGGCAGGCGCATCAGTTCTGTGGCGCCGAAGGCGCGCACGTAGAAATCGATGGCGGCTGCCGCGTTGTCGCAGACGAGGTGCGGGGTGACGGTGTGCATGCCCGCAGGCACGGGCTGGGGTGAGGTCATGGCCGGATCTCCTTCGAGGGTGAAGTGAACCGGCACGCACCGGTCCTGCCCGGTTGACGAAGCAGCCGGCGCGAAATCGACAGCACGCCCGATGAATGTCTGCCTGCTTCAGCGCGTGCGCTGCAGATCCTCGCGCAACAGACCTTCGAACTCGTCGGCCGGCAACGGCCGCGCGAACAGGTAGCCCTGGAAGAACTGACAGCCGTTGCCGGCCAGCGCATTGCGCTCGTCTTCCGTTTCCACGCCTTCGGCGATCACCTTGACACCCAGCGCCGAGGCCAGCGCGACCACCGCGCGCACGATGGCCAGATTGCCCTCGCTGGCTGGCAGGTTGCGCACGAAGGATCGGTCTATCTTCAGTTCGTTGATCGGCAGGCTCTGCAGATAGGCCAGCGACGAGTAGCCGGTGCCGAAGTCGTCGATCGAGAAGCGGATGCCGCGTGCGCGCAGCCGCTGCATCACGTCGATCGCGCCATCGACGTCGCCGAGCAGAATGGACTCGGTCAGTTCGAGCACCACCTTGCCCGGCGGCGCGCCGGTGCGGGTGATGGCTTCGAGTACCGAATCAGCGAATTCCGACTGGTAGAGCTGGGCGGCACTGATGTTGATCGCCACCGACAGATGGGCGGTTTCGGGCTTGCGCGCCCAGCGCGCGAGCTGTTCCAGCGCATCCTCCATCACCTGCAGGCCGAGCGCGGGCATCAGGCCGGCGCGTTCGGCCACCGGTATGAACTGCACCGGCGGGATGAAGCCCTTGTCCGGGTGGCGCCAGCGTGCGAGCGCCTCGGCCGACACGATGCCGCGACCGTTCTCGACCTGCGCCTGGTAGTGCACGCAGAACTGCCGCGTCGCCAGCCCGGTGCGTATTTCGTCTTCGAGCCGCAGCCGCGCGGTGACCGTTTCCTGCATGACCGGGTCGAAAAAGTGCAGGCGGTTCTTGCCGCGCTGCTTCGACTCGTACATCGACAGGTCGGCGCGACGCAGCATTTCGTCGATCGAATGCGTGCTGCCGCTGAACATCGCGATGCCGATGCTGGCGCTGGTCTGGCGCGTCTGGCCGTCGAGCACATAGGGGCGATTGAGTGCGGCCAGCATCGCCTCGGCCACACGCTCGGCCTGTTGCGCGGCGTCGATCGAGTGCTCCGGGAGGTCGGCCAGCAGCACGACGAATTCGTCGCCACCGAAGCGCGCGACGGTGTCGCTCTCGCGCACGATGTCGCGCAGCCGGGCACCGGCCTTCTGCAGCAGCAGGTCGCCGTTGTGGTGACCGAGCAGGTCGTTCACGTTCTTGAAGTCGTCGAGGTCGATGAACATCAGCGCGCCGTGGCGCGAGGTGCGCGAGGTTGACGCCATCGCCTGACCGAGCCGGTCGGACAGCAGGCGGCGGTTCGGCAGACCGGTCAGCGCGTCGTAGAAGGCGAGCCGGCGTATCTCGTCCTCGGCCGCCTTGCTGAAGGTGATGTCCATGAAGGCGGCGACGTAGTGCGTCACCATGCCGTCGGCGTTGCGCACGGCGCTGATCGACAAGCGCTCCGGGTATACCTCGCCGTTGCGCCGCCGGTTCCAGATTTCGCCTTCCCACACGCCGTCGGCGTGCAGCTTGGACCACATGGCGCGGTAGAAGGCGGTGTCGTGGCGGCCGGATGCGAGCAGGCTGGTGCGCTGACCGATCGCCTCTTCGGCGCTGAATCCGGTGATCGCGGTGAAGGCCTTGTTCACGCGCAGGATGACGCTGTAGGCGTCGGTGATCATCATGCCCTGCTGCGATTCGAAGGCGATGGCGGCGATGCGCTGTTCTTCTTCCAACCGCACGCGATCGGTGATGTCGCGCGTCAGCAGCACCACTGCACGGCGGCCTTCGAAGGGGGCGTCGAGCGCTCTGGCGCGCGCCTCGAACACGCGCGGACCGCCCCGCGTGTCCAGCGTGTATTCGAGCATCTGGGCGCTGTCGGACTGCAGTGTCCGGCGCACGTAGTCCTGGAACATGGCCGCCTTTTCCGGCGGCAGCACATCGGTCATCAGCTTGCCGCTCAGCGACTCCGCGTCGGCGACGAGCAGCTTCTCGTCCGGTGCGCGTATCTTCAGATAACGCCCGTCCTCATCGAGCACCATCAGCACGTCGGGCACTGCCTCGGTGATCGCCCGCATGCGCGCTTCGCTGTCGCGCAGTGCCTTGCCCGTGCGCTGACGTTCATCGAGGTCCAGCAGCAGCATGCCGAGCAGCGCGGTGGCCGGCGCCAGCGTGAGCAGATAGGGCAGGGCCAGCGTATCGAACACGCGTTTGGCGGTGTCGCCCGGCAGCCCGAGGAAGAACAGCAGCGCCACGACATGTACCACGACACCGAGGCCGAGGAAGGGCAGGAAGCCGGGCGTGACCTTGCCGCGGCTGACCAGCGCGCGCATCAGCAGGCCGAGCAGCACCGAAACGGTGATGACGCCGACGCCGACCAGCGCGCCGCTGCCGCCCAGGTGCAGGCGGTAGGCGGCGGCCACGGCGCCGGCGATGGCGCCGACGACCGGACCGCCGAACAGTGCGGCCATGCTGAGCACGGCGGAGCGACCGTCGAAAATGACGCCGGGAGTGAGGGTGATCGGCATCATCATGCCGACCACGCACATGACGCCAAAGATCAGTCCCGAGCCGATCGCCCGGGCGGCGTGGCGCTCACCCCAGAAGCGGGCGTTGAAGCCCTGCAGCAGGCTGAGCGCCAGGATCAGTGCAGTGGCCTTTATAAGGTCTAGTGCCATTCTCTCTATTTGAAATGCGGGCTGCGGGGCCATCCGGCGAGGCGCCGGACGGGTGGTGCATTTCAGCCATTCTCGCGCAACCAGGCTTCGAAGTGTTCGGCCGGCAGCGGGCGCGAGAAGAGGTAGCCCTGCGCGTAGTCGCACTGCGCTGCACGCAGCAGGTCGAGCTGGTGGATGGTTTCGACGCCCTCGGCGATCACTTGCATGCCGAGCTTGTGCGCCATCACGATCATTGCCTCGCACAGCGCGAGTTCGCTGGAGTCGCGCGACAGGCCGCGCACGAAGGACTGATCGATCTTCAGGTAATCGATGTCGAACTTCTTCAGGTAGGACAGCGAGGAATAGCCGGTGCCGAAGTCGTCCAGCGACACCTGGACGCCTGCGTCGCGCATCGCGTAAAGGCATTCCAGCGCCGGTTCGTCAGCCTCGACAAGCATGCCCTCGGTGATTTCGATCGCCACCAGGCTGCCCGGCGCATCGAGGGTGCGCAGCAGTTCGACCACACCGGGATAGTCGCCGTTTCGATTGCGCAGCTGCAGCGGCGAATGGTTGATGCTGATCTGCACGGTGTCGCCGAGGCGCTGCTGCAGATGGCGTGCGAAACCGACCGCGGTGCGCGTGATCCAGTCGCCCAACGGCAGGATGAGACCGGTCTCTTCGGCGATCGGTATGAATTCGGTCGGCGACACGTGGCCGCGCTCCGGGTGCTGCCAGCGTATCAGTGCTTCGGCCTTGCGCACGCGGCCGGTCGCGATCTCGACGATGGGCTGATAGACCAGATGGAACTGGCCGGTGGTCAGCGCGGTGTGCATGTCCGACACCAGGCGCAGCCGGCGTTCGGAACTGGCCTGCATCGACGGCGTGAAATAGCTCATCCGGTTGCGTCCGGCGCGCTTGGCGTCGTACATCGCCTGGTCGGCCTGCTTCAGCAGATCCTCCTGGCTCTGCGCGCTGTCCGGATACAGCGTGATGCCGATCGAAGCCGACACATAGACCAGTTCGTTGAACAGCTGAAAAGGCTGGTGCAGGGCGCTCAGTATCTTGCCCGCGATCTGCTCGACGACGTCCGGGTGCTCCAGCCCGCCCAGCACCACCGCGAATTCGTCGCCGCCGAAACGGGCGACCGCGTCGGTGTCGCGCATGCAGCCGGTGATGCGCTGCGCCGCCTGCTGCAGCAGGCTGTCGCCGGCCGGGTGGCCCAGCGTGTCGTTCACCTCCTTGAAGCGGTCGAGGTCAATGAACAGCACCGCCAGCTGGCGACCGCTGCGCTGGCTCAGTCGCATTTCCTGGCGCAGGTGATGCAGCAGCAGGTGACGGTTGGGCAGATTGGTCAGCGCGTCGTAGTTGGCCTGCTTCCAGATGGTCTGTTCGTTGATCTTCTTGTCGCTGATGTCGCGCACGATGCCGAGCACGGCGGGTTCGTCGCGATAGGTGAAACGCGAGGCGATCAGCTCGATCCACAGCGGCCGGTCGCCGTCGCGGTTCAGCAACTGCACCTCGTAGCGACGTTGCGGTTCCGGCCCGGAACCGATGCGCCGCTCGTAGCGCTCGCTCCACAGTTCGAGGAAGTCGGGGTGCAATACGTCGGCGAAATGCAGGCCGGTGAATTCTTCGACCGTATAGCCCAGCATGCGTGGCAGGGCCGGGTTGACGAATACGAAGCGGTGTTCCTGCGCAACGAAAACGCCGTCGGCCATCGCGTCGAGCAGCGCGCGCTGGGTGGCTTCGGCGCGCTCGAGTTCGGTCTGCACGCGGCGACGTTCGGTGATGTCGGTATGGGTGCCCACCATGCGCAGGGGCCGACCGTCGGCGTCGCTGCTGACCACCTTGCCGCGGTCCAGTATCCACTTGTAGTCGCCGTTGCGGCAGAGCATGCGATGTTCGTTGCGGTAGCCCGGCGTGCGGCCGTCGAGGTGGGCCTGCACGTCGGCCATCACCCGCGGCAGGTCGTCCGGGTGTACCCGTTTCGACCATTCGGACAGCGCGTTGCCGATGTCCTGTTCGTCGTAGCCCAGCATGGTTTTCCAGCGCGGGCTGAAGAACACGGTGCCGTCCTGGATGTTCCAGTCCCATACGCCGTCGCCGGCACCTTCCAGCGCGAACTTCCAGCGCAGCTTGTTGGCCAGCAGATCACGTTCGGTGCGCTTCTGCTGACTGAGGTCGCGCCAGGTGGTGATGAACACCTCGCGGCCGTCGATGGCGATGGTGGTCAGCAGCACCTCGATCACGACCTCGCTGCGATACGGGCTGCAGATGGTCCACTCGAAGCGGTGGCTGCCTTCGCGCCGCGCGATGTCCATCATTTCGCGCGCCTTGTCGTCGGACGCACGGCCGTCCGGCTGGTGCGCCGGCGAGATGTCGGCCGGACGCAGCGCGATCACCTCCTCACGGGCCGGGAAGTTCAGCATGCGCATCGCCGCCGGGTTCCAGTCGGTGAACACGCCCGATTCGACGTCGAGCAGCAGCATCGGGTCCGGTATGCGCTCAAACAGCAGGCGGAATCGCCGGTCGCCCTCCACCTGCCCGTGTGCAGGCCGTTCTGAATACGCGGAGTTCGATGGATGCGGGGTTGAAGTCAAGGTTCTGCTGCTCATCGGGGTTGCCAAAAGGCCCGCCGTGCTCACATCGGCGGCGCTCGTATCAGATATCGGCGCGCCGCCGGTGGACTGTACTTGTGCATTGCAAAAAATGTTTTCTTTCATGAGGATGGGGAGTTTCATGCGCGCCTGACGGATACGGCGCTAGGGCGTCCGGCGCCGGTATCATGGCGCCTCTCTCTCAGCTGCTGCAGGCATACGAACCGGACGTCGTCGTGCCTGCGTCCACCACACGTCTCGCACCCGCCCACTTCAAGGATTCCGTCCCGCCATGAGCGCCCGTCCCGAGATCGCCTTCGTCACCTGCGCCGACATGCCCAAGCCCGACAGCGACGCCGAACTGCTGATGGCCGCTTGCGGCGTGCCGGTCGATCTGGTCGCGTGGGACGCCGACGTCAACTGGTCGGCCTACCGCTGCGTGCTGCTGCGTTCGCCCTGGGACTACCACACGCGCCTGCCCGAATTCCTCGCCTGGGCGCGGCGGGTCGATCGCTGCAGCCGGCTGCTCAATCCGCTGCCGGTGATCGAGTGGAACAGCCACAAGCGCTACCTGTTCGACCTCGCGGCGCGCGGTGTGGACATCGTGCCGACGCGCTTCGTCGAGCGGCGCAGTGCAGAGGTCGCGCAGGTGCTGGCTGAATTCGGCAGCGGCGAGGTGGTGGTGAAGCCGGCGGTGTCGATAGGCGCTTTCGGCGCCTTCCGTGGCGCCGCCGACAGTGCCGCCTGCGCCGATCACCTGCGTGCGCTGGTGGCCGAGGGTGACGTGCTGCTGCAGCCCTTCGTGCCGGGCATCGCCGATGGCGAGGTGTCGCTCATCTTCTTCGGCGGCCGCTATTCGCACGCGGTGCGCAAGGTGCCGCAGGCCGGCGACTACCGTTGCCAGGACATCTGGGGCGGGGTTGCCAGCGCACACGCGCCGGCCGCCGACGAATTCGCGCTGGCCGAGGCGGCTCTGGCGGCCGCGCCCGGCCCCTGCGCCTACGCGCGCGTCAACATGCTGCGGCTGCACGGCCGGCCGGTGCTGATCGAGCTGGAACTGATCGAGCCCTCGCTCTTCTTCGACACCGCGCCGGGCAGCGAACGCGCGCTTGCCGAAATCGTGCGCGCGAACGCATGCTGAACTTGCACGCTGTGCGCCGCCCCCGTACGCTGCGCGGCCTTCCGCACCACCGCACTGCCCGATGAACACCTCCGCCTGCGGCATCGACTTCGGCACTTCGAACTCCACCGCCGCCATCCACGACGGCCCGCTGGCCCGTCTGCTGCCGCTCGAAGATGGCAAGCCCACGCTGCCGTCGGCGGTGTTCTTCAACCTCGACGAGGATTCGATGGCGGTCGGCCGGGCCGCGCTGGCCGAATACCTCGAAGGTTTCGAAGGCCGGCTGATGCGCTCGATGAAAAGCCTGCTCGGCAGCGGCCTGATGGACGCCGGCACCGATGTCGGCGGCCGTCACCTGGCCTTCCGCGATCTGATCGGCGGCTTCATCGGCGAAGTGAAGAAGCGCGCCGAGACCGCGGCGCAGACGCGCTTCGAACAGGTGGTGGTCGGCCGCCCGGTGCGCTTCGTCGACGACGACGCCGAGGCCGACAAGTTGGCCGAGGACACGCTGGCCGACATCGTGCGCGGCGCCGGCTTCCGCGACGTGAGCTTCCAGTTCGAACCGATCGCCGCTGCGCACGCCTTCGAGCAGACGGTCGAGCGCGAATCGCTGGTGCTGGTGGTGGACATCGGTGGTGGCACCTCCGACTTCTCGCTGGTGCGGCTGTCACCCGAGCGCCGACGCCATGTCAACCGCAGCGCCGACCTGCTGGGCAACACCGGCGTGCACATCGGCGGTACCGATTTCGACAAGCGGCTGTCGCTCGCCTGCGTGATGCCCGAACTGGGCATGGGCGGCCTGCTGGCCAGCGGCGCCGTGCTGCCCAACAGCACTTACTTCAACCTCGCCACCTGGCACACCATCCACCTGGCCTACCGCCGCGACGTGCTGCCCGGTCTGCAGGACATGGCGCGCGATGTGGTCGATGGCCGCCGCTTCGAGCGGCTGTTGCGCGTGCTGCGCGAGCGCAGTGGTCACCATCTGGCGATCCGCTCGGAGGCGGCGAAGATTGCGCTGTCGGACACGCCACGGGTCGATCTCGATCTGGGCGTGGCCGAGGCGGGTCTGCACGTACCGGTCAGTCGTACCGCGTTCGAGGACGCCATCGCGGCAGAGATCGCCCGCGTCGGCGACGCCGCGCTCGCCTGCGTCGCGCAGGCAGGTCTCGCGCCGTCGGCGGTTGACACGCTGTTCTTCACCGGTGGTTCCAGCGGCGTGCCGGCGCTGCGCCAGGCCCTGGCCGCCCGCTTCGCGGACGCGCAGCCGGTCGAGGGCGATCTGTACGGCAGCGTCGGCTGCGGTCTCGCCGTGGTGGCACGCCAGCGCTACGGCAGCGCCTGACCTTAGCGTCGGAATCGCGAGCAAGCTCGCTCCCACGAACCCCGGCCCGATCCGCGACCCGCGAGTGCTCTTGTGGGAACAGCCTTGGCCGCGATGCGGCCGCTGCGGTCAGCAGGCTTCGATCCAGGCCGCTGTCGGGGTCAGAAGAGCCCTCCGACAGAAAACCGGCCCTGGCGCCAGCCGTGGATCGGGCGCATTCCTTGTGGGAGCGACCTTTGGTCGCGACGCAGCTCAAGCAGGCCGCGGGCTTCTATTCAGGCCGCTAGTGCGAGCAAGCGGGCTCCCTCGACTGCGGGGCTCCGGCAACCGCGGCGGCACTCAGCATGTCTTCGACGCGGACGAACTTCTCTGCCGGTTTTCCGCCTGCGCGTCCGCGCTCGGCTTCCGCCTGCTCTATCGCGCGCCACCCGGCGAAATCGACCACTTTTCTGCGGTCGGCTGCCAGTTGCGCCAGCAGGCCGGCGCGGCCGGCTTTCGGAGCGTCGAGCTGCGCGAGGTCGGCCAGCAGGCTCGCCACCGTGTCCACGCTGTCGGCGCGGTTGGTGCCGATGACGCCGGTCGGGCCGCGCTTGATCCAGCCGGTCGCGTACCAGCCGCGCAGCACCTTGCCGCTGGTGTTGACGATGCGACCCTCGCGATGTGGCAGCGCGCCGCGCACCAGATCGAAGGGCAGGCCGGGCAGCGGCGTGCCGCGGTAGCCGACGCTGCGCAGCACCAGTCCGGCCGGCAGGCTCAGCCGTTCGCCGGTCGGTGAGGCCGATTGCGCGCCGGCTGTACCCGACAGCGCCTGCGCTTCCAGTTCGATCCGTTCCACCCGCGACTCGCCGCTCAGCGCCACCGGCGCGCGGTGGAAATGCAGGTGCAGCGGGCGCCGCCCGTCGTTGACCGGCGCTTGCGCGAAGCCGCGCAGGATGTCCACGTTGCGCGGGGCGTGAACGAAGCCCGGCATGGCCAGTTCGGCCTGGCTGGCGTCGTTGAGCACGAGTGCCGCCGGATCGATGCGCGGCTGCCAGCCGGGCAGGGTGCCCAGCTCGCGCAACTCCTTCGGCGTGAACTTCGCCTGCACCGGCCCGCGCCGGCCGACCAGGTGGATTTCGCGGATGCGCGACCGCGCCAGCGCGTCGATGGCATGCGTGGCGATGTCGGTGCGTCGCAGCACATCGACCGGGCTGGCCAGGATGCGGCACACGTCGATCGCCACATTGCCCTGGCCGATCACCACTGCGACCTCCTGCTGCAGATCGAATTCGAGCTCGGCGCATTCCGGCCGGCCGTTGTACCAGCCGACGAAATCGCCGGCCGCGTGCACGCCCGGCAAGTGTTCGCCGTCGATGCCGAGCCGGCGGTCCCCGGCGGCGCCGGTGGCGACGATGACCGCGTGGTAGAGCGCGCCCAGCTGCCGTACCGACAGGTCGCGCCCGAGCTCGACATTGCCGAAGAAGCGCAGCCGCGGGTCTTCGGCGATCTGCGAGAACACGGTGGTGACCGACTTCAGTTTCGCGTGGTCGGGCGCGACGCCGAAGCGCACCAGGCCGAAGGGCACCGGCAGGCGTTCGATCAGGTCGATCTCCACCTGCAGGCCGCTTTCCAGCAGGGCTTCGGCGGCGTAGAAGCCGCCGGGCCCGCTGCCGACGATGGCCACGCGCAGGGGCTGGCCTTCAGTTCCGGGTATCGCCATCGCGCATCACAGTCCCAGTTGCTGCCGGCGCGCGTCGGCGCCGTCGAGCGGTGCCAGACGCGCGCGGATGACCGGATAGCGCTGCGCCGCCTCGGCGTTGATGCGTATCCAGTGCTGCTGGTCCTCCGCCAGGTCGAATTCCTCGACGATGGCGTGCACCGGGCAGGCCGGAATGCAGGCGCTGCAGTCTATGCACACCGCCGGGTCGATATAGACGCGCACTTCGTTCACATGGAAGCAGGCCACCGGGCAGCTCGCCACGCAATCGGTGTAGCGGCAGCCGCGGCAGTTGTCGGTCACGACATGGGTCATGGCTCAAACCCTCTGCACGTTGACGCGGTTGTCGGAGTAGGTCCCCGCCTGGCCGAGATTGCAGTGCCGGGTCGAGGTGGTCGAGTTGACCGCGGTGCCGCTGCGGTTCAGCCCCGGCCAGTGGCCGACATTGGTCATCATCAGTCCGGGCGACACGTCCTCGCTCACTTCGGCACGCGCCTCGAAGGCGCCGCGCTCGTTGAACACGCGCACATAGCTGCCCTGTTCGATGCTGCGCGGGCCGGCGTCGATCGGGTGGATGACGATGATCTGTTCGCCCTGGCGGCGCTGCTGCGTCGGCTCGTTCGCGTACTGCGTGTTCAGGAAGGCGTGCGGCTTCGGCGATACCAGGTTGATCGGGAAGGCGCTGGCGCCATCCGGCAGCATGGTTTCGACCGACGGGATGTAGTTCGGCACCGGATCGACCGGCGTACCCGGCTGCATCGCCTCGTAACCCGAGCGCCACACCGGTACGACGAAGTTGCCGCCGGCGGCCAGGCTGGACGCGAATTCGCACTTGCCCGAGGGCGTCTTGAAGTCGCCGGTGGCGTGCGGCGTGCGCTCGTCCGGCAGGCCGACGTCGAGCCGCATCCAGCCCTTTTCCTTCAGTGCTTCCAGCGTGATGCCCTTCATCACCGGCGCGTCCCAGTCGTAGCAGCGACGCAGCATTTCCCAGTCGTCGAGGTCCCAGTGTTCGTCGGTGAAACCCATGGTCTTCGCCAGCCGGCGGAACAGTTCGACGTTCGGCACGCACTCGCCCGGCGGCGCGATGGCCGGCTGGTTCAGGTGCATGTAGAGGTGGCCCCAGGTCACCATGATGTCCAGCTGCTCGGCCTGCATCGTCGCCGGCAGCAGGATGTCGGCGTACTTGGCGGTGTCGGTGATGAACAGCTCGCTGCACACCATGAACAGATCTTCGCGCTGCAGCCCCTCGACGATGGTGCCGGCGCCCGGCGCCTGCGACACCGGGTTGGAGTTGTAGACGAACAGCGACTTGATCGGCGGGTCGAGCGGCATCGCCCCGGTCAGCGCGGCGCCGAGGTCCAGTTCGTTGATCACGCGGGTGCCCGGCGGAATCCAGTCCGGCCGGCACATGAAGTCGAACTTGAACGGGAATTCCCAGATCGGCATTTCGATGGTGCCGCCTCCCGGGTAGCGCCAGGCGCCAGTCAGCGCCGGCAGACAGGTGATGGCGCGCACCGCGTCGCCGCCGCCCGGGCTGCGTTCGACCGCCACGCCCTGGCGTATCGCCGAGCGCTGCGTGCCGGCGTATTCGCGCGCCAGCGTCAGGATGTCGACCACCGGAATGCCGGTGATTTCGGATACCCGCTCGGGCGGGAATTCCGCCGCGCGCGCCTTCAGCTGGTCGAAGCCCAGCGTGTATTTCTCGACGTAGTCGTGGTCGTACAGGTCCTCGCTGATGATCACGTTCATCATGCCCAGCGCCAGCGCGGCATCGGTGCCCGGCCTGATGCGGATGTGCCAGTCGGCCTGCTTGGCGGTGCGGGTGCGCACCGGGTCGATCACCACGATCTTGGCGCCGGCCGCCTTGGCCTTCAGTACGAAGGGCCAGCCGTGCAGATTGGTGTTGAGCATGTTCATGCCCCACACGATGATGTACTTCGACACGGCCAGGCTTTCCACGTCCATGCCGCCGGTCGGCCCCACGGTCATGATCCAGGCGGTCGAGGAACCGGATTCGCAGTAGGTCTTCTCGGCCACGGTCGAACCCAGCCGGTTGAAGAAGGCGTCGCCGGCGGTCAGCCCGTTCAGCGTGCCCTGATGGCCCAGGTAGGCGTGCGGCATGATGGCCTGCGTGCCGTACTGCGCGATGATGTCGGTCCACTTCGACTTGATGGTCGCCAGCGCCTCGTCCCAGCTGATGCGCTCGAACATGCCGGAGCCCTTGGGGCCGACCCGCTTCATCGGGTACAGCAGGCGGTCCGGGTTGTAGTGGTGTTCGGCGAAGTTCTTCAGCTTCACGCACAGCCCGCCGCGCGTCATCGGGTGATCCGGATCGCCGGTCACCTCGACCAGCTTGCCGTCCTCGACGTGGTACAGGAAAGCGCAGGTATCGGGGCAATCCTGCGGACAGGCACCGCGGACGACGAGGGTTTCGCTCGAATGGGTGGACATGGCTTTCTCCCGGTAGAAAAGGTGACAAGGGGCGGATGGGCGGGCCCTCTGCGGAGCCCGGTCCCGATGTCTGCCGGATGAAAGTTAGTCAGTGGCGGGGAGGGGAGACAGGGCCAGTCGGAGAAAAAAGGATGGTGCCAGCGGTGACTGCCGGCCTTGACCGACTGCCTTGCCTCGGGCTCAGCGTCGTTCACCGGGCAAGCGCCTGCGCCAGCCCGTCGATGCCGCGCTCGATCTGCGCCTCTGCCAGATGCCCGTAGCCCAGCATCAGGCAGCGTTCGTGCCCCGGCAGCCCTTCGTGGAACCACACCGGGCTGTCGGACAGCGGATAGACGCCGGTGCCGAAGCCGCGTGCGGCGGCCTGAACCTCGACCGCCGGCGGACAGGATTCGGGCAGGCGCAGCAGAACGTGCTGGCCGGCGTCGGCGCCCTGTATGCGCACTTCCGGCAGCTGCGCACGCAGTGCGCCGACCAGCGCATTGCGTCGCGCTTCGTGGGCGGTGCGCAGGCGACGCAGGTGGGTGTCGTAACTGCCGTCGCGGATGAACTGCGCCATTGTCGCCTGCTCCAGCCAGGGCAGACCGTTGTCCATCAGCGACTTGATCGTCACTGCGGTGCGCACCAGATCGCGCGGCAGCACCATGTAGCCGATGCGCAGGCCGGGGCCCAGCGTGCGGGTGAATGAATTGATGTAGATGACGCAGCCGTTGCGGTCCAGCGACTGCAGCGTTGGCAGCGGCGCGCCTTCGTAGCGGTAGTCGGCGTCGTAGTCGATTTCCAGGATGTAGGCGCCGTTGCGCGCGGCCCATTCGAGCAGCGCGAGGCGCCGGTGCAGCGGCATGGTGCCGCCGGTCGGGAACTGGTGCGACGGCGTGACATAGACCAGCTTCACCCGCCGCTGCGGCAGCTGGCGCACGTCCACGCCGTGCGCATCGACGGCCACCGGAATGACCTGGGCGCCATAGCTTTCGAACAGGAAGGCCGCGCCCCGGTAGGTGGGCGCCTCCATCACGACCGGCGTACGGGTGCCGACAAAGAGGTGCGCGACCAGATCGATGCCCTGCTGGAAGCCGGCCACCAGCAGCAGCTGTTCGGTCGAGGCCACCATGCCGCGCGTGGTGGCGAGGTGATTCACGATGAGCTGGCGCAGTTCGGGCAGACCGGCCGGGTGGCTGTACTCGCTCATGCGCTCGGCCGCGCCGCCCAGGCATTCGACGATGAGCTTGCGCCAGATGCGTTCCGGAAAGCTCCGCGGGTCGGCGCGCCCGAACACGAAGTCAACTGCGAGGCCGGGCTGGGCCGGACGATGCAGGCCGGTCAGGCCGCGGCCGCCGTACGGCAGCGGCAGGTTCAGCGCGCGGTGTTCGGCGCCGCTGCGCAGGTCGTCGATGCTGTCCGGCGAGCGGATCAGGGTGTCCGGCAGCGTCTTCGCGACGAAGGTGCCGACCGCGCGCTCGGTGTACAGATAGCCCTGCGCGATCAGTTCCTCGTAGGCGGCGGTGACCGTGTTGCGCGATACGCCGATCTGTCGCCCGAGGTCGCGCGTCGCCGGCACCGGCGCGCCGGGCGGCAGCAGGTGGTGCTCGATCAGCGCGCGCATCTGGGCGACGATCTGCGCCTGCAGCGTGCTGTCCAGGGTCGGGTCTACGTGGATGGGAAGGTGCACGGAGTGAGCTCGCATGGCGACGTTCCGGCGACCGCTCGGTCGCCCGCTTTCCGCGAGATTAACAGCAGACCGCGCGCCAACCGGCAACGCTCGATCGTGAGGTCTATATCCAAAGAGGCAGGCAGACGCTTTACCACCGCACGAAAGATGCGCGACGCCTCGGACTCGACCGGCGCACGACAAAGAGGGAGACGGACATGAGTGCAGAAAATGGAAGCGGCTGGGCGCTGGTGACCGGCGCGTCGAGCGGACTGGGTGTTGAGTTCGCGCGCCTGCTCGCCGCGCGGGGACGCAATCTGGTGCTGGTGGCACGCAACGTCGAGGCACTGGAGACACTGGCCGCCGAACTGACGGCCGCCCATCGGGTTGCCGTCCGGGTGGCCGCGCTGGATCTGTCGCAGCCGGACGCGCCGATCGAACTGAAGCGACGGACCGACGGACTGGGGTTGCGTATCGACACGCTGATCAACAATGCCGGATTCGGCGTGCACGGCGAATTCGTCGAGGCGGATTCGCGGCGCCTGCAGCAGATGCTGGACGTGAACGTTTCGGCGCTCACCCAGCTCGCCCGCCTCTACGGCGAGGACATGCGCCGCCGCGGCGACGGTCGCATGCTGCTGGTGGCCAGCCTGCTCGGCTTCATGGCGTCGCCGGTCTACGCCGCCTACGCCGCGACCAAGGCCTATGTGCTCAGTCTGGGCGAAGCCCTGCACGACGAACTGGCGCCGCACGGCGTCACCGTCACCGTGCTGGCGCCCGGCCTGACCGACACCGGCTTCACCCGTACCGCCGGGCACGAGGCGTCGGCCACGCTGAAACTGATGCTGATGCAGCCGCGACCGGTGGCCGAAGCCGGCTTGCGCGCGCTCGACGACGGTCGCGCCTGCGTGGTGCCTGGGCTGCTGAACAAGCTGTCGGCATTCTCGGTCCGCTTTACGCCGCGCGGCATGCACCGCCGCATCATGCAGGCGCTGCTCGCCTGAACGCCGGCGGTGTCATGCCGCCGCGCGGAAGGTGAGATTGATGCGGCAGGCGCCGGTCAGCGGATGTTCGGCGTGCGCCAGCGGCAGCACGCCGTGGAAGCGCAGCCGCGACGGACCGCCCCACACGACCACGTCGCCATGTACCAGGCGCAGCTTCAGCGTCGGGTCGCTGCGCCGCAGACCACCGAACAGGAAGACCGCCGGAATGCCGAGCGATACCGACACGATGGGCGCGTTGTAGTCGCGTTCGTTGCGGTCCTGATGCAGCGTCAGCCGCGCGCCCGGTGCGTAACGGTTGATCAGACAGGCGTCGGGCGCGAAGCCGGGGAAGCCCGCGCGTGCCGCGGCCGCGTGCGCGATCTCGCTGAAACAGTCGGGCATCGCCGGCCACAGGCGTTGGCTGTCCGGGTCGCGCGAGGTGTAGCGGTAGCCCTGTTCGTCCGAGTGCCAGCCCAGCGTGCCGCAACTCGTCGTGGCCACCGACATCGTGTGGCCGCCGGGCGTGATCAGGTGGCGGAAGGGCGCTCCGGCGGCGATGGCGTCGATTGCCGCCAGCAGCGCGGGCGCCGCATCGCGGGCGAAGCCGCGCAGCAGGGCGGCACCGGGCGCCAGCGCGTGGAGGCCCGCTTCGCATTCCTGCTCGTCGAACAGATCCATCAGTCGCTGCGCTCGCGCTCGAGCAGCGCGCGCTTGCGCGCCACACCCCAGCGATAGCCCGACAGACTGCCGTCGGTGCGCACGACGCGGTGGCAGGGCACGGCCACCGCCAGCCTATTGGCGGCGCAGGCACTGGCCACCGCGCGCACCGCGTTCGGTGCGCCGACGCGCTGCGCCAGTTCGCTGTAGCTCAGCGTCTGTCCCGGCGGGATCGCGCGCAACGCCGCCCACACGCGCTGCTGGAAGGCGGTGCCGCGGATGTCCAGCGGCAGTGCCAGCCCGATGCGCGGCGCCTCGACAAAGCCGACCACCTGCGCCACCAGACGCGCGAAGTCAGCATCGTCGCCGCTGAGGCGTGCCTGCGGGAAGCGGTCCTGCAGTGCGCGTGCCAGCGCGTCGGCGTCGTCGCCCAGCGCGATCGCGCAGACGCCCTGCGTGCTGGCAGCGACGAGCAGTGCGCCGAGCGCGCATTGCGCGATGGCGAAGCGGATGTCGGTGTCGGCGCCACCGGCGCGGTAGCGACGCGGCGTCATGCCGAGCGGCTGGGCCGCCTTTTCGTAAACCCGGCTGGTCGAACCGTAGCCGGCGTTGACGATGGCCTCGGTCACGCTGTCGCCGTCGGCCAGCCGCTCGCGCAGTCGTTCCGCGCGTCGTGCCACCGCCCAGGCGCGCGGTGTCAGCCCGGTATGTGCCTTGAACACGCGCAGCAGGTGGAAGCGGCTGAGACCGGCCGACGCGGCCAGTGCGTCGAGCGAAGGAAGCGTGTCAGCGTGGTCGATCTGCCGGCACAGTGTGGCCACCATGTCGGCCTGCCGCTCGACCAGGGGCGGCAGGTCCGGCCGGCAGCGTTTGCAGGGTCGGAAGCCGGCCGCCTCGGCGTCGGCGCGGCGGGCGTGAAAGGTCACGTTCTCCGGCCGCGGCGTGCGTGCGCCGCAGGACGGGCGGCAGTAGACGCCGGTGCTGCTGACCGCGTAGACGAACTGTCCGTCGGCACCCGCATCGCGCGCCCTTACCGCCGCCCAGCGCGGGTCGGCCAGCGTGGCTGCGGCGCGTGCTTCACGGCGGCTGGCGGTGTTCGTCATCGTGTTTCCGTCTTTCGGCTCGTCGATACCGGGACATTAATCGCTGCGCACCGACAACGCACTCCGCCGATTGCTTTTGAATCCGGGTGGGTCGCCGCAGTCAGCAAGCTTCGATCCCGGCCGCTGTCGGGGTCAGAAGACCCCTCCCACAGAACCCCGATCGAGGCTCAGGTCGTCGATCGGGCGCACCACCCCTGTGGGAGCGGTCTTCTGACCGCGACGCGGCTTCGGCAGGCCGCTGGCTGTGGCCGAGGCCACCCGAACGGGTCCTTCCGCAGGCAAGTCACGGTCAACATTGCCCGCCTGCAATCGCGATACTGCGTCGCCATGGACATCCCTGACACAACGGACCCCCACCACGCGGCGGCGCGCTTTCTGGCTGCGCTGGACGACGACTGGGCGGCGCTGATCGCCACCGTCGGCCCCTGCCTGCACGCGCCCAAGCCGGCGCGCGAGCCGTGGCAGGCGCTGCTGCGCGCGGTGGCCTACCAGCAGCTCAGCGTGCGCGCTGGCGACACGATGATCGCGCGCTTTCTCGCGCTGTACGGCGACGGTGACTTCCCGTCTCCGCAGCAGGTGTGCGACACGACGGTCGAGGCGTTGCGCGGGTGTGGCTTTTCCGGCCGCAAGGCGGACACGCTGCGCACGATCGCGGCGGCCGCGCTCGACGGCACGGTGCCGACGCTGGCGGACGCGCTCACCCTGAGCGACGAGGCGCTGATCGCGCGCCTGACTGCGCTGCACGGCATCGGCCGGTGGACGGTGGAGATGATGCTCATCTACACGCTGGGCCGCACCGATCTGCTGCCGGCGGACGACCTCGGCGTGCGCGAAGGCTACCGCCGGTTGCGGCGGCTCGACCGCCCGCCGACGCCGCGACAGATGACCGAACTGGCGCTGCCCTGGTCGCCGCACCGCACCGCCGCCAGCTGGTATCTGTGGCGGGTGCCGCGCTGACCGCGCCCTACCAGTACTTCTCGAACAGCATGCTGCCCGGACTGTTGCGCCGGCACGGCGTGAAGCCGCGCTCGGCCAGCACCGCCCGCATCTCGGTCGTGAACTCAGGGTTGCCGCACACCATGACGCGGCTGTCGGCCGGCTCAAGCGTGTGCCCGGCGTGGGCCTGCAGTGCGCCGTCGGTGATCAGTTGCGGAATGCGCCCGGAGAGCGCCGTAGCGTCGGGTTCGCGCGTGACGATGGGGACATAGGTCAGCCTGCCGTGCGACACCGCGGCTGGCGCCTCGATCTCGTCGCGGTAGGCCAGTTCGTCGGCCCGGCGCACGCTGTGCACCAGCACGGCGCGCGTATAGCGGTCGAGCGCGCCAGGTGTGCGCAACAGCGAAACGTAGGGCCCAAGGCCGGTGCCGGTCGCCAGCATCCACAGCGTGTCGCCGGGCGCGAGCTGGCTGTCGAGGAAGAAGCCGAATACCGCCTGCTCCAGCAGCACGGTGTCACCCTCGCGCAGTGCGGCCAGCTGCGAGGTGAAGGCACCGCCGGGAATCAGCACCAGCAGGAATTCCAGTTCGCTGTCGGTGGTCGCCGATACGATGGAGTAAGGACGCCAGACCGCGGCCTCCGGCGTGTCAACCGGCAGCCCGAGGCGGGCGTAGTGGCCCGGCTGGAAGAGGTAGTTGGCCGGCCGCTCGATGCGGATGGACCACAGGACGGGCGTCCAGCGCCGGATCGCGCGGATGCGCTGCGCGGTCGAGCGTGGCACGCGTGGCGCGGGTCTGGCCAGTGCCAGGGCTGCTGCGTCGGTTTCAGCCATGTCCCTCTCCTTCGTTGCGGTGCAGGGCAGACATCCATCGTGACAGCACGGACCGGCGGTGGTTCGCGCAATCCTTGTCGTAGCGCAAAGCGGTGCGACCGGCGGCGCACCAGACTGCGGGAGGTCTGTCCGGCTCCGGCTCCGGCGCCCGCTTCGCCTCGCTGACGCCGCTCAGTCCGGATCACCGGATACGGACAGGCTCCACGGTCGGCCGCGCGAGTCGCCGACGCACCGGTAAGGAGAATCGTCTTGAGCGCCCGTCACCGCCAGTTGCCCCTCGTCTATGCCTGCTCCGGCTGTTCCAGCGCAGCGCAGATGGCCAACCACATCGCCGTGAAGCTGGACCGCAGCGAGCGGGCCGAAATGTCCTGCATCGCTGGCGTCGGTGGCAACGTCGATCACCTGGTGCGCATCGCCCGCTCCGGTCGCCCCATCCTCGCGCTCGACGGCTGTCCGCTGGAATGCGTGCGCAGCAGCCTGGCTCAGCGCGACGTGCAGCCGACCCGCCAGCTGCTGCTGCACGAACACGGCGTGCGCAAACGCCAGCACGGCGAATTCGACGCCGACGAGGCGGAGCGGCTGTTCGAACTGGCCGCCGGCATCGCCGCCGAACTGATGCCGCACCACGTGTCGGCTGAATGCGCGAAAGACTGATCCGGATCAACGCAGCGTCGTCGGCACCTGCTTGACTGAAAGTCCGGACAACAAAAAGGACAGGGCGATGAAACAAGGTGGATTGCGGGCAATACAGCGCGCTGGTGCGGCGACGTTGACAGCGGTGGCGTTGCTGGCAACGGTGCCGGCCGAGGCGGTGACGCGACTCAGCTTTTCGGGCGTGGTGGACAGCCTCAGCGTCGGCTATGCGCTTCCAGGGATCGATGTCGGCGACGAGATCGCGGGGTCGCTGCTGTACGACCCGTCGGTCGCCGACGGTCAGCCGCTGAACTGGATAGGCTATTACCCGGGTGCCATCACCGGCTTCAACGCGACCATCGGCGCGCTGACCTTCACCCAATACACCGCGCAGTCGCCGAACAGCGAAATCGACGTGATCAACGACGACTTCGCCGCCGGGCTGTACCGCGACAACCTCTATTTCCGCGTGGCGGTCGCGGAAGCGGCGACGCCCGACGTGGCGCGCTTCCTGCAGCTGAGCTTTTCGGTGGCCGGGACGACGCGGCCCGGCGTGCTGGTTAATGACACACTTCCGGCCGAGTTCGACCCGCTGGAATTTTCGCTGCGACGCGGTTTCATCACCGTGCTGCCGCCCGGCGCGAGCCAGGGCAACAACTTCGTGCTGAATTCGGTCACCGTGGCGCCGGTGCCCGAACCGCGCATGTCGCTGTTGATGCTGGCCGGGCTGTCACTGCTGTGGCTGGGCGCCCGCCTGCACGAGCGCCGCCGGAGGCCGGCCGCGTCGGCGACGACGCGGCCCGGCTGACTTACTCGGCCAGTGCCGACGGTGCCGGCTGCGCCATCGCGGCCGGGTTGAAGGGCAGGCCGTTCACGGTGAGCTGGCCCTTGCTGAAGGCGATCTTGGCCGACAGCTGGCCGTCGGCGCGGGTGACATAGCCCTGGCCGGTCAGCGGCTGCAGCGTCTGTTCGAACTGGGCGTCGGCCATCGCCGCCAGTTCGTCCGGGTCGGCGTCGTCGCCGACCACGGCCAGCAGGCCGGCCTTGTTACGTTCGACCATCATGCTGCGCACCAGTGCCTCCGGCAGCGATACGGCGCCGCTGGCATCGACCTTGCCGATCAGACCCAGCGGATTGGCCAGTTCGTCGGGCGTGATCGCTGGCAGCGACACCTTCACGTTCATCGAGGCGGGGCCCTGCGGCGTGTTGACCGACAGGCGGTCGATGGCGACGACCGGCGCGTGACCGAGCAACTCGATCGCCGGCCCCATCAGCTGCCCCATCTGCGCCTGCATGGCCTGCGGATTGGTGATCAGCGTCGGATCCGCCGACATCGTCATGAAGCTGCGGTACAGGCGCGAGGCGGTGCGCGCGTGCAGGTGGCGCATCGAGACATCGTAGTGTGCCGGGCCGTAGGCGGTGCCGGCCACGTTGACCTTCTCGGCGCCGATGCGGGCGATCAGGTCGATGAAGTCGCCGTCCCTGGGCACATCGGCTTCATACACCAGCTTGCCCAGCGCGATCTTCGGCAGTGCGCCGCTGCGGTCGTCCACGGTGATCGCGTCGATGGTGAAACGCTGCAGGCCGGAGTACAGCAGCGGATCGTCGTCGAACAGACGCGTCTGCTCGCCGGTCAGGCCGAGACCGCTCAGCACGATGTGCGTGCCCTTGGCGTCGGTCACTTCCAGCTTCGGCGCGTTGCCCCTCATCGTGTAGCGGGCCATGCCCTCTTCGAAGTTGACGCGCGCGGTGATGCCGTCCCAGCTCACGCGCATCGCGTCGTCGTCCTCCGCCGGCACGTCGAACACGAAGGCCGGGCTGGACAGTTCGCTGCGGCCGCCACCGGCGAAGTGGTAGACGGTGCGCAGATTCAGCGGCTTCCGGTCGCCGAACACCTTGCGCACCATTTCGAGTGCCTCGCCTTCGAGCACCAGTTCCGACTGTGCGACGCCGGCGTCGAACTCGGCACCGCCCAGCCACGGCCCGTGGCGGATATCGGTGCGCACGGTCAGCCGTATCGGCTCCATCGTTTCCTCCTCGCCGGCTGCCTGCAGCGCGCGCGCGGTGTCGCCCATCAGTTCGATAGTGACGGTTTCGGTTGACGAGAACAGGCCGCGCTGATAGTCGCGCTTGAGCAGCTTTACGTTCGGAATGCCCTCGACCTGCTTTGCCTGGCTGTCGTGCGAATTCTGTATGCGCTGGCCCAGGTACCAGGCGCCGCCGGTGTAGGCGATAAGCGGAAGGGCGATGACGGCGAGCGCGGCGGCTTTCTTCATGAGGAGTCCCGTGTGGATGCGGATGGAATGTGAGGCGGGCGGCATCGTGACACGATAAGCCGGTGCCCGCTGTGACATCGCACGCGTTCGCGCGGGAATCGGTCGGACTGGGGGGGCGACGGCTTCGATCCCGGCCGCAATCGCGAGCAAGCTCGCTCCCACAGAAGCCCGGCTCCGACGGTGGATCGGGAGTGTGTTTGTGGGAGCGACCTCTGGTCGCGATACGGCGTCGGAAGACCGAGGGCTTCGATTCGGGCGGCCGTCGCGAGCAAGCTCGCGCCCACGGCCCTCAGCGCGCCGACGCGGTGACGGTACGGGTAGGCGCGTCGGTCGTGACGTCGGGCAGGCTGGCGATCAGCAGGGCGAGGCCGAGCAGGGCGGCGGCGGTACGGGTGCTCATGTCCATGTGCAGAAGTACAAAAAAAGACCGGCGCACGAGGCGCCGGTTGCGCTCACCCGGTACAGGCGAACACCATGAGGAGACGTTGTCCCGGGTGGCTGTCGCGCCACGCCGGGTCGGCGGGTGGGGTGCTCAGTCCTTCATCAGTTTGAACACCCACATCGAACCGCCCTGGTTCAGATAGCTCACCTTCTTGGCGACGTCGCCGCCCCACAGCGGCACTGCGCCGCCCCAGCCGGCCGTCACGGCGACGTACTGTTCGCCGTCCTGTTCCCAGGTGATCGGAGGCGCGACGATGCCGGTGCCGACCTGGAAGGACCACAATTCCTTGCCGGTCTTCGCGTCGGCCGCCTTGAAGAAGCCCTCCGGCGTGCCCCAGAACACCAGGCCGCCCTTGGTCGTCATCGCGCCGCCCCACAGCGGCGCGTTGTTGGTGATTTCCCACACCACCTTGCCGCTCTTCGGATCGACCGCACGCAGCGCGCCGATGTAGTCGCCGCCGATGTCCTTCGGGTCGGCGGTCTTGATCGTGAAGCCGGCGCCGAGGTAAGCCGCACCCTTCTTGTAGGTGATCGGCTCGTTCCAGATTTCCATGCTCCACTCGTTGGCCGGCACGTAGAACAGGCCGGTGTCCGGGCTGTAGGCCATGGGCATCTGGTTCTTGCCGCCGAGGAAGGACGGCGACACGTGCACCACCGAGCCCTTCTTGCCGTCGTCGCTGGCGGTCGGGTCGCCCGGGCGCTTGGCCGGGTCGTAGATCGGGCGGCCGTTCTCGTCCAGGCCCTTGGCCCAGTCCAGCTTCTTGACGAAGGGGAAGCCGCGCTCGAACTTGCCGGTGTTCGCGTCCAGCACGTAGAAGAAGCCGTTGCGGTCGGCCTTGCCGCCGAGTCGCTTGCCGCCGGCGTCGAAGGTGACGAATTCGTTGGTGCCGTCGTAGTCCCAGCCGTCGTTCGGCGTGCCTTGGAAGTGCCACTTGATCTGGCCGGTGGCGACGTCGATGGCCACCGTCGAGCAGGAGTACAGGTTGTCGCCGGGGCGCAGGTGGCTGTTCCACGGCGCCGGGTTGCCGGTGCCGAAGTAGGCGAGGCCGGTCTTCGCGTCGAAGGTGCCGCCGAGCCAGGTGGCCGCACCGCCGGTCTTCCACAGGTCGCCCTGCCAGCTGGCGTTGGTGGTGCCGCTGATGCCGTTGTTGACCTTGTTGCCGGACTCGTCGAACTTGTAGCCCATGTGGCCTTCGATGGTCGGGCGCACCCACACCATCTTGCCGGTCTTCGCGTCGCGCGCCTCGACCCGGCCGATGATGCCGAATTCGCCGCCGGACACACCGGTCAGCACCAGGCCCTTGGCGATGATGGGCGCGGCCGACGACGAGTAGCCGGCCTGGTAGTCGTCGATCTTCTCCTTCCACACCACCTTGCCGGTGTTCTGGTCGAGCGCCACCAGCTGCGCGTCCAGCGTGGCGTAGATGACCAGATTGTCGTAGACGGCGGCGCCGCGGTTGATCACGTCACAGCAGGGCATGATGCCTTCGGGCAGACGGTGCTCGTAGGACCACAGCTTGCGGCCGGTCTTGGTGTCGAGCGCGAAGATGCGCGAGTAGGACGCGGTGATGAACATCTTGCCGCCGACCACCAGCGGCTGCGCTTCCTGGCCGCGCTGCTTCTCGCCGCCGTAGGAGTAGGACCAGGCGGGCACCAGGCGCTTGACGTTCTTCGTGTTGATCTTGGTCAGCGGGCTGTAGCGCTGGCCTTCCGTCCCCATGCCCCAGGACAGCACGTCGCCGGTCGTGCGTGCGTCGTTCTCGATGTCGGCAGTGGTGACGCCGGCATGCACCGGGCCGCTGTGGGCGAAGGCGGCGAGGATGAACAGGGCAAGGGTGGATCGCTTCATGTGTCGTCTCCGTCTGTGCGGATCGGTGTCCGCGGATGGAGCGGCAGACGCAAGGCGCGTACCAGAGCCGGGAATCCGTCCCTGCGCGACGCCTCGTTCCGCCCGAAAGCCTTGCCGGGCGCGGACGGCCGCCGTGCGGTCCGGTGTGCGTGGGTGACTGGCGGCGGCGTCCGCCGCGGACAGGAATCGAACGTGGCGACCGCGGCCGCCGTCCGGATTCCGGACTGCCCGGCGTCCATAAGGATGACTGGCCGAGAGAACGGTGGGCGTTCTAGGGTCTGTTGCCATTGAATCGCGGGCCGCGCGCGAATCCCGATGCGTCCGGATCAAGGCGGGCCGACGCCGGCTGACTGGCCGTCAGGCCAGGAGGCCCAACGCGGAGCTGGGCGCATCGGGACTCGCGCCCTCCGGGTTTGCAGCGTGCGAGGCACGGGCTGCGTTGCACTTCTCGTCGAGACGGCCAGTCTCGACTTCGTCGCACGCCTTGCCCGTGCCTCGCACGCTGCAAACGCGGCTCGTGATTCAATGGCAACAGACCCTAAACTGCACTCACCACGTCGTCATCGCTGGAACCGTCATGAACATCCGCCTGCCGATACTGTTGCTCGCCGGCCTGACGGCGCTGCCCGCTGCCGTGGCCGCTGCGCCCGGCGGCATACCGTCCGACGGGCGTCACTGCGCGCTGCAGACGCCGCCGCCGGACGCCGGCGCCTACGTGACCCCGGGCGGCTTCCTGCTCGCTTTTCCGCGCAACAGCGGTGTCGGCCGCGACTACACCGGCTGCCGCACGCTGTGGGTGCTGCAGGGACCGGACGACACGCCGCTGCTGATGCGGCTCTACTTCCGCGGCGGCCGGCTGGCGGTCGCCGAGGCGCAGGACGGCCGCGGTGGGCGCGACGTGCGCCGGTGTGTGCTGCCCTCGACCGACCGCGCCTGCGCCGGGCTGCAGGACAACCCGCTGGTTGCGCTCGATCTGCCGACCTGGCCGCGCGTCTGCACCGAACAGCCGGATGAGCCCGCATGCGCGCAGGACCCGGAATGAGGGCAGCTGCGCTGGCCCTGGCCGCACTGCTTGCCGCTGCGCCCTCGGCAGCCGGCGCGACGGACGCTGGCCGTGAGTTCGATGCCTTCATCGAACGTTTCCGCACCGCCCTGCGCGCACGCGACGCCACGGCCATCGCCGACCTGACCCGCCTGCCCTTCCTGTACGAAGGCCGCCGCCTCGACCGCGCCGCTTTCGTGCAGGTCGTGCCCACACTGTTCGATGCACGCCTGAGCGCTTGCCTGGCGAAGGCACGGCCGCAGGCGGAGGGCGCCGATCGTCTGCTGTACTGCGCGCCCTACACCTTCCATCTGCGCGCCGACGCCAGCGGCCGCTGGCGGCTCGCCGAGTTCGCGGCTGACGGGGAGGACATGCCGTGAAGTGGCAGCCGGTCTACGACGTGTCCGGCCAGGGCGCCCCGGAGTTCCACGGCTACGTCCTGTTCGGACTGGCGCTGCTCGCCGTCGCGGGTGGCTTCTGGCTGCGCGCGCGCCGGCGCGGCGAAAGGTCGGGTACCGCGCGCGTGATCGCGCTCTTCGCGCTGCTGATTGCCGCGCTCGGCTACGGCGTCAATACCTGGGACCGCAACCGGCTGGCTGACCATCTCGCGGCTGGTCGCGTGCTGACGGTCGAAGGTCCGGTGTTCGCGCATGCGCAGTGGCGCGAGGACATCACACATCCGGGGCAGGGCAGCACCCGCCGCTTCCAGAACTGGGAGCGCATCGTGGTCGGCGGCGTCACCTTCATCTGGTCGCCCGGGGCGCACCAGGCCGCCTTCACCAACGCGCAGACACCGCCGCTCGCGCTGCGCGACGGCCTCTGGCTGCGGGTGACCTGGGTCGAGGACGCACCGGACGAAGCGACGCAGCGGCGCATCGTGAAACTGGAAACCGCCGATCCGCCGCCCGATGCGACCCCGTGGGGCGTGCCGGCCAAGGTGTTGCCGGACGCACCCTATCCGTCGGTACTGGTGATACCGGGGCAGCGATGAAGTCATTCCATCGACGCAGCGCCCGACCGGCGCCTGCGCCCGCCGCCAAGGAAAGACCGGTGCCGGAGCGCCACGGCCGGGTGCGCATCGACGCGCTGCTGGTCGAGCGCGGGCTGGCGCCGTCGCGTGCTGCGGCGCAGCGCCTGATCGATGCCGGTGTCGTGCTGCTGAATGGACAGCCCGTCACCCGGTCCTCGCATACCGTGGCGGCCGATTGCTGCATTGCACTTCGTGGGGAGGACTGAGCGTGGTCAACTGGCGCTGCCGCTTTGCTCGCTATATATATGCGCCCGGCGTCCGCTCCAACCTGCAACCCGCACCGACATCATGAAGCCCACGCAAGCCTCCGCCCGTCAGCCCGGCCCCGGCGAACTGCAGCCGGTATTCAATCTGTACAACGCCGGCCGTCTGGCCGAAGCGGCGAACGCGGCGCGCCAGTTGCTGGCCCGCTATCCCGGCGCCGTGGTGCTGCACAGCGTGCTCGGCTCTGCACTGGCCAGTCTCGGCCGGCTGGACGAGGCAGAGGCCGCTTTCGCGGCCGCGGTGAAGGCGAATCCCGGCTCGGCCGAACTGCTCAGCAATCTCGGTCTGGTGCAGCAGCAGCGCGGCCGGCTGGACGAGGCGCTCGCCACCTACACCCGTGCGGTGGCGATCAAGCGCGACTTCCCCGAACTGCTCTACAACATGGGCGTCGTGCAGGACGCCCTCGGCCGTCGCGACGACGCGGCCGCGAGCTACCGCCGCGCCATCGCGCTGCAGCCACGCTTCGCGCTGGCGCTGTTCAACCTGGGCACCGTGCTCGACCGTCAGGGCGCGCCGGACGACGCGATCGCGACCTACCGTCGCGCGGTCGAGGCCGAGCCGGGTTTCGTCGAGGCGTGGTCGAATCTGGGCGCCGCGCTGCAGAAGGCAGGCGACGCCGAGCAGGCGGTGGCCTGTTACCAGAAGGCGCTGGACATCCAGCCGACGGCGACCGCCTGGTTCAACCTCGGCACCGCGCAGCGCGCCTACGGCCTGATGATGGATGCGGCCGAAAGCTACCGCCGCGCCATCGCACTGGCGCCGGCCTACGCCGACGCACACAGCAACCTCGGCGAAGTCCTGCGCGATCAGGGCGACGGCGAGGGCACGCTGGCCGCCTTCCGCGCCGCCCTCGCGCTCGATGCGGAGCACGGCATGGCCAATTACAACCTCGGCCTGCTGCACCACGACCTGCACGAGTACGACAAGGCGCTGCCGTATTTCGAGCGCGCCCGTGTGCTCGACTGGCAGGACCGCGTGCTGTACTGCCTGTACAAGCTACGCCGCAGCGACGAATTCGAGGCGCGGCTGCACGGCCTGCTCGACAGCCGACACCGCTCGCCGATGATCGCCACGCTGTCCGCCCACCACGCGCGCAACCGGCGCACGGCCGACCCTTACCGCTTCTGTCCTGACCCGTTGGCGCTGGTCCATCATGGTCACCTCGACGCGCTGACCGACGCCCGCGACAGCCTGCACGCCGATCTGCTGCGCGACATCGCGAACGCCGACATCCAGAGCAGAAAGCAGGGGCGGCTGTACTACGGCATCCAGTCCTCCGGCCACCTGTTCCGCCGCGGCGAAACGTCGATCGCGCGGCTGGTCGGGCTGATCCGCGACGAGGTCGCGCGCTACCGCGCCACGCTGGCGGCGCACGACTGCGTCTATGCGCAGGACTTCCCGGCGCGCACCGAATTCGCCAGTTCCTGGTACGTGAAGATGAGCAAGGGCGGCCACCTGACCTCGCACATCCACGAAGAGGGCTGGCTGTCCGGCGTGCTCTACCTGGCGATGCCGTCGGACCGGCCGGCGGGCAGCACGGCCGGTGGCATCGAATTCAGCACCGACGGCGACGATTATCCGCGCGAGCATGACGATTTCCCGCGCAAGACACTGCTGCCGGTGGTCGGCGACATCGTGCTGTTCCCGTCCTCGCTGTTCCACCGGACGATTCCGTTCGAATCGAACGAGGAACGCATCTGCATCGCGTTCGACGTGAAGCCGGCCGACGGGGAAAGCGGGCACTGAGGTGAGCGACAAGCATTCCGCCCGGTCCGTATCTTCACGGTTCGAAAGGCGGATCCTTGGCGCATTCCTGCTGGCCGTGCTGATCGTGTCCGGCATGGCGGCAATGACCTGGAAGGTTGCCGACGACGCCAATGCGGCCGCGCTGCGCGTGGCGCACACGCACGACGTGCTGAACGGCTTGGCGCGCGTGCGCGTCGAGACGTTGCAGATAGAACTCAGCACACAGAACTTCAGGCTGACCGGCGATCCGGCGCGGCTGAACGAGCGCGACCGGGCGATCGCCCGCCGCGAGATCGAGCTGGACCGCGTGCGCACGCTCACCTCCGACCATCCGGCGCAGAGTGCGCGCTGGGCGCAGCTGCGCGAGGTGATCGACCAGCGGCTGGGCCTCTCGCGTCGGATCGAAGCGCTGCGCAGGAACGAAGGCCAGGACGCCGCCAACGCCTTCGTGGCCGCGGCGCCGCTGCGCGAGACGCGCGAGCGCGTCGATCGCATTCTGGGCGAGATGGACAACGAGGAGCGTCGGCTGCTGGTCAACCGGAACGTCGCGCAGAAGCACTCTAGCGACCTGCTGGTCGGTGCCGGCGGGGCCGTGCTGATACTGATGCTTGCGCTGCTCGGCGGCACCTACGGGCTGATACGGCGACAGCTGCGCGCGAGCGAAGGGCATCTGCGCACGGTCATCAGCCGTGTGCCGGCGCTGATCGCCTATGTCGATGCGCAGCAGCGCTACGTGTATGTGAACCGCCACTACAGAGAGCGCTTTGCGCCTCATCACGCGGACATCGCCGGTCGCTCGGTGCGCGAGGTGCTCGGCGAGACGCGCTACGCGATCGCCGCGCCGCTGATCGAGAAAGTCCTGAAGGGCGAGCCGCAGAACTACGACTGGGAACCCTTTCCGGGCGTCTGGCAGGTGATCAACTACATGCCGCGGCAGGACGAACGCGGCGAGGTGACCGGCTACTACGTGCTGGGCGCTGACATCACCGAGCGCAAGCGCGCCGAGGAAAGGATACGTCTGCTCAACGGCGAACTCGAGCAGCGCGTGCGCGAGCTGGAACAGGTAAGCCGTGCCCTGCGCACGCTCAGCGCGGGCAATCGCGCGATGCTGCGCGCCACCGGCGAACGCGAACTGCTGGACAGCATGTGTCGCGCGCTGGTTGAAATCGGCGCCTACCCGATGGCGGTGGTCTGGTTGCGCAACGCCGCCGGTGCCTACGTTCCGACCGCCCAGTGCGGCCATCCGGACGGCATCGACGGACTGCGCGCATGGGCGGCCGCCAACGCGCCAGCGGTGCGCGCGGCGATGGACGCCATCGTCGCCGACGGGCAGATGCGTTTCGTCAGCGACACCGAGCGGGCCGGCGACGATGCGCTGCCACCGCTGCCGGCTCCCGTGCCCGGCGGGGTGGTCGCCTGCCCGCTGCGGGTGGGGGGCAGCGGCATCGGTCTGCTGACCGTTCATCGGGCGGCCAGCGAAGGTTTCGGCGACGAGGAAATGTCGCTCATCGGCGAGTCGGCCGACGATCTGGCCTACGGTGTATCCACGCTGCGAACGCACGCCGAACAGGCGCGCACGCGGGAAGCCATGTACCGGCTGACCCAGTACGACCTGCTCACCGGTTACCCAACCAGACCCTGTTCAGCGACACGCTGGCGGCCGAACTGCGCAGCTGCCGTCAGCACGAACGCCCGTTCGCACTGCTGCAGATGAATATCGAGCGGCTCAGCGAAATCAACGACGCGCTCGGATTCACCCAGGGCGACCAGATCCTGTGCGAATTCGGCGGCCGGCTCAGTCGTGCGACGCCGGACGGTGTCTTCGTGGCGCGACTGCGCGGCGACGAATTCGCGCTGCTGTTGCCGGACAGCGACCGTGCCGCTGCGCTGTCGATGGCGCGTCGCTTGCGCGAGGTGCTGTCGCAGCCCTTCCAGCTGGTCGAGTTGCCGATCGATGTATCGACGCGGACCGGCATCGCGCTGTATCCGGATCACGGATCAACGCCGCACGACCTTTACCGGCACATGGACATCGCCGTGCGCCAGGCGAAGAGGCAGGGCGTCAACTGCGTCGTGTTCGATCCGGCTCTGTATCCCGCGCCTTCGCACCGCCTGAACATGGCCGGCGATCTGCGACGCGCGATCGAGGCGGACGACCTGCGGCTCTATCTGCAGCCCAAGGTCGATATGCGCAATGGCATCGTCTGCGGTGCCGAAGCGCTGGTGCGCTGGCAGCACGCGACGCGTGGCCTGATTCCGCCGTCCGAGTTCATCGAACTGGCCGAGCACACCGGCCTGATCCGGCCGCTCGCCGAGTGGATGATCGCGCGCGTGCTGCGCCTTAACCGGCAATGGGACGACGCGGGGCGCGCGCTGCCCATCGCGGTGAATCTGTCGGCGCGCAATCTGCGCGACGAGGACCTGGTGGACAAGATCCGCCAGATGCTGGCGCACTGGGGCACCGCGAGCGGACTGCTCGAAATCGAGATCACCGAGAGCGCCGTGATGGAAGACGCCGACTTCGCGCTGCGCGTGCTGCACGGTTTGCGCGCAGAAGGCATACGGCTCTACATCGACGACTTCGGAACCGGTTACTCCTCGCTCAGCTATCTGCAGAAGCTGCCGGTCGGTTGCATCAAGATCGACCAGTCTTTCGTGCGTGCGATGGCGGTCAGCAGCGATTCGGCCGCCATCGTCCGCTCGACGATAGACCTCGTGCATGACCTCGGACGCAAGGTGGTGGCCGAGGGCGTCGAGACGCAACAGCACTGGGACGCGCTGTGCGCGCTCGGCTGCGACGTCGCGCAGGGCTATCTCATTGCCCGGCCGATGCCGGCAGAAGACTTCCCGGCGTGGCTGGATCGCTACCGGCCAATGCGCGCCAGCGATCCGGTGGACGAGCACGGGGCGTCCTGAGTTCCGGCCGCGCGACGTCTGCTGTGGGCCGTTCAGTGCCGGTCGGCTGGTCTGGCCGGCAAGCGCAGCGTGACGGCGAGGCCGGGCGCGGCGTCGTCAAGTGCAATGGTGCCGCGGTGCAGGGCGACCACCGACTGCACCAGACTCAGGCCGAGGCCGAGGCCGGGCGTGTCGCGCGCACTTTCCAGCCGGTACAGGCGCTCGAACACGCGCTCGCGCTCGGCGGCCGGAATGCCCGGCCCTTCGTCGCGCACGCACAGCCGCCAGTCGTCGCCGTCGCGTGTCAGCGACAGCTCGACCGTGCCGCCGTGCGGGCTGTACTTGATGGCGTTGTCGATCAGGTTGAGCACGGTCTGGAACAGCAGGTCGCGGTGGCCCGTGCAGGCAGCGCCTTCCGGGGCGCTGACGACGAGGCGCAGGCCGCGCTCCTCGGCCAGCGGCTCCATCAGTTCGATGGCGTCACGCACCAGGCGGCCGACATCCAGTTCGCTGAATTCGCCGCGCAGCAGGCCGGAATCGACGCGCGCGATGCGCAGCAGCGACTGGAAAGTGGACAGCACCTGGTCGACGTCGGCCAGATTGCGCTCCAGCCAGTCCGGCAGTTCGTCCGCCGTGGGCGGATGGCTCAACGCCGCCTCGATGCGCGCACGGTGACGGGTGAGCGGCGAGCGCAGATCGTGCGCGATGTTGTCGGTGGCGCCGCGCACGCTGGCGATCAGCCGCGCGATGCGGTCGAGCATGCCGTTCAGCGTCTGCGCCAGGCGGTCGAATTCATCCGCGCCGTCGCCGCTGCGCAGCGGCACCCGGTGCTGCAGATCGCCGTCCATGATCTGCTGCGCGGCGCGTCGTATCGTTTCGACCGGCCGCAGTGCGGCACGGGTGATCAGGTAGCCGCCACCCAGCGAGGCGAGCAGCATCAGGCCGAAGCTCACCAGCGCGGCGCGGCGGATGTCGCTGCGCACCTGTTCGACCTCGTATTCGTCGAAGCCGACCAGCAGCCGGCTGCCGTCCGGCAGGCGCACCCAGCGGGCGACGATCTCGGTTTGTCCGCGGTGGAGCAGGCTGGGCAGGCGCAAGGGCAGGCTCTCGCGGCCGGCGCTGTCCGGCCAGCGGTCCAGGTTGCCGATCAGCAGGTTGCCGGCCGCGTCCTCCAGCCGGTAGACGCGGTCGTGATTGGCCGAGCGCACGTCCAGCCGCTGGCGGATCAGGCCGCTGATGCCGCGCACGCCATCAACCCGGAACTCGGCAGTGAGGATGTCCAGCTCGGCTTCGACACTTTCCTCGACGTGGCCCAGCATGTACTGCCCGGCCAGCCAGGTCACCAGCATCAGCAGCAGGCCGAAGCCGGCGGCGAGCAGGGCGCTGTTGGCCAGCGTCAGCCGGGCGCTGGTGCTCAGGCGCAGGGTCATTGCTCGCTGTCGGCCAGTGCGCGCCGCCGGCCGTCGATCAGTGCGCGTGCGATGCCGGGCAGGGCGATGCCCAGCCGCGCTTCGAGTGCGCGGGCACGCTGCGCCAGCTTCATTTCCGACAGCCGGAAGGCGTTGCCACGGGCGGCGAACACGATGCGGTTGTCGCCATCGGTGGTGTCAACGACGCTGACCGAGCGGGCGAAGCTGGCCGCCACGCGCTCGACCCAGGCGCTGTTCAGCGCATCGCCGGCGTACATGTTGATGGCCAGCACGCCGCCGTCGCGCAGCGCTGCGTGGCAGTCGTCGTAGAAGCGCTGCGTGGTCAGCGCCGCCGGCATGCCACCGATGTCGAAGCCATCGACCCACAGCAGGTCGAAGGCGCGGTCGTGCGCTGCAACCCACTCGGCGCCGTCGGCGCAGGTGACGGTGAACCTGTCATCGTCCGGCGGGATGTGGAAGCGATCGCGCAGCGCGATCACCGCTGGCGAGATCTCGGCCACCGTCATGCGCGCCTGCGGCAAGTGGCGGTGGCAGGTCTTGACCAGCGAACCGCCGCCGAGACCGACCATGCCGATGTGGCCGGGGTCAGGCACGAACAGCAGCGACGCCATCATCAGGCGCGAGTATTCGAGCACCAGCCGCTCCGGTGCG
Organism: Methyloversatilis sp.; assembly: GCF_965284615.1. Classification (GTDB taxonomy): domain Bacteria; phylum Pseudomonadota; class Gammaproteobacteria; order Burkholderiales; family Rhodocyclaceae; genus Methyloversatilis. The sequence continues at coordinate 694,666 of NZ_OZ260098.1, forward strand.
GCGGCGTCCATCGTGCTCTGTACCGCCAGTTCGCTGAAGGCCAGCGTGAGCTGGCCGTCCTGTTCGACCAGATAGGGCTGGCCGGCGTCGACCTCGTCGCGTCCGCTCATGAGGGGGCGCGCAGGCAGTAGCCGCTGCCGCGCAGCGTGTGGATCAGCGGTGGCCAGGGCGGGCGATCCACCTTGGCGCGCAGGCGCGAAATGTGTACATCGATGACGTTGGTTTGCGGGTCGAAGTGGTAGTCCCACACGCCTTCGAGCAGCATGGTGCGGGTGACCACCTGGCTGGCGTGGCGCATCAGGAACTCGAGCACGCGGTATTCCTGCGGCTTGAGCGCGATCTCCTCGCCGCCGCGCCGCACCGTGTGCGTCATGCGGTCGAGTTCGAGGTCGGCCACGCGCAGCACCGATTCGGCCACCGGCATCAGGCCACGCCGGGTGATCACCTCCAGCCGCGCCTGCAGTTCGGACATCGCGAACGGTTTCACCAGATAGTCGTCACCGCCAGCGCGCAGGCCGCGTATGCGTTCGTCAACCTGGCTCAGCGCGCTCAGGATGAGCACTGGCACGCGCGAGCCGGTGGCACGTAGCGCGGCCAGCATCGAAAGACCATCCATCTGCGGCATCAGGCGGTCGAGCACGATGGCGTCGTACTGCTCGCCGGTGGCGAGGAACAGCCCCTCGCGGCCGTTCGGCGCGTGGTCAACCGCGTGGCCGGCTTCGCGCAGGCCGCGGCAGATGAATCCGGCGATTTCGCTGTCGTCCTCGACGACCAGGATGCGCATGTCGGTGGGAACTGGAGTAAGGGTCTGCACGCGCCCGCCGGGCGCGAATCCGGACGCCATTCTGCCTGCACGCCGTGTGGCCGCAACATGAACAGACGTTCATGTTGCGTTCACCCTGCGGCAAGCCGCCTGAGCGCAAGCTTGCCGACTGTCCGTATCCGTCGATTGCGTCCATGCGCTCCGTCCTTCTGTTCTCCTGTGTGCTGCTGTGCCCGCCGGCATGGGCGCAGTCGCTGACCGCGCACGCCGATGAGCACGAGCAGCCGGTGCTGCGCGACAGTGCGCTGACGCTGTCGCGTGCGCTCGATCTGGCGACCGGCCGCGCACCTGGCAGCGCGCTGCCGCAGGCGCGCATGAATGAGTCACGCGCGCTCTCCGCCCGCGCCGACAGCGTGCTGTCCGGCCCGCCGGCGGTGCAGATGCGCTACCAGACCGACCGTCTGCCCGGCCACACCGGACTGCGCGAACTCGAAGCCGGGCTGGAGCTGCCCTTATGGCGGTCCGGCCAGCGCGACGCGCTGCGGCGCGAGGCCGACGCCGGCCGGCTGCAGTCGGAAGAGGAATTGCGCGCCTACCGCTGGCGCGTCGCCGGTGACCTGCGCGAGCAGCTCTGGCGCGTGCTGCAGGCCGAAGCCGAAGTGACGCTGGCCGATGCCGACGTCGATCTTTACCGCGCGCTGGAAGACGACGTGGCGCGGCGCATCCGCGCCGGCGACGCGGCGCCGGTCGAGAAGCTGTCGGCCGAAACGGCCCGCCGCGAACGCGATGCCGTGCTGTACGAGGCGCAGGTCGAGCTGGCGCACAGCCTGTTCGGCTGGACCGCGCTGACCGGGCAGAAGGCGCTGCCGCAGCAGGTGCGCGAAGCGGTGGCGACACAGGCAACGGGCTATCCGCCGGTGCTGATGGCGCAGGCCCACGTCGAGCGGGCGCGCAGTGCGCTCGGCACGCTGCAGGCGCAGGGCAGTGGCGCCCCGCGCCTGCTGGTCGGCGTGCGCTCGGAAACGGCGGCCGACATGCCCACCACCGACAGCGTCGGCGCGACGATTTCCATCCCTTTTGGTGGCGAGGCCCACCGCAGCGCTGCGCTGTCGCCGGCGCAGATCGAACTGGCGCGCGCCGAGGACGAGCTGGCGTTCGCCCGCCGCAATGCCGAACTGGCGCTGCATGAGGCTGAACACGAACTGCACGCGCGCGAACAGGCGCGCACGCTGGCGCTCGGTCAGAAGGAAGTCGCCGAGCGCGAGGTCGAACTGGGGCGCCGCGCCTACCGCCTCGGCGAAACATCGCTGGCCGAGCGCCTACTGGTCGAGGCGCGCGCAGCCAGCGCACGCCGCGCCGCGGCGCTGGCCGAAATCGCCTGGTCGCGCGCCGTCGCGCGCTACAACCACAGTCTGGGAATACTGCCTTGAAACCCTTTGCTGCCTTACTTCTGCTCGGCCTGATCACCGCTTCGGCGCAGGCCGCCGACATCGTGCTCGCACCGACCCAGATGCAGCGTCTCGGTGTGCGCGAAGCGCTGCCGGTCGAGGCAAAGAGTGCGCTGGCTACGCCGTGGTCTGCGCGCGTGGTCGCTTCGCCCGATGCCGAGTGGGTGGCGACCGCACCGTCCGGCGGCGTGGTCGTGCGGGTACCGGTGGCCGAAGGCCAGCAGGTGACGGCCGGCGCTGTGCTGGCGGAGCTGCGCAGCGCCGACCTGCCGGACATGGGCGCGTCGCTGTCGCAGGCGCGCACCGCAGCCGAACTGGCGCGCGGCAACCGCGAGCGCGACCGCGCGCTGCATGCCGAAGGGCTGATCGCCGAGCGCCGCGTGCGCGAGTCGGAGGCGGCCGCGGCGCAGGCCGACGCTGCGCTGGCGGCCGCACAGTCGCGCTTGCGCCTGATGGGGGTGTCGGCGGCCGACGCTTCGGCCGGCCGCATCCAGGTCCGCGCCACGGCCGCTGCGACCGTGCTCGAACGGATGGCGCTGCCCGGTCAGCGCGTGAACGAGGCGGACCCGCTGCTGCGCCTGGCCGATGCGAACAGGCTCATGCTGGAACTGAACCTGCCGGTCGCTCAGGCGGCGTCGGTGCGCGAGGGCGACCTGATCGAGGTCAACGGAAGCGCCGGCAGGGCGCGGGTGACGCAGATAGGCTGGGGCGCGTCGGACGCCACGCAGACCGTGCGTATCCGCGCCGAACTACCACCGACGAAGAACGGGCTGCGGCCCGGCCAGTGGGTCACGGTGCGTCGCAGCGCGACGGCAGCCGCCGCCTGGTCGGTGCCGGCGGGCGCGCTGCTTCATCACGACGGCAGGAGCTGGGTGTTCATGCGCTCCGCGCAGGGCTTCCGCGCGGTTGAGGTACAGGTGCTGTCGCAGGACAGCGCGCAGGCCACCGTCAGTGGCACGCTCGACGCGAAGGCCCCGGTCGCGGTCAGCGGGGTGGCGGCGATCAAGGCGGTGTGGCTGGGCCACGGCGGAGCCGAATGATGCTCGACGCCCTGACCCGCGGCGCGCTCGCGCGCCCGCTGCTCACCGTGCTGGCGGCGCTGCTGCTGATCGCCGTCGGCCTCAATGCGGCGATGAACCTGCCGATCGACGCCTTCCCCGACGTGTCGGCACCGCAGGTGAAGATCATCGTCAAGCTACCCGGCATGACGCCGGAAGAGATGGAAACGCGCGTCACCACGCCGATCGAGATCGAAATGCTGGGCCTGCCTAAGCAGACCATGCTGCGCTCGACCAGCAAGTACGGCCTCACCGACGTCACCATCGATTTCGAGGACGGCACTGACATCTACTGGGCGCGCAACCAGGTGAGCGAGCGGCTGAACGGCATCATGGGCGACCTGCCGCCGGGCCTGACCGGCGGGCTGGCGCCGATCACCACGCCGCTGGGCGAAATGTTCATGTTCACGGTCGAAGGCGATCTGCCGATCGCCGAGCGGCGCGCGCTGCTCGACTGGGTGATCCGTCCGGCGCTGCGCACGGTGCGCGGCGTGGCCGACGTGAACGTGCTGGGCGGCCTGGCCAGCGCCTATGAAGTGGTGCCGGACGCCGTCCGCATGGCCGCCACCGGCATCACGCTTGATGAACTGCGGACCACGCTGGAGCGTTTCAACCGCAACGACGGTGCAGGCCGCATCAACGAAGGCGAGGAAACGCTGCTGGTGCGCGTGCAGGGCCGCCTCACCTCGCTCGACGATATCGGCCGTCTGGTCGTGCACGCGACACCGACCGCCCAGGTGCGGGTGGCCGACATTGCCGAGGTGAAGCTGGGCGCGCTCACCCGCATGGGCGGCGTCACCCACAACGGCGAGGGCGAGACGGTGCAGGGCCTCGTGCTCGGCCTGCGCGGCGCCGACGCGCAGCAGGTGGTGGCCGGCGTGCGTGCCCGGCTGGAGGAAGTGCAGGCGGCGCTGCCTGCCGGTGTGAAGGTGGTGCCCTTCTACGACCGCGGCGAACTGGTGGCCAGCGCCGTCGGCACGGTGTCGAAGGCGCTGCTGGAAGCGGTGGTGCTGGTCGGCGTCATGCTCTACCTCTTCCTCGGCAATCTGCGCGCCGCGCTGGCGGTGGCGGTGGTGCTGCCGCTGTCGGCGCTGTGGACCTTCCTGCTGATGCGCCAGTTCGGCCTGTCGGCCAACCTGATGAGCCTGGGCGGACTGTCGATCGCCATCGGCCTGCTGGTCAACGCTGCCGTCGTGGTGGTCGAGAACGTGGTCGCCCATCTGCACGAGCCGGGTGCCGACCAACGACCACGGCAGCAGGTGGTGCTGGACGCGGTGCGCGAGGTGGCGGTGCCGACCACTGCCGGCATCGTCATCATCGCGCTGGTATTCGTGCCGCTGCTGAGCCTGCAGGGGCTGGAGGGCAAGCTGTTCGCGCCGGTGGCGCTGACCATCGTGTTTGCGCTGGCCGGTTCGCTGCTGCTGTCGCTGACTGTCATACCGCTGCTGGCGCGGCTCACCTTGAGTGCGAAGTCGCACGCCGATCCCTGGCTGCCGCGCACGCTCGCCCGGCTCTACGCACCGTTGCTGCAGAAGGCGCTCGCCGCACCGGCGGTGGTGGGCAGCATTGCCGGGTTGCTCGGTGTCGTCGCCGTAGTGCTGTACATGGGGCTGGGCAAGACCTTCATGCCGACGATGGACGAGGGCAGCCTCATCGTGCAGCTGGAGAAACTGCCGTCCATCAGTCTCGATGCGTCGCTGGCAATCGATACCCAGTTCCAGCGCGCGCTGAAGGAGCGGGTGCCGGAGGCGCTGCAGGTGGTGGCGCGTGCCGGCTCGGACGAGATCGGTCTCGATCCGATGGGCCTGAACCAGACGGATACCTTCATCAGCCTGCCGCCCGGCGTCGACAAGCCGGCGATCATCCATCGCATCCGCGAACTGCTGAACGAGTTTCCGGGCGTGGCCTACGCCTTCACGCAGCCGATCGAAATGCGGGTATCGGAGATGATTCTCGGCGTGCGCGGTGATCTGGCGATCCGCATCTTCGGTCCGGATCTCGACGTGCTGAACCGCAAGGCGGAGGAGATCGCCGAAGTGCTGCGCGCGACACCGGGTGCCGAGGACGTCTTCTTCGTGCGCAACGAAGGCGTGCAGTATCTGCGCGTCGTGCCTGACAACGACGCGCTGGCGCGTGCCGGACTGGACATCGACACGCTAGCGGCCGGCCTGCGTGCGCAGATCGAGGGCGAGCGGGTGGGGCTGATCCAGCAGCTGGAGCGGCGCATTCCGCTGCTGGTGCGCGCCCGCGGCAGTACGGCGGCGGCCGACGAACTGGCGCAGCTGCCGGTGGCGCTGCCGGGCGGTGGGCGCATCGCGCTCGGACAGATCGCGCGCTTCGAGCGCGTCGGCGGGCCGGTGCAGATCAACCGCCAGTTGGGCAGCCGCAACATGGTGGTGATCGCCAACGTCGGCGGGCGCGATCTGGTCGGCTTTGTCGAGGACGCTCGCGCGCAGGTGCAGCAGAAGGTCGAGCTGCCGCCGGGCTACCGGCTGACCTGGGGTGGCGAGTTCGAGAACCAGCAGCGCGCGGCGCAGCGGCTGGCACTCGTGGTGCCGGCGGCGCTGGTGCTCATCTTCCTCATCCTCTACAGCACCTTCGATTCGCTGCGCCAGGCTGCGCTGGTGATGGCCAACGTCCCGTTCGCGATGATAGGCGGCGTGTTCGCGCTGGCGCTGTCCGGCGAATACCTGTCGGTGCCGGCGTCGGTCGGTTTCATCGCGCTGCTCGGCATCGCGGTGCTCAATGGCGTGGTGCTGGTGAGCTATTTCAACCAGTTGCGCGCGACCGGCCTGTCCATGCTGGACACCGTGGTGCACGGTGCGCAGCGCCGGCTGCGGCCGGTGCTGCTGACGGCGTCGATGGCGGCCCTCGGTCTGGTGCCCCTGCTGTTCGCCACCGGGCCCGGTTCGGAAATCCAGCGGCCGCTTGCAATCGTTGTCATTGGCGGCCTGGTTTCTTGTACTGCGTTAACACTGCTGCTGCTGCCCATCCTGTACAAGCGGTTCGGCGAGCGATCCGCCGCCTGACGATTTCATTCCATGACTGAATCCCTTGCGCCACAGCGGCGCGCGCTGCCCTTCCTGCTGGTACTTGCGCTGACGGCGCTGTCAGTCTGGACGCTGCTGCGGCTGGGCCTCTGGCTGTACGCCGACGCCGGCAGCGCCGCAGTGCACGTGTTCGGGCGCGGCCTGTGGTTCGACGCGGCGACGCTGGCCTGGATGCTGGCACCGCTGCTCGCGATCTCGGCCCTGCTGCCGGCACGGCTGCGCGCCAGCCGGCTCATGGGCGGTGTGCGCTGGGGCGTACTCTGGCTGGCGGTGGCGCTGCTGCTGTTCGGTGCGGTCGCCGAGGTGGTGTTCTGGGACGAGTTCTCGACCCGCTTCAACTTCATCGCGGTCGACTATCTGCTGTACACCCAGGAAGTGATCGGCAACATCGTCGAGTCCTATCCGGTCGGGGCGCTGGTCGGCGGCATCGTGTCGCTGTCGGCCCTGCTCGTGATCGTGCTGCGACGGCGACTGTCGTTCGCGGTCTCCGCGCGCCCGTGGCGCGTGCGCGTCGCCATGCTGGCGGCGGCCGTGCTGCTGCCGACGGCGGCGCAGCTGGCGACGATCGAGCAGATGGAAGGCAGCGGCGACGCCTACGCTGACGAACTGGCCGGCAACGGCCTCTTCTCGCTGGCGGCGGCGATGCGTCGCAACGAACTGGATTACGCACGCTGGTACGCGACGCTGCCGCAGGAAGAGGCGGACGAGGTGCTGCGTACGCTGCATGTCGAGCGCCTGCCGCTGAGCGCCGAGGACAGCCCGAGCGCGATGGACGATCCGCCGCACGACAAGTCACCCTTCACCCGCCGGCCGCGCAATGTGGTGCTGGTGACCATCGAGAGCCTGTCGGCGGAGTATGTCGGTGCCTATGGATCGAAGGAAGGCCTGACGCCCGAACTGGACCGCATCGCCGCCGAAGGACTGCGCTTTGCCAACGTGTATGCCACCGGTACGCGCACCGTGCGCGGTCTGGAGGCACTGTCGCTCGGCACGCCGCCGGTGCCCGGTCAGGCCATCGTCCGACGGACGAACAACAACAACCTGTCGACAGTCGGGGAAATCCTCGCGCCGCAGGGTGTGGTGCCGATGTTCATTTACGGTGGCTACGGCTACTTCGACAACATGAACAGCTATTTCCGCGGTAACGACTACCTCATCGTTGACCGCACCGATTTCCCGAAGGACAGCATCGTGTTCGAGAACGTGTGGGGCGTGGCGGACGAGTCGCTGTACGCCAACGCGCTGATCGCGATGAACCGCAAGGCGGCCGAGGGCAAGCCCTTCTTCGCGCAGATCATGACCACGTCGAACCACCGGCCCTACACCTACCCGGACGGGCGCATCGACATTCCGTCGCCGGGCGGCCGGCACGGCGCAGTGAAATACACCGACTGGGCGATCGGCCAGTTCATCCGCGAGGCTAAGAAGCAGCCGTGGTTCGCCGACACGCTGTTCGTGTTTGTCGCCGACCACTGCGCGTCGGTGGCTGGCCGCACCCGGCTGCCGGTGGCCAAGTACCGCATTCCGCTGATCTTCTACGCGCCGGACATGCTGCCGCCGGGCGAATTCACCGACCGTCTGAGCCAGATCGATCTGGCGCCGACGCTGCTCGAAGTGATGGGCAAGAATGGCGACGACCACTTCTTCGGCCGCGCCTTCTTCGAAGAGCACGTGCAGCTGGATCGCGTGTTCATTTCCAACTACCAGGACCTGGGCTATCTGCGCGGCGACCTGCTCACCGTGCTGTCGCCGCAGCGCGTGGTCAGGGCATACCGCGTCAACCCCGCAACACTGGAATCGACGCCGACCGAGCCGGACCCGCAGCGCGTGAAGGAGGCGATCGCCTATTACCAGACCGCCGCCGCGGCCTTCAAGCAGGGGCGCCTGCAGATGCCTGCCGCGCAGTGATGCGGCGGCACGCCGACCTGCTCGCTGTGGCGGTGCTGTCGGCGCTGCTGGCGCTCTGGAGCAACCGCTGGAGCGATGCGGATCTGACCAGCGTCGCGCACTTCTTCGACGCGGCGACCGGCACCTTTCCGCTGCGTCGGCAGTGGCTGCTGTCCGCCGTGCTGCACGACGGCCTGAAGTGGCTTGCGGTGGTGGTCTGGGTTTCGCTGCTGGCGGGCTGGATTGTTATGTGTTTGCGCGGTGTGGCGGGCGATCTGCGTCGCCGTCTGGCTTTCGTGCTCGTCGCTTCGCTGCTGGCCGTGATCGCGGTGAATCTGGCGCGGGCACAGTCGGCCCACAGCTGTCCCTGGTATGTCGGCGATTTCGGGGGCCGGGGGCAGTACTTCCGACTGCTGGAGATGCGACCGACCGAGCCGGGGCCAGGCAAGTGCCTGCCCAGCGGACATGCCGCCACCGCTTTCATGTGGCTGGCACTGCTGCCGGTGCTGGTCGGCGCACGGCGTCAACTGGCGCTGGCTGGCGTGTTGCTGCTCGGGGGCGTGGCCGGAACCGTTCAGGTTGCCCGCGGTGCGCATTTCCCGTCGCACATCCTGCTCAGTGCCGCGCTGTGCGCGCTGGTCGTATGGATCTGCGCAGTGCTGGCGCGCAAATGAAAACCGGCCCTTGCGGGCCGGCAGATTCTGCAACGCGGGGGATCAGCCTTCGAGCAGGCTGCGCAGCATCCACGCGTTCTTTTCGTGGATCTGCATGCGCTGCGTCAGCAGGTCGGCGGTCGGCTCGTCGTGCGCTTCGTTGACCACGGCGAAGATGCTGCGTGCGGTGCGCACGACCGCTTCCTGGCCGGCGACCAGCTGGCGGATCATGTCGTTGGCCGACGGCACGCCTTCCGGCTCCTTGATCGACGTGAGCTTGGCGTAAGCCGAGTAGGTGCCCGGTGCCGGGTAGCCCAGCGCGCGGATGCGCTCGGCCACCAGATCGACGGCCAGCGCCAGTTCGGTGTACTGGCCTTCGAACATCAGGTGCAGCGTGTTGAACATCGGACCGGTCACGTTCCAGTGGAAGTTGTGCGTGGTCAGGTAGAGGGTGTAGGTGTCGGCCAGCAGGCGCGACAGGCCGTCGGCGATGGCGCGGCGCTGCTCTTCGGGAATGCCGATGTTGATCGTACTCATTTTGATGCTCCCTTCGTTGATGCTGACGCGGATGTGAGTGCGGCCTTCAGGCGGCGGTTCCGTCCGGTTGCCCCGGAGCGGATTGCGGCGCCTGTCCGGCGATCAGTTCGGCCAGCCGTGAAAAACACTCCTGGCGGGCATTCGAACTGCGTGCGACCAGTGCGATGGTACGGCGCGGACGCGGTTCGGAGAAGCGGTGCGCGACAAGATTCATGTGACCGAGCAGGCCGGAGCGCAAGGTCATGTCGGGCAGCAGCGCCATGCCCAGCCCGCCCTCGACCATCTGCGCAAGCGTGAACAGGCTGGTCGCCTCCATACCGGTCACCCGCGGTTCGTCCAGCCGGCAACCGCCCAGCGTATGTCCGCGCAGGCAATGGCCTTCTTCGAGCAGCAGCAGCGCGTCCGGGTCCAGCTTGCCGATGTCGCGCGGCATGTCGGCCTCGCGCCCGGCCGGCGCGATCAGCAGCAGCTCCTCGTCGAACAGCAGCTGTACCTGCAGGTTGCCGGTGTCGTAGGGCAGCGCGATCAGCGCGAAGTCGATCTGGCCGGCGGCGAGCCGCGACAGCAGGTTGCCCGTCAGGTCCTCGCGCAGCGCCACCTTGAGTTCGGGGTAGCGCGCGCGCACCGCGGGCAGCACGGCGGGCAGCAGGAAGGGCGCAATGGTCGGGATGACGCCGAGCTTGAGCAGGCCGCTCATCGGCCGCTCGGCATTGCGCGCCCACTCGGTGAGATCCTCCGCTTCGGCCAGCAGCCGGCGGGCACGCTCCACGACCTCGGCGCCGACCGGCGTCATCATGACCGAATGCCGCTCGCGCTCGACCAGCTGTGCGCCGAGCGTGGCTTCCAGTTCCTTGATGCCGGCCGACAGCGTCGACTGAGTGACGAAACAGGATTCCGCCGCCTGCGTGAAGTTCAGCTTCTCGGATACGGCAATCAGGTAGCGCAGTTGGCGCAGGGAGGGCAGGGCGGACATGAGCATGCTCCGGATTGTTGATCGAATTATACGATCAATACGATCAAATCAATCAATTGGACCGAAGTGTGGCGCATGTCCAGAATGCGTCCTGTCGATGTGCAGCGCCGCAAGCGGCGTGTGGCATCACCCTTTTGAATCCCGTCCATCACTCAAGGAGATGAACATGAGTCTGCAGAACCACGAAGGCAAGCGCGTCCCCAACGTCACTTTCCGCGTTCGCGAGAACAACGAGTGGAAGAACGTCACCACCGAAGATCTGTTCAAGGGCAAGACCGTGGTGGTGTTCTCGCTGCCCGGCGCATTCACGCCCACCTGCTCGTCAACCCATCTGCCGCGCTACAACGAACTGGCGCCGGCGTTCAAGGCAAACGGCGTCAACGACATCCTGTGCGTGTCGGTCAATGACACCTTCGTCATGAACGAATGGGCCAAGGACCAGGAATCCGACAACGTGACCCTGGTTCCCGACGGCAACGGCGAATTCACCGAAGGTATGGGCATGCTGGTTGACAAGGCGGACCTCGGCTTCGGCAAGCGCAGCTGGCGCTATTCGATGCTGGTGAAGGACGGTGTGGTGAGCAAGATGTTCGTCGAGCCACAGGAACCGGGCGACCCGTTCAAGGTGTCCGATGCGGACACGATGCTGAACTACATCAACCCGAACGCGAAGAAGCCGGATCAGGTCGCCATCCTGACCCGCGAGGGTTGCGGCTTCTGCGCCAAGGCCAAGGCGCTGCTGGCGGAGAAGGGCTACCACTACGCCGAGATCAACCTGCCGCACACCGAGCGTTCGCGTGCCCTGGGGGCCATCGTCGGTGCGAAGACCGTGCCGCAGGTGTTCATCAACGGCCAGCACATCGGCGGTTGGGAAGATCTGGAAAAGTGGGCGGCGGCGCAGTAAGCGGCGCTCGATGAACGTACGGCTGGGCGACCCGCCGTACGATCAGGCTTGCGCACCGCAGGGTGCGCAGCCCTGATCGTCCGACCAGGGAGACTGAAATGAAGGAAATGATCGTGGATGTTGCGGTGATCGGCGCCGGTACGGCCGGTCTCGCCGCCTATCGCGCCGCCATCGCTGGCGGCAAGTCGGCTGTCATCATCGAGGGCGGCCCTTACGGCACCACCTGCGCCCGCGTCGGCTGCATGCCGAGCAAGCTGCTGATCGCCGCGGCGGAAGCGGCGCACGTGACCGAGAAGTGGGACGCCTTCGGCATCCGCCTCGAAGGTTCGGTGCGCATCGATGGCCGCGCCGTGATGGAACGCGTGCGCCGCGAGCGCGACCGCTTCGTCGGCTTCGTGGTGCGCGGTGTCGACAGCATTCCTGTCGAGCACAAGCTGCGCGGCTACGCCAAGTTCATCGACGACCGCAGCCTGCAGGTCGATGAACACACGGTGGTCACCTTTGGCCGCGCCGTCATCGCGACCGGCTCGTCGCCGGCGGTGCCGCCGATGCTGAAGCCGGCTGGCAAGCGCCTGATCGTGAACGACGACGTGTTCGACTGGACCGATCTGCCGGAATCGGTGGCCGTGTTCGGCCCGGGCGTGATCGGCCTCGAGATCGGGCAGGCATTGCACCGTCTTGGCGTGCGCGTCGAGGTGTTCGGCCGCGGTCATTTCGTCGGCCCGTTCTCAGATCCGGCGCTGAAGGCCTACGCGACGAACGCCTTCGCCGAGGAGTTTCCGTTGCACGCCGACGCGAAGGTAGTGTCGGTCGAGGAGCGACCGGACGGCGTGCGCATCGTGCAGGAAATGCAGGACGACCGCGTCGTGACCAAGGACTTCCAGTGGGTGATCGCCGCCACCGGCCGCACGCCCAATGTGAAGAACCTCGGGCTGGAGAACACGTCGGTGACGCTCGCTGCCAACGGTGTGCCGGAGTTCGACCGCACGACGATGCAGTGTGGCCGCACGCCGATCTTCATCGCCGGCGACGCCAACAACGATCTGCCGCTGCTGCACGAGGCCGCCGACGAGGGCAGGATCGCCGGCGAGAACGCGGCGCGCTTCCCCGATGTGCAGCCCGGTCTGCGTCGCGAGCCGATCGCGGTGGTGTTTTCCGATCCGCAGCTGGCGACGGTCGGCAAGCGCTTCGTCGATCTGGCGCCGGACAGTTTCGTCACCGGCGAGGTGTCGTTCGAGGACCAGGGCCGTTCGCGCGTCATGCTGCGCAACAAGGGCCTGCTGCACGTGTATGCGGACAAGGCCAGCGGTCGCCTGATCGGCTGCGAAATGATGGGTCCCGACGTCGAGCACCTGGCTCACCTGCTGGCCTGGGCCATGCAGTCGGGCATGACCGTGCAGCGCGCACTCGAAATGCCCTTCTATCACCCGGTGGTGGAAGAGGGACTGCGCACCGCGCTGCGCGACGCGGCGGCGAAGCTCAGCGCAGCGTGATTCCGCCGCCCGCCCGGACGAGGTGCCGGGCGGGCGGTTAGAATACTGGCCTCGTTGCCTCTGCCGTCGGGCGGAGGTGCTGCCGGTGTCGTCACGTGTCCGCTTCAGATTCCCTCGTTTTCCGCAGCCTCGCCGCAGTCTGGCACCCCTGCACGCAGATGCAGTGGCACGCCGACCAGTCGCTGCCGCTGCTCGCGGTCAGCCGCGCGCAGGGGCCGTGGCTGTACGCGCCGGATGGCCGTCGCTACCTCGACGGCATCAGTTCCTGGTGGACCAATCTGTTCGGCCACAGCCACCCGCACATCGTGCAGGCGCTGCGTGACCAGCTCGACACGCTGGACCACGTGATGCTCGCCGGCTTCACGCACGAACCGGTGGTGGCGCTGTCGGAAAAGCTGTCGGCCCTGACCGGCGGCCGCCTCGGCCACGCCTTCTACGCGTCGGACGGCGCATCGGCGACGGAGATCGCGCTGAAGATGTCGCTGCATTACTGGCGCAACAGTGGGCGGCCGGAAAAGAACGAGTTCATCTGCTTCGCCGGCAGCTACCACGGCGAAACGGTCGGCGCGCTGGCGGTGACCGACGTTCCACTGTTCCGCGACGCCTATGCGCCCATGGTGCGCGGGGCGCACGTGCTGCCCAGTCCGGCGTCGAGCACACCGCTGCACGCACTCGACGCGCTGACCGTATTCCTCGAAGCCCACCACGCGCGGATCGCCGCGCTGATCATCGAACCGCGGGTGCAGTGTGCTGGCGGCTTCGCGATGCACGACGCAGGCTGGCTCAGTGCGGCACGTGCGCTGTGCGACGTCTATGAGGTGCATCTGATCGCCGACGAGATCGCGGTCGGCTGCGGCCGCACCGGCACCTTCTTCGCGAGCGAGCAGTCGCTGGATGCCGACGGCGAGGGCTGGCCGGATTTCATCTGCCTGTCCAAAGGCATCACCGGCGGCACGCTGCCGTTGTCTCTGGTGCTGAGCAAGCCCTTCGTGTTCGAGGCCTTTCTCGACGACACGATGGCGCGCGGCTTCCTGCATTCGCATTCCTACACCGGCAATCCGCTCGCTTGCCGCGCCGCGCTGGCGACACTGGAACTGTTCGAACAGCTCGACGTGCTGGAACGCAACAGGGCCTGGGCGCGGACTTTCAGCGAGGCGCTGGCACCGCTTGCGGCGCATCCGGCCGCCCGCGATTACCGCCAGGCCGGCATGATCTGGGCGCTCGACGTCGATACGTCGCACAGCGATTTCAGCCGCCGTTTTTACCGTGAAGCGCTGGCGCGCGAACTGCTGCTGCGACCGATAGGCAATACGCTGTACTTCATGCCGCCCTACGTGCTCGATGAAGCGCAGAGCGCGTTGCTTGCGCAAGGGGCGCTGGCGGCGCTGGACGCCGCCCTCGCATGAGCGCGACCGACTTTCGCGCCCGCCTCGAAGCACTGGCGGCGGACGATCTGCGGCGCACCCGCGTGGTGCTGGACGCGCCCTGCGGCCCGGAGGCGATGGTCGATGGGCATCGTCTGGTTTCCTTCGCCGGCAACGATTATCTCGGGCTCGCCAATCACCCCGAGATCGTCAACGCCTTCCGCGCCGGCGCCGCACGCTGGGGCGCGGGCGCCGGCGCGTCGCATCTGGTCAGCGGCCACCAGCGACCGCACGAGGAACTGGAGGTCGCGCTGGCTCGTTTCATCGGATTGCCGCGCGCGCTCTATTTCTCGACCGGCTACATGGCCAACCTCGCCGTGATTCCGGCGCTCGCCGGTCGCGGTGACACGGTGATCGCCGACCGGCTGAACCACGCTTCGCTGGTCGATGCCGCCTTGCTGTCGCGCGCCACGGTGCGTCGCTATCCGCACGGCGACGTCGCTGCTGCTGCGCGCATGCTCGAAGCCGCCGACGGCCGCAAGCTCGTCGTGACCGACGGCGTGTTCAGCATGGACGGCGATATGGCGCCGCTGCCCGAGCTGCTCGCGCTGTGCGAACGGCACGACGCACTGCTGGTGGTCGATGACGCGCACGGCTTCGGTGTGCTGGGAGAGCAGGGGCGCGGCGTGTTGTCGCACTTCGGCATCGCGTCGCCGCGCGTGATCTACGTCGGTACGCTGGGCAAGGCGGCCGGTGTGGCCGGCGCCTTTGTTGCCGGCGACGCGGACGCGATCGAATGGCTGATGCAGACCGGCCGCAGCTACCGCTACACCACTGCAGCGCCCGCGGCGACCGCCTGTGCGGTGCGGGCGAGCCTGCGCTTGATCGAGGCGGGCGATGAGCGGCGGGCGCGTCTGGCGGAACATCGTCTGCGCATGCGGCAGGCGCTCGCGACATGCAGATGGCCGCTTATGCCGTCCGACACGGCAATCCAGCCGGTGCGGGTTGGCGGCAATTCCGAGGTGCTGGCGCTGTCGGCGCGGCTGCACGAGCGAGGTCTGTGGGTGCCGGCCATTCGGCCGCCGACGGTGCCTGCCGGCAGTGCCCGCTTGCGTGTGTCGCTCAGCGCGGCGCACGAGGCCGCACACATCGACGCGCTGTGCGCTGCGCTGAACGAGGTCGGTCATGAATGAGGTGCTGGCCGCCCGTCATTACGGCACGCAGGGGCCGCGCGTCGCACTGGTGCACGGCTGGGGCTGGGACGGCCGCCTGCTGACGCCGCTGGCGCAGACGCTGGGCGCATTTTGCCATGTCGTCCAGCCCGATCTCCCCGGCTACGGACTGAACGTCGGCCGACGCTGCGACGGTTTCGACGACTGCGTCGATCAGCTCGCGCAGGCGGTACCCGATGCCGAGGTGCTGGTCGGCTGGTCGCTGGGTGGCCTGCTGGCGATTGCCTGGGCGGCGCGGGCGCCGGTGCGCCGGCTGGTTCTGGTTGGTGCGTCGCCGCGCTTCATGCAGGCTGCCGACTGGCCGCTTGGCATGACCGAAGAGCGTTTCGATGCCTTTGCCGACGGCCTCGAGCAGGACCCGCGGCGCACCCGCGCTCGCTTTGCCGCGCTGGCCGCGCTCGGCGACAGCGATGCACGCGGCGTGCGGGGCGCGATGGCGGCGTTGATGGACGACGTGCCACCGACCGCTCCGGCGCTACGTCAGGGACTTGACTGGTTGCGCGAGCGGGATCTCCGGGACACCTTGCGTTCGCTTCCAATACCCCTGAGCTGCCTGCACGGTGAGCAGGACCACGTGGTCTCTTTGGGCGCAGCGCCCAAAGAGACCACTGCGCGCTGGATGCGGGTGCCGGGCGCGGCGCATCTGCCCTGGCGGCATCGCGACCTCTCCGATCTGTGCTCATGGGTGTGCGCCGATGACTGAGCGCACCGCGATACGGTCCTCGTTTTCGCGGGCGGCGACGCGCTATGCCGTGGCGGCCGGGCTGCAGCGCGTGGTGTGCGACCGCCTGCTCGAGTTGCTGCCGGACAGATCCGCCCGGCTGGTGCTCGACCTCGGCTGCGGGACCGGCTTCGCGTTAACCGGCTTGCACGCGCGTTTTCCTCAGGCGATGCATTGCGCGGTCGATTTCTCGTTGGGCATGTTGCGTGCCCACGAACGAAGTCACGGAGTGACGCGCGTCTGCGCCGATGCGCACCGCCTGCCGCTTGCCTCGACGAGCGCGGATGTCGTGTCTTCCAGCCTGATGTTGCAGTGGTGCGATCTGCCGATCGCGCTGGCCGAGTGTCGGCGCGTCCTCCGGGAGGGCGGCCATATGTGTTTCAGCACTGTTCTCGACGGCACACTCGCCGAGATCGATGACGCGTTCGCCGGTCTGGATGCGCATCGTCACACGGTGTCATTTCCCGCGCCCGAGTTGCTGAATGCCGCACTGACCGAAGCCGGCTTCGCGGTGGACCTGATGCGCCGCGAAACGCATGTCGAGTACTTTGCCGATGCGCGCGCACTGCTGCAGTCGAACCGCGACATCGGCGCGTCGCACGTGCCGGACGGCGCGCGCCGTGCTCTGCTCGGCCGCGCGGCACTGCGGCAGGTGTGTAATCGCCTGGAGGCACGGCGCGAGGCGCGTGGCGTGCCTCTGACCTATCAACTGGCCTGGGTGGTCGCGCGAGCGTCCTCGGGCGACCGGAGCTGACATGAGCGAGGGAAAGCTGCATTTCGTCATTGGCACCGACACCGGGGTCGGCAAGACGCTGGTGTCCTGCGCGCTGATCGAGGCGCTGCGTGCAAGCGGCGTGAACGCGGTCGGCATGAAGCCGGTGGCTTCAGGCGCGTCGCCCGACGTCACCGGCCGCCTGGCGAACGAGGACGCCGACGCGCTGGCGCAGGCCAGCGGGCTCGACCAGCCGACGGCGCTGACCAATCCCTATCTGTTCGAGGCGCCGCTGGCTCCGCACGTCGCCGCGCAACGCGAGGGCCGATCGATCGAGCGATCCGTGGTGCTGGATGCCCTGTCTGCGCTGCGCGCGGAGGCGGATCACGTTATCGTCGAAGGCGTCGGCGGCTTTGTCGTGCCCTTGCGCGACGACTGGACGACCGCCGACCTGGCGGTTGACATCGGGGCGCCGCTGATTCTGGTCGTCGGACTGCGGCTGGGCTGCATCAATCACGCATTGCTGACGGCCGAGGCGGCGCGCGCGCGCGGGTTGACGCTGGCCGGCTGGGTCGCGAACTGCCAGCCCGAGGGCATGCTGGAGCAGGAGGCGACGATTTCCGCGCTGAAAAGTCGCCTCAGCGCGCCAATTCTTGGCATAATCCCGCGGCTGTCCGGCGCCGATTCAAAAACTGCATCGCGCCTGCTGGACATCCAGCCGCTGCTGGCTTCTCCCGCATGAATTTTTTGTTCCGGGGTTTGACAGCGCAAGAAACCCTCACCATAATCGCGGGTTTCGCTGGTCGCCGGAGGGGTTCCCGAGCGGTCAAAGGGATCAGACTGTAAATCTGACGGCTCTGCCTTCGAAGGTTCGAATCCTTCCCCCTCCACCACAACCCTTGAGCAAACAGGGTTCTGGCAAGACGGCGAGAAAGTTGCAGCAAACATCGCGAGTGCATGTCGCCGCGATGGGGTGGTAGGGAGCGGTTTGGCGGGAGTAGTTCAATGGTAGAACCTTAGCCTTCCAAGCTAATGACGCGGGTTCGATTCCCGTCTCCCGCTCCACGGCTCGGGCGTGTGTCCGGGCAAAGATGTTTCAGTGCCCATGTAGCTCAGTGGCAGAGCACTCCCTTGGTAAGGGAGAGGTCGGCAGTTCAATCCTGCCCATGGGCACCAAAATTTTTTGCGTGCGGCATCCTGGTGACAACTGAGGATGTCAGTCGATGTTTGACGCAGATCTCTATCAAGCAACCAGGGTGATCGAAAATGGCAAAGGGAAAGTTTGAGCGCACCAAGCCGCACGTGAACGTGGGCACGATTGGTCACGTTGACCATGGCAAGACGACGCTGACGGCGGCGATCACGACGATTCTGTCGTCGAAGTTCGGTGGTGAAGCGAAGGCATACGATCAGATTGACGCGGCGCCGGAAGAGAAGGCGCGCGGCATCACGATCAACACGGCGCACGTTGAGTACGAAACGGCGACCCGTCACTACGCGCACGTTGATTGCCCGGGTCACGCTGACTACGTGAAGAACATGATTACCGGTGCTGCGCAGATGGACGGCGCCATTCTGGTGTGTTCGGCCGCTGACGGCCCGATGCCGCAGACGCGCGAGCACATCCTGCTGGCCCGCCAGGTTGGTGTGCCGTACATCGTCGTGTTCCTGAACAAGTGCGACATGGTCAACGACGCCGAGCTGCTCGAGCTGGTCGAAATGGAAGTGCGCGAGCTGCTGTCGAAGTACGACTTCCCGGGCGACGACGTGCCCATCGTCAAGGGTTCGGCCCTGAAGGCGCTGGAAGGCGACAAGACCGACCTGGGCGAAGGTGCCATCATGGCGCTGGCTGCTGCGCTGGACAGCTACATCCCGACGCCGGAGCGCGCGGTGGATGGCGCCTTCCTGATGCCGATCGAAGACGTGTTCTCGATCTCGGGTCGCGGCACTGTGGTGACCGGTCGTATCGAGCGCGGTATCGTGAAGGTCGGTGAGGAAATCGAAATCGTCGGTATCAAGCCGACGGTGAAGACCACCTGCACCGGCGTTGAAATGTTCCGCAAGCTGCTGGATCAGGGTCAGGCGGGCGACAACGTTGGCGTGCTGCTGCGCGGCACCAAGCGTGAAGACGTGGAGCGTGGTCAGGTTCTGGCGAAGCCGGGCTCGATCAAGCCGCACACGCATTTCACGGCCGAGATCTACGTGCTGTCGAAGGAAGAAGGCGGTCGTCATACGCCGTTCTTTAACGGCTACCGTCCGCAGTTCTACTTCCGCACGACGGACGTGACCGGCTCGATCGAGCTGCCGGCCGGCACCGAAATGGTGATGCCGGGCGACAACGTTTCGATCACGGTGAAGCTGATCGCCCCGATCGCGATGGAAGAAGGTCTGCGCTTCGCGATCCGCGAAGGCGGCCGTACTGTCGGCGCCGGCGTGGTTGCAAAGATCGTCGAGTAAAGAGTTGTACTCCGGGTCGCGCGTGCGGCCCGGTTCGCGTTTTGCAGGGGCATAGCTCAATTGGCAGAGCGTCGGTCTCCAAAACCGAAGGTTGGGGGTTCGATTCCCTCTGCCCCTGCCACTCCGGTGGCCAAGCCGGACAAAATTTTGCGGAGTGCGTGCGCACTTCCGGATGCTCATGACTGACCAGTTGAAGCTTGCGCTGGCCATTGCCCTGTTGATTGCGGGTGTGGCCGGCTTTTATGTTTTTGCCGACCAGATCATGGCTGTGCGGGTGCTGTCCGTGCTCGCGGGTCTGGGTGCCGGTATCGCGGTGGCGTGGTTCACCGAGCCGGGGCGGCGCTTCATCGTTTTTGCCAACGAGTCGGTGGCCGAGGCCAAGAAGGTTGCCTGGCCCAGCCGCAAAGAAACGCTGCAGACCACTGCCATCGTGTTCGGCTTCGTGGTCGTGATGGCGCTGTTTCTGTGGTTGACCGACAAGAGTCTCGAGTGGGTGTTGTACGACCTGATCCTGGGCTGGAAGAAATCATGAGCAAACGTTGGTACGTTGTGCACGCCTATTCCGGCTTTGAGAAGTCGGTTCAGCGCGCGCTGACCGAGCGTGTTGCGCGTTCGGGCATGCAGGATAAGTTCGGCCAGATTCTCGTGCCGGTCGAGGAAGTGATCGAAATGCGCGGCGGCCAGAAGGCCGTGTCCGAGCGCAAGTTCTTCCCTGGCTATGTGCTCGTCGAGATGGAGATGGACGAGGACAGCTGGCACCTGGTCAAGAGCACGCCGAAAGTGACTGGCTTTGTTGGCGGCTCGGCCAACAAGCCGACGCCGATTTCCGACAAGGAAGTCAACAAGATCATGCAGCAGATGCAGGAAGGGGTGGAGAAGCCCCGTCCCAAGGTGCTGTTCGAGGTGGGCGAGCTGGTGCGTGTCAAGGAAGGTCCTTTCACCGACTTCAATGGATCGGTGGAAAGCGTCAATTACGAAAAGAGCCGTCTGCATGTGTCGGTGACCATCTTTGGTCGTGCGACGCCGGTCGAGCTCGAGTTTTCGCAGGTCGAGAAGGTCTGACCTGAAGTTCAAGGCGGTGCCGCAAGGCGCCGCCACGGTGCGCGGCAGGGCCTTCCGGGTCTGCCGCGTGATTGTTTCCGGCGCTCACGCGCCGGATGAGGAGTGGTCGGGCCTGCGTGTCCGCCACGCTATCACTCGCAACTGGAGTCATCATGGCGAAGAAAATCGTCGGCTACGTGAAGCTGCAAGTGCCGGCCGGCAAGGCGAACCCGTCGCCCCCGATCGGTCCCGCGCTGGGTCAGCGCGGTCTGAACATCATGGAGTTCTGCAAGGCGTTCAACGCGCAGACCCAGGGCATGGAACCGGGTCTGCCGATCCCGGTGGTGATCACCGCTTATGCGGACAAGTCCTTCACCTTCGTGATGAAGTCGCCCCCGGCGACCATCCTGATCAAGAAGGCTGCCGGCATCACCAAGGGCTCGCCGAAGCCGCATACCGACAAGGTCGGCAAGGTCACCCGCGCCCAGCTCGAAGAGATCGCGAAGGTGAAGAACAAGGATCTGACCGCTGCCGATCTGGATGCCGCTGTGCGCACGATCGCCGGTTCCGCCCGCAGCATGGGCATCACGGTGGAGGGCCTGTAATCATGGCAAAGCTCTCGAAGCGCGTTCAGGCGCTGCGCGCCAAGGTTGATCGCAACCGCGCATACCCGCTGGCCGACGCGCTGGCGCTGGTCAAGGAAACGGCCAACGCCAAGTTCGACGAGTCGGTCGATCTGGCCGTGAATCTGGGTATCGATGCGAAGAAGTCGGACCAGCTGGTCCGCGGCTCGGTCGTGTTGCCTGCCGGCACCGGCAAGAGCGTGCGCGTCGCCGTGTTCGCCCAGGGCGCCAAGGCCGAGGAAGCCAAGGCTGCTGGCGCCGATGTCGTCGGTTTCGACGACCTGGCGGCTCAGGTCAAGGAAGGCAATCTGAACTTCGACGTGGCCATCGCCACGCCGGACGCAATGCGCGTCGTCGGCGCGCTGGGCCAGATCCTCGGTCCGCGTGGCCTGATGCCGAACCCGAAGGTCGGCACCGTGACGATGGACGTGACCACCGCGGTCAAGAACGCCAAGGCCGGTCAGGTGCAGTACCGCACCGACAAGGGCGGCATCGTCCAGTGCACGGTCGGTCGTGCCTCCTTCACGCCGGAACAGCTGACGACCAACATCAAGGCTCTGATCGAAGCGCTGAACAAGGCGCGTCCGGCAGCCGCCAAGGGTGTCTACCTGCGCAAGGTGTCGGTGACGACCACCATGGGCGTCGGCATCCGCGTCGATCAGGCGACGGTGCAGTAAGGAATTGAATTCGCGCCCGGTTCGCCGGGCGCATGACAACAGGACTTTGGGCCGCCGCGGCCAGCATGGCGCGGCGGGTTGTCAAAGACCGCAGGTGCCCGCAAGGGTCTAATGGTGCGCAAGTGCCGCCTGCGCAGATGGCGTTACCCGACACAGGATGGATGGTGTCCTTACGGACAGTCTCTTCTCCTGAATACGGTCGCCGCACGTGGTTGATCCGGTGAGCAGTAATGCGATCCGGACGACTGTAATCATGGGAGTAAACCTTGGCACTCAATCTCGATCAGAAGAAGGAAGTGGTTGCCGGCGTATCCGCTGCAGTTGCGGGCGCGCAAGTAATCGTGATCGCCGAGAACAAAGGTCTGGAAGTGGGCGATGTCACGCGTTTGCGTGCCCAGGCCCGTGCGCAGGGCGTCTACCTGCGTGTTCTGAAGAACACGCTGGCTCGTCGCGCTGTTGCGGGTACCCCGTTCGAGGGGTTGGCGAATGAAATGACCGGTCC
This sequence comes from Methyloversatilis sp., assembly GCF_965284615.1. GTDB lineage: Bacteria > Pseudomonadota > Gammaproteobacteria > Burkholderiales > Rhodocyclaceae > Methyloversatilis. Next base: position 716,761 of record NZ_OZ260098.1, read on the forward strand.
GCTGCTTTACGGCATGTCGGCCGATCCGGTTTCGGCCGCGAAGGTCATTCAGGATTTCGCCAAGGGCAACGACAAGCTGGTGATTCGCGGTGGCGCGCTGGCCAATTACGTCATGGACGCCGCTGGCGTCAAGGCGCTGGCCTCCATGCCGAGCCGCGAAGAGCTGCTGGCCACCCTTCTGGGCACGATGCAGGCGCCGATCGCCAAGTTCGTTCAGACGCTCAACGAGGTTCCGGGCAAGTTTGTCCGTACCGTTGCAGCCCTGCGCGACGAACGCGAAAAGCAGTCCGCTTAAGTTCAGGCCTCAATTCAGATCAAGCAATCATCCGCGCGACTGCATGTTGATGCACCGCGCTTGAAACAGGAGTTTTGAAATGTCCGTTAGCAAAGACCAGATTCTGGAAGCCATCTCCGCCATGACCGTTCTCGAGCTGTCGCAGCTCATCAAGGACATGGAAGAGAAGTTCGGCGTGTCGGCTGCTGCCGCTGTGGCCGTTGCCGCCCCGGCTGCCGGCGCCGCTGCCCCGGCTGCTGAAGAGAAGACCGAATTCACCGTCGTTCTGGCCGCTGCCGGCGAGAAGAAGGTTGAAGTCATCAAGGTCGTGCGTGCAGTGACCGGCCTGGGCCTGAAGGAAGCCAAGGACCTGGTTGATGGCGCTCCGAAGCCCGTCAAGGAAGGCATCTCCAAGGCCGACGCTGAAGCCCTGAAGAAGCAGCTGGAAGAAGCCGGCGCCAAGGTCGAACTGAAGTAATTCGACTCTGGTTGGCGGGAGCGCGTGCTTTGCGGCACGCGCTCCCGTTGTCGTTTATGCAGCATGTTCGGAATACCAGGAAAACGCGGCACTAAACCGCCTTTTCCTTGTCTTCCGAAGCGATCACGGAAGACCGTCGTCGGTCGAGCGAAAGTCCCGCCTCGGGTGTTCAACCCGCGCTTTCGCTGTCAGCCCAGGGGTTGGTAGAGGCCAACCGCCGGTGACGCTGTCCTGATTGCATTCCGTGGTGAAACACGGGTCGCGCGCCGGGTGGCGCACGACCCGTTTTCCCCGGCCATCGCACTCTTTGTCCGGAGATTTCATGGCCTATACCTACACCGAGAAGAAACGCATCCGCAAGAGCTTTGCCAAGCGTGATGCGGTGCTCGACGTGCCCTTCCTGCTGGCCACCCAGCTGGAGTCCTACACGCAGTTCCTGCAGACCGACGTGCCGCTCGAGCATCGTCGCAATCAGGGCCTGCAGGCCGCATTCACGTCGATCTTCCCGATCAGCTCGCACTCCGGCAATGCCCGTCTCGAGTTCGTCCACTACATGCTGGGCGAACCGGCCTTCGATGTGAAGGAATGTCATCAGCGCGGTCTGACCTTCGCCAGCCCGCTGCGCGCGCGCGTCCGTCTGGTCATCATGGACCGCGAAGCGCCGAAGGAAACGATCAAGGAAGTGAAGGAGCAGGAAGTGTACATGGGCGAAATTCCGCTCATGACGACCACCGGCTCCTTCGTCATCAATGGCACCGAGCGTGTCATCGTCAGCCAGCTGCACCGTTCGCCCGGCGTGTTCTTCGAGCACGACCGCGGCAAGACGCACAGTTCGGGCAAGCTGCTGTTCTCGGCCCGCATCATCCCGTATCGTGGCTCCTGGCTCGACTTCGAATTCGACCCGAAGGACTACCTGTACTTCCGCGTGGACCGTCGCCGCAAGATGCCGGTGACCATCCTGCTGAAGGCCATCGGCATGATGCCGGAACAGATCCTCGAAACCTTCTTCGACTTCGACAGCTTCAATCTGGCGTCGAAGAGCGGCATCCAGATGAAGCTGGTGCCGGAACGTCTGCGCGGCGAAATCGCCAAATTCGACATCGTCGATGCGTCGGGCAAGGTCGTGGTCGCCAAGGACAAGCGCATCACCGCCAAGCACATCCGTGAACTGGCCGAATCGGGCACCGAATCCATCGCCGTGCCGGAAGACTTCCTGGTCGGCCGCGTGATCGCGACCGCCGTCGTCGATCAGGACAGCGGCGAAATCCTCGCCAACGCGAACGACGAAATCACCGAAGACCTGCTGGCCAAGATGTCGGCCGCCGGCGTCGGCGAGATCAGCACGCTGTACACCAATGATCTGGACCGCGGCCCCTACATCTCGCAGACCCTGCGTACCGATGAGACCGCCGATCAGTGGTCGGCCCGCGTGGCCATCTACCGCATGATGCGTCCGGGCGAGCCGCCCACGGAAGATGCGGTGGAAACGCTGTTCCACGGCCTGTTCTACTCGGAAGAGCGCTACGACCTGTCGGCCGTCGGTCGCATGAAGTTCAACCGCCGTGTTGGTCGTGACGCCATCGAAGGCGCGCCGACGCTGTCGAACGAAGACATCGTCAACGTGATCAGGATCCTGGTGGATCTGCGCAACGGCAAGGGCGAGATCGACGATATCGACCACCTCGGCAACCGCCGCGTGCGTTCTGTCGGCGAACTGGCCGAGAACCAGTTCCGCGCCGGTCTGGTGCGTGTCGAGCGTGCGGTGAAGGAACGCCTGTCGCAGGCTGAGTCGGACAACCTGATGCCGCATGACCTGATCAACGCCAAGCCGATTTCGGCCGCGATCAAGGAGTTCTTCGGTTCCAGCCAACTGTCGCAGTTCATGGACCAGACCAACCCGCTGTCGGAAATCACGCACAAGCGTCGCGTGTCCGCTCTGGGTCCGGGCGGTCTGACGCGCGAGCGTGCAGGCTTCGAAGTGCGCGACGTGCACCCGACCCACTATGGCCGCGTGTGCCCGATCGAAACGCCTGAAGGTCCGAACATCGGCCTGATCAACTCGCTCGCGCTATATGCCCGCACCAACAAGTACGGCTTCCTGGAAACGCCGTATCGCCGCGTCGATGCCGGCCGCGTGACCGACCAGATCGACTTCCTGTCGGCGATCGAGGAAGGCAAGTACGTGATCGCGCAGGCGAATGCCTCGCTGGATGGTGAAGGCGCGCTGAGCGACGAGCTGGTGTCCTGCCGCCACAAGGGCGAATTCATGCTGTTGACGCCCGACCAGGTCCAGTACATGGACATCGCGCCGGGCCAGATCGTGTCGGTTGCTGCATCGCTGATTCCGTTCCTCGAACACGATGACGCGAACCGCGCACTGATGGGCGCCAACATGCAGCGTCAGGCCGTGCCCTGCCTGCGTCCGGAGAAGGCCTTCGTCGGTACCGGCATCGAACGCACCGTGGCGGTCAACTCGGGTACGGCGGTGCAGGCGCTGCGCGGCGGTGTGGTCGACTACGTCGATGCCAGCCGTGTCGTGGTCCGCGTCAATGACGAGGAAACCGTGCCGGGCGAAGTCGGCGTCAACATCTACAACCTGGTCAAGTACACCCGCTCGAACCAGAACACCAACATCAATCAGCGTCCGGTCGTGAAGATCGGCGACATCATCGCCAAGGGCGACGTGGTGGCCGACGGCGCCTCGACCGATCTCGGCGAACTGGCCCTCGGCCAGAACATGCTTGTCGCGTTCATGCCGTGGAACGGCTACAACTTCGAGGATTCGATCCTGCTGTCGGAGCGCGTCGTCGCTGAAGACCGCTTCACGTCGGTCCACATCGAAGAGCTGACCGTGGTCGCCCGCGACACCAAGCTGGGCCCCGAGGAAATCACGCGCGATATCGCGTCGCTCGGCGAAGCACAGCTCGGCCGTCTGGACGAGTCCGGCATCGTGTACATCGGCGCCGAAGTCGAAGCCGGTGACGTGCTGGTCGGTAAGGTGACGCCGAAGGGCGAAACCCAGCTGACGCCGGAGGAGAAGCTGCTGCGCGCCATCTTCGGCGAGAAGGCTTCGGACGTGAAGGACACCTCGCTGCGCGTACCGTCCGGCATGAACGGCACGGTGATCGACGTACAGGTGTTCACTCGCGAAGGCATCGAGCGCGACAAGCGCGCGCAGTCCATCATCGACGACATGCTGCGCGGCTATCGCCAGGATCTGGGCGACCAGATGCGCATCGTCGAACGCGACACCTTCGCCCGTATCGAGCGTCTGCTGATCGGCCGCGTGGCCAACGGCGGCCCGAAGCGCCTGGCCAAGGGCGCGACCATCACGCGTGAGTACCTGGACGGCGTCGAGCCGCACAGCTGGTTCGACATCCGCATGGCCGAGGAGGACATCGCCGGCCAGCTGGAAAGCCTGCGCGAATCGCTGGAGAAGACCCGCACCGACTTCGACCTCGCTTTCGAGCTGAAGAAGAAGAAGCTCACCCAGGGCGACGAGCTGCCGCCGGGCGTGCAGAAGATGGTCAAGGTCTATCTGGCGGTGAAGCGTCGCCTGCAGCCGGGCGACAAGATGGCCGGCCGCCACGGCAACAAGGGTGTGGTGTCGAAGATCACGCCGATCGAAGACATGCCCTACATGGAAGATGGCACCTCGGTCGATATCGTGCTGAACCCGCTGGGCGTGCCGTCGCGGATGAACATCGGTCAGATCCTGGAAACCCACCTTGGCATGGCTGCTCGCGGCCTGGGCAAGAAGATCGACGCGATGCTGCGCCGTCAGGCCAATATGGCCGAACTGCGTGCCTTCCTCGACGAGATCTACAACCGCAGCGGCACCAGCGAAGACATCGCCTCGCTGAACGACGGCGAAGTGCTGGAACTGGCGAGCAACCTGAAGCACGGCGTGCCGTTCGCGACGCCGGTGTTCGACGGTGCGCACGAAGGTGAGATCCGCCGCATGCTGGAACTGGCCGATATGCCGGCTGGCGGCCAGATGACGCTGTACGACGGCCGCACTGGCGAAGCGTTCGAACGCCAGGTCACCGTGGGCTACATGCACGTGCTGAAGCTGCATCACCTGGTCAACGACAAGATGCACGCCCGTTCGACCGGCCCGTACTCGCTGGTCACGCAGCAGCCGCTGGGTGGCAAGGCGCAGTTCGGTGGTCAGCGTTTCGGTGAGATGGAAGTGTGGGCGCTGGAGGCGTACGGCGCTTCCTACACCCTGCAGGAAATGCTCACCGTGAAGTCCGATGACGTGACCGGCCGTACCAAGGTCTACGAAAACATCGTCAAGGGCGAGCACAAGATCGATGCCGGCATGCCGGAGTCGTTCAACGTGCTGGTGAAGGAAATCCGATCCCTGGCCATCGACATTGATTTGGAGCGGTTCTAGGACTGGGCGCGAACGCGTTCCGCCTAGCCCCTAGCCACTAGCCCCAAAGGAGTTGCCATGAAAGCATTGCTGGATCTTTTCAAGCAGGTCACGCAGGAAGAAGAGTTCGACGCGATCACCATCGGTCTCGCGTCGCCGGACAAGATCCGTTCCTGGTCCTACGGCGAAGTCAAGAAGCCGGAAACGATCAACTACCGCACCTTCAAGCCGGAGCGGGACGGTCTGTTCTGCGCCAAGATCTTCGGCCCGGTCAAGGACTACGAATGCCTGTGCGGCAAGTACAAGCGTCTGAAGCACCGCGGCGTCATCTGCGAAAAGTGCGGCGTTGAAGTCACGCTGTCCAAGGTGCGTCGCGAGCGCATGGGCCACATCGAGCTGGCCAGCCCGACCGCGCACATCTGGTTCCTGAAGTCACTGCCGTCGCGTCTGGGCATGGTGCTCGACATGACGCTGCGCGACATCGAGCGCGTGCTGTATTTCGAAGGCTATGTCGTTGTCGATCCGGGCATGACGCCGCTGAACCGCGGCCAGCTGCTGTCGGAAGACGATTACCTGGCCAAGGTCGAGGAGTACGGTGACGACTTCACCGCGTTCATGGGTGCGGAAGGCGTGCGCGGCATGCTGCGTTCGCTCGACCTGAACCGTGAAGTCGAGAAGCTTCGCGGCGAGCTGGAAGCCACCAGCTCCGAAGCGAAGATGAAGAAGATTTCCAAGCGTCTGAAGATCCTGGAAGGCTTCCAGCATTCGGGCATCAAGCCCGAGTGGATGATTCTGGAAGTGCTGCCGGTGCTGCCGCCGGACCTGCGTCCGCTGGTGCCGCTGGATGGCGGCCGCTTCGCGACCTCGGATCTGAACGACCTGTACCGCCGCGTCATCAACCGCAACAATCGTCTGAAGCGTCTGCTCGAGCTCAAGGCGCCTGAAATCATCGTGCGCAACGAAAAGCGCATGCTGCAGGAAGCGGTGGATTCGTTGCTCGACAACGGACGTCGCGGCAAGGCGATGACCGGTGCCAACAAGCGCCCGCTGAAGTCGCTGGCCGACATGATCAAGGGCAAGGGCGGCCGTTTCCGTCAGAACCTGCTGGGCAAGCGCGTTGACTACTCCGGCCGTTCGGTCATCGTGGTCGGTCCGCAGCTCAAGCTGCATCAGTGCGGCCTGCCGAAGAAGATGGCGCTTGAGCTGTTCAAGCCCTTCATCTTCAACAAGCTGGAACTGAACGGCATGGCGACCACCATCAAGGCCGCCAAGAAGCTGGTCGAGCAGGAAGTGCCGGAAGTGTGGGACATCCTGGAAGAGGTGATCCGCGAGCATCCGGTCATGCTGAACCGCGCGCCGACGCTGCACCGCCTGGGCATTCAGGCGTTCGAGCCGACGCTGATCGAAGGCAAGGCCATCCAGCTGCACCCGCTGGTCTGCGTGGCGTTCAACGCCGACTTCGACGGTGACCAGATGGCCGTCCACGTGCCGCTGTCGCTGGAAGCGCAGATGGAAGCGCGCACGCTGATGCTGGCATCGAACAACGTGCTGTCGCCTGCGAACGGCGAGCCGATCATCGTGCCGTCGCAGGACATCGTGCTCGGTCTGTACTACGCCACCCGCGCCAAGATCAACGGCAAGGGCGAAGGCATGATGTTCGCGAACGTGAACGAAATGCGCCGCGCCTACGAAAACGGCTTTGTCGAACTGCACTCGAAGGTGTCGGTGCGCATCCGCGAAGTCGAAGTTGTTGACGGTGAGAAGCGCGAGAAGATCACGCGCTACGACACCACGGTCGGCCGCGCCATGCTGGCAGAAATCCTTCCGCCGGGGCTGCCGTTCTCGGTACTCGACAAGCCGCTGAAGAAGAAGGAAATCTCGAAGCTGGTGAACCACAGCTTCCGTCGCTGCGGCCTGCGCGAAACCGTCATCTTTGCCGACAAGCTGATGCAGGCCGGTTTCGGTCTCGCGACCCGCGCCGGCATTTCGATCGCGGTGAAGGACATGCTGGTGCCGGACGCCAAGCACACCATCATCAGCGCCGCCGAAGCGGAGGTGAAGGAAATCGCCCAGCAGTACACCTCAGGTCTGGTGACCGACGGCGAGCGCTACAACAAGGTGGTGGACATCTGGGGTCGCGCGGGTGACCAGGTCGCGAAGGCGATGATGGACCAGCTCGGTCAGGAAGATACGGTCGATCGCAACGGCAACACGGTGAAGCAGGAGTCGTTCAACTCCATCTACATGATGGCCGACTCCGGCGCCCGTGGTTCCGCCGCCCAGATCCGTCAGCTGGCCGGCATGCGGGGCCTGATGGCGAAGCCGGACGGCTCCATCATCGAAACGCCGATCACGACCAACTTCCGTGAAGGTCTGAACGTTCTGCAGTACTTCATCTCGACGCACGGCGCCCGTAAGGGTCTGGCCGATACGGCATTGAAGACCGCGAACTCCGGTTACCTGACCCGTCGTCTGGTCAACGTGACGCAGGATCTGGTGGTCACCGAGGACGATTGCGGCACCGCCGAAGGCTTCGTCATGAAGGCGCTGGTCGAGGGCGGTGAAGTGATCGAGCCGCTGCGTGAGCGCGTGCTTGGCCGCGTCACGGCTGCTGACGTCGTCAATCCGGAGACGCAGGAAACGGTGATCTACGCCGGTGAACTGATCGACGAAGACCGTTGCGATCTGATGGATTCGCTCGGCGTCGATGAGGTGAAGGTGCGTACGCCGCTGACCTGCGAAACGCGCTACGGCCTGTGCGCCCAGTGCTACGGTCGCGACCTCGGTCGCGGCCAGATCGTGAATGCCGGTGAGGCCGTCGGCGTCATCGCCGCGCAGTCCATCGGTGAGCCGGGCACGCAGCTGACCATGCGTACCTTCCACGTCGGTGGTGCGGCGTCGCGAGCTGCCGCCGCCAGCGGTGTCGAAGCGAAGAGCGCGGGTGTCATCCGCTTCACGCAGAACATGCGCTATGTCACCAGTGCGAAGAACGAGAAGATCGTCATCGCGCGCAGTGCCGAAATCATCATCACCGATGACCACGGCCGTGAGCGCGAGCGCCACAAGGTGCCGTACGGCGCGACGCTGCAGGTCGATGAAGGTCAGACCATCAAGGCCGGTACCGGCCTGGCGACCTGGGATCCGCATACCCGCCCCATCATTACCGAGTACTCGGGCATCGTGCGCTTCGAACACGTCGAGGAAGGCGTGACCGTGGCGAAGCAGGTCGATGACGTGACCGGCCTTACGACGCTGGTGGTTATCGATCCGAAGCGTCGCAGCACCAGCACCAAGGGCCTGCGTCCGCAGGTGAAGCTGCTGACTGAGTCGGGCGACGAGGTGAAGATCGCTGGTACCGATACGGCCGTGTCGATCACCTTCCAGGTGGGTTGCATCATTACCGTGAAGGACGGTCAGGCGGTCAGCGTTGGTGACGTGCTGGCGCGCATCCCGCAGGAATCCGCGAAGACTCGCGACATTACCGGGGGTCTGCCGCGTGTGGCCGAGCTGTTCGAAGCCCGCTCGCCGAAGGACGCAGGCCTGCTGGCCGAAGTCACCGGCACGGTGTCGTTCGGCAAGGACACCAAGGGCAAGCAGCGTCTGGTGATCACCGAGCCGGATGGCACAGTGAACGAGTTCCTGATCCCGAAGGACAAGCACGTCACGGTGCACGACGGCCAGGTGGTGAACAAGGGCGAGGTGATCGTCAACGGCGCAGTCGAGCCGCACGATATCCTTCGTCTGAAGGGCGTCGAGGAACTGGCGCGCTACATCATCGACGAAGTGCAGGACGTGTACCGTCTGCAGGGCGTGAAGATCAACGACAAGCACATCGAGGTGATCGTCCGCCAGATGCTGCGTCGCGTGGTCATCGTCAACTCCGGCGATTCGAAGTTCATCCGCGAGGAACAGGTCGAACGTTCCGAGGTGCTCGACGAGAACGATCGTCTGGTCGCCGAAGGCAAGCGTCCGGCCGAATACCAGTACATGCTGCTGGGTATTACCAAGGCCTCGCTGTCACCGACTCGTTCATCTCCGCGGCGTCCTTCCAGGAAACGACGCGCGTGCTGACCGAGGCGGCCATCATGGGCAAGCGCGATGAACTGCGCGGCCTGAAGGAAAACGTCATTGTCGGTCGCCTGATCCCGGCCGGTACGGGTCTGGCATACCACCGCACCCGTCGTGCCCAGGCTGTCGGCGACGACGCCGCGGCAGCCGATCGCGTGCTGTTCGGTGACGACCCCGTGACGGCGGACGCCGATGCGGGTGAAGCGCAGTAATCGTCTTACGCAGTGAAGAGCACAACCCCGCGGTATTCGGAGAATGCCGCGGGGTTCACCGTGTTGTTTTTATGTGCCTATAATCCGGCCTCTTTGTGGGTCCGCCAACCGTAGCGGGCTCAAGGCGAACGAGTCGCGGAGGCGGGCCACTGGATAGGCGTCGCCTCCGGTCTTTTGGAATCTCGAAAAAATGCCAACCATCAATCAGCTTGTACGCAAGCCGCGCACGTCGCCGGTAAGCAAATCCAAGGTGCCGGCTCTCGAAGCCTGCCCGCAAAAGCGCGGCGTCTGCACCCGCGTGTACACCACGACCCCGAAGAAGCCGAACTCGGCGCTGCGTAAGGTTGCCAAGGTGCGTCTGACCAACGGCTTCGAGGTCATTTCCTACATCGGCGGTGAAGGTCACAACCTGCAGGAACACTCGGTTGTGCTGATTCGCGGCGGTCGTGTGAAGGATCTGCCGGGTGTGCGCTACCACATCGTCCGCGGCTCGCTCGATCTTCAGGGTGTGAAGGATCGTAAGCAGTCCCGTTCGAAGTACGGCGCCAAGCGTCCGAAGAAAGCGTAATCGCAAGAGATTGAGGGGTTAAAAAATGCCGCGTCGTCGCGAAGTACCCAAGCGGGACATTCTGCCGGATCCGAAATTCGGTAGTGTCGAGCTTTCCAAGTTTGTCAATGTGCTGATGTCTGCCGGCAAGAAGTCTGTTGCCGAGCGTATCGTCTATGGCGCCTTTGACCAGATCAAGACCAAGAGTGGCAAGGATCCGCTCGAGGTGTTTTCCCAGGCGATCAACAACGTCAAGCCGGTGGTTGAGGTGAAGAGCCGCCGTGTTGGTGGTGCCAACTACCAGGTCCCGGTTGAGGTGCGTCCGTCGCGTCGCATGGCGCTGTCGATGCGCTGGCTGCGTGAGGCTGCGCGCAAGCGCTCCGAGAAGTCGATGGGGCTGCGTCTGGCTGCCGAGCTGCTGGAAGCGGCGGAGGGTCGTGGCGCTGCAATGAAGAAGCGAGACGAAGTTCACCGGATGGCGGATGCCAACAAGGCGTTCTCGCACTTCCGCTTCTGATTCCAAATTTCGCTTAACTGACTGGCCGCCACTTGTGGCGGCCTCTTGTTTCAAAGGACTGTATCGTGGCACGCAAGACACCGATCGAGCGCTACCGGAACATCGGCATTTCCGCTCACATCGACGCCGGCAAGACGACGACGACCGAGCGGATTCTTTACTACACCGGCGTTAACCATAAGCTGGGTGAGGTGCATGATGGCGCCGCCACGACGGACTGGATGGAACAGGAGCAGGAGCGTGGCATCACGATCACCTCCGCTGCCGTGACCACCTTCTGGAAGGGCATGGGCGGCAACTATCCCGAGCATCGCATCAACATCATCGACACCCCGGGTCACGTTGACTTCACGATCGAAGTTGAGCGCTCGATGCGTGTGCTCGACGGTGCGTGCATGGTCTATTGCGCGGTGGGTGGCGTTCAGCCGCAGTCGGAAACCGTGTGGCGTCAGGCCAACAAGTACGGTGTACCGCGTCTCGCCTTCGTGAACAAGATGGACCGTACCGGTGCCAACTTCTTCAAGGTGTACGAACAGCTGAAGACTCGTCTGAGCGCGAATCCGGTTCCGGTGGTTGTGCCCATCGGTGCGGAAGAGAACTTCAAGGGCGTCGTCGATCTCATCAAGATGAAGGCCATTCTGTGGGATGAGGCTTCGCAGGGTATCAAGTTCTCGTACGAGGACATTCCTGCCGAACTGCAATCCACTTGTGAAGAGTGGCGTGAGAAGATGGTCGAGGCGGCAGCCGAGTCCAGCGAAGAGATGATGAACAAGTACCTCGAGAGCGGTGAGCTCTCCGAGGCTGACATCATCCTGGGTCTGCGCACCCGTACCATCGCCGGCGAGATCCAGCCGATGCTGTGCGGTACCGCATTCAAGAACAAGGGTGTGCAGCGCATGCTGGATGCCGTCGTCAACTTCCTGCCGTCCCCGGTTGATATTCCGCCGGTCAAGGGCATCGGTGAAAACGACGAGCAGGTCGAGCGTGCAGCGGCTGACGACGAGAAGTTCTCGGCACTCGCGTTCAAACTGATGTCGGACAAGTACGTCGGTCAGCTCACCTTCATTCGCGTCTATTCGGGCGTTCTGAAGTCCGGTGATACGGTGTACAACCCGGTCAAGGGCAAGAAGGAGCGTATCGGCCGTCTGGTACAGATGCATGCCAACGATCGCCAGGAAATCGAAGAGGTTCGTGCAGGCGACATCGCTGCTGCGATCGGCCTTCAGTCGGTGACTACCGGTGAAACGCTGTGCGATCCCGATGCCGAAGTCACGCTCGAGCGCATGGAATTCCCTGAGCCGGTGATTCACGTTGCCGTCGAGCCGAAGACCAAGGGTGATCAGGAAAAGATGGGCCTGGCGCTGGGCCGTCTGGCGCAGGAAGATCCGTCCTTCCGCGTGCGTACCGACGAAGAGTCCGGTCAGACCGTCATTTCGGGTATGGGTGAACTGCACCTCGAAATCATCGTTGATCGCATGAAGCGTGAGTTCGGTGTCGAGGCAAACGTCGGTGCGCCGCAGGTTGCCTATCGCGAGGCGGTGCGCAAATCGGTTGAGCAGGAAGGCAAGTTCGTCAAGCAGTCGGGCGGCCGCGGACAGTACGGCCACGTGTGGATCAAGCTTGAGCCGAACGAGCCGGGCAAGGGCTATCAGTTTGTGGATGCGATCAAGGGCGGTACCGTGCCGCGCGAATTCATCCCCGCGGTCGATCGCGGTCTGCAGGAGACTCTGCCGAACGGCGTTCTGGCAGGCTTCCCGGTGGTGGATGTGAAGGTCACGCTGTTTGATGGCTCATACCACGACGTGGACTCGAACGAAAACGCGTTCAAGATGGCTGCTTCGATGGCCTTCAAGGATGCGATGCGCAAGGCCAGCCCGGTTCTGCTCGAGCCGATGATGGCCGTCGAGGTGGAGACACCTGAAGACTACATGGGCAACGTCATGGGTGACCTGTCCGGTCGTCGCGGCATCGTCCAGGGTATGGAAGACCTGCCGGGCGGTATCAAGGCGATCAAGGCTGAGGTGCCGCTCGCATCGATGTTCGGTTACTCGACCACGCTGCGCTCGCTGAGCCAAGGTCGTGCAACCTACTCGATGGAATTCAAGCATTACGCGGAAGCGCCCAAGAACGTCGCTGACGCCATCATCAACAAGAAGTGAGTTTTGGGATTTAGGGGTTAGAAATGGCAAAGGGAAAGTTTGAGCGCACCAAGCCGCACGTGAACGTGGGCACGATTGGTCACGTTGACCATGGCAAGACGACGCTGACGGCGGCGATCACGACGATTCTGTCGTCGAAGTTCGGTGGTGAAGCGAAGGCATACGATCAGATTGACGCGGCGCCGGAAGAGAAGGCGCGCGGCATCACGATCAACACGGCGCACGTTGAGTACGAAACGGCGACCCGTCACTACGCGCACGTTGATTGCCCGGGTCACGCTGACTACGTGAAGAACATGATTACCGGTGCTGCGCAGATGGACGGCGCCATTCTGGTGTGTTCGGCCGCTGACGGCCCGATGCCGCAGACGCGCGAGCACATCCTGCTGGCCCGCCAGGTTGGTGTGCCGTACATCGTCGTGTTCCTGAACAAGTGCGACATGGTCAACGACGCCGAGCTGCTCGAGCTGGTCGAAATGGAAGTGCGCGAGCTGCTGTCGAAGTACGACTTCCCGGGCGACGACGTGCCCATCGTCAAGGGTTCGGCCCTGAAGGCGCTGGAAGGCGACAAGACCGACCTGGGCGAAGGTGCCATCATGGCGCTGGCTGCTGCGCTGGACAGCTACATCCCGACGCCGGAGCGCGCGGTGGATGGCGCCTTCCTGATGCCGATCGAAGACGTGTTCTCGATCTCGGGTCGCGGCACTGTGGTGACCGGTCGTATCGAGCGCGGTATCGTGAAGGTCGGTGAGGAAATCGAAATCGTCGGTATCAAGCCGACGGTGAAGACCACCTGCACCGGCGTTGAAATGTTCCGCAAGCTGCTGGATCAGGGTCAGGCGGGCGACAACGTTGGCGTGCTGCTGCGCGGCACCAAGCGTGAAGACGTGGAGCGTGGTCAGGTTCTGGCGAAGCCGGGCTCGATCAAGCCGCACACGCATTTCACGGCCGAGATCTACGTGCTGTCGAAGGAAGAAGGCGGTCGTCATACGCCGTTCTTTAACGGCTACCGTCCGCAGTTCTACTTCCGCACGACGGACGTGACCGGCTCGATCGAGCTGCCGGCCGGCACCGAAATGGTGATGCCGGGCGACAACGTTTCGATCACGGTGAAGCTGATCGCCCCGATCGCGATGGAAGAAGGTCTGCGCTTCGCGATCCGCGAAGGCGGCCGTACTGTCGGCGCCGGCGTGGTTGCAAAGATCGTCGAATAATTAGTACAATCGTCAGCTTTTGCGCCGGGTGGCTTCTGCTACCCGGCTTTGCTCTTTCGCTCTTTGGGAAAATCCAATGCAAAGCCAGAAGATCCGTATTCGCCTCAAGGCATTCGACTATCGCCTGATCGATCAGTCGGCTCTTGAGATCGTGGATACCGCAAAGCGCACCGGTGCCGTCGTTCGTGACCCGTGCCGCTGCCGACCCGCATCGAGCGTTTCAACGTGCTGCGTTCGCCGCACGTGAACAAGAGTTCGCGCGATCAGTTTGAAATCCGTACCCATGTTCGCCTGATGGACATCATCGATCCGACCGACAAGACCGTCAACGCATTGATGAAGCTCGATCTGCCGGCGGGTGTGGATGTCGAGATCAAGCTTCAGTAAGTGCAGTCTTTTCCGGCGTTCTTTTTGCCGGTAAGCGTCATCGGATGTTCCGGTGGCAGTTGAAACGGATCCCGGTCAATCGCAACCGGGATGAGGAGAAAAACATGACTCTAGGCCTTGTGGGTCGCAAGGTCGGCATGACGCGTATTTTCACCGATGACGGGCAAACCGTTCCGGTGACGGTCGTGGATGTGTCGAACAATCGCGTTACCCAGATCAAGACAGCAGAAACCGACGGTTACACGTCGGTGCAGGTCGCTTTCGGCAAGCGTCGCGCTACTCGCGTGAACAAAGCCGCCGCAGGTCATTTCGCCAAGGCAGGTGTCGAGGCCGGTGAGGTGCTGCGTGAATTCCGTGTGGACGCTGGCAAGCTCGCCGAATTCAAGGCAGGTGATGTGATCAGCCCAGCCTCGGTGTTTTCGGTAGGCCAGAAGGTCGATGTGACGGGTACGTCCATCGGTAAGGGCTTTGCCGGTGCCATCAAGCGCCACAACTTCTCGTCCAACCGTGCGTCGCACGGTAACTCGATCTCGCACAACTCGCCGGGTTCTATCGGTATGGCGCAGGACCCGGGTCGCGTTTTCCCGGGCAAGCGCATGGCCGGTCACCTCGGTGACGTCAAGTGCACCCAACAGGGGCTGGAGGTCGTGCGTATCGACGAGGCCCGTCAGCTGCTGCTCATCAAGGGCGCAATTCCGGGTTCCAAGGGCGGCGACGTTGTCGTGCTGCCGGCGGTCAAGGGCTGAGGAGAGCGCGATGGCTGAATTGAAGGTATTGAACGACGCCGGTCAACAGGCGGCGACGGTGCAGGCGCCGGACGCTCTGTTTGCCCGCGAATACAACGAAGCGCTGGTTCATCAGGTGGTCGTGGCCTATCAGGCCAACGCTCGCCAGGGTACCCGTGCTCAGAAGGACCGTACGCTGGTCAAGCACACCACGCGCAAGCCGTGGCGTCAGAAGGGCACTGGTCGCGCACGCGCCGGTATGTCGTCTAGCCCGCTGTGGCGTGGTGGCGGCCGCATCTTCCCGAACTCGCCCGACGAGAACTTCTCGCAGAAGGTCAATCGCAAGATGTATCGCGCCGGCATCGCCGCGATCCTCTCGCAGCTGGCTCGCGAAGACCGTATCGCTGTGGTCGATAGTTTCAATGTCGAGGCTCCGAAGACCAAGCTGCTGTCGAGCAAGCTCAAGGGCATGGGTCTGGATTCGGTGCTCGTGATCACCGACGAACTCGATGAGAACCTGTTCCTGTCTTCGCGCAACCTGCACAACGTGCTGGTCCTGGAAGCGCACGAGACGGATCCGGTTTCGCTCATCCGCTTCGGCAAGGTGCTGGTCACGCGCAGCGCGATGAGCAAATTCGAGGAGATGTGGGCATGAGCAACTTTTCGCAGGAAAGGCTGATGCAGGTTCTGCTCGCGCCGCAGATTTCCGAGAAGGCGACCTTTATTGCCGACCGTAACAACCAGGTCGTGTTCAAGGTTGCGCCGGATGCTACCAAGCCGGAGATCAAGGCTGCGGTCGAACTGCTGTTCAGCAAGGGCGACAACAAGATCGAAGTCCTGTCGGTTCAGGTCCTGAACGTGAAGGGCAAGATCAAGCGTTTTGGCCGCACGTTCGGCCGTCGCAGCGACTGGAAGAAGGCCTTTGTGCGCATCAAGCCGGGTCAGGACATCGAGTTCGCTGAAGGAGGGGCTGTCTAATGGCACTCGTCAAAGTCAAGCCGACTTCGGCCGGCCGCCGTGCCGTCGTCAAGGTCGTCAATCCGACCCTGTACAAGGGCCGCCCGGTTGATTCGCTCACCGAGAGTCAGAACAAGACCTCGGGTCGCAACAATCACGGCCGGATCACGACTCGTCACAAGGGTGGTGGTCACCGTCAGCAATATCGCGTGATCGATTTCCGTCGTAACAAGGACGGCATCGTCGCCACGGTCGAGCGCATCGAGTACGACCCGAACCGTTCGGCGCATATCGCGCTGCTGTGCTACGCCGATGGCGAGCGCCGCTACATCATTGCTCCGAAGGGCATGGTGGTCGGTCAGCAGGTGGTCAGTGGTTCGGAAGCGCCGATCAAGTCGGGCAATGCTCTGCCGCTGCGCAACATTCCGGTCGGTTCGACGGTGCATTGCATCGAAATGACGCCGGGCAAGGGCGCGCAGCTGGCGCGCGCTGCGGGCACCTCGGTTCAGTTGCTCGCGCGCGAAGGCACCTACGCCCAACTGCGTCTGCGTTCCGGTGAAATCCGTCGTGTGCACGTCGAGTGCCGCGCGACCATCGGCGAAGTGGGCAACGAAGAAAACAACCTGCGCAAGCTTGGCAAGGCCGGCGCAACCCGTTGGCGCGGTGTGCGCCCGACGGTTCGCGGTACCGTGATGAACCCGATCGATCACCCGCATGGTGGTGGTGAGGGCCGTACCGGTGAAGGCCGCGTTCCCGTCAGCCCGTGGGGTCAGCCGACCAAGGGCTACCGCACCCGCAGCAACAAGCGCACGAGCAACATGATCGTGCAGCGCCGCTACAAGCGATAAGAGGTAGGCAATGGCACGTTCAATCAAGAAAGGCCCGTTCGTTGACGCCCACCTGCTGGCCAAGGTGGATACGGCTCGCGCGTCGAATGACAAGCGTCCGATCAAGACCTGGTCGCGTCGTTCGACCGTTCTGCCGGACTTCATCGGTCTCACCATCGCCGTGCATAACGGCCGCCAGCACATTCCGGTCTATGTTTCGGAAAACATGGTCGGCCACAAGCTGGGCGAGTTTGCGCTGACCCGTACGTTCAAGGGTCACACCGCAGGCAAGAAAGCGAAGAAGTAAGGAGCGATGACAATGGAAACCCGTGCAAATCTTCGCGGTGTGCGCCTGTCGGCGCAAAAGGGTCGGCTGGTCGCCGATCTGATCCGCGGCAAGTCGGTCAGTCAGGCTCTGAATATTCTGGCTTTCAGCCCCAAGAAGGGCGCAAAGATCATCAAGAAGGTCGTCGAGTCCGCAATCGCCAATGCCGAGCATAACGATGGCGCCGATATCGACAGCCTCAAGGTGAAGACCATTTACGTGGAAAAGGGTGTTGTGCTCAAGCGCTTCACCGCCCGGGCCAAGGGACGCGGTAATCGCATCGTGAAGCCGACCTGCCACGTGTTCGTCACGGTTGGAGACTGAAGGTTATGGGACAGAAGATTCATCCGACCGGCTTCCGTCTGGCGGTCACGCATAACTGGGCTTCGCGCTGGTTCGCGTCCAGCAAGGACTTCCCGCGCATGCTCAATCAGGATCTGCAGGTTCGCGCGTTCCTGAAGAAGAAGCTGGCGCACGCGTCCGTCGGTCGCGTGGTCATCGAGCGCCCGGCCAAGAATGCCCGCATCACCGTGTATTCGGCCCGTCCGGGCGTGGTGATCGGCAAGAAGGGCGAAGAGATCGAGCTGATCAAAGCGCAACTGGCCAAGATGATGGGCGTGCCTGTGCACGTCAACATCGAGGAGATCCGCAAGCCGGAGATCGACGCGCAGCTGATCGCCGATTCGATCGCCCAGCAACTCGAAAAGCGCATCATGTTCCGCCGCGCGATGAAGCGCGCCATGCAGAACGCCATGCGCCTCGGTGCTCAGGGCATCAAGATCATGTCGTCGGGCCGCTTGAACGGTATCGAGATTGCTCGCCGTGAGTGGTATCGCGAAGGTCGCGTACCGCTGCACACGCTGCGTGCAGACATCGATTACGGAACGTCTGAAGCGAAGACGACCTACGGTGTGATCGGTATCAAGGTGTGGGTGTTCAAGGGCGAAATGCTTGCCCGCGGCGAAGTGCCTGCTGTTACCGAAGAAAACGATAACGCACGTCGTCCGCGTCGTGACGGTCGTCGCCCCGAAGGCGACAACCGCCCGGCCGGCCGCCGTCCCGCTCGTGATGCGAAGCCCGAAGGCGGCGCACCGGCAGGGGATGCCGACGTGAAGTCCACTCAGCAACGAGTCAGAAAGTCAGGAGCTAGCAATGCTGCAGCCGGCGAGAAGAAAGTACCGTAAGGAGCAGAAGGGCCGCAACACGGGCCTCGCCACCCGCGGCACCAAGGTTTCCTTTGGCGAGTACGGTCTCAAGGCCACGTCGCGCGGTCGTCTGACGGCTCGTCAGATTGAATCCGCACGTCGTGCGATGACGCGTCACATCAAGCGCGGTGGTCGTATCTGGATTCGCATTTTCCCCGACAAGCCGATCTCGAAGAAGCCGGCGGAAGTGCGTATGGGTAACGGCAAGGGCAATCCGGAGTACTGGGTTGCGGAAATTCAGCCGGGCAAGGTGCTGTACGAGATGGACGGCGTTGACGAGGCGCTGGCGCGCGAGGCGTTCCGCCTGGCGGCTGCCAAGCTCCCGCTCGAAACCACCTTTGTCGTGCGACAGCTGGGGTAAGCGATGAAAGCCAAGGATCTGCGGACGAAAGATGCCGCTGAATTGAACAAGGAGTTGATGGATCTCCTGAAGGCGCAGTTTTCTATGCGCATGCAGAAGGCCACTCAACAGCTGACCAACACCAGCGAACTGAAGAACGTGCGCCGCGATATCGCGCGCGTTCGTACCCTGCTGCAACAGAAAGCGAGTACGAAATGAGCGAGACCAATCAAAAGGTTCATCGCACGCTGGTCGGCCGAGTGGTCAGCGACAAGATGGACAAGACCGTGACCGTTCTGGTGGAGCGTCGTGTGAAGCACCCGCTCTACGGCAAGGTGATCATGCGGTCGAAGAAGTATCACGCGCACGTCGAAGGCCTCGAAGCGCACGAAGGCGATCTTGTTCAGATCGAAGAGTGTCGCCCGATCAGCCGTACGAAGGCGTGGAAGGTTACGCAGGTTGTAGAACAGGCTCGCGTGATCTGAAGACGTATTTCAGGGAGGGGCTTGTGTAGTTCCTCCCTGCGTGCTATTGTGGCGCGCTTTGCTTCGCCGAGCCTCAAAGTTTTGTTGGGCTCGTCCTACACCCTGACGGGTCCAAGACTGACCGCTCTCAGAGCGGGACAAGTTGGAGATAACAAATGATCCAGATGCAATCCATGCTGAACGTGGCCGACAACACCGGCGCGCGCTCGGTCATGTGTATCAAGGTGCTGGGTGGTTCCAAGCGCCGTTACGCCGGTATTGGCGATGTGATCAAGGTCAGCATCAAGGATGCTGCGCCCCGTGGTCGCGTCAAGAAGGGCGAGGTCTATAACGCGGTGGTTGTTCGCACTGCGAAGGGTGTGCGTCGTCCGGACGGTTCGCTCGTGAAGTTCGACGGCAATGCCGCAGTGCTTCTGAACAACAAGCTCGAGCCGATCGGTACCCGCATTTTCGGGCCGGTCACGCGTGAGCTGCGCGGCGAGCGTTTCATGAAGATCGTTTCGCTGGCGCCGGAAGTTCTCTGAGGCCAGGCTGGAGAGTCAGATGGAAAAGATTCGCAAGGGCGATGAAGTGGTGGTGCTGACGGGCAAGGATCGCGGTCGCCGCGGTACCGTGCTGCGTCGCGTTGATGAGCGCTCGGTTCTGGTTGAGGGCGTAAACCGCGTGAAGAAGCATCAGCGGCCGAACCCGATGAAGGGTCAGCAGGGCGGCATCGTCGAGAAGGAAATGCCGATCGACATTTCGAATGTTGCGCTGTTCAACCCGGCCACCAGCAAGGGTGATCGTGTGGGCATCAAGACGCTTGAAGACGGTACGAAGGTCCGTTTCTTCAAGTCGAATGGCGAGTTGGTCAAGGCTTAAGGAACGACAATGGCGCGCTTGCAAGATTTTTACAAAGCAACCGTTGTGGGCGATTTGACGGCTCGCTTCGGTTACAAGTCGGTGATGGAAGTTCCGCGCATCACCAAAATCACGCTGAACATGGGTGTCGGCGAAGCGGTGGGTGACAAGAAGGTTCTTGAGCACGCCGTGGGCGACATGGTCAAGATCGCTGGTCAGAAGCCGGTCGTCACCAAGGCCCGTAAGGCCATCGCGGGTTTCAAGATCCGTGAAGGTTATCCGATCGGCTGCATGGTGACGCTGCGCGGTCCCCGCATGTTCGAGTTCCTGGATCGTCTGATCACCGTGGCGATGCCGCGCGTGCGTGACTTCCGTGGTGTGTCTGGCAAGGGTTTCGACGGCCGTGGCAACTACAACATCGGCATCAAGGAACAGATCATTTTCCCGGAAATCGAGTACGACAAGGTCGATAAGGTCCGTGGAATGAACATCAGCATCACGACGACCGCCAAGACCGACGAGGAAGCCAAGGCTCTGCTCGCCGCGTTCAAGTTCCCGTTCAAGAATTGAGGTTGCCATGGCCAAGTTGGCATTGAAAAACCGTGAAGAGAAGCGTGAGAAGCTGGTTGCGAAGTTCGCCGCCAAGCGCGCTGCGCTCGAGGCTGTCATCGCTGACATGTCCGCGTCCGACGAAGATCGTGCTTCCGCTCGCCTGAAGCTGCAAGCGCTGCCGCGCAATTCCAGCCCGACGCGTCTTCGCAATCGTTGCGAGCAGACCGGGCGTCCGCGCGGTGTGTTCCGCAAATTCGGTCTTTGCCGCAACAAGTTGCGTGAAGCGGCCTTCCGCGGCGAAGTGCCCGGCATGGTCAAGGCTAGTTGGTAACAGGGGTACAAGATGAGCATGAGTGATCCGATTGCGGACATGCTGACCCGCATCCGCAATGCACAAATGGCACAGAAGGGCTCTGTTGTCATGCCGTCCTCGAAACTCAAGGTGGCGATCGCCGGGGTGCTGCAGTCCGAAGGTTATATCGACGGTTTCAGCGTGCGCACCGACGGTGGCAAGGCTGAGCTGGAACTGGTCCTGAAGTATTACTCGGGCCGCCCCGTCATCGAGCGCATCGAGCGCGTCAGTTGACCTGGTCTTCGCGTTTACCGCGGCATGGACGATCTGCCTCGCGTGATGAACGGTCTGGGTGTGGCCATCGTTTCGACGCCCCGTGGCGTTATGACCGATCGCAAGGCCCGCGCCGAGAAGGTCGGCGGCGAAGTGCTGTGCATCGTGGCTTGAGGACGAAGACATGTCACGTATTGCAAAGAATCCAGTTGTTGTGCCGAAGGGTGTTGACGTTGCTCTGAGCAACGGCGAGCTTTCGGTCAAGGGTCCGCTCGGCCAGATCCGCCGCGTGATCAACCCGGCTGTTTCGGTCACGGTCGATGGCGGCGAGATCCGCTTCGGTCAGATCGAAGGCGCCGAGAACACCAAGGCGCTCTCCGGGACCATGCGCGCGCTGGTCGCGAACATGGTTCAGGGTGTCACGCAGGGTTTCGAACGCAAGCTGCTGCTGGTCGGTGTGGGCTACAAGGCGCAGGCGCAAGGCGACAAGCTGAACCTGTCGCTTGGTTTCTCGCACCCGGTCGTTCATCAGATGCCCGACGGCATCAAGGTGGAAACACCGGCGCCGACGGAAATCCGCATCAAGGGTGTCAACAAGCAACTCGTTGGTCAGGTCGCCGCTGAAGTCCGCGCGTATCGCCAGCCCGAGCCGTACAAGGGCAAGGGCGTTCGCTACGCGGACGAAGTGGTGGTGATCAAAGAGACCAAGAAGAAGTAAGGGTGACGAACATGGACAAGAACATTTCCCGTCTGCGCCGCTCCCGCCAGACCCGTGCGCGCATCGCCCAACTGAAGGCCGTTCGTCTGTCGGTTCACCGCAGCAACAGCCACATCTACGCGCAGGTCTATTCCGGTTGCGGCACCCGCGTGCTCGCAGCGGCGTTGACTATCGAAGAGTCGGTGCGCAAGGAAGTGAGCAACGGCGGCAACGTCAAGGCGGCCACGCTGGTCGGCAAGCTGATTGCCGAGCGCGCTCGCGCGCAAGGTATCGAGCAGGTGGCATTCGATCGTGGTGGTTTCAAGTACCACGGCCGTATCAAGGCGCTCGCTGAGGCCGCCCGCGAAGGCGGTCTCAAGTTCTAACTGATCAGGCGACTCAAGCGATGGCTAAACCGCAACGCAAGCAAAACCAGGCCCAGGAAGAACGCGACGACGGCCTGCGTGAAAAAATGGTGTCGATCAACCGTGTCACCAAGGTGGTGAAGGGTGGTCGTATTCTCGGTTTCGCGGCTCTGACCGTGGTCGGTGACGGCGACGGCGGAATCGGCATGGGCAAGGGCAAGGCGCGTGAAGTGCCGGTGGCCGTGCAGAAGGCGATGGAAGAGGCGCGTCGCAAGATGGTTCGTGTGAGCCTCCGCGATGGCAGCTTCCATCACCCGATCGTCGGCCACCATGGCGCGTTGACCGTGCTGATCCAGCCGGCCGCAGCCGGTACCGGCATCATCGCCGGCGGTCCGATGCGCGCCGTGTTCGAAGTGATGGGCGTGACGGACGTCGTCGCCAAGTCGCTCGGCTCGTCGAATCCTTACAACCTCGTGCGCGCCACGCTTAACGGCCTGCTGCGCATGAGCACGCCGTCGGAGATTGCCGCCAAGCGCGGCAAGACCGTGGCGGACATTCTCGGCTGAGGTCTGTGATGGCTGAAAAAACTCTGAAGGTCACTCTGGTGAAGAGCCTGATCGGTCGCAAGCAGGATCACCGCGCCACGGTGCGCGGCCTGGGTCTGCGCCGTCTGCATCACACCGTCGTCCTTGAGGACACGCCGGCGGTCCGCGGCATGGTCACCAAGGTGTCTTACCTGCTGAAGGTCGAGGCTTAAATGGAACTGAATGACATCAAGCCCGGCGAGGGCTCGAAGCACGCGCGCCGTCGCGTCGGTCGCGGCATGGGCAGTGGCCTGGGCAAGACCTGCGGCCGCGGCCACAAGGGTCAGAAGTCGCGTTCGGGCGGCTGGAAGAGCGTAGGTTTCGAAGGCGGCCAGATGCCGCTGCAGCGCCGTCTGCCGAAGCGTGGCTTCACGTCACTGACCCGCGCGCGCAACGAGGAAGTCAATCTTTCGTCGCTGTCGCGTCTGCCGGTCGAGGACGTTGATCTGCTCGTGCTCAAGCAGTTTGGCCTCGTGTCTCGTGACGCGCTGTCTGCCAAGGTGGTTCTGTCAGGCGAGATCACCCGCCGCGTCGTGCTCAAGGGCATCGGCGCGACCAAGGGTGCGCGCGCCGCGATCGAAGCCGCTGGCGGCCAGGTCGGAGAGTAAGCGTTGGTTACTGCCGCCCAGCAGCCCGGCCGTAGCGCCAAGTTCGGTGATCTGTGGCGTCGCCTGTGGTTCCTCGCAGGCGCGCTGCTGGTCTATCGCCTCGGTGCGCATATTCCGGTCCCGGGTATCGATCCTGCTCGTCTCGCGGAACTGTTCCAGGGGCAGCAGGGCGGCATCCTCGGCGTGTTCAACCTCTTCTCCGGCGGTGCGTTGTCGCGTTTTACGATTTTCGCGCTGGGGATCATGCCGTACATCTCGGCGTCGATCATCATGCAGCTGCTCACCGTCGCAGTGCCGTCTCTTGAGGCGCTGAAGAAGGAAGGTGAGGCGGGCCGTCGCAAGATCACGCAGTACACGCGTTACGGAACGCTGGCGCTCGCGCTGTTCCAGGCGTTCGGTATTTCCGTTGCGCTCGAGTCGCAGCAGGGACTGGTGCTCGATCCGGGGATGATGTTCCGCTTCGTGACGATCTCGACTCTGATCACCGGGACTATGTTCCTCATGTGGTTGGGCGAGCAGATCACCGAACGCGGCATTGGCAACGGTATCTCGATCATCATCTTCGCCGGTATCGCTGCGGGGCTTCCGGGTTCCATCGGTGGGCTTCTCGAGCTGGTAAATACCGGCGCGATGCACGAACTCACGGCGCTGTTCATCGTTGCCCTGGTGTTCGCTGTGACGGCCGTGGTGGTTTTCGTCGAACGTGGTCAGCGCAAGATCCTGGTCAACTACGCGAAGCGTCAGGTCGGCAACAAGGTGTACGGTGGACAGAGTTCTCACCTGCCGTTGAAGCTGAACATGGCCGGTGTCATTCCGCCGATTTTCGCGTCGTCGATCATCCTCTTCCCGGCGACGCTGGCGGGTTGGTTCGCAACGACGGACAGCACGCGCTGGCTGAAGGATCTGGCTGCCACGTTGTCGCCTGGACAGCCGATCTACGTGTTGCTGTACGCGACGGCAATCGTTTTCTTCTGCTTCTTCTATACGGCGCTGGTTTTCAACGCCAAGGAGACGGCGGACAACCTGAAGAAGAGCGGTGCCTTCGTTCCGGGCATTCGTCCGGGCGAACAGACGGCGCGCTATATCGACAAGATCCTGACGCGTCTCACCCTGGTCGGTGCGGTGTACATCACGCTGGTCTGCCTGCTGCCTGAGTTCCTGATCCTGAAGTGGAATGTTCCGTTCTACTTCGGCGGCACATCGCTGCTGATCATCGTTGTAGTGACGATGGATTTCATGGCCCAGGTGCAGGCGTACGTGATGTCTCATCAGTACGAGAGCCTTCTGAAGAAGGCGAATTTCCGCGGGGCTGGGTTCCCGACGCGTTAGGTAGCTATGTCCAAGGAAGATGTCATTGAAATGCAGGGTGAAGTTGTTGAAACCCTGCCGAATGCGACGTTTCGCGTGAAGCTCGAAAACGGACACGTGGTTCTCGGGCACATATCCGGAAAGATGCGGATGCACTACATCCGCATTCTTCCCGGTGACAAGGTAACGGTGCAGCTCACGCCTTATGACCTGAGCAAAGGTCGCATCGTGTTTCGCGCCAAGTAGGTCCGGCGTTTGGTTCCAGTTGGAGAAATGGGATGAAAGTCCAAGCATCTGTAAAGCGCGTCTGCCGCAAGTGCAAGGTGATCCGTCGCCACGGTGTCGTCCGCATCATTTGTGCTGATCCGCGTCACAAGCAGCGTCAAGGTTGACGTTGGCTAGTGGTCTTTGATAACATTTAAGGTTTCGCTTTTCGGGGTGACTGCATGGCCCGTATCGCCGGCGTTAACATTCCTAACCACCAGCACACCGAGATCGCTCTGACGGCGATTTTCGGGGTTGGTCGTTCCCGCTCACAAAAGATTTGCGACGCTGCCGGCATTGCCCGCACGACGAAGATCAAGGACCTCTCGGAGGCCGAAATGGATCGGCTGCGGGAAGAGGTCGGCAAGTTCACCATCGAGGGTGACCTGCGCCGTGAAGTGACGATGAACATCAAGCGCCTGATGGATCTGGGCTGCTATCGCGGTGTTCGTCATCGTCGTGGCCTGCCGCTGCGTGGTCAGCGCACCCGCACGAATGCCCGCACCCGCAAGGGTCCGCGCAAGTCGATCGCTGGCGCCAAGAAATAAGCAATAGGACACGATCATGGTCAAGAGTGCTGCAAAAGTCCGGAAGAAGGTCAAGAAGAACGTCGCGGAAGGCATCGCGCACATTCACGCTTCCTTCAACAACACCATCATCACGATCACCGACCGTCAGGGCAACGCCCTGTCGTGGGCAACGTCGGGCGGCGCCGGCTTCAAGGGTTCGCGCAAGAGCACGCCGTTTGCAGCACAGGTGGCCGCAGAGGCCGCTGGCAAGGTCGCTGTCGAATGCGGTGTGAAAAACCTGGAAGTCCGCATCAAGGGTCCCGGCCCGGGTCGCGAGTCGGCCGTTCGTGCGCTGAATGCGCTCGGCATCAAGATTTCGTCGATCACCGACATCACGCCGATCCCGCACAACGGTTGCCGTCCGCCCAAGCGTCGGCGCATCTAAGAGGAATTAGAGAATGGCTCGTAATCTCGACGCGAAGTGCCGTCAATGCCGTCGTGAAGGCGAAAAGCTCTTCCTGAAGGGCGAAAAGTGCTTCACCGACAAGTGCGCCATCGAGCGCCGTTCGTATGCCCCGGGTCAGCACGGACAAAAGTCCGGCCAGCGCCTGTCCGGTTTCGGTCAGCAACTGCGTGAAAAGCAGAAGATCCGTCGCATCTATGGCGTGCTCGAGCGTCAGTTCCGCCGCGTGTATGCCGAGGCCGAGCGCCGCAAGGGTCAGACCGGCGAGAACATGCTGCAACTGCTGGAAAGCCGCCTGGATACCGTTGCTTACCGCATGGGTTTTGGCGCTTCGCGTGCCGAGTCTCGTCAGGTCGTGCGTCACAACGGCGTGCTGGTCAATGGCAAGCGCGTCAACATCCCGTCGTACGAAGTGCGTCCGGGTGATGTGGTCGAGCTGACCGAACGTGCCAAGGGCCATCTGCGCTCGAAGGGCGCGCTCGAAGCCCAGGCTTCGCGCGGTTTCCCCGAGTGGCTGGACGTCGATTCCAAGGCTGCACGCGGTGTGTTCAAGTCGCTGCCGGCCCGTACCGACCTGCCCTCGACGATCAACGAAAGTCTGGTCGTCGAACTGTACTCCCGCTGATCGCTGGTGCGATCAGCCTGCTGACGTCACTGAGGACTGCAGATGCAAAGCAATGCTCTCTTGAAACCGCGAATCATTGACGTACAAAATCTTTCCCCGGCTCACGCACGCGTTGTGATGGAGCCGTTCGAACGCGGGTTCGGGCACACGCTGGGCAACGCGCTCCGTCGCATTCTCCTGTCGTCGATGCCCGGCTACGCGCCGACCGAAGTGCAGATCGAAGGCGTTCTGCACGAGTACTCGACGCTGGACGGCGTGCGTGAAGACGTGGTCGATATCCTGCTGAATCTGAAGGGTGTCGTGCTGAAGCTGCACAACCGCTCCGAGGCCTATCTGCGCCTGTCGCGCAATGGCGAAGGCGTCGTGACGGCTGGCGATATCGAGGTCACGCACGATGTCGAGATCGTCAATCCGGAGCACGTGATCGCTCACGTTGCGCCGGGCGGCAAGCTGGATCTTCAGTTCAAGATCGAACAGGGCCGTGGTTACGTGCCGGGTACCGTTCGTCAGAGCTCTTCGGAGAATAAAGCGATCGGTCACATCGTTCTCGATGCGAGCTTCAGCCCGGTTCGCCGCGTGAGCTATTCGGTTGAGTCGGCGCGCGTTGAACAGCGTACCGACCTCGATCGTCTGGTGATGGATGTCGAAACCAACGGTGCTGTCGAACCGGAAGAGGCAGTGCGCTACGCTGCCCGCGTCCTGGTTGATCAACTGTCGGTGTTCGCTGAGCTGGAAGGCACTGCGCCGGCCGTCGAGCAGCGCAAGCCGGCGGTGATCGATCCGATCCTGCTGCGCCCGGTCGATGACCTGGAGCTGACGGTGCGTTCGGCCAACTGTCTCAAGGCCGAGAACATCTATTACATCGGCGATCTGATCCAGCGTACCGAGAACGAACTGCTGAAGACCCCGAACCTGGGTCGCAAGTCGCTGAACGAAATCAAGGAAGTGCTTGCCTCGCGTGGTCTCACGCTGGGCATGAAGCTCGAGAACTGGCCGCCCGCCGGCCTCGATCGGGCATAACACCGTACCGGCGCACCGCGCCGGATACAAGATGAACCGGCCACCTGCCTGACCCGCGGTGGCCGCATAATTTATACGGAGTCATCATGCGTCATCGTAACGGTCTCAGAAAGCTTAACCGCACCAGCTCGCATCGCGAAGCGATGTTCCGCAATATGGCCGTGTCGCTGCTGCGCCACGAAGCCATTAAGACCACGGTTCCGAAGGCCAAGGAACTGCGCCGCGTCGTCGAGCCGCTGATCAACCTTGGCAAGACGCCGAACCTGTCGAACCGCCGCCTCGCCTTCTCGCGTCTGCGTGACCGCGAAGTCGTGTGCAAGATTTTCGACGTGCTCGGCCCCCGCTACGCTAACCGCAATGGCGGTTACCTGAGCATCCTTAAAATGGGCTTCCGCGTCGGCGACAATGCGCCGATGGCATTCGTCCAGCTGATGGATCGCCCGGATGAGAGTGCGGAGCCGGTTGAAGTCGCCGAGTAAGCGAATTCCATGGGTACCAAACAAAAAGCCCCGCGATGCGGGGCTTTTTGTTTGGGCGTCGTTCGCACACTGTCGCGTAGCGGAGTGTGCGTGATGGAGTCGCGGCGTCAGGCCGCGCTGGCGCTGTCGTCCTGCCAGATCGGCGTGTGCTGCTGCAGGACTTCACGGAATACGTCGCCGAGCATCACGAGCACCGGCCCCTCGGGTATTCCCGCGGTGCCCAGCAAGGCGCCGATCGGTTGTTCCGAGAGCCCCTGAAGCGTCGTGAAGCCCTCTCGCGAGGACGGGTGACTCGCGTTCTCGACCAGTGCTACCGGAGTGCCCGGGTCGCGGCCGTAGCTCATCAGCTCGCGTGCAATCGCCATCGATTCGTGCGAGGCCATGTAGAGCGCCAGCGTTGGTGTGTCGGCATTGGCGCGCAACGCCTGCGAGGGATTTTCGCCCTCGCCGGCGCGCGGCGTCAGCAGCGCAACGCTGCGCGCGATGCCGCGACGCGTCAGCGATACGCGGAGCTGCGCGCTGGCGGCGCTGGCCGCGGTGATGCCCGGCACCACTTCGTAATCGATACCTGCGGCGGCCAGCGCATCCATCTCTTCCTGCGCGCGACCGAACAGCATCGGATCACCGCCCTTGAGACGAACGACGCGGGCATGCGTACGTGCCGCGTGGATCAGCTTCTGGTTGATGAAGCGCTGCGCGGTGGACTGCTTGCCACAGCGCTTGCCAACCGCGATGTGCTTTGCTTGAGGTGCGAGCGACAGCACGTCGTCGCCGATCAGCGCGTCGTGCAGCACGACCTCGGCTTCGGCGAGCAGCCGGACCGCGCGCACAGTCAGCAGGTCTACGGCGCCCGGACCGGCGCCGACCAGCCAGACCTTGCCGGGGGAGCGGTGTTCAGCCGGCCTTGACATGGAGACCGCACTCCTTGCTTTCCGGGTTCTCCCACCACCAGCGTCCGGCGCGGATGTCCTCGCCCGGCGAGATTGCGCGGGTACAGGGCTGGCAGCCGATGCTCGGGAAGAAGCGCTCGTGCAGTTCGTTGTACGGGACTTCGTGGGTATGGATGTAGACCCACACCTCGCGCTCGGTCCAGTCGGACAGCGGATTGAACTTCTCGATACCGTGACCTTCATCGAATTCGCGCGTCGGCAGTGCGTTCCGCGTCGCCGACTGCTGGGCCCGCATGCCGGTGATCCAGGCTTTCTTGCCGGCCAGCGCGCGCTTCAGCGGCTCGACCTTGCGCATCGCACAGCAGGCTTTGCGCAGGTCCACCGAGTCGTAGAAGGCGTTGATGCCGTGCTTGCGCACGTACTCTTCAACCGCCTCGTGACGCGGAAAGAAGGTGACCGGGCGCGCACCGTAGTGCTGTTCCGCCTTCGCCATCAGGTCGTAGGTTTCCGCGGGCAGACGGCCGGTATCCAGCGTGAAGATCTCGATGTCGAGCGCGTTGCGCTGGATCAGGTCGGTCAGCACCATGTCTTCCGCGCCCATGCTGCTGGCGAAGCCGATGGGCTGGAACTCGGCAGCGGCCTGTTTCAGCAGTTCGGTCGCCGCCGCGGTCTTCTGCGCCACCGTCGCGCGCATCGCGTCGGTGATGTTCGGATGGATCAGCGGGTTCTTCATGCGATCGCCTTCTGCCCGATGCGCCGACGGAACACTGGCGTGATGCCGTCGGTGGAGGTCTGGTAGGGCGTGGTGAAGTCGTTCAGCGCAGCGATGCAGCGCTCCGGCTTCTGGTCGGCGCGCAGCAGATAGGCGTCGAAGCCGGTGCGGCGGAAGAAGAACATCTGGTCGCGCAGCACGTCGCCCAGCGCGCGCAATTCGTTGCGGTAGCCGTAACGGGTGCGCAGGATGAAGGCGATCGAGAAGCCACGACCGTCTATGAACTTGGGGAAGTTCACGCCGATCAACGGCAGCCGGTTCAGATCACCGCCGAGGCTTTCCGCCAGTTCGGCCGGTTCCTCGTGGCTGTCCAGCCACACTGCGATCTCGCCGGCGGCAACGCGTGCCGCAAGCTCTTCACGACGACGCAGCCACACGGTCAACGGAATCATCACCTTGCCGGCCGGCACTTCACAGGCGGCAACGACGTCTTCGGGGGCGGCCGGTTCACCGGTCAGCTTGAACATGACCACCTTGCCGGCGGCCTTGCGCACCGGTTCGGTCGATTCGGGCAGCTTCACCCAGGTCCATTCGTTGTGTGCGAGCGTGTTGCCGCGGATCAGGTCAGCCATGGGCCACCTCGGCTTTCTTTGCGGTTTCGCCGTACACGCGGGCCTTGAACGGCGCGACGCCGAGCCGGCGTACGGTGTCGAGGAAGCGCTCTTCCGGCGTGCGCGCCTCGACATAGGTTTCGATGAGCTTCTTGATCACACCCGGCACTTCGTCCGCGGCGAACGACGGGCCGATCACGTCGCCGAGCGACGTGGTGTTGCCCTGGGCGCCGCCGATCGACACCTGGTACCACTCGGAACCGGCCTTATCGACGCCGAGAATGCCGATATGGCCGACGTGATGGTGACCACAGGAATTCATGCAGCCGGATATGTTCAGCTCTAGGTCGCCGATGTCGTACAGGTAGTCCAGATCGTCGAACTCGGCCTGGATGGCCTGCGCGATCGGGATGGACTTGGCATTCGCCAGCGAGCAGAAGTCGCCGCCCGGGCAGCAGATCATGTCGGTCAGCAGCCCGATGTTGGGCGTCGCCAGTCCGTGCGCGCGCGCGCCCTGCCACAGGTCGTACAGGTCGGCCAGCGCGACGTCGGCGAGCACCAGGTTCTGTTCGTGCGTCACGCGCAGTTCGCCGAAGCTGTAGCTGTCGGCCAGATCGGCGACGGCTTCCATCTGTTCCGACGTGATGTCGCCCGGTGCGACGCCGTGCGGCTTCAGCGACAGCGTGACCGAGCGGTAGCCCGGACGCTTGTGCGCACGCACGCAGCGCGACACCCAGCGGGCGAAGGCGCGGTCTTCGGCGAGGTGCGCATCGAAGGACGCATCGCGCGCGGGACGGGCGGGGGCGTCGGGATCCGAGAAGGCGGCGCGGGCCAGATCGAGTTCGGCTTCGGTGACGGTCGCGATGCCGTCGCGCTCGAGCTGCCATTCCTCATTGACCTGACGCGCGAACTCTTCGGCGCCGATCGCCTTGACCAGGATCTTGATGCGCGCCTTGTAGGCGTTGTCGCGGCGGCCGTAGCGGTTGTAGACGCGCAGCACGGCGTCGAGATAGGTCGGCAGGTGCGGCCAGGGCAGGGCGTCGTGAATGACGCTGCCGAGGATCGGCGTGCGACCCATGCCGCCGCCGACGATGACGCGTACCAGCACTTCGCCCTTGTCGTCGCGGTACAGCTGCAGGCCGACGTCGTGCGCGTAGGTCACCGCACGGTCTTCAAGCGTCCCGCTGACGGCGATCTTGAACTTGCGCGGCAGGAAGGCGAACTCCGGATGGAAGGTCAACCACTGGCGCAGCACTTCGCAGTACGGACGCGGATCGACGATCTCGTCCGGCGCCACGCCGGCGAAGGGATCGGTCGTGATGTTGCGGATGCAATTGCCCGAGGTCTGGATGGCGTGCATTTCCACCGTCGCCAGTTCGGCCAGGATATCGGCGGTGTCCTCCAGCTTCGGCCAGTTCAGCTGCATGTTCTGGCGCGTCGTGAAGTGACCGTAGCCGCGGTCGTAGCGGCGGGCGATGTCGGCCAGCTTGCGTAACTGCACGCTGGACAGCATGCCGTAGGGCACGGCGATGCGCAGCATCGGCGCATGGCGCTGGATGTAGAGGCCGTTCTGCAGACGCAGCGGGCGGAACTCGTCTTCCGACAGTTCGCCGGCCAGATTGCGCTGCAACTGGTCGCGATACTGGGCGACGCGCTCGATCACCAGCGCGCGGTCGTAATCGTCGTAGCGATACATAAGGGTGGTCCAGTCATGGGTGTCCGACCCATGCCGGACGACCCGTTGCCCTCTTTCAGCCTAGAAGGTTCAGGCTCAGTTTTCCGCCGATGCCGAACAGCATGCTGGCCAGCAGCGGACGCAGGAATCGTTCGGGCATGCGCGCCGCGATCTGGCTGCCGAGCGCGATGCCGGGCAGCGAACCGACCAGCAGTGCGCCGAGCAGCGTCCAGTCAACATTGCCCAGCCACCAGTGGCCCATGCCGGCCACCAGGGTCAGCGGCACGGCATGCGCGATGTCGCTGCCGACGATGCGCACCGCAGACAGCCGCGGATAGAGAAATACCAGTGCCGCCGTGCCAAGTGCGCCGGCGCCCACCGAAGAGATCGTCACCAACAGACCCAGCACTGCGCCGGTGGCGATGGTCAGCCCCCGCAGATGGCGTTCGCGGAACTCGCCGATGCCCGGCCGCTCGGCCAGAGCCTGCAAACGGGCTCGGAAAAGCAGCGCGCACGCTGTCAGGACAAGCGCCACACCGAGCGTACCGCTGATCAGCGACTGGCTGCCATAGGCCGAGCCGGAATGCGTCGATAACCACCACAGCGTCAGCGCCGCAGCCGGCACGCTGCCGGTGCCCAGCGCGGCGACGATGCGCCAATCCACTGTTCCATTGCGACCATGCACGACCGCACCGCCGGCCTTGGTCATGGCCGCGTACAGAAGATCGGTGCCGACCGCGACCGCCGGGTGGATGCCGAACAGCAGCACCAGCAGCGGCGTCATCAGCGAGCCGCCGCCCACACCGGTCAGACCGACGATGGCGCCGACGAAAAAGCCCGCGACCGAATAACCGAAATCCATGAATGCACTTTCTGCACTTTAAGGCGACCGAGGGTAGCGGCCTTCGAAGATAATTGGAAATGCTTTGAAGTAAGATCGAAATGACTTCCAGTGCTAATTGGAGTGGGACATGAACCTGCAACAGCTGCGTTACGTCGCCGAAGTCGCACAGCGCAACCTGAACGTGTCCGAGGCAGCGCGCGCGCTGCACACCTCGCAGTCCGGCGTGTCGCGGCAGATCAGCCTGCTGGAGGAGGAGCTTGGCGTCGATGTGTTCGTGCGCCAGGGCAAGCGACTGGTGGCGATCACCCGACCTGGCGAGGAGGTGGTCGCAATCGCTCGTCGCATGCTGCGCGACATCGGCGCGCTGCGGCAGGTCGGTGACGAGTACGCCAGCGGTGACCTCGGTCGGCTGTCGATCGCCACGACCCATACCCAGGCGCGCTACGTGCTGCCGCGCGTGTTATCGGAGTTCCTGCGCGCCCACCCGGGGGTGCAGATCGAACTGCACCAGGGCAATCCGACGCAATGCTGCGAATTCGTGCTGTCCGGCGCGGCCGATCTGGCGATCGCGACCGAAGCGATCGACGACTACGAACAATTGGTCAGCCTGCCCTGTTACCAGTGGAACCGCTGCCTGATCGCGCCACCCGGTCATCCGCTGCTCGACGTGAAACCGCTGACACTGGAAGCGATCGCCGCCTGGCCGCTCATCACCTATGACTTTTCCTTCACCGGCGGATCGCGCGTGAACCAGACCTTCGCCGAGCGCGGGCTGACGCCGCGCGTGGCACTCAGCGCCATCGACGCCGACATTATCAAGACCTATGTGGCGCTTGGCCTCGGCGTCGGCATTGTCGCGCAGATGGCGTTCGATCCGGAGCAGGACCGCGGTCTGCGCGCGGTCGATTGCGCCCACCTGTTCGAGTCGAGCACCACACGCATCGGCCTGCACCGCAACGCCTGGTTGCGCGGCTACACCTACGCCTTCATCGAGGCCTTCGCCGCCTCGCTCACCCGTGATGTGGTCAACCGGGCACTCGGCCGCGGCTGAAGGTTTTCATCGGCCGGTAACTTCGCCGGGCGACAGTGTCGGAATTGTTTCCACTCAAGATCCGACCATGACCGTGGCGCCCCTGCATCCCCTCCATCTCGATCCGACCGGCCGACATGCCGTACTGGCCGGCGTCACCTACCTTGCAAGCGCACCGCTGCAAGCAAAAGACGGGCGCTGCGTGCTCTATCTGACCGAGGCCGCCCAGCCCGAGCACGTCTATAAGTTCATCGGCCCGCTGCCGGATGGTGGGGCGCTGCAACATGGCGCGCTCTACGTCGCACGACTGGGCGACGCCGGCCACGGGCGCTGGTTGCCGCTGGTGCCCGCGCGCCAGGGCTTCCTGCTGTGGGACGCACAGCTGAACGTGGCCGATGTGCTGGCTCGCCCTGCCGACGCCGCCCGCCGGGCGGGCGCCAGCCGCATCGACGCGCTGTTCTGCGTGCAGGCGCGCGCGGACGGTGGTCAGCTTCTCTTGTGCGATCACGCTGGCGCGGCACTGGTCTGGCGCGAGGCGCTGGGCGATGCGGCCAGTCTCAGCTTTGCCTGGCAGGGGGCGGCGCTGTGCCGCGACAGGACCGCTGCAGCGCTTTCGCCGGATCGCACCCGCCTCGATACGCAGCCGGTCGTCGGCTGACCGGCCTGCGCACGCCGTCCTCCGCGCGGCTCCCGTGACGCGGTCGCGGGCGGCAGCGGCGGGCTGCGGCCTATACTCCGGCGTCTGTTTACATCGACAGCCGCCCATGACCCGCTTCCGCTTCTCCCTCGTCGCAGCGCTGTGCGCTGCCGGTCTGCTTGGCGCCGGACCGCTGCAGGCGGCCGACGGTGCCAGCCGCTATTACGAGGATGCCC
This sequence comes from Methyloversatilis sp., assembly GCF_965284615.1. GTDB lineage: Bacteria > Pseudomonadota > Gammaproteobacteria > Burkholderiales > Rhodocyclaceae > Methyloversatilis. The sequence continues at coordinate 751,373 of NZ_OZ260098.1, forward strand.
TGGTCCGCTTCGAACGCAAGGACGACGCTGGCGCCATCATCCAGCTCAAGAACGCACTGAAGGCCGATCCCGGCTTCCTCGCCGCGCACATGCTCATGGGGCGTGCGGCGCTGCGCAAAGGCGACTACGCAGCGGCCGAGGTCGCGCTGAACGAGGCACGTCAGCGTGGCGTGTCGCGTGCTGAGTACATCGTTCCGCTGGCGAACCTGCTGGTATCGACCGGGCGCCAGAAGGAAGTGATCGACACGCTATCAGCGGACGATCTGCCGCCCGGCATCCGTTACGAAGTGATCGTGCTGCGCGCCAAGGCGCATCTGGAGCTGGGCCAGTATCCGCAGGCCTTGTCGACAGTGCGTGAGGCGCGTGCGCTGAACCCGGCGTCCGCCTCGGCGGTCGTGATGGAGTCGCGCATTGCGCTTCAGGCCGGTCGCCCTGCGGAGGCGGCCACGCTGGCCGAACAGGCGACCACGCTGGCACCCAATGATTCGGACGCCTGGGGCATGCGTGCCGCGGTTGCCTACGCGACCGCACAACTGCCGGCGGCGCTGTCGCATTACGACCGCGCGCTGCAGCTGGCTCCCGACAACAGCGAAGCGCTGCTCGGCCGCAGCTCGGTGTTGATGGACCTCGGGCGCATGCCGGAGGCCAAGCAGTCCCTGCTGACCTTGTCCAAAGTCGATGTGAACGAGCCGCGCTCAGCCTATCTGCGCGCGGTGATCGCCGAATCGGAGGGCGACCGTGCAGCGGCGCGCAAGCTGCTCGGCGAGGTGGTCGGGCTGATCGATCCTTTGCCGCGCTCGGTCCTGACCAGCCGCTCCCATCTGGCACTGATCGCCGGCCTGTCGCATCTCAGCCTCGGTGGGGCGGTTAAGGCCAAGGAGTATTTCGAGCTGCATATCCGCTTCTTCCCGTCGCAGATGGCGGCACGCAAGCCCCTGGCGTCGCTGCAGATCGCGATGGGTGAAGCGGCCGCGGCCGTGTCAACGCTCGAACCGCTGATGCGTACGGTAAGCGGTGCGCGTGATCCCGAGGCATTGACGCTGATGGCCAGCGCGTACAGCCGCCTGAAGCGCCACCAGCAGGCGACCGAGTTGCTGGAGCAGGCGGCAAAGCTCGGCGCCTCGTCGCAGACACAGACCTCGCTCGGGTTGAGCCTGATCGACGCGAAGCAGACTGCGCTCGGCATCGAGCAACTGCGCAATGTGCTGAAACAGGATCCCGGTCAGGCGCGCGCCAGCACCGCGCTGGCGCTCGTTGCGCTGCGCGACAGCCAGCCGCGCAAGGCGGTCGAACTGATGGAGGCGGTGGTCAAACGCGAGCCGGACAATCTGGCAGCTCTGAACCTGCTCGGGGTGTCGCGCGCGGCGGCCGGAGACTTCGCCGGCGCACGCAAGGCGTACGACAAGGCGCTTGCCGCCGACCGCAATTTCGATAGCGTCAAGCTCAACCTGGCCAAGCTCGAAGTTGCCGAGGGCAAGCCCGATCAGGCGCGGGCGCGCCTCGATGCGTTGATCAAGGAAAAACCCAACAGCGCCTCGGCGCTTTACGAAAAGGCCATGCTTGACGCCGCGACCGGGCGCACGGCGGACGCACTGCGTGGCCTCGAAACCCTGCACGACAAGCACCGCAACCATATCGAAGGTCATGTCGCGCTGATCGAGCTCTATCTGCAGACCGGCGCTTCGGACAAGGCGCTGGAGGCAGCCAAGGGGGTCAGCCAGGGGCAGCCGGGCTATCTGGCCATCCAGGCGGCACTGGCCCGGGTGCAACTGGCGCGCGGCGATGCGGCCGGCGCGCGTGCCACGCTGACCTCGATGACCCGGGTTGCCGATTTCGACCCGTCGGCCCAGTACCGCATTGCCCAGCTGCAGCGCATGGCCGGCAATCCGGCCGGTGCGACCTACAGTCTCGAAAAGGCCTTGCAGGGCGACCCCACCTATCTGCCCGCCCGCATCATGCAGGGAGAGCAGATGCTGGCCGAGGGGCAGCTCGACAAGGCAGAGGCGCGTGCGCAGGAACTGCTCAAGTCACCGGCCCCGCCACCCGAGGTGTTCCGGCTGGCGGGCGACGTCGCGATGGCGCGCAGCCAGTGGCAGAACGCGATCACCCACTACCGCAACGGATTGGCGAAGGGCGGCAGCGTCGAACTGGCGGGTGGCCTGTACGAAGCGCATCGTCGCGCCGGCAACGCGTTACAGGGCCGGACGGCGGTAGAGGCGCTGGTGAAGGAACGTCCGCGCGATCTCGCATTCAAGCTGCTGCTTTCGCAGGCGCAGACGGATGCCGGGATGCTGCGCGAGGCAAAGGCCACGCTCGAAGCCGTCCTGAAAACCGGCGGGGAATCGGCGCCGGTGCTCAACAACCTGGCCAATCTGCAGTGGCAGACCAAGGACGCGGCAGCGCACGCTACGGCCGAACGCGCGTTCAAACTGGCGCCGGCAGACCCGCTGGTACTCGATACGCTGGGCTGGATACTGGCGCAGAAGGGGCAGACCGACGCCGCCCTCAAGCATCTGCGCGAAGCGCGACTGCGCAGTCCGCAGAACCCGGAAATCCGCTATCACCTCGCCTGGGTGCTGGCGCAGACGGGTCGCAAGGCGGAGGCTCTGCAGGAACTGGACGCCGCGCTGCAGCCGGGGCGGACCTTCCCGGATGCCGACAAGGCCAAGGCGCTTCGAAGCGAACTCGGCGGTCGATGAAACATCTTGTCGAAATTATTTACAGCACACATTTTCACAGTCTTCATGTTGTTGTTTTTAAATGATTAAGTGCTTCTGGCCCCAAAATTGCTAATAAGGAGGCAAGACAGCAATGTCCCCTTCTGACCAAGGAAAGACAATGAACAAGAAACTGATCAATGCAATCGGCGCCGTGGTGATCGCGGGTTTTGCCGGTGCGGCCTCGGCGGCGCAGTACAGCTGGTCGTTCACCTCGACCGCTACCTCGCACGTCGGCGCCAGTGGTTTCGGCTCCAACATCTCCGAATATTCGTCGATGACCTACACCAACGGCGCAGGCCAGTCGGTGAACATCCAGGGCTTCGCCAACACCGCTTCGGGTTCGACCATCGAGCGCGCCTACCTGACCTACCAGGGCAGCAGCGGTCTGGGCATGACCAGCCGTGATTCCACATGGAACGACGAGGTGAACAGCTCCGGTTACGCGACTAACCCCGATCACGCCATGGACAACGAAGGCGCGATGGAAAGCATGCTGTTCTCCTTCGGTTCGGAAATGAATCTGAACCTGGTCAACATCGGCTGGTACAGCGGCGATTCGGACATCACGGTGTATGCCTACACCGGTGCTTCGGTAGCCGACATCAACACCACGGTGACGGGCAAGACTTTCTCGACGCTGACCGGCTGGACCAAGATCGGCGACTTCACCGGCAACAGCGATCCGCGCAGCACGACCAACAGCACCTATTCGCGCTACTGGCTGGTGACGCCGGGTTCGTCGTCCGACTACAAGGACTACATCAAGCTGGCCGGCGTGACCGCGACGACCAAGCCGACCACGCCGCCGCCGGCCGTTCCGGAACCGGCTTCGCTGGCTCTGATCGGCACCGCACTGGCCGGCATGATCGCTGTGCGTCGTCGCAAGGCGGCCTGAGCGAATCTCCCCGCACCTGAAAAACCGCGCTTCGGCGCGGTTTTTTTTCGCCCTGGCTTCTGCGTGGTCAGAGCGTGGTGCCGTCTTCTTCCTGTGCCTGCAGGGCCCACATCTGGGCGTAGGCGCCGTCCAGCGCCAGCAGTTCGCTGTGGCTGCCGCGTTCGATGATGCGGCCGGCGTCCATCACCAGGATCTGGTCGGCGTCCATGATGGTGGACAGGCGGTGGGCGATGATGAGCGTCGTGTGGCCGCGCGCCACCTGTTCGAGTTGGCTCTGGATCGCCTGTTCGGTCTTCGAGTCGAGCGCTGAAGTGGCTTCATCGAAGATCAGTATCGGCGGGTTCTTCAGCAGCGCGCGGGCGATGGCCACCCGCTGCTTCTCACCGCCCGACAGTTTCAGCCCGCGCTCGCCGACCTTGGTCGCATAGCCGTCCGGCAGCTTCTGCACGAAGTCGTGCAGTTGCGCGGCGCGGCTGGCAGCCTCGACCTCGGCGGCCGAAGCCGTGACCCGACCGTACTGGATGTTGTAGTGGATGCTGTCGTTGAACAGCACCGTGTCCTGCGGAACGATGCCGATCGCTCCGCGCAGGCTGTCCTGCGTGAGCTGGCGGATGTCGGTGCCGTTGATCGTGATGCGACCGCTGCCTTCGGCCACGTCATAGAAGCGGTAGAGCAGCCGCGCCAGGGTCGATTTGCCGGAGCCGGAATGGCCGACGACGGCAACGCGATGGCCGGCCGGTATCGTGAAGTTGACGTCGTGCAGGATCTGCCGCGCTGGCTCATAGCTGAAATTCACCTGCTGGAAGCGCACTTCGCACGGACCGTCGGCCAGCGTCAGCGCGTCCGGTGCGTCGGCGACTTCGCGGTGCGTTTCCATCAGCGCGAACATGCGCTCGATGTCGGTCAGCGACTGGCGGATTTCGCGGTACAGCACGCCGAGGAAGTTCAGCGGAATATAGAGTTGGATCATGAAGGCATTGACCAGCACGATGTCGCCGATGGTCATGCGGCCCTCGGCCACGCCGACCGTTGCGCGCCACATCATCAGCGTGACGCCGATGGCGATGATGAAGGCCTGGCCCATATTCAGCCACGACAGCGACACCTGGCTGCGCTCCTGCGCGCGTTGCCAGCGCACCAGCTGTTCGTCGTAGCGGCGCGCCTCGAAGTCCTCGTTGTTGAAGTACTTCACCGTCTCGTAATTGAGCAGGCTGTCGATCGCCCGCGTATTGGCGGCCGAATCCAGTTCGTTCGCCTCGCGCCGTATCGTCGTGCGCCAGTTGGTGACGGTGACGGTGAAGGTGATGTAGAGCGCCAGCGTGACGAAGGTGATCAACGCGAAGCTCGCTTCGTACTTCACCGCGAGGATGCTCAGCACCAGCCCGATCTCGACCAGCGTTGGCAGGATGGAATACAGCGTGTAGCTGATCAGTGAGCCGATCGCCCGCGTGCCGCGCTCGATGTCGCGCGTCAGACCGCCGGTCTGGCGTTCGAGGTGAAAGCGCAGCGACAGTGCGTGCAGATGGCGGAACACTTGCAGCGAAATGCGCCGCACGGCCTGCTGGGTGACGCGCGAGAACACGATTTCGCGCAGCTCGGTCAGCATCGAGGTGGAGAAGCGCAGCGCGCCGTAGGCGGCCAGCAGGCCCAGCGGCACCAGCAGCGGCGCCGCTTCGAGCGCCGCACGGCTGCTGGCGGCGGCCGGCGCCAGCGCGTCGATGATCTGCTTGAATACCAGCGGTACCGCGACGTTCGAGCCCTTGGCCAGCACCAGACAGGCAAGCGCGATCAGCACCCGCCATTTGTAGGCCCAGAGATAAGGCAGCAGGTTGCGGATGGTTTCGGAATCGCGGCGGCGGGCGCCCGGCACGGTCGCGGCGGGCAGGGGGGCGGTGGCGGATCGTCTCATGCGTGGATTCTACGGGGTGCTGAGGCGGCTGCAGGGAATTCACCGCCGAGGCATGCACCCCGCGCGGGCAGACAGGACGGCCGTATGGTGCTCAGATCAGCACAGTCAGCCAGGCGGCGCCGACCGACAGCAGTACGCCGGGCACGACCTGCAGGGCGAAACCGCGATCACCGGTGGTGACCGCGACGATGAGCTTGCTGCACGCATTGGTGGTGAAGGCGGCCAGGATGGGCAGCACGGCCTGCTCGGCCGCGATGCGTCCCGACGCCTGCAGCGCCGCCACCGCCGCCGAGGCCGAATGGGCGTCGGCGAAGCCGGCCAGCGCGGCGGCGACGCCTGCGCCGCCGGCCCCATAGCGATCGGTCAGGAAGGCGGTCAGCAGCAACAGCGCGCCCATCGTGGCGGCGAACAGCAGGGCCAGGCGCGGGTTGAAGGGACGGCCGGGCGGCGGCGTGTCGCCGTCGTGCGTGCGCACGCTGCGCAGCGCGATCAGCAGGCCGTAGGCCGCGGCGACGCCACCGGCCGCCAGCAGCGGCGCAGCCATCGCACGCAGCACGGCCGGGCTGGTCGCCGTCAGCAGCACGGCGAGATAGACCACGGTCGCCAGCGACGACAGTACGGCGCCCGACACCGCGCCCGCGCGCAGCGCCGGGTCGCGTCGCGCTTCCGCACCCATCGCGGCAATGGTGGCGGTGCTCGACACGAAACCCGAGGCGAAGCCGGCGAAGGTGAGGCCGAGCGCCGGACCGGCCGCGCGCAGCGCAATATGGCCGCAGGCGTTGATCGCCATCATCAGTACCGCCAGCGTCCACAAGGTGCGCGGGTTGATCGCCCCGAGCGGGTTGACCGCGCGGTCCGGCACCAGCGGCAGGATGACCAGCGCGGCAGCGGCCAGCAGCAGACCGTCGTGCACCTCCTGTTCCGACAGCACGCGTACGACGAAGCGGTGCAGCTGGCTGCGCGCGGCCAGCGCGATCGCGACCAGCACACCGATGCCGATCGCCAGCCGCGCGTCGTGCATGGCCAGCGCACCGAGCATGAAGGTGAGCACCAGCGCGATTTCGGTGGTGAGACCCGGGTCGTCCTCGCGTGAACGGCGGTAGGACACGATGGCCAGCACGCCGACCACGGCAGCCAGCACGGCCAGAGTCGCGCCGCCACCGAGCAGCATCGCGAGTGCCCCCAGCAGCGAGGTCAGCGTGAAGGTGCGCAGGCCGGCCGCGGCGCGGGCCGGGCCCTCGCCCTTGCGGCGCTCGCGCTCGATGCCGATCAGCAGGCCGATGCCCAGTGCTGCGGCCAGCCCGGTCAGGCGCGGATCGATGTCGGCAGGCATGGCGGACGATGGAATGTGCTCATACCATTACCTTACCCGACGGCGCGCCGGACTCCGGCCGTCCAATGAAGCGGAGACCCTGCCCATGCACACCACCTTGATCACCGTAGATGGCCTCGAAAGCGAGGACTGCGTCCATGAAATCACCAACGTGATCCACGAACTGCCGGGCATCAACATGGTCGAGGTCGCGTTGGCGACCGGCACCGTCAGCGTCGAGCACAGCCCGCTGGTCAGCGAAGCCGATATCCGGCAGGTGCTGGAAGACGAGGGCTACGCGCTCAAATAACGCACGCCGCACCTGCCGGCACGTTCGCGGGTCCGTCACGTGCCTGCGGCGTAAGACGCATTGCCGCAACGGGCTCGGCGCGATCGCCAATGATCGGGTGCATTGATCGCATCCGCATGCTTCATTCCGGTGCGCGATCAGGCGACTAAATCCATGCTTTGAAAAGGGTTTTTCAGTCCCCGCGAGGGGTGCGTGCGGCCGCAAGGCGGCGTGTGCATCCATTGATCGCATATTGATCGCACTCATCCGGGCGCCGTTGGCACGGCGCATGCGAATGGAAGGGCGAGCGTCTGAAGGACAGTCAATGTTCCGGGCGCCACTTTCCTGATCGCATATCACTACCGGAGATTGCCATGCCCAAAGTCACCCGCCCCGCCAACGAGAAGGGCGAATTCCTCGTCAACTACGAAGAGAAGGTGTTCGAGGACGTGAAGGCCGAGCCCGGCGAGAAGGCGCTGGTCACCTTCCACACCGTCGCCTTCGAGGGGTCCATCGGTTTCGTCAATCTGCTGCAGGCGACGCGACTGCAGCGCAAGGGCTTCGATACCTCGGTGCTGCTGTACGGCCCGGGCGTCACGCTGGGCGTCAAGCGCGGCTTCCCGACGCTGGGCGACGAAGCCTTCCCCGGCCACCAGAACTTCAACAAGCAGATTTCGAAATTCATCGAGGAAGGCGGCAAGGTCTACGCGTGCCGCTTCGCGCTGCAGGCGCTGTACGGCCACGGCGAAGGCGCGCTGATCGAAGGCATCCGTCCGATCAATCCGCTGGATGTGCTGGACATCATCCTGCTGCATCGCAAGGACAACGCCTTCATCCTCGATACCTGGACGCTGTGATCATGGGCGCCCGCACTTTCTTCGGAGCGCGGCATCCCTGCGCCATATTGCCGATCGGGCCGCGTCAGGACGAGCGGACCGCCGAGGCAAGGGCGGGCGGCGCCTGGCCGTGGGGCTGCACTTCAGACTCGCCGCGCGTGGCGGCGACCGCGAATGCGTCGCCTCGCGCCTCGGGCACCTGGCCGTGGGAGGGCGCGACCGTTCTTCCCGCTGACCCGCGGTCGGGTTCTGGCGCGGGCGTTCGCGGCGTGTCGCAAGCGGTCCGTCGTGAGGCGATCAATGGATCGGGGCGCCGGCCATGAGCGCGCCGCGCATCATCCGCGCCGCGGCCATCCAGATCGCGCCCGACCTCGAATCCGCCGACGGCACGCTGGCCCGCGTGCTGGCGGCGATCGACGAGGCGGCGGATCGCGGCGCGCAGCTGGCCGTGTTTCCGGAAACCTTCGTGCCCTATTACCCCTACTTCTCCTTCGTACGGCCGGCGGTGCAGATGGGCGCCGACCATCTGAAGCTGTACGAACGGGCGGTGACGGTGCCCGGGCCGGTCACGCAGGCGGTCGCGGAGAAGGCGAAGTCGCGTGGCATTGTCGTGGTGCTCGGCGTGAACGAGCGCGACCACGGCAGCCTGTACAACACTCAGCTGGTGTTCGACGCCGACGGCCGCCTCGCGCTCAAGCGCCGCAAGATCACGCCGACCTATCACGAACGCATGGTGTGGGGGCAGGGCGACGCCGCCGGGCTGAAGGTGGTCGATACGGCCATCGGCCGCCTCGGTGCGCTGGCCTGCTGGGAACACTACAACCCACTGGCGCGTTACGCGCTGATGACCCAGCACGAAGAGATCCACTGCGCCCAGTTCCCGGGCTCGATGGTCGGCCAGATATTCGCCGACCAGATGGAAGTGACCATCCGCCACCACGCGCTGGAATCCGGCTGCTTCGTCATCAATTCCACCGGCTGGCTCAGCGACGAGCAGATCCAGTCCATCACGCCCGACACGGCGCTGCAGCGCGCACTGCGCGGCGGCTGCCACACCGCCATCGTGTCGCCGGAAGGCGTGCATCTTGCGCCGCCGCTGACCGAGGGCGAAGGCATGGTGGTGGCCGATCTCGACATGGCGCTGGTGACCAAGCGCAAACGCATGATGGATTCGGTCGGCCACTACGCGCGGCCCGAACTGCTGAGCCTGGCCATCAACGACCGGCCGGCCACGACGACGGTCGCCCTGCACGACACCTCACACCGGAGCACTGCCGATGAGCACGATCACGACACCCGACGCCTCCAGCCGGCAACTGATGACGGAGCTGCAGTCGTACGGCTTGCGGCTGGCTGATCCGAAGGCCGGTGCGCCGAGCCGCCGCGGCGGCGCCGGACCGTCCGACCACAAGGCGGTCACGGTGGATGGCGTCACCATCATGGTGCCGGTGCACACCGGCAGCGCCTTCGCCTCGCCCTTCGTTGCCGGGGCGCCGGACGCCGACGGTCGCGTGCAGATCCGCCGCGACAGCATACCGATCGCCCAGGTCAGCTTCCCGAAGCAGCCGCGCTTCTACGCGCTGCAGACCTTCGACGGCATTCCGTATTCGCACATCGCCACGCTGCACGGCGCCGACGTGCTGGCGACCACGGTGCTGCAGACCTGCATCCGCTTTGAAAGCCGACGCAAGGCCTGCAAGTTCTGCTCGATCGGCCAGTCGCTGGCGGCCGGCCGCACCATCGCGCACAAGACGCCGGAACAGCTGGCCGAGGTCGCGCGTGCGGCCGTACTCCTCGATGGCGTCAAGCACATGGTCATGACCACCGGCACGCCGGCCACGCCCGACCGCGGTGCGCAGGTGCTGTGCGATTCAGCCTTCGCGGTGCGTGCCGCGGTCAACCTGCCCATACAGGGCCAGTGCGAACCGCCGGACGATGACCGATGGTTCGCGCGCATGAAGGCGGCCGGCATCGACACGCTGGGCATGCATCTCGAAGTGGTGACGCCGGCGCTGCGCGAACAGATCATGCCGGGCAAGGCCTCGGTTCCGATGGCGCGCTACATGGAGGCCTTCGCGGCCGCGGTTGAGGTGTTCGGCCGCGGCCAGGTGAGCACCTACATCCTGGCCGGGCTGGGCGACACGAAGGAGGCCATTCTCGACATCAGCGCGCGGCTGGTGGCGCTCGGCGTCTATCCCTTCGTCGTACCCTTCGTGCCGATCAGCGGCACGCCGCTGGAGGACCACCCGGCGCCCACCCCAGAATTCATGCGCGCGATCCTGTCGCCGCTCGGTGCCATGGTGTCCGACGCCGGGCTGCGCTCGGCCGACATCAAGGCTGGCTGCGGCAAGTGCGGCGCCTGTTCGTCGCTGTCGTCGTACGAACGCCGGGAGACCGCACATGCTGTCGGCTGATCCGGTGTTCTGCGAACTGCCGCAGCGCTTCGCGCCCTGCGAGTTCCGCATCAAGTGGGCGCACGGCGATTGGGAACACGACCAGGCGATGCGGCTGCGCCGCGCCGTGTTCTGCGTCGAGCAGGGCGTGTTCCCCGGCGACGACCGCGACACGATCGATGACCACGCGCAGCTCATCGTCGCGCTCGCCTGTGTCGGCGGCATGCCGGATCAGGTGGTGGGCACCGTGCGTATCCACGAGGACCGCGCGAGCGACCCCGGCCTGTGGTGGGGTTCGCGCCTCGCCGTGCATCCGGCCTTCCGCAGTCAGGGCCGGCTCGGTGCCACGCTCATCCGCCTTGCGGTCACCAGTGCGCATGCGCGCGGCTGTCATACCTTCCTCGCCCACGTGCAGGCGCAGAACCTGCCGCTGTTCCGCCGCCTGCACTGGACGCCGCTGCAGGCGGAAACGCTGCACGGCCGGCCGCACTGGCTGATGCAGGCGCAGCTCGACCATTACCCGCCGTGCTACGACGTCTACACCGGCTTCGTCGCGCGCAGCGCCGGAGCGTCGGCATGACGCAGCCAGCGATGTCGCTCACCGAACTGACCGATGCGCTGCGTGGCAGCCCGGGCTTCGCACACAAGCGCGACATTTCCGACGTGATGGCCGCGCTGGGTCGCGCGCTGCCGGGCGGCGTCGCCGACATGGCGCAAGCGGTGGCGGTTGGCGACGACTGCGCTGCCATCCCCGATCCGTCGGGTGAGGGCTGGCTGCTGTTCGCGATCGAAGGTCTGGTCGAGGAATTCGTCGCCCGCATGCCGTGGTTTGCCGGCTACTGCGGCCTCATGGTCAATGTGAGCGATATCTGCGCGATGGGTGGCCGGCCGATCGCGGTGGTCAACGCGCTGTGGAGCGACGGTGCCGACAGTTCCGAGCCGGTGCTCGACGGTCTCGCCGCCGCGTCGGCGCGCTACGGCGTGCCCATCGTCGGCGGCCACAGCAACCACCGCGCCGCGCGGGGCCAGCTGGCGGTCGCGGTGCTGGGCCGCGCGCGCAAGCTCATCACCAGTTTCGACGCGCAGCCGGACGACGACCTCATCCTCGCCGTCAACCTGCGCGGTGCTTTCGAGGAGCCCTATCCGTACTGGAACGCGTTCACCCGTGCGCCGGCCGAGCGGCTGCGCGGCGACATCGAAATCCTGCCGCGTCTGGCCGAGGACGGCCTGTGCAACGCCGGCAAGGACGTGAGCATGGCAGGCTCCATCGGCAGTGCGCTGATGCTGCTCGAATGTTCGGGCGTCGGTGCGCAGATCGACCTCGACAGCATCCCGCGCCCCGAAGGCGTGCCGCTGCTGCGCTGGCTACTGTCCTTCCCCAGCTTCGGCTATGTGCTGTCGGTCCGCCCGCAGCAGCGGCTGCGCGTGCTCGAACGATTCGCCGCGCGTGGTATCGCGGCGGCGCGCATCGGCCGCGTCACCGCCGCGCCCGAGGTATGGCTGACCCAGCGCGGTGAGCGGGCGCTGCTGTGGAACGTGAAGGACCAGCCCTTCATCCGCGCTCCGCGGGAGACCACCGATGTCTGAGCCGCTGCGCATCGGCCTGCTGACGCACTCGGTCAATCCGCGCGGCGGCGTCGTGCATACGATCGAGCTGGCGCAGGCGCTGCATGCACAGGGCCACGAGGTGACCGTGTTCGCGCCGGCCGCCGATGGCCAGCGCCTGTTCCGCGCCATCGACTGCCGCTTCGAGCCGGTGCCGGTCGCTGCCGCCGCCCGCGACGTCGTCGGCATGGCCCGCTCACGCATCGCCGCCTTCGTCGACCACCTCTCGCCGCGTCTCGAACCTGCAGCTTTCGACGTGCTGCACGCGCAGGACGGCCTGGGTGCGAATGCGCTCGCCACGCTGCAGCAGCGCGGACGGATCGCGGGCTTCGTGCGCACCGTGCATCACCTCGACCCGTTCGTCGATCCGCAACTCGCGGCCTGGCAGACGCATGGTGTGGTCGCTGCGCGCGGTGTGCTGTGCGTGAGCCGGCTGTGGCAGCAACGCCTGCAGGACGAACTGGGCGTGCAGGCGCACTGCGTGAACAACGGCGTCGATCTGGCGCGCTACACCGGCACGCCGGACGCCCGCGATGTCGCGCTGGCGCAGCGCCTCGGTCTGCGCGCTGGCCCGGTGTTCGTCGCCGTCGGCGGCATCGAGGCGCGCAAGAACACGCGTCGCGTGCTGCAGGCCTTCGCGCTGCTCAAGCCGTCGCTGCCGCAGGCGCAGTTGGTGATTGCCGGCGGCGCCAGCCTGCTCGATCACGCCGACTACATGCAGGCCTTTAACGACGATCTGCGCGCCAGCGGACTGCGCGAAGGCACAGGCGACGTCGTCATCACCGGCGCGCTCGACGACGCCGACATGCCGTCGCTGTTCCGCCTCGCCGACGTGCTGGTGATGGCCTCCACGCGCGAGGGCTTCGGTCTGGTCGTGCTGGAGGCGCTGGCCAGCGGCACGCCAGTGGTTGCCTCGCGCATCGCGCCGTTCACCGAATACCTCGGCGACGACACCGCCAGCTGGGCCGACCCGCTCGATACCGCTTCGATCGCGCAGGCGATGCGGCACGCACTCGATCCGGCACGCGCCGCACTGCTGCGCACGCCGCCCGCTGTGTGCCGTCGCTACAGCTGGACGGCCAGCGCCGCGCGCCACGTCAACCTTTACCGCGCGCTTTGCATCGCACCGTCGCGCCAAACCGAAATCGCCTGAGGACTTCACATGCCCGCCATGCACTTCACCGTCCGCTGGCCGGACACGACCGAAACCCGCTGCTACTCGCCATCGCTGGTGATCAAGGACTACTTCGCGCCGGGCACGCGCTATCCGCTGCCCGACTTCATGGCCTCAGTGCGCGAGGCGCTGCACATCGCCTCCGAGCGGGTACGCGCGAAGTACGGTTTCGCCTGTTCCGCCGCGATGGACCAGCTGGCCGACCTCGAACAGCTCGCCGCCCGCTGGGGCGACGACCCGCACACCCACATCGAACTGGTCAGTTTCGATGAATGACCGCCGCAAGGAGAACGCCATGAGCACCCCCGAAACCATCCCCCATCTGCCGGTCATCATCGTCGGCGGCGGTCAGGCCGGCCTGTCGATGAGCGCCTGCCTGCAGCAGTCCGGCATCGAACATCTGGTGCTGGAGAAGCACAGCGCCATGCACGTCTGGCGCACCCAGCGCTGGGACAACTTCTGCCTGGTCACGCCGAACTGGCAGTGCGCGCTGCCCGGCCACAGCTACGACGGCCCCGAGCCGCACGGCTTCATGAAGAAGGACGAAATCAATGCGTACCTCGATGCCTTCCGCCGCAAGGTGAATCCGCCGCTGCGCGAAGGCGTGTCGGTGCAGCGCGTGACACCGCGACCGGATGGCGGCTTCCACGTATCGACCTCGGCCGGCGACTGGACCGCCGACCAGGTGGTGGTGGCCAGTGGCGGCTATCACGTGCCCATCGTGCCGCGCATGGCCGAGCGGCTGCCGGCCGGCATCACGCAGCTGCACTCCGAGCAGTACCGCAATGCCGACGCGCTGCCGCCGGGCGCCGTGCTGGTCGTCGGTTCCGGCCAGTCCGGCGCGCAGATCGCCGAGGACCTGCATCTGGCTGGCCGCACCGTGCATCTGGCGGTGGGGGACGCGCCGCGCTGCGCCCGCTTCTACCGCGGTCGCGACGTCGTCAACTGGCTGGCCGACATGGGTTACTACGACATGCCGGTGACTGCCCACCCCTTGCGTGAGGGTGTGCGCGACAACACCAACCACTACGTCACTGGCCGCGATGGCGGACGCGACATCGATCTGCGCCGCTTCGCACTCGAAGGCATGCAGCTCTATGGACTGCTGCAGGACTTCCGCGACGGCGCCCTGCAGTTCGCCCCGGGTCTGGCCGCCGCGCTGGACAGCGCGGACCGCACCTACAACGGCATTAATGCGGCCATCGACAAGCACATCGCCGACCGTGGCATCGACGCCCCGCCGGCCTCGGTCTATGAGCCGGTATGGCAGCCGGACGAGGAGCGTGCCGCGCTCGATCCGGTCGCCGCCGGCATCACCAGCATCATCTGGTGCATCGGCTTCTCGCCTGACTTCCGCTGGGTGGACGCGCCGGTGTTCAACGGCCGCGGCGATCCGGTGCATGTGCGCGGCGTGACGCAGCAGCCGGGCCTCTATTTCCTCGGCCTGCCCTGGCTGCATACCTGGGGCTCCGGCCGCTTCTCCGGCGTGGCGCGCGATGCCGAATACATTGCTGCGCGCATCGCCGAACGGCGCATCGCGCAGCCCGCCGACGCGGAGGCGCTGACATGCTGATGGACAGCGCCGAACGCCTGCAGTCGTCGGCGGCGCTGCAGCAGCACTATTGCGCCGGCATGCCGCAGCTCGGGCTGTACGGCCTGGCGGAGAACTGGCTGCTGAAGGAATGCGGCCACCTGCACTGGATGGCGATCGCGCGTGCTCAGGGCATGCAGCTGCCCGAGTTCGCCGACGCTGCCGGCCGCAAGAGTTATGCTGCGCTGACCGCGGTGCATCTGCACGAGGCGCGGCTCGACTCGGTGACGGAGAACGCGCCGTTCTCGCTGTCGGTGCGCGCCGTGTCGCCCGGGCGCGCCCAGCACTTCAGCGCGCAGACCCTGCGCTGCGGCAATACGCGCGCGGCGCGTATCGAACTGCTGTCCGCCTTCGTGCGCCGAGACGCCGGCAGCAACCGCAGCATCGTGCGCGCGCCGGTCGAAGGCCCCGAATGCGGCGACCGCAGCTTGACCGACGCCGCACTGTCGCTGCAGGCGCGCGCCCGGCTGTTCCGCAGCGGCGACGGCGTCGCCCGCATGGGGCTGCAGCCGGCGGCGGGTGGGAGCGTGCTGCGCGCGGTCAACATCACGCCCTGTCCGCACAACGACTTCAACGGCGCCGGCCTGCTCTACTTCGCCAGCTTCCAGGCGCTGGCCGACCGCGCCGAACTGGCCTGCTTCGGGCTGCGCCCGGCGCTGACCGCCGAGCGGGAACTGTATTTCTACGGCAACATCGATCCCGGTGAGACGGTGCGTGTCGAACTGCTCTCCGCGCGCGAAGACGCCACCGAGTTCGCACACTGGTGGCGCGTGCGCCGTAGCGCGGATGGCGCGCGCATCGCCGACCTGATCACCCGCAAACGACGACTGCCCTGAACGCCCCGATGGACAAGACTTCGCAGCACTGGCTCAAGCGCATCCGGTCGAGCAACAAGCCGGCCTATCTGCTGATCGCCGATCTCATCGCCGAGGACGTGCGCAGTGGACGGCTGAGCCCGCGCGACCGTCTGCCGGCGCTGCGCGACCTGGCCGACGCGCTCGAACTGAATTACACGACCGTGGCGCGTGGTTACGCCGAGGCGCGCAAGCGCGGGCTGATCGACGCGCGCGCCGGCATGGGCACCTTCGTCCGCGGCTCGACGCCGGGCATGGCGCTGCGTGGCGGCAGTGCAGCCGAAATGACGATGAACCTGCCGCCCGAACCACAGGATCCGGCGCTGCTCGCCCATCTGCGCGACAGCGCAGCACAGCTCATGGCGCAGTCCGACTGGAACGATCTGTTGCGCTACCAGGACTTCGGCGGCACGCGCGACGACCGCGCCGCCGGCGTGCACTGGCTGCGCCAGCGACTGCCGCTGTGCGCGGTCGAACGCGTGCTGGTGTGCCCCGGCATCCACAGCGCGCTGACTGCGCTCGTTTCGCTGCTGGCGCGGCCGGGCGAAACGATCTGCGTCGAGTCGTTGACCTATCCCGGCATCAAGGCCATCGCCGCCCAGCTCGGCGTGCAGCTGCATGCGCTGCCGCTCGACGACGACGGCCCCAGCGCCGACGCCTTCGAGCACGCGTGCAAGACGCTGAAGCCGCGGGCGCTGTACTGCAACCCGACGCTGCTGAACCCGACCACCGGCACGGTCACCCGCGCGCGGCGCGAGGCGCTGGCCGACGTCGCGCTGCGCTACGCCATCCCCATCATCGAGGACGATGCCTACGCCATGCTGCCGCCCGAGGTGCCGCCGCCGCTGGCCGCACTTGCTCCGGCGCTCACCTATTACATCGGCGGCCTGTCGAAGTGTTTTGGCGCCGGCCTGCGCGCCGCCTACGTGCATGCGCCGGGGCCGCGCCAGGCCGAGCGGCTGGCAGGCGCGCTGCGCGCCACCACGGTCATGTGCTCGCCCATCACCACCGCGCTGGCCACGCGCTGGATCACCGACGGCACGGCCGAAGCCATGCTGCAGGCCATCCGTGCCGAATCGGTGGCACGCCAGGCGTCAGCGGCGCGGCTGCTGGCCGGGCACGCGCTGCGCGCGCAGCCGGAGAGCTTTCACTTCTGGCTGCCGCTCAGTTCCGACTGGTCCATGGTCGAGTTCGCCTCCAACCTGCGCGCCCAGGGCGTGGCCGTCGTCGCCAGCGCCGCCTTCAGCACCGACGGCACGCCACCGGACGCGGTGCGCGTCTGCCTCGGCGGCCCGATGTCGCGCGAGGACTGCGACATCGCGCTGCGCCTGATCGCCGACACGCTGGAACATCCGGTGCATCCGCACCTTCACGTGATGTAGACGAGGCGTCGCCGCCTCACACGTCGTCGCTGCGTCCCCACGGGGCGTGACCAAAGCGCGCCGCCAGGAAGTCGATCAGTGCCTGCACGCGAGCAGGCCGGGCGCGACCCGGCGGCGTCACCACGTGCAGCGCGATGCTCGGCACCTGCCAGTCGTCCATAGCCGTCCGCAGTGCGCCGGACTGCAGGTCTTCCCATACCAGGAACTCCGGTTGCAGCGCCAACCCCAGGCCGGCGCGCAGGGCCGGTGTCAGACCTTCGGCGTTGTTCACTTGCAGCGGTACCGGCACCGCGATCGAGAACTCGCCATGACGCGCGTGGCGGAAGCGCCAGCCGGCCGTCGTGTTGCGCGTGTGTGCGTAATGTAGTGCGCGATGTTCCGCCAGATCACTGGGGTGGGCGGGCGTGCCCTGCCGCTCGAAGTAGACGGGCGCTCCGACCAGCAGGATGCGCACCGTGCAGAGCCGGCGTGCCAGCAGGCTGGAATCGGCCAGCGTGGCGATGCGCAGTCCGATATCGAAACCCTGCGCCACCAGATCGACCTGCTGGTCGCTGAAGTTCACCTCCAGCGTCACCTCCGGATAGCGCTGCATGAAGGCGGGCAGTTCGGGCGACAGGTGAGATATGCCGAAGGACATCGGCGCGGCGATGCGGATGTGTCCGCGCAGCGAGGCCGACTGCTCGCTCATTTCCGCCTCGACCGCCTCTCCCTCGGCGAGGATGCGGGTGGCGCGTTCCAGAGCCGCTTGTCCGCTTTCGGTCAGCGACATGCGGCGCGAGGTACGGTGGAACAGCGAGGTCCGCATCCGCGCTTCCAGCCGCGTGATGGCCTTGGACACGGTCGCCTGCGACAGCACCAGTTCAGTCGCCGCGCGGGCGAAGGAGCCGGTCTCTGCGACCTTGGCAAAGATGGCCCACGCTTCGAGATCAGGCAGTCTTTTCATCGCATTAATGGAAAGTATCGTTTTTCATATTTTCCATTTTCTATCCGATTTGTCGTGCGTATCTTTGAATCATCGCAACGCGACCTTTCAAGGAGACCCCTCATGATCGAACGCCGCACATTCAACGGGTTGGGCAAGGCCGATCACGGCTGGCTGGACGCCAGCCACCACTTCTCGTTCTCGGAGTACCACGACCCCGCACGCATGAGCTGGGGTGCGCTGCGCGTCTGGAATGACGACACGATAGAGGCCGGGGGCGGTTTCCCGATGCACGGACATGCCGACATGGAGATCGTCACCTATGTGCGCGAAGGCGCCATCACGCATCAGGACAGCCTGGGTAACCGCGGCCGTACCGAAGCGGGCGACGTGCAGGTGATGAGCGCCGGCAGCGGCATCCGTCACTCGGAATACAACCTGGAACGCGGTCGCACCCGCATCTTCCAGATCTGGATCCAACCGGACCGCCGCGGCGAGGCGCCGACCTGGGGTGCGAAGCCTTTCCCGCGGGATGAGCGGGCCGGCCAGTTTGTAGCGCTGGCGAGCGGCTCGGCGAACGACGAGGACGCGCTGCCCATCCGTGCCGACGCCCGCGTGCTCGGCGCCACCCTGCGTGCAGGTGAAACCGCTGAATACCGCTTCGCACCGGGTCGCTACGGCTACCTCGTGCCGGCGAGCGGCCAGGTCGAAGTCAATGGTGTGGCGCTCGAGGCCCGCGACGGGGCGGCCATCCGTGACGAGGCGGTGATTCGCGTCACCGCGCACGCCGACGCGGAACTGGTGCTGGTCAACACGACAGCCTGACGCGGACCCCGGCGCTCCGGCGTCGGCGTCCGCTGCAGCACAAATGTTCAATACCGGGCGATCGGCACTGCATAGGCTGTGTCCGCCCCCACGGACCGGCCATCCGGCCGCCCCTTCCATAGCAAGGAGAATGCAATGCCCATTACCGCCACCCCCACGCCCGGCGCATCGCTGCTGAATGCGCAGGACCACACGCTGGTCATGATCGACTTCCAGTCGCAGATGGCCTTCGCCACTCATTCGATCGATGCCATCACGCTGCGCTCCAACGCCGGCCTCGTCGCCAGCGCGGCGGCCGGTTTCGAGGTATCGACCATTCTCACTACGGTGGCCGAGAAGAGCTTTTCCGGCCCGATGTTCGACGAGGTGACCGCGCCTTTCCGCGGTCAGGCCCTGCTCGATCGCACTTCGATGAACACCTGGGAGGACGCCGCCGTCATTCGCCGCATCAATGAGATCGGCAAGGACCGCATCGTGCTGGCCGGGCTGTGGACCAGCGTGTGCATCGTCGGGCCGGCACTGTCGGCGCTCGACCAGGGATTCAAGGTGTATGTGATCGCCGACGCCTGCGGCGACATTTCGGTCGAGGCGCATAACCGGGCGATGGAACGCATGGTGCAGGCCGGTGCGCGGCCGATCACCTCGCTGCAGTACCTGCTGGAACTGCAGCGCGACTGGGCGCGCACCGGCACCTACGACATGACGACCGGCATCGCGAAGAAGTTCGGCGGTGGCTACGGCATCGGCATCACCTACGCCAAGACGATGTTCGGCGCCCACGAAGGCTGACCTGGCGCGCACGCCCATGAAGCTCTATATCCTCTCCCTTGCGGCCGGACTGCTCGTGGGCGTGATCTATGCGCTGCTCGGCGTGCGCTCGCCGGCGCCGCCGGTGGTCGCACTGATCGGGCTGCTCGGCATCCTGGCCGGCGAGCAGATCCCGCCACTGGTCAGACACCTTTCCCAGCGCGAACCCGGCTCGCAGAGCGGTCAGCAGCACCCTGTCCTGCAACACATGTCCGGCAAGCTGCCTGAATCTGCACCGAACATGCATTCCGACCCGGCAAGCGCACGCACTTCGAGCGAGGACCCCCATGGATGACGCACAACACCCTGACCTGATCCTGTACCACGGCCGCTTCGCAACGCTGGACCGCAGCAACCCGGAAGCCGACGCGGTGGCCATACGCGATGGCGTGTTCCAGCGCGTCGGACGGCAGGAGGACGTGCTGCCGTTGGCCGGCCCGGCCACCCGGCTGATCGACCTGAGGGGCCGGCGCGTGCTGCCGGGCCTGATCGACAATCACCTGCATATCATCCGTGGCGGCCTCAACTTCAACATGGAACTGCGCTGGGACGGCGTGCGCAGCCTGGCCGACGCGCTCGACATGCTGAAGCGTCAGGTCGCGGTGACGCCGGCGCCGCAGTGGGTGCGCGTGGTCGGCGGCTTCACCGAACACCAGTTCGTCGAGAAGCGCCTGCCGACGCTGGATGAGATCAACGCCATCGCGCCGGATACACCGGTGTTCCTGCTGCACCTCTACGACCGTGCGCTGCTCAATGGCGCCGCGTTGCGCGCGGTCGGCTATACGCGCGACACGCCGGCGCCGAACGGCGGCGAGATCGCGCGCGACAGCGCGGGCAACCCGACCGGCCTGCTGCTGGCCAAGCCCAATGCCGCCATCCTGTACGCGACGCTGGCCAAGGGGCCGAAGCTGCCCTACGAATACCAGCTGAATTCGACCCGCCACTTCATGCGCGAACTGAACCGCCTTGGCGTGACCGGTGCCATCGACGCCGGCGGCGGATTTCAGAACTATCCGGACGACTACCGGGTGATCCAGGAACTGGCCGACGCCGGCCAGCTCACGATACGGCTCGCCTACAACCTGTTTACGCAGAAGGCCGGTCAGGAGAGGGAGGACTTCCTGAACTGGACCGCCTCCTCGACCTACAAGCAGGGCAGCGACTATTTCCGCCATAACGGCGCCGGAGAAATGCTGGTGTTCTCGGCGGCCGACTTCGAGGACTTCCGCCAGCCGCGGCCTGACCTCGCGCCGGAGATGGAAGGCGAACTGGAAGAGGTGGTGCGCATCTTGGCGCAGAACCGCTGGCCGTGGCGACTGCACGCGACCTACGACGAAACCATCACGCGCGCGCTCGATGTGTTCGAGCGAGTGAATCGCGACATTCCGCTGCAGGGCCTGAACTGGTTCTTCGACCACGCGGAAACCATTTCCGAGCGCTCGGTCAACCGCATTGCCGCGCTCGGCGGCGGCGTGGCGGTCCAGCACCGCATGGCCTTCCAGGGCGAGTACTTCGTCGAGCGCTACGGCATCGATGCGGCGCAGGCCACGCCGCCGGTGGCGCGCATGCTGGAGAAGGGCGTGAATGTATCGGCCGGCACCGATGCCACCCGGGTCGCCTCGTACAACCCGTGGGTGTCGCTGTCCTGGCTGGTCACCGGCCGCACCGTCGGCGGCCTGCGCATCTATCCGCAGCGGAACTGCCTGGACCGCGAAACCGCGCTGCGCATGTGGACCGAGAAGGTGACCTGGTTCTCGAACGAGGTCGGCCGCAAGGGCCGCATCGAGGCGGGCCAGTTCGCCGACCTCATCGTGCCGGACCGCGACTTCTTCGCCTGCGCTGAAGCCGACATCGCCGATACCACCTCGCTGCTTACTCTGGTGGGCGGCAAGGTGGTGTATGCGGCCGGCGACTTCGCCGCACTCGACCACGACGTGCCTCCGCCCGCCATGCCCGATTGGTCGCCGGTGCGCCGCTTCGGCGGCTACGCTGGCTGGGGCGACGGCAAGGCGGCGCCGCTGACAATGCGTCAGGCCGCGGCGGCGTGCGGTTGCGCCAGCGCTTGCGGTGTGCACGGTCACAGCCATGCCGACGCCTGGGGTAGCCGCGTCCCCGCCGGTGATCTCACGAGCTTCTGGGGCGCGCTCGGCTGTTCCTGCTGGGCCGTCTGAGCACGCCTTCTTCACACGTCGCCGGCAGGAGCGCCGCCATGCAGACACACACGACCTCACCGCCGGGCTCCGGCAGTTTCGCGCCGCTGCGCCAGCCTGTTTTCGCAGTGCTGTGGTGCGCAACGGTGCTGGGCAATATCGGCACCTTCATGCGCGATGTCGCCAGCGCGTGGATGGTGACCGAACTGTCAGCCAGCCCGGCTGCGGTGGCGATGATCCAGACCGCGGCAACACTGCCGGTCTTCCTGCTCGCGCTGCCGGCCGGCGTGCTGTCCGACACGCTGGACCGGCGCCGCCTGCTGATCGCGGTGCAGGTGCTGCTGGCATGCGTCAGCGTCACGCTGCTGGTGCTGGCGTCAACGCATACGCTGACCGTCGGCTCGCTGATCGCACTCACCTTCGTCGGTGGCATCGGCGCCGCGCTGATGGGGCCGTCATGGCAGGCCATCGTGCCGGAACTCGTGCCGCGCGCCGATCTGAAGAACGCGGTGGCGCTCAATTCGCTGGGCGTGAACATCGCGCGCGCCGTCGGCCCCGCCGCCGGCGGCCTGTTGCTGGCGAGTTTCGGCGCGGCTGCGGCGTATGGCGCCGACGTGCTGAGCTATGTGTTCGTGATTGCCGCGCTGCTGTGGTGGCGTCGGCCGGCGGCTGAGCCGGCCGCGGTGCCGGAACAGTTCTTCGGCGCTTTCCGCGCCGGCCTCCGCTATGCCCGCGCCAGCCACGAACTGCACGTGGTGCTGCTGCGCGCCGCGCTGTTCTTCATGCTTGCCAGCGCAGCCTGGGCGTTGCTGCCACTGCTGGCGCGCAACATGCTCGGCGGTAGCGCCGGCTTCTACGGCCTGCTGCTGGGCGCGGTCGGGGTGGGCGCGATCGCCGGTGCGGTGCTGCTGCCGGCGCTGCGGCGACGTCTGGGCCCGGATGCGCAGGTGCTGCTCGCCTCGCTGCTGACGGCCTCCGTCGTCGCCGCGCTGTCGCTGGTACCGCCGCAATGGCTGGCGGTACCGCTGATGCTGGTGCTGGGCGCCGGCTGGATCATCGCACTCACCACGCTGAACGGCGTGGCGCAGGCGGTACTGCCGAACTGGGTACGCGGGCGCGGGCTGGCCATCTACCTGATGGTGTTCAATGGCGCGATGGCAGCCGGAAGCCTGGGCTGGGGCCTGGTCGCGCAACAGCTGGGCGTGGCGCAGACGCTGCTGGCGGCGGCCATTGCACTGGCTGCGATCGCACTTGCGGCGCACCGCATCCGCCTGCCGATTGGCGAAGCCGACCTGCAGCCGTCCAACCACTGGCCGGAGCCGCTGCTCGCCGCGCCGGTTGCGCACGACCGGGGCCCGGTCATGATCCAGATCGAGTACCGCATACGCCGCCCGGATCTGCCGGCCTTCATGCAGGCGATGCAGGCACTGGCGCTGGACCGTCGTCGCGACGGTGCCTACGCGTGGGGCGTGGCCGAGGACACGGCGGACCCCGAGCGCGTGGTCGAGTGGTTCCTGGTCGAGTCCTGGGCCGAACACCTGCGCCAGCACCAGCGCGTATCGAAGGCGGCCGCCGACCTGCAGGGCGAGGTGCTGCGTTTCCACGTCGGACCGGAGCGGCCACGGGTGCATCACTTTCTCGCGCTCGACCCGCATGGTGCACGGGCGCCGGTGCCCGTGCCGGCACACCCGCACTGAGTCGCCGCATGAGCATGGACGGCCACGACGCCGGGTCGCCTCACCGCCAGCGCGAGCCGCGCAGCGGCGTACCGGGGCCGACCGGCCCGCACGTGTGGATGCTGCATTCGACCGACGCCGCCATCGTGCGCATGCGGCACGACGGCGGCCCGCTGGGTGTCGGTATGCCCATTCCCTGTGTCGATGCTTTCAGCGTCATCGTGCAGCGGCGTGACTTCACCGCCCACAGGTTGTGGAAACGAGGACGGCTGGTTTTCCGCGGCGGACACGCGGCCGGCACGCTGGCGATCACCCATCTGGGCGACGAATGGCGCTGCGCGCATGACGCGCCTTTCGACAACGTACGCATACAGCTGCCGGCCGTCGTGCTGGAGGACTGCGCGCGCGATGCCGGTCTGCGCAGCGCCGGCACGCTGCGGGCCTCGCCCGGTACCCGCGACCCGGTGGTCGCGGCGCTGCTGCAGTCGTTGTTGCCCGCGCTGACCGACCCGGCCTGCGCCGCGCCGCTATTTGTTCACGAAACGCTGCTGACGCTGCAGCAGCACCTGCTGCGCAGGTATGGCGGGGCCGTGGGCCGCACTGCACGCTCGGTCCGGCTTTCTGCCGCGCAGCATCGCGTCGCCTGCGAATTCCTCG
Organism: Methyloversatilis sp.; assembly: GCF_965284615.1. Taxonomy (GTDB): domain Bacteria; phylum Pseudomonadota; class Gammaproteobacteria; order Burkholderiales; family Rhodocyclaceae; genus Methyloversatilis. The sequence continues at coordinate 775,370 of NZ_OZ260098.1, forward strand.
CCGCCCACGCCTTCGACCGTGTGTCGGTCGCCGCCGTGGCGGAGGCCTGTGGACTGTCGCGTAGCCACTTCACGCGCGCCTTCCTCGAAACCACCGGTCGCACGCCGCACCGGTGGATGCTTGCCCACCGCCTGCAGCAGGCGCGCTCGCTGCTGCGCGGCCCGCTCACGCTGGCGCAGATCGCCAGCGCCTGCGGTTTCGCCGACCAGAGCCATCTCACCCGCACCTTCCGTAACGCCTACGGCCTCACGCCCGGCGCATGGCGCCGCGCGGCGGGTGTCGCAGATCCGGCGTGATCGTCTGACGCGGACGCCTACGGGAAAAGGAAGCGACTGCCTTCGCTCGCGTGCTCGTTGGGCCGCTCTCGTGGGGCGACTACGATGTCCAGCGGTTGCGCGCCGCGCAGCGTGCCGTCGTCGGGCGCGGACACGGTCAGTCTCAGGCTGGCCACGCTGTTCGGGGCGACGCGCAGGCGGTCGTTGCCGACGATGGTCGCAGCCGGCACGCCATTGATGTGTGCGACGTACTCGACCTCGTCGCGCGTCAGGTTGGCCACCTTCAGCAGGTAGGCGTTCTCGATGCGGCCGTCGGCCGTTTCGCGCATCAGCACGCCACGGTCACGCAGCACGTCGAGTCGCACTTCGGGCCGGGTCGCCATCTGCCACACACCAAGCGCGGCGAACAAGGAGAGCAGCGCGGCGTAGAGCTTCACGCGTGGCTGTACCGTCGTCGCGCCGCGCCCGGACAGTGCGTTCTCCGAGTCGAAGCGGATCAGCCCGCGCGCACGGCCGACCTTGTCCATCACTGTGTCGCAGGCATCGACGCACAGGCCGCAGTTGATGCAGGCGTACTGCACGCCATTGCGGATGTCGATGCCGGTCGGGCACACCTGCACGCAGATCGTGCAGTCCACGCAGTCGCCGGCGCCCCGGCTGCGCGCCGACGCGCGCGGCTCGCCGCGCAGTCTGTCGTAGCCGACCTGGCGCGTGTGCGCGTCGGTCATCACGCCCTGGAAGCGCGAGTACGGGCACATGTGCTGGCACACCGATTCGCGCGCGAAGCCGGCCTGCAGATAGGTGAAGGCGGCGTAGAACAGCAGCCAGAAGCCTTCCCACATGCCGACGTCCCAGTCGGTGAGGCGCGGCAGCAGATCGCGGATCGGCGTGAAGTAGCCGACGAAGGTGATCGCGGTCCACGCCGCCAGCGCGAGCCACAGCGCGTGCTTGGCACCCTTGATCGCCGCCTTGCGCGGGCCCCAGGCTGCTGCGTCCAGCGCCCGGCGTGCGGCCGGCTTGCCTTCGAGCCGCGCCTCGATCCACGTGAACATCATGGTGTACACCGTCTGCGGACAGGCGAAGCCGCAGAACAGCCGTCCGGCCAGCGCGGTCACGAAGAACAGCGCCAGCGCCGCGAGGATGAGCACGAAGGCGAACAGCAGCGCGTCCTGCGGCCACAGCACCCAATCGAACAGATAGAGCCGCTCGTGCGGAATGTCCATCCACAGCGCCGGCCGCACCGTATCGCCGTCGTGCCAGGTGAGCCATACACCGCCGTAGAACACGAGCTGGGTGAGCCACACCATGGCCCAGCGCCAGCTGTTGAAACGGCCGGATACCGCACGCGCATGCACGGTGCCCGGGCGCGGATGGAAAGTGAGCGGCACGGCGCGGACCGCGCCTCCCGCCAGCGGCGTATCGGTGTTCATCAGCAGGCTCCGGAAAGGGATGCCGGCAGTACACCCGCCACGGGCGAATAGGAACAGATTCAGCGCCGTTGAATAATTACAGGTACAGATGGAATCCGTCGTGCCCTGCGCTGCGGATCAGGTGATCGAAGCCAGCGGATGCGGGATCCCCTTGTCGCCGTAGGTACGCACAACCTGCGCGATCACCACCTGGTAGCCCTTGAGCCAGCGTGCCTGCAGCTGCTTGGCCCGGATGTGCTCCGGGTGAGTCATCAGTGCCTGCAGCGCGTCCATCGAATCCCAGTAATAGACATTCGAAATGAGCCCGGTTTCGGCGTTCTCCCAGGCTTCCTCTCCGAGGTAGCCGGGAATGGCACGGGCGATCTCGGCGATGACGGCGTCCAGCGCGTGGAAGTCGTCGTCGTACTGGCCTTTGGCGAAGGTGAAGGTGGAGGTGTACATGAGGGATGGCCCGTCGGAGAAACGTTCTGGAAAGATGACTCGGGGTCAGTGCATGAATAGGTCGGCAGCGGCCTGAACGAGAGGCAAGAGGTCTTCGGGGGCATCAACGCTGCGGCCGCGCGTCCCGCAGCACTTCCGTCGGAGCGATGGACGACCTGTTGATGCGGTGCCGGCGATCAGGGCGCGCATTGACCGCCGCGATCAGCATGCCTGCACGCCACGGTGAAATAGCCAGCGCGTATACCATGACCTCGCGATATCGGGGAGCAGCCAAGTTTGGCCCACTTCAGAAGCGCTTCGGCGCCGGGCCTGTGCATCGTGTCCAGCACGCACCGTCGTCCGTGCTACTCCGCATCCAGCTGATCGAGAAGATGTCCTTGCAAGCGTTCAGGATCAGAGGTTCGGCCGATGTCAGTCCCGCTGCGTCGGTTCATACTGCTGCCAGCCGCATTCATGTGTCGGCGATCGATTCCCTGCTCGGCGGCATCAGATGACCGCGAATTTTCTGCTCGAATACGTACGAATCCAGCGCAGCTATGCACGTCTGGCGCGAAAAGGCTTGTCTAACCGGCAGGCGCGCGAGGTCGTCGAACAGGGTTTCAGTGTCGTTGACGATTGGTACGACAGCGGGACGGTGACGGCAATGCGTGCGGCCGTACCCGATGTCGCTGCGCTCACGGTTGAACCGCAATCGCCGTCGGTGCGCTCACTGCACGACGCGTCGTCGATGGCCGCTTTTGCGCCGTTCTTCGAGGACTCGCGCATTCGCGACGTAGTCGAGACCATCATGGGGGCGCGCGCCGAACGGGTGCGCGACTGGGCCCAGGTCAGGCTGGCGGACGGACCGCGCGGCGCGTTCGACGAGTTCTTTCACATCGACAGTTTCAAGCACCGCATCAAGGCCTTCCTCTATCTGACCGATGTCGGTCACGACGACGGGACGCTGGTGGTGGTTCCGAACTCCACCACGGGATTCTGGCGCGTTCCGCTTGCGCGCGAGCTTTACAGCGTGGAAAGGCGCAGCGCTGCAAGCTGGGACACCGAAGCGGCGTCGTATGACGCCATATCGGGCCGCATCGAGAACCACTTTGCCGGCTGTCTGACGCATTATCGCGCCGAACTGCTGATGCGCCGGCGCAAGCTCTCACCGGTTCCGCTGCGCGGCAAGGCCGGCACGCTGGTCATCTGGGACAGCCGCTGCCTGCACAAGCACATCCCTTCGGCGACGGGTCGCCGGGTCATGCTCGAAGCCGTGTTTGCGTGTGCCGGGGCTTATGGCTGAGCCGGTGGGGCCGCGTTCCGGGCCTCGATTCGCTGCTTGATCCGTTGCACTTCCTCGTAGAACTCGCCCACCACGCCCTTGCCGCAGTAGCCCCGTTCGCGCATCAGGGCGTCCACCATCGCGCTGTCGAAACGCAGCATCGAGCCGAGGTGGGCCTCCATGTCCTCCTCATAGACATCCTGCGGATAGAGCCCGTCCTTGGCCGCCAGATAGCAGTTGAACAGGATGTCGATGATGAGCACCAGCCAGACGCGCTGCTGCTGGCTCTTCAGCGTGTACGCACCGCCCGGGCTGTACATCGCGGCATCCAGTTCGGAAATCGCCGGCACCTGGATGCTCAGTTCCTTCTTGCGCATCCATTGTTCGTAAATGGTCTGCAGGCTCTGGTTCTTTTCGGTGGTCCTGGTCAATCGGCTCACGCTGACGGCGATCCAGATGCCGACGGCGGCGTTGGCCAGGCCGACCAGGACGGCGGCCCAGTCCGCCGCCGATCCGGGGGCGGACAATATCTTTTCGATCATACGAAACTCCATTCCAACGCTGTCAGACACACCCTCTGACACAAGGAGAACGCCCACGCTTGAAGGCACAGGCGGCCTGAAGCGCGCTTTTATTCACCCAGCGCGGCGCTCTTTCATCCTGCTGACAAGTCGCGTGCCTGCAGCGCCGGTGAAAGCGCTGCACTGTCGGCAGGCTGTCGTGCCCGTGCTTCAGAGCATGGAGGCGATCAAGCGTCCCAGGGTCGCGATCGCCTTGCGCTGCGCCGGACCCTCAGGATGCCCGAAGTTCAGCCGCACGAAATTCCTGAATTCGCGTTGCGCAGAAAAGAGCGGCCCCGGTGCGATGCTGATCCCGCTTGCCAGCGCTTCGCGGTGCAACGCCAGCGTGTCACAGCCCTCCGGCAGTTCCAGCCACAGGAAATAGCCGCCCTCGGGCTCGGCCATGCGGGTACCGGCCGGGAAATGGGCTTCGACGTCGGCGACCAGCGTGGCCTGCTGGGCACGCAGGGTGGTGCGCAGCGTGCGCAGATGGCGGTCGTAGCCACCCTGTTTGAGGTAGTCGGCCAGCGCGTGCTGCAGCGCGACCGGGGTGGCGAGGCTGAATGACAGCTTCTGCCGGCGGATCGCGTCGGCGTAGCGGCCGGCGGCGACCCAGCCGACGCGGAAGCCGGGGGCCAGGCATTTCGAGAACGAAGAGACGTGCATGACGCGGCGGTCGCGGTCGATCGCCTTGCTGCACAAGGGCGCCTGTTCGCCGTGGTGCAGTTCGGCGTAGACGTCGTCCTCGATCAAGGGCACGTCGTGGCGGTCGAGCAGGGCCATCAGCTGGCGGCGACCGTCGTCGGGCACGCAGGCGCCGGTCGGGTTGGCGTAGTTCAGCATGAACAGACAGGCGCGCACCGGGTGCTTCTTAAGGAGCTGTTCGAGTGCGGCGAGGTTCACGCCTTCGCGCGGGTGGCTGGGTACTTCGACCACTTTGAGCCCGAGCCGCTCGGCGGCCTGCAGGCCCGCATAGAAGGTGGGAGATTCGACCGCGATCAGGTCGCCCGGCCGGGTCACCGCCTGCAGGCAGAGGTTCAGCCCCTCCATCGCGCCATTGGTGATGATGATGTCGTCCGGCGACACGTCGGCGCCGACGCCGAGGTAGCGCAGCGCGATCTGCCGGCGCAGTTCGGGGTGGCCCGGCGGCAGGTCGGTCAGCGTGTCCAGTGGCTTGATGCGGCGCGCCGCGGCGGCGAGGCAGCGGCCGAGGCGGTCGAGCGGGAACAGTTCGGGCGCCGGGAAGCTGGAACCCAGCGGCACGACCGCCGGGTCGCGCACGCTGTCGAGGATTTCGAAGATGAAGTCGCTCACCTGCAACGCAGTCGAGCGTTGCCCCGGCCGCGACATGGCCGGTTCAGGGAGGCGTTGACCGAGGCGGGCGCGCACGAAGTAACCGGAGCGCGGGCGCGCCTCGATCAGGCCGCGGCTTTCGAGCAGTGCGTAGGCCTGGGTGACGGTGATCGGGCTGAGGTCGTGCGTGCGGCAGGCCTGGCGCACCGAGGGCAGGCGGTCGCCCGGCCGCAGCACGCCGTCGGCGATCAGCTGCGCGGTGCGGTCGGCGAGGTGCTGGTAAAGCGTCATGCGCCGATGCTATCAGGCGCGCGCCGGCTGCCCGTCGTGTCTCAGTCGGTCAGCTTGCCGAAGCCGAGCAGCCGGGTGCCGCCGCCCGCGGGGTTGGGGCCGTAGATGCCGAGGATGCGCGCGTACTCGGGCGCGTAGTAGCGGCCGACCGAACCGCCGCGCACGCAGACGGTGTCGCCGGCGGTCGCTTCGACCGTCACCCCAGCCGATTCGACGAACAGCCGGCCTTCGAGCACGTAGGCGTATTCGTCGTGCGCGTGCTCGTCGGTCCACGTTTCGCCGCGCAGTTCCCACTCCATCAGCACCGGCGCGGTCCAGCCCTGCGGGTCGGGGCGGGTGATCCAGTGCACGCCCGGTCCGCCGTCGGCGACCAGTGGCTGTTTCGGATACTTCACCGGTGCGTCCGGCATCAGAGACCTCCTGTTCATGTCGCTGCGCGTCCGTGCGGCGCCGGCCTCGTGCCGGTCAGCGGATGCGCGATGTGGAGGGCGGATAATCCTGAAAACCTCAGTTGACCGCTTGCCGTGAGGTTGAAAGCCCTGCCCATTAAGGACGTTGCTCGGTTTGCATCGCTCACCCTCCGGGTGAGACCGCTTCGACGTCGCGTGCACGGCCGGCGGTGCGCCCGGCCGCGTTGCTCGTCCTTGCAGGGAGCCATCCTGCCGCGTCCTCGCGCCTTGCCGTGCACCCCGCCAACCGCACCCACGACGCCGATCAACTGAGGTTTTCAGGATTATTCGAGCGGGGGCGGGGCAGGGCAATGCCCCGAAAGAGGTAGCTGCGCGCGTTCTGCCTCAATGCGGCGGTGCAAGATTGACAGACGACATTCAAGGGTCTAGATTCAAACGAACGTTTGAACATGAGGCCGTGCTTCACGACATGGACGCCCGCCGCAACCGACCTTCCGTGATCGAAACGCGCACCCGCATCCTCGATGCGGCGCAGTCGCTGTTTGCAGCGCACGGTTTCGAGGCGACCTCGATGAGGATGATCACGACCACGGCCAGCGTCAATCTGGCGGCGGTCAATTATCACTTCGGCTCGAAGGACGTGCTGGTGCAGGAAGTGCTGCTGCGCGGGCTACGACCCCTGAACGCGCTGCGCATGCAGGCGCTCGACGACGCGGAAGCCGCCGCCGGTGGGGCGCCGGTGAAGGCGAGGGTGATCGTCGAATGCTTCTTCAGCGGTTCGCTGGCGCTGGCGGCGCAGAGCGAACGGGGACGCGAATTCATGCGCCTGCTGGGCCGCACCTTCACCGAGCCGTCGGCGGTGGTGCGCGAGTGCCTGGCGACCGAGTACGCGCCGGTGATCGGCCGCTATCGCGACGCCCTGAGCCGGGCGCTGCCGGCGGTGCCGGTCGAGGACATCGTGTGGCGCCTGCATTTCATGTTCGGCGCCATGTCCTACGCGGTATCCGGCATCGACACGCTGCAGGTGATGACCGGCGTGCAGATCGACGAGCCGGACGCGATGGCGCGCATGGTGCCGCGATTGATGAGTTTCCTGCTCGGCGGCCTGCGTGCGCCGTTGCCGGAATCGAACTGATGGGGCGAAAGCCCGGACGATTGCAACTAGACTGCGGACATAAGCGCCGTGCGCGCGTATCGCAGCAGCATGACCGGACGAGGAGATACACATGACCTGGACGCTTCTTCTGCTGTTGCCGCTGGGCTTGATCGCGCTGGCCTACATGCGGGTGCCACTGCTGCTGATCACCGCGTCGCTCGCCGCCTGGCTGGTCGCTGCGGCGCTGCATTTCGACTGGTCGGTCGCCGCCTGCGTCACCGCCGGCGTGCTGTTCGGCGTGCCCGCACTGCTGCTGAATCTGGTGCCGCTGCGCCGCGCACTGATCTCGCGGCCGCTGCTGGCGGTGTACCGCAACATCCTGCCGCCGATGTCGGATACCGAACGCATCGCGCTCGAAGCGGGCACCGTCTGGTGGGAAGGCGAACTGTTCCGCGGGCATCCCGACTGGCAAAAGTTACACGCCTACCCGGAACCGAAACTGAGTGCCGAAGAACAGTCCTTCCTCGACAACGAGGTTGACGAGCTGTGCCGCCTGTCAGACGACTGGCGCATCTCGCACGAGCTGAAAGACCTGCCGCCCGAGACCTGGCAGTACATCAAGGACAAGGGCTTCCTCGGCCTCATCATTCCGAAGAAATACGGCGGCAAGGAATTCTCCGCCTGGGCGCATTCGCAGATCGTCACCAAGCTGTTGACGCGCTGCTCGGCGTCCGCGGTGACGGTGATGGTGCCGAATTCACTCGGCCCGGCCGAACTGCTGCTGCACTACGGTACCGACGCGCAGAAGGACCACTACCTGCCGCGTCTCGCCAAGGGGCTGGAGATTCCGTGCTTTGCGCTGACCAGCCCGCAGGCCGGTTCCGACGCGGCGTCGATTCCCGACTACGGCATCGTCTGCCGCGGCATGCATGAGGGCCGCGAGGTGCTGGGCATGCGCGTGACCTGGGACAAGCGCTACATCACGCTGGGCCCGGTCGCCACGCTGCTCGGCCTGGCTTTCCGCCTGTACGACCCCGACCACCTGCTCGGCGACACCGAAGACATCGGCATCACCTGCGCGCTGATTCCGACCGACCACCCGGGCGTGCAGATCGGTCGCCGCCACTTCCCGCTCAACGCGGTATTCCAGAACGGTCCGAACTGGGGGCGCGACGTGTTCATGCCTCTGGAGTGGATCATCGGCGGCCCGGCGATGGCCGGCCAGGGCTGGCGCATGCTGATGGAGTGCCTGGCTGCCGGCCGCTCGATCTCGCTGCCCGCCTCCAACACCGGCATGGCCAAGCTCACCGCGCGCGCGGTCGGTGGCTATGCGCGCGTGCGCAGCCAGTTCAAGACGGCGATCGGCCGCTTCGAAGGCATACAGGAACCGTTGGCGCGCATCGGCGGCCACCTCTACATGATGGACGCCGCCCGCCGAATGACCGCGTCCGCCATCGACCTCGGCGAGAAGCCGTCGGTGGTGTCGGCCATCGTCAAGTACCACATCACCGAACGCGCCCGCATCGTCGTCAATGACGGCATGGACATCCTCGGTGGCAAGGGCATCTGCCTTGGCCCGTCGAACTTCCTCGGTCGCGCCTACCAGCAGATTCCGATCGGCATCACGGTCGAAGGCGCGAACATCCTGACGCGCAGCCTCATCATCTTCGGCCAGGGCGCCATCCGCTGCCATCCCTACGTGCTGCGCGAAATGCGCGCCGCGCTGGCCGACGACACGCCGGAAGCACTCAAGGAATTCGACGACGCGCTGTTCGCCCACATCGGCTATACGGTGAGCAATGCGGTGCGCACGCTGATCACCGGTCTGACCGGTTCGCACTGGGTCGGCGTGCCGGGCAATGTGGCGCCGGAAACACGTCGCTACTACCAGCAGCTCACCCGCTTCTCGACCGCCTTCGCTTTTATCGCCGACGCGGCCATGCTGACGATGGGTGGCGACCTGAAGCGCAAGGAGAAGCTGTCGGCGCGGCTGGGCGACATCCTGTCGCTGATGTATCTGTGCTCGGCCACGCTGAAGCGCTACGAGGCCGAAGGCCGCCAGGCCGCCGACGCGCCGCTGATGCACTGGGCGATCTGGGACGCCCTGTTCCATGCGCAGACCGCGTTCGAAGGCGTCATTTCGAATTTCCCGAACCGCCTGATCGGCATGCTGCTGCGCCGCCTCATCTTCCCGCTCGGCCGGCCCTACGTGGTGCCGTCGGACCGCCTCGGCGGCGAGGTGGCGAAGCTGCTGATCGAGCCGTCGGCGACGCGCGACCGACTGACCGCCGACATGTACGTGCCGCAGGACGAACACGACGCGGTCGGTGCCATCGAGCATGCGCTGAAGGCGACGGTGGCGGCCGAGGCGATCGAAGCCAAGGTGCGCGCGGCGCAGAAGCGCGGCGATCTGAAGGCGCGCGGGCCGGGCATGATGCGCGCCGCCTTCGAAGCCGGCGTCATCGACGCGCAGGAATTCGCGCTGGTCACGCGCCGCGACGAACTGCGCGACCGCGTGGTCAAGGTGGACGATTTCGCGCAGGACTTCGGCGCCGACGCCGTGCCCGCGACCCCGGCCGAAGCGCGCAACGTCACCGCGCTCGCCGCCTGAGGACTGGCCATGTCGTTTCCTGACGTATTCGTCGTCGATGGGGCGCGCACCCCGTTCCTGAAGTCGCGCAACGCACCCGGTCCGTTCGCGGCCGCCGACCTCGCGGTGGCGGCCGGCAACGCGCTACTGGCGCGCCAGCTCTTCCGGCCGGATCAGCTCGACGAAGTCATTCTCGGTTGCGCCGCGCCGTCTGCCGACGAAGCGAACATCGGCCGCATCGCCGCGCTGCGCATGGGCTGCGGCGACCGCGTGCCGGGCTGGACGGTGATGCGCAATTGCGCCAGCGGCATGCAGGCGCTCGATTCCGGCCTCGCCAACATCCAGCGCGGTCGCGCCGACCTGGTGCTGGCCGGCGGTGTCGATGCGCTGTCGCGCGCCCATCTCTTGTTCTCCGACGCGATGGTGCGCTGGCTGTCGCAGTGGTACGCGGCGAAGACCTTGGGTCAGCGCGCGTCGCTGATCACGAAGTTCAGGCCGGCGATGCTGGCGCCGGTAATCGGCCTGATCAAGGGGCTGACCGATCCGGTGATCGGCCTGAACATGGGCCAGACCGCCGAGAACCTTGCAGCGCGGTTCGGCATCAGCCGCACGCAGATGGACTTCTACGCCATGCGCTCGCACCAGCGCACAGCCCGCGCGCTCGACGAAGGCTGCTTCGGCGAAATCGTGCCGCTGACCGACCGCGACGGAAAGCTCTACGCCGAAGACGACGGCATGCGCCGCGACTCGTCGGTCGAGCGGCTGGCAAAGCTGCGCCCGGTGTTCGACCGCAAGCACGGCCACATCACCGCCGGCAACAGTTCGCAGGTGACCGACGGCGCGAGCTGGCTGCTGCTCGCGTCGCAGAAGGCCGTCGATCAGTACGGCCTGAAGCCGCTCGGCCGCATCCTCGACGTGCAGTGGGCGGCGCTCGATCCGGCGCAGATGGGGCTGGGCCCGGTGCATGCGGCGACGCCCATCCTGCAGCGCCACGGCCTGGCGCTGAATGACCTCGACGCCTGGGAGATCAACGAAGCCTTCGCCGCCCAGGTCATCGCCTGCATCGAGGCGTGGAAGAGCGACAGCTATTGCCGCGAACAGCTCGGGCTGTCACACGCGCTCGGTACGCTGGACGAACGACGTCTCAACGTCGATGGCGGGGCGATCGCGATCGGTCACCCGGTCGGTGCCAGCGGTGCCCGCATCGTGCTGCACCTGCTGCACGTGCTGAAGCGCCGCGGCGGTGGCCGCGGCATGGCCTCGATCTGCATCGGCGGCGGACAGGGTGGTGCGATGCTGGTGGAAACCGCATGAGCGTGCATGCAAGCGATCTGAAGCACTGGCGCATCGAGCGCGACGAAGACAACCTCGTCTGGCTGGTGTTCGACCGCGCCGGCGAGAACGTGAACACGCTGTCCGGCGAGGCGATGCGCGAACTGGGCCTGGTGCTCGACGCCTTCGACGCCGCGCCACCGCGCGCGCTGGTCATCCTGTCCGGTAAGACGAGCGGCTTCATCGCCGGTGCCGACATCGGCGAATTCGGTGCGGTGACGGACGAAGCCGGCGCGCGCGACATCGTCGGCCGCGGCTGGAACCTGTTCAACCGGCTGGCCGCCGTGCGTTACCCGACCTGCGCACTGGTGCGCGGCTTCTGTGTCGGCGGCGGCACCGAACTGTCGCTGGCCTGTCGCCACATCGTCGCGGTGGACGAACCGGGCACCCGCTTCGCGCTGCCCGAAGTGCTGCTCGGCATCGTGCCCGGCTGGGGCGGCATGCTGCGGCTGCCGCAGCGCATCGGCGCGCCGGCCGCGTTGGACATGATGCTCACCGGCCGCGCACTCGACGCGAAGCGGGCGAAGGCGGCCGGCCTGGTCGACGAGATCGCGCCGGCGCGGCTGATGCGCGAGCACGCCCGCGCCCGTGTGCTGGCAGATCCGCCGCGCCGCCCGCTGCCGCTGTTGCAGCGCCTGCTACTCGGTCCGCTGCGTGGCATGGTGGCGAAGAAGGCGCTCGCAGGGGTGGCGAAGAAGGCGCGCCGTGAGCATTACCCGGCGCCCTACGCCATCGTAGAAATGTGGCGCGACTTCGGCGGCAATGCGCTGGCGGTGCCGGCCGATCACCCGGCGTCGATGGCGGCACTGGTGGCCCACCCGACCACGCCCAACCTGCAGCGCGTCTATCACCTGCGCGAGCGGCTGCGCGGCTTCGCCAAGACCGATGCGACAACGCTGCCGCCGGTGCGTCGCGTGCACGTCATTGGCGCCGGCGTCATGGGTGGTGACATCGCCGCCTGGTGCGCACTGTGCGGTTTCCATGTGACGCTGCAGGACAATGGGCTGGCGCGCATCGCGCCGGCGATGCAGCGGGCGGCGAAGGCCTTCGCCCGCAAGTTCCGTCGCGACCGCACTGCGCTGCGCGCCGCGCTCGACCGGCTGATTCCGGACCCGACCGGCGCCGGCGTCGCCGGTGCCGACCTGATCATCGAAGCCATCTACGAGGATCTCGGCGCCAAGCAGGCGCTGCTCGCAGACGTCGAGCGGCGCGCGAAGCACGACGCCTTGCTCGCCACCAATACCTCCAGCCTGCGCATCGAAGATATCGCGCACGCGCTGCACGTGCCCGGCCGGCTGGTCGGCATCCATTTCTTCAATCCCGTGGCGAAGATGCCGCTGGTCGAAGTGGTGCGCGGCGCCGACAGTTTCGAGCTCGCAGTGCAGCGCGCCGCGGCCTTCGTCGGCGCGCTCGACAAGCTGCCGCTGCCGGTGGCCAGCGCGCCAGGCTTTCTGGTCAATGCGGTGCTCGGACCCTACATGCTCGAAGCGATGAGGTGCGTCGACGAAGGGATGTCGCCTGAGGTGGTTGATCGCGCGGCGTTCGATTTCGGCATGGCGATGGGTCCGATCGAACTGGCCGATACCGTGGGCCTGGACATCGCGATGGCCGCCGGCGCCCGGCTGACCGGCGGCGCAACGGCGCCGACCTGCCTGCAGCAGCGGGTGGATGCCGGGCACCTCGGTTGCAAGAGCGGGCAGGGCTTCTACGTCTGGAAGGATGGCCGACCGGAGCGCACCAGCGCAGCCACCGTACCGGCGGGACTGGCGGCGCGGCTGATCGAGCCGCTGATCCGGGTCACACGCCGCTGCGTCGAGCAGGGCGTGGTGGCCGATGCCGACCTGGCGGACGCCGGCCTCATCTTCGGCGCCGGCTTCGCCCCGTATACCGGCGGACCGCTGCACTATCATGCGGTTTCCGCAATGCAACATCAGAGTCATCCATGAGCCAGAACATCGAACACCTTCCAGAAGAACAACCGGCGCTGCGCATGCTGCCCATGCCGCGCGACATCAATGCCGCCGGCGACATCTTCGGCGGCTGGGTCATGTCGCAGGTTGACGTCGCCGGATCGATCGCGGCGATGCGCCGCACGCGTTGCCGCGTGGTGACGGTGGCGGTCAATTCATTCGTTTTCCTGCAGCCGATCACGACGCAGTACCTCGTGTCCTTCTACTCGCGCGTCGCGCGCGTCGGCACCACGTCGATCACGGTCGATGTCAACGTCTACGCAGAAACCGGCTATGACAGTGTGAAGATCCTGAAGGTCGCCTCGGCGCAGCTCACCTATGTCGCGGTGAACGAGGACGGCAGCAAGCGACTGATCGCGCCCGAACAGTCCTGACAGTATTCGGTGTGCCCTGTGCAGGGACACGCCGTGATCGCAGCACCATTTACGACGCACAGAGGAGGAGTCATGACGCAGACGAAACAGCGCCGCAGCCACGGTGCCACGATGAAGGTTCTGGCCCTGGCGATCGGCGCCTTCGGCTCGACCGCCAGCCACGCCGCCGCCTTCCAGCTGCTCGAAGGCAACGCGAGCGGCCTCGGTAACGCCTATGCCGGCAGCGCGGCGGTCGCCGAGGACGCCAGCACGGTGTTCTTCAACCCGGCCGGCATGACGCTGCTGCCCGGGCGCAATGTGGCCTTCTCGGTCAACCTGGTACGGCCTTCGGCCAAGTTCGACAACCAGGGATCCACGGTGCCTCCGGGCCAGGGTATCGGCGGTAACGGCGGCGACGCCGGTGACTGGGCGGCCATTCCTGCTGGCTATATGAGCTGGCAGCTGACTGACCGTCTGTTCGCAGGTCTTGGCGTTGGCGCGCCGTTCGGCCTGAAGACGGAATACGGTGCTGACTGGGTCGGGCGTTTCCATGCCGTGAAGTCCGAAATCAAGACCGTCAACATCAATCCGTCGATCGCCTTCAAGGTGAACGACGTGCTGTCCATCGGCGTCGGCGTGAATTTCCAGCGCATCGATGCCGACCTGACCAATCTCGTGACCAATCCAGGCCTGGCCGGATCGCTCGCCAGCGGCCGGATCAAGGGTGATGACACCGCCTGGGGCTGGAACGCGGGTCTGATGTGGCAGGTGTCGGATACCACCCGCCTCGGCGCAGCCTACCGTTCGAAGATGGACTACAAGCTCGAGGGCACGGCCCGCTTCACCGGCCTGAATGCGACCGGCAACATCGTGGCGACGGCCTTGAACGCAGGGCGTGGCGGCGATGTGACCGCCGATGTCGAGTTGCCGGATACGGCGACGTTCAGCGTCGCACAGAAGATATCCGATCGCTGGACGATGCTCGGTGACATCAGCTGGACCGGCTGGTCAACGCTCCAGGATCTGACGGTGAACCGGGTCGATGGCGTCAACGTGACGACCGAAGAACTGCGCTGGCGCGACACCTGGCGCGTCGCTTTCGGCGGCACCTATGCCTACACCGACGCGCTGAGTCTGAAATTCGGCCTGGCCTGGGACCAGACGCCGGTGCGCGATACCACGCGTCTGCCGCGCGTGCCGGACGAGGACCGCGTGTGGCTGTCGCTGGGCCTGCAGTGGCGCCCGAATGCGACCTCGGCGGTTGACGTCGGCTACGCCCATCTGTTCGTTAAGGACGCGAAGGTGAACAACGACGGTGGCAGCGCGCTGCTTAAGGGCGCGCTGGTCGGCGAGTACGAGAACTCGGTCGACATCCTCGGCGTGCAGTACTCGACCCGCTTCTGATCCCGTCCTTCCTGTCGTACCCGGTCCGGTCGCTGCGCGCGGCCGGACCGCCTCTCCCGGGAGTCCGCATCGTGACATCCTCCAGATTCCGCATCCGTCGCGTCGCCGTACTGGGCGCCGGCGTGATGGGCGCGCAGATCGCCGCCCACTGCGCCAACGCGAACGTCCCCGTCATCCTGTTCGACCTCGCCGCGAAGGAGGGTGACCCCGACGCCATCGTGAAGCGCGCGATCGCCGGCCTGAAGAAGCTCGAACCGGCGCCGCTGGCCACCGCCGACCGCGCCGCCCATATCGAAGTGGCGAACTACGACCGCGACGCGGCGCGACTGGCCGACTGCGATCTGGTGATCGAAGCGATCGCCGAGCGCATGGACTGGAAGCACGGCCTGTACGCCAAGGTGGCGCCGCACCTGCGCAGCGATGCGATCTTCGCCACCAACACCTCCGGCCTGTCGATCAACGCGCTGGCCGACGGTTGTCCGGAAGCGATGCGCAGCCGTTTCTGCGGCGTGCATTTCTTCAATCCGCCGCGGTACATGGCGCTGGTCGAACTGATTCCGGCGCGCGGCACCGACGCTGCGCTGCTCGACCGGCTGGAGGATTTCCTCACCACGACGCTGGGCAAGAACGTGGTGCGCGCGCTCGACACGCCCAACTTCGTCGCCAACCGCATCGGCGTGTTTTCGATGCTGGCGGCGATGCACCACACCACCCGGCTGGGCCTCGGTTTCGACGAGGTCAACGCGCTGACCGGCCCGGCCATCGGCCGGCCGAAGTCGGCCACCTACCGCACCGCCGACGTGGTCGGCCTCGACACGCTGCTGCACGTCGTCAAGACCATGACCGACAACCTGCAGGGCGACCCCTGGCATCGTCATTACGTCGCGCCGGCCTGGCTGGCCGCACTGGTCGAGCGCGGTGCGCTCGGCCAGAAGACGAAGGCCGGCGTCTATCGCAAGGACGGCAAGACGATCAAGGTGCTCGACCTCGCGCAGCAGGACTACCGCGACGCAGCCGGCGCCATTGCCGACGAGGTGCAGGCCATCCTCGCGGAGCGCGATCCGGCGATGAAGCTGGCCGCGCTGCGTGCCAGCGAGCATCCGCAGGCGCAGTTCCTGTGGTCCATCTTCCGCGACGTGTTTCATTACGTCGCCGTCCATCTGGGCGACATCGCGCACAACGCGCGCGACGTTGACTTCGCGATGCGCTGGGGCTTCGGCTGGAGCGCCGGCCCGTTCGAAACCTGGCAGGGCGCCGGCTGGCAGCAGGTCGCCGGGTGGCTGCGCGAGGACATCGCGGCCGGCCGTGCGATGTCGGACGCGCCGCTGCCGGCCTGGGTGTTCGAGCGCCACGGCGTGCACGAGGCCGGCGGTTCGTGGTCGGCTTCCGCCGCGAAGCTGGAGGCGCGCAGCGCGTCGCCGCGCCAGCTCTTCCCGGAGCGCGTACTGGCCGAAGTGCCACGCGCGACGCACACCGTCTGGGAAGGCGAGGAGGTGAGGTTGTGGACGCTGGACGACGCCGACGGCGAGCGGGTGCCGGTGCTGTCCTTCAAGAGCCGCATGTCCTGCGTCGGGCCGAAGGTGCTGGACGGCATCCGCGAAGCGATCGCGCGCGCCGAACGCGATTTCGACGGCCTGGTGATCTGGCAGCCGCAAGGGCCGTTCTCGGTCGGCGCCAATCTGAAGCAGATCCGCCCGGTGCTCGAAGCGGGCGACTTCGTGACGCTGGAACGCGTGATCAACGACTTCCAGCAGGCATCGATGGCGATCAAGTACGCCCAGGTGCCGGTGATCACCGCGGTGCAGAGCATGGCGCTCGGTGGCGGCTGCGAATTCGTCATGCATTCACCGCGCGCGGTGGTGGCGCTGGAAAGCTATATCGGCCTCGTTGAAGCGGGCGTGGGTCTGATTCCGGCTGGCGGCGGCTGCAAGGAATTCGCCATCCGCGCCGCCCGTGCGGCCGAGGCGTCGGCGACGAAGGACCCGATGAATTTCCTGCAGTCGGTGTTCCAGACCATCGCCATGGCGAACGTATCGAAGAGCGCACGCCACGCTCAGGAACTGGGCCTGCTGAAGCAGGAGGACGTGGTCGTCATGCACGCCAGCGAACTGCTGCACGTCGCCCGTCGCAACGCGGTGGCGATGGCCGACAGCGCCTGGCGGCCGCCGCTGCCGGCGGTGGACATTCCGGTGGCCGGGCGCAGCGGCATCGCGACGCTGGACATGATGCTGGTGAACATGCGCGAGGGCGGCCTGATTTCGGCGCACGACTACCGCGTCGCGCACGCGTCGGCGACCGCGCTGTGCGGCGGCGACATCGAAACCGGCGCGCGGGTGAACGAACAGTGGCTGCTCGAAGTCGAGCGCGCGCTGTTCGTCGATCTGCTGAAGACGAAGGAAACGCAGGCGCGTATCGCGCACATGATGGACACCGGCAAGCCGCTGCGGAACTGACGGGAGATTCGCGATGAAACAGATACAGGATGCCTACATCGTCGCCGCCAAACGCACGGCGGTGGCGAAGAAGGGCGGCGCCTTCCGCCACGTGCGGCCGGACGACATGCTGGCGCACGCGCTGCGCGGCGTGGTCAACGCGGTGCCCGAATTCGACCTGAACGACATCGGCGACGTGGTCGTCGGCTGCGCGATGCCGGAAGCCGAGCAGGGCATGAATGTCGCCCGCATCGGTCTGTTGCTGGCCGGTTTCCCGGTGTCGGTGCCGGGCGTCACGGTGAACCGCTTCTGCGCCAGCGGGCTCAACGCGGTAGCCGATGCGGCGCTGAAGATCATGACCGGCCAGTGCGACATCGCCATCGGCGCGGGCACCGAATCGATGACGGTGATGCCGACCATGATGGGCAACAAGGTGACGGTGAATCCGCGCGCCTTCGAGTCGCCGGAGAACGTGGCCATCGCCTACGGCATGGGCCTGACGGCAGAGAAGGTGGCGCACAAGTACGCCGTGTCGCGCGAGGACCAGGACGCCTTCGCGCTCGAATCCCATCGGCGCGCGCTGGCGGCGATCGCTGCCGGCCGCTTCGCTGGTGAAGTCCTGCCCTACACGGTGCGCAGCCATCTGCCCGATCTGGCGAGCAATACGGTGCGCATCGTCGAACGCGTGTTCGATACCGACGAAGGCCCGCGCGCCGATTCCAGCGCCGAAGGTCTCGCGAAGCTGCGGCCGGTGTTTGCCGCGCGCGGCTCGGTCACCGCCGGCAACAGTTCGCAGATGTCGGACGGCGCGGCGGCGGTGCTGCTGATGTCGGAGGCAGCGGTGCAGCGCACCGGTGCGACGCCGATCGCGCGCTTCCGCAGCTTCGCGGTGGCCGGCGTGCCGCCGGAAATCATGGGCGTCGGCCCGGTCGAGGCAATTCCGCGCGCACTGAAACAGGCCGGCATGGCGCAGGCCGATATTGACTGGATCGAACTGAACGAGGCCTTCGCCGCCCAGGCGCTGGCCGTCATGCGCACGCTCGATCTCGACCCGTCGAACGTGAATCCGCTGGGCGGCGCCATCGCGCTCGGCCATCCGCTGGGCGCCACCGGCGCTATCCGCACCGCCACCCTCATCGCGGCGATGCAGCGTGGTGAGGCACGCACCGGCATGGTGACCATGTGCATCGGCACCGGCATGGGTGCGGCCGGCATATTCGAGAAGGTGTGAGCGGAACATCGACGGCGCCTGAGCGAAGGCTCAGTCGCGGCCAAGGCCGCTCCCACAGGAGGCCTCGGCAACGACCCGCGCCGATGATTCTGTGGGAGCGGCCTCGGCCGCGACGCAGCGCTGGCAGGCCGCGGGCTCCGGTTCAGGTCGTCATCGCGAGCAAGCTCGCTCCCACAGGACCGCGGCTCCGGCGGTGGGCGGTGACTGCTCTATTGTGGGAGCGGCCTTGGCCGCGACGCGGCGTCGGCCGGCCGCAGACTTCGGTCCAGGCCGCTATCGCGAGCAAGCTCGCTCCCACGACACCCCGGATCCTCCGGCGCGCGTTGAATGCTCTCTTGTGGGAGCGACCGTTGGTCGCGATGCGGCTGTGGCGGACTGCAGGCTTTAGTTCAGGCTTCCGCCGGCGGTATAAGCTCGCGCCTTCGTCCTTGAGACTGTCCTGCAGATGACATCCAACGATTCCGGCCACATCCTGAGCACGCTCGAACGTGGCGTCGCCACGCTTACCATGTCGCGCCCGTCGCGGCGCAACGCCTACACGACGGCGATGATGCAGTCATTGCGCGAGGCGGTGGAGCGGGCGCTGCCCGACCCAGAGTGCCGCGTGCTGCTGCTGCGCGGCGACGGGGCGAGCTTCAGTGCCGGCGGCGACGTGCACGAGTTTTCGCAGAGTCTGCCGCTGGATGCGCCGGCGCGTCTGGCCACTTTTCGAGCACTGGTCGAGAACTGGGTCAATCCCGTCATCCTGGCGTTGCGTCACGCGCACCAGCCGGTGGTGGCCGCGGTGCGCGGCGATTGCGTCGGTTACGGACTGTCGCTGATGCTGGCGTCCGACATCGCTATCGCGGCCGAAGATGCGGTGTTCAGCACCGCCGGCATCGGGCTCGCGCAGCCGGGGGCCGGCGGTCAGTCGCACTTCCTGGTGCGTGCTCTCGGCGAGCGGCGGGCGCGCGAACTGATGTGGAGTGCACGCCGCTTCGACGCGCACGAGGCGAAGGCGCTGGGACTGGTCGAGCGCGTCGTGACGGTGGCTGAGTTCGATGATGCGGTCGAAGCCGAGGTCGAGCGTCTGGCGAGCGGTCCGCGCCACGGCTGGGCGGAAATCAAGCGACTTCTGAATACGTCGGGCCAGCCGCTGGCGCAGCAACTGGCCGACGAAGCCGCCGCCTTCGGCCGCTGCGCCGCGACCCAGGATTTCGCCGAGGCGGTGACCGCCTTCATCGCACGGCGCACGCCGAAATTCGAGGGGCGCTGAAGCCACGCGTCGGGGGCGCCGCGCGTCATCGCGGGCGCGGGTCGATGCCTCTCAAGATTTCCTTGCTGCGACATTTGTAGCGCATTTTTTTCGAGACAGCTGTCTCATCCACCCGCCTCCGACTGTCTCAGGGACGACCTCCTGAAAACGGCGGGTCGGCGTCCCGTTCGCCGGATAGCGCCGCCTGTTCCCGATTTCCGCCGTAACCGATCTGGCACCTCCTCAGTGGCACGAATGCTGCAGGCGTATGCCTGCGTGTGTCATCGGAACGCAGGAAGTTCCGCAGGTACCGGCCGATAAAAACCGGGCCGGTGACCGGGCATGCGCATCCACAACAACGGAGGAAGCCTGATGAACAAGCACAACGGCCGCGCACTGCGGCCCGGCGCATTGAGTTCGGTTGCAGGGAGTCTGCTGGCAGCGCTGCTGCTCACCCCGATCGTCGTCCACGCTGAGGATCCGGAGCCCCCGCTCGGCATCAACGTGCTCGAAGCCACTTTCAAGTGGCGCCCGAACTACGTCAGCGACGACATGCTCATCCACGCCGACAAGGACGCCAACAACTGGCTGCACTACGGCAAGGACTACCAGGGCACGCGCTTCTCGCAACTGCGCCAGGTGACCCAGGACAACGTGAAGAAGCTGGTGCCGAAGTGGAACCTGTCCTTCGGCGTCAATGATGCGCAGGACAGCCAGACCACGGTGGTGAATGGCCGCATCTACGTGACCGCCAGCCAGAACAAGGTGTTCTCGATCGATGGCCTGACCGGCCGCATGATCTGGAAGTACGAGCGCTCGCTGCCGGGCGACCTCGGCCCGCGCCTGTGCTGCGAGGCGGTGAACCGCGGCGTGGCCGTGTACAAGGACATGGTCTACATGGCGACGCTGGACACTCACGTCGTCGCGCTGAACAACACGACCGGCAAGGTGGTGTGGGAGAAGAAGCTGGGCGACTACACGACCGGCGAGATCTACACCTCGATGCCGCTGGTGGCCGACGGCAAGATCGTGGTCGGCAACTCGGGCGGCGACGTCGGCGGCAACGTCGGCAAGATCACCGCGCTCGATCCGGATACTGGCGAAATCGTGTGGCAGACGACTACCCGGCCGACCGACGCCAACGATCCGAACGCCAAGACCTGGGCCAACGACTCGTGGCGCACGGGGGGCTCGTCGGCATGGCTGACCGGCAACTACGATGCGAAGACCAACACCATCTACTGGGGTGTCGGCAACCCGACGCCGGACTTCGATCCGAGCGTGCGCAAGGGCGACAACCTGTACAGCAACTCGACGCTGATCATGGATGCGCGTACCGGCAAGATCAAGAACCACTTCCAGTACACGCCGAACGACGCCTGGGACTACGACGGCAATAACGAAACCATCCTGGTGGACGACGAGAAGGGCCGCAAGGTGTGGCTGCACGGCGACCGCAACGGTCACCTGTACTCGATCGACCGCACCACCGGCAAATGCAACTGGGTGGTGCCGATCGCGCGTGTGAACTGGGTCAAGAGCTGGGGCGACAACTGCCGGCCCATCGTGAATCCGGACAAGGTGCCGGGCTACGACAAGATCGTGAAGGACATCGCGCCGATTCTCGACGGCGGCAAGGAATGGCACCCGGCGGCCTACAGCCCGCAGACCAAGCTGCTCTACGTGCCCTACATCGACAGCTCGATGGACATCCAGGCCAAGAAGATGGAATGGAAGAAGGGTGAGTGGTTCCTGTCGTCCAAGGTGCTGAAGGCCAACCCCTACACCGGTGGCATCAAGGCGTTCAACGCCACCACCGGCGAACTGGTGTGGCAGCGTCCGCAGAGCACGCCGGCCACCAGCGGCATGCTGGCCACCGCCGGTGGTGTGGTGTTTGCCGGCGACGCCGAGGGCTGGTTCCACGCGATGCGCGACGACACCGGCGAGGCACTGTGGCGCTTCAACGTCGGCACTGGCATCCACGGCAACCCGACCACCTTCACCGTTGACGGCAAGCAGTACGTGGCCATCGTGTATGGCCCGGGCGGCGGCAGCCTGTGGCCGCTGGTGTATGACGAGCTGTTCAAGCACCAGAATCGCGGTGGCGGCATGATGATCTTCGGCCTCGCCGAGTAATGGAGCCGGGGCGCCCGCAAGGGCGCCCCGTATCGTCATGACGAAGTCCACCGTATTCCGCACCGCCGCCTGCGCGCTCGCATTGGCGCTGTCCTCCGTCGTGCATGCAGCGCCGCTCACCGCCTGCGTGGTCAACGGCAACGAACCGTTCTCGTCCAGCGCGGGCGGTGCCCGCGGCCTCGACGTCGAGGTCGTGCAGGCGCTGGCGACGAAGCTCGGTCGCGAACCGAAACTGAACTGGATCGTCGTGCCGTCGCGCGGCGGCATGGGGCGGGCGCTGAAGCAGTCGATACAGGCCGGCGCCTGCGAGCTGTTCGTCGGCCTGCCGGAAACCGAGGGCGGCGGTGAGGATCTGGCCGAACGCGGCCTGGTCGCCTCCACACCCTATCTGTCGGTCGGCTATGCGCTGGTCGCTCCCGCTGCGGGCAAGGTGAAGTCGCTGTCCGATCTGGGCAAGGCCAGGGTCGGCGCCGTCACCGCGACGCCAGCTGACCTGCACCTGCTGGCGGGTGGCTACAACCGCACGCCCTACGGCAATCACCGGCAGGTGATGGAGGCGCTCGCGCGCGGCGAGATCGCTGGCGCACTGGTGTGGGCCGGCCGCCTGGCTGACGCTCCGCCGCCGGACGGCATCGGCGTACGTCAGGTGCTGACCGAACCGTCGCTGACCACCCGTTTCGTCATCGCCAGCCGGCGCGCCGACGCGGCGCTCGGCAGCGCGGTGAACGACGCGCTGGCGGCGCTCAAGGCCGACGGCACGCTGGACGCCATCGCGCGCCGGGCCGGCTTCCCGTGATCCACCGACGCTGGCGGCTCGCCGCCGGCGCCACCGCATTCGAATGGAGTTGCAGATGTTTCGTGTCATCGCAGCGAGCCTGCTGCTCGCCGGCCTGATCGCCGGAGCGCAGGCCGACGACGCCATCCCGGCCACCAATCCGCTGGCCAACGACCCGGAAGCTGCGAAAGCGGGCGAAGAGCTGTTCGGCCGCAACTGCCAGCAGTGCCACAACTCGCGCGGCAAGGGCGGCAAGGGCCCGCAGCTGGTCAAGGGCGCCTGGGGACCGGGCGGTGCCAACACCGATGGCTACATGTACGGAATCATCGCCAACGGCCGCCCGAACACGCAGATGGGCGGCTTCGGTCCGGCGCTGACGCAGCAGGAGATCTGGCAGATCGTCGCTTTCCTGCGCGAAGAGGCCAAGCGCGTTAAGGCGGCCGAGAAATCGAAGGCCGGCGCCGAGGACGACCTCTGGTTCTGATTCACCGTCCGGCGGCGCCTGTCGCGGCCGGACCCACCGCATTTCCGATGGAGCACATTTCATGACCTACCCCCTGACACGCGCGGCCGCGCGATACGCCATCGCGCTCACGCTGACGCTCGGCGCTGCACAGGCGCTGGCCTTCGGCCCCGGTGGCCCCGGCGGCGGCGCGCCCGCGGCCAGCGACGCCAGCGCTGGCGAGGAACTGTTCGGTCGCAACTGCCAGCAATGCCACAACTCGCGCGGCAAGGGCGGCAAGGGCCCGCAGCTGGTCAAGGGCGCCTGGGGCCCGGGCGGCGCGAATTCCGACGACTACATGTTCAAGATCATTTCCGAAGGCCGGCCGAACACCCAGATGGGCGGTTTCGGCCCGGCGCTCAAGCCGGAAGAGATCCGCCAGATCATCGCCTTCCTGCGCGAAGAGGCGAAGCGCGTGCAGGTCGCCGACAAGAAGGCGGCCGCGGCCGACGAAGAAAACTGGTTCTGAGCCTGTCACACCACAACAAGGAGAACACGATATGAAAACACGCATCACCGCAGCGCTCGCCTTCGCCCTCGCGGCGGGCAGCGCACACGCACAGACCGCGCAGCCGGCGCTCGACCTGACCACCGCCAAGGCGATTGCCGAGGGCTGCGAAAAGTACGCCGCCAGCAAGGGCTGGCGCATGATTACCGCGGTGCATGACAGCGCCGGCAACCCGAAGTACTTCAGCCGGATGGACGGCAGCATCCTGATCAGCGTGCAGGTCGCGCAACTGAAGGCCGACACGTCGGCCAGCCTGCCGGTGTCCACCCGTCAGTTCCGCGATCTGGCGAAGGGCATTCCGGGCGCGGAAGTGCTGCCGCGCACCACTTCCATCATCGGTGGCTTGCCCATCATGACGTCGAAGGGTGTGCACATCGGTGGCGTCGGCGTCAGCGGCGGCAGCGAGGCAGAGGACGAGGAGTGCGCGCAGAAGGGTCTGGAGGCGGCAAAGCACCTGCTCTGAACGCGGTGGCCGGTCGGCGCGTGAAATGTAAAAATTTTTTGCGCCGACGGCCTCCGGCCCCTTCAGTTCCACGCGGATAAATCGTTAAACCCGTTTCGGGTAGCCGATCAACGCCTTACGCCGTGTCGGAACAACAATGAATACCAGAGCCGCCAGCCCCATCGAAGACGCCGTGAAGACCGGCGATGCTGCGACCACACTCCAGGACGTGCTGTTCAAGGACATCGGCCTCAAGGTCGGTGACCGCATGGTGATCGAACCGCCGGCCAAGCTCGGCGACCAGCCGGGCGTGGTCAAGCTGATCGGCTGGGTGAACGAGCTGAGCGTGCTGGTGACGATGCCGGATACGCGCCCCTGGGCCGGCCCGCCGATCGAAGGTGACGCCATCAGCGTGCGCGCCTTCTCCGGTCGCCATGCCTATGGTTTCAGCACCGTCGTCGGCAAACGTTCGGTGCGCCCCTTCGAATACCTGCATCTCGAGTTCCCGCGCCGCATTTCGATGCGGCAGATCCGCAACGCCGAGCGCATCGCCACCTCGATCAGCGCCCGCGTGATGGACACCGACGAGCCGGTGCCCACGGTGGTGACCAACCTCAGTGCCACCGGCGCCGAAGTGCGTGTCTGGCAACCCGGCCGCGAGGTCGGCGACAAGGTGTCGCTGGAGTTGATCCTCGATATCCACAAGGTGCGCACCCGCGTCGTCGTCAGCGGCCACATCCGCAATCGCCACGAAGTACCCGACACCGGCGAGCCCGCCTATGGCGTCGAATTCGACGACATCAACGCGCAGACTTCGGTGTTCCTGAAGAGCTACGTTTACCAGAATCTGGTCGAACAGCCACACCGGCGGCTGTAGTCGCAGCCCTCCGGCTGCAGGTTCTGGTCCAGGCCGCTGTCGGGGTCAGAAGACCCCTCCCACAGAACCCCGGCCCCAGGCTCAGATCGTGGATCGCGCGCCCACCCCTGTGGGAGCGGTCTTCTGACCGCGACGCGGCGTCTGCAGTCCGCGGGCTTCAATACAGGCCGCTGTCGGGGTCAGAAGACCCCTCCCGCAGCAGGACCTCTGACCCCGCGCCTTGGGCCATCGCGGCGAACCCTTGCAAGCGCCCGCGGTCAGCCCCATATCGACGGTTCGCACAGACAGGGGCGCCCACGCATGTACACCGATCCATCCTCCCGGCGCCTGCACGGCCGGCAGATCCACATCCAGCCCAAGGGCTTCTTCGGCAAGCTGTTCGCGGTCATTGCCGCCGGAGGCCTGCTGGTGCTCGGCCTCATGTTCTCGGTGGTGGTCGTCGCCGTGGCGGTGGTCGGCGGCCTGCTGTTCTGGGGATGGATGTGGTGGAAGACGCGCGAACTGCGTCGGCGCATGCGCGAACAGATGGACAACCCGATGCAGACGCCCTTCGGCGACGTGCCGGCCAGCGGTGGCCGCGTCATCGAAGGCGAGGTCATCCGCAGCGAGCAGGATTCGACCGGCCGCTGATTCCGGCCTTTCAGTTGGACGCAGACGCCCGGCTTGTCCTGCGTCAAGTCTTAAGGTCTATCGAGGATATATGTTTGCAGCCGTGAACCTGACGGACCGCGAACATGGCCATCCTGCTTTCCATCGACGAACCGGCGACCGGCCCGGCGCACGCGCCCTCGGCCGACGCCTTCCTCGAAATGGGCTTCCGCCCGCTCTACCTGGCTGGCGCGCTGTGGGCACTGGTTGCCGTGGCGCTATGGATATTTGCGCCGCAGCTGGCGGGCGGCACGCTGGGCGGCTTGGCCTGGCACGCGCATGAAATGCTGTGGGGCTTCGTTGCCACCATCGCGGTCGGCTTCCTGATGACGGCCGGTGGCGCCTGGACTGGCATCAACCCGATCGAAGGGCGCGCACTGGCCGTGCTGTGCCTGCCGTGGATGGTGGCACGCGCCGCCTTCCTGCTGCCGGGCGACGCCGCCTTCCTGGTCGGCGCACTGGCCGACGTCGCCCTCTTCGCGCTGGCCGCGGCGGCGCTCGGGCGTTCGGTGCTGCTGTCGCGCAATACCCGCAACTACGCCGTGCCCTTCATGCTGCTCGCACTCGGCGCGACCGACGCTGCCTTCCTGATCGCCGCCCGCGCCGGCGACTACGGCACGCTGATGCAGCACTTCAACGCCGGCCTGCTGGTGATGGCGCTGCTCACGCTGCTGGTCGCCCGGCGCGTCATTCCCTTCTTCGCCATGCGCGCGGTGCCCGGCCTGACCGTGCCCACCCATCTGAAAAGCGGCATGGCGCAGCTGATTGCGAGTGCGCTGGCGGTGCTCGGTCTGCTCGCCGGCTGGCCGCTCGTGCAGGCGGCCGCGCTGGCCGCGGCGGGCGGCATCGCGCTCGTGCAGTGGGCGAGCTGGAAGCCGTGGCGCGTGCTGCACAAGCCGCTGCTGTGGATTCTCTACGTCGGCTATGTGTCGCTCGGCGCCGGTCTGCTGCTGGCGGCAGCACATGCTGCCGGCGCCGGTCTGCCGGCCGCGCTGCACGTGCATGTGATCGCGATGGGCGGCTTTTCGGTGCTCATCATCGGCATGATCACGCGCACCGCGCTCGGTCACCTCGGCCGGCCGCTCGAAACAGACTCCAGCATGGTCACCGCCTACGCGCTGGTGATCGCCGCCGCCGTGCTGCGGCTGGCCGCACTGCACCCTTCGGCCGCATCGGTGCATCTGCTGCACCTGGCCGCGACCGCGTGGGCGCTCGCCTTCGCGCTCTACCTGTGGCGCTTCTTCCCGATGATGATCCGCCCACGGCCGGACCGCGCCGGCCCGGCCGTGCAGCCGGTTTCCATCACGCCCCGCCGGAGCTGAACATGCGCCTGACGACGATGACCGACTACGCGCTGCGCCTGCTGATGCACGTGGGGCAGCATCCGGAACGGCTGTGCACCATCGCCGAGGTGGCGCAGGCCTACGGCATTTCCGAGGCCCATCTGATGAAGGTGACGCACCAGCTGGCGCTTGCCGGCTGGCTCGACACGATACGCGGCAAGGGCGGCGGCATGCGGCTGGCACAGGCGCCGGCCGATATCCGCCTCGGTGCGGTCGTGCGCAGCGTCGAGCCGGATTTCCGCCTGGTCGAATGTCTGACCGACACGCCGCGTACCGGCTGCACGCTCGAAGGACGCTGCCGGCTCACCGCCATCGTCGATGGCGCGCTGCAGGCCTTTCTCGCTCACCTCGACGGTCATACGCTGGCCGATCTGCTGGCGCAGTCGCCGGGCAGCTTCGCGCCACTCAGGAGGGTTTCATGACCGCGAACATCCCGACCATTGAGGCACTGCGCGCCGCGCTGCACACGGTGCCCGACCCGGAGCTGGCGGAAAGCATCGTCAACCTCGGCCTGCTCAAACACATCGACATCGGCGACGGCCGCGTAGACGTCGTGCTCATTCCCACCAGCGCGACCTGCCCGATGGGCGAGGTGCTGATCGAGGACGCGACCGCTGCACTGCGCGCCGCCTGCCCGCCTGGCTGGATGGTCAAGGTCGAGTTCGACTGGGACACCGAGTGGCATCCGGGCCGCATGAGTCCGGCATTGCAGCTACGCTTCGGCTGGTAAGACACCCCGATCATCCACGGAGCCTTCCGCATGCAGATTTCCACCTTTGACGACCTGCTCGCCGCCGCACGCCAGCAGCCAGAGCCGCAGCGCCTGCTGCTGGTGTTCGCCCGAGCCGAACTGCCGGACGGCGCCAGCGCGGCCGAGCGCGCCCGCTTCGAGGCGGGGCAGGGCGGGGCGCTGGTGCCTCAGGTCTGCGTGACAAGTCGCCGCACGAACTGCAGGACTTCGCGGCGCTGATCGAAGAGTCGCAGCTGTTTGCGCCGGACTGGGCCATTGCCTTCGTCGCTGCGCTGTCTGGCCGCGACGGCCAGCCGCCGACGGCGGCCGACGTTGAACCGCGCGCTCGACCGCATGGTCGAGTCGATCAAGGCCGGCCGGCTCGACGGCCTGATGCCGGTTGACCGCCACGGTCGCGCGGTGCGGCTGGGATGAAACCGGCGCGCTCGCCGCTGTGGGGCAGGGCGGTCGCCGCCTGCGCGCTGCTGGCGGCGTTCGCGTTGCTGTCCGGCATGACCGGCGGTCTGGCGCGCCTCGGGGTGCCGCTGCCCCCGATGCCGGCGCCGGTGCACGGCGCGCTGATGCTGTGCGCGTTCTTCGGCACCCTGATCGCACTCGAACGCGCGGTCGCGCTGCAGCGACTGACCGGCCTGCTGGCGCCGCTGCTGGCAGGTATCGGCGGCGTGCTGGCGCAGGTGCAGGTGTTGCTGCCGCTGGCCCAGGTCTGCTGGGCGGCCGCAGCGGCCGGCCTTGTCGCCCTCTATATCTATGCGGGCGTCACCCGTGCCTGGTCGCTGCATCTGCTGGTCGAAGCCGGTGGCGCAGTGTGCTGGCTGATCGGCGTGCTGCTGTGGATGCTGCACGGCGATCTCGGTGCGCTGACCCGCGGTGGCGTTGGCTTCCTCGTACTCACCATCGCCGGCGAACGGCGCGAACTGACGCAGATGGTGCGCCTGCCGCCGCTGGCGCGCCGGCTGTTCGTCGCCGCAGTGCTGCTGATTGCGCTCGGTGTCAGCGGATTGCTGCCCTTCTCGCTGTGGACGGGCTGCGCGCTGCTGGCTGTCTGGCTGCTGTGCTGGGACATCGCGCCGCGCGCCTGGCGCGCCGCCGGCTGGCCGGGTCATACGGCCCAGTGCCTGACTGTAGGTTATCTGTGGCTGCTGGTGGGCGCGCTGCTCGGGCTGTACGGGGAACTGTCGGTTGACGCCGCTGCGGTCGCCGCGACCGGACTGCACGCAGTGCTGCTCGGTTTCGTGTTCGCCATGGTGTTCGGCCACGCGCCCATCATCCTGCCGGCGCTGCTGCGGCTGCGCCCGGCGTACAGCGGTCTGGCGCGTCTGCCGCTGTGGCTGCTTGCGGCCAGTCTGGCGTTGCGCATTGTCGCGGTGGGCGTCGGGCGGCATGATGCGCTGATGGTCGCCGGCGCCGGTCACGCGCTGGCCATCCTGCTGTTTGCCGTCGTCATGCTGCGTGCGGTGAGTGCAGGTCTACACAGGAAGGAGATGCCCGCATGAGCACCCCGGACAATCTGGCCGCCTGGCGGCGTGCCGAGCGGCAGCGCTTGCTGGCCGAGCGCGAGGCGGTCGATCCGGCACAGCGCATGGCGCGCAATGTCGAGATCACCGGCTATCTGGAAGCCGGCTTTCCGCTGCTGCAGCACATGACGGTCGGCTTCTGCTGGCCCTTCCGCGGCGAATTCGATTCGCGCCATCTGCTGCGCTCGCTGCGCGTGCAGGGTGCGCGCGGTGCGCTGCCCGAAGTGGTCGAGCGCAAGGCGCCGCTGGTGTTCCGCGAATGGTGGCCCGGTGTGGCGACCACGCCCGGCGTGTACGACCTGCCGGTGCCCGACGACACCAATGTCGTGCAGCCGCACGCGCTGCTGATTCCACCGGTCGGTTTCGACGCGCGCGGCTACCGTCTCGGCTACGGTGGCGGTTTCTTCGACCGCACGCTGGCGGCCTGCGCGGTGCAGCCGCTGAAGATAGGCGTGGCCTTCGAACTGTCACGCATCCCCACCATCCACCCGCAGCCGCACGATATTCCGATGGATTTCATCGTGACCGAAGCGGGCATTTTCGAAGTCGGCGTCAACGGTCTGCACGAGATCGACGTCGAAGCCTGTGCACAGCGCGCGCACGCGCTGGTCGCCAGCCGCATCCTGCGCTGAACAACGGAGACCCACCCAGATGTCCGCACCTGCTGTCGCCGTCGAATCCCCTTTCGCGTCGCGCCTGGCCGCGCTGCTCGCCACGCTGGAGCGTGGTCTGGTCGAGCGCCGCCACGTCGTGCGCCTGGCGCTGCTGGCTGCGCTGGCCGGCGAGCATACGCTGCTGATCGGCCCGCCGGGCACGGCCAAGAGCGAACTGGCGCGTCGTCTGCACCGCGCCTTCCGCGACGCCCGCTACTTCGAGCGCCTGCTCACCCGCTTTTCGGTACCGGAGGAGCTGTTCGGCCCGCTGTCCATCCGCGCGCTCGAAGAGGACCGCTACGAGCGCCACACCGACGGTTTCCTGCCGGACGCCACCATCGCCTTCATCGACGAGGTGTTCAAGGCGAACAGCGCCATCCTGAACGCGCTGCTGACGCTGCTGAACGAGCGCGAGTTCGACAACGGCGCCGGCCGTCAGTTGTGCCCGCTGGTCAGCGTGATCGGTGCCACCAACGAGGTGCCGGACGACGAGGTGGGTGAGGCCTTCTTCGACCGCTTCCTGCTACGTGTGCCGGTCGGTCGCGTCAGCGCCGATGGCTTTGCCGCGCTGCTCGAAGCGGGTTGCGCCGACGAATGGATGCCGCCCGAGGAGGCGCTCGCGCTCGGCGACGAGGACCTTGGCGCGGTGTCGCTGGCCGCGCACGAGGTTGTGCTGCCGCAACGCGTGGTTGACGTGCTGGCCGACCTGCGCGCGCAGATGGTGGAGCAAGGCACTTACGTATCGGACCGTCGCTGGGTGAAGACGGTGTGGCTGCTGCGCGTGGCCGCGGCCGCCGAGGGCCGCGCCGAGGTCGGGCTGTGGGACCTGCTGCTGCTGCCCGCCTGCGTCGCGCCCGACGCCGAACGCCAGGCCGAGGTCGCCGACTGGCTGCATGCGCGCCTCGGTGTGCGCGAGGCCTACGCGCCGCCGCGGCTCACCCGCGTCGTGCAGGCCTTCCAGGCGCAGCTCGAAACCGAGCAGAACGCGAACGACCTCGACTACGACGAATCCGGCCGGCTGCGCTTCTCTCCGTCGGAAGTCGGCACAGAGAAGGCCGAGGAGCTGGCCGGCGAGATCGGCGACGCCAAGGGCGGCGCGGGAGCGCTGCGTATGAGCTACAGCCGCCGCCGTCGCTACGGCCCGGCGCACATCGCCGCGCGCACCGCGCAGATCGACGACCTGCTCGCGCGCATCGCCGCCTACGCGGAAGAACTGGCGGCCGAACGCGCCAGCCTCGCCGTCACCCGCGCCCGCACGCTGTGGCTGGACGAAGCGCTGCTCGCCCGTGTCGATGCCCACCTGGCGGCGACCGCTTCGCTGATCGCCGAACTGGCCGAGCGCGCGCGCGACGCGCGCCGCGGTTTCGAGAACCTGCCGCGGCTGTCCGCCGACGAGGCCGTGCGCTACGCCGACGTGCCGGAGCCGGTCGCCCACGAGCCGCTGGCGTGAGCACGCAGGCGCCGCTGCTGTTCGAATCGCGTGAAGCGCGGCTGGCCGCGCTCGACGAGCTGCCGCGCACGCTGTGGCTGGGGGCGCTGACGCAGGCGCAGGGCCGGCTCGAACCGCGGCTGTCGGTGCTGGTCGCGCTGCGCGCCGCACTGATCGGCGGCTGCGTACCGCCGGCTACCGACTGGTGCTGGCCGGTGCCCGAACTGGTCGGTGCGCTGTGCGAGACCTTCGCCGAACTCGACCTGCCGGCCTACTGCACCGGCCGCCAGGAACTGACGGACGTGGTCGTGCAGAGCCTGCTGTTCCACCTGGATCTCATTCCCGACTACCGCGACCGTGGCGCTTCCGAGGCGCGCGCCACGCGCATGGCGATCGAGGCTTTCGGTTCCGACTGGCAGAACCGTCGCGGCCAGATGGACGAACTGATGGAGGTGTTCGGCAAGCTGCCGGACGACGGCAAGAACGCGCGCTGGGACCTGCTGCCCGGCCTGCTGAAATCCGAAGGCTGGCGCGAGGTGCTGCGCATCCGCCGCCTGCTCGAACGGCTGCCCGAACTGGCCGAATGCATACGCCGGCTCGGCCGCGCGCGGCCATCCGAAGAACGCGACGACGCCAGTCGCAGTCAGGTCGAGGTGATGGACAGCGCGGTCGCGCGCCGAACCGAACAGCGCACCGTGCGCGTGCCCGACATGCCGGGCGAGACGCGCGGCGTGCATCGCGCCGACCGCATCGCCCGCATGCTGCTGGCCGAATCGGTGCTGCTCGGCCACCCGGCGCTGCGGCTGGTGTGGCACGCCCGCCGCGCCGAGCGCACGCTGCTCTGTTACGAGGACGACGACCGCATGACCGAGGTGCGCCACATCGACGCGCCGGTGCTGCGGCCGCGGCCCGATCCGCAACCTGACCGGCGCCTGGAGATGGGGCCGTTGCTGGTCTGCGTTGACACCTCCGGCTCGATGCAGGGTGGCGCCGGCGAAGTCGCCAAGGCCGTCGTGCTCGAAGCGGTGCGCACGGCGCACACGCAGGGCCGCGCCTGCCACGTGTTCGCCTTCGGCGGTGCGGGTGAGGTGGTGGACATGCAGATCGGCGTTGACGCCGACGGCATCGGCCGGCTCATCCACTTCCTCGGCCAGGGCTTCAAGGGCGGCACCGACATCTGCGGCCCGCTGGAAAAATCCATCGCCTGCCTCGAACAGGCGGCCTGGCAGATGGCCGATCTGCTGATCGCTTCCGACGGTGAGTTCGGCGCCACGCCGGAACTGGTCGCCCGGCTCGACGACGCCAAGCGCGCGCTCGGCTTGCGCGTGCAGGGCGTGCTGATCGGTGACCGCGAAACCATCGGCTTCCTCGAAGTGGCCGACCACATCCACCCGGTGCGCGACTGGCGCCGCTACGGCGACGGCGCGCGCGGCAGCGATTCACCGGTGCACACCCACCGCCTCACCGCGCTCTACTTTCCGGGCGCACTGCGCACCGCCGAGAACCGCGAAGCCACCGTCAGCGGCGAAATCGCGTCGGCTGCCGTGCGTGCCGGCCTGCGACGCGGCCAGCCGCTGCCTGCCGATCTGTTGCCACCCGAACCTTCGTCCGACGATCCGACCTCATGAGCTTCGCCACCGACTACCTCGCCCAGATCGAACGCATCGCCGACCGCATGCCGCTGCCGCGCGTGCGCGCGCTGCACCTGCCGCCGTCACGGCCGGACGAACCCTGCCGCGACGGCCAGAGCGGCCACGCACGGGGCGAGTTCTGCGCGCTGGAACTGGAGGACGGCAGCATCGGCCTCTCCTACGTGCTGCTCGACGACACACTTGAGCGCCTGCGCAGCGGCCCCGGCCTCGATGACCTGAAGGGCGCCGACGCGCTGGCACTGGCGCGCCGTTACGTGAGCGGGCAGGGCGTCGATCGCACACTGGGCTTCGTCTGCGCCAACGCGATTACGCGCTGCCTGTTCGATCGCGCCGGCTACCGGCCGGATGGCAGCAGCGACTCGATCGGCCAGATGGACCCGCAGCCGGGGGAGGCCATCGGCATGATCGGCCTGTTCGGTCCGCTGGTGGAGCGCATCGTCGCCGCTGGCGCCCGGCTTACCGTGATCGAACTGGATGAGAGCGCGGTCGGCGAGCGAGAGGGCTGGCGCGTCACCACCGACGCCGCCGCGCTCGAAACCTGCGGCAAGGTGCTGTCCACCAGCACGCTGCTGCTCAACGACACGCTGGACCGCATGCTCGCCCACTGCCGCGCCGCCCGCTGGTTCGCCATGGTCGGCCCCAGCGCCGGCTGCCTGCCCGACGCCTTGTTCGCGCGCGGCGTGACCCTGCTCGGCGGCAGCTGGGTCGAGGACCGCGCAGCCTTCATCGACGGACTCACTTCGGGCGACAAGGACAACCGGAAGGGTCGCAAGTTGACCAGCAAGTTCGCGCTGACGAAGGAGGGGTGGCCGGGGTTTGAGGTGTTGCTGGAGCAGGTGGGCGGATGAGGTCTGTCCTTGCCCGAGCGGAGGCTCGAACTTCCGTTGGCGCCCGTCGTTCGTGCTGATCAATCATGCGCCGCGTTGAGGGATTGTGCGAGCCGTCCCGACGATTGCCAGGCTCGCGCTTCGTCCAATCTGGTTATCGGCGGGTTGCGATCACGCCAACGACAGGCTGTACGTTAACGAAACTCGCGCGTGTGCCATACGCGCAATATCCAGACTGTCTGATCGGCAGTGATTTCATAGCGCAGTTCGTAGTCGCCGATGAGGATGTAGCGTACTTCGCGCGGTTCAAATTCGGGCAGCTTCGTGCCGATGCGCGGCTGGGTCTGAAGCAGGTCCGGACCCGCGCTCAGACGCTGAATCACGCGGGCCGCGGCCTCCGGATTGACTGGCCGAAGGAAAGCGTGCAGCCGTTGCAGATCACCGAGCGCTGCGCGCGTCCATCTGAGGGTCATTCAGGCTGTTTTCCGGACAGATCCGTGCCGAGGGTCGCCGCCCAAGCCTTCACGTCGTCGTGGCTTACTGCGCTCCCCGCATCCACCTCTGCCATCGCTTCCAGCGTCAGGCGGTAGCGCTCGGTTTCGCGCTCGACGTAGGCGGCAAGGGCCTGCTTCACCACCCAGCCGCGCGAACGCTCAAGTCGCGCCGCCAATTCGTCCACCTGCTCCGCCAGCGCAACCGGCAGGTGAGCGGTCATCACTCGGGTGTCTGCTGAAGCCATTAATCACTCCCAATCACTTCCAATCAAGTTAGTCCCGACCGGGGTTCTTGTCCATCCCCTGTCGGATTTCTTTGCACCCGGCACCGTCGGCGTGCATGGACGTCTGGCGCCCGGCGCACGACCGGGCAGATTTCTCGAAGCCGGTTCGATAGCGATCTACGCGCAATGCATGGGCGGGCGGCCGAGAGCCTATGTCCGGCGGCGCCAAGTGGCTGAGCGGAAAGGTGTCTTGTGCTCTGGCCGGTCTTTGCGCCATCTCCGGCGATTTGCGGCCTTTCTGCCTGCCACCACCACCCCTTCGGCGCTTCATGCGCGAAGGAATGTCTTTTGCTCCGACTCGCCGGGCGAAGAATCCTTCGCCGCACTGATCCGGAGATCACCAAAAATGAAAAAACGGGGTCGTCACCTCCTCGCGCTTGCGCTGTCCTGTAGCAGCTTCGCCGCCGTTGCGGCCGACCAGTTGGTGTGGTCGGAAACCTATCAGCAGTTTCTGCCGCGGTTCGCCACCATCGGTTCGATCAATTCGGCGTCCGTTCCGGGTGGCGCGTCGAGCGCGCTGGTGACCGACCAGACCCGCGTGAAGGGGCCGAATGGCGTCGAGTTCGTCGGTGATCGCCTGTGGTGGCCGGACCAGCAGCTGAACCGCGTCGTGTCCATGCTGCCGGACGGCAGCAGCTTCAAGACCTATAACGTCGCCGGCGCCTACGACATCGATGTGCAGGGCGGCATGCTCTACGTGACGCGGCAGAACTCGGGCGACATCCTGAGGCTGGATCTGTCGCTGAACTTTCCGCCGGCGGCGACCGTACTTAGCGGCCTGAGCTCGCCGTTCGCGATCGACGTGACGGCCGACAGCGTGTTCTGGAGCCAGGTCGGCACGTCGAACCGCCTGATGCGCTCGAATCTCGATGGCTCGGGCGCGCACACGCTGCTCACCGGCGTGAATTCCTACGACTTCGAAGTCACCGGTGGCTACATCTACCTCACCACGACCGACGGCTTCGTCAAGCGCGCCAACCTGGACGGCAGCGGTCTGACCACGCTGGCCAGCGGGCTCGGTTTCCTGAATGGCGTTGACGTGACCGACGACACAATTTACGTATCCGCGCTGCAGGGCCTGTTCACTACGCCCCAGGGCAACACGACGCAGGGCGCCGGCCGCATCGTACGCATGGCGCTGGACGGCAGCGACGCCGTGGAAGTGATCCGGGCGCAGCAGGACTTCGACCCCAATCTGCCGTTCAACCCGTCGCAGGTGCGCGGCGTGGCGGTGCTGGCTGTGCCGGAGCCCTCCGCGTACGCGATGCTGCTCGCCGGGCTTGGTCTGACAGGCCTGGCCGCGCGCCGTCGCCGTTGCGGCTGACGCGACAAGAAGCGCGCAGGTCGCATGGCGTGCGGATGGTGCATCCGGGGCATTCGCTGCCGTGATGTCCCACCTGCAATCCGTGTCGCCTGCGGCTAAAGTATCGGACGGTATACATCCGAACCGAAGCCACGCGCTGACCCCGTCCGATGAGTGATCTGTCACCGCTCCCCGCCATTGCCCCCGGTCGCTACCGCCACTACAAGGGCGGCGAGTACGAGGTGGTCGGCGTCGTCCGCCACAGCGAAACGCTGGAGCCCATGGTGCTGTACCGGCCGCTGTACAACGATTCGGGGCTGTGGGTGAGGCCGTATGACATGTTCGTCGGGCTGGTCGAGATCGACGGCGTGCCCCAGTTGCGGTTCGAACGGCTGCCTGACTAGATCGTCCGGCCGGAATCCGGTCATCATGCGGGTTGTATTCCAGGAGCCCGCATGATGCAGATCGATACCGCCACACCCGCCGACATTCCCGCGCTGTGCGGACTGCTGTCCGCGCTGTTCGCGCAGGAAGCCGAATTCACGCCGAACACCACCGCCCAGGCGCGCGGGCTGGCGATGATCGTCAGCGACCCGCGCGTTGGCAGCGTGCTGGTCGCGCGACGAGAAGGCGAAATCGTCGGCATGGTGAATCTGCTGTTCACCGTATCGACTGCGCGCGGTGAACGCGTGGTGCTGCTGGAAGACATGGTGGTCGCGCCGTCCGCCCGCGGCGCCGGCGTGGGCAGTGCGCTGCTGACCGCCGCGATCGACTTCGCGCGCGTACAGCGCTGTCCGCGCATCACCCTGCTGACCGACCGCGTCAATGCCGATGCGCAGCGCTTCTACGCGCGGCATGGTTTCACCGCATCGGACATGCTGCCGATGCGTCGGGTGGACGGCTGAGGACCGTGTTGTTGCGGGAGCGAGCGTGCTCACGATTCCGGCCTGAATCGGCGTTGACGGCCAGCCAATGCCGCATCGCGACCAGAGGTCGCTCCCACGAAACTGCGCCTCTCCAGCGGCAGCAAGCGGGTACTTCGTGGGAGCGACCTCTGATCGCGATAGCGAACCGGGTCGGGGCCCTGACCTTCGTCCATTGAGGAAGGCGGATCCCGAGGCGGGTATGGGGTTGTCTAACCGCGCGTGTGCGACTGCACCCAGCGCACGATGTCGGCGGCGCTCATCGCGCCCGCCTGTCGGGCGACTTCGACGCCGTCGCGGAAGAGCATCAGCGTAGGAATGCTGCGGATGGCGAAGCGCGCTGCGGTCTGCCGCGCGGCTTCGGTATCGACCTTGGCGAAGCGCACCTGTGGCAACTGCCGGGCGGCGGCTTCGAACTGCGGCGCCATCATGCGGCAGGGGCCGCACCAGGCGGCCCAGAAATCCACGACGACCGGCAGTCCGGTGCGGCCGACATAGGTGTCGAAGTTCGCGTCGTCGAGCGCGAAGGGCGCCGCCTCCAGCAGCGGCGCCTTGCAGCGCGCGCAGACCGGGCCGTCGCCCAGACGCTCGTCGGGAATGCGGTTGGTGGCGCTGCACTGCGGACAGACGACATGCATGGTGTTGCTCCCCGGAAGGATGTTGACGGTCAGATGGGGTTGGCGACGGTGAATCCAAGTCCGGAGGTGCTTCTTTGGGAGGGGTCTTCTGACCCCGGCCGCGGCCTGTATCGAAGCCGGTGTGCTGCGACGGCCGCGTCGCGGTAAGAAGACCGCTCCCACAGGGGCGGTACGCCAGAGCCAAGGTCTGAACCGTGGCCGGGGTTCTGTGGAAGGGATCTTCTGACCTGACCGCGGCCTGTGTCG
Organism: Methyloversatilis sp.; assembly: GCF_965284615.1. Taxonomy (GTDB): domain Bacteria; phylum Pseudomonadota; class Gammaproteobacteria; order Burkholderiales; family Rhodocyclaceae; genus Methyloversatilis. The sequence continues at coordinate 812,918 of NZ_OZ260098.1, forward strand.
AAACCGGTGGACTGCGGCGGCTGCGTCTCGGTCAGAAGACCCCTCCCACAGGGGGCGGTGCGCCGGGGCTACGACCCGAGTCTGGGCTGGGGTTCTGTGGGAGGGGTCTTCTGACCCCGACAGCAGCCCGGATTGAAGCCGGCGAACGGCGGCGGCCTTTTACCAGTCACGATCGCCCCACGCGGGACGGCCGTCATCCGTCAGAGCTCGCGCCTCAGAGGCTGGCCGCGTGCGGGCGCCCCCGTTCGCGGGCACCCTGACAGCCGACGCACAGCGCAGCCTGTGGTTCGGCCTGCAGCCGGGCGAGCGGAATGTCGGTGCCGCATTCGGCGCAAAGGCCGTAGCGACCGTCGGCCAGACGTTGAAGCGCGGCGTCGAGCGCGGCCAGTTCGACCGTTTCGAGATCGGTCATCGCCAGATCGATCTCACGGTCGGCGCTGCGCTGTGGCGCGTCGTCGCCGTCTTGCAGCAGCACGTCGCGCGCGTGTTCGGCCCGTGTGCGACCGGCAAGCTGTGCCTGGATGTGGGCGGTGAGCGCGTCGTGACGCGCGCGCAGACGGCGTTCCAGCTGTTCGCGGTCGGCCTGGGTGAGCGGGGTGTTCATCGTGTCGTCCTCCTTGTACCCATGCTGTCACCGGCGCGTGCGAGCGGCGTTGATCGGTGTCAATGGTGCCGGTCGCATCGTCCTGAACGACGGCCGACGACCATTCCGGATTCATCGATCCGGATGCGCTATCGTCACGCCGTCCGAGCCATTCCGTCTCCTGCCATGACCGACTCCGCACTCGACGTCGCTGCCCGCATCGCACGCGGCGACAGCACGGCCGTCGATGAGCTGGAGGTCTGCCTGGCGCGCATTCGGCAGCACAACGCCGACATCAATGCGGTGGTCACACTGGACGAGGCCGGCGCATACGCCGCTGCGCGCGCCGCCGATGCGCGGCGTGCGGCAGGTGGCGAGCTGCCGCCGCTGCTGGGCGTGCCGATGACGGTGAAGGATGCATTCGAGACCGCCGGCCTGCGCACCACCGCCAGCCATCCGCCGCTGGCGCACTACGTGCCCGCGACCGACGCGACCGTCGTCGCGCGGCTGAAGGCGGCCGGCGCAGTGCTGGTCGGCAAGACCAATCTGCCGGAACTGGCGGCTACGCCGCAGTGCTGGAGCCCTCTGTTCGGCCCCACGCGCAATCCATGGGACCTGGCGCTCACGCCGGGCGGCAGTTCCGGTGGCAGCGCGGCCGCCGTGGCGATGGGCTTTTCGTACATCGATCCGGGCAGCGACATCGGCGGCTCGATCCGCATACCGGCTGCCTGCTGCGGCGTGGCCGGGCTGAAGGCGACCGAGAACCGGATTCCGCGCAGTGGCCACATTCCGCATCTGCCGGGCGGCCGGCGCAGCGTGCGCCACCTGCTGTCCTTCGGTGCGCTGGCGCCGGCGGTGGCCGACCTGCAGACCGCGCTGGCGGTGCTGGCCGGTCCGGACGGGCTCGATGTCGAAGTGCCGCGCGTGCCGTTCCAGCCGGCGCCGCCGCTGACCGGGCCGATGCGCATTGCGTGGTGGGACGAGTTCGGCGGCCTGCCGCTGTGCCGCCGCACGCGTGCTGTGCTGGCGCGCACGGTGGCGGCGCTGGAGGCCGCGGGCTGCGTCGTCGAGCGGCGCTGCCCGGAAGGTTTCGACGTGATCAAGGCCTGGCAGGCCTACGGCTGGATCGCCGGCACCGAGATCGGGCTCGGCATGCCGGCGCTGGCGCGTCGGCTGATCGCCGTGATGGGCCGCTTCGTGACGCGCGACCAGCCGATCGCGCACGCCTTCGTACAGGGGCTGGCGCTGGACGCGCAGCGTTACAGCCGCGCGCTGAACACCCGCGACCGCATGGTGCGCGCGCTCGAACACTTCCTCGACAGTTGGGACACCTGGCTGTGCCCGGTGGCCTGCACGGTCGCCCACCCGCAGACGGAGCTCGTGTGGTGGCGCCGTCCGCCCGATATCGAGGTTGACGCTGCGCCATGGCCATTTGTCGAAGCGGCCATCGGCATGGTGACGCCGTTCTCGCTGACCGGAAGCCCGGTGGTTGTGTTGCCGGCCGGCGTCGAGGACGGCCTGCCGGTGGGCTTCCAGTTCGTCGGCCGCCGCTGGCAGGACGAAGCGCTGCTGGCGACGTGCGCCGATATCGAGCGGGTGCTCGGCGCGCGTCCGGTGCCGCCGCGGGCGCTTACCACCGACCGATGGACTTGATGTAGGCCACCAGTTCCCAGATCTCTTCCTGCGTGAACACCTCGCCCCAGGGCGGCATCGGCGTCGCGCCCTTGCCGCCGTCGCGGATGGTGTTGAACACGTATTCCGCTTCCAGTCCCTCACGCTCGATGAACAGAGCCGGCTTGTGGCCGTGGCAGTAGTCGGCGCAGGTTGACTGGAAGCGACCCTGGCCGGCCTTGATGCGGGCCGGGTCGGCGAGGTCGAAGGGGGCGGGGCCGGCGGGTGCGGCGCCTTCCGCTGCCTTGTCCGGCAGCACGGCGTTGAAGGCCATCGCCGAAGCCATGCAGCTCATCAGAGCTGCGAAGGTGAGTTTCCGTATATCCATTGATCCGTTCCGGGGAGTGCGTGTAGTTGATGACCGTGCCGCGCGTCGGCGCGACACGGTCCGGACGCAGGCTTGCCGCGTCCTGCCTCAATCGACCTGGACGGCCACCAGCTCGGCCGGCAGGCCGGCGCCACCGATCGGCACCACGACGTACTGCTTGCCGCCGGCGCGATAGGTCATCAGCGCGCCGAAGGCGGCACCCGGCAGCTTCACTTCGCCGAGCACGTCACCGGTGCGCGCGTCGTGCGCGTACAGGAAAGGTTCCTTCTCTTCCGCGGTCGCCTGCGTGATCAGCGCGTTGCCGCGCGACGACAGGCCGATCACTGAGTTCGTACCTTCCGGTGCGAGGAAGAGCACGTCGTCGGTCAGCGCGATGAAGCTTTCGCGCGGCACGCCGACGCGGTCCAGCTTCAGGTCCTTGATCGCCGGGTGATCGACCGGGCCCTTGCCGGCCGGCACGCGCCACAGGTGCTTGCCGGTGTTCATGTCGATCGCGGTGACGGTGGAGAAGGGGGGCTTGAACAGCGGCAGACCTTGCGGACCGCCGACGCCGGCCCAGGTGCCGGTGTAGTCGTACACGCCCTCGTTCTCCTTCTTCAGCTTGATGCCGAAGGGGATGGTGAAGGACGGCACGTACAGCACATTGGTCTTCGGGTTGTGCGCGGCACCGGCCCAGCTGGCGCCACCCAGCACGCCCGGCACCTGCAGCGTGCCGGCCTTGTCGATGGTCGGCGGCGTGTACAGCGGGCCGTAGTTGTAGCGCGACAGGATCTTCTTCGCCTCCTCCTTCAGCTGCGGCGTCAGGTCGATCAGGTCGTCCTCGGTGACGCCCTGCTGCACGAAGGGCGCGGGCAGGCTGGGGAAAGGTTGCGTGAGCGAGGACCGTTCGCCCGGTACGGTGGATTGCGGTACCGGCTTCTCGGTGATCGGCCACACCGGTGCGCCGGTGCTGCGGTCAAAGGTGAACACGAAGCCCTGCTTGGTCACCTGCGCCAGCGCCTTCACCTTCTTGCCGTTGACCGTCAGGTCCATCAGGTTGGGTGCGGTCGGCAGGTCGTAGTCCCACAGGCCGTGATGGACGATCTGCTGGTACCAGGCGATCTTGCCGGTCTTGGCGTTGAGCGCCACCACCGACTCGCCGAACAGGCCGTTGCCCTTGCGGTGGCCGCCGTAGAAGTCATTGGTCGGCGTCGAGAAGGGCAGGTAGACCAGACCCAGTTCCTCGTCGCAGCTCGGGCGCGCCCACATATTGGCCGAGCCGGTGGTTTTCCACGAACCGTCTTCCCAGGTTTCGTTGCCCGGCTGGCCTTCCTGCGGCGGCTGTTCGAAATGCCACACGCGCTTGCCGCTGCGGATGTCAAAAGCCTGGATGTCGCCCGGCGGATGGTTCTTCATCGGCGCGCGGCCGACGGCGAAGGAATCGAGCACGGCCAGGCTGGGCACGATGGTGTTGCCGCAGACGATGGGCGGTGAAGTGAGGGCAACCAGCGAGCGGTTGACGAAGCGGCGCAAGCCCTTGGTCATGTCGATCCGACCCTTGTCGCCCCACGATTCGATCGGCTTGCCGGTCTTCGCATTCAGCGCGATCAGGTAGCCGTCGCCGGTGCCGACCAGGATGCGCTTGTCCTCACCGTTCGCCCAGTAGGACAGGCCGCGGCTGATGAAGCCGAGGTTGGGCGGCGTGCCTTCGACATAGGCCTTGGGGTCGTAGGTCCACAAGGTCTTGCCGGTCTTGCCGTCGATGGCCGACACCATCGCCATCGGCGAGCTGGAGTACAGCACGCCGTCGATCGCCAGCGGCGTGGACTGGTTCACCCAGGTACGCAGTTCGGCGTTGTCCTGCCACACCTTGTTGTCCGGCATGGCCCAGCGCCAGGCCACCTTCATTGACTTCACGCTCTGTGCGTTCACCTTGCCGCCGGCCAGATAGCGCGAGCCGGCCTTGTCGCCGTTGTACTCGGTCCAGTTGCCGTCGCCCGCAGCGGCCATCGCCAGCGGGGCGGCGCCGAGCATGATGGACAGCCACAATGTCTTCCTGGCTGCGCGGGGAAAAGCGCCCGCGGAATTCAGCATCGCCATGTTTCCTCTCTCCAATCGAGTTCGTTGTGTTCGTCTGTGGAACGCAACGGCGGTCTGCCGCTGCGTGCCAGGACGACGCAAGATCGGTGCCGATGGAAATCCGGGAAATGCGCCCGGCATGGTCCGGGACAATCGCCGGCGGGATACGGGTGTACCGGTTTTTGCGGCCGGAACAGAGACGGGTGTCTCGTGCGGGCGTGCGACGTCTCAGCGATCGACGGAGCGCGATCGCGGTGGGAGGAGAGACGAGGGAAGAGGGAAGGGGAGAGGGTGGAGGCGGCGACGTGGTGCTGCATCGAACTCGCCGCCGCCGCTCAGCCCCGGTCAGTGTCACGGCTGGCGGTTCGGCAAGATGTTCAGTTGCCGGCCGGAGAGGCGGGCGCCGGTGAGCGGCTCGCGTCGTCCGCAGCGCTGACGCGCCAGACGGTATTGCCGACGTCGTCGGCCACCAGCAGGCCGCCCTTGCGGTCGATGGCCACGCCGACCGGTCGCCCGTAGGCATCGCCGTCGCCGCTGAGGAAGCCGGTGAGCACGTCGATCGGCTCGCCTGCCGCCGGACGGTCGCCTTCGAACGGCACGAAGATCACCTTGTAGCCGCTGTGCGGCTTGCGGTTCCACGAACCGTGCTGACCGATGAACATGCCCTGCGCGAACCCGCTGCCCAAGGTGTTGCCGGCCGACCAGACAAGGCCCAGCGAGGCGGTGTGCGGACCGAGGGCGTAGTCGGGTACGCGCGCCGTGGCGACAAGCTCCGGCTTCTGCGGTTCGACGCGCCGGTCCACGTGCTGGCCGTAGTAGCTGTAGGGCCAGCCATAGAAGCCGCCATCGTCCACCGAGGTGAGGTAGTCGGGAACGAGGTCGCTGCCGATCTCGTCGCGCTCGTTCACCACCGTCCACGATATGCGCCCCGTGCCGTCCCAGGCCATGCCGTTGGGGTTTCTGAGACCGGTCGCGAACAGACGCTTGTCGCCGCTGGCGACATCGACCTTCCAGATCGCGGCGCGACCTTCCTCGGCCTCGATGCCGTTCTCGGCCACATTGCTGTTCGAGCCGACGGTGACGTAGAGCTTGCTGCCGTCGGGGCTGGCGATCAGGTTCTTCGTCCAGTGATGGTTCAGCGTGCCGCCCGGCAGGTCGGTCACCCGTTCTCCGCCATCGGTGATTTCGAGCGCGCCGGTCCGGTAAGGAAAGCGGACGACGGCGTCGGTGTTCGCCACGTAGAGCCGGTCGCCGACCAGCGCCATGCCGAACGGGGAGTTCAGCCGCTGGAGCAGGACCGAACGCACGTCGGCCGTGCCGTCGCCGTCGGTATCGCGCAGCAGGGTGATGCGGTTGGCGCTGGGCACCCCGGCGCCGGCCCGCTTCATCACCATCCCGGTCACCCAGCCCTTGATGCCCGTGCGGTCGTCCGGGCGCTCTGGCGCATTCGTTTCCGCCACCAGCACGTCGCCGTTCGGCAGTACGAGCAGCCAGCGCGGGTGGTCGAGGTCGCGCGCGAAGGCGGTCACCCGGGTGCCGGTTGCCGGCAGCGGCGCGCCGCCTTCGGGCCAGCCCTTGGCGGGCGCGATGTGCATGGTCGGCAGCAGCGTCGAACGAGGCGGTGGCAGTTGCGGGTGCGGCCCGCTGCCGGCCGAAACCGGCAGCTCGGCCACGTCGCCGCAGCCGGCCAGCGTCAGCAACAGGGCTGCGCTGGCCGACGCGCCGCGCATCCGTTGGTGCAGTCCGGGATACGCGAGGTGCAGGCACGTCATATCCGCCCCATCAACAGAAGGACGACCAGGATGACAACGACCAGGCCGACGCCGCCCACCGGTCCGTAGCCCCAGGCGCGGCTGTGCGGCCAGGTCGGAAGAACACCGATCAGGGCCAGGATGAGGATGATCAGAAGTATGGTTCCAAGGCTCATATCCGTTTCCTCGCTTTCGTGATTGCTGGATGAAGGGTCCGGAGACCGGCCGGATCCGGTGCCTGCTCGTTGCCGTGCAGTCGAGCTGTCACAGCAATCGCTGTTCCCGGCCCCACGGTGGCCGATGCCCGCAGCAGCCCGCAGGCCGCGCACATTCTTCAAGCGGATTGCCAGGAATTACCCGGAATGCGGGCAGCCAGCCCGCGCGCGGTGCGCGGGGTCGGGCACCGCGCTTGCAAGGCGTCCTCCTCTTCGCGCCACGCGACCCCTTCGTCCGGGGGCAGACGTAACGGGATGTGAAGGGCGCGCGGCGGCTGCGGCCGCCGTGCGGCATCGAACGATCAACACGGAGGACATCGCACATGAGCAGGCAGGCAAGGAACACGGATGGCACCGACGCGAACGCGGTCCCGCAAGCAGCGGGCGGCGAGCTTCACCAGACGGCGCAGGGCGATCAGCCGGCGCTGACCACCAATCAGGGTGTGCCCGTCTCCGACAACCAGAATTCGCTGCGCGCGCACACGCACGGGCCGACGCTGCTGGAGGATTTCGTTCTCCGCGAGAAGATCACCCACTTCGATCACGAGCGCATTCCCGAACGCATTGTGCATGCCCGTGGCTCGGCCGCGCACGGCTATTTCGAACTGACGCACTCGCTCGGCGAGTACACGACGGCGCAGGTGCTGACCGAGGTGGGCGCGCGCACGCCCGTCTTCTGCCGCTTTTCCACGGTGGCCGGCGGTGCCGGGTCGGTCAACACGCCGCGCGACGTGCGGGGCTTCGCCGTCAAGTTCTACACGCCTCAGGGCAACTGGGACCTGGTCGGCAACAACATTCCCGTGTTCTTCATCCAGGATGCGATGAAGTTTCCGGATCTGGTGCATGCCGTGAAGATGGAGCCCGACCGCGGTTTCCCGCAGGCGGCGACTGCGCACGACACCTTCTGGGACTACATTTCGCTGACGCCGGAATCCATGCACATGGTGATGTGGATCATGTCCGACCGCACGCTGCCGCGCTCGCTGCGCATGATCGAGGGCTTCGGCATCCACAGCTTCCGGCTGCTCAACGCCAACGGCGAGTCCACCTTCGTGAAGTTCCACTGGCGACCCAAGCTGGGTTTGCAATCCACGGTGTGGGACGAAACCGTGAAGATCGCCGGTGCCGACCCGGACTACCACCGGCGCGACCTGTTCGAGGCCATCAGCAACGGCGACTTCCCGGAGTGGGAACTGGCGGTGCAGCTGTTCACCGAGGAACAGGCCGCCGATTTACCGTTCGACCACCTTGATGCCACCAAGCTGATACCGGAGGAATGGGTGCCGCTGCAGGTGATCGGCCGCCTGGTGCTCGACCGCTGGCCCGACAACTTTTTCGCCGAAACCGAGCAAGTCGCCTTCTGTCCGGCGAACATCGTGCCCGGCATCGACTTCTCGAACGATCCGCTGCTGCAGGGGCGGCTGTTCTCCTATCTCGACACCCAGCTGCTGCGGCTCGGCTCGCCCAACTTCCAGCAGATTCCGGTCAATGCGCCGAAGTGCCCGTTCTCCAATCAGCAGCGCGACGGTCATATGCAGATGCTGCAGCCGAAGGGGCGCGTCGCCTACGAACCCAGCTCACTGACACCGCCACCGGCGCGCGAGACGCCGGACGGCTTCCGCAGCGCGGCGGTCGCCGAGGAAGGCGCCAAGGGGCGCGTGCGCCCCGCGAGCTTTGCCGACCACTACAGCCAGGCTCGGCAGTTCTGGCGCAGCCAGACGGAATACGAACAGGCGCACATCGCGTCCGCGCTGGTGTTCGAACTGTCCAAGGTCGAGCATCTTCACGTGCGGCAGGCGATGACCGGTCATTTGCGCAACATCGACGAGGCGCTGGCGCAGCGCGTGGCGAAAGGCCTGGCCCTCGATGCGCTGCCGGACGCCCCGCTGCCCGCGCGGCCGGTGCAGGACCTGCCGCCGTCGCCGCCGCTGCGCACGATAGGCAAGACACCGCCGACGCTCGCCGGCCGGATGGTCGGAATACTGATCGCCGACGGTTCGGACCGCGTCACCGTCGATGTACTCGTGGTCGCCCTGACCCAGGCCGGTGCGCGGGTGAAGATCGTTGCCCCGAAGGTTGGCGGCGCCTGCATGTCGGATGGCGCGGTGCAGGCGGCGGACATGCAGCTTGCCGGCGCGCCGTCGGTGCTGTTCGACGCGGTGGCCGTACTGCTTTCGGAAGAGGGGGCCGCGACGCTGCTGAGGGAGTCGGCTGCCATCGATTTCGTGCGCGACGCCTTCGGTCATCTGAAGGCGCTGGCACTCGACGCGGGCGGTGAGGTGCTGTTCCGTGCGGGCGGCCTTCAGGCCGACGCAGGCGTGGTCGCGGCCGCCGATCCGGCGGCCTTCGTCGCGGCGGCAGGTACGCGGCAGTGGGCGCGCGAAGCGCTGGTGCGCATGCTGGCCTGAGGCGCGAGCCGCGCGCGTCGTTCAGTGATCGCGCCCGGCCCGCAGGTGGCGGAAGTGCGCCGGCGCGTGTGATACGACCGACGAGGCAATCAGCAGCAGCCAGAAAATGCCGGCGGCGAACTGCGGCAGCGTGATCATTGCGGCGACGCCGAGCAGTTTCAGCGGAATGAACAGCCCGGCCAGTTCGACTGCGTGGCGCGGCTTGCTCCACACCTCTATGCCATAGAGGCCGAGGCCGGTCGCCAGCATCAGCGCGGCCGCGCCGCGACGGTATTCGTCGTGGCCGGTCAGCAGTGCGCTGCCCACCAGCACGACGCCGACCAGATGCAGCGAGCGCAGCGCAACCAGCAGCCAGCGGCGGCCGGGAAAATCGCGGCGGTTGCTCGGCGCGAAGTCGTGGGGCAGGTCGTGCGTGGGCATGGCGCGAGTATGACTCACCACGCATCTACCGGGCTGATGTCGTCGCTGGCGAAGGGCAGGAAGGGACCGGTGCCACTGTGGTCGGCGCTCGACGCCGGTACGAAGGCGCCGCGGTGCACGTCGAACACATGCACCTCGCCTTCCTCGATCACGTAGTGCCAGCCGTGCAGCGCGAGCTGACCGGCGTTGACCTGACGACGCACCATGGGGTAGTCCATCAGCCTTTCGAGCTGCAGCACGACGGCGCGCTGTTCGGTGCGGCGCAGCGCCTCATCGGTGAGCTGCACCGGCAGCACCGCCTCGCGCCCGAGGTCGAGCCAGGCGTTCAGATTCGGCGCGTCGGGACCGACGCCTTCGTACAGCGCACGCACACCGCCGCAATGGCTGTGGCCGCAGACGACGATGTGCGCGACCTTCAGGTTGAGTACTGCGTACTCGATCGCTGCAGCGGTGCCGTGGAAGCCGGCCAGTTCGCCGCGCTGCGTGCCGCCGTCGTAGGGCGGCACGAAGGCGCCGACGTTGCGCACGATGAACAGTTCGCCCGGACCGGTGCCGGTCAGCAGATAGGGCACCAGGCGCGAATCCGAACAGCCGATGAACAGGATGGTCGGGTGCTGGCCGTCGCGCACCAGATCCTGGAACTGTTCCTGCACGCCGGGAAAGGTGTGCTCGTGGAAGCGGCGCAGGCGGGCGAGCAGTTCGTCGGGCATGGCGGTGTCCTCTGGTTCAGGCGGGTCGGTGCAGCAGCGGGCCGATGGCGTCCAGCGTGTTCTTCAGCAGCAGGCCGTATTCGGTGTCGCCTTCCATCACCAGCGCGCGTTCGAAGAACAGGCGGTCGGCGTCGTCGTCGCCGCGCAGCAGGCGCAGATAGCTGGTGCTGTCAGCGGCGATGCGCAGCGCGACCGGGCCGTGATCGGGCGCGCTGCGGAAGCGGCCGTCGCGCAGCGCGAGGCGGCAGCGCAGACCGAAGTCGCGCACCTCGATCTCCACCGTGTGGTCGGCAAGTTCGAGCGCCGCGTCGGCCGGCAGGCGGGGGCGCAGCACGCGGTTCAGTGCCGCGGCGAGCAGCAGCGAGGGCGGTCGTATCGGCAGGCGGGCGATCAGCGTGCGCAATGCGGCGGGCGGCGGCGGCAGTGCCGGCAGCCTGATCGGGAACGAGGTGTTCATGCGGGCATCCTTTCCAGTCCGGGGCGGCGGCGGGCGTAACCATTGACCAGACCGCCGGGCAGGCTCAGCGCTTCGAGCGCCGCGGCGGCTTCAGCGGCGTCGGCCTGGCCGTTCCATGTGCGCTCGAACAGATCGACCACGGTGGCGAAGTCGCGCGAGGTGGGCGACAGCCGGGCGCGGCTGACGCCGGCGGCGCGCAGTGCCGGCGCGTCGGCGATCAGGCAGTGCTGCGCCGCCGACTGCGTCTGTATGCCATTCAAGGCGAGGAAGTGCTGCTGTTCAGTGGTGTCGAGCAGCAGGCCGTCCGGGTGTTCGATGCAGCGGAAGCCGCACTGGTCCTTGCTGAGGTGGAAATGGCGCGCGGTGAAACAGCGTGCCGAGAAGGCCAGCGGCAGGCGGCCGAAGGCGAATGCCTCGGTGGCGACCGGTGTGTCGTTCGCCGGTCCGCCGATCACCGGTGCGGCCGGCGGGTTGATCAGTGCCAGCGCGTCCAGCGCGAGTTCGACCGGTGCGACCCAGCGGATGGCGCCGAGTGCGGCGTGCTCGCGCAGCGCCGGCTGGCTGTAGACGTTGATGTGCGGGCCGAGCACGAAAGGCCGGCCGGCCAGTGCGCGCAGTGCCGAGGCGTCGCCGGCTTCGACCAGGAATTCGGTCTGGTCGGCCCAGCGGTGCAGTGCGCGCAGGTCGGCGGCCGATTCGAGCAATGCCTGGCTGGCCAGCACGACTTCCTTGCCGCAGGCGGCGAGGTCGCGCGCGAGTGCGAGCCAGTCGTCCGCCTTCATTTCGTGGCGGCGGCTGCACACGACTTCGCCGAGCACCACGGTGTCGGCGGGTGACTCGGCGACTTCGGCGTAGAAATCGAGCAGCGTGCGCCGCGGCCAGTAGTAAAGCACCGGGCCGACGGTCAGGGCGATGCGGGTGTTCATCTGTGTGTTCATCGGTTCACCGCCACGGCCGGTCGTAGGCGCCCAGCGTGTGCTGCTGGCCTTCGGCCCAGCGGCCGAGCGCGGCGGTCCATTGCGGCTGTACACCGAAGCGCGCCGGCTGCGTGGCGCAGTCGTCGATGGCGGCACGCCAGACGCGGGTGACCTGTTCGACATAGGCCGGGCTGCGCTGGCGCCCCTCGATCTTGATCGCGGCAATGCCCATGTCCATCAGCTGCGGCAGCAGCGCCAGCGTGTTCAGGCTGGTCGGTTCTTCCAGCGCGTAATCGCGTGCGCCGTTGACCTCGAAGCGGCCCTTGCACAGCGTCGGGTAGCCGCGCGGCTCGTCCGGCGCGTAGCGGTCGATCAGCACGCCATTGAGCCGGGCGGATACGCCGTCGGCGCCGTCCTCCCAGCGCACCGCCGACGGCGGCGAGCAGACACCGGCGGTGTTCGGCGACTGGCCGGTCGCGTAGGACGACAGCGCGCAGCGGCCCTCGACCATGACGCACAGGCTGCCGAAGCCGAACACCTCGATCTCGGCCGCGCTGTTGCGGCACACCTGTTCGACCTGCGGCAGCGTGAGCACGCGCGGAAGTACGGCGCGGCGGATGCCGTAGCGCTCGCGGTAGAACTCGATCGCTTCCCAGGTGGTGGCCGACGCCTGTACCGACAGATGCAGGCGCAGATCGGGGTGGTGATCGCGCGCGTAGGCGAGCACCGCGGTGTCGGCGCAGATCAGCGCGTCGATGCCGAGCCCGGCCGCGGCATCGACCGCGGCGAACCAGCGCTCGGGCGCACGCGCGTCGGCGAAGGTGTTGAGCGCCATCAGCACTTCGCGACCGCGGCTGCGGGCGTAGGCGATGCCGTCGCGCGCCTGCGCGAGGTCGAAGTTCAGACCGGCGAAATTGCGTGCGTTGGTGGCGTCCTTCAGGCCCATGTAGACGGCGTCGGCGCCGGCATCGATGGCCAGCGTCAGCGCGCGCAGCGAGCCGGCCGGGCAGACCAGGGCGGGTTTTCGGGGGAGCGTTGCGTGGGCGGTGCGGGATGTTTGCATGTCGGAAAGGTCCGGAACTGCGGGCGCCGCCCAGTGTGGGCATCGCGCGCGGCGCCGTGTTGATCCGGGTCAGACCGGTTGCACACGGCGCCGCGCGCGATTCAAGTCACTGCACCAGCGGCGTGTCGGCGATGTCCATGTTGACGCCTTCGAGCACGGCCTGGCCGGCCAGCAGCGCGACGTACTGGCGCAGCGCGGTGGCGAAGCTCTGCTGGCGCAGCGAGGCGGCGACGGTGCCGCGCACTTCCTCGAAGGGCTGCACGGTGCCGGCCTCGCGCTCCTGCACGTCGATCACGTGGAAGCCGAAGCGGCTGTGCACCAGGCGCGGCAGCACGCCGATGTCGTGCTGGCCGAAGATGGCGCGGGCGAATTCCGGCACCACCTCCTCCGGCGCCAGCCAGCCGAGGTCGCCGCCGCGTTCGCTGCTCGGGCAGTTCGAGTTCTGCCGGGCGGCGTCGGGGAAGGGGTCTTCGCCGTCGGCGTGCGCACGTACGTCGATCAGCACCGCTTCGGCGCGCCCGCGCAGTGCATTGACGTCCACGCCGGGCGTCACCGCGAACAGGATGTGGCGCATGCGTGCGCGCTGGCCGACCGTATAGCGGCCGAGGTGGGCGCTGTAATGGCGGCGGCAGGCTTCTTCGGACGGCTCCGGCACCTGCACCGCCTGACCGATCAGCGTGTCGATGGCGGTGGCGGCCTCTTCCGAAATCAGGCCGTCGGCCGATTGTTCGTCGCTGGCCGCAAGCAGGCCGGCCGTCTGGGCTGCCTGGCGCAGCAGTTCGGTGCAGGCGCGGTTGCGCAGTTCGTCCGGCGTAACGTCCTCGTCAGCGCCGTTGATCGCGATGCCGTTGACGCGGGCGATGCCGCGGCTGTCTTGCGTGGACTGCATGGTGTCTCCTCGATCCTTTTATGAATGGATGCGCCGCGCAGCCGCGACGCATCCTTCACATCATCTCAGACACCGGCGCCCGGCTGGCGCGGCTGATTGTGTCCGGCCGGCAGGTTGAGCCGACGTGCGCGCACCACCTGGTAGGGGCGGAGCACGTACAGTACCGAGGCGAAACCGCTCCACACGTGGACCAGACGGGTGAAGGGGAAGATCAGGAAGAGGGTCATGCCGAGGAACATGTGAGTCTTGAACACCCAGCCGGCTTCGGCCAGCAGTTCCGGCGCGCCGGCGCGGAAGGTGACGATGCGCTGCGCCCATTCTGCGAGCAGCAGCATCATGCTGCCGTCCAGGTGCTGTGCCGACAGCGGGATGGTGGCCAGACCGAGCAGCAACTGCACCCACAGCAGCACGGCGATGACGATGTCGCTGGTCTTCGACGTAGCGCGGATGCGCGGCTCGGTCAGCCGGCGGTGCAGCAGGATGGTCAGGCCGATGAAGCCGAGCAGGCCGGCGATGCCGCCGGTCACCATTGCGACCAGCTGCTTGGCGCCGGCGCCGATGAAGTGCTCATAGACGGCGTGCGGCGTCAGCATGCCGAAGAAGTGCCCGAAGAACAGGAAGAGCACACCGATGTGGAACAGGTTGCTGCCCAGCCTGAGCTGGCCGCGGCGCAGCAGCTGCGACGAATCGCTCTTCCAGGTGTACTGGTCGCGGTCGAAGCGCAGCAGGCTGCCGATGAAGAACACGGCGAGGCAGATGTAGGGGTAGTAACCGAACAGCAGGTTGTCGAGCCAGGAAGTCATGGTTGTACTCCTTGAGTGGCGGAGGACTTGCGGACGAGGTGTATGGGTTGCGCGGCCCCGGGTTTGGCCTGGCCGTGCGAGGAGCAGCCGTCGAAGGCGAGCGGTTCGGCCCAGCTGTCGTCGAGCGCCTCGTCCGGCTGGATCTTCACCGCATGGGCACGCTCACCGGCCAGTTCGATCAGTGCGCCGACCACGCTGGCGTAGCGGCTTTCGCGCTTGACCAGTGCCGTGAACAACGCATTCAGGATGTGCGTCATTTCGCCGAGGAATGCGCGCGCCTCCTTCGGCGGCTGGGTCGAGGCGAATTCGAGCACCACCGGCAGGTAGTCCGGCAGTTCGCCCGGCGACAGGAAGAGGCCGGCCTTCTCGTAGGTCTGCGCCAGATCGATCATCGCCGGCCCGCGGTCGCGCGAATCGCCATGCACGTGTTCGAACAGGTGCAGCGAAGTCGAGCGACCACGGTCGAACAGTTCGACGTAGGCGGCTTCGGTGTCCAGCGGGGCCTGCTGCTGCAGTGCTTCGATCAGCGCCTCCAGTTCCGCCAGACGGCCCGCCGACAGCGCGGCCTCGTCGTGCAGTGCGGTGGCGATCGACGGCAGCATGCCGCGCAGGCTTGCGTCCGGGTAGCCGATCAGCAGCGCGCAGGCGCGCAGCGTGTGGGTCATCTTCTTGGGTGTCGTAAACATGGTCAGACCACCGCCTTGATGGGAATCGTCCGGCGCTTCGATCCGCCGAACAGACTGCTGTCGGAACTGCCTTCCGAGCAGCCGTTGCCGAAGGAGAAGCCGCAACCGCCGCGCACGTCGAAGGCGTTCTCCGCGTACTCGCGGTGGGCCGACGGAATCACGAAGCGGTCCTCGTAGTTGGCGATCGCCATCACGTGGTACATGTCCTCGACCGCGGCCTGGCTGATGCCGACCTGGGTCAGCGCTGCCGTATTGATGCGACCATCGACGTGCTTCTCGCGCTGGTAGGCGCGCATCGCCAGCATGCGTTCAAGTGCGCGCACGACCGGTTGCGTGTCGCCGGCGGTAAGCAGGTTGGCGAGGTACTTCACCGGGATGCGCAGCTGGTTCACATCCGGGATTTCGCCATTGACGCCGACCTGGCCAGCGTTGGCGGCGGCGGTGATCGGTGACAGCGGTGGCACGTACCACACCATCGGCAGCGTGCGGTATTCCGGGTGCAGCGGCAGCGCCACCTTCCACTCCACCGCCATCTTGTAGACCGGGCTGCGGCGGGCGGCTTCCATCCACGAATCGGGGATGCCGTCGGCACGGGCCTGTTCGATCACCTTCGGATCGTTCGGGTCGAGGAAGATGTCGAGCTGGGCCTGGTAGAGATCGCGGTCATGTTCGACCGAAGCCGCTTCCTGGATGCGGTCGGCGTCATACAGCAGCACGCCGAGGTAGCGGATGCGGCCGACGCAGGTTTCCGAGCACACCGTGGGCTGGCCGGCTTCGATGCGCGGGTAGCAGAAGATGCACTTCTCGGCCTTCCCCGACTGCCAGTTGTAATAGATCTTCTTGTACGGACAGCCGGACACGCACATGCGCCAGCCGCGGCACTTGTCCTGGTCGATCAGCACGATGCCGTCCTCTTCGCGCTTGTAGATCGAGCCCGACGGGCAGCTGGCGACGCAGGCCGGGTTCAGGCAGTGCTCGCACAGACGCGGCAGGTACATCATGAAGGTGTTCTCGAACTGGCCGTAGATGTCCTTCTGCACCTCGTCGAAGTTCTTGTCCTTCGAGCGCTTCGAGAATTCGCCGCCGAGAATCTCCTCCCAGTTCGGACCCCATTCGATCTTCTCCATGCGCTGGCCGGTGATCAGGCTGCGCGGCCGCGCGGTCGGCGTCGCCTTCATTTCGGGCGCCGACTGCAGGTGGTCGTAGTCGAAGGTGAAGGGCTCGTAGTAGTCGTCGATTTCCGGCAGGTGCGGGTTGGCGAAGATCTTCATCAGCAGTTGCCACTTGCCGCCCTGGCGCGGCGCGATCGAGCCGTCGCTCTTGCGCATCCAGCCACCCTGCCACTTGTCCTGGTTTTCCCATTCCTTCGGGTAACCGATGCCGGGCTTGGTTTCGACGTTGTTGAACCACGCGTATTCCATGCCGGGACGGCTGGTCCACACGTTCTTGCAGGTGACCGAGCAGGTGTGGCAACCGATGCACTTGTCGAGGTTGAGCACCATGCCGATTTGAGCGCGTATTTTCATGTCATGTCTCCTTAGGCGTGGGCGGTATCGGTGGCAGCGGCTTCGCCGTCGAGCCAGTCGATGCGCTTCATCTTGCGCACGACGACGAACTCGTCGCGGTTGGTGCCGATGGTTCCGTAGTAGTTGAAGCCGTAGCTCAGCTGGGCATAGCCGCCGATCATGTGCGTCGGCTTCAGCACGATGCGGGTGACCGAGTTGTGGATGCCGCCGCGCGCACCGGTGATTTCCGACCCCGGCGTGTTGATGATCTTTTCCTGTGCGTGGTACATCAGCACCATGCCCGGGTTCACCCGCTGGCTCACCACGGCGCGCGCCGTGATCGCGCCATTCACGTTGAACAGTTCGACCCAGTCGTTATCGACGATGCAGGCCTTCTTCGCGTCGTCCTCGGACAGCCAGATCACCGGGCCGCCGCGGTTCAGCGTCAGCATGTGCAGGTTGTCGCTGTAGGTGGAGTGGATGCCCCACTTCTGGTGCGGCGTGATGAAGTTGAGCTGGATCTCCGGATTGCCGTTGCTCTTGATGCCGGCGATCGCGGCCGTCGTCTTCAGGTCCACCGGCGGGCGGTAGCTGACGAAGCCTTCGCCGAAGGCGCGCATCCACGGGTGGTCCTGGTAGAACTGCTGACGGCCGGTCAGCGTGCGCCATGGGATCAGTTCATGCACATTGGTGTAGCCGGCGTTGTAAGACACCTTCTCGCTTTCGAGGCCGGACCACGTCGGGCTGGAAATGATCTTGCGCGGCTGCGCCTGGATGTCGCGGAAGCGGATCTTCTCGTCCTCGCGGTAGATCGCCAGGTGCTCGTGATCGCGCCCGGTCTGCTTGCCCAGCGCCTTCCATGCCTTGACCGCGACCTGACCGTTGGTTTCCGGCGCCAGCATCATCACCACTTCGCAGGCGTCGATGTCGGTGTCGATCTTCGGCATGCCCTTGGTCGCGCCTTCATCGGTCACCAGACCGTTCAGTTCGCCAAGCTGGCGCACCTCGTCCTGCGTGTTCCAGGCGATGCCCTTGCCGCCGTTGCCGACCTTGGTCAGCAGCGGACCGACCGCGGTGAAGCGCTTGTAGACGTTCGGATAGTCGCGCTCGACCACCGTCATCTGCGGTGCCGTCTTGCCGGGGATCAGTTCGCACTCGCCGCGCTTCCAGTCGGCGACGCCGAAGGGCTGGGCCAGTT
Source organism: Methyloversatilis sp. (assembly GCF_965284615.1). Taxonomy (GTDB): domain Bacteria; phylum Pseudomonadota; class Gammaproteobacteria; order Burkholderiales; family Rhodocyclaceae; genus Methyloversatilis. The sequence goes on from NZ_OZ260098.1 coordinate 830,580, forward strand.
CAGCCGGGCTGTCGTGCATCAGCGGCGTCAGCACTAGTTCGCGTTCGACGCCGAGGTGGCCGACGCACACCTCGCTGAACTTCTTCGCGAAGCCCTTGTAGATGTCCCAGTCGCTCTTCGACTGCCAGGCCGGGTTGACCGCCGTTGACAGCGGGTGGATGAAGGGGTGCATGTCGCTGGTATTGAGGTCGTTCTTCTCGTACCAGGTGGCGGTCGGCAGCACGATGTCCGAATACAGGCAGGTGGTGCTCATGCGGAAATCGAGCGTGACCAGCAGGTCGAGCTTGCCTTCGGGCGCTTCCGCGTGCCACTTCACTTCCTGCGGCTTGGCGTCGTCGGAGCCGAGGTCCTTGCCCTGCACGCCGTTGCTGGTGCCCAGCAGGTGCTTCAGGAAGTACTCGTGGCCCTTGCCGCTGGAACCGAGGATGTTGGAGCGCCACACGAACATGTTGCGCGGCCAGTTCTGCGGTGCGTCCGGGTCCTCGCAGCTCAGTTCGAGCTGACCGCTCTTCAGCGCGCCGACCGCGTAGTCCTTCGGATCGATGCCCGCCGCGTTGGCGTCACGCACCACCTGGATAGGATTGGTCTTCAGCTGCGGCGCACTGGGCAGCCAGCCCATGCGCTCGGCGCGCACGTTGTAGTCGATCATGCTGCCGCCGAACTGCGATGCGTCAGCCAGCGGCGACAGCACTTCCTCGACGCCGAGCTTCTCGTAGCGCCACTGGTCGGTATGGGCGTAGAAGAAGCTGGTCGAGTTCTGCTGGCGCGGCGGGCGTATCCAGTCGAGCGCGAAGGCGAGCGCGGTCCAGCCGGTCTGCGGGCGCAGCTTCTCCTGCCCGACGTAGTGCGCCCAGCCGCCGCCGCTCTGGCCGATGCAACCGCACATCATCAGCATGTTGATGATGCCGCGGTAGTTCATGTCGCAGTGGTACCAGTGGTTCATCGCCGCGCCGATGATGACCATGGACTTGCCCTTGGTCTTGTCGGCGTTGTCGGCGAACTGGCGGGCGACCGTGATGATCTGGTCGCGCGGCACGCCGGTGATCTTCTCCTGCCAGGCGGGCGTGTAGGCGATGTCCTGGTCGTAGCTGCTCGCACCGGTGTCGCCGGGAAGACCGCGGCCGACGCCGTAGTTGGCGACCTGCAGGTCGAACACGGTGGCCACCAGTGCGTCGCGCTTGTCGCCGGCCTTGCCGAGCGCGATGCGCTGTACCGGTACCGTGCGCAGCAGCACGTCGCCGCCGCCCTGCGGGCTGTTCGGGAAGTGTTCGTGCTCGATGCCGCCGAAGTAGGGGAAGGCGACCTGCGTGTGCTCGACCGGGCTGGTATCGCCTTCGAGCACCGACAGTTTCAGCTTCACGTCGCCGCCGTGGCGCGCCTCCTTCGATTCGAGGTTCCACTGGCCGGCATCGGCGCGGCCGTCCGGGCCCCAACGGAAGCCGATGGCACCATTGGGCAGCACGACGCGGCCGTTCTCGTCGAAGGCCACCGTTTTCCAGTCAGGATTGTTGGCCTGGCCCAGCTTGCCGTTGAAGTCGCTGGCGCGCACGTAGCGGTCCGGCACCATGACGGTCGTGCCGTTCGGCAGCGAATGTTCCTTCAGCAGCACCAGCATCGGCAGGTCGGTGTAGCGGCGCGCGTAATCGTCGAAATACGCGCTGCGCTTTTCAAAGTAGAACTCCTTCAGGATGACGTGGCCCATGGCCATCGCCACCGCCGCGTCGGTACCCTGTTTCGGGTGCAGCCAGAGGTCGGCCAGCTTGCTGATTTCGGCGTAGTCGGGCGTGACAGCGACGGTCTTGGCGCCCTTGTAGCGGACCTCGGTGAAGAAGTGGGCGTCCGGCGTGCGCGTCTGCGGCACGTTGGAGCCCCAGGCGATGATGTAGGTCGAGTTGTACCAGTCGGCCGATTCCGGCACGTCGGTCTGTTCGCCCCAGATCTGCGGGCTGGACGGAGGCAGGTCGCAGTACCAGTCGTAGAAGCTCATGCAGACGCCACCGATCAGGCTCAGGTAGCGGCTGCCTGCGGCATAGCTCACCATCGACATCGCCGGGATCGGCGAGAAGCCGATGATGCGGTCCGGGCCGTGCTTCTTGATGGTGTAGACGTTGGCGGCGGCGACCAGCTCGTTCACCTCGTCCCAGCTGGAGCGGACGAAGCCGCCGAGGCCGCGCACCTGCTGGTAGTCACGGCGCTTGGCGTCGTTCTCGACGATGGAGGCCCAGGCCTCGACCGGGCCGTGCTTGAGACGCGCCTCGCGCCAGGTCTTGAGCAGGCGGCCACGCACCATCGGGTACTTCACGCGGTTGGCGCTGTACAGGTACCAGCTGTAGCTGGCACCGCGCGCACAGCCGCGCGGCTCGTGGTTGGGCATGTCCCAGCGGGTGCGCGGGTAATCGGTCTGCTGGGTTTCCCAGGTGACGATGCCGCCCTTCACGTAGATCTTCCACGAGCAGGAGCCCGTGCAGTTCACGCCGTGGGTGGAACGCACGATCTTGTCGTGCGCCCAGCGGTCGCGGTAGGCATCTTCCCAACTGCGGTCTTCGCCGGTGGCGATGCCGTGGTCGCCCGAGAAGCTTTCCTTCGGGGCGGAGAAGTGGGTCAGTCGGTCGAGAAAGTGGCTCATGTGTGCTCTCCTGTTGCGGGGCTCGGCGGGGGCATGGGGTCAGGGGTTCTTCACGTAGGCGTTGCGGCGCAGGTAGAACCACCAGTTGATGAACAGGCAGATCGCGTAGAACGCGGCGAAGCCGTACATCGCGAGCTCGGGTGTGCCGGCCTTGATCTGCGCACCGATGACCACCGGTGCGATGAAGGCGCCGTAGGCGGCGACCGCCGACGTCCAGCCCAGCACCGGGCCGGCCTGCTGGCGATCGAAGATGACGCCGATGGTGCGGAAGGTCGAACCGTTGCCGATGCCGCTGGCAAAGAACAGCACGATGAACAGGCCGAGGAACATCGGGAAGTACTGCTCGGGCGTGGCGGAGCTGTAGGCCAGTTTCATCACGTAGCCGACCGCCACCGACGCGGCCACCATCACCAGCGAGATGATCTGCGTGACGATGGAGCCGCCCCACTTGTCGGAGATCCAGCCGCCGATCGGGCGCACTGCGGCGCCGACGAAGGGGCCGATCCAGGCGAAGGCGAGCACGGTGGGCGCGTTCGGGTTCGGCAGCGTGTGCTGCATCACGCCATTGGCATCGGGTACGTGGCTGACGCCGAAGATGACCTTCATCGCCAGCGGCAGCGCCATCGAGAAGCCGATGAAGGAACCGAAGGTGACGATGTAGAGGATGGTCATCGACCAGGTGTGCTTGTCGCTGAATATCTTGAACTGCCGGGACACGCCTTCGCGCATCGGGCCGAAGGCGGCGAGCTTCATCACGGTCAGCGCCATGATGATGTCGAGCGGAATCGCGACCCACATGTTCAGCAGGCCCAGACCGGTCGGCGCCGGCAGGTACAGATAGAGCATGAAGATCGCCGGTACGAAGGCCAGCGTGTACAGATAGGTGATCTTCGAGAAGGCGACAATGGGGTTGCCGGTGTCCGGCGACACCGCCTTCAGGTTGTTCATGCCGAACCAGCACAGGATGGACAGCGGCACCAGCGACAGCACCCAGGCGAAGCCGGCGTTCTGGATCCAGGTCGGCGTGCCGGCGGCGATCTTGCCGAAGATCCAGCCGCTGTCCTTCATCAGCGTCATCGGCTCACCGCCGAAGGCGCCGAGCAGCGGCACCGTCATCACCAGCGGGATGACGATCTGCATCGTCGTCACGCCGAAGTTGCCGAGGCCGGCGTTGAGGCCCAGCGCGGTGCCCTGCAGCCGCTTCGGGAAGAAGGTGCTGATGTTGGACATCGAACTGGCGAAATTGCCGCCGCCGACGCCGCACCACAGCGCCATCAGCTGGAACACCCACAGCGGCCAGTCGGTGTGCTGCAGCGCGATGCCGGTGCCGATGGCCGGCGCCAGAAGCATGGCCGTGGTCAGGAAGATGGTGTTGCGGCCACCGGCCAGCCGGATCAGGAAGGAGGCCGGGATGCGCATCGTGGCGCCGGAGATGCCGGCGATGGCGGTCAGCGTGAACAGCTGGTCCTGGGTGAAGGGGAAGCCCAGGTTGAGCATCTGCACGGTGATGATGCCCCACATGCCCCAGACCGCGAATCCGCACAGCAGCGCGGGAATCGAGATCCACAGATTGCGGTAGGCCACCCTCTTGCCGGTCGATTCCCAGAAGGCATCGTCCTCCGGCCGCCAGTCCTCGACATCGGGGCCGCGGGGGGCGCTCTGTACCGGACGTGTGCCGGCGTGTGTGCTTGCGTTCATGATGATCTCCGTGGTGTCCGGTTCAGGACTGGGCTGCGGACGTGCCGTCCATCAGCGGGGTGCGGCGGACTTCGGTGAAGTACATCCAGATCAGCGACACCCACACCACGCCGTACATCAACATGAAGGCGCTGGAGCGTATGCCGGTGAGATCGAGCAGGGCACCGAACATGATGGGCAGCACGAAGCCGCCGAGGCCGCCGGCCAGGCCGACGATGCCGCTGATGGTGCCGATGTTGGCGGGGTAGTCGTTGCTGATGTACTTGAACACGCTGGCCTTGCCGAAGGCCCAGGCGATGCCGAGGATGAACATCAGGCCGGTGAAGGCATACACGTTCAGACCGATATGGAAGGTCTGCTCACCGTTGATGGTGACGACGGTGAATTGCGTCTGCGGGTAGCTGAGCAGGAACAGACAGATCCAGCTCACCCACAGCACCCACCAGGTGACGCTGTGCGCGCCGTACTTGTCGGACAGCCAGCCGCCGATGGCGCGCAGCACGCCGCCGGGCAGTGAGAAACAGGCGGCGAGCAGCGCGGCGGCGCGGATGTCGAGGCCGTACTCGCCGACGTAGTACTGCACCATCCACAGGCTGAGCGCGACATAGCCGCCGAACACGATGCTGTAGTACTGGCAGTACTTCAGCACGCGCGGGTCCTTCAGCGCCTTCAGCTGGTCGACGAAGCGCACATTGCTCGGCACCAGGTGGGCCGGATCGCTGTGGCTGAACAGCCAGAAGATGATGACGGTGCCGAGCATGATGGCGGCGTACACCTGCGGCACCATGGTCCAGCCGAAAGCGACCAGCAGCGCCGGTGCGACGAACTTGTTCACCGCCGCACCCGAATTGCCGGCGCCATACACGCCCATCGCGAAGCCCTGCTGCTCCTTCGGGAACCAGCGCGCGACATAGGGCGTGCCGACCGAGAACGAACCGCCAGCCAGGCCGACGAACAGGCCGATGACGAGGAAATGCCAGTACTCGGTGGCATAGCTCATCATCCAGATCGCCGGCACGGTGGCCGCCATCAGCAGCGTCATCACGATGCGACCGCCGTACTTGTCGGTCCAGATGCCGAGCGGCACCCGCACCAGCGAGCCGGTGAGCACCGGCGTGGCGGTCAGCAGACCAAACTGCGTGGCATTGAGATCGAGCGCCTTCTTGATCGGTATGCCGATCACGCCGAACATCATCCACACCATGAAACACACGGTGAACGCCAGGGTGCTGACGATCAGCACCGACAGTGCCTGCCCTTTCCTGGTCATGACGGAATCCTCCCTTTAAGACTGAGGCGATCTTAGGGAGCGGGGCAGTACGGCGGCATCCTTCGGTGGTAGCGCACGGAAGGTGCGGAAGAACGATGGCAGGGGCGGTCGTGTAGTTCCGAAGAACTACTTCATCGTCCGAATGGAGGAGGGTTGACCAGGGTCAATGAGAGCGGCTGCGATATGGGGCGCGTCGCAAACAGAGCTCGCTCGCACAAGACCGGATCTTGGCCGCGGCCGCATCGGTGACGCTGCGCACGGTCGAGCAGGCCAGTCGCCCGTCTGTCACGCTTTCGACGAATCCGGCAGCCGGTGTGCCGATGTCAGATCAGGCCGCGTTCCACCGCGATGACGGCGACCTGCACGCGCGAGGCCACGCCCAGCTTGCGCAGGATGTGCTGCACGTGGATCTTCACCGTGGTTTCTGCAATGCCGAGGTCGCGGGCGATCACCTTGTTGCTGTCGCCGCGGGCGATGCCGCGCAGGATGTCGGTTTCGCGCGGCGACAGCGCGCCGCTCTGCGTAGGCGGTGCCTCTGCCGGCGGCGCCGGTGCGGCGGCCTGCCGGAATACCTCGACCAGCTTGCCGGTCATTTCGTCGGCCACCACCGGCTCGCCGCGCATCGCGCGATGGATGGCCCGCGACAGCGCTTCGCCCTCCATCGTCTTCAGCAGATAGCCGCTGGCGCCGGCGCGCAGCGCGGCGGCCAGATCTTCGCCGTCCTCGCTGATGGTGAGCATGATCAGACGCGCGCCCGGCGCCGCCTCGCGCAGCGCCGGCAGCGCGTTGACACCATTGACGCCGGGCAAGTGGTTGTCGAGCAGGATGACATCGGGCTGCAGTGCCTCGGCGCGCCGCTGCGCCTCTCCCGCGTCGGCGGCGTCGCCGACGATCTGCAGCTTCGGGTCGCGCGACAGCAGGGCGGTCAGACCACGGCGGAACAGGGTGTGGTCATCGACCAGCAGGATGCGTATCGGTGTGTCGTCGTGCGTACTGTTCATGAGGCGGCCTGCATGGGCTGTAGGTCGAGCAGTGTGGGGTCGCTGGCCGGCAACGTCAGGATGACCGAGGTGCCGCGACCGGGGGTCGAGAACACCTCGATGCGGGCACCGATGCGCGCGGCGCGTTCGGTCATGATGCGCAGACCGACGTGGGTTTCGTCCGGCGGGCCACCGTCGGTGGAGAAGCCGCGACCGTCGTCGCGTACTTCGAAGCGCCATTGCGGCTGCTGCTGCACGTCGAGCCAGACATGGCCGGCGCGCGCATGCTTGCGTACGTTCGAAAGCGCTTCCTGCACGATGTGCAGCACCTGGATCTGCACGTCCGGCAGCAGCGGCAGTCCGTGGTCGCGCATCGCCAGCGAGGCGCGCACGCCGCTCTGGTGTTCGAACTTGCGCAGCGTGGCGAGCAGGGCGGCTTCGATGTCCTCGGCATTGGCGCGGGTGCGGAAGTGCAGCAGCAGTTCGCGCACGTCGCCCGAACTTTCGCGCAGGCCGGCTTCGAGTTCGTCCAGCATCGCACGCGCGGCGGTCTCATCGTGCGCGGCCAGCGCGTCACGCATCATTTCGACCTGCATCTTCATGAAGGCCAGCGACTGCGCGATCGAGTCGTGCAGTTCGCTGGCCAGGAAGTTGCGCTCCTGCGATACCGCGGCTTCGTTCTGTAGCGCGTTCAGGCGCAGGTTCTCCATGCCGCTGGCCAGATGCGTCGCCAGCGCTTCGAGCAGCGAACGCGTGGGCGCAGACAGCTCCACGCTGGCGTGGAAGAACAGGTTGACCTCGCCCATCAGCCTGTCCTTCAGACGGACCGGAACCGACACCAGGGTTTCGAAGCCTGCCTCGCCGCAGTATTGCAGCGCCTCGCCGCCCATCGTACGGATCGGGATGACGCGCGCAAAAGGCGGGGCGTTCGGCGCGCCGCAATGGCATTCGTCCGCCTTCAGGCAGCGCTCGCCGTCGGTCATGTAGGCCGGCAGTCCTTGCGAGGCGAGCATCAGATAGCGCTGGTTGGATTCGTCGGACCAGCGCAGCGCGACGCCATCGGCGTGCACGGCGCGCGCGACGTAACCGACGAAGCCGCGCGCCAGTTCTTCCAGCGAGCGGGCGGTGGCGATCAGAGAAGTTACCTCGTACAGCGCTTCGAGTCGCTCGCGCTTTTCCTGCAGCTCGGCCGTTTTGGACGTCACCTTGGCTTCGAGATTGCGGTACATGGCCTGTATCTGTTCCGCCATGTCATTGAAGCCGTCGGCCAGCGTGCCGAATTCGTCGCTGCTGCCGCGTTCGACGCGGGCGCCCAGATCGCCCTGCTGAATCCGCTCCAGCGCCTGCTTCAGCTGCCCCACCGGTTCCAGCACGAACAGATAGCCGATGTAGAGCAACACCACCGCACCGATCACCGCCAGCGCCATCGTTGCGAGTTGCAGCAGGTTGAGCAGCGCTGTCCAGTGCGACATGTGGTTCTCGATGCCGGCCACCAGCGCATCGATACGCCCGGTGAAGCGCGCGGTGTCGTCGCGCAGACCGTCGCTGCCGCGGGGTGCGGCGTCGAGCCAGCGCGCGCTGTAGATGCGCCAGTCGCCGCGTACCTGATCGAAACTGCGCCGGATGTCGTTGTCCAGTGGCATGAACAGCGGGCGCTCGGGGTCGCCGGCACGCAGCAGTTCGAGACTGCGTTCGAATTCGCGTCGGGCGTGCGGCAGCGCTTCGCGTTCGCCGGTGGCGACCAGCAGCGACATGCGGTAAGCCTGCATGCGCATGCGTCCGGCCTCGTTGACGGCAGCAGCGCCGCCGTCGAGCTGCCAGGACATCCACAGCGTGAGCGTGATCGACAGCAGCGCGAGCAGGGCGAACGGCGCCGCAGCGACAGCCAGCTTGGCGCCCAGTCCCCAGTGTTCTCGTTTCGACATGAGTCCGAGTTTAGGGGCTGTGCGTGCGAATTTCGAGGTCTACGACGTGATCGACGTCAAGCGGTCTTGCCGCGCACTTATTTCCTTGTACTATCCTTGAGACCGGAACGTCTTCGTCGTCCGCCGCTCGAAGGTGCGAAGACAACCGCTTCCGGTGCGTGCAGCAGCGCCGCCGCACGCCGGCCCCGAGCCAGAATCCCGCTCGTCGTTTCGCTCCTGGAGAAATGGATGACCTTGTTGAAAGGCCTCCTGTCCGGTTTTTTCGGCCCGCTCCGCACACCCGATCGCTCCCGTGCGCGCCTGGCGCTTGGCGTGGCGGCGCTCTGGGCGCCCGGCGCCCTCGTCCTGATCGACCAGCCGTGGGCGGCACAGGCGGGCTGGCTCGGCTGGTGCGTGGCCTGCGGCATCTGGCTGATGCGCAGCGGGGCGACGTCGCAAGCGATCGAGCCGTCGCCTCCGCCGGCCGACGATACCGCCGCGCTTCTGCACGAGTTGCCGATGGCCGCCTGCATCTGTTCTCTGCCGGACGGTGGCATGCGCGTGCTCAATGCCGCCCTGGCCACGATGGCCAACGAGAGCCCCGATGCGCTGCGTGGACGCAGCATTACCGAGTTCTGCCAGACCGCCGAAGACCGATCACGTGTGGTCGAGGTGCTGGCGCAGGGGCGCGGCACCGATGACGTCGAACTGCCGCTGCGCCGTCGTGATGGCTCGGTGCGCTGGGTGTCGGCGGCCACCCGTCCGCTGTCCCATCAGGGGCAGCCAGCACTGCTGGTCATCTGTCACGACATCACGGGGCACAAGCAGGCGGAACGCTCGCTGGCCGCGAGCGAAGAGCGTTTCCGCGTACTGCTCGGTGCGCTGTCAGAGGCCGTGGTGCTGTATGACGCGCAGGCCCGGGTGCTGACCAGCAACCGTTCGGCGGAATCCTGTGCCTGGCTGGATGCGGCCCATGCGGGCCTGCCCGGCGGCAGCGACGAGTTCACCTTGTGTGACGAGCAGGGGCGGTCTCTGGCGCGCGACATGCACCCGGTCATCCGGTCGCTGGCTGACGGTCTGCCGGCGCGCGACGTGGTGATCGGTGCTGAGAGCGCGTCGGGTCAGATGCGCTGGCTGACCGTCAACACGCAGCCGCTGTTCCACGCCGGCAGCAAGCGGCCGTACGCCGTGGTGGCGTCCTATTCCGATCTCACCGCGCGCATTCGCGCCGAGCGTGCGCTGCGCGCCAGCGAACAGCGCTACGCGCTGGCCCTGCGCGGGATGAACGAGGGGCTGGCCGAGTGGATCACCGGCAGCGACCGCATGTATGTGTCGCCACGTCTGTCGCAGATCATGGGTTACGACGCGGGTGGCCGCCGCATGCGCGTACGCGAGTTCGTCGCCGGCATTCATCCGCACGACCGCAAGGCCTGGTCGGCCATGGTTGCCAGCCATCTGAAGGGGCGCAGCGATCACTTCCAGCAGGAACTGCGCATGCGCCATGCCGACGGCGGTTACCGCTGGTTCCTGCTGCGTGGCGTCGCACAGCGCGACGCGAGCGGACGCAGCAGCCGCGTCGTCGGCACCGTGGCCGACATCACCTTGCGCAAACGGCTGGAGGAGGTCGATGTGGCGGAGCGCGAACTGCTGTCGCTGATCGCCGCCGCCATGCCGCTGACCGAAGTGATGTCGCGTTTTGCGCGGCTGGTGTCCGGCCTGCTCAACGAGGATTCGATCTGCGCGGTGCTCACGCTGACGCCGAATACGAGCGCCGTGGTCGATGTGGTCGGCGCGAATCTGCCGGCTGTGCTGGGCGACTGGCTGCGCCGCAGTCCGGCCGGCGCCGACCATGATGGGCGCCTTCTCGAAACGCTCGCGGGGCGCCGTCCGCTGCTGTGCGAGGATGTGCAGGCGTCGCCCGATCTCGAGGGCTGTCGTGCGTTGTTCGCCGCCGAGGGCGTGCGTGCGTTATGGGCGTTGCCGCTGGCGGCGCAGGACGGCGCGGTGCTGGGCGGACTGATCATCCTGCACCCGCAGGCCTGGCGGCCCGGGCGGGCGGACGAGAACGTGATCGAGCGGCTGGTCAACATTGCCCAGTTGGCGCTGGAACGGGCGCGCGCCGAGCGCCAGGTGCGCGAACTGAACGAATCGCTGGAACACCGCGTGGCCGAGCGCACCACGCTGCTGGAGCAGGCAAACAGCGAACTCGAAGCCTTCTCGTACTCGGTGTCGCACGATCTGCGCAGCCCGCTGCGGGCGATCAACGGCTTTGCCCACCTGCTGGCCGAGCACGCCGGCGCGGCGCTGGACGACGAGGGGCGCGACATGCTGGAGCGCATACAGCGCGGCGCCACGCGCATGGGTCTGCTGATCGACGACATCCTGCATTTCTCGCGGGTGTCGCGCGTCACATGGCGCACAGCGAAATCAATCTGGATACGCTGGCGGCCCATGTCGTCGCCGATCTGGTCGAACAGTACCCGGCGGCCAGCGTCGAACTGTCGCCGCTGGGGCATGCCAGCGGCGATCAGTCCATGCTGCGGCAGGTGTTCGTTAACCTGATAGGCAATGCGCTGAAGTTCTCGTCGCGCAGCCCGCAACCGCGGGTCGAGGTGTTCGTCGAGAGCCGGCGCGGCATCGCGGCGATCTGCGTGCGCGACAACGGGGTCGGCTTCGATCCGGCCTATGCCGATCGCCTGTTCGGCGTGTTCCAGCGCATGCATGGCGCGGAGGAATTTCCGGGCACCGGGGTGGGGCTGGCGATCGTCAAGCGCATCGTCGAGCGGCACGGCGGCGTCATCGGCGTCGAGGCGGCGCCGGGGCGCGGAGCCACCTTCCGTTTCACGCTGGCGGGCTTCCGTCCGTTCGATCAGGCCGACGCGGTGCCGGCTGACGCGCCGGCACGGACCGGGACGGTACCCCGCACCGGTACCTGAGAACGACAGAAGTGAAAACGGAGCGGTCCGCCAGGGCGGAGCGCTCCGTTGTGTCGGGGCGGAAGGCCGGTCAGCCGATCAGCCGCGTCAGCGCCTCACGGTACTTGTCGCCGGTGCGCTGGATGATGTCGGCCGGCAAGCGCGGGCCCGGCGCGGTCTTGTTCCAGTCCAGCGTTTCCAGGTAGTCGCGCACGAACTGCTTGTCGAAGGAGGGCGGGTTGCTGCCTTCCTGGTACTGGTCGGCTGGCCAGAAGCGCGACGAATCCGGCGTCAGCGCCTCGTCGATCAGGATGAGCTTGCCGTCGGCGTCGAGACCGAATTCGAACTTGGTGTCGGCGATGATGATGCCGCGGCTCTTCGCGTAGTCGGCGGCGGCGCTGTACAGCGCGATCGCGGTGTCACGCACCTTGGCTGCCATGGCGGCACCGATCAGCGCTTCGGTCTGTGCGTAACTGATGTTCTCGTCGTGGTCGCCCACTGCCGCCTTGGTGGCCGGCGTAAAGATGGGTGAGGGCAGCTTCGAGGCCATGCGCAGACCATGCGGCAACTGCACGCCGCACACAGCGCCGGTGCGCGAGTAGTCGCCCCAGCCGGAACCGATCAGGTAACCGCGCACGACCGCTTCGATCGGCAGCGGCTTGAGCCGACGCACGACGATGGCGCGGCCTTCGACCTGATCGCGTTCGTCCGCCGTCACCACCGACTCCGGCGCGATGCCGGTCAGGTGGTTGGGCGATACGCCGGCCAGCTTGCCGAACCAGAAGTTCGAAACGGCCGTCAGCACCTTGCCCTTGCCCGGGATGGGGTCGGGCAGGATGACGTCGAACGCCGACAGGCGATCGGTGGTGACGATGAGCATCTTCTCGTCGTCGATCGCGTAGATGTCACGGACCTTACCGCGGGCGATCAGCGGCAGGCTCTTGATGCTGGATTCGAACAGTGCGTCGGCCATTTCGGTCTTCGTTGCGGTCGTCGGTAAGGATCAGTTGACGGTCTGGGCCAGCTTGCCACTGGCGTACATGCGGGCGATCTCGTCGAGCGGGATGGCCTTGATCTTGCTGCCTTGGCCTTCGCAGCCGAACTGCAGATAGCGCTCCTTGCACACGGCCTTGGCGGCTTCGCGCGCCGGCTTCAGCCATTCGCGGGCGTCGAACTTGTCCGGGTTCTCGGCCAGGAACTTGCGCACCGCACCGGTCATCGCCAGACGGATGTCGGTGTCGATGTTGATCTTGCGCACGCCGTACTTGATCGCTTCCTGGATTTCCTCGACCGGTACTCCGTAGGTTTCCTTCATCTTGCCGCCGTACTGGTTGATGATGGCCAGCAGTTCCTGCGGCACCGACGACGAGCCGTGCATCACCAGGTGGGTGTTGGGGATGCGCTTGTTGATTTCCTTCACGCGCGAGATCGCCAGGATGTCGCCGGTCGGCTTGCGGGTGAACTTGTAGGCGCCGTGGCTGGTGCCGATGGCGATCGCCAGCGCGTCCAGCTGCGTGGCCTTGACGAACTGGGCGGCTTCTTCCGGGTCGGTCAGCAGCGACGAGTGATCGAGCTTGCCTTCGGCGCCGTGGCCGTCTTCCTCACCGGCCATGCCGGTTTCCAGCGAGCCGAGGCAACCCAGTTCGCCCTCGACCGTGACGCCGACCTTGTGCGCCATCTCGACCACGCGGCGGGTGACGTTGACGTTGTAGTCGAAGGAGGCCGGGGTCTTGCCGTCTTCCTTCAGCGAGCCGTCCATCATGACCGAGCCGAAGCCCAGATCGATGGCGCCCTGGCAGATCGCCGGCGACTGGCCGTGATCCTGGTGCATCACCAGCGGGATGTGCGGATAGGCCTCGACCGCGGCCTGGATCAGGTGCTTGATGAAGCTCTCGCCGGCGTACTTGCGGGCACCGGCGCTGGCCTGCAGGATGACCGGGGCGCCGACTTCGTCGGCGGCGCTCATCACCGCCTGCACCTGCTCGAGATTGTTCACGTTGAATGCCGGCAGGCCGTAGCCGTTTTCGGCGGCGTGGTCGAGCAGTTGGCGCATGGATACCAGAGGCATGAGTTTCTCCTGCGAGTTCAGATTACGGTGGAGAGTTGACGATACTCCCCGACCTTGACGATTTTCAGTGTATTGGTACCGCCCGGAACGCCAATAGGCTCGCCGAAGGACAGCACGATGAGATCACCGACCTTCACGGCACCGCTGCGCAGCAGTTCGGCCTCGGCGTCGATCAGCATGCGGTCGCGGTCGGCGTCCGGATCGAGCTTGATCATCAGCGGCGTCACGCCACGGTACATCGACAACTTGTAACGGGTGCGCACTTCCGGTGTCAGCGCGTAAATGGGCACGCCGCTGTTCAGGCGCGACATCCACAGCGAGGTCGAGCCCGACTGCGTCAGCGTGGCGATCGCCTTCACCTTCAGGTGGAAGGCCGAAAAAAGTGCGGCCATCGCGATCGACTGGTCGATGCGGGTAAACACGCGCTGCAGGAATTCCTGGTCCAGCTTCACCTCGGCCGACTTCTCGGCTTCGATGCAGATGCGGCTCATCGCCTCGACCGTCTCGACCGGATACTGACCGGAGGCGGTTTCGGCTGACAGCATGACGGCGTCGGTGCCGTCGAGCACCGCGTTGGCGACGTCCGACACTTCGGCGCGGGTGGGCACCGGGCTGCTGATCATCGATTCCATCATCTGCGTGGCGGTGATGACCAGCTTGTTCATTTCGCGGGACACGCGAATGATGCGCTTCTGCATCGCCGGCACGGCCGCGTCGCCCACTTCGACCGCGAGGTCGCCGCGCGCCACCATGGCGCCGTCCGACGCTTCGAGAATCTCTTCCAGCGCGGGAATCGCCTCGACGCGCTCGATCTTGGCGATCAGCTGCGCATTGGAGCCGGCCGCACGCAGCAGATCACGCGCCTGCTTCATGTCGGCGCCGCTCTTCGGGAAGCTCACCGCGACGAAGTTGACATTCAGCGACGCCGCGATCTTGATGTCTTCCATGTCCTTCGCGGTCAGCGCTGGCGCCGACAGGCCGCCACCCTGGCGGTTGATGCCCTTGTTGTTCGACAGCTCGCCGCCGTGGCGCACCGTGCAGTGGATCTGCGTGTCGGTGACCGACTTCACGTCCATTACGATGCGACCGTCGTCGAGCAGCAGCACGGCACCCGGTTCGACGTCGTTCACCAGTTCCGGGTAGTCGAGGCCGACGTGGTCGGCGTCACCGAGCTGGCACTCGATGTCGAACACGAACTTCTGGCCGGCCTTCAGCAGCACCTTGCTGCCGGCGAACTTGCCGACACGGATCTTCGGGCCCTGCAGGTCGGCCATGATGCCGACCGTGCGGCCGACCTTGGCGCAGACCGCGTGCAGCGTTTCGACGCGCGCACGGTGGTCGTCCGCCTTGCCATGCGAAAAGTTGAGCCGCACGACATCGACCCCGGCCTCGACCAGGCGGGTGAGCGTGGCCAGGTCGCTGGAAGCGGGGCCGAGTGTGGCGACGATTTTGGTGAAGCGATGCATGGCTGGGCGGACTCCTCGTTGTTTTGTATGCGCGTTCTGTGATGTTCAGCCGTTGGCGCGCTTGAGCAGGATATCGACGGCCGGCAGCGTCTTTCCCTCGAGGAATTCGAGGAAGGCGCCGCCGCCGGTCGAGATATAGCTCACCTGGTCGGCAATCCCGTATTTTGCGATGGCGGCGAGCGTGTCGCCACCACCGGCGATCGAATAGGCCTCCGATTCGGCAATCGCGCGCGCCACCGTCTCGGTGCCGTGACCGAAGGCGTCGAATTCGAACACCCCGACCGGGCCGTTCCACACGACCGTACCTGCGGCCTTCAGCGTTTCCGCCAGCTTGGCCGCGGCCTTCGGGCCGATGTCCAGAATCATGTCGTCGTCGGCCACCTCATCGACCGCCTTCACCGTCGCTTCGGCGTCGGCGGCGAAGGCCTTCGCGCATACGACATCTTCGGGCAGCGGTACGTTCGTCTTGGCCATCACGCGCTTGGCGGCGTTGACCAGGTCGGCTTCGGCCAGCGACTTGCCGATCTTCTTGCCGGCAGCCAGCAGGAAGGTGTTGGCGATGCCGCCACCGACGATGAGCTGATCCACCTTGTCGGCCAGGTTTTCCAGCAGCGTGAGCTTGGTCAACACCTTGGAGCCGGCGACGATGGCGGCCAGCGGGCGGGCCGGCTGGCCGAGCGCCTTGCCCAGCGCGTCCAGTTCGCTCGCCATCAGCGGGCCGGCGCAGGCGATCGGGGCGTACTGTCCCATGCCGAAGGTGGTGGCTTCGGCGCGGTGAGCGGTGCCGAAGGCGTCGTTCACCCACACGTCGCACAGCGCGGCGAGCTTCTTCGACAGCGCATCGTCGCACTTCTTCTCGCCCTTGTTGGCGCGGCAGTTCTCCAGCAGCACCACTTCGCCCGGCGCGACCTGCACGCCATCGACCCAGTTCGCCACCAGCTTCACTTCGAAGCCCAGCAGTTCCGACATGCGGCGGGCGATCGGCGCCAGCGAGTCTTCGGGCTTCAGTTCGCCTTCGGTCGGACGACCGAGGTGGGAGGTGACCATGACGGCGGCACCGGCGTCGCGGGCGGCGCGGATGGCCGGCAGCGAGGCGCGGATGCGCGTGTCTTCGGTGATGTTGCCGGCGTCGTCCTGCGGCACGTTCAGGTCGGAGCGGATGAACACCCGCTTGCCCTTGAGATCGAGATCGGAAAGTCGCTTGAACTGCATGATGAATCCTCCGCGCGGTGCGTGATGAGCGTGATCGAGTGGATTTTCGGGAAGGGGAAAAACGAAGCGGGGCAGGGGCGCATGCGCCCGAACCCCGCTCGTCGATGCCGTGTCCTTACTTGGCACTCATCAGCGCGACGGTGGTGTCCAGCATGCGGTTGGAGAAGCCCCACTCGTTGTCGTACCAGGACAGCACCTTGACCAGTTTGCCGTCGGCCGACACGCGGGTCTGGGTCGAGTCGAACACGCTCGAACGCGGATCGTGGTTGAAGTCGATGCTCACCAGCGGCAGCGTGTTGTAGCCGAGGATGCCGGCCAGTTCGCCTTCCGATGCGGCCTTCAGGATGGCGTTCACTTCATCCACCGTGGTGGCGCGCTTGGCGGTGAAGGTCAGGTTGACCACCGACACGTTGATGGTCGGCACGCGCATCGCGAAACCGTCCAGCTTGCCGTTCAGTTCCGGCAACACCAGACCGACCGCAGCGGCGGCGCCGGTCTTGGTCGGGATCATCGACTGCGTGGCGCTGCGGGCGCGGCGCAGGTCTTCGTGATAGACGTCGGTCAGCACCTGGTCGTTGGTGAAGGCGTGGATGGTGGTCATCAGGCCGGTGTCGATGCCGATCTTGTCGTTCAGCGGCTTGGCCAGCGGGGCCAGGCAGTTGGTCGTGCAGCTGGCATTCGAGATGACGGTGTCGGTGGCCTTCAGCACGCCGTGGTTCACGCCATAGACGACGGTGGCGTCCACGTCCTTGCCGCCCGGAGCGGAAATGATCACCTTCTTGGCGCCGCCCTTCAGGTGGGCCGAGGCCTTTTCCTTGGTGGTGAAGAAGCCGGTGCATTCCATCACCACGTTGACGCCCAGTTCGCCCCACGGCAGTTCGGCCGGGTTGCGGTTGGCCAGCACGCGGATCTTGTCGCCATTCACCACCATGTAGTCGCCGTCAACGCTGACCGTGCCCGGGAACTTGCCGTGCGCGGTGTCGTACTGCGTCAGGTGTGCGTTGGTCTTCGGGTCGCCGAGGTCGTTGATCGCGACGATTTCGATGTCGTGGCGCTTGCCGCCTTCGTAGTGCGCACGCAGCACATTGCGGCCGATACGCCCGTAACCATTGATCGCAACCTTGATCGTCATTTCAGCAACTCCCTCTCCGTTGGGTGTGGATTCAAGAAAAGTCTTCGATTGTGCGGCGCAACTTGTGGCTGCGCTGCGCCTAAATTGGCATTTGGAAACGCAAACGCGGCGGATGGAGACTCCATCCCGCCGCGTCGGCGCTTACCTGCCAAGCAGTTGTCGTGCCGCCTGCGCCACCGCGTCCGCGGTGATGCCGAAAGCCTTGTACAGCTCGCCCGCCGGCGCGGACTCACCGAAGTGGTCCAGACCCACCACGGCGCCTTCAAGACCGACGTACTTGCGCCACAGATCGGTCACGCCCGCTTCCACCGCGACGCGCGGAATGCCGCGCGGCAGCACGGTTTCGCGCCAGGCGGCGTCCTGACGGTCGAACACGTTGGTTGACGGCATCGACACCACGCGCACCGTGATGCCTTCGGCTTCCAGCGTCTTCTGCGCGGCCAGCGCCAGCGATACTTCCGAGCCGGTGGCGATCAGCACGGCTTCCACCTTGCCGGCCGCATCGGACAGCACGTAACCACCGCGCGCGATGGCCGCGGTGGTTGCGGCGTCGCGCGGAACGTGCGGCAGGTTCTGGCGCGAGAACATCATCGAGGTCGGGCCGTCGGCACGCTTGATGGCGCTGGCCCAGGCCACGGCGGATTCGACCGTGTCGCACGGGCGCCAGACGTCCATGTTCGGCATCAGGCGCAACGTGGCGGTCTGTTCCACCGGCTGGTGGGTCGGGCCGTCTTCGCCGAGACCGATCGAGTCATGCGTGAACACGAACACCTGACGCACCTTCATCAGCGCCGCCATGCGCAGCGCGTTGCGTGCGTACTCGGAGAACATCAGGAAGGTGGCGGTGTAGGGGATGAAACCGCCGTGCAGCGCGATGCCGTTGGCGATGGCCGCCATGCCGAATTCGCGCACGCCGTAATAGAGGTAGTTGCCGCCCGGGTTCTTCGGCGAGATGCCCTTGGAGCCGGACCACAGCGTCAGGTTGGAACCGGCCAGGTCGGCCGAGCCGCCCAGCAGCTCCGGCAATGCGGGCGCGAACGCTTCGATGCAGTTCTGGCTGGCCTTGCGGCTGGCGATGTTCTCGGCCTTGCCGTCGAACTTCGCGATGGTGTCGGCGACCACCTGTTCGAAGTTGTCGGGCAGCGCGCCGCGCATGCGGCGGGTGAATTCGGCGGCCAGTTCCGGGTGTTCGGCACTGTAGGCGGTGAAGCGGGCGGACCATTCCTCTTCCGCCTTCTTGCCGGCCGGACGGCCGTCCCAGGCGGCGTACACGTCAGCCGGAATGTCGAACGGTGCGTGCGTCCAGCCGATGTGGGCGCGGGCGGCCTCGATTTCGGCGGCGCCGAGCGGCGCGCCGTGCACGTCGTGACCGCCAGCCTTGTTCGGCGAACCGAGGCCGATGACCGTGCGGCAGCAGATCAGCGTCGGGCGCGCTGTGTCGGCCTTGGCGGCGCGGATGGCGGCGTCGATCGCCGCGGCGTCATGACCATCGACCGCCGGGATGACCTGCCAGCCGTAGGCTTCGAAGCGCTTCGGCGTGTCGTCGGCGAACCAGCCCTTGACGTGGCCGTCGATCGAAATGCCGTTGTCGTCGTAGAACACGATCAGCTTGCCCAGACCCTGGGTGCCGGCCAGCGAGCACGCCTCGTGCGAAATGCCTTCCATCAGGCAGCCGTCACCGGCAAAGGCATAGGTGTAGTGGTTGACCACCGTGTGGCCGGGGCGGTTGAACTGCGCCGCCATCGCCCGTTCGGCGATGGCCATGCCGACCGCGTTCGCAAGACCCTGGCCCAGCGGGCCGGTGGTGGTTTCGACGCCCGGCGCGTAGCCGTGCTCCGGGTGGCCTGGCGTCTTCGAGTGCAGCTGGCGGAAGGACTTGATGTCGTCGATCGACAGATCGTAGCCGGAGAGGTGCAGCAGCGCGTACAGCAGCATCGAGCCGTGGCCGTTCGACAGCACGAAGCGGTCGCGGTCAGCCCAGTTCGGGTTGGCCGGGTTGTGCTTCAGGTGGTGACGCCACAGCACTTCGGCGATCTCTGCCATGCCCATCGGGGCGCCGGGGTGACCGGAATTAGCTTTTTGCACGGCGTCCATCGCCAGGGCGCGGATTGCGCCGGTGATCGGGTTGAAGCCTGCTTTCGGGGTGATGGAGGGCGCGCTCATCAGAGGGGGTTCCGGCCGGAAAAACCCGCAATTATCCGCGAAAACAAGGGGTCACGCCAGCCGTGCTGCGGCGCAGGAAGGGCGCGGATCTGCCGTCGATCGGGGTGGAGCGGTGGCGGAAACAGCGGCGTTGCAGGGCGTTTCAGTAGCGAGCGCGCGCTTTGCGGCCGTTCTCGACCAGCCGCAGGATGAGCGGCGTGAAGATGAGTTGCATCGCCAGATCGATCTTGCCGCCGGGAATCACGATGGTGTTGGCGCGCGACATGAAGGCGCCGCCCATCATCGCCAGCAGGTACTGGAAGTCGATGCCGCGCGGGTTGGCGAAACGAATCACCACCATCGATTCTTCCGGCGTCGGTATCGAGCGCGCAATGAAGGGGTTGGACGTATCCACCATCGGTACACGCTGGAAGTTGATGTGCGTGTTCTCGAACTGCGAACAGATGAAATGCACGTACTCGGGCATCCGGCGGAGGATGGTGTCGGTCACCGCCTCGGTCGTGTAGCCGCGCTGTTCGCGGTCGCGGTGCAGCTTCTGTATCCACTCCAGATTGATGATGGGCACCACGCCGATCCGCAGATCGACGTGCTGGGCGACGTTGACCTTGTCCGTCTTCACCGCGCCGTGCAGGCCTTCGTAGAACAGGATGTCGGTGCCGGCGGGAATGTCCTCCCACGGCGTGAAGGTGCCGGGCGCCTGCTGATAGGGTGCGGCTTCGCACTCGTTGTGCAGGTATTTGCGGATGCGCCCGCTGCCGTCGTTGCCGTACTGGCGGAACAGCGTCTCCAGTTCCTCGAACAGATTGGCGTCCGGACCGAAGTGGCTGAAGTGTTCGTTGCCGGCGGCGGCCTCGCGCGCCATCGCCGCCTTCATTTCCTCGCGGTCGTAGCGGTGGAAGGCGTCGCCTTCGACGATGACCGGGTTGACGCCTTCGCGGCGGAAGATGTGCTGGAAGGTGCGCGTGACCGTGCTCGTGCCGGCACCCGATGAGCCGGTGATCGCGATGACAGGGTGGCGGGCGGACATCCGGAGTGCTTTCCCGTGGGCTGGTGCGCGCGACCGCTCAGAGCGCCGAGAACAGGCCGCGCACGTTGAAGAGCGGCGAAGTGTATTCCCGATCGAGTCCCTGGTCGCTTTCCGTGTGGTACTGGACGATGCGGCGCACCTCCTCGCGCGAGCCGAAGATCAGCGGCGTGCGGCTCTGCAGGCTGCGCGGCGTCAGTTCCATGATGCGCTGCCGACCGTTGGTGGCTTCGCCGCCTGCCTGTTCGATCAGGAAGGCGATCGGATTCGCCTCGTACATCAGCGAAATGCGGCCCGGCGAAGCGCTCTGCATCGTGTCTTCCGGATACATGATGACGCCGCCGCGCGTCAGTACGCGGAAGGTTTCCGCCACCAGCGAGGCGATCCAGCGCATGTTGAAATCCTCGCCGCGCGGTCCGGTCTGGCCGGCCAGACACTCCTCGACGTAGCGCTTGACCGGCGGCTCCCAGAAACGCGACTTCGACGCGTTGATCGCGAATTCGGTCGTGTGCTCGGGAATCCGCATCTGTGGGTGCGTGAGGATGAAGGCGCCGATGTCGCGATCGAGCGTAAAGCCGTCCACGCCCTCGCCGGTGGTCAGCACCAGCATCGTTGACGGGCCGTACAGCGCGAAACCAGCACACACCTGTTCGGTGCCCGGCTGCAGGAAATCGGACAGCTGCGGTTCGGCGCCCGGGTTCGGCGCGTGCAACACGGAAAACAGGCTGCCGACGGTCAGGTTCACGTCGATGTTGTTGCTGCAATCGAGCGCATCGAACAGCAGCAGGTATTTGCCGCGCGGCGGCTCGTCCGGTGTCGGGATGAAGCCTTCCAGACCCTCCGGCGCCAGCGCGGCCAGATGGCCTCCCCATTCGCACTCGCGCTGCATCGCCTCGTTGGCGATGGTGTCGAGCTTCTGCGTGACGCGACCGGACAGATTGATGGCCGCGCCGCTGCCGACGGCTTCGAAGCTGCCGAGCGAACCGACCAGCGCGCCCTTGTTCACGTGATTGGCGATGATTTTCACCGCGGTGGCCACGGCGTTCAGCAGGCTGGAAAAGATCCCGCTGGCGTGCGGGTGGCGCTGCTGCGCCTCGATGGTGTAACGCGTCAGGGTCTTGCGCCCTTCACTCATGGCAGCCTCCTCGGGTCCCGGTGTCGATTCCATCGTAGCCGCAGCGCGCGATCGCTGTCACATGCGGTTTGACGTCAGCGCCCGGCAGGGTGCGCAGGAGGGGTGTTGCTGCGTCGCTGGAGCGATGTGTTGCGTCCGCTGCAACAGAGTGTGCAATGCAAAAAAATACCCCGGACTCTTGCGAGCCGGGGTATGAATCCACAAACAAGGTTGTGGAGGAGGAGCCTGGGTCACCTGTCCGTTTTTGTTGAGCTGACAGGATTTGACGCTAAACTGGTCGCTTCGGTTTGCAGTGCCTGCGAGGCGGTGTTCGATGCGTTTCCGTTGCTGTTGCAGTGCAATATATCTGGAACTGGCCTTGGTTGAAAATAAGTTGTTTTGATAAGATCGATCAAACATTCTTATTTAGACTGATATGGCGACACAATGGACGCGCGGGGTGTCTCTCCGCCAGCTGAGAATATTCGAGGCGGTCGCACGACTGGGCTCGATTTCCCGCGCCGCGGAAGAACTGCATCTGACGCAGCCGGCAGTTTCGATGCAGGTAAAGGCGCTGGACGGGCTGATCGGCCTTCCTCTGATCGAGACCCTGGGCAAGAAGTTGCGCGTGACCGAGGTCGGCATGGAGATCGCCCGCCACGCGCGCGCCATCGACCACCAACTGGCCGAGGCCGAGGCCGCGCTGGCGCAGATGGCGAGCGGACATTCGGGCCTGGTGTCGGTCGGCGTGGTCAGTACCGCGAAATACGTCGCCCCGCGTCTGCTGATGGCTTTCCGCGAGCGTTACCCGGACGTGCAGGTCCGCATTTCCCTGCACAACCGCGACGACATCTTCCGTCATCTCGAAGACAACCTGATCGACATCGCCATCATGGGCCGCCCACCGGCAGCGCTGGGCTGCGAGGCGCATGTCTTTGCCGAACACCCGCTGTCGGTGCTGGCGTGCGAGGGCCATCCGCTGGCCGGTGGTCGCACCGTCACGGCCGACGATCTGGGCAAGGAGGCCTTCCTGATCCGCGAACGGGGGTCCGGTACGCGGGTGACGCAGGAAAGCTATCTGGTCGAGCAGGGCATACGCCCGGCCGAAATCATCGAACTGCCCAGCAATGAAATCATCAAGCAGGCGGCCATCGCCGGCATGGGCCTGGCCTTCCTGTCCGAGCATACCTGCCAGCTCGAACTGCGCACCGGCGTGCTGTGCCGCATCGCGGCACCCGGCACGCCCATCGTGCGCAACTGGCACGTTGTATACAGGGATCGCAAGAATCTGTTGCCGGCCGCGCTGGCGCTGCGCGACTTCCTGATGCACGAGGGCGGCCGGCTGGTGAATTCGCAGGTGGCGCCGGTCCATCTGCCGGTGCACCATCCCTGAGGGCCGATCAGCGGCCGCCGTGTGCGGCCAGCCAGTCCATCCATTCACGGTACAGGTCGGCGCTGGCGCCGACCACCACTGGCGTCTTGCGGCCAGGCGCCATGTCCAGCGGCTCGCCATCCAGCATCGAGCAGCGTGCACCGGCTTCGGCGGCGATCAGGCTGCCGGCGGCAAAGTCCCACATCATCTGGCCACCGTGCAGGTAGACGTCCAGCCTGGCGGCGGCGATGAAACACCATTCCAGCGCGCTGGAGCCGAAGTTGCGCTGTGAGTAGAAGGGCGACTGGGTGGCCAGTGCGTCGCCAAGTGCCTTCGGAATCCGTTTGAAATCGACGCCGGCCACCGCATCCAGCAGATGACGCGCCGGCGTGCGCAGCGGCAGTGCATTGCCGTTGAGAAAGGCGCCGCCACCCTCTTCCGCGTAGAAGGCTTCGTCGGTCATCGGGTTGTAGACGACGCCGTGGCGCGTGCGGCCCTCCTCGATGTACGCGATCGCGACGCCGAAGAAGGGGATGCCGTTGACGAAGTTGGTGGTGCCGTCGATCGGGTCTATGCACCAGATGCCGTCGTGACCTTCGTGCCACAAGCGCAACTGCACCGACTCCGGCATTTCCTCGCCGAGCACCGGGCGGTCGATGATGCGGGGCAGTCGTTCGATCAGCGCTTCCTGTGCTGCCAGATCGACCACGGTAAACAGGCTGCCGTCGTCCTTCTGGTTGCGCTGCGCGGTCAGGAAGTGCGGCATGATCACCTCACGGGCGACGCTGCGTGCGGTGTTGACGATCTGTAGCAGTGTGGTTGAGCTCATGGTCGTTCGTCAGTGAGCCGCGTCGCGACGCCGGAAGCACTCCGGCCGGCTGGCGTGGCAGTATCGTTCGCGGCGGCAGCCCGTCGTCGGATGCCCTGATGCCATAACGGTCACGGACATTCCGACCATGAGGGGCCGATCGTCGCCGACGGTGCAAAAAGCCTCGCCGGCGGGTGTTCTTGCAGTGCACAAATATAACACGATGATTCCACGCTTCTTTTGTCCCTTGCCCGCGGAACCGGCCGGAACAATCACCTTGCCGGCGCCGGTGGCGCATCACATCGACCGCGTGCTGCGCCTGGCCGACGGCGATGCGATCACGCTGTTCGACGGGCGCGGCAGCGAATTCGCCGCCCGCCTGGTGCGCAACGGTCGCAGTGTCGATGCCGCGGTCGGCGTCGAATCGACGCCACAGCGCGAGTCCGCGCTCGACGTCACGCTGCTGCAATGCCTCGCCGCTGCCGACAAGATGGACTGGATCGTACAGAAGGCGGTCGAGCTCGGTGTGGCGCGGGTGCAACCGGTGGCCAGCCGGCGCGCTGTGGTCAAGCTGGCCGGCGAGCGTGCGCAGCGGCGGGTCGAGCACTGGCAGCAGGTGGCGGTGTCGGCCTGCGAACAGTGCGGCCGCAATCGCGTGCCCGAGGTACGGCCCCTGCTGACCTTGCCGCAGGCGCTTGCGGCCGCGAGCGGGCAGCGTCTGCTGCTACATCCGGAAGGCGGCGTACCGCTGAAGTCGGCCGGGCTGCGCGCCGATGAACCCATTACCGTGCTGATCGGACCGGAGGGCGGCTTCGATGCCGACGAACTGGCCGCGGCGCGCGCTGCCGGCTTTGCCGCGCTGACGCTGGGGCCGCGCGTGCTGCGCACGGAGACGGCGGGCGTTGCCGTGCTGTCGGCACTGAATACCCTGATCGGAGATTTCTGATGTTCGATGCGCTGCCTGCCGTCGCCCCGCTGGACGAAGCCCGGCTCGAGCGTGCGGTGTCGAGATTGCGTGCCGATCTGCTCGACGCCCAGTACTCGATACTGGAACAGGGGCGTACGCCGGTCGTGCTGCTGATCGCCGGTGTGGCCGGTGCCGGACGCGGACGCCTGGTCAATACGCTGAACGAATGGATGGACCCCCGTCACATCCGCACCAGTGCCTTCGGGCCGCGCGACGAGGCGGAACGGCAGCGACCGCACATGTGGCGCTACTGGCAGGCGCTGCCGTCGCGCGGTCGTACCGCGATGATTTTCGAGGGCTGGTACAGCGAGGCGATCAACGCCCGCGTCGAGCGCCGGATCAAGCGGCGCGCCTTCTGGCATACCCTGCACGAGATTCAGCGCTTCGAACGCATGCTGGCGATGGAAGGCGCGGTGCTGCTGAAGTTCTGGCTGCACCTGGACGCCGACCGCCAGCGTGCGCACTTCCGTGCGCTGGAGCGTGACGCGGCGACGCGCTGGCGGGTGACTGCCGAGGACTGGCGTGCGAATCGCCGACACAAGCGCATCTGCAAGGTGGCGGAAGAGGCGATCCGGCTGTCGGACACCTCGCATGCGCCCTGGCACCTGATCGACGCAAGCGACGCCGCGCAGACCGAGCTGGTGGTCGGCCGCATCGTCCTGAAGGCGCTCCGAGAAGCGCTGGCGGGGCCGCGCAAGCCGCTTGCGCCGGCGCTGCCTCCGCTGGTGGTACCGAGCGAGCAGCCGGCTCAGCCCGCGCATGCACCGTCCAAGCCGATGCGCAAGGACGACTACCAGCCCGAACTCGAACGCCTGCAGGGCCGGCTCAACCTGCTGCTGCGCCATCCGGCCTTTGCCCGGCGCGCGCTGGCGGTGGTGTTCGAAGGCATGGACGCTGCCGGCAAGGGTGGCGCGATACGCCGTATCACGCACGCGCTCGATGCGCGCAATTACCGTGTGCACCCGGTGGCGGCGCCGACCGAGCACGAGCGCCTCTATCCGTGGCTGTGGCGCTTCTGGCGTGACGTGCCGCGCGATGGCCGGGTTTCGCTGTTCGACCGCTCCTGGTATGGCCGCGTGCTGGTCGAGCGGGTCGAGGGCTTTGCCGTGGAAGCCGATTGGTCGCGCGCCTTCGAGGAAATCAACGCGTTCGAACAGGAGTGGACCGAACACGGCATCATCGTCTGCAAGTTCTGGCTCGAAGTCAGTTCCGATGAGCAGCTGCGCCGTTTCAACGAGCGCGGGCGCCAGCGCTTCAAGCGTTTCAAGATCACGCCCGAGGACTGGCGCAACCGTGACAAGTGGTCGCAATACGTGCCGGCGGTGCAGGACATGCTGGTGCGCACGCATACCGAACAGGCGCCGTGGAACGTGGTGTCCGCCGACGACAAGTACCGTGCGCGGCTGGCCATACTCGACGCCCTGTGCGATCGCCTCGAATCGGAACTGGGCTGAACGTGCCGGAATTGAGACAACGCAAGTTCTGCGGCACGTCCGCCGGCGCGCGCTCGGCTAGAATTCGCTGAATTTCCCCATCGGAACCCGCATGCACGCCGATCCCGACTCGCCGCGTTTCGTTGCCTGGGTGCGCAGTGCCGCGCCCTACATCCACGCCTTCGGCGGTCGAACCTTCGTCATCGCGGTCGGCGGCGAGGTGCTGCAGGGGCCGCTGGCCAATTCGCTGGTGCAGGACTGCAACCTGCTCGCCGCGCTCGGTATCAAGCTGGTGCTGGTGGTGGGCGCCCGCCCGCAGATCGAGGAGGAACTGGCCGCCCGCGGCCTGCCGCCGCGCTATCACAAGGGCCTGCGGGTGACCGACGCGCAGGCGATGGACTGCGTCAAGCGCGCCAATGGCGCCATCCGCATCGACGTGGAGGCGCTGTTTTCGCAGGGCTTGCCGAACACGCCGATGGCCGGCAGCACGATCGAGGTTGCCTCCGGCAATTTCCTGACCGCGCGCCCGGTCGGCGTGGTCGATGGCATCGACCACGGTTACACCGGTACCGTACGCAAGGTCGATGTCGAGGCACTGAACGACGCGCTGGCTGACAGCGACATCGTACTGATGCAGCCCTACGGCTACTCGCTGACCGGCGAGGTGTTCAACCTGAGCATGGAAGAGGTGGCCGAATCGGTCGCCGTCGCGCTGCAGGCGACCAAGCTCATCTACCTGTGCGACGCGCCGGGCATCGTCAACGAACAGGGCGCGCTGGTGCCCGAGCTGACCGCCGACGAAGCGGCGCAGTGGCTCAAGGCAGGGCGCGGCATCACCGAAGATCTCGGGCTCTACCTTCCGCGCGCCATCCGCGCGGTGAAGCTGGGCGTGGCGCGCGCCCACATGATCGATCGCGATCTCGATGGCGCACTGCTGCTCGAATTCTTCACCACCCAGGGCGTGGGCAGCGTCATTTCGCGCGAGCGGCTGGCACTGATGCGCAACGCGCGGGTGGACGACGTACCTGCCATCGCCGGCCTGATCGCACCGCTGGAGGCCGACGGCACGCTGGTCAGCCGCGGCCGCGAGCGGCTGGAACGCGAGATCGAGCGCTTCAGCGTTCTCGAACACGACGAAGTGATCATGGGCTGCGCCGCCTTCTATCCCTATCCGGAAGAGCAGATGGCTGAGCTGGCCTGTCTGGCCGTGATGGCGGAATACCGTCGCCACGGCTACGGCGAGCAGATCCTGAGCTATGTCGAGACGCGTGCTCGCGCCGAGCGGATCAAGCAGCTGTTCGTACTCACGACGGTAACCGCGCACTGGTTCGTCGAGCGGGGTTTCGTCGAGGCCGGTGTCGATGCGCTGCCGCGCGTGCGACGAGAAAACTACAACCCGCAGCGGCGCAGCAAGGTCCTGGTAAAACGCCTGTGATCGCAGCCGGAGCCCGCTCATGCTCAGTGCTCTGACACGTCGCATCGGCGTGCTCCAGGGGCGCTTGCTCGCCTCCGGCATCCTTCTGGGCGGCGTGCTGTGCGTGGCGCTGCTGTGGGCTTACGGTCTCATTTCCGCGCACCTGGTCGAGCGGGAGTCGGCGCGCATCGATTACCTCGTCGCCGACATGCAGGCCCGGCTCTCTGCCGCACTGATCGCCGATCCGTCGCGGCTGGCGGCGGAGGTGAGCATGCTCCGGCGCGTCGGCCAGCTCGACTATGTCGAGGTGCGGGACGAGGCGGGGCGCGTACTGATCGCCGACGGTGGTCCGGCCGTGCTCGGTGCGGCACACGGCAGTATTCGTGAGGCACTGGAATCCGGGCGTGGTCGCTACGACATGCGCATCGATCTGCTGCAGCCGGGCCGGCGTGCGCCGGTCGGCGTGCTGCGCGCCAGCGTCAACCTGTCGGGGCTGCTCTCCTCGCTGGCCATGTTGCGCAACGGCGCGCTGGCGCTCGGCGGGCTGGTGTTGCTGATGCATGTCTGGCTGGCGCGCTGGGTGCTGGGCGGGGTGCTCGAAGGCGTCAGTGCGATCGAAACCCGGGCGGTGGCGCTGCGTCGCGCCGAAGAGGTCGATCCCTTGCCGGTGCGCGGCGACGACGCGCTGGCCCGGCTGACCCGCGCCTTCAACCAGATGGTGCAGGCGCTGGAAGAGCGCGTCACCGCGCTGCGCAAGAGCGAGTCGCGCTTCCATGCGATCGCCGACTTCACTTTCGGCGTCGAGGCCTGGTTCAGTCCGCAAGGGCGGCTCATCTGGGTGAACCGCTCGATCGAACGGGTGACCGGGCACAGTCCGCTCGACTGTCTGCTGGCCGAGGATCTGGCGAGCATGCTGATTCACGAAAAGGACCGCAAGATTTTCGCCGCCCGCGCGGCCGACGCGCTGGCCGGCGCCAGCGGCGAGAATTTCGAGGTGAGGCTGCTGCGCCGTGACGGGTCGATCGTGTGGGTTTCACTAAACTGGCAGCCCATCTACGACGAGTCGGGTACCTGCCTCGGCGTGCGCGTGTCGGCCGACGACATCCAGAGCCGCAAGGAAGCCGAACTGAAGCTGCTCGACACGGTGACCGCGCTGCGCCGCGAACAGGGCCTGCGCGACTACTACCTGACGCGCAGCGAGGAAGAGCGTTCGCGGCTGGAGGCGCTGCTCGATCTGATCAAGCTGGGCGTGCTCTTCGTCAACCGCGATGGCCGCGCCCAGCACGCCAACCGGATGCTGAAGACGATCTGGGGTTTTGCCGAGAACGAGAACCTGTCTGGCATGCGCGATGCCGTGCTGATCGAGCGCACGGCGGTGCTGCGGGCCGACGAAGACATCTACCGCGAGCGCGTGAAGTCGATACTGGCCGCCCGTGCGCCGACGGATCCGCAGGACATTCCGCTGCGCGACGGCCGCATCATCCGCGAACAGTCGGCCCTGGTGCCGTCGGCCACGCCCGGCCGCTTCCTCGGCCGCGTCTGGCTTTACGAGGATGTCACCGCCGAGCGGCGTGCCGCCGAAGCGCTGGTCAATATGGCGGAACGCGATCCGCTGACCAATCTGTACAACCGTCGCCGTTTCCACGAGGAACTCGCACGGATGATTGCCGACGCCGCCCGCCGCCGCACCCAGCTCGGCCTGCTGCTGTTCGATCTCGACGGCTTCAAGCCGGTGAACGACCGTTTCGGCCATCAGGCCGGCGATGAGGTGCTGACGCGGCTGGCGCGCGACGTCGGTGCCATCATCCGGCGCAACGAAATGTTCTTCCGCCTCGGCGGTGACGAATTCGCGGTGCTCGCGCCGGATACCGACGAGACCGCGCTGACGGGCCTCGCACGCCGCATCGGCGAGCGCGTCGCCGGCATGGTGTTCGAGTTCGACGGCGCCCAGGCCTGCGTCACCACCAGCACCGGCATCGGCATCTATCCCTTGCACGCACACAGCGGCGAAACCTTGCTCAGTGCAGCGGATTCGGCGATGTACGCGGCAAAGAACGACGGCAAGAACGCATTCCGGATGTCGCAGCGGCGGCACGGCACCTGACGCGGTCCCCTTCATGATTCAACATGTCGATTCAGCGCCCGGCACAGGGCCTAGAATTCGATACATCCAACGTTTACAGGAGTGACAGATGGCACGCATGGTTCAATGCATCAAACTGGGTCGCGAGGCCGAAGGCCTCGACTTTCCGCCGGTGCCCGGTGCACTGGGCGCACGTATCTTCGAATCGGTGTCGAAGGAGGCGTGGCAGCAGTGGGTGAAGTACCAGACCATGCTGATCAACGAAAACCGTCTCAGCCTGATGGACCCGCGCGCACGCAAGTATCTGGCGGAACAGATGGAAAAGCACTTTTTTGGCGAAGGTGCGGACCAGGTCACGGGCTTCGTGCCGCCGGCCGCCTGATCGACACAGTTCTTCACGGGAGCCGTCCAGGGTGCGTGATAGCTTTTCATCATGACTGTATCCACCCGCCTGTCCAGCGTCCTGCAGGGGCCGCGTTGCTGTCCGTATTGCCTCAGCAGCAACACGAAGGACTCCAGTTGGAAGAACTCGGACGAGAAGGCCGGACGCTTCTGGCTCAAGCCGGTACGTTGCCGCAACTGCCACAAGCGCTTCGTCCGCTTCCGGCGTATTCCGCTCGCGGCGGTCGGCGGCTCACTTGCGCTCGGTCTGCTGGTGGCCATCGTGGTCACCGTCCAGGGGGTCGAGACGCGCACTCCGACCGAGCACGAACAGCTCATTGCCGAACTGGAGCCGCTGGAGGCGGAGCGTCAGCGCGCTGAAACCGGTGACCCCGAGGCGCAGTACGCCTACGGGATGATGCTGGCCCAGGGCGGGACCGGCGAAGCGACGGATGTGGCGGAATCGGTGAAGTGGCTGGAGAAGGCGGCCGAACAGGGGCACGCACGGGCCCAGTACGAACTTGCGCTGGCGTTGAAACTCGGCCGCGGCACGCTGCAGGATTACAAGGCCGCCGGCAGGTGGTTCCGCACCGCGGCGCGCAGTGGCCATGTCGGCGCGCAATACCACATGGGCCGCCTGCACCGCATCGGCGAGGGTGTCTCGCTCGATCTGGTGCGTGCCTACGCATGGTTCAATCGCGCTGCCGCACAGGGCCACGGCGCGGCGCGCGGGGCGCGGGATGAAATCGCGGCGTCGCTCAAGCCGGATCAGCTGGCGCTGGCGCAGCAGCTGTCGCGCGCGCCCGAAATGCCCGAGAGCGACGCCCCACTGCCCGACATCGCCAGTTCTACCGCATCCGGGGAAGGCGACGCCCCGGCGGCGACTGACCCGCCGCGCTGAAACTAATCGGCGGCTGCGGCGGCTTCCATCGCGGCCAGTCCGGCGTGGCGGACGTCGGTACCCTTCACCATGAACACCACGTACTGCGCCATGTTCTTCGAGTGGTCGCCGATGCGCTCGATCGCCTTGGCGATGAACAGCAGGTCGAGGCCGCAGGAAATGGTGCGCGGGTCTTCCATCATGAAGGTGATGAGCTGACGCATGATGGACTTGAATTCGGCATCCACCTCCTTGTCCTGACGCACCACCTCGGTGGCGCTGGCGAGATCCATGCGCGCCAGCGCGTCCAGCGTGCGGCGCAGCATGTCCACCGCCATCGAGGCCGCGTGCCGCAGTTCGACGCGCGGCACGAAGATGGCGTCGGACTCGAGGATGTGACGTCCCATCTTGGCGATCTTCTTCGCCTCGTCGCCGATGCGCTCCAGATCGGTGATGGTCTTCACCACCGACATGATGACGCGCAGGTCGCTGGCGGCCGGCTGGCGCTTGGCAATCAGGTGATTGCAGGCGTCGTCCAGCTCGATCTCCATCGCATTGACCTTCTTGTCGTTGGCGATCACTTCTTCGAGCAACGGCAGGTTGCGCTCGATCACGCCGCGCATCGCGTGTTCGATCTGCTGTTCGATCAGGCCGCCCATCTGCAGCAGGCCGGTGCGGACGCTTTCGAGTTCGGCGTCGTAGCGTTTGGAAATGTGTTCGCTCATGGCGTCATGTCCTGAAGGATTTAATGGGGTTGGACCCCATGCGGGCGGCGATGTTCAGGCGTGCAGCGCGCGCACACCGTCGGCTGACGACACCAGCGCAAGGTCGGCGCGTCGGCGGGCGAACAGCCCGTTGGTCACGGTACCGGTCAGATGGTCCAGTTCGCTCTCGAACAGCGCTGGTTCGGCGATCTTCAGCCCTGCAACGTCCAGGATGAGATTTCCGTTGTCGGTGACGAAGCCTTCACGCAGCTTCGGTACGCCGCCTAGCTTGGCCAGTTCGCGTGCGACCAGGCCGAGTGCCATCGGAACGACCTCGATCGGCAGCGGGAAGCGCCCCAGCATGTTGACGCACTTCGAACTGTCGGCGATGCAGACGAAACAGTCGGATGCGGCGGCGACGATCTTCTCCCGCGTCAGCGCACCGCCACCGCCCTTGATCAGGTTGAGTCCGGGGTCGATCTCGTCGGCACCGTTGACATAGACCGGTATGCGGCGGCCGGAGGCGATCGCCTCGTCCAGCGTCAGTACCTTGATGCCGTGCCCGCGCAGGCGGGCGGCGGACGCTTCCGAACTGGCGATCGCGCCGGCGATCTCGATTTTCTCGGCGGCCAGCAGGTCGATGAAGTGGTTGGCGGTGGAGCCGGTGCCCACACCCAGCAGGTCGCCCGGTATGACGTGGGGCAGGGCAGCGCGGGCGACGGCAATCTTCAGTTCATCGGCGGTCATCGAACGGAGTCCTCGGTATTCAGGCGGCCTTGCCATCGTCGTGGATGAAGGCCTTGTAAGCAAGATGCGGGATCAGCAGGTGCAAAGGCATTCTAAGCCAGTGGCTGCGTGCGTAGAGGATCTGCCGGCGCGCGCGACGCCACGGCGAATCGCTGCTCGGGTGCAGCGGATACATCGACGCGTCGATCAGGTGGTCGGTCAGCGCTCCGGTCGGACGGGCCGCCAGTCGCGTGCGGCCCTCGCTCGCCACCGCATCGGGAATGTCGGTGCCGAAGATCCGCTGCGCGAAGCGCAGTGCCAGCAGTACCGGATACTCGAGCTGCTGCGCGCGTGCGCGCGGCAGAAGTGCTGTCCAGAATCCGGGCTCCGGCGAGAACTCGTCCAGCAGGCAGTGCAGATCGTAGAGATCGCGCAAGCCCTTCTGCAACTCGCCGAAGAACAGGTGGCAGGCCGAGTGCATCACCATGTTGACTGGCGACAGCACGTGGAACACATCCGGGCAGTGCGGCACGGCGACCGGATGCGCGTCGGCGATCAGTTGTGTCGCGTCGGGAATGTGGCCGGAGGTCGGCGGCACGATGGTGTGGTGCAGGTCGATCACGGTGCCGCGCGTCATGTGCTCGATCGGCGGCAGCTCGTGCATCCACTCGCGGTAATAGCGCTGGTCGTAGGAATTCAGGTGGGTCGGGCGCCAGCCGCTGCGGAACAAGGCGCCCTCGGCGCGATCGATGACGTCCTTGGCCACCATCAGGTCGATGTCGTTGAACAGGCGCGAACGTCCTGCGCGCAGACCGGCGGCGGCGTAAGCGGCGCCCTTGAGCAGCAGCACCGGCTGGCCGAGAGCCTGCAGTGCGTCGCCGATCACCGCCAGTTCCTGCAGCAGCGAATCGCGGTGCAGCGCGGCGATGCGTAGCGCGGCATCGAGATGGAAGCGCACCTGTGGCGGCGTGCTTTCCAGGCGTCCGGCGTCGCGCAGCCGCTCGGCCAGTTGCCCGAGCAGATCGCTGGTGCGCGCCTGTCCGATCAGGGCTTCCCAGTCGCGCGCGTCGAAGCGTTCGGTGAATTCGGGTGTGGCGAGCGCTCTCGCCAGGTGGGTGTCCGTCTGTCGGCTCATGTTCCGGTCGGGGCGCAGCGGCCGGCGGTGCCGGCCCGCCTCAGGCGCTACGCGTGCAGATCGATTCGAGTGCCGGCACGATCTGGTCGAGCGAGCCGTAGCGCGCAGTGTAACCGTCGCAGCCATCGACCAGACGGCCCATCGCTTCGAAGCCGGTGACGCCGAGACGCGGATAGTTGAAGGAATTGCTCACCAGCTGCATGAAGGTGTGCGCCTTGCCGTGCGCTTCGATGTCCAGTGCATGACCGGCCGCGAACTGCGGAAACAGGATCCAGCGCGGCTGCACCGGCGTCAGCGCCGCCTCGACGCTGGCACGCGGCGCGCGCATGTGCGCCACCGTGCCCTTCGCCGTGTCGTGGGCGATCGGGCCGATTACCGGCTGGCCCGGGAGCTGGCGGACGATGTCTATCGACTGGTTCTTCAGACTGACCGGTCGCGGCAGCGGCATCAGCAGACCGTCGTCGAGGCCGATCATCGCCAGTTCGTCCGACAGCAGGCGCCAGCCGCGCAACGCCAGTGCGGCGCACAGCGTGCTTTTGCCCGAGCCGGGCGGCGCGGCCATGACGAGGCCCAGCCCGTCGCGTTCGAGCACGGCGGCATGGATGATGAGGTAGTGCTGGGCGTGGTTGGTGAATACCCAGTTCAGGCCCCATTCGAGCATGGCGACCGCCTGATCGCCGGGCAGCGGTTTGAACGGCTGCATGCCCTCGAAGCGGAAGATGGCCTGCGGACGTACATAGCGGCGCAGTCCGCTGCTGCGCAGTTCGACCGGGTAGTCGCAGAAGTCGTCCGCGGTCGCGACCGGATAGTCGGCGTACAGCGTCTGCAATCCGTCGGCGACCGATTCGAAATTGGAGCGTATGCCGGCAACAAATCGTCCGAGCTGCAGCCTCAGTCCGTCGGGGCTGTGCAGTCGCCGACGCAGTTCCGATGGCGCCAGCGTAGAAAGGTGGGGGCGTTGCGACACGGGGGGGCTCAGTCTGCCGCACGCACGATGCCGTATCGCGCGAGTGCGTCCAGCAGTTCGGGGAGCGCGACGTCGTCTGTGGGCTGCAGCGCCGCCAGCACTGAGACGTCGGCAGGGCCGGCCTTCAGGCGGGCGACGATGGCGCCGGCACGGGGCGCGAGCAAGCGGGTGGTGGAGGTTCGAGCGTCGTACAGCACGACGCCGTCAGGCCAGCTCAGCACCGACATGGTCTCCGGCGTCACCAGAGACCACAACACTGCCGTCACGCGACGATCAGCCGTTCTGGCCTTCGCACCACACGCCGGAGGTATAGACGTTGACCTTGGTGATGAAGGCTTCGAGTGCGGATACGCCGCCACTGAAGGCAGTCTGGAAAGCAGCGATCACCGCTTCCGGCGACTGCATGCCGACGACCGGGTAACGGTTGCCGTAGTACTGAGCATTGAGCAGCGCCGCCACGGCGTGGAAGGCGCAGGTCTTCATGTTGTTGACCTTGTTGGTCGGACACCAGCCGCCGCTCATCGTCTTGTCGTAGATCACGCCGGTCTTGTCGATGGCCTCGCGCAGCGTTTCGTTCTTCGACGGCTTGAAGAAAGCGACGCCGAACACGCTGTTGAAGTACTGACCTTGCGCATAGATGAAGGGAATGAGGTCCGGGTTTTCCCAGATCTTCTTGCCGTTCCTGTTGCCCCAGAAGCCGGGGCTGCAGCCGCACGGGCGGGGTGTGCCGTCACGCGAGAGATTGCCCGAGGCGATTTCCGATCCGGTGCAGGTGCCCCAGGTGCTGGTGCCGAAAGCTGAACGGCTCGCCACCGACAGCAGCACACCGGCGCCCGCTGCACCGCCGCGGGTCAGACGCCGCCGCGCGGCATCAACTTGCTCGGTCTGCGGGGCGGGGGTTGCGTCGGTCTGGCTGTTCTTGTCGAGCTCGTTCATTTGATTTCACCGATAAGGCACGTTGCCGCGGATGTTAGCGCGCTTGTCCATGCTGGCGCGCCGACTTGATCACGGCGACCTGAGGATGCGCAGCTTGCATCAGGCGATCGTTGGATAGTCGATGACTAGCAAGAAGCGGACCGCTTGTGTTTTTTTCATTTAAGTGAATGATTGGATGTGTGTTTTCATATTTTTTCAATCATTGCGCTGGGGCTTGCCGGGGGGACTGTAAATTTCGCCGACGGTCGCTGCCGGACAGCCTGCAAGGCCTGCCCGGCAGCGGGTCGGACGCGCGTCGCAGCGTTGTGTCAGCGGCGTAGCGGCGGCAGGTCGGTGCAACTGCCTTCGGCGACTTCGGCGGCGAGGCCGATCGATTCGCCCAGCGTCGGGTGCGGGTGGATGGTGTGGCCGATATCGACCGCGTCGGCACCCATCTCGATGGCCAGCGCCACCTCGCCGATCATGTCGCCAGCCGAGGTGCCGACGATGCCGCCGCCGACGACGCGGTGGGTGTCCGCGTCGAAGATGAGCTTGGTGAAGCCTTCGTCGCGACCGTTGGCGATCGCCCGTCCACTGGCCGCCCACGGGAATTTGCCCACGGTCACCTTGCGGCCCTGGGCCTTGGCCTCGTCCTCGGTCAGGCCGACCCAGGCGACTTCCGGATCGGTATAGGCGACCGACGGAATCACGGTGGCGTCGAAGTGGCGCTTGTGACCGGCGATGACTTCCGCCGCGACGTGGCCTTCGTGTACCGCCTTGTGCGCCAGCATGGGCTGGCCGACGATGTCGCCGATGGCGTGGATGTGCGCCACGTTGGTTCGCATCTGGCTGTCGACCGGGATGAAACCACGCTCGTCCACCCGCAGGCCGGCCGCTTCCGCGTTCAGCTTGCGACCGTTCGGCGAGCGGCCGACCGCCACCAGCACGCGGTCGTAGGTCTGCGGCTCCGCTAGCGCCTTCGCCCCTTCGAAACTCACCCTGATGCCCTCCGCCGTCGCTTCCGCTCCCGTCACCCGGGTATTCAGCATGACGGCGTCGAAGCGATGGGCGTTCTTCTTCTCCCACACTTTGGCCAGATCGCGGTCGGCGCCCTGCATCAGCCCGCCGGTCATTTCGACCACGTCGATGCGGGCACCCAGCGTCGAGTAGACGGTGGCCATTTCGAGGCCGATGATGCCGCCGCCGATCACCAGCATGCGCTTCGGAATGTCGGCCAGCAGCAGCGCGCCGGTTGAATCGACGACGCGCGGGTCGTCCGGCATGAAAGGCAGCTTCACCGCCTGGCTGCCGGCGGCGACGATGCAGTGGCCGAACTTCAGCACCTTCTTGTCACCTGTTTCCGCCTTGCCGTCGCCGGTGGTCAGTGCGATCTCCACATGGTTCGGATCGACGAAGCGGGCGTTGCCGCGCACCACCTTCACCTTGCGGGCCTTGGCCATGCCGGCCAGGCCGCCGGTCAGCTTGCCGACCACCTTGTCTTTCCAGCCGCGCAGCGCGCCGATGTCCATCTCGCGCGCGCCGAACTTGATGCCGTGGGCGGCCAGCGCTTCGGCCTCGTCGGCCACGGCTGCCACGTGCAACAGCGCTTTGGACGGGATGCAGCCGACGTTCAGGCAGACGCCGCCCAGCGTGGCGTAGCGCTCGACGATGACGACATCCAGACCGAGGTCGGCGGCGCGGAAGGCGGCCGAGTAGCCGCCGGGGCCGCCACCGATCACCAGCACAGCGCAGCTTTCATCGACCTTGGCCGGTGCGCTGCCGGTGGCGGCCACCGGCGCGGCGGCTGCGGCCTGTGCAGGGGCCGGGGCGGCCGGTGCAGCCGCCGGTGCCGGCGCGGGCGCCGCCTCGGCAGCGCCCGTGGCGTCCATCGTCAGCACCACGCTGCCTTCCGATACGCGGTCGCCGACCTTCACCTTCAGTTCGACGATGCGGCCGGCCTGCGGCGCGGGGATGTCCATCGTGGCCTTGTCGGACTCGAGCGACATCAGCGGCGCGTCCGCCTCCACGGTGTCGCCCGGCTTCACCATGATTTCGATGATGGGCACGTCCTTGAAGTCGCCGATGTCGGGGATTTTTACAGTCAGTGTGCTCATGGCCGTTCCCCTCACATCAGTACGCGACGCATGTCGGCCAGCAGCGCGGCGACATGGGCGTTGAAGCGGGTGGCCGCTGCGCCGTCGATCACGCGGTGATCGGCGGTCAGCGACAGCGGCAGTATCAGCCGCGGCTGGAAGGCCGAGCCGTCCCACACCGGTTTCATCGTGCTGCGGCTGACGCCGAGGATGGCGACCTCCGGCGCATTGATGATGGGCGCGAAACCGGTGCCGCCGAGGCCGCCCACGCTGGATATCGTGAAGCAGGCGCCCTGCATTTCCGCGGCGGAGAGCTTGCCGTCGCGCGCCTTGGTCGCCAGCTCGCCGCATTCGGCGGCAAGCTGCGCCACGCCTTTCTTGTCGGCGTCGCGGATGACCGGCACCACCAGCCCGCCCGGCGTGTCGGCGGCGAAACCGATGTGGCAGTACTGCTTCATGATCAGCGCCGGCTCTTCCGCCTGCAGGTCGATCGAACTGTTGAACTCGGGGAATTTCTTCAGCGCCGCGCACACCGCCTTGATGATGAAGGCCAGCATGGTGAGCTTGACGCCGGCCTTGGCCTGTTCCGCGTTGATCTGCTGGCGGAAGGCCTCGAGGTCGGTCACGTCCGCTTCTTCGTGGTAAGTGACCGCCGGGATCATGACCCAGTTGCGCGCGAGATTGGCCGCCGACAGCTTGCGGATTCGCGACAGCGGCTTGCGTTCGATGTCGCCGAACTTGGTGAAATCGACCTTGGGCCAGGGCAGCAGATCCAGGCCGCTGCCGCCACCGGCGACGGCCGGTGCGGATGTGGCCGGCGCCTGCAGCGCGCCCTTGACGAAGGCGTTGATGTCTTCGCGCGTGATGCGTCCTTTCGGACCGCTGGCTTTCACACGGGTGAGATCGACGCCCAGTTCGCGCGCATAGGCGCGCATCGACGGACTGGCGTGCGCCTTCTTGCCGCCCACCAGCTCGGCCGCGATGTCGGCGGCGCTGGGCAGTGCGACCGCGCCGGCGGCCGGCGTGTAGTCGCCGCGGGCCGACTGCGTGGTCGTGGCTGGTGCGGCGCCGGCGGCTGCGACTGGAGCGGCAGCGACAGCCGTTGTCGGAGCCGGTGCCACGGCGGCGGCAACGGGCGCCGGTGCGGGGGCCGGTGTGGCGGGCGCGGCGGCGGGCGCCTCGCCCACCTCCATCGTGCCGATCACGCTGCCCTGCGACACGCGGTCGCCGACCTTGACCGTGATCTGGCCGATGACACCGGCGTGCGGCGCCGGAATGTCCATCGTGGCCTTGTCCGATTCGAGTGATACCAGCGGCGCGTCGGCTTCGACGCGGTCGCCGGGTTTGACCATCACTTCGATGACGGGGACATCGGAGAAGTCGCCGATGTCGGGTACTTCAATATTGATCGTGCTCATTCAAGCCTCGCATTCGATGCGGCCGCGCACAGCGCGACCGGGGCGTGGGTGTTGAAGGCCGACCGCAGATCGGCGCGGACAGCTCCGGTCGTCGCGGACAAGGACCAGAAGGGGTCTTCATCCGGGACGATCGGGCGTGTCGGCGTCGATCCGCGGTCCGCTTCTTCCGACTCAGACGTACAGCGGGTTCGGCTTGGTCACGTCCAGACCGTAGCGCGCGATGGCGTCCGCCACCTTCGCCCGGTCCAGCGCACCGTCGTCGGCCAGCGCCTTCAGCGCCGCCACCGTCACCCAGTGTCTGTCCACCTCGAAATGCGAGCGCAGCGCCTCGCGCGTGTCCGAACGGCCGAAGCCGTCGGTGCCCAGCACGACGTAGCGGCGCGGCACATAGGCGCGGATCTGCTCGGCGAACAGGCGCACGTAGTCGGTGGCCGCGATCACCGGACCGCGCGTGTCGCGCAGGCAGTTCTCGACGTGCGAGGCGCGCGGCGTTTCCAGCGGGTTGAGCAGATTCCAGCGCGCGCAGTCGGCGCCGTCGCGGGCCAGCTGCGTGAAGCTCGGGCAGGACCACAGGTCGGATTCCACGCCCCAGTCGCTCTTCAGCAGGTCGGCGGCGGCGATCACCTCGCGGAAGATGGTGCCGCTGCCGGTCAGCTGCACGCGCGGGCCGTTGGAGGCGGCACCGCGGCGGAACAGGTACATGCCCTTCAGGATGTCCGCCTCGGCGCCTTCCGGCATCGCCGGGTGCTCGTAGTTCTCGTTCATCACCGTCAGGTAATAGAACACGTCCTCCTGTTCGGCCATCATGCGGCGCAGGCCGTCCTGCACGATGACGGCGACTTCGTACGAGAAGGTCGGGTCGTAGCTGATGCAGTTCGGCACTGCGCCGGACCACAGGTGGGAATGACCGTCCTCGTGCTGCAACCCTTCGCCGTTCAGCGTGGTGCGGCCGGCCGTGCCGCCGACCAGGAAGCCGCGCGAGCGCTGGTCGCCGGCGGCCCAGATCAGGTCGCCGATGCGCTGGAAGCCGAACATCGAATAGAAGATGTAGATCGGGATGGTCGCCACGCCGTGCACCGAGTAGGCGGTGGCGGCGGCGATCCAGTCGCTCATGCCGCCGGCTTCGTTGATGCCTTCCTGCAGGATCTGGCCGGTCTTCGATTCCTTGTAGAACATGAGCTGGTCGGCGTCCTGCGGCACGTACTTCTGGCCTTCCTGGTTCCAGATGCCGATCTGCCGGAACATGCCTTCCATGCCGAAGGTGCGCGACTCGTCCGGCACGATGGGCACGACGCGCTTGCCGATATGCGGGTCGCGCAGCAGGATGTTCATGATGCGTACGAAGGCCATCGTGGTGGACAGTTCGCGGCCTTCACCGGACGCTTTCAGCAGCGCATCGAAGGCCGACAGCGGGGGCACTTCGAGCGGTTCGGCCTTGGAACGACGCTGCGGCAGGTAGCCGCCGAGCGCCATCCGGCGCTCGCGCATATAGGCGACTTCCTTCGAGTTCTCGTCGAACTTCAGATAAGGCAGCGATTCCAGTTCGCTGTCCTTGATCGGCAGGTCGAAGCGGTCGCGGAATTCGCGCAGCGATTCCAGATCGACCTTCTTCTGCTGGTGCGAAATGTTCTGCGCCTCGCCCGAGCCACCCATGCCATAGCCCTTGATCGTCTTGGCCAGAATGACGGTGGGCTGGCCGGTGTGGTTCACCGCCGAGTGGTAGGCGGCATACACCTTGTGCGGGTCGTGGCCGCCGCGGTTCAGGCGGAAGATGTCGTCATTGCTCCAGTTGGCGACCATGGCCGCCAGTTCCGGGTACTTGCCGAAGAAGTGCTCGCGCACATAGGCGCCGTCGCGCGCCTTCATGGTCTGGTATTCGCCGTCAACTACTTCCATCATGCGCTGCGCCAGCAGGCCGGTCTTGTCCTGTGCCAGCAGCGGATCCCAGTAACTGCCCCACAGCAGCTTGATCACGTTCCAGCCGGCGCCGCGGAAATCGCCTTCGAGTTCCTGGATGATCTTGCCGTTGCCGCGCACCGGGCCGTCGAGGCGCTGCAGATTGCAGTTCACGACGAAGATCAGGTTGTCGAGCTTTTCGCGCGCGGCCATCGCGATCTCGCCCAGCGTTTCCGGCTCGTCGGTCTCGCCGTCGCCGATGAAGCACCACACCTTGCGGCCTTCGGTGTTGGCGATGCCTCGGTCCTGCAGATACTTCATGAAGCGGGCCTGGTAGATGGCCTGCAGCGGGCCAAGGCCCATCGATACGGTCGGGAACTGCCAGAAGTCCGGCATCAGCCACGGATGCGGGTAGCTCGACAGACCCTTGCCGCCGACTTCCTGGCGGAAGCTGTCGAGTTGCGCCTCGGTCAGGCGGTCCAGCATGAAGGCGCGGGCGTAGATGCCGGGTGCCGAGTGGCCCTGGAAGTAGATCAGATCGCCGCCGTGGGTCGGACTGGGCGCATGCCAGAACCAGTTGAAGCCCACGTCGTACAACGTGGCACTGGAGCCGAAGCTGGCGATGTGGCCGCCGACATTGGTGTCCTTGTTCGCGCGCAGCACCATGGCCATCGCGTTCCAGCGGATGTAGCTGCGGATGCGGTGCTCGATCTCGTAATCACCGGGCGCCTGCACCTGCTTGCCGGCCGGTATGGTGTTTACGTATGCCGTGGTGGCCGAGTACGGAATGTTGATGCCGGCGCGCCGCGACAGCTCGGTCAGCCGCTCGATCAGGTAATGCGCACGCTGCTCGCCGGCGTGTTCGATCACGCCTTCCAGCGCGTCGAGCCATTCCTGGGTTTCGACGGCATCCGGATCGGAAGCGAGCAGGGGATTGGGTAGTGCAGACATCCAGGCTTTCTCCTCTTTTTTGATCGAGCCGTTCGATCAGATGCACCGCCGATGCACAACCCGGTCGGGGCATGGAGCCCGCCCGGGGTCGTCAGCGTGCCGGGCGAGGAGAAACTCGTCCGAGGCGCCTGTCCGTCTGCGCATGGGTGATGCAAGTGTCAACAGCTCTGAAGCGGCAGCGGGTAGCTGCCATGGCAGCGTCGAACGCAGGGATCGCCCGCGTCAACGTGTCGCAATTATGGACACCCCCCGGACTTGCCGCCAGTGGTGGAAAACCGAAATCCGGTCGTCCGGCCGCAAAAAAGCGGGCAACTCCGGGGCCGGAGTGCCCGCAACCGAGGAGATCGTCTGGTCTTGTACAAGACCCGGATGGCGTACGACGGGTGAGGGATCGCCTCACCCGGATCGCGCGTCAGCCGTGCTGTATGTAGGCCACGTGGGTTTCCGTGTACTCGTACAGCCCGTGCTTGCCGTCGGCCCCGCCGATGCCCGACTTGCGGCGGCCAGCGTGGAAACCCTGCATCGCTTCGAAGTTCTCGCGATTGACATAGGTCTCACCGAACTGCAAGTCGCGGATCGCGCGCATTGCAGCATTGAGGTCGCGCGTATAGACCGACGAGG
This sequence comes from Methyloversatilis sp., assembly GCF_965284615.1. Classification (GTDB taxonomy): domain Bacteria; phylum Pseudomonadota; class Gammaproteobacteria; order Burkholderiales; family Rhodocyclaceae; genus Methyloversatilis. The sequence continues at coordinate 872,916 of NZ_OZ260098.1, forward strand.
TCAGGCCGTAGTCCGACGCGTTGGCGTGAGCCACCGCCTCGTCCAGATCGTCGACCAGCTGCAACGGCAGCACCGGGCCGAAGATTTCGCGGCGCATGATGTCCATGTCGGCGTGGCAGTTGATCAGCACCGTGGGCTCGTAGTGATAGCCCGACGCGCGGTCGGCGATCTGGCCACCGAGCACGCACTGGGCGCCGTCGCGCTTGGCCTGTTCGACCATGGCGGCGACCTTGTCCAGGCCTTCCTTGTTCACCAGCGGGCCCATGTCGATGCTCGGGTCGGCGATCGGATCGCCGTAGCGGGTGGCGGCCATCTTCGCGGTGAGCTTGGTGATGAACTCGTCGGCGACTGCGCGCTGCACGTAGATGCGTTCGGCGCAGTTGCACACCTGCCCGGTGTTGATGACGCGCGAGGCGGTGATCGCGGTCGAGGCGAGATCGAGGTCGGCATCGGCCAGCACGATGGCCGGCGCCTTGCCGCCCAGTTCCAGATTGACGCGGGTCAGGTTGCGGCCGGCGGCCTGCATGATGCGGCTGCCGGTTTCGACGCTGCCGGTGAAGCTCACCATGTCGATGGCGCGGCTGCCGGTCAGCGCGGCGCCGGTGGTCTCACCGCGGCCGCCGACCAGGTTGAACACGCCGCGCGGCAGTTCGGCCGCGTGCACCAGCTTCGCGAACAGGAAGGCGTTGAGCGGCGTTTCCTCGCTCGGCTTGATCACGATGGTGTTGCCGGTGACCAGTGCCGGCGCCATCTTGCGGGCGATCAGGAAGAGCGGGAAGTTCCACGGCAGCACGCCGGCGACCACACCGACCGGCTTGCGCAGCAGGAAGATGCTTTCGCCCGGGCGGTCGCTGGTCAGCACCTCGCCCTCGATGCGACGCGCCCATTCCGCCATGTAGTCGAGGTAGTCGGCAGTGAAGTCGACCTCGACGCGCGCCAGCCCCAGCGTCTTGCCCTGTTCCAGCGTCAGCAGGCGCGCCATCTCCTCGCGCACGCCGCGCAGGCCTTCGGCTACCTTGCGCAGATGCGCTGCGCGCTGGATGGCCGGCAGCTTCGCCCATTGCGGCTGTGCCGCACGGGCGGCGGCGATCGCGCGTTCGACCGCGGCGACGCCGGCTTCAGGCACCGTGTCGAGCAAGGCGTGCGTGGCCGGGTTGAACACCTCGATGCGGGTGGCGACGTCGGCCTCGTCGAAGCGTCCGTCGATGTAATTGTGATGGGTACTCATTGCAGCTTCTCCTTGGGACGGAAATCAGGCGGCGCGCGTCATGCGTTTGCCGAAGGATTCGGACAGGTAGCCGAAGGTGAGGCCGGCGACCCAGGTCAGGCCGACGAACAGCGCCTTCTCGAAGGTGTCGCCGGTGGCGCCGAAATAGGTGGCCGCGCCAAGGAAGGCGGCCGGTGTGTAGGACAGCGCCGCGACGTCGGCCATCGCCACCAGCACGAAGGCCAGCACCGCGACCAGCAGCGCCAGCGCCGGCAGGCTGCCGCCGGCCAGCGCGACCAGCCACATCGTGCCGGCGGTCAGCACGACGCCGGCCAGCGCGGCGAAGGCCGATTTGCCGAGCGCCTGACTGCCGCCGCCAGCGGCGAAGAAGGTGGCCCAGGCGACGAAGCCTATCCACGGGTTCAGCTGCAGGTTCGGCATGCCGATGCTCAGGCAGACCCACAGTGCGACCAGCAGGGCGATGCTCAGTGCGAGTGCGTGCAGCAGTTTCATTTGATGCCTCCTTGAGTGAGGCCGGAGGCGCGCCGCGGCACGCCTCCGGCCGGGACTTACCAGACGTAGGCGTACTTGATGTTGATGCTGTTGTTGACCGGCCGGTTCTCGCCCTCGATGCCGTGCGAGTAACGCAGCGCGATCGATTGGTTGCCGTAGTAATGGAACATCACGCCGAGCGAACCATCGAAGCCCCACGAGTCACCGGCGCCGTTGCGGCCGCTGATGCGCTCGTAGTCGACACCGGCGAACGGCTCCAGCCAGTCGTTTACGCGATAGCCGAAGCGGTTGTTGGTGTGCCACAGCATGCCCGGCCGGTTGCCGTCGTCGCGCCGGCTCTGCGCGACGAAGCCCAGGTCGCCGGTCCAGCCGATGCGCTCGGTCAGCGGCACGTACCACAGCAGGCTGGAAAGGTTCTTCCAGTTGGTGTCGCTGACGTCCTTGTCGCCGATCGGGATCTGCAGGAAGGTCTGGAAACCCAGCGTCGAACCGGGCGTCGGCTTGTACCAGATGGCCGCGCCGGTGATGGTGTCGCCGAAACCGCTGATATGGCGCGCGTCAGGATCAACGGCGTCGCGGTTGCGGATGCCCACCGTCGGCTGGATGACCTCGAAGGCCAGACCGATGTTGCGGTTCGACTCGGGCGTCCAGAAGCGCACGTACTTCGACAGGCCGATGATCTTCTGCGCGCTGTTGCCGCGCTGGCGATCACCGTCATTGTCGAACAGCCGGCTGTCGCGCTGCACGGTGGCGTACTGCACGAACACGTTGAACGGCTGGTCGAAGTTCACCGGCAGGTCGTACTCGTGCGGACCGATCACGTCGAAGGTGGTCTGGGCGCTGGCGCTGCCGGACAGCAGCGCCAGTGCGATACCGGCAGCGGAGACGACAGCCTTTGCGGCGCGGATGGGAGTGTTTGCAGCAGTGCTCATGAGGGTATGTCCTTGTTATGGTTTGTCAGGCAGGCGCTCGGCAGAGCGGGCGCCCCGGCGGATCACTTTTTGGGCAGCTTGAACACCCAGATCACGCCGCCCTGCGGCACGGTGGTCTTCTTGTCGAGCACCGCGTTGAACGCGCCCTGCATGCGCTCGGCATCGACGCCCCAGCCGGACTGCACGGCGACATACTGTTCGCCATCGACCTCGAAGCTGGAGGGCACGCCGGTCACGCCCGAGTTGGTCGGGAATTCCCACAGCAGCTTGCCGGTGCTGGCGTTGAAGGCGCGGAACTTGCGGTCGTTGGTGCCACCACCGAACACGAGATTGCCGGCCGTGGTCATCAGCGGGCCCCAGTTCATTTCCGGGTAGGTGTGGGTCCACGCCTTTGCCGGTCTTGAGGTCCCAGGCCTGGACCTCGCCGATGTGCACCTTCGACTCCGGCGTCATGCGCACATTGGTGAGCACGTTCTCGATCGACACGCCGAGGTAGAGATCGCCCTTGTTGTACTTGACCGGCTCGCCGGTCAGTTCCGAGCACAGATTGTTCTGCGCCGGGATGTAGAGCAGGCCGGTGTGCGGGTTGTAGGCCTCGGGCGGCCAGTCCTTTCCACCCCACAGCGAGGGGCAGAAGTTCACCGTCTTGCCGGTGGCGGGGATGCGCGCCGGGTCATAGGTCGGGCGACCGGTCTTCGGGTCGAGCTGGGTGAATACGTTCTGCGTGACATAGGGCCAGGCATCGACGTAGTTCACCTTGCTGTCGGTGCGCTCCAGCATCCACAGATAGCCGTTGCGGCCGGCGTGCACCAGCGACTTCACCTTCTTGCCCTTGTGCTCGAGGTCGATCAGCAGCGGGGCGGATACCTCGTCCCAGTCCCACGAATCGTTGTGGTGATACTGGTGGTAGCCCTTGAGCTTGCCGGTGTTGACATCCAGTGCCAGCACCGAGTTGGCGTACAGGTTGTCGCCGCTGCGCGTGTCGGCCATCCACGGGCCGGCGTTGCCGACACCCCAGAAGGCGAGGTTGGTGTCCGGGTCGTAGGTGCCGGTGATCCACACAGAGCCGCCGCCGCGCTTGTAGGTATCGCCCGGCCAGCTGTCGCCGCCCGGTTCGCCGGGGCCGGCGATGGTGTAGGTCCGCCACGCTTCCTTGCCGGTGTCGGCATCGAAGGCGGCGACGAAACCACGGATGCCGTATTCGCCACCAGAACTGCCGATCATGATCTTGCCCTTGGCGGCCAGTGGCGCCAGCGTCATGTAGTAGCCGGACTTCCAGTCGGCCACAGCGGTCTTCCACACCTCCTTGCCGGTCTTGGCGTCGAGCGCGACCAGGAAGGCGTCGGTGGTGGCGATGTAGACGCGGTCACCGTACAGCGCGACACCGCGGTTGGTCGGGTGCAGCTGCTGCAGTTCGTCCGGAATGGTTTTCTTGTAGCGCCAGATCTCCCGACCGGTCTTCGCTTCCAGGCAGATGACCTGGTTGTTCGGTGTGGCGACGAACATGTAGCCGTTGTTCACGATGGGCGGCGCCTGATGCCCTTCGGTCATGCCGGTCGAGAATGCCCAGGCCAGCTGCAGCTTGTCGACGTTCTTGTCGCTCACCTGCTTGAGCGGGCTGTAGCCCCAGCCGGCGTAGTTGGCGCGGTACATCAGCCAGTTCTGCGCCTCAGGCTTGTTCAGCCGCGCGTCGGTCACCGGCGTGTAGGCCGGCAGCGCACCGGCCACCAGCGGTGCGAGCAGTGCCGCCGCGACGGCGGTCCGCTTCATCATGGTTCTCATGCTTCCTCCTGTGTTTTAGGGCGAAGGTGTGGTCGCGCTTCGTGGGCGCGACCGCTGCTGCAGCCCGGACGCTTCGCCTTGTGACGTCCGGACGGTGTAAAGCGGGATCGGCCGGTCAGCCCTTGCGCACGCCGGGGACGGAGCTGAACGCGCCGGCCACCACCAGCTCGCCGTTCTCGCTCTTCAGCGGCAGCCAGGGCAGGGCGCGTCCAGCTGGACCCGCGGTGACGGCACCGGCCTTCAGCGGGTCGAATTTGGAGAAGTGGCAGAAACAGAACATCGCGCCGCCATTGGCGTCCCACTCGCTCACCTCGCAGCCCTGGTGGGTGCACACCGCCGAGTAGGCGAGCACGCCGTCGGCGCTGCGGGCGCGGGTTTCGTCGTCGAGCGACGCCGGGTCGAAGCGCATCAGGATGACGCGACCCAGACGGCTGCCGTCGCGCACGAGCGCATCGGTCACGGCGAAGGGCAGCGCGCGTACGGGCTTGCTGGTGAGCGGAATGTCGGCGACCTTCAGCGGCTGCGGCGTGTCTTCGTCGTCCATGCGCACCAGACGGTCGCCCGGTTGCGGCGGCAGGTCGGCCGGCTCGCTGGCCTGTGCGCCACGCAGGCCGCTGCCAAGCATGACGGTGACCGCGATGGCGGCCTTCATTGCATCGCGACGCTGCATGCAGCAGGGGGCGCACGCGCTGTCGGCGACTTTTTTCGTGTTGTCCTTGTCCATGGTCTCCTCGCTGTTTTGGGTGTGGCGAACAGCGCTGGAGCGAGCGGCGTGCCATGTGCCGGACGTGGCCTCGATATGCGTATGGGCTGTGTTGCAGACGTGTTTCAAACGACGCAGCGACGCCGGATTTGCCCGCCAGAACGGGGAATCCATCCCGCGAACAAGCCGGGTCGAGGGCGGCGGGAATTCCCGCTCAGGTGAGACGGAATCTCACTCGAAGTGAGACAAATCCTTGTAATTCAGTGGCTTGCAGGGGTGTTGCGATGCTGCGGTGCAGCGGAGATTCCGCTTGAAGCGCGCGGAAGGCGTCTCCTACACTGTCGCGAAAACAGCCGGCGGCCGGACCGCACGGCGATGACGAAAACGGGTAGGAGGAGGACGGGCCATGCGATTCAGGGACGAGTTTTCGCAGCACATGAGGCGGGTCGCCGCGGCGTCGGACGCGCGCGCCGGCGCGCTCGCGCTGGCCGGCGAGGAGCGCATCGCCGACTCGTGGCGGCGCTCGATGGAGCTCTACCGGGTGACCCCGAAGTGCCGGCGGCGCCGCGCATCCTCAGTGCGGCGGAGGTGCGCGAGCGCTGCGGGCGCATCGAATCCTTCCTGCAGCTCGCGCGCCTCGGCGTGGGCAAGCTGCACAGCCAGATCAAGGACGCCGGCTACTGCGTGCTGATGACCGACGCCGACGGCAGCACGGTCGATTTCCGCGGTCTGCCGACCATAGACCACGAATTCAAATCGCGCGGTTTCCGTGTCGGCGCCTGCTGGTCCGAACAGGACGAAGGCACTTGCGGCGTCGGCACGACGCTGGTCGATCGCGCGCCCATCCTGGTGCACAAGGGTGAGCACTTCCGTGCCTACAACATCGGCATCACCTGCAGCGCGGCACCGATATTCGGTCCGGACAACGACATCATGGGCGTGCTGAACGCCTCGGCGCTGGCCTCACCGGACGACCGGCGCAGCCAGTCGGTGGTGTTCCAGCTGGTGGCGCAGAACGCCCGCTTCATCGAGAACGCCTGGTTCATCGAAGCCAACCGCCACCGGTGGACGCTGCAGATTGGTGGCATCGGCCGCGGACTGGAGCCGGAACGCAGCTACCTGCTGGCGCTGGACGAGCGCGGCTACGTGGTGCAGGCCAATTTCCTCGCCCATGTCGAACTGCTGGAGCACGCGGGTCCGCTGCCGCGTGCCTTCCATGAAGTGTTCGATCTGAGCGCCGACGAATTGCTGCGCGCCGCGCACGACCGCCCGGGCATGCCGGTCGCGCTGCGTCGGCTCACGACCGGCCAGGCGCTGTCGGCCATCGTGCGCGTGCCGGAGCAGCGACGGGTCACGCGGCGTGCGGTGCAGGGGCGGCACGACTTCAGCACGCTGACCGCGCGCGACACCCGCCTGGTCAGTGACATCCAGCGTCTGAAGCGCATCGTGAACAGCCGCCTGCCCATCCTGCTGCTCGGCGAAACAGGCTCCGGCAAGGAAGCGTTCGCGCACGCCATCCACGCGCAGAGCGAGCGGCGCGACAAGCCCTTCGTTGCGCTGAACTGCGCGGCGATTCCGGAGAACCTGATCGAGAGCGAACTGTTCGGCTACCGCGAAGGCGCATTCACCGGCGCCAAGGCGAAGGGCGAGGCGGGCAAGATCCAGCTGTCCAGCGGCGGCACGCTCTTTCTCGACGAGATCGGCGACATGCCGCTGCCGCTGCAGACACGGCTGCTGCGCGTGCTGGCCGAAGGCGAGGTGCTGCGTCTGGGCGGCACCGAACCGGAGAAGGTCGATCTGAACGTCATCTGCGCCACCCACCGCGATCTCGAATCGCTGGTTGCAGCCGGCCGTTTCCGCGAGGACCTCTTCTACCGGCTCAACGCCGCGACCTTCACCTTGCCGCCACTGCGTGCGCGCAGCGACCGGCGCGACGTTCTGCAGCAGGTGTTCGACGAGGAGTGCGCCGCGGCCGGTCGCGACATCGAACTGCCGGCGGCACTGGCGGAAGAGCTGATGGGTTACGCCTGGCCCGGCAACATCCGCCAGCTGCGCAACACGCTGCGCTATGCGGTGGCGGTGTGCGAATCGGACACGATGTCGCGCGAGCATCTGCCGGACAACATCCTGCGCGCGCTCGACGAGCCGCCACCCGCTCTCGCGCTGCCGCGCAGTGACGCCGAGGCCGACGAGCGGCGGCGCATCGTCGAAGCGATGGAGGCTACCGGCTGGCGCGCCACCGAGGCGGCCGCGCTGATCGGCATGCCGCGCGCCACCTTCTACCGCCGGCTCAGCCGCTACGGCTTGGGTCGCGGGCGCTTCCCGAGCCGCTGACGCAGCGCATTGCGGGTGCAGTCGGGGTCAGAAGACCCCTCCCACAGAACCCGGCGCCGGCCGCGTGTCGGGCGCGATCCCTGTGGGAGCGGCCTTGGCCGCGACGGGGCGGATGCTTGCCGCGGACGTCGATTCCGACCGCCGTCGAGATCAGGGCAGCGCGCCCGCAGCATCGGGCGCCAGCCGCGCCCGCACGAAGTCGATGTGCGCGTACATGGTGGCGCGCGCCTGCTCTGGTGCCCGTGCGCGGATCGCCTCCCACAGCGCGAAGTGCTGCTGCCACAGCGCCTCCGCCACCGCGCGGTCGCCGAAGCGCAGGCCGGCGTGGTTGTGCGCCATGTGTTCGCGGTGCAGCGCCAGCAGATTGGCCTGCAGATAGCCGAACATCGCGTTGTGCGCGGCGGTCGCGATGGCGCCGTGCCACACCGAATCGAGCAGCACCTCCTGCGCTTCGTCATCGTTGCGCCGGGCGCGGCGCAGGCGGTCGATCACGCCGCGCAGCATTGTCAGGTCGGCACGCGTCGCGCGCTCAGCCGCGAAGGCGGCCGCCTCGCCTTCGAGTACGCGGCGGAATTCCAGCATGTCCTTGCCGAGGTGCGGGTGTTCGGTCAGCAGCTGGCGCCACGGTGAAGTGAGGCCACCGTGAAGGCGGTCGGTCACATAGACGCCACTGCCCACGCGGCTGCTCAGCAGACCGCGCGCGGACAGGCGCTGCACCGCTTCGCGCAGCGTGCCGCGTGAGACGCCGAGTTCTTCCGCGAGCGCGCGTTCGGCCGGCAGTCGGGCGCCGGCGGCGTAGCGGCCGTCGAGCAGGCGGCTTTCGAGTTCGCGGGTGGCGCGGTCGGCGGCGGTGGGCGGCATGGTGACGTGTCCAGGAGAATTGGTCCGACCAATTTTGCCTGAAGCGACGGCGCCGCGATCATCCCGTTCCATCGCACCTACGGGTGCCCACCGGAGCTTCCGATGCACGCAGATCGCCCGCCGCGCCCCGATCAGGTCTATCTGTTCGGTACCTGCCTGATCGACCTCTTCGTGCCACAGGCCGGCGTCGATGCGGTGCGTCTGCTGGAACGCGAAGGACTGACCGTGCATTTCCCGCATGCCCAGAGCTGCTGCGGCCAGCCGGCCTTCACCAGCGGTAACCCGGACGAGGCGCGCCGCGTGGCGGCGGCGCAGATCGCGCTGTTCGACCAGCCCTGGCCCATCGTCGTGCCGTCCGGCTCCTGTGCCGGCATGATGCGTCACCACTGGTCAACGCTGTTCGACGACGATCCTGCGATGCAGGCGCGCGCCCGTGAAGTGGCCGGCCGTGTGCATGAGCTGGCCGGCTTCCTGGTCGAGGTACTGCACGTGGACTACTCGATGGCAAGCTCCGAACCGGTCACTGTCGGCCTGCACACCTCGTGCAGTGCACGGCGCGAAATGGGCACCCGCGCGCACGGCGTGCAATTGCTGTCGGCATTGCCCGGCGTAACGCTCGACACGCACGTCAACGAATCGGAATGCTGCGGTTTCGGCGGCGTGTTCTCGCTCAAGCATGCGGACATATCGGGCGCCATCGTGCGCGACAAGGTGGCCAGCCTGTCGGCGGTCTGCGAACGCTTCGTCACTGCCGACTGCGGCTGCATGCTGAACATTTCGCACGCGGCGGAACACCAGGGTCGGGCGCTGCGTGGCGAGCATCTGGCGAGCTTCCTGCTGCGTCAACTGGAGGGGCAGGCGTGAGTGCGCGCGACCGCATCCTCGCCCGCCTGCGCGCGGCCGAGCCGGGCGCGCCGGTGACGCCGCCGGACGTGGCGGCCTACTACGCGCAGCGACCACGACTGACGCCGGACGAGCGCCTGCAGCAGCTGTGTGCGCGACTGCGCGCCTCGCGCGCCGAGGTGATGGTGGCGCAGCCGGCGGAATGGGCGCGCATTGCAGCCGATGCGCTGCACCTGCGCGGCGTGCGTCGCCTGGCACTGAACGGCGACGCGCGCGCCGACGAGCTGGCGGCGACCTTGCCGTCCGCCATCGAAGCGGTGCGCTTCGACGGCGCGATCGAGTCCTGGACGCAGGAGATGTTTGCGACCATCGATGCCGGTTTCACACCGGCCTCCGCCGGCATTGCGGCCACCGGCGCGCTGCTGCTGAACCACGGCGGCGCACTGCCGCGTACGCTGTCGCTGGTGCCGCCGATCAGCCTGGTCTGCGTCAACGCGCGCGACCTGTATGACGACCTGCACCACGCGTCGAGCAGCCAGCGCTGGGCCGACGACATGCCGACCAACCGCGTGCTGGTGTCCAGCCCCTCGCGCACCGCCGACATCCAGCAGACGCTGGCCTACGGCGCGCACGGCCCGCGCGAACTGATCGTGGTGGTGATCGCGGACGGAGAGACGGCATGAGCGCCCAGCCCCTGCATTTCGTGTCGCCGGCGCAGTTCCGCGACCGCGTCAGCGAGGCGCTGGCGGACGAGGGACTGCGCGACAACTTCCGCAGCGCAATGAACTTCCTGCGCGACAAGCGCGCCAGCCAGTTTCCGGACCCGGCGGAAACCGAGGCGCTGCGCGATCTGGGCGAGGCGGTGCGCAAGCACGCGCTGGCGCAGCTGCCGGCATTGCTGGAGAAGCTGGAGGCGAATCTGCAGGCGCGTGGCGTCGAGGTGCACTGGGCGGAAACGCCGGACGAGGCGTGCGCCATCATCCATCGCATCGCCACCGATGCCGGCGCGACGCGCGTGATCAAAGGCAAGTCCATGGTGAGCGAGGAGGTGGAACTGAATCACTACCTCGAAGCGCGCGGCGTCGAGTGTCTCGAATCGGACATGGGCGAGTACATCGTGCAGCTGGCCGGCGAACGGCCGTCGCACATCGTCATGCCGGCCATCCACAAGACGAAGCAGGACATCGCGCGGCTGTTCGAACAGAAGATTCCGGACGCCGGCTACACCGAAGACGTCAACGCGCTGATCCGCACCGGCCGCGAGGTGCTGCGCGAGCGCTTCATGCAGGCCGACATCGGCATTTCCGGCGTCAATTTCGCGATCGCCGAAACCGGCACGCTGTGGCTGGTCGAGAACGAGGGCAATGGGCGGCTGTCAACGACGGTGCCGGACATCCACATCGCGATGATGGGCATCGAGAAGGTGGTCGATACGCTGGAACACGCGATGCCGCTGGCCAGCCTGCTGCCGCGCTCGGCCACCGGTCAGGCGGCGACCACCTATTTCAACCTGATCACCGGCCCGCGCCGGCCCGGCGACCAGGACGGGCCGCGGCGCATGCATCTGGTGCTGCTCGACAACGGTCGCACCCAGGCCTACGCCGACGCTCAGCTGCGCGCGACGCTGCAATGCATACGCTGTGGCGCCTGCATGAACCACTGCCCGGTCTACGCGCGCGTCGGCGGCCACGCCTACGGCACCACCTATCCGGGGCCGATCGGCCAGATCCTGTCGCCGCATCTGCTCGGGCTGGACGACAGCCGCGACCTGCCGACCGCCTCCAGCCTGTGCGGCGCCTGTGCCGAGGTGTGCCCGGTGCGCATCCCGATTCCGTCGCTGCTGATGCGTCTGCGTACCGAAGCCAATCGCGCGCCGGGCGCGGCGGTGGCGCAGCCGCTGGCCGGGCAGGGCGCCTCGTTCAGCGTCGGCCAGAAGCTGGTGTGGCGCTTCTGGAGCGGCATCTACGCCAGCCCGGGCCGTTACCGGCTGCTGCGCTGGGCGGCCACCCGCTTTCGCTGGCTGGCACCACGACACCAGATGGGCTGGACGCAGCACCGCACGCCGCTGGTCCCGGCGGCGCGCAGCCTGCACGATCTGATGAAGGCGCGTGGTCAGCGGCGCTGAGCGGCCGCTTCAAGTTTCGGCGCGGCCTGTCGATACCCCGGGGATACCGCTGCCTCCGAGGCCGTCATGATTCCCGTGCGCAAGACCGATGTGGTGCTGGGCAAGCCCCTGCCGTATTCGCTGTACGACCAGAACAACAAGCTGCTGCTGAAGGCCGGCGTCGTGGTGCAGACGCAGAACCAGCTCGACGTGCTGAGCGAGCGTGGTCTGTACCGCGACCGCATGGCCGCTAATCAGGTGCAGGCGCCGTCCAGCATCGTGCCGGACGGTGAGCCGGCGCCGGACAAGGAGGGCATCCTGCTCGAGCTGGAGGACATCCGGCTGCAGGTCGGCGACCTGCTGCAACTGCAGGGCGCGGCCACCGACGCACCGCGCCACGCGGTGAAGCTGCTCGGCTACGCCAAGGGGCGCAGCGTCATGGTGACGCCGCCGATGGTCGATGGTGCCTATGCCATGTTGAAGCAGGATGCTGCCGTCGTTCTGCGTTTCTTCTCCGGCAAGAGCGTGTATGCCTTCCCGGCACACGTGCTGAAGATGTCGAACACGCCCTTTCCCTACTTGCACCTGAGCTATCCGAAGAAGGTGCGCGGCATGCGCGTGCGTCGCGCCCAGCGCGCCAGCGTGCGGCTGATCACTTCGCTGACCGACATGTATGGCGCGCTGTATGCCGGCACCCTGATCGATATCAGCAAGGGCGGGGCGTTGCTGGCCGCGAAGGCGGCGCTCGGCGAGATCGGCGACCTGCTGCAGCTGAAGTTCCGGCTGCAGTTCGACGATATCGACCAGTTCGTGCACGTGAGGGCGGGCATCCGCTCGGTGCGCAGCAATCCGGACGCGGAAAGTGAGGCGCATGCGGTGCAGCACGGGCTGGAGTTCGTCGAAGTGCAGGGCAGCGACCGGCTGGCGCTGTCAGCCTATACCTATCAGAAGCTGATCGAAGCGAGCGACGTGGCCTGAATCTGCGCTTGCGCGGACGAAATGCGGCGCAATGCCGCATCCGGGCGTAACATTCGCGCCGTCCATGCACGGAGCGACGCCATGAAATGCCCGTTCTGCAGCTCCCCTGATACCCAGGTGGTCGAAACCCGCGAAAGCGAGGATGGCGACATCATTCGTCGCCGGCGCCGCTGTGCGCACTGCGACAAGCGCTTCACCACCTACGAGCGGGTCGAGCTGAAGATGCCGCAGATCGTCAAGAAGGACGGTCGGCGCGCCGACTACGATCGCGAAAAGCTGCGCGCCAGCATGATGCTGGCGCTGCGCAAGCGCCCAGTCACCACCGAGTCGGTGGATCTGGCGATGGACCGCATCGAGGAGCGCCTGCTCACGATGGGGGTACGCGAACTGGCGACCGACCGCCTCGGCGAACTGGTGATGCGCGAGCTGAAGAAGCTCGACAAGATCGGCTACATCCGCTTCGCCAGCGTCTATCGCAACTTCGAGGACGTCGATGAATTTTCCGAGGTCGTGCGCGAGGTGACCAAGCCGCCGCGCGCGCCGCGCAAGACGGGAGGCTGAATGGCGCACGACGCCACGCTTGACACACTTTTCATGGCGCGCGCGCTGAAGCTGGCCGCGCGTGGTCTGTGGACCACCTCGCCGAATCCGCGCGTCGGCTGCGTTCTGGTGCGCGACGGGCAGGTCGTCGGCGAAGGCTGGCATGAGAAGGCCGGCGAACCCCACGCAGAAGTGCATGCGTTGCGCGCCGCCGGCGAAGCCGCGCGTGGGGCGACCGCCTATGTCACGCTGGAACCCTGCAGCCACCACGGCCGCACGCCACCCTGTGCCGAAGCGCTGATCTCCGCGGGGGTCGCGCGCGTGGTCGCCGCTATGCAGGACCCGAATCCGCTGGTCGCCGGCAACGGTCTGGCACGCCTACACGCTGCGGGCATCGCGACCGAATGCGGCGTGCTGGAAGCCGACGCGCGCGAGCTGAACATCGGTTTCGTGTCGCGCATGACGCGCGGCAAGCCCTGGGTCAGGCTGAAAACTGCCTCGACGCTGGACGGCGTGACGGCGCTGGAGAACGGCGTCAGCCAGTGGATCACCGGCGCTGCGGCCCGGCGCGACGGTCACCGCTGGCGGGCACGCGCCTGTGCCGTGCTGTCCGGTATCGGCACGGTGATCGAGGATGACCCCAGCCTGACCGTGCGCGAGGTCGATACCCCGCGCCAGCCGCTGCGCATCATCGTCAACGCCCGGCTGCAGCTGACGCCGCAGGCGAAGCTGTTCGCAGACATCGAACGCTCACCGCTGCTGGTGGTGTGCGCGTCCGACGACACGCCGAAGGCGCAGGCCCTGTGCGACGCCGGCGCCGAACTGCTGGTGCTGCCGAACGAGGGTGGCAAGGTCGATCTGCCCGCGATGTTCCAGGCACTGGGAGCGCGCGGCCTGAACGAGGTGCATGCCGAATCCGGTCACAAGCTGAACGGGTCGCTGATGCGTGAGGGCTGCGTGGACGAACTGCTGATGTATCTGGCGCCCACCGTGATCGGGCGCGGCATGGGCCTGTTCAACCTTGGTCCCTTCGACACGCTGGCGCAGCGCATCGATGTCAACATCCGCGACCTGCGGGCGGTCGGCAAGGACTGGCGGCTGCTGGCCCGGCTTAGACCTTCGTCGTAAGCGCGGACTTCGGCACAGGCTGCAGACGGGGTCAGAAGACCACTCCCACAGAACCCCCGCTCCGGCCCCGGTTCGGCCGCGATGTCAGAGTTGGCGAATCAGCCCACCCGGATAGGCACGAACAGCCGGTTGTCGCCGCGCTGGATCAGCAGGGCGATGCGACCCTTAGCCTTTTCCACCAGCTTTGCCAGTTCTTCCGCGCTGCCGACCGGCTGACCATTTACTGCAAGGATGGCGTCGCCCGGCTGGATGCCGGCCTGTGCGGCTGCACCGCCCGCGTCGGCCACGACCAGGCCGCGAGTGACGCCCAGTTGCTGCGATTCCGCACCGGTCAGCGGACGCACGGCGAGGCCGAGCCGGTCGCGGACCGGTCCGCTGTCGCGGCCACCTTCGTCGAGCGCCGCGACCTCGCTGTCGCTCTGTTCGCCCAGCGTCGCGCTCAGGTCGCGCTCTGCGCCCTGGCGCCACACCTTCATCTTCACCGTCTTCCCCGGCGCCAGATTGCCGATCACTTTCGGCAGATCGAAGGAATCGGACACGGCGCGGCCATCGACCGACAGGATCACGTCGCCGGCTTGCAGGCCAGCCTTGTCGGCCGGACCGCCCTGTTCGACATTGGCGACCAGTGCGCCGCGCGCGCGGTCGAGGCCGAAGCTGTCGGCCAGTTCGCGCGTGATCGGCTGGATGCTGACGCCGAGACGGGCGTGTTTGGCGCGTCCGTACTGCTTGATCTGATCGGCCACCCGCATCGCCACGTCGATCGGAATGGCGAAGGACAGACCCATGAAGCCGCCGGTGCGCGAGTAGATCTGCGAATTGATGCCGATCACCTCGCCGTTGAGGTTGAACAGCGGACCGCCGGAATTGCCCGGGTTGATCGCCACGTCGGTCTGGATGAAGGGCACCAGCGATTCGTCCGGCAGCGCGCGCGACTTGGCGCTGACGATGCCGGCCGTCACCGTGTTCTCGAAGCCGAAGGGTGCGCCGATGGCCGCCACCCACTCGCCGACGCGGGTGGTGTCGGCATTACCCAGTTTCACCGCCGGCAGGTTTTTCGCCTCGATCTTGATCAGCGCGACGTCGGTGCGCTTGTCGCTGCCGATCACCTTGGCCTTGTACTCGCGCTTGTCGGTGAACTTGACCGTCACCTCGGCGGCATCGGCCACCACGTGCGCATTGGTCAGGATGTAGCCGTCCGGGCTGATGACGAAACCGGAGCCGATGCCGCGCGGTGCAGGGCCCTCGCCGCCGCGCTGCGGGTTCTGCGGCACCGGGATGCCGAAGCGGCGGAAGAACTCGAACATCGGGTCATTCGGATTGACAGCAACGCGCGAAGGCTTGCCGATCACGCTGATGTTCACCACGGACGGCGAGGTCTGTTCGACCAGCGTGCTGAAATCCGGCAGACCGGCAACCAGGGGCGCCGTCGTCGGCGCGGTGATCGGCGCCGCCTGTGCAATCTGCACCGGCTTCGACTGCGGTGCCGCTTCGGCGTGGCGCATCCAGTCAACCGTCGTCGCCGTGGCGCCCAGCCCGAAGGCGGTCGCGGTCAGCGCGGCGAGTGCGGTACGAGACAGCTTGATCTTCATCGAATGTCCTCTCCTGACGTGTGTTTGTGCGCCTGACAACCTGTCCGGAACGAGTCGGCGCAACTTGTGGGCGAACGATGGAGCGGGCCCGCTGGCGGGCTGTTCCGGCGGCTTGCATCCGGAAACAATCGTCAAGCCGCGGCCGAGGGTCTGTTGAAATTGAATCGCCAGCCGCGCGCAAATCCCGATGCGTCCGGATCAAGGCGGGCCGACTCCGGCTGACTGGCCGTCGGGCCAGGAGGCCCAAAGCGGAGCCGGGCGTATCGGGACTCGCGCGCTGCAAAAGCGGTTCGCGATTCAAGGTCAACAGACCCTACCGCTGTTCAATCTGGGGAGCAAAAACGCCATATCAAGGGTCACAGAGTGCTCAAACCTCTTGAAAACCCGGACTTGCACCGCCACCATGACTGGTCCGGGTCGCCGAAGGCGGGCACGAGCCGGCCGCCGATCCACCATATATATAAGTACAGGAAGAACATGAAGAGCACTGACACCGGTCGTCCGACCCGCGAAGAAGCCGAAGCGGCCGTCCGCACCCTGATCCGCTGGACCGGCGACGACCCGACGCGCGAAGGCCTGATCGACACGCCCAAGCGCGTGGTCAAGTCCTACGAGGAATTCTTCGCCGGCTACGCCGAAGATCCGCGCGAAATCCTGTCCCGCACCTTCGAGGAAGTCGAGGGTTACGACGAGGTGATCGCGCTGACCGGCATCCGCTTTGAAAGCCACTGCGAACACCACATGGTGCCCATCATCGGCACCGCGCACGTCGCCTATCTGCCGGATCGCCGCGTGGTCGGCATTTCCAAGCTGGCGAGACTGGTCGAGGTGTTCGCCAAGCGCCTGCAGATCCAGGAGAAGATGACGGTGCAGGTGGCCGACACGCTGTACGAGGTGCTGCAGCCGCGCGGCGTGGCGGTCGTGATCGAGGCTGCGCACGAATGCATGACCACGCGCGGCGTGCACAAGCCGGGCGTGGCCATGGTCACCAGCCGCATGCTTGGCCTGTTCCGAGACGACGCACGCACCCGCCGCGAGTTCTTCGACCTGATCGGCCGCTCCGGTGGCAGCGGCAGCTGCGGCGTCTGAATTCGCGCAGGGGTCCGTCTGGCGGACACAAGAAGCCCGGGTGCTGATCGGCTCGGGCTTTTTTGTGTCCGTGCTCCGCAGGAGGCGATCGACAACAGGGCTTCAATGTCGCGGGGTACGTCGAGTGACGCGGTGCGCGATGTGCTGCGCAGCACTTGCTCCGCTGCCTCGGCGCAAATTGGCCCTGTTGCGCAAAAACCACAAGACTTGATCCAGGGGCATACGTAATTCAACGCATGGCTTGCGGCCGACTTTACTGCTTCGGTACAGTCCGCCACACCTTCTGAAGCTCCGAAGGTGTGTAGCCCGGCAGTGCAGCGGTCGCGAGGCCGAATACGATCCGGGCACCCACTATCATCGCAAGAGGAGATTTGCGTAATGTCCAAGAAACTGCTTGCCGCTGCCATCGCCGCAGCGCTCGCCCCGGCCGCCGTCATGGCCGAAGCTTCCAACGTGACCATCTACGGTCGCATCGACTACGGTTTCATGTCCCGCGGTGGTGACAGCGGTGGCCTGTCGCAAGCCGGTCGCACTGGCCGTCTGAACGACTTCGAAGACGGTATCCTCGGCACCAACCGTTTCGGTTTCAAGGGTTCGGAAGATCTGGGCAACGGCCTGAAGGCCATCTACGAATTCGAATTCGGCTTCTCGGGTGACAGCGGCACCTCGTTCGGTTCCACGACCAACCGTCACAGCTGGGTTGGCCTGACCGGCGCCTTCGGTACCGCCCTCGGCGGCCGCGTTGATGGCGCTCGTTACTCCTTCGTCGGCAAGTACGATCCGTTCAAGAACCAGACCGTCGCTAACGCCGGCTCGCTGTTCGGTGTGACCTCGGGCCTCGGCCAGGCTGACCGTGCTGACAACGCCGTTGTGTACATCACCCCGGAACTGGCCCCCGGCCTGAAGTTCCTCGGCGCTTACACGACGTCGCTGCTGTCGGAAGCCGGTTCCGGTGCAATCGCCGGCCAGGATGTCGAAACGGGTGACACCCCGCTGTATGCGATCGCCGCCATGTACGACAATGGCCCGATCAGCCTGCTGCTCGACTACGAAAACCTGCAGATCAAGCGCGTTGGCGCTGGCGGCAGCGATCTCGAGTTCGACCTGTGGGTTGCTGGTGCGAGCTACGACTTCGGCGTGGTCAAGCTGTCGGCTTACTACGAAAGCACCGAAGGTGACGACACCGCCTCGAAGGCTGTCTCGAACGGCGACGGCTGGCTGATCGGTCTGTCGGCTCCGGTGACCTCGAACATCACCCTGAAGGCTTCGTACGTCAAGGCCAACGACGATCGCGCTGATGACAGCGATTGCTCGAAGTGGGGCATCGGTGGCGAATACGCCTTCTCGAAGCGCACCACCGCGTACGCAACCTACGCCAAGATCAACAACGACGATCTGGCTCGTTGCGGCATCTCGAAGAACGCTGCCGGCGGCAATGGCACGGGTTCGGGCGGTTCGAACGGCACGGGCTACGGCGACTCCGGCTTCAACATCGGTCTCGCTCACACCTTCTAATCGGTTTCCGATCAGAAAGTCGTGCTCAAACGGGCGCCTTCGGGCGCCCGTTTTTCGTTAACCCTTGGCATCGACCTGATTAAATCGGTGTTCGGGACCGCCGCGTGCCGGAGATCAGCTCGCTGCCTGGACGTGCAGTGGCGCTGCAGGAGGGGGCTCAGTTCCTGAGTACGAAGGCCGACGACACGTTCGGCGCCCGTTCCCACGCAGGTGTCCCATCGCCACGCTGCTCACCAGTCCGCTGGACCGCGAAGAGGCCTGCGTGAGCGCTCTGGGTCTCGGCAGGGCGTTTGCAGGCGGTCAGCTTCTGACGTGAGGCGGCGTCGCGAACAAGCGTGTCTTCACAGAATCCATGCTCACCCTGCGTCGAGCAGGATGTCCACGCTGTCCGTCCTTAACTCGGCGCTGTCCTCCTTGCGCCCGATCAGCCGATACACCACGGTGTCGCCCTTGCCTTTCAGGTAGAGCGTCTGCGGTTCGTGGAAGTCGTAGCGGCTGCGCAGCCTGAGATAGGTCGCGGTATCGACCTGCACCATGCCGGGCACACCTTCGGTGGTGATGCGGCTGGCAAGATTGACCGTGTCGCCCCACAGGTCGTAGATGAATTTCTTCTTGCCGACCACGCCGGCGACGACCGGGCCGGTGCCTATGCCTATGCGCAGATCAAGCAGTACGCCGGTACCGGTGGTCTGGTTACGCAGCCAGTCGCGCATCTCCAGTGCCAGATCGGCGATGGCGGCGGTGTAGTCGGCATTGCCGGAGTTCAGGCCGCCGGCCACCATATAGGCGTCGCCGATGGTCTTGATCTTCTCCAGACCGCGCGCTTCGGCCTGTTCGTCGAAGCGGGAGAACACGCGGTTCAGCATCGAGAAAACCTGCGATGGCGTCATGCCGGCGGCCACCTGGGTGAAGTTCACGATGTCGGCGAACATGACGCTGACGTCGGCGAAGCCGTCAGCGATGTTTTTTTCGTTCTGCTTCAGCCGCTGCGCGACCGGGCCTGGAAGGACGTTCAGCAGCAGTCGCTCCGAGCGTTCCTGCTCCTGTTCCAGCAGCGTGTGCGCTTCGGCCAGCCGGCGCGCGATGATCTGTTTCTGTTCGATGGCGAAGCGCAGCAGCATGAACACGATGCTGGAGACAGCAAGGAAGTTCAGCGCGAAGAACACGACGCTGGTTTCCACCGGCACCAGCGCGTTGCGGTAAGTCGCGGCGTCGGCGAGGTAGTAGTCGAAGAAGCCGGTCAGCGCGACCAGGAAGGCGTAGGCGAAGAACCAGGCCAGCGCCTCGCGCGCGCCGATGCACAGGATGGCACCGATCGGTGCCAGCAGCCCCCACAGCAGAATGCCGCTGGCGGTGATGAAGTTGCCGATCGCCCATTGCGCAACGAAAGGCGCGAACAGGAAAAGTCCGAGCTGCGTGTTGCGGAACAGCCGGAAATTGCCGCCATACAGGAAGAGGGCGAGGTTGCCCGCCAGCAGCAGCTGATAGGCGAAGGGCAGTGTGGCCGACAGCCGCGGCCCGAGACTCCAGTAGACCGCCAGCCACAGCGTCGAGGCGACGCAGACCAGGCCGGTCGCCAGCACCAGCAGCGACTTGTTCAGACGCTCGTCGGCGCTGTCCGTCGGCAGGATGCCGCCACGACGCAGGCGCGTGAAGAAGCCGGTGCTCATCGCTCGGACCTGTGAAGATCTGTCATTGTTGAGAGGCGGGTCACGGCAGTTGCCCGGAACTGATCATGCGGCCGAACAGCACGTAGCGCGATTCCCACAGCACCAGGTCGTCGAACTCGCCGCCGACCGCGTCCGCGCTGCTGCTGCCCTCCCGCGCATACAGCGTCTGGTCGGCGTCATTTGCGGGTTGGGAGCTGTTCGCGTCTTCGTCAATGTTGCTCGTCGAATCGTCGGCGATCAGTGTGCCAACCGCAGTCGTCGCGCCGCGGCCGTTCTCGCCATGCGACCACAGCGCGTAGGCGACCGCCGTCTGGGTGACGATTTCGGACGGTGTTCCGGCCGCGTCGCGCGCGATGATCTTTATGCTGCCGATGTCACTGAGCGCGATGCGCCCGGCCGGGCTTTTCACCATTCCGGACGATACGACGTAGCCGAGCCGGTTGCCCCAGCCGTCGAGTCCGCGTACGCCCAGTGTTGTCCACGGCAGCAGGCCGCGCCGGCTCGCGCAACTGCCGCCCGCGCGGCTCTGTTCGGTGCCGTCGGCAGCCGACACGGCGGGGCAGGGCAGCGAGCGGTTGGCGACCGCGTAGGCGGTGACCGCCTCGCGTGCCTCGCGCAGTGCGTCCTGCGTTTCGGCGATGCGCGCGCGCAGCATGGCCATCTGCAGCGTACCGATCGCGCCGACGCTGAGCAGCGCGATGATGGTCAGCGCCACCGCGATCTCGACCAGCGTGAATCCGCGTTCTGTTTTCATGTTCCGCCGCACGGGCTGGCGCACGCCGGGAAGACGCCGAGCGCGCGCGACACGCTGCCGCCGTCGGCCAGCGCGATGCGTCCACTGGTGGCGGTGACGCACACCTGGGTACACCACAGGTTCTGCGTCCACCAGGCATGGGGAGGCGTGCCGCCTGAGAGCTGGATGTCGCCGAGTACGCGCGCGCCAGCGGTCGCAAAAAGGCGCGGCGTGTCCATGCCGAGCACGCTGTCGTTGAAGCCGTCGCCGGCGAGCAGCGTCACCGCATTCAGCCCGCTGCTGTGCGGGTGAGGCGTGCCGCCGACCTCGACATCCTCCAGGAACTGCGCGAGCTCGCCGCTGCGGCAGCCGGACAGACCGCTGACCGCGCCGCGCTGCTGGCCAGGCAGCGGCAGCCCAGGCGCAAAGATGACCGCCGCCAACTGGCGACCGGTGGTGCCTTCGGCGTTCACTTCGATGATCTCGCCCGGTGTGGCCGGATTCAGTGCCGGTTTGTCGGCCGACGTGCCGCGCTCGCTGGTCTGGATGTTGTTGCTGTAGCGCGGACTGCGGGCGTACCAGAGACATTCCCCGGCGCCGTCGAGCAGCGGGCCCAGGCCCAGCGTGCGCCAGGGCAGGCGGCCGATGTGCGCGCTGCAGTTGAGGTCCGATACGCCGTCGTTGTCGAGATCGGGGCAGGGCAGGGCGCCTGGCGAATTGTCGTGGCTGCCGGCTGCATTGCCGAGCGCGCCGTAGGCGATCAGCGCCTCGCGCGCCCGCGCCAGCGCGCGCTCGGTGGCCAGCGCCGCTTCGGCGCCAGGCGGCGCCGACAGTGCGCGCGCCAGCGTGGCCATCGCCAGCAGGCCGAGCAGACCGACTGCGATCAGCAATGCGCTGCCGCGCTGACGACGCCTCATCGCGTGCGCCCCGGGCGGATGTCGATGGCGGCACCGGAGGGTGCGGCTGCGCCGGCCTCGTCCACCGTCGCCTGCTCGCCCGGACGCAGACGCAGCGGGCGGCCATCGGCACCCTTCAGTTGCAGGGTGGCGCCGACGGTACGGGCCGGCAGCGCCGACAGCGTCTCGCCATCGGCCGGAACGCCATTGACGAACCAGGTCGGCGGGCCGGACGAACGGGTGACGACGCCGTCGTGGCGCACCGTGCCGACCTGACGCGGTGCGGTGTTGTCGACCGGCTGATCGCGACGGGCGTCCAGCCGGGCCCGTTCCTCGTCGCTGAAGAACAGCCTGCCCAGCGGCTGCGCCGCAGCGGCGCCGCAGAGCGCGACGAGCAGCAGAGCAAGTGCGTGCCGCTTCACGAGCCGGCTCCCTGGCGTGGCCGGAAGGTGATCCAGTCGAGCAGGCAATCGGCCACCAGCTGTTCCGCGTCACTGGCGACGGCGGCGCGCGTGACGCTGCATTCGCGTACGCGAACGACGGCCGACGCGTTGAATGCGAGGTCGTCGAGCAGGGCGATCAGCTGACCTTCGTGCAGCAGCGGCATGCGGATGCGCAGCGTGCTGCCGGCGGCTTCAAGCTGATCGGCATCCGGCGGCGCGATCAGGGGATCGAGCGGACGCTGCGGCGAGAACTCGTAGTTGACGGCACCGAGGTGGTGTCGTGCGCGCGCGTCGCGTATCAGTTCCACCCAGGCCAGTCGCCGCTCCGTACCGACCGCACCACGCTCGACCAGATGGCGGAAGCGGTCGATCTTGGCGGCGATTTCCGCTTCTTCGGCGCGCGCGCCGGCGAGCGCGCGCTGCGCCTCGGTACGCGCGGCAAGGGCGCGCTCGTGTGCCTGCCGCACGTCGCCGGCGAGCCGGGTGCTGGCCCATACTGCTGCCGCGCCGGCCAAGGCCATCGCCAGCGCCAGCAGTGCGCTGGCGCCCGCCTTGCGCAGATCGTTCAGCCGCATCATGGTGCCAGGCCCCTGCTGATGCGTAGCGAGAACGGTGGCGCATTGCCGGCGTCGGTCCGTTCGGTGCGGGTGCCACCGCGCAATACCTGGCCGGATTCGAGATCGAAGGGCTGGCGCAGCACCTGGACGTCCAGTCCGGGGCGCACGCGTAACTGGCCGGCCAGCGCGTTGACCACCTCCAGTGCGCGCCGCTGCTGCACACCGAATTCCTCCGGCAGATGGGCGTGCACGATCAGTTCGGCGCGCATCGGCGGCAGCGCAGCGGTGTTCCCGTTCGCCGGGTCGGCGGCGAGTCGCCATTCGAGCTTGTCCACCGTCACCTGCGGCAGCTGTTCGAGTACCGCCCCCAGCTCACGCATCAGGCCGTCCGGCATCGCGCTGCGCTGTTCGATCTGCAGGCTGCGCTCATGCACGACGCGCAGGGTGTCCAGCGGTACCGGCGTCGGCGGCAGCCGGCGGATGATCTCGGCGCGCGCACGCTGCGCGCGCTGCGCGTCGTCGTTCAGGCGCAGCGTGTCCTGTCGCATCTCGAAGCTGTCGAGTGCGCTGTGTGCCGAGAACAGCAGACAGGCCGCCAGCGCCACGCTGCCGGCGGCGCGCAGCGCGAAGCGGGTAAGCCAGAGGCGGTGGAAGCGACGTTCGGCCGACGGCGCGAACTGTTCCGCGGGGGGGCTGCGCATCAGCGCCTGCACGAACAGCGTCTCGCTGTTCATGTCCTGCGGCGGCGGACGCAGGCCCAGGCGGGCAGCCGCCTGTTCGCTGTCTATCAGTTCGAACTGCAGCGTGTCGTTCGACCGGCAGGCGAGCGCGAAGTCGTCCATGTTTGCCGGCGGTACCAGCACGCGCACGGTCAGCGGCGTGTTGCGGGCGATCAGGCGCTGGCCGAGCAGATATGGATGCAGCCGTCGCGCCTCTTCGGCGCAGGCGCGCGGCAGGTCGTTGCTGGACAGCGCGCTCAGCGGCGTGAGGCGCGAGAAGCGCAGCCGGCCACCCTCGAAGAAACTCTGCCGCACGCCGGCCGCGCTGATGCCCAGCAGCAGGGTCTGGCCTTCGGTCAGGCGCAGCCGTTCGAGTATCGGTTCACTGACCAGCGGCACGCTGTGGATGCCGCTCAGTGCCGCTTCCGCACCGCGCAGCGCCGCCAGCCAGGGCTCCAGGTGAGCGGGGCGGGTGAGCGCGCAGAACAGCATCTGCTCGTCGCGGCGACCGCTGCGCAGCCGGCCGAGCGAATGCGCGCAGGTGAAGGGGGTGCCGAAAAAATGCTGCGCCAGCTTGCGACGCAGCAGCGACACGCGGTCGCCGCCGCGGACGAAGGGCACGCTCTCGGCGACGAAAGCTTCGTCCACCAGATCGCACAGCAGCAGGAAAAGACTGTCGCGGCGCTGGCGCAGGAACTCGGCGAACTGCGCATGGCCTTCGGCGTCGTTGGCGAAGCGCCCGCGCAGCGTCACCTCGCCGGCCCGCCATCCCCAGGCGACCAGTTGCGTGGCGTCGAGATAGAGCACGTGGCGGCGAGGCATCAGATCTTCAGCCGGGTCAGCATGTCGTAAACCGGCCCCAGCACGGAGAAGGCGACGCCCATCAGCAGCAGGCCGAGCACCAGCGTCAGCGTCGGTTCCATCGCCGCCTGCGCGCGGGCGATCGACTCGCGCACGTCGCGCGTGTAGAAGTAGGACACTTCGCGCAGCGCGCGGTCGAGTGCGCCGGTGCTCTCACCGACGCGCAGCATGCGCACCACCAGCGGCGGAAACAGGCCCACGCTCTGGAAGGCGGCGGTGACGTTCTGGCCCTGGCCGATCAGCATGCCGGCACGCCGCAGCGAGTCGCGCACCGCCTCGTTGCCGACCACGTCCTCCGAGGTACGCACGGCGTCGATGATCGGGATGCCGGCGCCGTACATCATGGCGAACATGCTGGCGAAGCGCGACAGCACCACCTTGTGCAGGATGGGGCCGACCACCGGCAGATTGAGCTTGATCCAGTCCACCCGCTGGCGCAGCGCCGGGTTGAGTCGCAGCAGGGCCGCACTGCCGACGACCGCCAGCACGACGAGCAGGATGAGCGCCGGCCACCAGGCCTGCAGGAATTCCGACGTACCCATCAGGATGCGCGTCTGCAGTGGCAACTCGAGCCCGGTGTTGCGGAAGAAGCGCGCCAGATCGGGCACCACCACCAGCATCAGCACGCCGATCACGAACAGCAGGAAGGTGCCGACGATGGCCGGGTAGGTAAGCAGACGGCGGGTCTGCGACACCAGCTCGTCTTCCCACTTGAAAGCCTCGACCTGTTCGCGCAGCACTTCCGGCAGGTTGCCGGTCAGTTCGCCGGCGCGCACCAGCGCACAGAACACCTTGCTGAAGGCACCCGGATGCTCCGCCATGGCCTGCGACAGCGAACGCCCGCCCTCGATGCTCTCGACCAGCGAGGCGACGATTTCGCGCATTCGCGGGTGTTCGGTCGAGTCGCGCAGGTCGGTCAGTGCTTCGATCAGCGGCACGCCCGAGCGCACCAGCTGTTCGAGGTGAAAGCTGAAGTTGATCAGTTCGATGCGCGGCAGGCTGTGGCCGAACAGCGGCTGCGCGTGCTTCATCGGCTGGCCGTTCACGAAGTCGAGCTGCATGCGCTTCAGGCGCATTTCCAGATCGACCAGATTGGCGGCGTCCATGCGGCCGAACACCATGCGGCCCTGCGCGTTCATCGCTTTGTACGAGAAGATGGCCACCGCGCTACCTCGCGTACCAGTCCGGCCCGCCCTGGCTCATGCGCTCGGTCAGGTCAACCACGCGCGCCAGCTCTTCCAGCGAGGTCGAGCCGTCGAGTACGCGCCGCAGGCCGTCCTCGGCCAGCGTACGGAAACCCTTGGCACGTGCCGCGTTGCGCAGTTCGCGCGAGGTGGCGCGGCGGGCGACCAGCTCGTCGAGGTCGGAATCCATGCGCAGCAGTTCCATCACCGCCAGCCGGCCACGGTAGCCGGTGAATTCACAGGCCGGGCAGCCGACCGCATCGTGGATGTCCGGCGGATTGCCGTCACGCACACCGAGCAGATGCACTTCGTGCGGTTCGGCCGCGCGCGCACGGCGGCAATAGATGCACAGCCGGCGCAGCAGACGCTGCGCGATCACGCCGATGATGTTGCCGGCCATGATGTCCGGCAGGATGCCGATGTCGAGCAGGCGCGGAATGGCGCCCAGCGCCGAATTGGTGTGCAGCGTCGAATACACCTGGTGGCCGGTCATCGCGGCGCGGAAGGCCATGTCGGCAGTTTCGGCGTCGCGGATCTCGCCGACCAGGATGATGTCCGGGTCCTGCCGCATCATCGAGCGCACGCCGTTGGCGAAGTCCAGTTTCACCGATTCGGCGACCGAGGTCTGGCGGATCAGCGCCATCGGGTACTCGACCGGATCCTCCAGCGTCATGATGTTCACGCCTTCGGAATTGATGTGGTTCAGCACCGAGTAGAGCGTGGTGGTCTTGCCGCTGCCGGTCGGGCCGGTGGCGAGGATGATGCCTTCCGGTCGCGCGATCATCAGCTTCAGCTGGTCGAGCTGCGACTCGGCCAGACCGAGGCCATCGAGCGGCACGATGCCGCGCGCGCGGTCGAGGATGCGCAGCACGATGTTCTCGCCGTGCAGCGTCGGCTGCGACGACACGCGGAAGTCCACCGGCCGGCCGCTGATGGTGAGCGAAATGCGGCCGTCCTGGGGTGCGCGCATTTCGGCGATGTTCATGCCCGCCATCACCTTGATGCGCACCGCCATCGCCGGCCAGTAGGAGCGGTGCAGCGCGCGGATCTGCCGCAGCAGGCCGTCGATGCGGTAGCGGATGCGCAGGAAGCCGGCTTCCGGCTCGAAGTGGATGTCGGACGCCTCGCGCTTGACCGCGTCGGTCAGCAGCGCGTCGATCAGGCGCACCACCGGCTGGCTGTATTCGTCGGCCGAGGCGGCCAGAGCGCGGTAGTCGACCTCGCCGGTTTCCAGCTCGGTCAGGATGCCTTCGATCGACAGTTCGTGGCCGTAGGCCTGGTCGATCGCGTGCGCCAGTTCAGTTTCGCCGGCCAGCACGGTATCGAGGTCCATGCCTTCGGGCAGCAGCGCGCGCAGCTGGTCGAGGGCGACGATGTCGTTCACGTCGGACACTGCGACCGTCAGCCGGCGCGCGGTTGGCGCGTAATTCAGCGGCAGCAGCAGGTGGCGCTTGGCCAGCGCCTGCGGTACCAGGCGCAGCGCGTCGGCATCGACCAGCGCATGCGTCAGGTTGACCGTGCGCTTGCCCAGCGTGACGCCGAGCGCGTCGCGCAGCGTGGCTTCGCTGACGAAACCAAGCTGAACCAGCAGCCGGCCCATCGGAATGTTCTGCCGTTGCTGTTCCTGCAGCGCGATGCGCAGCTGGTCCTCGGACACCAATCCCTGCGCGAGCAGCATCTGGCCAAGCGGCTGACGTTGCGGTTTGACCGGGGCATTCATCGCGTCAGCGTGCCTCCAGCGACAGGATGCGCGCCGCCACCGTGTCGGCATCGAAGGCCGCGGCCTGCTGTGCGCGCAGCGACATCGCCTCGCGGTAGTACTGCAGTGCGAGGCGCGGCTGGCGCAGCTGGTCGAGGCTGACAGCGAGGTTGTAGGCGTGGTCGGGCTGCTCGGGCGCCAGCGTGTAGGCGTTGAAATAGGCCTGCTGTGCCTCGCGCCAGCGCGCCTGCGACGCGTACAGCGAACCGAGCGCGAAGGCGGCGGCGGCCGATTTCGGCTGGGCGGCCGCGATGTCGAGCAGGCGCGCTTCCTGGACCACCGGATCAACGTTGTCGCTGAGTGCGACGCGAGCGGCGGTGTCCGACGGATCGACTTCGGCGATGCGCCGCATCAGCTGGCGCACGCCAGCTTCGTCGCGCCGGTGCTGGGCCAGCGCGGCCAGGCCGTGCAGCGCGTCGGGGTTACGCGGATCAGCGCGCAGCGCGCGCTCGTAGGCGACGCGGGCGCGTTCGTACTCACCGGCCTGGAAGGCGGCGTAGCCGTCCGCGACGTCCTGAGGTACGGCGGGGGCGTTGCGGGTGATGCGGATCGGCGCGGCGGCTGGCGTGGGCGGGGGTGTCTCGACCGCCGGCGGGTTCGCCGTCAGCTGACCGGACAGGAAACGGGATGAATCCGGCACCGCCGGCGCGGTGAGCGCGGGTAGGGGAGGCGCCGGCCGGCCGGGGGCGGTCGGCTCGGCAGCCGGTACGGTAGCGGCCGGGGTAGCCACGGCCAACGGAGACTGTTCGACCGGAGGCTTGACCGCTTCGGCCATGGGCGTGTTGGCCGGGGCTGCGACCGGTGTCGCCGCGGGTATCGAAGGCGCGGACCGGCCGCTGTCCAGCGACGACAACTGCCAGGCGACCCAGCCGCCGACGCACAGCAACAGCAGCGCACCGCCGCCGAGCAGCCAGGCCAGGGGGGACGGGCGCGAAGTCGGCTTCTTCGCGTCGAACAGCAGGCGCGCCGCCTCGCTGCCCGGGCTGGCGGGTGGCGGAATGGACGGGGTAGGTTCCGGCACGTCGAGCCCGGCAAAGCGGGCGGCCTGAGCGATTTCGTCGTCGATCAGTTCGAGTTCGTGCGCCGGCGTGATGCGCGGGGCGACGGGTGCGGGCGGCGGCTCGGTGGCCGGCGTGTCGCCGCCGCCTTCATCGTCTCGACGCTTGGCTGCCTCGGCCTTCTTCAGTGCCTCCAGCAGCAGGCTCACGGTGCCGACTCCGTGGCCGGCCCTTTCGGCGGCTGCAGCGTCGGCGGCGGAAAGGACGGCGTCAGGAAGTCACGACCCGGCAGCGCGCTGCTCAGCGGCGCGTAGTCGCCGTCCAGGCTGGCGTTGACGATGACCACCGGGCGGATCAGCACCACCAGTTCGGTCTTGCGCGAGGTTTCATTGCGCGCCGACAGCAGCGGGCCGAGTATCGGCAGCACGGATACGCCCGGAATGCTGTCGCGACGGAAATTGATCTCGTCCTGCATCAGCCCGCCGAGCACGGCGGTTTCGCCGCTGGCCACGCGCATCACCGATTCGAGTTCGCGCGTCTGGATGACCGGCACCAGATTGGGTGCGCTGAGGTCGGGCGTCGGATCCTGCGCGTCGCCCACCTTGCGCGAGATCGTTGGCCGCACATTGAGCAGCACGAAGCCGTCGGCGCTGATCTGCGGCGTCACCGCCATCACCAGACCGACCGACACCGAGCGCGGCGTCGCGGTGAAACTGCGCACCGCCTGCGTGTTGGTGTTGGCGACGACGTCTGACTTGATTTCGAAGTAGACGATGTTGTTGACCACCTTGAGCAGCGCGGTCTGGTTGTTCAACACCGACAGTTTCGGGCTGGACAGCACCTTCACGTCGCCATAGGTTTCGAGCAGCTTGATGCTGTCCGACAGTTCGCGGTTGCGCCCGAGGCCAATGGCGAAGGGCTGATTGGTGGTGAAGTCGGTCGAGGTGGTGTTCAGCGACAGCGTGGCACCACCGCGCTTGCCGCCGCCGGCGAAGGCGGTCCAGTCTATGCCCTGCTGGTAGTTGTCGGTCAGCTGCACCTCGGCGATGGTTGCTTCGATCAGCACCTGACGGCGCGCGATGCGGGTCACCTGGGTGATGAACTCCTGCACCTTCTCGTGCTGGCGTGAGGTGGCGCGCACATTGATGACGCCGGTCTCGGGATTCAGGATGACGGCCGCCGCTTCGCGAAAGGTGGTCCGCCGCTCGGGCGGCGTCGACGTGCCCTCGGCACCGGCCACCGGAGCCACCGCCGCGTCGCTGCTCTCGGCCGGCAGGAGCTTGTCGGTCTCGCGCAGCAGGTCGCGGATATTGCGTTCCAGCGATTCCCAGAAGCGGTTCCGGGCAACGTTCTCGATGCGCGTGCTCGAACTGTTGCCCGCTGCCGTCGCCGCGGTGCCGGCCGCGCTGCCGCCGGTTGCGCCGCCGACCGCAGCCGACGTGGTCGAGGCGATCTGCGTGTTGATCGACACCGCGCCGGTCACGTCGCGCGACATGTTCACGTAGTTGACGCGGTAGCTGCGCAGGAAGGGTGCGTCCGGCATCACCACCAGATTCTGGCCGTCCAGCTCGAAGCGCATGTCAACCTGGTGGGCGATGCGCGTCAGCAGTTGCGGCAGCGTCTGGTCGATCGCGTTCAGCGTGACCGCACCCTCGATGCCCGGGTGGATGTCAACGTTGACCCGCGCGTCGCGCGCCAGCGCGAACAGCAGTTCTCGCACCGGTACCTGATTCACCACCACGCTGTAGGTTTCGGTCTTGTGTCGCGGTTGCGGCTGCGGTGGCGCGAGCGGCCGGGTGACCGGCGGCGGGATGTCGTCGGCCGGTCGCGCCGTGGGCTTGTCGGCCAGCACGTGGGCGGTTGACGGAGGTTGTGGCGTGTGAACGGCGCAGCCGGCCAGCAGCGCCATCAGGGCGCCGAGCAGAGCAGTGCGGCAGGGGCGGGAGGGCCGTCCGGCCCGGGTGTCGGCAGGTGCAGCACGCATCGATGCGGTCATGGTCGCGGTGGCGGACGGGGTTCGGAAAAGGATGGTACGCGCAATCATTGGCGGATCAAGATGATGCGCGGGCCATCGTACACGATAATTCCATTGTCATTGATCGTCGGCGCGCAGGCTGCGCAGCTGGCGTACGACGGGCCGCGTGCCGCGTATCCATTCGGGCATCGCCTCGACCGCCTGCTGTGCGCTGCGCAGATCGGCAAAATCGCCGTAGATCACCGCCAGCTGCGTGTCACCCGCGGTGTCCGTGCGGTAGGCGCGCAGCTGCTGCGCATCGAGCGCGCGGCCGGCGCGACGGACGTAGTCGAGCACGTGGTCGGCACGACCGGCGGGGACCGACATCAGCTGCACGAACCAGCGCTCGCCCGGCGCCGTCGTGGACCAGGCCCGGCTCGCCGCCAGCAGCGCCTCCAGCGGATCGGCACGGATCGGAGCGGGGGGCGTGACCGGCTCTTCTGCGCTCGCGGGCGGTTCGGCCGGGGCGGGTGCCGCCGCCGGTCGCTGCGCCGCGACCACCTCTGCGCGGGCGGCCACTGCGTCGGCGAGCGGCGGCTCGGCTACCCGATCGCTGCGGCCGAGCAGGTA
Source organism: Methyloversatilis sp. (assembly GCF_965284615.1). GTDB lineage: Bacteria > Pseudomonadota > Gammaproteobacteria > Burkholderiales > Rhodocyclaceae > Methyloversatilis. The sequence continues at coordinate 903,438 of NZ_OZ260098.1, forward strand.
GCCGGCGCCGAGCAGCGCGATTGCGCCCAGCAGCAGCAGCGCGTTGCGTGCTGCCGTGCGCGGCGGCGGCAGGTCGGCGCGCGTCTGCGTGTCGGCAGCCGCGCGCTGCGCGTCGGCCAGCGTCACCGCGTGTGCGTTGCGGGCGAACGCGGCCAGCAAGGACTTGTCGGCAAGCACGTTGATGCGCCGGGTGAGGCCGCCGGAGTCGCGCGCGATACGCGCCGTCGCCGCCCGCTCGAACACCGCCGGGCCGCGATAGCCGGCCGCGCGCATGCGGAAATCGATATAGGTCGCGACGTCGTCCGGCGCCAGCGGGTCGAGCCGGAAGTGCTGCGTGATGCGGTCCTTCAGCTGGCGCATGTCCGGCCGGTCGAGCAGGGCGTCGAGTTCCGGCTGGCCGAACAGCGCGATCTTGATCAGCTTGTGGCGCTCGGATTCGAGATTGGACAGCAGGCGGATCTGTTCCAGCGTATCGGCCGGCATCGCGTGCGCCTCGTCAATCAGCAGCACGATCTGCCGACCCGCCGAGAACTCGGCGACCAGCGCCTGCTGTACCGCGCGCAGCATCCGGTGAGCACTGTCGCCCGCGTTGTCGGCGCAGCCCAGCTCGTCGGCCAGCACGGCCAGCAGCTCGCCGCGGTTCATCAGCGGATCGGCCAGATAGATCGCGCGCAGGTGAGGCGGCAGTCTGCCGATCAGCACGCGCGCCAGCATGGTCTTGCCGGTACCGACCTCGCCGCTCACCTTGACCAGGCCCTCTTCGCGGCCGAGCGCGTAGACCAGCGCGTCGAGCAGCGCGCTGCGGTTGGCGCCGCCGAAGAAGAAGTCGGCGTGCGGAGTGATCAGGAAGGGCGCTTCGCGCAGGCCGAAGTGGTCGAGATACATGTCAGCCCTGCCCGCCGGCGTCGCCGTCCGGCGCCTCCATCCGGTGGTACAGCGTGGTGCGGGCGATGCCGAGCAGGCGCGCCGCCGCGCTGACGTTGCCGCGCGCAAGGCGCATGGCTGCGTCGATGTATGCGGATTCCCATTCGCGCAGCTTGGCGTCGAGGCGGAAGCCTCCGGCGCGCAGTTCGGCGGTGGCGATGTCGATCAGGTCGCGGTCCTCTCCCGCAGCCGCGCCGCTGCGTATGGTCGGATCGAACTCGGCGAGCAAGGCGTCGCGCCCGACCTCCTGCCCCGGGTACTTGGTGGCGAGACGGATGACGATGTTGCGCAGTTCGCGCACATTGCCGGGAAATCCATAGTCCAGCCAGGCGGTGCGCGCCGCGACGTCGAGCGTGAAGGGCGGGCGGGCGAGCTGGGCGCAGAACTGGCTGCGGAAGTGGTCGAGCAGGCGCAGGCAGTCGTCGCCCATGTCGCGCAGCGGCGGCAGTGAAATGGTGAAGACGCTGAGCCGGTGGTAAAGATCCGAGCGGAAGCGGCCGGCGCGCACTTCGGCGCCGAGGTCCCGGTTGGTGGCGGCGACGATGCGCGCGTTCGACCGCCGCAACTGGGTTTCGCCGACGCGCTGGAACTCGCCGTTCTCGAGCACGCGCAGCAGCTTGGCCTGCAGGTCCAGCGGCAGTTCGCCGATCTCATCGAGGAAAAGCGTGCCGGCGGCGGCTTCCTCAAAATACCCCGCGCGCGCCGACTGCGCGCCGGTGAACGCGCCGCGGGCGTGACCGAACAGCGTGGGTTCGACCAGACTGGGCGAGATGGCGGCGCAGTTCAGTGCCAGGAAGGGGCGGTCGCTGCCGCCGACGGCGTGCAGGCGGTTGGCCACGATGTCCTTGCCGGTGCCGGATTCGCCCTCGATCAGCACCGGGTAGGGCAGGCGTGCGTACTGTTCGATCTGCGCGCGCAGGCGTTCCACCTGTGCGCTGACGCCGATCAGGGCCGGCAGCGCCGGCGCGTCCTCTTCGTGGCAAGTCCGGGCCAACTGGCGCAGCAACGCATTGAGCGCCTGCGGCTGCGCCGGTTTGGCGACGAATTCGGTGGCGCCGAGCGCGCGAGCGTGGCGCGCGACATTCTCCTCGCCCTGGCCCGACAGCACGACGATGCGCGTGTCCGGCGAATGCGCCAGCAGGTCCGCGATCAGCGCGTAGCCTTCATCGGGACGATGCGGGTTGGGCGGCAGGCCGAGATCGATCAGCGCCAGCGCAGGCGGACTCGCCTGCTCGCGCAGCCAATTGATGGCGGCGCTGCGCGACGCGTGGCTGACCACGTCGAAATCCGCTTCGAGCAGGAAAGACAGCGAGTCGGCAATCAGCGGATCGTCGTCAACGATGAGCAGTCCGGGGCGGCTCGCAGGGGATCGGGCTGAATTCGGCATGTGTGCCGGTCATCATAGCGCAGCGCGCAGCGGTGGATTCCGCCCGGCGGAGGCGCCCGGCGCGTCTGCTACAATCCGCGACCTTTACCACAAGACCGTTCCGCGCTCGTGTCCGCTTCCCCTCCGGCCGAAGACATTCTGGTCAACCTGTCGAGTGTCAACTTCGCGTACGACAAGCGGCCCATCCTGACCGGCATCAATCTGCGCATTCCGCGCGGCAAGCTCGTCGCCATCATGGGTGGCAGCGGCTGCGGCAAGACGACGCTGCTGCGCCTGATCGGCGGTCAGCTGAAGCCGACCGCCGGCCGCATCCAGGTGGCCGAGCACGATCTGGCCAAGCTGTCTCGGCGCGACATGTACGCGCTGCGCCGGCGCATGGGCATGCTGTTCCAGTTCGGCGCGCTGTTCACCGATCTGACCGTTTTCGACAACGTCGCTTTCCCGCTGCGCGAGCACACCGATCTGCCGGAAGACATGATCCGCGATCTGGTGCTGATGAAGCTGCACGCGGTCGGTCTGCGCGGCGCGCACAAGCTGATGCCGAACGAGCTATCCGGCGGCATGTCGCGCCGGGTGGCGCTGGCGCGCGCGGTGGCGCTCGATCCGATGCTCATCATGTACGACGAGCCGTTCGCCGGCCTCGATCCGATCTCGCTGGCGGTGGTCGGTCAGCTCATCCGCAAGCTCAACGACGCGCTCGGCGCCAGTTCCATCATGGTGACGCACGACGTGCACGAATCGCTGGAAATCGTCGATTACATCTACTTCCTGTCGGGCGGCAAGGTGGTCGCGCAGGGCACGCCGGGCGAGATCCGCGCCTCGACCGATCCGTTCGTGAAGCAGTTCGTCAATGCCGAAACCGACGGGCCGCTGCCTTTCCACTATCCGACCGACGACTACCGCAAGGCCCTGATGGAGGTCCGTTCATGATCGCGCGCGTGTTCCGCGCCATGGGCGCCCGCACCATTGATGGCATCTGGCGTCTGGGTTTCGCCACCCGCTTCTTGTTTGCCATCCTGCTGCGCTCGGGCACTTCGTTCGCGCGCTTCCAGCTGACGATACGCGAGGTGTTCTCGACCGGCGTGCTGTCGCTCATCATCATTCTGGTGTCCGGCTTCTTCGTCGGCCTGGTGCTCGGTCTTCAGGGGTACGAAACGCTGCAGCGCTACGGTTCCAGCGAGGCGCTGGGCATTCTGGTCGCACTGTCGCTGGTACGCGAGCTGGGTCCGGTGGTCGCCGGCCTGCTGTTCGCCAGTCGCGCCGGCTCGGCGCTGACCGCTGAAATCGGCCTGATGAAGACGACCGAGCAGCTGAAGGCGATGGACATGATGGCGGTCAACCCGATCGCCCGCGTCGTCGCACCGCGCTTCTGGGGTGGCGTCATTTCGATGCCGTTGCTGGCCGCCCTGTTCTCGACCATGGGCGTGTTCGGCGCCTGGTTCATCGGCGTCGTGTTCATCGGCGTCGATGACGGCGCCTTCTGGTCGCAGATGCAGGCGTCGGTCGATTTCCGCTACGACATCGTGAATGGCGTGATCAAGAGCGTCGTTTTCGGCTTCGCGGTCTCGCTGATCGCGGTTTTCGAAGGTTATGACTCGGCGCCCACCGCCGAGGGCGTGTCGCGGGCGATCACCCGTACCGTCGTCAATTCGGCGCTGGCCATTCTGGCGCTGGACTTTGTGCTGACCTCCTTCATGTTCAGGGGTAATGGATGAACCGTACCGTTCTCGACCTGTGGGTCGGTGTTTTCGTCGCTGTCGGCGTGGCTGCAGTGTTGTTTCTGGCACTAAAGGTCGGCAACCTTGCGTCCGCTAACATCGGGGAGACATACAGGCTGCAAGCCAACTTTGATAACATCGGCGGCCTGAAACCGCGTGCGCCCGTCAAAAGTTCGGGTGTCGTGGTGGGCCGGGTGACGGAAATCACTTTTGACCCGAATCTGTATGTCGCCGTGGTGAAAATGGATGTCAACAAGCGCTACAGTTTCCCGCGCGACACGTTTGCAACCATTCTGACCTCGGGTCTGCTGGGTGAGCAGTACATCGGTTTCGAAGTCGGTGGCGACACCGAAATGCTTCAGGCCGGTGCCACCATCACCAAGACGCAGTCTGCAGTGGTGCTTGAAAAGCTGATCAGCCAGTTCATGTTCAACAAGGCTGCCGAGAGCCCGACCGCTCCCGAGCAGTGACGTACGGAATGCATAGCCGGGAAGCCCGACAGATGACCAAAACCAACAAGCAGTCGAATCTCAATATCCGCTCGGTGCTTGCCGCCACCGCTGCAGCCGCGCTGTTCACCGGCTGTGCGACCTCGGGCAACCCCAAGGATCCGATCGAAGGCTACAACCGCGCGATGTTCTCGTTCAACGAGACCGTCAACAAGGCGGTGATCAAGCCGGTCGCCCAGGGCTACGACTTCGTGGTGCCGGATCCCGTGCAGACCGGCGTCTCCAATTTCTTCGCCAACATCGCCGATCTGTGGACAGGCGTGAACAACCTCCTGCAGGGCAAGCCGGTCGATGCTCTGTCGGATGCCGGTCGTGTGCTGGTCAACTCGACCCTTGGCATTCTCGGCCTGTTCGACGTCGCGACGCCGATGGGTCTCGATAAGCACGAGGAAGATTTCGGTCAGACCCTCGGCCGCTGGGGCGTCGGCGACGGCGCCTACGTGGTGCTGCCGATTCTCGGCCCGCGCACCGTGCGCGACACCTTCGGTCTGGCTGCGGACATCTACGTTGACCCGGTGCGTGACGCCGACGGTCATCGCGGCTACCGCAACACCGCCATCGCGCTGCGCGCCATCGACACCCGCGCCAACCTGCTGAAGGCAGAGGATGCGCTCGAAGCGGCGGCTATCGACAAGTACGCCTATGTGCGCGACGCCTATCTGCAGCATCGCCGCAGTGCCATCCATGACGGCAACCCGCCGCGCGAAGCCGATGACTCGGCTTCGCTGCCGAGCGCGAACCTTCTGACGATGGAACCGCTCGAATCAACGTGGACGATGATGCTTGTCGGCGCGCCGGAGAAGTCGGACGTTGATGCAGTGAATGCGTCCGAGCCGGCCACCGGATCGGTGGACACCGCAGCCGTCTCGTTCTGATCGGCAAGCCCGGCGTTAAGCCGGGCAGCGCGGTCACCACGGCCTGTCGCGTTCCGACAGGCCTCTTTCTTTTCCGGGAGCACATATGTTCAAGCGCTTTGTTCAATTACTGATGGTTGCCTTCGCCGCAAGTGCGGTCGCTCAGGCAAACGTGCTGAAGGCGCCCGACGTGCTGGTCAAGGAAGTGACCGAAGATGTCCTGACCACGCTGCGTACCGATCCGTCGATCAAGGCCGGCGATACCGCCAAGACGGCGGAATTGGTCGAAACCCGCGTGCTGCCGCATTTCAATTTCACACGCATGACGGCGCTGGCACTCGGCAAGGAGTGGCGCGCGACGACGCCTGAACAGAAGAAGGTGTTGACCGAAGAGTTCCGTACCCTGCTGGTGCGCACCTATTCGAACGCCCTGACCAGCTATCGCAATCAGACCATCGATTACCGCCCGTTCAAGATGGGCGCTGCCGACACCGACGTGACGGTGCGCACCCAGATCAACCAGCCGGGCGGTCGCCCGATTCCGCTCGATTACGCGCTGGAGAAGCAGGAAGAGGGCTGGAAGGTGTACGACGTGATGGTGTCGGGCGTCAGTCTGGTGACCAACTACCGCGAAACTTTCGCCGCCGAGATCCGCGCGGGTGGCGTCAACGGCCTGGTGAAGACGCTGCGCGCCAAGAACGCATCGAACGTGCCGGCGCCGCTGCCCGCACCGGCAACGGCGACAAAATGATCGCGCTCGACAACGGCGTGCTGCGCGTCAGTGGCACGATGCGACTGCCCGAGGCGATGGCGTTGCGCGACGCCGGTCTGGCGCTGCTGTCGTCGGCCTCTTCCATCGACTTGTCGGCGGTTGAGGACGTCGATTCGTCGGCCATCGCCGTGCTGCTCGCGTGGGAACGTGCGAGTGGTGGCAGCAATGGCCCGCTGCCGGTCACCGGGGCACCGGCCGGACTGACCAGCCTGGCTCGCCTGTATGAGGTGTCGTCCTATTGCGGACTGGACGCCGACGACGCGACCGCTCGCTGATGTGTGCTTCTTCCGGCCTCCCGCGGGGGCCGGCACTGCAGTTCTTTCATGTCTGATTCCACCGCTGCCTTGCTGATCGAAGGCGTCTGCAAGCGATTCGGTTCGCTGCAGGCGCTTGACCGTGTCTCGCTCGAAGTGAAGCAGGGCGAGTTCTTCGGCCTGCTCGGGCCGAACGGTGCCGGCAAGACCACCCTGATTTCGGCCATGGCCGGCCTGTGCCGTGCCGATTCCGGCTCGATCCGCGTGCTCGGGCACGATACGGTGACCGACTACCGCGCGGCACGCGCCCGGCTGGGCGTCGTGCCGCAGGAACTGGTGTTCGATCCCTTCTTCACCGTGCGCGAAACGCTGCGCATCCAGTCCGGCTATTTCGGCTTGCGGCGCAACGACGACTGGATAGACGAAATCCTGCAGCGGCTCGATCTCGAGGCGAAGGCCGACGTGAACATGCGCCGCCTGTCCGGTGGCATGAAGCGACGCGTGCTGGTGGCGCAGGCGCTGGTGCATCGGCCACCGCTCATCGTGCTCGACGAGCCCACGGCCGGCGTCAACGTCGAACTGCGACAGGGCCTGTGGGCCTTCGTGCGCGACCTGAACAGGCAGGGGCACACCATTGTGCTCACCACGCACTACCTCGAAGAGGCGGAAAGCCTGTGCGGCCGGATCGCCATGCTGAAACAGGGCCGCGTGGTGGCGCTGGAACGGACAGCCGACCTGCTGTCGCGCCGGGTGCAGCAGACGCTGCGCCTGCGTCTGGGCAACGGCACCGCGTTGCCGGTCGAGTTCCGCGCCGTGGCGCGGGCCACGCCCGATGGCCGGGTCGCCATCGTGCTCGACAGCGCGGACGCCGTCGCTGCCTGTCTCGCACGCTTGCACGCGGCTGGCGTCGCGCTCGACGACATCGAACTGGTGAAGCCGGATCTCGAGGACGTGTTCATTGCGATGATGCAGGAGGCCGCCTGATGAGCATGGCGCTGCGCACCCTGTTGTACAAGGAGCTGCTGCGGTTCTGGAAGGTGAGCTTCCAGACGGTCGGCGCGCCTGTGCTGACCGCGCTGCTCTATCTGCTGGTGTTTTCGCACGTGCTCGAACGCACGGTCAACGTCTATGGCGGTGTCAGCTATACCGCCTTCCTGGTGCCCGGCCTGGTCATGATGAGCCTGCTGCAGAACGCCTTCGCCAACAGTTCGTCGTCGCTGATCCAGTCCAAGGTGACCGGAAATATCGTGTTCGTGCTGCTGCCGCCGATTTCCTACCGCGAGTTCTTCGCCGCCTACGTGCTGGCTGCCGTGATCCGTGGCCTGGTGGTCGGCGCGGGCGTGTGGCTGGTGACGCTGTGGTTCGTCGAGCTGCCTTATGCCCATCCGCTGTGGATACTGTTCTTTGCCACCGTGGGTGGAGCAATTCTTGCGAGTCTCGGCGTGATTGCGGGCATATGGGCCGACAAATTCGACCAACTGGCCGCTTTCCAGAATTTCGTCGTGATGCCGCTCACCTTTCTGTCGGGTGTGTTCTACTCCATCCACACGCTGCCCGACTTCTGGCAGGTGGTATCGCATCTGAATCCCTTTTTCTACATGATCGACGGTTTCCGTTACGGCTTCTTCGGACAGTCGGACGTTTCCCCGTGGATCAGTGCCCTGGTCGCGGGCGGCAGTTTTGCGGTGCTCGCGGGCATCACGCTGAACATGCTTGCACGCGGCTACAAACTGAGAAGTTGAACATGGTCACTCCCGAAAGCATCCAGGCTTCCATCACCGCCGGCATCGACTGCCAGCACTGTCAGGTCGCTGGCGACGGCCAGCATTTCGAGGCGATCATCGTGTCGTCCGCCTTCGAGGGCCTGCGCAGCGTGCGCCGCCACCAGCTGGTCTATGCCGCGCTGGGCGATCGCATGCGCGAGGAAATCCATGCGCTGTCGATGAAGACCCTCACTCCGGACGAGTGGAAGGCCTGATCGAGCGATGGATAAGCTGTTGATCGAAGGCGGCCATCGTCTGCACGGCGAGGCCGAAATGTCGGGCGCGAAGAACGCGGCGCTGCCCATCCTGTGCGCCGCGCTGCTGACGCGCGAGGCGCTCACGCTGACCAATGTGCCGCAGCTGAACGACATCGGCACCATGCTCAAGCTGCTGGCACAGATGGGCGTGGCGGTGCAGCGCGACGGTTCGACCGTCACGCTGGATGCGTCCGGTCTGAACAATCCGGTGGCGCCCTACGAGATGGTGAAAACCATGCGCGCCTCCATCCTGGTGCTCGGCCCGCTGGTCGCGCGCTGCGGCGAGGCACGCGTGTCGCTGCCCGGCGGCTGCGCCATCGGCGCGCGCCCGGTGGATCAGCACATCAAGGGTCTGCAGGCGATGGGCGCCGAGGTGGCGGTCGAGCACGGCTACGTCGTCGCGCGTACGTCGCGGCTCAAGGGCGCGCGCCTGTTCACCGACATGGTGACGGTCACCGGCACCGAGAACCTGATGATGGCCGGCGTGCTCGCCGACGGCGAGACGGTGATCGAGAACGCCGCGCGCGAGCCCGAAGTGGTCGATCTGGCCAACTGCCTGGTCGCGATGGGCGCGCGCATTTCCGGCGCCGGTACCGACGTGATCCGCATCCAGGGCGTCGAACGTCTGCATGGCGCGACCCATCGCATCATGCCGGACCGCATCGAAACCGGTACCTATCTGTGTGCCGCCGCCGCTGCCGGCGGCGAAATCCGCCTGACCGGCACATCGGCCGGCTATCTGGACGCAGTGATCGACAAGCTGATGGACGCCGGCTGCGACATTCGCACCGAGAAGTCGCCGTCCTTCGAAGCCATCGTGCTGAAGGCGCCGGACAAGCTGAAGGCGGTGTCCATCCGTACCGCGCCTTATCCGGCCTTCCCGACCGACATGCAGGCGCAGTTCATGGCGATCAATACGGTCGCTGAAGGCACCGCCATCATCCGCGAGACGATTTTCGAGAACCGTTTCATGCACGCGGTCGAGCTGGCCCGTCTGGGCGCCGACATCCGCATCGACGGCAATACCGCGGTAGTGCAGGGCGTGGCGCAGCTCGACGGCGCGACCGTGATGGCGACCGACCTGCGCGCCTCGGCCGGCCTCATCATCGCCGGCCTGGTGGCGCGCGGTGAAACGCTGATCGAGCGCATCTATCATCTGGACCGCGGCTACGAACGCATCGAGCAGAAGCTCAGCGCGCTCGGCGCCACCGTCCGCCGCGTGTCCTGACGACACGCCATACACACGAGGCACACCGTGCAAGGCATCACCCTGGCGCTGTCCAAAGGGCGCATCTTCGAAGAAACGCTGCCGCTGCTGGCGGCGGCCGGCATCGTGCCGACCGACGATCCGGAGTCGTCGCGCAAGCTCATCATCGGTACCAACCGGCCTGACGTGCGTCTGGTCATCGTGCGTGCGTCCGATACGCCGACCTATGTGCAATACGGTGCGGCCGACCTCGGCATCGCCGGCAAGGACGTGCTGCTGGAACACGGCGGTGCCGGCCTCTACCAGCCGATCGACCTGAACATCGCGCGTTGCCGGCTCAGCGTGGCGGTACCGGCGGGATTCGATTACGAGCAGGCGGTGCGCCGCGGCGCACGCCTCAAGGTGGCGACCAAGTATGTGCACACCGCGCGCGAACATTTCGCCGCCAAGGGCGTCCACGTCAACCTGATCAAGCTGTACGGATCGATGGAACTGGCGCCGCTGGTAGGGCTGGCCGACGCCATCGTCGATCTGGTCAGCAGCGGCGGCACCTTGCGTGCGAACAATCTGGTCGAGGTCGAACACATCATGGACATCAGCTCGCGTCTGGTCATCAATCAGGCGGCGCTCAAGGTGAAGCACGATCTGCTTACGCCCATCCTGGAGGCGATTCAGGGGGCGGTGCAGGCATGAGTGCGACGAAGATCAGCCGGCTCGACTCCGGCGCCCCCGATTTTCTCGATCGGCTGGACACGCTTCTGGCCTTCGAAAGTTCGACCGACGACGCGATCGAGACGGCAGTTGCCGGCATCCTGCGCGACGTGCGGGCGCGCGGCGACGAGGCGGTCATCGAGTACACGCGCCGTTTCGACCGCATGGACTGCGCCGCCATGGTCGAACTCGAACTGCCGCGCAGCGAGCTTGACGCCGCCTACGCCGGACTGAGCGATACCCAGCGCGCGGCGCTGGCCGAAGCCGCCGACCGCGTGCGGCTCTATCACGAGCGGCAGAAGCAGGATTCCTGGGAGTACGCGGAAGCCGATGGCACCCGCCTCGGGCAGAAGGTAACGCCGCTGGACCGCGTCGGCCTCTACGTGCCGGGCGGCCGGGCGTCCTATCCCAGCTCGGTGCTGATGAACGCGATTCCGGCCAAGGTCGCGGGCGTCAAGGAACTGATCATGGTGGTGCCGACGCCGGGCGGAGAACGCAATCCGCTGGTGCTGGCTGCTGCAGCGATCACCGGCGTTGATCGCGTGTTCACGATAGGCGGTGCGCAGGCGGTGGCGGCGCTCGCCTACGGTACGCAGACCATTCCGCAGGTGGACAAGATCGTCGGCCCGGGCAACGCCTATGTCGCCAGCGCCAAGCGGCGCGTGTTCGGCACGGTCGGCATCGACATGGTGGCCGGGCCATCCGAGGTGCTCATCATCTCCGACGGTCACGGCAATCCGGACTGGGTGGCGATGGATCTGTTCGCTCAGGCCGAGCACGACGAACTGGCGCAGTCCATCCTGCTGTGCACCGACGCCGCCTTCCTCGACCGCGTGCACGCGTCGATAGACCGTCTGCTGGCGGAAATGCCGCGCCGCGACACCATCGCCACCTCGCTTGCCAACCGTGGCGCGCTGATCAAGGTGCGCGACCTGGCCGAGGCCTGCGACCTCGCCAACCGCATCGCGCCCGAACACTTGGAAATCTGCACCGAGGATCCGCGGGCGCTGGTCGACAGCATCCGTCACGCCGGCGCGATGTTCCTCGGCCACTACTCGGTCGAGGCGCTGGGCGACTACTGCGCCGGTCCGAACCACGTCCTGCCGACCATGCGCAGCGCGCGCTTCTCCAGCCCGCTGGGCGTGTACGACTTCCAGAAGCGCACGTCCATTCTCGACATTTCGGCCGAGGGCGCGCAGAAGCTGGGCCGTATCGCGTCGGTGCTGGCGCACGGCGAGGGCCTGCAGGCACACGCCCGCTCGGCGGAAATGCGGCTGAAGGACTGACTTCCACGCGGCCACGACCCGGCGTACAGTGGCGCCCGGGTCGTGCGCCCGACCTGACCGGTCATGCGCACGTCGTTGCAGCAGTGAACCGATCAGGGAGCAGCCATGCAGCAGTCCGAACACCCCGAAGCGCCACAAGCCTCAGGGGACGCGCAGGATCTACCTTTCCCGGTGGTGCGTGAAGTCGGGCTGTTCGCCTGTGTCGACTGGCTTGGCCGGGCGTTTCAGGACATGCGCGCGAGTCCCGGTGGCAGCCTGTTCTACGGCGCCTGTTTCGCCTTCATGGGGCTGGTGCTGACCACGGTGTTCCGCCATGCCTATCACCTGACTTCGGCGCTGGTGTGCGGCTTCCTGCTGCTCGGCCCCTTCCTGTCGCTCGGCCTGTACGACCTGTCCCGCCAGCGCGAGGCCGGGCAGCCACCGGTGCTCGCGCATTCGCTCACCGCCGGCGGCCACAATGCCGGCGCGATCGGCGTATTCGCCGTCATCCTCATCATCATCTTCCTGGTGTGGGCACGTGCCTCACTGGTCGTGTTCGCGCTGTTCTACACGACGCAGATGCCGTCGGTGGACCACTTCCTCGAACAGGTGCTGACGCTGCAGAACATTGAGTTCCTGATGGCTTATGCGGTAGTGGGCTTCATCTTCGCGTCGCTGGTGTTCGGCGCCAGCGTGGTCGCCATTCCGCTGATGCTGGACCGCCGACAGGACGCGGTGACGTCCATCCTCGCCAGTCTCTTCTCGCTCGGCCGCAATCCGGGGCCGATGCTGGTGTGGGCCGCGCTTATCGTGATCTTCGCGGTGATCGGCTTCCTGACCTTCTTCCTAGGCCTGATCGTGCTGATGCCGCTGGTCGGGCATGCTACCTGGCACGCCTACCGGGCGCTGATCGAACCACTTCAGCACCCGGCTGGCGCCGCCTAGCGCCGACGGAACAGGCCCAGCACGCCGAGCCCCGCCACCATCATCAGGGCGGTCAACGCTTCCGGCACGGCGGAGACCGCGAACGGCGTCGTGTCGGGCACGGCATCGGCGTGAACGCCGTCGGTGAACGCGGTCCAGTTGGCGACGTCATTCACCGTGTTGCCGTAGGCCGCGAAATCGGCGGCGCCGCTGCGTGAACCCGTGTAGCTGGCGTAATCGGTGCTGGCGGGCAGGGCGATCGCGTTCACCCCGGCGGTGAGTCCGGCAGCGCCCAGTGCCGTTGCGGCGGCCGCTGCACCTTCCGACGACACTGCGGCAAGAAAGGTGGTCGGAGCCGAGGTGCCGCTGCCGACATAGGCGTAGAGCGTGTCGGCCGTGCTGCTGAGCGCGGCATTGCCGGTGCCGGTCAGGCTGCCGGTGGATGCTGCGCGACCTGCCTGATCGATGTCGCTGAAACGGACGACCGTGCCGGCTGCGATGATGCCGGCGCCGGTCTGCCAGGTATGGAAGCCTTCGGAACTGGTGAAGGCGGCGCCATCCCAGTTGCTGTCGGTGAAGTAGATCGTGCTGTTGGCCGCGAGATCGGTCAGCGCGACGATGGCCCAGCCGTCCTCGTCGGCATTGAAGGCGGTAAACGCGATATCGCCCGCCCCGAGCGCGTGGGCGCCCTGCGCCGACAGGCACAGCGACGCGATGCACAGCATTCTTGCTGAAAACATGAACACCTCCTCCTGAATGAATGCAGCCGTTCCGGATGGAACGGCCTGCCGGGGGTGGTGTGTCTCCAGCGGCTGCAAGACCGCTCAGGCGATGTAATGGTTGATGTGTGTGCGCCCACCCGGCGTCAATCTATGACATCGGGCTGAAATATGCAAAAAGAATATTCAGCGCAGCGTCAGGCCGGTCCACCCCTGCTTGCGCAGGCACTCGTACAGTCCGCGGGTGACGGTGCCGGCCGTGGTGTCCGGCGCGTGGGCCTCGCCCAGAGTGGACAGGCATTGCGTCTGGTCGGCGATCAGTTCGTTCGCACCAGCGCCCATCTTCGACCACATCGCGATGCGCAGGCGGGCTAGCGGGTCTTTCGGAGCGACGGGGGCCGGCGCGGCGGTGGTGCGTGTCGCCGCAGCGGGCCGGGCTGGCTCGGTGCCCGGCGTGGCCGCTTCGGCCGCGGCCGCCGGCTGCGCTTCAGCGACTGCTTCGCTGTCCTCGACCGACACCAGCGTGATCTGCGACAGCTCCTCAGTCGAGCGCGTCCACCACCCTTTCGTCTCCATGCACTGGATGAAGGCGGTCCGCTCCGTGGTGGTGCCCATGCAGGCGCGTTCGTCGCGGCGGTAGTCGGCGCCACCGGCACCCTGCTTGAAGGACACGCTGGTGCAGCCGGCGAGCACGCCGAGCGTCAATGCGGAGAGGAAGAGCGGGCGGGTGAGGCGCATGGCTGAACGGGTGAGGGACGATGACCTCTTCCGTTCAGCAAGAAGCGCTCCAGCACGTCAAATGATGTCCTGCAGGGCTTCGACCAGTGCGTCGCACTGCGCATTGGTGCCCACCGTGATACGCAGGAACTGGTCGATGCGCGGGGCCTTGAAGTGGCGCACCAGGATGCGCCGCTCACGCAGTTGCGCCGACAGCGCGGCCGCGTCGTGTTGCGGGTGACGTACGAACAGGAAGTTGGCGGCCGACGGCAGCACTTCGAAGCCGAGTGTGGTCAGCTCTTCGGCCAGCCGCTTGCGGCTGGCGATGACGCGGCGGCGGGTCTGGTCGAACCACTCGCGGTCCTGCACCGCTGCAGTGGCGCCGGCCAGCGCCAGGCGGTCGAGCGGGTAGGAATTGAAGCTGTCCTTCACCCGGGTCAGGCCTTCGATCAGCGCCGGCTGGCCGATCGCGAAGCCGACACGCAGGCCGGCCAGCGAACGCGATTTCGACAGGGTCTGCGTCACCAGCAGATTGGGGTGCTTGGCCACCAGGGCAACCGCCGACTCGCCGCCGAAGTCGATATAGGCCTCATCGATCACGATCGGGCTGTCCGGCAGCGCAGTGGCGAGGCGCTCGATGTCGGACAGCGGCAGCAGACGGCCGGTCGGTGCATTGGGATTCGGAAAGATGACCGCGCCGGGACGGGCTTCGATGTAGTCGTTGACACGGATCGCGAACCGGGCGTCCAGCGGCACGCACTGGTAGTCGATGCCGTACAGCCTGCAATAGACCGGATAGAAGCTGTAGGTGATGTCCGGGAACAGCAGCGGCCGGTCGTGCTTGAGCAGGCCGATGAAGGTGTGCGCCAGCACCTCGTCCGAGCTGTTGCCGACGAACACCTGGTCGGCGCCCACGCCGAAGTGCGCGGCGATCGCCTCGCGCAGCGCCAAGCCGGTCGGTTCCGGGTAGAGCTTGAGTCGGTCGCCGTCCACGTCGAGTTCGGCCTGCATGGCCGCGACGGCCCGCGGGCTGGGCGGATAGGGGTTCTCGTTGGTATTGAGCTTGATCAGCCCGTCGATCTTCGGTTGTTCGCCCGGCGTGTAGGGCGACAGGGTGTGGACGACGGGGCTCCAGAACTGGCTCATGATGGTGCAGGCGACGATGTGACTGTTGTTGGGCGGGACGTATTGCGGTGCGCGCAGGCCGGCATGGCCCGTTGCAAGTCGATGTTATCATCCAGCCATCCCTGTTCCGGCGTACAGCCGGGACGAATCACCGAAGCGACCATCTTCATGCGGCAAGCCGAAATCACGCGCAACACCCTGGAAACCCAGATCACGGTGCGCATCAATCTCGACGGAACCGGTCAGGGCAAGCTGGACACCGGCGTGCCCTTCTTCGATCACATGCTGGACCAGATCGTTCGGCACGGCCTGATCGACCTCGAAATCATCGCCAAGGGCGACCTGCACATCGACGCCCACCACACGGTGGAAGATGTCGGCATCACGCTGGGTCAGGCCTTCGCGAAGGCGGTTGGCGACAAGAAGGGCCTGCGTCGCTACGGCCACGCCTACGTTCCGCTGGACGAGGCGCTGTCGCGTGTCGTGGTTAACCTGTCCGGCCGCCCGGGGCTGGAGTACAACATCGACTTCACCCGCGCCCGCATCGGCGATTTCGACGTTGACCTGACGCGCGAGTTCTTCCAGGGCTTCGTCAATCACGCGCTGGTGACGCTGCACATCGACAATCTGCGCGGCATCAACGCGCATCACCAGTGCGAAACCGTATTCAAGGCCTTTGCCCGCGCGCTGCGCGCCGCCAGCGAGCGCGACGAACGTGCGGCCGGTCAGATGCCGTTGACCAAGGGTTCGCTCTGAGCCCGTCCTGACGCCAGCGTTTCACCCTCTTCCGATTCAGCCGCACTCATGACTCGCGTTGCCATCATCGATTACGGCATGGGCAATCTGCGTTCGGTCGCCAAGGCGATTGAGCACGTCGCCCCCGAAGCCGAGGTCATCGTCAGCAGCGACGCGCGCGTCGTCGCAGGCGCAGACCGTGTCGTTTTTCCGGGTCAGGGCGCCATGCCGGATTGCATGCGCGAACTCGACGCGCGCGATCTGCGCGGCGCCGTGCTCGACGCCGCTGCGAACAAGCCCTTCCTGGGCATCTGCATCGGTCTGCAGATGCTGTTCCAGCACAGTCAGGAAGGCGACGTGCCAGGCCTCGGCGTGCTCGCCGGCGACGTGAAGCGTTTCGTCGATCCGCGCGATCCGGTGTCCGGGGCCCGGCTGAAGGTGCCGCACATGGGCTGGAATGGCGTGAGACAGACGCGCGCACATCCGATGTGGGACGGCATCGCCGACGACGAACGCTTCTATTTCGTGCACAGCTACTTCGTGCAACCGGTCAACGCGGCGCTGACCGCGGGCGAAACCTCCTACGGTGCAGCCTTTACCAGTGCGATAGCGCGCGATAATATTTTTGCGGTGCAATTTCACCCGGAAAAAAGCGCGCACGCCGGATTGCGCCTGCTGGCCAACTTCATCGGCTGGATGCCCTGATACCTGGTGCCCGACGATGCCGTCGGGGACTTCTCCCTTCCACTCTCCCAGACACGACACGACTCGCGCCATGCTGCTCATTCCCGCCATCGACCTCAAGGACGGCCACTGCGTACGCCTGAAGCAAGGTGATATGGACGTGGTGACCGTATTTTCGGAAGACCCGGCTGCCATGGCCCGCCATTGGCTCGATGCCGGTGCGCGCCGCCTGCATCTGGTGGACCTCAACGGCGCAGTCGCCGGCAAGCCGAAGAACGAATCGGCGATCAAGGCCATCGTCAAGGAACTGGGCGACGAAATCCCGATCCAGCTCGGCGGCGGCATCCGCGATCTCGACACCATCGAGCGCTACCTCGACGACGGCATCAGCTACGTCATCATCGGCACCGCGGCGGTCAAGAGTCCGGGCTTCGTACACGATGCCTGTGGCGCCTTCCCCGGCCACATCATCGTCGGCCTCGACGCCAAGGATGGCAAGGTGGCGGTGGACGGCTGGTCCAAGATGACCGGCCATGACGTGATCGATCTGGCGAAGAAATTCGAGGATCAGGGCGTCGAGGCGATTGTCTATACCGACATCGGTCGCGACGGCATGCTCAGCGGCGTGAACATCGACGCCACGGTGAAGCTGGCGCAGGCGTTGCGCATTCCGGTCATCGCGTCGGGCGGCATCACCAATCTGGACGACATCCGCGGCCTCTGTGCGGTCGAGGACGAAGGCGTGATCGGCGCCATTACCGGTCGAGCCATTTACGAAGGCACGCTGGATTTTGCGGCGGCCCAGGCGGAAGCCGACCGTCTCAACGGCGAAAGCTGAACCTCACATCGCGCACGGCGCGGAAACGACATGCTAGCCAAGCGCATCATTCCCTGTCTGGACGTCAACGCCGGCCGCGTGGTCAAGGGCGTCAATTTCGTGTCGCTGAAGGACGCCGGTGATCCGGTCGAGATCGCCCGTCGCTACGATGAGCAGGGCGCCGACGAGCTGACCTTCCTCGACATCACCGCCAGTTCCGACGCGCGCGACATCATCCTGCACGTGGTCGAGCAGGTGGCCGAGCAGGTGTTCATCCCGCTGACCGTCGGTGGCGGCGTGCGGGCGGTCGAGGACGTGCGTCGCCTGCTCAACGCCGGCGCCGACAAGGTAAGCATGAACACTGCCGCGATCAAGGATCCGGACCTGGTGGCGCGCGCATCGGGCAAGGTCGGTTCGCAGTGCATCGTCGTCGCCATCGACGCCAAGCGCGTTGACGATCGCGATGGCCGTCCACGCTGGGAAGTGTTCACGCACGGCGGGCGCAACCCGACCGGGCTTGACGCGGTCGAGTGGGCGCAGAAGGTCGAGTCGCTGGGTGCCGGTGAAATCCTGCTCACCAGCATGGATCGCGACGGCACCAAGAACGGCTTCGACCTCGCGCTGACCCGCGCCGTATCGGACGCGGTGCGCATTCCGGTCATCGCCTCGGGCGGCGTCGGCAACCTCGACCATCTGGTCAACGGCGTGGTCGAAGGCGGTGCCGACGCGGTGCTGGCGGCCAGCATTTTCCACTTCGGCCAGCACACGGTACGCGAGGCCAAGGAACGGATGCGCGAGCGCGGCATCGAGGTGCGCCTGTGATGACCGCACCGGCCTGGATCGACGTCATCGACTGGGACGACAAAGGTCTGCTGCCGGTCATCGTGCAGGAAGCGTCAACCGGCGACGTGCTCATGTTCGCCTGGATGAACCGTGACGCGCTGGTCCGCACGGCGGAACTGCGCGAGGCGGTGTTCTGGTCGCGCTCGCGCGGAAAGCTGTGGCACAAGGGTGAGGAATCCGGTCACACGCAGAAGGTGCTCGACATCCGCCTCGACTGCGACCGCGACGTGCTGCTGCTGAAGGTCGAACAGACCGGCGGCATCGCCTGCCACACCGGCCGCCACAGCTGCTTCTTCCACTCGCTGACCGATGGCCACTGGGACGAGGTCAACCCGGTCATCAAGAACCCGGACGAGATATACAAATGATCGACATCGAAGTGCTGCGCCGCGTTGCGCAGACCATCGCCGAGCGCAAGAGCGCCGAGCCCGGTTCGTCCTACGTGTCCTCGCTGTTCCACAAGGGCACCGACGCGATCTGCAAGAAGGTGGCCGAAGAGGCGGCCGAAACCATCATGGCGTCCAAGGATGGCGACGTCGGCCACGTCGTGCGCGAGGTGACCGATCTGTGGTTTCACTCCATGGTGCTGCTGGCCCATCACGGCCTGACCGTGGACGACGTGCTGCACGAGTTCCGCCGCCGCGAGGGCATTTCGGGCATCGACGAGAAGCGCTCGCGCACGAACGGCTGATCAGGCTCGCAATACGGTAATACACGTATTTGAAACTCCCGACCTCACGGACAGACTGACACCATGCACGACCCCAACTGCATCTTCTGCAAGATCATCGAGGGCAAGATCCCCTCGCGCAAGCTGTACGAGGACGACCTGATCTACGCCTTCCACGACATCAATCCGCAGGCACCGGTGCATTTCCTGATCATCCCGAAGATGCACGTCGCCACGCTGTACGACGCCAGCGGAGCGCACGAGGCCGTCCTCGGCCGCGTGCTCTCCAAGGCGGGCGAGCTGGCCCGCATGGCAGGTGCCGAGGAGGGCTTCCGCACCATCATCAACTGCGGAAAGGTGGGTCGGCAGGAGGTGTATCATCTTCACATGCATGTTCTGGGCGGCGACCATCCCCTGCCGCCCATGATCGTTTCCGAGAGGTAATCCCATGGGTTCATTCAGCATCTGGCACTGGCTCGTTGTGCTCGTCATCGTGCTTCTGGTGTTCGGCACCAAGAAGCTGCGCAACATCGGCTCCGATCTCGGCGGCGCGGTCAAGGGCTTCAAGGAAGGCATGAAGGGCGCAGAAGGCAGCGCCCCGGCCGACCAGCCGACCCAGAGCGTCGGTCACACGATAGACGTGAAGGCGGAAGAGAAGGTCAAGTCCTGATCGCGGCGGCCACCGGCCGCTCCTTCATTCACCGGGCGGGCTGTCGGCCCGCCCGGCTCATTTCCACGTCCCCATGTTCGACATCGGTTTCTCCGAATTTTTCATCATCGGCATCGTGGCGCTCATCGTGCTCGGTCCCGAGCGCCTGCCGCGCGTTGCCCGTACGGCCGGCCATCTGCTGGGCCGGCTGCAGCGCTACGTCAGTGACGTGAAGGCGGATATTTCGAAGGAAATGCAGCTCGAGGAATTGCGCAAGCTGCAATCCCAGGTCGAACAGCAGGTGCGCGAAGTGGAGCGTCAGGCCAACGAGGCGACCGGTTCGGTCGCCAAGGAGGTCGATGGCCTGAGCGACCAGATGCGCGCCGCGATGGCCGAACAGGAAAAGTACGCGGCGATCGAGCAGGCCGAGACGGCGGCGCAGACTGCCGAGCCGGCGCCGGCCGCCGTGCCTGCGCCTGAACCCGTTTCCGGCCAGCTCTCCCTCGATATTCCGCCGCCGGAAGCCAAACCGGTGTCGTCCGACAAGACATGAGCGAGCAGACCGAAAGTTTCATCTCCCACCTGGTCGAACTGCGTGACCGGCTGCTGCGTGCGGTAGCGGCCATCGTCATCGTGTTCATCTGCCTGATGCCCTGGGCCGGCGACATCTATGACCTGCTGGCGCGCCCGCTGATGATCGCCTTGCCGGAAGGCACGAAAATGATTGCCACGGGCGTCGTCACGCCCTTCTTCGTGCCGGTCAAGGTGACGATGATGGTGGCCTTCCTGATCGCCCTGCCGGTGGTGCTCTACCAGGCGTGGGCCTTCGTGGCGCCGGGCCTGTATGCGCACGAAAAGCGGCTTGGGTTGCCGCTGATCGTTGCCAGCACGCTGCTCTTCCTGGCGGGCATGGCCTTCTGTTACTTCTTCGTGTTCAAGACGGTGTTCCACTTCATTTCGGAGTTCGCCCCGAAGAGCATCACGCCAGCGCCGGACATCGAGCAGTACCTCAGCTTTGTGCTCACCATGTTCACCGCGTTCGGCGTCACCTTCGAGGTGCCGGTGGTGGTGATCGTGCTGGTGCGCTTCGGCATCGTCAGCATCGAAAAGCTGAGGGAGGCGCGACCTTACGTGATCGTCGGCGCCTTCGTGGTGGCCGCTGTCGTCACGCCGCCGGACGTGGTGTCGCAGCTGATGCTGGCCATTCCGCTGTGCGTACTCTACGAACTCGGGATCGTGGTGGCGCGTTTCACCGGCCGCTCGCCGGCCCGCGACGACGAGCGGGACGCCGCGGCCTGACCGTCATTCGCGGTTCTTCGTGGCGACGCCGTTGATCGGCCGCTTGCCGACGTTCACGACGACGTCGCGCTCGCCGCCGCTGCGATAGACTTTCAGCGTCGCCTGCTGGCCAGGCACCAGTGCCGCGATCAGCTGCAGCATGCCACTGGCGTCCTTCACCTTCTTGCCGTTGACCTCCAGCAGCACGTCACCCGGTCGCACACCGCCGCGGTCTGCCGGGCTGCCGCGCATGACGCCGGCGATCAGCGCGCCGCCGCTCATCGGGTACTTGAAGCTTTCGGCCAGTTCCGGCGTCAGCTCCTGCACCTCTACGCCGACCCAGCCGCGGGTGACCGACCCGCTTGCGACAATCTGTTCCATCACGCTGCGCGCGGTGCTGACCGGTATCGCGAAGCCGATGCCGAGCGAGCCGCCGCTGCGCGAGTAGATGGCGGTGTTGATGCCGACCAGATTGCCGTTGGCGTCGATCAGCGCGCCGCCGGAGTTGCCCGGGTTGATGGCGGCGTCGGTCTGGATGAAGTTCTCGAAGGTGTTGATGCCGAGCTGCGAGCGGCCGAGCGCGGACACGATGCCCATGGTGACGGTCTGGCCGACGTCAAAAGGATTGCCGATGGCCAGTACGACGTCGCCGATGCGCAGTGCGTCGTTGTCGCCGAAACTGGCGGCCGGCAGCTTGGTTGGCGCCTTGACGCGCAGTACGGCGAGGTCGGATTCGGGGTCGCTGCCGATCAGCGTTGCCGGGTACTTGCCGCCGTCGTTCAGCGATACCTCGATCTCGTCAGCAGCCTCGACCACGTGGTTATTGGTCAGCACCACACCGTCCTCGCTGACGATGACGCCGGAACCCAGGCCCATCTGACGCTGCGGCTGGCTGCCAAGGCGGTCGCCGAAGAAGTGACGGAACACCGGATCGTTCATCAGCGGATGCTGCGGTGTGCGCACCGCCTTGGTGGTGAAGATGTGCACCACCGAGGGCAGCGCCTTCTGCGCGGCATCGGCGTAGCTCACGACTTTCGCGGCTTCGATGCGCGTCGTGACCGGGGGCGGTTCGGGCAGCAGCGTGCTGATCGAGGGTGCCGTCGGTGTACCGTTCGGAACCGTTGTCGAGCGGCTCGGCAGCCATTCCGGTTTCAGCGTCGCGACGACGAAGAGCACGGCCAGGGCGGCAGTGACCGATTGAGCAAAGACCAGCCACAGACGCTGCATAATTCGGCAACCAGAAACGGGGGAAGAATGGACAGGACGCAGCTGCAACGACATCTGGATGACCTGCTGGAAGCCGCGCGCTTCAAGGATTATTGCCCAAACGGCCTGCAAGTGGAAGGCGGGCCGGAGGTTGCACGGGTGGTCTGTGGCGTCACCGCCAGTCTGGCGCTGATCGAAGCTGCGATCGAGCGTGACGCGCAGGCCATCATCGTGCATCACGGGTGGTTCTGGCGTGGCGAGGACGGCCGTATCACCGGCATGCGGCGCGCACGCATCGCCCGGCTGCTGGCGCACGACATCAATCTGTTCGCTTATCACCTGCCGCTGGACGCCCACCCCCAACTTGGCAACAACGCTCAGCTCGGGCGCGTGCTGGGCCTGACGCCGACCGCCGTCGCGGGCGACCAGGGGCTGCTGTGGATAGGCGAACCGGCCGCGCCGGCCAGCGCCGATGAGCTGGCCGAACGTTTCGGCGCCGCGCTGGGCCGCACGCCGCTGCTGGTTGGTGACGCCCAGCGCACGGTGCGGCGGGTCGCCTGGTGCACGGGCGGCGCGCAGGGCATGTTCGAGCAGGCGATCGGCGCCGGGGTCAACCTTTATCTGTCAGGCGAAATTTCGGAACAGACGACGCATACCGCACGCGAATCGGGTGTCCCCTACATCGCGGCCGGCCATCACGCGACCGAGCGCTACGGCGTGCAGGCGCTGGGCGAACACCTTGCGCAGGCCTGCGGACTCCAGGTGGCTTTCGTCGATATCGACAATCCCGCCTGACCTGAGACTCGGGCAGAACAGACCCTAGAGCAGGGCGAGGCGGGATGCGCTGGTATTGGTCACCGGCGGATTCGCGATCAGCCACTCCAGCATGCTCTTCAGCAGCAGGATGTCGTCGATCACGCCGAGCGGGAAACCGACGCGGGTACCGGCGCGGTTGTCGCGCAGCAGTTCGGTCAGGTAGTCAAGACAGTCCTGGTTCGGCCAAGTGGCGTTCACGCGCGCCATGATGTGGGCGAACTGCTCGACCGATTCCGAGGTGGTCGGGCCGCTGAAATGCTCCCAGTCGGGCACCTTCACGTTGAATGCGCGATTCAGCTTGGGCGCCAGATCGTCGTATTCGCCGCGTCGGCCACCCTTGTGGTAGAGGTCGAGCAGCTTGAGCCACGGGATCAGCGACTCTTTCGGGTAGTCGCGCAGGAACTCGGACAGGGTCTGGGCGGCGCCTTCCGAGCGGCCGAAGGACATCATGATTTCGGCCAGTTCGAGCACGTGTTCGTGCGAGGGGGGCGCTTCCTCGTTGGCCGGCGGGGCACTCTGGTCGATGTTCAGCGTGCTGCTCGGCGGGATGCCGGTATTGCTGCTGACCAGGCGCGGACCGCTGGTCGCCGGGGCGGCGCTTTCGCTGCTGCCTGTGCTGCTGGCCGTGCCAACGAAGGTGTCGAATTCGAGGTCCAGACGCGCGGGTTTGCGATCTTCGGTCGCCGCTTCGGGAGCCAGTTCGAAATCGACGATCGACCCATCGACCGCCGACAGTGGATCCTGCTCGGCGACTTGCGGCGTCGTTTCGGCGTTGCTCGCCCGGGCGCGGATCTGCATGTCGTCCATGTGTTCGGCTGGCGCTTCGCCCGGGAAGTAACCGATGGACGACACTACCGCCTGCTCCATCGCCGGCGTGGTGCGCTGGTCGGCCGGCGTGTCGTCGGCGCGTACCGGGCGCGACCACGTCGGTGCGGGAATGTCGGCGAAAACCGGTGGCGCGTCGGCGCCGCCCTGCGCGTACTCGGTGTCCGCTGCGCGCTGATCGCGCCGGCGCGGCGGCGCGGTGTTGGCGAGGCTGGCTTCGATCTCGCGCTGACGGCGGGCACTGGCCTCGGCGACAGCCTGGGCGCGGCGGCGCCACAGCCAGCCACCACCAAGTACGGCGCCGGCGGCGAGCAGGCCCAGACCGGCGACCATCCAGTTCATGTCGGGCGCAAGAGGTTCCGCATCGGCGGGTGCGTCCGGTGGCAGCTTGGTGATCACCTTGACCGGCTCGTTGGTCAGGCCGGGCGGCGGGGGCGGCGGCGTCTCGGCTGCCTCCTCTTCGACGACGACAGGCTGTTCCACGACTGGGGCGGCGCTGTCAACCGGCGCCTCGGCCGTCACGGGCGGTGCGGAGGGCGTTTCGGTGAGCGGTGCCGCCGGCGCACGGGCGACGTCCAGCGCGCCGCTGCTGCGGTCGAGCTGTTTCTGCAGCGCTTCCAGCCGCGACTCCAGCTGTTTCACCTTGTCGGCGATCGCCAGATGGGTGGCGATCTGCTCGTCCAGAGCCGCGAGCAGTTTCTGTTCGGTACGCAGTGCTTCGCGCTGGGCTTCGCTGGCCTCCGGCCGCGCCGCCATGCCGCCCGACATCTTCAGACCGTTGCCTGCATCCAGACCGGGGGCGACGAAGAGGCGATCGCCGGCCGGCTGCGCCGCTTCGGTACGGCGCGGTTTGCGCGCTGCACGCGGCTTGGCCGGCGCCGGCTCGACCTCGCCACGCGCGGCGTCGCCCGCCGTCGCCGGCGCTGCGTCGGGGGCGGGCGCGGCGGCCGGACGGGCGCGTTCACGCGGTACGGAGGCTTCGGTCGGCGGACTGTCCGGTGAGGCCGCGGTGATCGGCTGCATCAGCACGGTGTACTCGCGGACCACTTCGTGGCCGCAGCCGATGCGGACGCCGACCATCAAGATGGGCTCGTTGACCGGCGTGCCGCTGCTGATGATAACGGTGCGCCCCTGCGTACGGATGCGTCCGGCGGTGAGCCAGGGAAGGTCGTCGGCGCCCGCCGAGGGTGGAATGTCGATCGAGAAACAGCTGCTTGCAGGCACGTCGTCGCCACTGCCCAGCAGCGCGACCTCGGCGCGGAACGGTTCGCCGATCGCCGACCGTGCCTTGATCGGCCCGAGCCCCAGCGCCAGTGCGTGCGGCGCGTGCAGACCGACGGCCAGCAGCGCGGCCGCGAGCAGCGTCGGGCGCAGCCGCGACCGGGTGCGTGTGAGCGCGGTGGTGGGCGTATGCAATTGAGGGGACTCCGTGCCGGAATGCAGGTGGCGATCCGTGATCATGTGTGTTTTTCGGCAAGCCGAGGGGAAACTTTACTTTAGTGGCGCGTGCTTTCGTGAGCCGCACCAGACAAGGCGATGCGGGAACAGGCAAAATTGTGTGTCGCGACAATTCCGCTGGAGCCCGCATGTTCCCAATGCTGTTCGAACTTTCCCCGCCGGCCTTGCCGATCCGCGATTCCGAGATGCGTTTCCCGGTGCGACGCATCTACTGTGTCGGTCGCAACTACGCCGACCACGCGCGCGAGATGGGGCACGACCCGACCCAGGAGCAGCCCTTCTTTTTCTCCAAACCGGCCGACGCGCTGGTCTGTGCGCCCGCCTCGATACCCTATCCATCGGCGACATCGGACCTGCAGCACGAGGTCGAACTGGTGGTCGCGTTGCATGCCGGCGGCCGTAATCTCGACGCGGCGCAGGCGCGCGCCGCCATATATGGATATGGCGTCGGCCTCGACCTGACGCGCCGCGACCTGCAGCGCGCGGCGCGTGACAAGGGGCAACCGTGGGACATGGGCAAGGGTTTCGACTTCAGCGCGCCGGTGTCCGAACTGGTGCCGGCCAGCGTCTGCGGGCATCCGCGCAGCGGGGCGATCGAACTGACGGTGAATGGGCAGGTGCGTCAGCGGGGCGATCTGTCCGACATGATTCTCGACGTCGAAACGCTGATCGAGCGCCTGTCCCGCCTGGTTGAACTGCGTGCCGGCGATCTGCTGTTCACCGGTACGCCGGCCGGCGTGTCGGCGCTTCGGCCTGGTGATCGTGTCTGCGCCGAGGTTGCCGGCGTCGGGGAGTTGCTCGTCAACATCGCTCCCTCGCTGGACTGCTGAATTGTTTCGCTGCAGTGCAGCGATGCTCTGTATAATTATGGATTACGTGATCCGGCCCGCACGCCGGAATGCGGGTGTTGACCGCCAACCGGCGTCGCGATGCGCAACAAGACTCGTGAGGGCTACAACCCGAAGCGGGCGTTTCACCATCCTGTGCAGACAACAAGGCGAGGAATACGCATGAAGATCCATGAGTATCAGGCGAAGGAGGTATTGCGCCGTTTCGGTGTGGTCACGCCGCGCGGAGTACCTGTTTTCGAGGTTGACCAGGCAGTGGCCGCAGCGGAATCGCTGGGCGGCAAGGTCTGGGTGGTCAAGGCGCAGATCCACGCCGGTGGCCGCGGCAAGGGCGGCGGCGTCAAGGTGGCGAAGTCGCTCGATGAAGTGCGCGAATTCGCGAAGCAGATCATGGGCATGCAGCTGGTCACGCACCAGACCGGCCCGGAGGGCCAGAAGGTCCGCCGCCTGCTGATCGAGGAAGGCGCCGACATCAAGAAGGAATACTACGTCGCCGCGCTGACCGATCGAGCGACGCAGAAGGTGGCGATGATGGCCTCGTCGGAAGGCGGCATGGACATCGAGGAAGTTGCCCACAACACCCCGGAAAAGATCATCAAGGTGTTCATCGACCCGCTGGTCGGCATGACCGACGCGCAGGGCAAGGAACTGGCCGACGGCATCGGCGTTCCCGCCGCCTCGCAGGCGCAGGCGATCGACACCTTCAAGAAGCTGTACACGTGCTACATGGAAACCGATGCCTCGCTGGCGGAGATCAATCCGCTGATTCTCGAGGGCAACGGCAACATCAAGGCGCTGGACGCCAAGTTCAATTTTGATTCGAACGCGCTCTACCGTCACGAAGACATCGTTGCCTTCCGTGACCTCGACGAAGAGGACGCGGCCGAGATCGAGGCCTCGAAGTTCGACCTCAGCTATGTGTCGCTGGACGGCAACATCGGCTGCCTGGTGAATGGTGCCGGTCTGGCCATGGCCACCATGGACGTGATCAAGCTGTACGGCGCCGAGCCGGCCAACTTCCTCGACGTGGGCGGCGGTGCCACCACCGAGAAGGTGACCGAGGCGTTCAAGATCATGCTGCGCAACCCGAACGTGCGCGGCATTCTGGTGAATATCTTCGGCGGCATCATGCGCTGCGACACCATCGCGACCGGCGTCGTTGCCGCGGCGCGCGAAGTGCACCTGACGGTGCCGCTGGTGGTGCGCATGAAGGGCACCAACGAAGAACTGGGCAAGCAGATCCTGGCGGACTCGGGTCTGCCCATCATTTCGGCCGACAGCATGGCGGATGCGGCACAGAAGATCGTTGCCGCCGTGGCCGGACACTGAGGGGAGAACCAGATATGTCGATTCTGATCAACAAGGACACCAAGGTCATCACCCAGGGCATCACCGGGAAGACGGGCCAGTTCCACACCCGCATGTGCCGCGACTACGCCAATGGCGCGAACTGTTTCGTCGCCGGCGTAAACCCGAAGAAGGCCGGTGAGGACTTCGAAGGCATTCCCATCCACGCCACCGTGGCCGAAGCGAAGGCCGCCACCGGCGCCACCGTGTCGGTCATCTACGTGCCGCCTCCGGGTGCGGCCGCAGCGATCTGGGAAGCGGTCGAAGCCGACCTCGACCTGGTCATCTGCATCACCGAAGGCATTCCGGTGCGCGACATGCTGATGGTGCGCAACAAGATGAAGGCCAAGGAAGCGGCCGGCGGCAAGAAGACGCTGCTGCTGGGCCCGAACTGCCCGGGCCTGATCACGCCGGATGAAATCAAGATCGGCATCATGCCGGGCCACATCCACAAGAAGGGCCGCATCGGCGTGGTCAGCCGCTCGGGCACGCTGACCTACGAAGCGGTCGGCCAGCTGAGCGAGATCGGTCTCGGCCAGTCGAGCGCGGTCGGCATCGGCGGCGACCCGATCAACGGACTCAAGCACATCGACGTGATGCGCATGTTCAACGACGATCCGGACACCGACGCGGTGATCATGATCGGCGAGATCGGCGGTCCGGACGAAGCCGAGGCGGCGCAGTGGTGCAAGGCCAACATGAAGAAGCCCATCGTGGGCTTCATCGCCGGCGTCACCGCACCTCCGGGCAAGCGCATGGGCCACGCCGGTGCGCTGATCTCGGGCGGTGCCGAC
This sequence comes from Methyloversatilis sp., assembly GCF_965284615.1. GTDB lineage: Bacteria > Pseudomonadota > Gammaproteobacteria > Burkholderiales > Rhodocyclaceae > Methyloversatilis. Next base: position 931,514 of record NZ_OZ260098.1, read on the forward strand.
ACCGCCGACGCCAAGCTCGCCATCATGGAAGAGTGCGGCTTCACCGTGACGCGCAATCCGTCGGAAATGGGCAAGCTGCTCAAGGGTCTGCTCTGATCCTGAAGCACTGAGTTGTTGTTGCAGTGCACAGGGCCATCGCGCAAGCGGTGGCCCTTTTCATTTGTGCCCGTCATGAAGCTCTGTCGGTAGAATCCGCGCTTTCGCATTCCGGGCGCAACACGATGGATTTCTCTTCTCCCGAATTCTGGCTTGCCGTAGGCCAGATCATCATGATCGACATCCTGCTGGGCGGTGACAACGCGGTCGTGATCGCGCTGGCCTGTCGCAAGCTTCCGCCGGCGCAGCGCAGGCTGGGCATCATGTGGGGCACGGCCGGTGCGGTATTCCTGCGCGTGATCCTCATCATGTTCGCGCTGACCCTGCTCAAGGTGCCCTATCTCAAACTGGTCGGCGCCATCCTGCTGCTGTGGATCGGCATCAAGCTGCTGATGCCCGAGGATGAGGACGAGCACGCCAACATCAAGCCCAGCGACAAGCTCTGGGGCGCGGTGAAGACCGTCATCGTGGCCGATCTGGTGATGAGCGTGGACAACGTGATCGCGATTGCCGGCGCCGCCGAGGGCGCGGGCGGCGACCATCAACTGCCGCTGGTCATCTTCGGCCTGCTGGTGTCCATCCCCATCATCGTCTGGGGCAGCCAGCTGGTGCTCGGTCTGATGACGCGCTATCCCTTCATCGTCACGCTGGGTGCCATGCTGCTGGGCTGGATTGCCGGCACGATGGCGGTGACCGATCCGGCGATTCTGCCCTACGTGCCGCTCGACGCGGCCAGCACCGTAGACAAGCCGGAGGCGTCGGCCTTGGTGCGCTACGGGGCCGGCATCGTCGGTGCGCTGCTGGTGCTGGCGGTCGGCAAGATCATCGCCTCGCGCCAGAAGCCGGTCGATTTCCCCATCCAGTGATCGCGCGCGAGCCGTGAGCCTCTACCTCACCGAGGACGACATCCGGCAGGTGCTGACCCTGCAGGACGCCCTCGTCGCGGTCGAGGATGCGCATCGCTGGCATGCCGCCGGCGAAGCCATCGACACGCCGCGCGCGCGCAGCCGCACGCCGACGTCGGCGCTGCACATCCTGCACGGTGCCGTGCTGCCGCTCGGCGTGATGGGCTACAAGAGTTACACGACCAGCCGCGAGGGGGCGCGCTTCTGGGTGCACCTGTTCGATGTCGCCAACGGCCGGCCGCTCGCCGTGCTGGAGGCCGACTACCTCGGCATGATGCGCACCGGTGCAACCGGCGGCTTGGCTGCGCGCGTGCTGTCGCGCGAAGAAGCGCGCAGTGCGGTGGTGTTCGGGGCCGGCTGGCAGGCACGCAGCCAGATCGAGGCGCTGTGCGCGGTGCGCAACATCGAACGCATTCAGGTGGTGGCGCGCAAGCGCGACAAGCTCGAAGCCTTCTGCGCCGAGCAGTCGCAGCGGCTCGGACGCGACATCGTGCCGGCCGACGACATCGAATCGGCCGTGCGAGCGGCTGACGTGGTGGTCACCATCACCACCGCGACCGATCCGCTGTTTGACGGCCGCTGGCTCGGTGAAGGCGCGCACGTCACCGCGGCCGGATCGAATGCGCTGATCCGCCGCGAAATCGATGAAGCCACCATACGTCGCGCCGCCGTGATCGCGGTCGATGCGCGCGCTACGGCCTTGCGTGAATCCGGTGACCTGCTGCCGGCGCTGGAGAAAGGTCGCCTGAACGAGTACGGCATGACCGAACTGGGCGAACTGCTGATCGGCATGCGGCCGGGACGGCGCAGCGCCGCCGACATCACGCTGTTCGAATCCCAGGGCATGGCGATACAGGACCTGGTGCTTGCCGCGCGCCTAGTCGACAAAGCCCGTACGGCGGGTCTCGGACGCGATCTTCCCTACTGATTTCCACGCCTGATTTCCGCGGCGCAGTGTATTCGGCACGGCAAGCGTGAAATTCCACCGCGTCGCGCCAACCGTCGTTTGACTGTGTTGAGGCTGAACTGCAAGAATATGTGACAGGCGTCTGTTTTTCCGCGTGAGTTCGCCGACGCGAGAGCGGATGGCATACACAACAAGCCGACAGGCACCGTCACCCGTCTCCGGGGGCGCGACAACTTTGCGGGGGTGAGCGTGACCAAGGCCGCTATCTGGAAGACCGACTGGTTCCTTGGCGTCGTCATCAGCCTGCTTTTCCTGTTCTCCGCCCAGTCCGACCTGATCCAGAGTCTCGAGCGCAAGGCCTACGATGTCGGCGTCAGCGCAACCGAGCGTACGCCCAGTCCGCGCATCGCCATCATCGCGATCGACCAGCAGAGTATCGACAATATTGGCCGCTGGCCGTGGCCGCGCGACGTGCATGCGCGCATGATCGACAAGCTGGCGCAGGCGCAGTCCAAGGTGGTCGGCACCACCATCTTCTTTGCCGAACCGCAGATCGACCCCGGCCTGGCCTACATCAACAAGCTGCTGGCCATCGAAGCGCAGGTGCGCTCCGCTGCCGCGGTTCCGCCAACCGAGGGCGAGCAGCTGCCACCTGCCGCCGAATCGCTGGATGCCTTCTCGGCCGTGCTGCGTGAAGCGGAGGCGGCGCTGAATACGGACCGGCAACTTGCGGACAGCGTGGCCCGGGCCGGCAACGTGGCGTTGCCGATGCTCTTCCTCGACGGCGAGCCGCAGGGGCGGCCGGACAAACCGCTGCCCGAGTTCGTGCGCCTGATGGCGCTGAAGAATATCGAAGGCAGCGAACCGCTGCCGCCGCTGACGCTGGACGTGTCGGCCGGTGTGATCGAGCCGCTGGGCAAGGTGGCGGCCGCGGTCGGTCACCTGAATCCGTCGATCGATCGTGACGGTGGCCTGCGCCTGCAGCCGCTGGTGATGACGCACTTCGATCAGCTCTATCCGTCGCTGCCGCTGCTGATCGCCGCGAAGAGCCTGAACCTCGGCGTTGACGACATCCGCGTGAAGCTCGGCGAATCGGTCACGCTTGGACGCCTGAAGGTCGCGACCGACCCCGGCCTCGGCATGTACAGCTTCTATTACCAGGGCGAGGGCGGCAAGCCGCCTTTCCCGGTCGATTCCTTCTTCGACGTGATGAGCGGCAAGATTCCGCTCGACAAGTACCGCGACAGGATCGTGCTGATCGGCCAGACCGCACCCGGCATCGGCAATTTCTACGCCACACCGGTGTCGCCGGCCATGTCCTCGGTCGAGGTGATGGCGCACGGGCTGTCCAGCATCCTGCAGGAGCACTTCTTCGTGTCGCCGTCCTGGGCCTGGGCGGCCGAGTTCGGCGTGTTCCTGCTGATCGCCCTCTACCTGATCGTGCTGCTGCCGCGACTCAAGGCCGGGTTGGGCGCCGGCGTCACGGCGGCGCTCTTCGTTGCGCTGCTGGCCACCCACTTCGTGCTGATGACCGGTCAGCTGATGTGGCTGCAACTGATGTTGCCGGCGACGCTGCTGCTGGTCGGTCACCTGCTGCTGACGACCAAGCGCTTCCTGGTGACCGAGCGCGGCAAGGTGAAGTCGGACGAGCAGTCGGCAGAATCCAACCGCATGCTGGCGCTGGCCTTCCAGGGGCAGGGCCAGCTCGACATGGCCTGGGACAAGTTCCGCCAGGTGCCGCTGTCCGACGCGGTCATGGAAAACCTGTACAACCTGGCCCTTGATTTCGAGCGCAAGCGTCAGTTCAACAAGGCGGAATCGGTGTTCCGCCACATGGCCGACTTCAATCCGAAGTTCAAGGACCTGGAAACACGGGTCAAGCGGGCCAAGGCGATGTCGGAAACCGTCATGCTGGGCGGTAGCGGCGGCGGGCGCACCAATACCAGCATCCTCGAGGACGGCACGGTCGAGAAACCGATGCTGGGCCGCTACCAGGTCGAGAAGGAACTGGGTAAGGGCGCGATGGGCGTGGTGTACCTCGGTCGCGACCCCAAGATCAATCGTGTGGTCGCGATCAAGACCATGGCGCTGTCGCAGGAATTCGATGAGGAAGAACTGGCCGACGTGAAGGAGCGCTTCTTCCGTGAGGCCGAGACGGCCGGTCGTCTGAACCACCCGAACATCGTCACTATCTTCGACGCCGGCGAGGAGCATGACCTCGCTTACATCGCGATGGAGTTCCTGAAGGGACGCGACCTGGTGCCGCAGACCAAGCCGGGGCACCTGATGCCGCTGCCCAAGGTGATGGACATCGCCGCCCGGGTGGCCGACGCGCTCGCGTACGCGCACGGCAACAATGTCGTGCACCGCGACGTGAAGCCGGCCAACATCATGTACGAAGCCGAGTCGGACCAGGTCAAGGTGACTGATTTCGGCATCGCGCGCATCACCGACTCGTCGCGCACCAAGACCGGCATGGTGCTTGGCACGCCGTCCTACATGTCGCCCGAACAGCTGGCCGGCAAGAAGATCGATGGCCGTTCCGATCTTTTCTCGCTCGGCGTGATGCTGTTCCAGATGGTCTGCGGCAAGCTGCCTTTCGAAGGGGATTCGATGGCGCAGCTGATGTTCCGCATCGCCAACGAACAGCATCCCGACATCCGCGACCTGCGGCCGGACGTGCCGGACTGCCTGTCCGCCATCATCGACCGCGCGTTGGCCAAGGATGCGGACGCCCGTTACCAGTCGGGCAACGACATGGCGGCCGACCTGCGCACCTGCGCCGGCAATCTCACCCAATCCCTCTCACAGGTTGACTTCAGCATCTGACATGAATCAGGATCTCAGCCCTTCACTGCAGATGGTCAGCCGCTCCGACTCCGGCATGGTGCGGACGCACAACGAAGATGCCGTCGCTACCCACCCGGCAATCGGCGTGGCCGTGCTCGCCGACGGCATGGGCGGTTACAACGCCGGCGAAGTGGCGAGCGGCATGGCCACCGCGGTGATCAGCACCGAACTTCAGCAGGGCCTCGTCGAGGGCCGCAAATCGATATCCGAACTGCTGGAAGCGGTGATCGGCCACGCCAACGAGTCGATCTACCGCGCGGCCGAAAGTCAGCCACAGTACTCCGGCATGGGTACCACGCTGGTGATGGCAGTGTTCCGCGACAACCACATATCCGTTGCGCATATCGGCGATTCGCGCATGTACCGGCTTCGCGGCGACGTTTTCGAGTGCGTCACCCGCGATCATTCGCTGTTGCAGGAGCAAATCGACAGCGGCATGATTACGGAGGAAGACGCCAGACGCTCACAGAACAAGAACCTCGTGACACGGGCGCTGGGTGTCGATCCGGTGGTCGAACCGGAAATCCATACCTACGAGGTCGAGACCGGCGATGTCTACCTGTTCTGTTCAGACGGTCTGAACGACATGGTCGAGAACGAGGACATCGAACTGACGCTGAAGGCGCTTTCGGCCAATCTCGATCTGGCCGCCGAACAGCTGGTGCAGATGGCGAACGACAATGGCGGGCGCGACAACGTTTCGGTGATACTGGTCAAGGTACTGCAGCCTTTCCCGGTTGCCCGGCGCGGCTGGCTTGCGCGACTGCTCGCATGGTTGAAGTAAAGGACTGGAAAATGGCAAAACTCATACTCAGCATGGATGGTCTGGTCCTCAAGGAGCTGCCGCTCGCCAAGGAGCGCACGACCATCGGGCGCAAGCCGCACAACGACATCCAGATCGACAATCTCGCGATCAGCGGTGAGCACGCGGTCATCGTCACCATCCTCAACGATTCCTTTCTCGAGGATCTGAACAGCACCAACGGCACCTATGTAAATGGTCAGCCGATCAAGAAGCACTTCCTTCAGAACAACGACGTGGTGGAACTGGGCAAGTACCGCCTGAAGTACATCAACGACACGCCTGCCCAGGCGCCGGCGCCGGACTTCGAGAAGACCATGGTCCTGCGCCCCGACATGATGCGCAAGCCGCCGGCAGAGGCGCCGACCGCGCCGCCGGTGGTGCCGATGCGCTCGCAGACCGAGACGCAGGCCGGCTTCCGCGCCGGCGCGTCGGTGCCGGCGGGCACCTCGATGGGTGGTGGCATGCCGCCGCCCGCGCCGGTCGCACCGCCGCAGCCGGCGGCGCCCGCCGCGGCGCCGAACCAGATCGGCGCCATCCAGATCCTCAACGGCGCCAACGCCGGGCGCGAGCTGGAACTGACGAAGACGCTGACGACCCTCGGCAAGCCGGGCCTGCAGGTGGCGGTGATCACACGGCGGCCGCAGGGCTACTTCATCACCCATGTCGAGGGCGCCAACTTCCCGGTGGTCAATGGCAGCCAGCTCGACGCCCAGGCGCACCCGCTGAGCGATCACGACGTGATCGAGATTGCGGGCGTCAAGATGGAGTTCTTCATCAAGCGCTGAGCCGGCACGCCTCGCTCATGTTGCTCCGTCCTGCGCGCTGCGCTGACCGGTCGGCGATCCGCCGGCCGGTCCCTGATCGCTTGCCCCGCGCCGGGGCTGCCCGGTGAATCAGCACGTGCTGAAGTACGGCATCGGCTTCCTGCTGATGCTCGTGCTGCTCGGGCACGCCGCCCGCTTCTATCAGATACCGGTTCTCGGCAATCTGGATCACATCGCCTACGACACCAAGCTGTCGCTGACCATGCCGCGCACGCGCGACGAGCGGGTGGTCATCCTGGACATCGACGAGCGCTCGCTGGCCGAAGTCGGACGCTGGCCCTGGGGTCGGGAGCATCTGGCGACTCTGATGGACAAGCTGTTCGACCACTACGGCGTAATGCTGCTGGGTATCGACGTGGTGTTCGCCGAGCCCGATACCAGCTCAGGTTTGCCCATGCTCGAAGGCCTGGCCGCCGGACCGCTCGCCGACAACGAGGGCTTCCGTGCCGCGCTGGACGGGCTGCGACCTCAGCTCGATTACGACAAGCGCTTTGCCGTGTCGCTGCAGAACCGCCCGGTGCTGCTGGGCTACTACTTCAGCGATCGCGGCGACGGACTGAGCAGTGGCGCGCTGCCCGACCCGGTGCTGCCGGCCGGGACTTTCCGTGGCCGCAACATCGCGTTTGCCAGTTTCAACAGCTTCGGTGCCAATCTGCCGCTGTTCCAGGCGTCGGCACTTGGCGCCGGTCATTTCAATCCGCTGCCCGATTTCGACGGTCTCAATCGCCGCGTACCAATGCTGGTCGAGTACAAGGGCGCCTACTACGAATCGCTGTCGCTGGCGGTGGTACGCACCCTGCTGGGCAGCCCGAAGCTGGTGCCGGGCTACGCCGAAGGGGGGCTGTTCGGGGTGAGTACCCGGGACTATGCCGGCCTGGAGTGGCTGGAACTGCAGTCGGCGCGTGGAACCTTGCGTCTGCCGGTGGACGAGAACGTCGCCGCGCTGATTCCCTATCGCGGTTCGCAGGGCAGCTTCGCTTACTACTCGCTCGCGGACGTGCTGGCCGGGCGCACGCCGGTCGATGCGCTGAAGGGGCGCGTCGCCCTGCTGGGCACGACTGCACCCGGTCTGCTCGACTTGCGGGCGACGCCCGTCGGCAGCTCCTATCCTGGGGTGGAGATCCACGCCAACCTGATCGCCGGCATGCTGGACGGCTATATCAAGCACCGGCCGCAGTACGTGACCGGATTCGATGTGGTCGTGCTGCTGCTGGTCGGCGGCCTGCTGTTGTGGGCGCTGCCGCGCATGTCGCCGATGAATGCCACGCTGCTGTCGGCGGGCATGCTGCTGCTGCTGCTGGGCATGAACTTCGCCTTCTGGCAGTTCGCCGACTTCGTGCTGCCGATCGCGGCCAGCCTGCTGCTGGTGGTCGGGCTGTACGCGCTCAACATGTCCTACGGCTACTTCTTCGAATCGCGCTCGAAGCGGCAGTTCGCACGCATGTTCGGCCAGTACGTGCCGCCCGAACTGGTCGAGGAAATGAGCCGCAACCCCGAGCACTACAGCATGGAAGGTCGCAACGCTGAACTGACCATACTGTTTTCCGACATCCGCGGCTTCACCAGCATTTCGGAAGGGCTGGAACCGAAACAATTGACGCAGCTCATGAACGAATACCTGGGTGCAATGACTTTCGTCATTCAGGATCAGCGCGGTACGCTCGACAAATATATCGGCGACGCGATCATGGCATTCTGGGGGGCGCCGGTGGACGATCCGGCGCACGCGATCCACGGGGTGACGGCCGCGTTGCAGATGCAGTCGAGACTGGCCGAACTGAACAGTCACCTGACCGCGCGCGGCTGGCCGGAACTGAAGATAGGCATCGGTGTGAACACCGGCACGGTCACGGTCGGCGACATGGGGTCGCCGGTACGCAAGGCCTATACTGTGATGGGCGACGCGGTGAATCTGGCGTCACGCCTCGAAGGGCTGACCAAACAGTATGGCGTGGGCATCCTCGTCGGCGATGAAACGCGGCGCGCCATCAAGGGCGTCGTGTTCCGCGAGGTGGATCGCGTGCGGGTGAAAGGCAAGGACGAGCCGGTATCGATCTACGAGCCGCTGGCGATGGAAGTCGATTTCGATCGTGCGCGGCTGGAAGAGCTGAAGTTGTGGAATCAGGCGCTGCGCCAGTTCAGGAACCAGGAGTGGGATCAGGCCGAACTGACCCTGTTCAACCTGCAGCGCATGGACCCGGGGTGCGTGCTGTACGGCTCCTACGCGGAGCAGATCGGACACTATCGCCGTTCGCCGCCTGGCAAGGGCTGGGACGGCGTGCGTACCTTTGATACGAAGTAGGCGGACGAAAACGGACTTACGCGCGGGAAACAGATGAGGATACGGGTGCTCGGTTGCAGTGGTGGCATAGGCGGTGCGCATTTGCGTACCACGTCGCTGCTTGTTGACGACGACATCCTGATCGACGCCGGAACGGGTGTGGGCGATCTGTCGATCGCCGAGTTGGCACGCATCGACCACGTGTTCGTCACGCACAGCCACCTTGACCACATCGCCTGCCTGCCGCTGATGGTCGATACGGTGGGCGAGCTGCGTTCGCGTCCGTTGACCGTATGGACCACCGGGCCGACGCTGGAAGTGCTGCGGCGGCACATCTTCAACTGGTCGATCTGGCCCGACTTCACCGAAATTCCGTCGGTCGAGCGACCGTTCATGACTTTCCGCGAATTGCGAGTCGGCGACGAGATCGACATGGGCAGCCGGGCGATCCGCGTGCTTCCGGCCCAGCACACGGTGCCGGCGGTCGGCTACGCGGTGCGTTCCTCCGGCGGCACGCTGGCTTTTTCCGGCGATACCACTGTGTGCGACGAGTTCTGGGACGCCGTCAACGCCTTGCCCGATCTGCGCTACCTGATCATCGAAACCGCCTTTCCCGACCGCGATCGCCAACTCGCCGTGATGTCCCGCCACCTGTGCCCGGACATGCTTTCGAGGGAGCTGGAGAAGCTGCGCCACCCGGCCGATATCTACATCACCCATCTGAAACCAAGCCAGATGGACATGACCATGCGCGAGATCGCCGACACGCTCGGCTCGCGCAAGCCGCACATGTTGCGCAACAATCATGTTTTCGACTTCTGACCATTGGGCGCGCGGCAGGACGGCCGCGCGGGTCAGCGGTGACGGGGTGAACAAATGAGTGCAGTGCTACCGCCGGCGAGCGATCTGGGCGCGATGAGCGATGTGTCGAGCCGGCTGGCGTTCTTCAAGAACCTTCAGGGCGTGACGACCAAGATTCACGCCACCACCAATATCGACGAAATCATGCTTGAACTGTCGCAGGAGATTTCTGCGCTGTTCAACGCCGACCGTCTGACCATCTACGTGCTGGGCGACGACCGGTTGACCATCGTGTCCAAGGTGAAGACCGGCCTGAATTCGTTCAAGGATCTGCGCCTGCCGCTGACCGAGCAGTCGATCGCGGGCTTCGTCGGCATGAGCCGCAAGCTGCTCAACATTCGCGACGTCTACGACGAGGCCGAGCTGAGGTCGCATTCGTCCAGCCTGAAGTTCCTCGACGGCGTGGACAAGAAGACCGGCTACCGCACCAAGCAGATGCTGGTCGCGCCGATTCTCGACCCGGAGAAGAGGGATCTGCTGGGCGTGGTCCAACTGATCAACAACAAGTCCGGTCAGCCCTTCTCGGCGCTGGCCGAAGAAGGCCTGCTGAGCATGGCACACACGCTGGCGGTGGCTTTCCAGCAACGCAGCAAGCCGACGCACGTGGTCAAGTCGAAATACGACTACCTGGTCGTCGATGGCGTCATGTCACCGCAGGAGTTCGACCTCGCCTCGCGCGCGGCGCGGCGCAAGGGCGTCGATGTCGAGGACGTGCTGGTACGCGATTTCCAGGTCAAGCAGCAGGCCATCGGTGCGTCGCTGTCGAAATTCTTCGGCGTCGCCTACGAGCCCTTCAAGCCCGAGCGGGTCAAACCCTTCGACCTGATCAGGAATCTCAAGCGCGAGTACCTCGAAGAGCAGCAATGGGTGCCGGTGGAGGACTCCAGCGAGGGCATCGTCGTCGTTGCGCTCGACCCGGAGAAGGTGAAGGGTGCGCGCGTCGTCAACAACATCTTCCCGAAGGCTAAGCTGGTCTTTCGCGTCACCACCACGAAGGAATTCGTGCAGACGCTGGACCAGTTCTATGGCTCGACGATGGACGACACCAGCGTCGGCGACCTGCTGTCCGACATGCTGGAAGAGGACGAGGTGCACGACGTTGGTGGCGACGACGTCACCGCCGCTGCCGACAACGAACTGGTCCGGCTTGTTAACAAGATCATCATCGACGCCTACCAGCAGGGCGCATCCGACATCCACATCGAACCGCGTCCGGGCAAGGACAAGACCCAGGTCCGCTTCCGCAAGGACGGCACCTTACACCCCTACATCGAGGTACCGGCCAGCTACCGCAGCGCGCTGGTCACCCGCCTGAAGATCATGTGCGACCTCGACATTTCCGAGCGCCGCAAGCCGCAGGACGGCAAGATCAAGTTCCGCAAGTTCGGTCCGCTGGACATCGAACTGCGGGTTGCCACGATACCGTCGGCCGGCGGCGTCGAGGACGTCGTGATGCGTATCCTCGCCGCCGGCGAGCCGATACCGATCGACAAGCTGGGCGTACTGCCGCACAATCTGTCGCGGTTGAAGGATGCCGTGAGCAAGCCCTACGGCCTGTTCTTCGTGTGCGGCCCGACCGGCTCCGGCAAGACGACCACGCTGCACTCCATCCTCAGCCACATCAACACGCCGGAAACCAAGATCTGGACCGCCGAGGACCCGGTCGAAATTACGCAGAAGGGGCTGCGTCAGGTACAGATCAACAAGAAGGCCGGGCTGGATTTCGCCGCCATCATGCGCGCCTTCCTGCGCGCCGATCCGGACGTGATCATGGTCGGTGAAATGCGCGACAAGGAGACCGTGGCCATCGGCATCGAGGCCTCGCTGACCGGTCACCTGGTGTTCTCGACGCTGCATACCAACAGTGCACCGGAATCCATCGTCCGCCTGCTCGACATGGGCATGGATCCGTTCAACTTCGCCGATGCGCTGCTCGGCGTCCTGGCCCAGCGGCTGGCCAAGCGTCTGTGTCCGAAGTGCAAGGAGGCCTATCACCCGGACGCCGCCGAAATGAAGCACTTCCTAGAGGAGTACTGCGAGGAGCTGCGCAACACCGCCGACTTCAAGGTCAACGCCGAAGGGGCGATGGATCGCGTGTTGAAGGACTGGATCAAGGCCTACGCCGATGACAAGGGGCGCTTCACGCTGTATCGGCCGAAGGGCTGCCCGGACTGCAGCAATACCGGCTACCGCGGCCGGCTGGGCCTGCACGAACTGATGCTCGGCACCGACCGCATTAAGAAGAACATCCAGGAACGCGAACGCGTCGCCACCATGCTCGCCACGGCACTGGAGGAGGGCATGCGTACGCTGAAGATGGACGGCATGGAAAAGGTGCTGTCCGGGCTGACCGACATGAAGCAGGTCCGCGCGGTCTGCATCAAGTAGCGCGCCGCCGCACATGGACAAGTTCGACGACCTGCTGCGGCGCTTCGAGGATCTCAACGAGATCGGCGCCGCACTGTCGAACGAACGCAATATCGAAGCGCTGCTCGAGAAGATACTGCTCGCCGCCAAGGCCATCACCCATGCCGACGGTGGCACGCTCTACCGCACCGACGAAAGTGGCGAGCATCTGCGTTTCGAGATCATGCGCACCGACTCGATCGGCATCGCGATGGGCGGCACCAGCGGCAAGCGCATCGTGTTTCCGCCGCTGCCCCTGCATCTGCCGGGCGGCCAGCCGAATCTGTCCATGGTCGCCGCTTACTGTGCGCTGAACCGCTGTACGGTCAATATCGCCGACGCCTACGCGGCCGAGGGCTTCGACTTCTCGGGCACGCGTGCTTTCGATGCCCGCACCGGCTACCGCTCGACCAGCTTCCTGACGGTGCCGATGATGAATCACGAAGGCCGGGTGATCGGCGTGCTGCAGCTGATCAACGCCGTCAACCCGGTGAGCGGCGTGGTCGGCGTGTTTTCCGATTCCGACCGCCGGCTGGCCGAGTCGCTGGCATCGCAGGCCGCCATCGCGCTGACCAACCGGCAACTGGTGAGCCAGCTCGAAGCGCTGTTCGAATCCTTCATCACGCTGATCAACAACGCCATCGACGAGAAGTCGCCCTACACCGGCGGCCACTGCCAGCGCGTACCGACGCTGACCATGATGCTGGCCGAAGCGGTCAATGACACGACCGAAGGCCCGCTGGCCGACTTCACGATGACCGACGCCGACCGCTACGAGCTGAAGATCGCCGGCCTGCTGCACGACTGCGGCAAGGTGACCACGCCGGTGCACGTGGTCGACAAGGCGACCAAGCTGCAGACCATATTCGACCGCATCCAGCTGGTCAACACGCGCTTCGAACTGATACGTCGCGATATCGAACTGGCCACCTTGCGCCGGCAGATGGCGCTTGGCCCGGATACGACCAGTGCTGCGCGCGCACGGATCGAGCGCGACGGTGCCGATCTGCTCAATGAGGTCGAGGGCGACCGCGCCTTCCTCCGTCAGGCGAACATCGGCTCGGAGCGGATGAGCGATGCCGACGTCGAACGGGTGCACGCGATCGCCCGGCGCTGGTCATGGACCGACGCCCAGGGCGCCCGTCACCCCTGCCTCAGTGCCGATGAGGTCGAGAACCTGACCATACGCGCCGGCACGCTGACCGGCGCCGAGCGCGAAATCATCAACTACCACATCGTGTTGACGATACGCATGCTCGAATCGCTGCCCTGGCCGCGTCACCTGACCAATGTGCCCGAGTACGCCGGCGGCCATCACGAACGGATGGACGGCAAGGGCTACCCGCGCGGCCTCACCCGCGAACAGATGAGCGTGCAGGCCCGCGTAATGGGCATCGCCGACATCTTCGAAGCGCTGACCGCCAAAGACAGGCCCTACAAGCGGCCGATGAAGCTGTCCGAAGCGCTGCACATCCTCGGCAAGTTCCGCCTCAACGGCCACATCGATCCCGACCTGTTCGACGTGTTCGTTCGCCAGCAGGTCTATTTGCGCTACGCGGAAACCTATCTCGACCCGGAGCAGATCGACGACGTCAACCTCTCTGCCATCCCCGGCTACGCAGTGAACTGACGTTTTTCGTCACATGCTGCCGGTGAACGGCAGGACAGAAGCATCTGTGTCGAACTGTGTCGCGGCGCCCGGAACAAAAAATCCTTGTGTTTCAGCGAACTGTAAAAAAGTGCTAAAGCTGGCACCCGCCTTGCTCGATATCACCCTGAGCGCAGTCGCGCCCGTTCCGTTCAATACAGGAGAGAGTGATGAAAAAGGTTCAGCAAGGTTTCACCCTGATCGAACTGATGATCGTGGTCGCGATCATCGGCATTCTGGCGGCGATCGCGATTCCGCAGTATCAGGATTATGTGACGCGTGCTCGTTGGTCCGATAATATTTCCGGCATTGCATCGCTCAAGACCGCAATTGCTGAGTGTTTGCAGAATCGGGCTGGTGCCACGGCTGACTGTGATTCGATTGCCGATCTGAACACTAACGGATTTTGGCCGAACACTACCGATCCCGTTCCGCTAGGCGCAGGAACTGCCACGGTTACGGCCACTACTGCGGCCATTACAATTTCTGGTAATGCGCAGGCGGGAAGTTGTACTGTCGCTCTGACACCGAACACAACTACCACTGTCGCTAATATCACTTGGGCGCCGACCGTTACAGGTAATAACTGTGGACGCGCTCGTACTGGTCTTGGAACCTGAGTTTGAATGACTGGAAAAAAAAGCTCCCGTTGGTTGGGAGCTTTTTTTTATTTTTTTCGCTAGCTCCCTTTGTTGGAAGCGCTTGGTGGCACGTAGAAGAACACGATGTTTCACGTGTATTTCAACTGGCGTCAATAATTCTATCGATATTTTTTTTATCGAATACCTCCGCGGCAAAAGATTGGTTGATCACTGTTGCCGTCGTACTTGTGGTGACCTTTGGGGTGATTGCAGGACGCTGGGGCAGCATCGAAGCTGTTCATCTATCCTCTCTCGTGTGTTTGGGCATTGTCTGGAGTCGCAGCCTTCGCAACCGCCCCGAACACCATCTGCTGACCTGTCTGGTCGGACTTTGCGCCGCCTATACGTTTGTTCTGCTACCACGCTGGATCGCCTTCGTCGTCGAGGGACTTCCTTTCTATGCCCATGAATTCTTTCCCGCATTTTCCAACCAGCGTTTCTTCGGTCACTGGGTGACGCTCTCGTTACCGTTGGTGGTGTTGGCGCGCGAGCGCTGGTCTGGTGCTCCAACGCTTGCGCGCTGGCTCGACCTGCTTGCCGCCCTATGGGTAGCTTTTGCCGTCGCGTCGGGTACGCGCGGAACTTGGATGGCGTTGACTTTGATCACCCTCCTTCTTCCTTTGGCCGGGTTCGCGGGCCGGCGTCTTGCCCGTGGAATGGTGCGAGCCGCACTCCTCGGAGTGGGCGCGTATGCACTGATGTTCTGGCTTATTCCACTTCTCGTGTCAGGGCAGTCCTCGCCGGCAGGTTTATCGCGGCTTATTGAGGGTGGCTCTCTGTCGCTGCGGGACGTGATCTGGTCTGAGGCGTGGAGAGGCATCCTCGCGCATCCTCTGATGGGCTTGGGGCCGATGATGCTGGCTGCCACCTCCAATGGTGTGGCAGCGCATCCGCACAGTTTCTTTCTGCAGATTGCCTCTGAATGGGGCGTCCCAGTCGCGTTGGGAGTGGTCGGAGTCTTCGCGCGTGCCGGATGGATACAACTCCAGCTCTGCAGGCGCGATGGCGATCCGCTCAGGACCGCAGTGCTGGCAGCGATCGGCGCGGGCCTGCTCCATGCGCAGGTCGATGGAGTACTGGTAATGCCGTTCGGCCAAACCCTTTTTGTATTGCTGTGCGCGTGGATTGCATCGATGAGTGCAACTGAAGTCTCGACCGTGCCACATTCGACGGTAGGACGATATGGCTTTCGCCTCAGAGGACTATTACTGGTACTGGTCTTTGCGCAAGTGTGGTTGATCTGGCCCGAGCTCACTAGGCTGAAGGAATGGGAGCAGGAGACGCATGCGGCGGGAGGAGGAGGTCTCTATCTGCCGAGGTACTGGACTCAGGGGACGATTCCACTCGAACCGCAGCCTTTGTTCAGGCCTCTGTGAGATCGGCACCTACGCATGCACGTAGCACCGTCTGCGTCTCGCCATCTCGCACCCGGTTGGTAAACCACCACACTGCTCCCTTCTTGACGGTCCACTCCGCCTCCTCACCCGACAGCAACAGCGCCGCGACCCGCCCCAGCGTCGGTTGATGCCCCACCACCACCACTGCGCCGCTGCCGGTCGGCCATTCGGTCGCAGCGATGAGGTCTGCGACCGACGCATCGGTGCTCAGCAGCCGCGAGGTTTCGAAATCCAGTTCCAGCGCCTGCGCGGTCTGCTGGCATCGGGTCGCCGGGCTGACCAGGATGCGGGTGTTCTTCGGCAGGCGGGGTTTTAGCCAGGCGGCCATCTGCTTGGCCTGCTTCTCGCCGCGCGCGGACAGTTTGCGGCTGGCGTCGGGTACGGTGTCGAGCGCTTCGGCGTGGCGCCACAGGATCAGTTCCATCGATGTCTCCTCGTGTTCTGTTCAGGCGCGCGCAGTGTGGTGAGGTGACGTGACGGATGCATGACACGGCGCCCCGGATTCAGCGCGGGCGCGGCATGCGCTCCAGACGTTTGAGCAGCTTCGGTGCCTCGTTGACGATCTTCCGGTAGCGCGGCATGTGGTGCGCGGCGATCTGTGACACTGCGGCCAGCAGGGCCGGGTCGTTGCCTGCGGCAGCCAGCAGGCGCGGGCCAGCCTGGCTGAGGTCGTTGATCAAGCCAAGCTGCTCCTGTGCGGCCGCAAGTGTTTCGAGCGCGCGCCGGGCGCGATTGGCGTGCAGCAGCGGCAGGCTGAATTCGAGTGCGTAGCGCAGCCGTTTCACGTCGATGCGCAGCGCGTGCAGCGCGGCGATGTCGCCCGATCTGGCCAGACGGGCGGCGGCGATCATGCGGGTATGTGCGCGCGCCAGGCGCTTGCGGGCGAGGGCGGCCAGCGATGGTGCGTCCTGCCGTTCGTCGAGCCGATGCAGCAGGTCGAGCAGCGCAATCATCAGTCGGGCCTGCCTGCCGTCCTGCAGGGCATTGATCACGCGCGCGCGCACTTCGCTGCGTATCGCGAGCAGTGTGCCGGCGAGATCGTTCAGTTCGGGTGAGGCCGTCTTGCCCAGCAGCGGCGCCACCAGTTCGGACTGCAGCACGTCGCGATCGCGCAACTCGCCCAGTTCGCTCGCCAGCGCACGCAAGTGCTGCGCCAGATCGTCGGCGCTGCCGTCCGGCAACGCGGGCGCGAACACGCGCAGTGCGCTGCGCAGCCGGCGCAGCGCGACGCGCATCTGGTGGATGAATTCCGGCGCGTCGCTGTTCAATGCACCGTGTTCGTTTGCCTGGTAGTGCGCGATGCAGTCCAGCGCGACCGCGCGGAATGCGTCTGCGGCCGAGCCTTCCGGGTCTATCGGCGAGCGGCCGGCGCGCACCGGCTCGGGTGTGGTGCCGGCCATCAGGTCGTAGCCGCGCTGTGCTTTGCTGCGTGACTCTGCACGCAGCGGCAGCGTCGCAGCGAGGCGGGCGGCGAAATCGAGCAGGGCGTTGACCGGAGCGCCGGCCAGTTCCAGTTCGAGTTCCGAGATGGTTTCGCGCTGCTCGCCAGCAATGATGTGACCGCGATCGGCCATCAGCAGCAGCTCGCCGTCACCGGCTTTGAAACGCCATTCGCGCCGCTCGAAGGTGGTGTCGAACACGGTGACGAGCACGCCGCGGTCGCGCAGGGTTTCGAGTTCTGCACGCAGTGCGGGGTCGTCGATGGCCGAGAAATCGAAGTGACCGCTGAAGGGCTGCTCCCATTCAGGACGCGACGACAGCCCCGCGCGCGACGCACTGGCGCACTTCACCGTCTGCAGCCAGCGCCGCCCCGCACGACGCAGGCGCAGCGCGACGCGCTGGCGCCGCAGTGCGAGGTCGGGGGTGTCGAAATAGAGGTTGCGCAGCGTCTGCGTGTGCGCTGGCGCGATGGCCTCGCGCAGCAGCGGGTGGCGGGAGAAGGCGCGCCAGCCGGCGCCGGCCATCGCCAGTTTGAGTTCGATTTCCTGGGCCATCGTTTCCGTGCCTGAGCGGGTTCAGTGCCCGCGACCGGGCCGATGGTAGAACGAAAGCGGGTTTCTTCGTCACCTCGCGGGCGGAAGGGCCGTGCGGCGCTTACGCGCGGCGTTGCAGACGCACGCGCACCGGGCTCAGTCGGCCGTCCAGTGCCCCGACTTGCCGCCGGCCTTTTCCAGCAGACGGATGTCGCCGATGCGCATGCCGCGGTTGACCGCCTTGCACATGTCGTAGATGGTGAGCAGGGCGACGCTGGCTGCGGTCAGCGCTTCCATTTCGACGCCGGTCTGACCGGTGGTGCGGGCGGTGACCTCGCACAGCACCTGGTTTGCGGCTTCGTCGAGCGTGAACTCGACGCTCACCTTGGTCAGTGCGATCGGATGGCACAGCGGGATCAGCTCCGAGGTGCGCTTCGAGGCCTGGATGCCGGCGATGCGGGCGACGCCGAGTACGTCGCCTTTCTTTGCATTGCCGTCGCGCACCAGCGCGAAGGTGGCCGGAAGCATGGTGATCGAACCGGCGGCACGCGCCACCCGCGCGGTGTGCGCCTTGTCGCCGACGTTGACCATGTGGGCCTGGCCCTGGGCGTCGAAATGGGTCAGCGGAGACTGCGGAGTCTGAGAGTCGTCGGCGCTCATCGTGTCATTGCGGACGGGTGAGGAGGGGGGATGTTCAGTTCGAGCCAGTAGCGGGCGAGCAGGGTCAGCGTTTCGGAAAAGCTGACGAAATCGAGCGACTTGCGCACGAAGCTGTTGGCACCGAGTTGCGCGGCGGTGCGGATGTCGCGCTGTTGCGACGACGCCGACACCATGACCACCGGCAGCACATGCGTCTGCGGGTCGGCCCTGACCTGACGCAGAACCTCCAGCCCGTCGATGCGCGGCAAGGTGAGGTCAAGCATCACCAGCGCCGGCTGGTAGCGCGTGTCGCGCCCGACGAAGGCGCCACGCCCGAACAGGTAGTCCAGCCCCTCCTCACCGGAGGCGGCGATCTGGATCTGCTCGCTCGGCACGATGTTGCGCAGTGCCGTGGTGATGAGCTTCACGTCTTCGGGTACATCTTCAATCAGCAGCAGGGCGTGCGAACCAACCGGAATCGACGACATCGGAGACGTAGGCGTTGAGGGGTGAGGGGACCGGCCAGGCCGGCTACCATGTCGGTCGTCGCGCAGCGCCGGCCGAACCTTCTGTGCTGCCGTTCTTGTTGCGCCGCCGCTGTTTGCGGGGCACCGTCACACGCGGTAACGGATCGCTGACGAATGCTCACCTGCTGCCGAACGACCGTTCACGCCTGCCCGTTATCATAGCATCGCCATGAGTCACTTCCTGTTCTCCCGCCAGCTGCGCAAGGCGGTCGCCGTGTTGCTTCTGCTGCCGCTTGCCGCGCCGGCCAATACGCTGCCCGATCTTGGCGACGTCGCCCAGGCCGATCTGCCGCCGTCGCTCGAACGCCGCATCGGCGAATCGCTGTGGCGCGACATGCGGGTGCGCGAGCGCAGCTACATCAACGATCCGGAGATCAACGGCTACCTGAACCAGCTGGCCGACCGACTGGTGTCCAAGCTGCCGGATTCGACGCAGAGCTTCGAACTGTTCGCGCTGCGCGACCCGACGCTGAACGCCTTCGCCTGGCCCGGCGGCTTCATCGGCGTACACACCGGCCTCATCGTCGCGGCGCAGAGCGAATCCGAACTGGCTTCGGTGATTGCACACGAAATTTCGCACGTGACGCAGCGGCACATCGCACGGCTGTACTCGAAGCGCGGCGAAATGAGCGTGATCGCGATCGCCTCGCTCATCATCGCGGCGCTCGCCGCACGCGGCAACTCGCAGGCAGCGCAGGCAGCGCTGGTCGGCGGTCAGGCGGCGAACATCGCAACCCAGCTTGCCTATACGCGCGACTTCGAACGCGAGGCCGACCGCATCGGCATCCAGATGCTGGATGGCGCCGGCTTCGACACCCGGGGCATGGCGGCCTTCTTCGAGCGCATGCAGCGTTCGGTGCGCTTCTACGAAGCGAATTCGCCGGCCTATCTGCGCACCCACCCGCTGACCACCGAGCGTATTGCCGACGCAGCCGCACGCATCCAGCAGACCGCCTACCGCCAGGTGCCGGACAGCATCGATTTCCTGCTGGTGCGCGCCAAGCTGCGTGCCTACGACGGCGACGCGCGTGAGGCGATGGCCGAATTCGAGAGCCGGCTGCGCGACGTCCAGGGCAACGTGCGTGTCGCCGCGCGTTTCGGTCTGGCACACGCGGCGCTGCGTTTGCGCGATTTCAAGCGCGCGCAGCTGGAACTCGATGGCTTGCACGCCGACGGCTTTGCCTCGCCCTTGCTCGACAACCTGGGCGGGCGCATCAGTCTCGACGCCGGGCGCCCGGCCGAGGCGGTCGAGCGCTTCCGCGACGGTCTGAGCCGATCCGCGCGTTCGCGCGCGCTGCTGTACGGACTGATCGAGGCCCTGCTGGCCGACAATCGTCCGGACGAGGCACTGACGGTCGTCAATGGCGAGGTGTCCGTCACCACCCAGGACCCGCAGCTCTACCAGTACCAGGCGCGGACCTATGCGCTGCTTGGCAAGCGCCTGGCGCAGCACCGTGCGCAGGCCGAGGCCTATGTGCTGAACGGGCAGTACCAGGCCGCCATCGAACAGCTCGAACTGGCACAGCGTGCCGCTGACGGCGATTTCTATCAGCAGTCGGCGGTCGATGCGCGGCTGCGCGAACTGCGCGAACGGCTTGCCGAGCAGCGGCGCGACGGCCTGTAGGCCGTCACGCGATGTCGGCTGGCGCTGGAAACAAAGCCGTGGCGTTGATCACCGCCGCGACAGCGGGTATAAACGCCGCTCCAAGCACGGGGTGAGACATGGAATTCGACAAGGAACTGGATGCGCGCGGCCTGAACTGTCCGCTGCCCATCCTGCGCACCAAGAAAGCGCTTTCGGAACTGAGCAGCGGTCAGGTGCTGCGCGTGGTGGCGACCGATCCCGGCGCAGTGCGCGATTTCGAAGCGTTCGCGCGGCAGACGGGCAACACCCTGCTCGACAGTGGCGAAGCGAACAAGGAATTCTTCTTCCTGCTGCGACGCAAGTAAACGCAGCGGCTGGCGCCAGAACAAGGGGGAAACAATGATCCGTCTTTTCCAGTTTCCCCCGGCGATGGGCCTGCCCAATGCGAGCGGCTTCTGCCTGAAGCTCGAAACCTGGCTGCGCATGGCCGGGCTGCCCTACCAGAACGTGTATACGATGAATCTGGGCAAGGCGCCGAAAGGCAAGCTGCCACACATCATCGACGACGACGGCACCGTTCTGGCGGACAGCGGCCTCATCATCGATCACCTGAAGCGGCGCCACGGCGTGGCGCTGGACGACCACCTCGATCGCGACCAGCGCGCGCAATCGCTGATGCTCCAGCGCACGCTGGAGGAGCACGCCTACTGGTGCTTGCTCCATTTCCGCTGGGCCGACGACCGTTACTGGCCGGCCACGCGCGACGCCTTTTTCGGCGGCATGGGCGCGCCGTACAAATGGTTCGTGCCGGCACTGGCCCGCGGCGGCATGGTGAAACAGGTGAAGGCAGCCGGCGTCGGCCGCCACACCGCCGACGAAATCACCGAAATGGGCATGCGCGACATCGACGCCGTCGCCACTGTGCTCGGCGACAAACCCTTCCTGTTCGGCCACCCCTCCAGCATCGACGCAACGGCCTACGGCATGCTGGCCAACGTCGTGTTCGTCGATGTCAACATTCCGTTCAAGCGGCTGATCGAGCGCGACTACCCGTCCATCGTGCGCTACTGCGAGCGGATGAGGGCGGTTTATTGGAGGGACTAGGGGGCAGGGACTAGGTGTGAAGAGTCAAGAGGTTGTTCTGCGAATTTGAGAGACGGGACATAGGGACTTTGCAGGCGATGCCGTGATGAGGTCGGTGCCAGTTGTAGAAGTGGTTCCAGAGAGGCAAAGCGGCTTTGCGCAGGTCGGAGTTGGGATAGGAATGGCCGTAGGCCCACTCGCGCAGAGCTGACTGGATGAAGCGCTCTGCCTTGCCATTGGTCTGTGGCCGATAGGCTCGTGTGAACTTGTGTTTGATCCCCAGCTCGGTGCAGGCCTGAGCGAAGGCGAGCGAGTGGAAGGCAGGTCCGTTGTCGGTGAGCACGCGCTGTACGGTGACACCGAGCGTTGCGTAATAGGCGACGGCATTTCGCAGGAAGCTCACGGCGCTGTCTTTGCGCTCATCGGGGTGCATGTCGGTGAAAGCAATGCGCGAATGGTCGTCGATGGCCACAAACAAGTGTTCCCAGCCTACGCCGCGGGTGCGCTTGCGATAATCGGCTGTGATTCGATGACCCACAGCGGTGAAGCGGCCCAACTTCTTGATGTCGATGTGGAGCAGTTCGCCGGGCGTCTGGCGCTCGTAGCGCTGTATGGACTCCGTCGGGGCCAGATCGCTGAACCTTGAGAGGCCGGCTCGTCGGAGCACCCGGCTGACCGTTGCTTTGGATACGCCGGTGTAGGAGGCGATCCGGGATTGAAGAAAGAGTTTGCGGCGCAGCTCGATGATGGTCAGCGCGACTTCTGGGGCAATGCTTCGGGGAGAACGGGCGGGACGGGACGACTTGTCTGCAAGTCCAGCCGGACCTTCGGCCAGGTAGCGCCCCAGCCATTTGCGGGAAGTGACACTGCTGACGCCGTTACGCTTCGCCGCATCAGAGGCCGACAGACCTCTCACACGCATGTCCAACACCATTTCCAGGCGACGAAGGTAGGTCAATCGGGCATTCTTGTGGGTGTTCATCCGGAATCCTGTTCGAGAGAGCTTGGGGGTTTGGCGATTTCCAGTCTCTCAGAACTTCTCCGGGTGAACACCCGAAACAACCTATTGAAGCTTCACAACTAGGGGGCAGGGGCTAGGGGCTAGAAAAGTCTCCGGGCGGCTTCGCCGCCCGCAATCCGCTAGCCCCAAATCCCTAGCCCCCAGCCCCTCGCGTCACCCCAACCGCCCCAGCTGCTCTTCCAGCTTGCTCAGCAGATCGCCGAAGTCAGCCAGACGCTTGCGCTCCTGATCGACCACGGCGGCCGGGGCGCGGCCGACGAAGCTTTCGTTGCCGAGCTTGGCTTCGCATTTCGCGATCTCGCCTTTGACGCGGGCGATCTCCTTGCCGACGCGTTCTCGTTCGGCCGCGACGTCGATTTCGATCTTCAGCATCAGACGGAAATCGCCCACCACCTGCACCGGCGCCGGCGAATCGGGCAGCGCGTCGCCTACCGCCTGCACTTCGCTGAGTTTGGCGAGCGCAGCAAGGTAGGGCGCATAGCCACGGATCGCCTCGGTTTTGCCGGCGGCCAGCAGCGGCACCTTGGTCGCCGGCGACACGCCCATTTCGCCACGCAGGCTCCGGCAGGCGTCGATCATGGTTTTCAGTTCGGCCACCCAGGCGTCGGCCGTCGCGTCGATGCGCGTCAGATTGGCCTGCGGGTAGCGCACCAGCTGGATCGATTCACCGTCCTTGCGGTCGGCCAGCGGGGCCACCGTCTGCCACAGCTCTTCGGTGATGAAGGGAATGAGCGGGTGAGCCAGACGCAGCACGGTTTCGAGCACGCGCAGCAGGGTGCGACGGGTGGCGCGCTGCTGGGCCGGCGTGCCGTTCTGGATCTGCACCTTGGCCAGTTCAAGATACCAGTCGCAGTACTCGTCCCAGACGAAACGGTAGATGGCCTGCGCCACCAGGTCGAAGCGGTAGTCGCCGAACTGCTTCTCGACTTCGGCTTCGACCCGCTGCAGTTCGCTGACGATCCATAGGTCGGGCGCCTGGAAATGCAGCGGGCCGTCGGGGCCGCAGTCCTCGTTGCACGGCGCCATGCCGCAGTCCTGGCCTTCGCAGTTCATCAGCACGAAGCGGGTGGCGTTCCACAGCTTGTTGCAGAAGTTGCGGTAGCCTTCGCAGCGCTGCATGTCGAACTTGATGTCGCGGCCAGGGCTGGCGAGCGAGGCGAACGTGAATCGCAGTGCGTCGGTGCCGAAGGCAGGAATGCCGTCCGGGAATTCCTTGCGCGTGCGCTTCTCGATCTGCTCCGCCTGCTTCGGATTCATCAGGCCGGTGGTGCGCTTCTTCACCAGATCGTCCAGCGCGATGCCGTCGATCAGGTCTATCGGGTCCAGCACATTGCCCTTGGACTTCGACATCTTCTGGCCCTCCGCGTCGCGGATGAGACCGTGCACATAGACGTCGCGGAACGGAATGCGACCGGTGATGTGCGTGGTCATCATGACCATGCGCGCCACCCAGAAGAAGATGATGTCGAAACCGGTCACCAGCACCGACGACGGCAGGTAGAGGTCGAGCGCCGGATTGCTCTTCTCCGGGTTGCCCGGCTCCCAGTCCGGCGTCCAGTCCAGCGTCGAGAAGGGCCACAGCGCCGACGAGTACCAGGTGTCGAGCACGTCCTCGTCGCGCTTGAGCAGCGGCAGGTTTTCCTTGATCGCGTAATTGCGGCCGACTTCGGGCAGCGTGTCGCCGGACATTTCGCGCGCCATCGCGGTGGCGATGGCGAGGCGCTTCAGGTCCGGCTTCGATTGCGCGAGGTGTTCAAAATACTTCTGGTAGGCCTCGGCTTCGGAATGCGCGACGAACACGTTGCCCTGATCGTCATACCAGGCCGGAATCTGGTGGCCCCACCACAGCTGGCGCGAGATGCACCAGTCCTGGATGTTGTTCAGCCACTGGTTGTAGGTGTTCACCCAGTTTTCCGGGTGGAAGCGGATCTCGCCGTTCGCCACCACGTCGAGCGCCTTCTGCGTGATGCTCTTGCCGTCCTTGCCCGGCTTGCTCATCGCGACGAACCACTGGTCGGTCAGCATGGGCTCGATCACGGCATTGGTGCGGTCGCCGCGCGGCACTTTCAGCGTGTGCTTGTCGGTCTTCTCCAGCAGGCCGGCTGCTTCGAGGTCGGCGACGATGGCCTTGCGCGCAGCAAAGCGGTCGAGGCCGCGATATTTCTCCGGCGCGTTATCGTTGATCTTCGCATCCAGCGTCAGGATGGAAATCATCGGCAGTCCATGCCGCTGGCCGACCGCGTAGTCGTTGAAATCGTGCGCCGGAGTCACCTTGACCACGCCGGTGCCGAATTCGCGATCGACGTAGCTGTCAGCGATGACCGGAATCTCCCGGTCGGTCAGCGGCAGCTTCACCGTCTTGCCGATCAGCGCGCTGTAGCGCTCGTCCTCCGGATGCACCATCACGGCGACGTCGCCCAGCATGGTTTCCGGGCGGGTCGTGGCGACGGTCAGATGACCGGAACCATCAGCCAGCGGATAGTGGATGTGCCACAGTGAACCGGCTTCCTCTTCCTGCACCACTTCGAGGTCGGACACCGCGGTGCCCAGCACCGGATCCCAGTTGACCAGACGCTTGCCGCGGTAAATCAGACCTTCCTGATGCAGACGGACGAAGGTTTCGGTGACGATCTTCGACAGGCCTTCGTCCATCGTGAAGCGCTCGCGCGTCCAGTCGGGCGAGGTGCCGAGACGGCGCATCTGGCGGGTGATGGTGGAGCCGGAGTACTCCTTCCATTCCCACACCTTCTTCACGAATTCCTCGCGGCCGAGGTCGTGGCGCGACACGCCCTTCGCGTCGAGCTGGCGCTCGACCACGATCTGGGTGGCGATGCCGGCGTGGTCGGTGCCCGGCTGCCACAGCGTGTTGTCGCCGCGCATGCGGTGGTAGCGCGTCAGCGCATCCATCAGGGTCTGGTTGAAACCGTGGCCCATGTGCAGCGTGCCGGTGACGTTCGGCGGCGGCAGCAGAATGCAGAAGTTGGGCTTGTTCGGGGTGTCGGTGTCCAGGCCGGCAGCGAAATAGCCGCGCGATTCCCACTCGGGGTACCAGCGGCGTTCGATGTCGGCCGGTTCGAAGCTCTTGGCCAGCGTCATGACGGGTCTGCTTGGATGCAAACCCGCGATTATAGGGGCTGGTCGGGCTGGTCCGATGGTTCGACCGTGGCGTTGAGCACGGCCTGACTGCGGTTTTCGATGTCGGCGGCGATGGATTCACGCAGATCGAGTATTGCCTGTTCGCGGATGCGGGCTGTTGCACTCTCCAGTGCGGCGCCCAGCGCCGCCTCGAACGCCACCTGCATCTCGATGCCGACCAGCGCCGGCAGCGTGGTCGTGCACCAGTCGTCGATACGGCTCTGGATCAGCGCGGGCAGGTCGGAAAACTGCTGCGACAGTGCGTCGGAGGTCCTCTGCTGCAGACGTTCCCGGACTTCGGTGCCGACCGAGCGCGCAACCTCTCCGGTTACGCGTTCCGTCACGTCGGCGGTGACGCGTTCGGTCACCTCCGCGGTGACCCGCTCGGTGACTTCGGCCGTTACGCGCTCCGTGACCTCCGCGGTCACCGCCGCGGTGATTTCGGCGCTGCGGTCCTCGGGTTCCGGCACCAGGGTGTCGAGATCCACTTCCTCGGTCAGCAGCGGGATGCCGTCGTCCACCACGGCCGGGGCGACCCGGCCGGCGACGAAGGTGCGGCTGCGCCGCATCAGCGAATCGGCTCGGCCGATCAGGTCGTCGCTCATGCTTCAGCCTTTCTTGTCTGCATGTCGAATCCGCCCTGCCGGTAGCGTACGTAGCGCGTGCGCGCCGCGTCGCGGTCGGCGGGGTCCTGACTGACGATCTCGACGATGTGCGCGCGTTGCTCGAAACCGGCAGGCACATCGTGCGCCATGTTGAGCAGGATCGCATCGACCGGGGCCGACGCCGGATCGCGACCGATGCGCACCGGCGTCGCGTCGCTCAGCGGGTGGCCGTCGCGCACATGCGGAATGAAGGCCAGCGGCTCGAACACCCAGAGCATCTGATCGAGCCGCGTGGCCAGCGCATCGTTGTCGCAATGTATCCACACGCGACGCCCCGCGGCATGCCACTGCGCCACCAGCGCGCAGGCGTGGCGCAGCTTGTCGGGCGCGTCGTGGTGGAATTCGGCGACCGCCATGCGTGCCTCAGAGCTTGCCGGCGCGTTCGAGCAGGAAGTGGGTCAGCAGCGGTACCGGACGACCGGTGCCGCCCTTTTCCTTGCCGCTCTTCCAGGCGGTACCGGCGATATCCAGATGCGCCCACTTGAACTTCTTCGCGAAGCGGGCAAGGAAGCAGGCGGCGGTGATCGACCCGGCGGGCCGGCCACCGATATTGCCCATGTCGGCGAAGTTGCTCTTCAGCTGCTCCTGGTAATCCTCCCAGATCGGCAGGCGCCAGGCGCGGTCCCACGCGGTCTGGCCGGCGGCCAGCAGTTCGTCGGCCAGCGCGTCGTCGTTGGCCATCAGGCCGCTGGTGACATGGCCCAGCGCGATGATGCAGGCGCCGGTCAGCGTCGCGATATCGATCACGCAGGCGGGCTCGTAGCGCTCGGCGTAGGTCAGTGCGTCGCACAGGATGAGGCGGCCTTCGGCGTCGGTGTTCAGGATTTCTATGGTCTGGCCGGACATCGACTTGACCACGTCACCAGGCCGCGTGGCTGCGCCGCCCGGCATGTTTTCGGTGGTCGGGATGAGGCCGATCACGTTCAGTGGCAGCTTCATCGCGGCCAGCGACTGGAAGGTGCCGAGCACGCTCGCTGCGCCGCACATGTCGTACTTCATTTCGTCCATGCCTTCGCCCGGCTTCAGCGAAATGCCGCCGGTGTCGAAGGTGATGCCCTTGCCGACCAGCACGATGGGCGCCTCGTTCTTCTTGCCGGCGCGGTACTCCATCGCGATGAACTTGGGCGGCTGGCGCGAGCCGGCAGCGACCGACAGGAAGGAACCCATGCCCAGCTTCTGCATGTCGGCGCGGTCGAGCACGGTGACGGCGATGTCCGATTTCTTGCCCAGTTCGAGCGCCTGTTCGGCGAGGTAGGTCGGCGTGCATACGTTGGGCGGCAGGTTGCCGAGCGTCTTGGCCAGCGCCATGCCGTGGCCGATTGCCTCGCCTTGGGCCAGTGCCTCGGCGGCGGCTGATGCCGCGGTTTTCTTGGGCAGCGTGAAGCCGAGTGCGGCCAGTGCGCGCGATTCGTCTTTCTTGTTGCGGGCGTGGGTGTCGTAGCGGTAGAGCACGTCGAGTGCAACGATCGCCGCCTGGCGCAGCGCACCGGCCGTGCCGACCTTGCGCGGGGCAACTTCGGCCAGCGTGCTCACCGCGTCGCTGGCGCCGGTATCGCGCAGCGCGCGCACGCTTGCGGCAACCGCGTCGCGATATTCCTTGAGGCCGAATTCCTTTTCCTTGCCGAGGCCGACCAGCAGCACGCGTTCGGCGGCGATGCCCGGCAGCTTGTGCAGCAGCAGCGTGCTGCCGGACTTGCCGTCCATGTCGCCGCTGCCGAGGATGTCGGCGATGCGACCCTTGCTGGCGGCGTCGAGCGCCGCGGTAGCGGCGGCCGGTTTGCGCGACTCGAACACGCCGACTACCAGGGCACCGGTGCGCAGTTTCTCGGGGCTGCCGCTCTTTATGCTAAATTCCACCCGCTTCTCCTCTATCAGTTCGCGCTGCTTCAAGTCGTCCGATTATCGGCGTGAAGCCGCGCGCGAGTCAAAAAAGAACGGCCTGACGCGCCTTTGCGCGAAGGCGTTCCGCACGGAGCCCCAGGCTTGATCTTCCAGCGCGCCGCCCTGCGCGAATTCGCCAGTACTGCTTTGACGGTGTTCGTCGCCCTGTTCGCGATCGTGCTGTCCACCCAGCTCGTGCGCCTGCTCGGACAGGCGGCGGGCGGGAAAGTGGCATCGGAAGCGGTGATGGCGCTGCTCGGCTTCGGCGCATTGCGTTATCTGGGCGTGATTCTGTCGCTGACGCTATTCATTTCTGTATTGCTGGCGATGTCCCGCAGCTGGCGGGATTCGGAAATGGTGGTGTGGTTCGCCACCGGCCTGCCTCTGTCAGCCTGGGTGCGGCCGGTGCTGCTGTTCGCGTTGCCCATGGTGATCGCGGTCGGGGTGTTGTCGCTGTATCTGGCCCCGTGGTCTCAGGTGAAAAGTGCCGAATTCCGCACCCGCATGAGCAACCGCGACGACGTGGCGCAGATGTCGCCCGGCAGCTTCCGCGAGTCGTCGCAGGCGAACCGGGTGTTCTTCGTCGAGAGCGGCGATGGCACCGATGGTGCAGTCAAGAATATCTTCGTCAGCACGACCGACAAGGGCAAGGTCGGCGTCATCGTGGCCGGTGACGGCTACACGCAGACCATGGAATCGGGCGACCGCTTCGTCGTGCTGCTGAACGGGCGCCGCTACGAGGGCGAGCCGGGCAGCCCGGAGTACCGCGTGATGGAGTTCGAGCGTTACGCGGTGCGGATCGAAACGAAGGAGGCGCAGGGCGTCGAGTCGCGCCCCTACCTGCTGACGGTCGAGGAACTGCTGGCCGACCCGACCGCGCCGAACATGGGCGAGCTGGCTTTCCGCATCGGCCTGCCGATCGCTGCACTCAACCTCGCTCTGCTCGCAATTCCGCTGTCTTTCGTCAATCCGCGCGCCGGGCGTGCCAACAATCTGCTGATGGCGCTGCTGATCTATCTTGTCTACTCGAATCTGCTGAGCATCACCCAAGCTTGGGTGTCACAGGGCAAGCTGTCCTTCGGCGGCGTGCTGTGGACGCTGCATGGCGGCATGTTCCTGCTGCTGGCCGGCATGTTCGCCTGGCGCATGTACGGCCACCTTCCGCGCACCTGGCTGGGCCGCTGACCGATGCTGATCCACGAACGTTACATCCGCCGTGAAGTCGCCCTGGCCACCCTGCTGGTGCTGGCGGCCTTCCTCGGGCTGTTCGGTTTTTTCGACCTGATCAACGAACTGGACAATCTCGGGCGCGGCAATTACGGCCTGCAGCACGCGGTGATGTATACCGTGCTGACCATGCCCGGTCGCGTGTACGAAACACTGCCGATCGCGGTGCTGATCGGCGCGCTGTACTCACTGACCACGCTGTCGCGCCATTCGGAGATCACGGTGCTGCGTGCCTCGGGGATGTCAACCGGCCGCATCCTGCGTCTGCTCGCACGCATCGGTCTGCCCTTCGTGCTGCTCACCTTCATCACCGGCGAATTTGTCGCGCCGCCGGCCGAACGGGCGGCGCAGGAGCTGAAGCTGTCCGCCCGTTCGCAACTGCTCACCGGCGAATTCCGTAGTGGATTCTGGGTCAAGGACGGCCACGATTTCGTCAACATCGGCAGCGTCACGCCGGAAGGCGTGCTGCGCAAGATCCGCATTTTCGAGTTCAACGACAGCCGCGAACTGCTGTCCGTGCTGGAGGCGGCAAGCGGCGGCTACGAGGCGCCGTCCGGATGGGTGCTCACCGACGTCATTCGCACCGACTTCTCGGAGAACGGTGCCAAAGTGAGCAAGTCGGACACGCTGGTGTGGGATTCCGATCTCAGCCCAGACGTGATGAGCGTGATGCTGGTCGTGCCCGAGAGGATGTCGGCGTGGAAGCTGTGGCACTACATCCGGCACCTGTCGGACAACAGGCAGGAAACCGGTCGCTACGAGATCGCGCTGTGGAAGAAATTCAGCTACCCGCTCGCCTGCTTCGTCATGCTGGCGCTCGCATTGCCTTTCGCCTACATGCACAACCGCAATGCGGCGGTCAGCATCAAGGTGTTCACCGGTGTGATGATCGGCGTGCTCTTCCACATGCTGAACGGCCTGTTTTCCAATCTCGGTGCGATCAACTCGTGGCCGCCCTATGCGGCGGCACTGACGCCAGGTTTCCTCTTCGTGTTCGCTGCGGCGGCCATGCTGTGGTGGGAGGACCGCCGCTGAGCGGTCCGTCTACTTGATGCGGATCACCCGGGTGCCGGCCAGTCTGTCGTGCAGGAACTGGCGGTCGCGATCGAACAGCGCCCAGAACAGCCCGACACCGCAGAACAGCAGCGACGGCCAGCTGAGCAGATAGCGCGCGAGCGCGCGTTTCAGTTCGGGCGGCCTGTCCTGCGTTGCGTTGACGACACGTATCCCCCAGGTCTGCATGGCCAGTGTCTGTCCGCCACGGCGCCAGTAGTGAACAAAGTACAGGCCAAGCAGCAGCAGGATGTGCAGCCAGGCAAACCAGCCCTGGGGCGCGAGTTCGAAGAACAGTCCGACGATCAGATAGGGCAGCATGAAGCCGGCCGCCAGCACGCCGAGCAGCAGCAGGGATTCGTAGAGCAGCGATGCGAGGCGCCGGCGCAGGCCGGCCGCCGGATAACGGGTCGTTTCTGACATGTGGAAGCGGTGCGGCGTTGCCGCATGAAGAAGTGGACGACGAAGCAGCCTGATTATTTGCGGACCGGCGCTGCGGCCGCCGCGCCCGGCGCCTTGCTGCCCGGGCGTTGGGCCGCGCCGAGCCGGCTGCGTTCCTCGGGCGACAGCCCTTCGTAGGCTTCCCATTGCCGGCGCAGCGTTTCGCGCTGGTCGGCGGGCATTGCCTGAAGGCGTTTGTAGCGCTCGCGTGCCTCGATACGCTCCTGCGGCGTCAGGCTGCCCCAGTAGCTCATGCGCGCGCGCATCCGCGACTGTTCCTCCACCGTCATCGACGGATAGCGGGCGGCGAGGTCGAGCCATTTGCGCCGGCGTTCGGCGTCGAAGCTGTCCCAGTCGGCGGCCAGCGGCGACAGGATGGCCTGTTCAGCCTGATCGAGCTGATGCCAGCCCGGCGCCCGGGTCTGTGCCGACGCGCCGGCGCAGGCGAGGGTGGCTGCAAGCAGCGCACCGGCAAACTTGCGTCGCATCAGGATCTGCCCTGGCTGTCGAGCCAGGCCCCGAAACCGCGATCGAGGTAGGCGTCGATGGGCAGGTCATCGGTCAGCAGGGCGCTGTCGATATCGAGGGATTCGTTGAAGCGCTCGTCCTGCGATTGCTGGCTGGCCAGGGCGGCGATCAGTGCGAGCATCAGGATGCCGACGGTCGGCGCCAGTCCGTCGCGCAGCCATCCGCCGCCGAGATTGCCCGGCAGACTGGCGAAACGGGGCAGCCACGCCAGTCGGCGCCGCGGCGTGGCAGCAGCCAGTGCCCGCTCGCGCGACTGGCGCAGGCGGAACACGATGTCGGGGGGCAGTTCGGTGCAGGAGGCTTCGAGCGCCGCGTGTGCGCGCTGGCCGATCGCGGCCTCGTCGGTCGCCGCGGACGGAAATGTCGTTCGAACGGTGGATTTCATAGCTTGATGCCACGCAGTTTGAGGGCGGCAGCGAGCGCGTGGGTCGCGCGCGAGCAATGCGTCTTGACGCTGCCTTCCGAACAGCCCATGACGGCGGCCGTTTCGGCAATGTCCAATTCCTCCCAGTAACGCATCAGAAAAGCTTCGCGTTAACGCGTCGGGAGGCGGGATATTTCACGCTCTATCAGAGCCATCACCTCGCTCTGTTCGAGGTTCTGCTCCGGCGTACGGCCCAGTTCGGACGGCTCGTCGATCACCATGTTGTCCAGCGGGTCGTAATCGTCGTCCTCGTCCGCGCCGGTAAAGGACGACAGCAGCGTAGTCCAGGTCGAGCGCACCTTGCGCCGCCGGAACATGTCGCGGATCACGTTCTGCAGGATGCGCTGGAACAGCATCGGAAACTCTTCCGCCGGGCGGTCGGCGTACTTTTCCGCGAGCTTCATCATCGCGTCCTGCACGGCATCGAGTGCGGATTCGTCGTCGCGCAGCGCGAAAACGGCCTGTTTGAAGGCGCGCCGTTCGACCGCGGCGAGAAAGCCGGAAAGTTCTTCGCGAGATGCCAGGATGTGTCTTTCTCAGGGTGGGTGGCGATCGCTGCGGAGCGGGCGGTCAGGCCCGTGCGATGCCGAAAATGCCTTGACCGGGAACTGTGCGACAGCTACCCTTTGCGGCTTTTCCGGAATTTTTTTACAGGTGTGGCGATGCTTTTGACCGGAGCGGAAATTGTAGTCAGGTGCCTTGCGGAAGAAAAGGTCGAGTATGTTTTCGGCTATCCGGGCGGCGCCGTGCTGTACCTGTACGACGAGCTTTTCAAGCAGGACAAGGTCCGGCACGTACTGGTCCGCCACGAGCAGGCAGCGCTGCATGCGGCCGACGCCTATTCGCGGTTGACCGAGCGCGTCGGTGTTGCGCTGGTGACCTCCGGCCCCGGTGTGACCAACGCGATCACCGGCATCGCGACCGCCTACATGGATTCGATCCCGATGGTGATCATTTCCGGTCAGGTCCCGACCGCGGCCATCGGTCAGGATGCCTTCCAGGAGTGCGACACGGTCGGCATCACCCGTCCC
This sequence comes from Methyloversatilis sp., assembly GCF_965284615.1. Classification (GTDB taxonomy): domain Bacteria; phylum Pseudomonadota; class Gammaproteobacteria; order Burkholderiales; family Rhodocyclaceae; genus Methyloversatilis. The sequence goes on from NZ_OZ260098.1 coordinate 964,348, forward strand.
TGCGTCAAGCACAACTTCCTGGTCAAGGACGTCAAGGACATCGCCACGACCATCAAGAAGGCCTTCTATATCGCCAAGACCGGCCGTCCGGGCCCGGTGCTGGTCGATATCCCGAAGGACATCACGATGGCCAAGGCCGAGTTCGATTATCCGAAGTCGGTCACGATGCGTTCCTACAACCCGATCACCAAGGGGCATCAGGGCCAGATCAAGAAGGCCGTCCAGCTGCTGCTGGAAGCCAAGCGCCCGATGATCTACGCCGGTGGCGGCGTCATCCTGTCCGACTGTTCGGAAAAGCTGACCAAGCTGGTGCGCACGCTCGGTGCCCCGTGTACAAACACGCTGATGGGCCTGGGCGCCTATCCGGCGACCGACAAGCAGTTCGTCGGCATGCTGGGCATGCACGGCAATTACGAAGCCAATATGGCGATGCAGTACTGCGACGTGCTGATCGCCGTGGGCGCCCGCTTCGATGACCGCGTGATCGGCAACCCGGCCGACTTCGCCCGTGTTGCGCGCAAGATCATCCACATCGACATCGATCCGTCGTCGATTTCCAAGCGCGTGAAGGTGGACGTGCCCATCGTCGGCAATCTGCCGGACGTGCTGGACGACATCCTGCGCCTGCTCGACGCGTCGAACGACCGCCCGGACAAGGAAGCGCTCGGCGAGTGGTGGAAGCAGATCGAGGAATGGCGCCGTCGTGACTGCCTGAAGTACAAGCAGAGCGACGAAGTGATCAAGCCGCAGTTCGTGGTCGAAAAGCTGTGGGAAGTGACCAAGGGCGACGCCTTCATCACGTCCGACGTCGGCCAGCACCAGATGTGGGCGGCCCAGTACTACAAGTTCGACAAGCCGCGCCGCTGGCTCAATTCCGGCGGTCTGGGCACGATGGGCGTGGGCATTCCCTACGGCATCGGCGTGCAGCTTGCCCATCCTGGCTCGCCGGTGGCGGTGGTGACCGGTGAAGGTTCGGTGCAGATGAACATCCAGGAACTGTCAACCTGCAAGCAGTACCGCATTCCGCTGAAGATCTGCAGCCTGAACAACCGGTATCTGGGCATGGTCCGCCAGTGGCAGGAAATCATCCACGGCAACCGCTATTCCGAGTCCTACATGGATTCGCTGCCCGATTTCGCCAAGCTGGCCGAGGCCTACGGCCACGTCGGCATCCGTGTCGAGAAGCCGGGTGACGTCGAGGACGCCCTGCGCGAGGCCTTCAAGCGCAAGAACGATCTGGTGTTCATCGACTTCCAGGTCGATCCGACCGAGAACGTGTATCCGATGGTGATGGGCGGCAAGGGTCTGACCGACATGATCCTGTCGTCCGAGGACCTGTAACGCAATACCCCGACACTGTCGTGCGCGGACCCCGGCAGCCATGCGTCGCCGGGTCCGCCTGACGGACTTACCGGTCTGTCAGGCAGCGGGCACCGGCCTCCGGCAGCCCGTCTTCGCGGCGGCGGTTCCTGATTTCCAGAAAGAGGCGCTCGCAATGAGGCATGTCATTTCCGTACTGATCGAGAACGAAGCGGGCGCGCTGTCGCGCGTGTCCGGCCTGTTCTCGGCGCGTGGCTACAACATCGAATCGCTGACCGTGGCGCCGACCGAAGACGGTTCGCTGTCGCGCATGACCATCATCTCCACCGGCTCGGACGACATCATCGAGCAGATCACCAAGCAGCTGAACAAGCTGATCGAGGTGGTCAAGGTGGTCAACCTGTCGGAAGCCGCGCACATCGAGCGCGAGCTGATGCTCATCAAGGTGCGCGCCACCGGCAAGGACCGCGAAGAACTGAAGCGCGTCGCCGACATCTTCCGCGGCCGCATCATCGACGTGACCGACTCGACCTATGTGATCGAACTGACCGGCAACACCGCCAAGCTCGATTCCTTCGTCGGCGCGATCGACAGTTCGCTGATCCTGGAAACCGTGCGCACCGGCGTCGCCGGCATCGGCCGCGGCGACCGCATCCTGCGCCTCTGATCCGCACACCGCATTCCGCTCCAGCCCGCAGCACCGCATAAACCTACACAGCACAAGGGAAAACCCATGAAAGTCTTCTACGACAAGGACGCAGACCTGTCCCTGATCAAAGGCAAGAAAGTCACCATCGTCGGCTACGGTTCGCAAGGCCATGCCCACGCACAGAACCTGTCGGATTCCGGCGTCAAGGTCACGGTCGGCCTGCGCAAGGGCGGCGCGTCGTGGAAGAAGGCGGAAGGCGCTGGCCTGAAGGTGAAGGAAGTGGCCGACGCGGTGAAGGGTGCCGATCTGGTCATGATCCTGCTGCCGGACGAGAACATTCCGCAGGTGTATTACGGCGACGTCGAGCCGAACATCAAGAAGGGCGCGACCCTGGCGTTCGCCCACGGCTTCAACATCCATTACAACCAGGTCATTCCGCGCGAAGACCTGGACGTCGTCATGGTCGCCCCGAAGGGCCCGGGCCACACCGTGCGTTCCGAGTACCTGCGCGGAGGCGGTGTCCCGTCGCTGATCGCCGTGTACCAGGACAAGTCGGGCAAGGCGCGTGACCTCGCGCTGTCGTACGCGGCTGCGAACGGCGGCACCAAGGGCGGCGTGATCGAAACCTCGTTCCGCGAAGAGACCGAAACCGACCTGTTCGGCGAACAGGCCGTGCTGTGCGGTGGTCTGGTCGAGCTGATCAAGGCCGGTTACGAAACGCTGACCGAAGCCGGTTACGCGCCGGAAATGGCCTACTTCGAGTGCCTGCACGAAGTGAAGCTCATCGTCAACCTGATCTTCGAAGGCGGCATCGCCAACATGAACTACTCGATCTCGAACAACGCGGAATACGGTGAGTACGTCACTGGCCCGCGCGTGATCGCTGGCGAAGCCCGTGCCGCGATGAAGGAATGCCTGGCCAACATCCAGAATGGCAACTACGCCAAGAACTTCATCCTCGAAGGCCGGACCAACTATCCGGAGATGACCGCCCGTCGCCGCCTGACCGCCGCCCACGAGATCGAGAAGGTTGGTGCGCAACTGCGCGGCATGATGCCGTGGATCACCAAGAACAAGCTGGTCGACCAGTCGAAGAACTGATTGGCGTCCCGCCTGGCCCGGCGGTTCCGGCACATCCGTGCCCGGGCCACCGGGCCTTTTTGCATTCCAGGCCGGGCGATGCGGGGCGCGCGAGGGGCACTCGCGTCATCATCGGACGCTTCCGCGATGCGCGTCATCCTGATACGTTCGGGGCGGCTCGCAGCCTGTCGTCAGTTCGCGGCGCCGGGGCGCAGTCTGTCCATGAAGCGGGCGCCGCGAGCATCGGGGGCCGAACCGGCCTGAAACGCAAAAACCGTGCGGCGGTGATCCCGCGCATGGTTCGTCGGAGTGAATGCATGTCCGAATACGACCCGCAATACATCAAGCCTGCCGATCCGGTGAAACGCCGGCGCGGCATCTACATCCTGCCCAACCTGTTCACGACGGCGTCGTTGTTCGCAGGTTTCTACGCCATCGTGCAGGCGATGAACGGACGCTACGAATACTCGGCCGTCGCCATCTTCATCGCCATGGTGCTCGACGGTCTCGACGGCCGTGTCGCGCGACTCACCCATACGCAATCGGCCTTCGGCGCCGAGTTCGATTCGCTGTCCGACATGGTGTCCTTCGGTGCCGCCCCGGCCCTCATCGCCTATGAGTGGGCCATGCGCGGTCTGGGCAAGTGGGGCTGGATCGCCGCCTTCATCTACTGCGCCGGCGCAGCGCTGCGCCTGGCCCGCTTCAACACCAATCTGGGTACCGTCGACAAGCGCTACTTCCAGGGCCTGCCCAGCCCGGCCGCCGCGGCGCTGGTGGCCGGCCTCGTCTGGGTCGCGACGGACAACGGCTACACCGGACCGGACATGCGCTGGGCGGCCTTCGTCATCACGCTGTTTGCCGGCCTGACCATGGTGAGCAACGTGAAATTCTGGAGCGGCAAGGACATCAACCTGCGCCGCAGCGTGCCCTTCATCGTCATTTTCGGCTTCGTGCTGGCCTTCGTCGCCGTGTCGGTCAACCCGCCGGTGGTGCTGTTCAGCCTGTTCGTTGCCTACGGCCTGTCCGGCTACGTCATGTGGCTGATCCGCTTCTCGCGGCGCAAGCCGCAACTGCCACCGACGCCACCGGAGGCCTGAGCCGGTACGCCGTTGTCGCGGCGCGACCCGGCGACTATATTCGCGACCCTGTGCCGTTCGCGGCCAGCCGCCTGTTTGAAGAAACGACCTTGCGCGCCCGCCTCGCCGCGGACGCGCCCCGGAGATTGCAATGACCGACCGCCTCATCATTTTCGACACCACGCTGCGCGACGGCGAACAGAGCCCGGGCGCGTCGATGACGCGCGACGAGAAGCTGCGCATCGCCCGCCAGCTTGAGCGCATGCGCGTGGACGTGATCGAGGCCGGCTTTGCGGCCGCCTCCAACGGTGACTTCGAATCGGTGCGTGCGGTGGCTGAAACCATCCGCGAATCCACCGTCTGTTCGCTGGCGCGCGCCAGCGAGAACGACATCCGTCGCGCTGGCGAGGCGATCAAGCCGGCAGCCAGCGGCCGCATCCACACCTTCATCGCGACCAGCCCCATCCACATGGAGAAGAAGCTGCGCATGAGCCCCGACCAGGTGGTCGAGCAGGCGATCAAGGCGATCGGCTGGGCGCGCGAGTACACCGAGGACGTCGAATTCTCGGCCGAAGACGCGGTGCGCTCCGACATCGACTTCCTGGTGCGCGTGTTCACCGAGGTGATCAAGGCCGGCGCGAAGACTATCAACGTGCCGGACACCGTCGGTTACTCGGTACCGGCGCAGTGGGCCGAGCGCATGCGCATCCTGATCGAGCGCGTGCCGGGCGCCGACAAGGTGGTGTGGTCAACGCACTGTCACAACGACCTCGGCATGGCGGTCGCCAATTCGCTGGCCGCGGTGATGGCCGGCGCCCGTCAGGTCGAGTGCACCATCAATGGTCTGGGCGAGCGCGCGGGCAACGCTTCGCTGGAGGAGATCGTGATGGCCGTGCGCACGCGCCGCGACGTGTTCGGTGTCGAGACGCGCATCGACGCGACGCAGATCGTGCCGGCTTCGCGCCTGGTGTTGACCATCACCGGCTATCCGGTCCAGCCGAACAAGGCCGTCGTTGGCGCCAACGCCTTTGCGCACGAATCCGGCATCCACCAGGACGGCGTGCTCAAGCACCGCGAAACCTACGAAATCATGCGTGCCGAGGACGTGGGCTGGAATACCAACAAGCTGGTGCTCGGCAAGCACTCGGGCCGCAACGCCTTCCGCGCCCGACTGACCGAACTGGGCATCGTGGTCGAGTCGGAGGAGCAACTGAATGTCGCTTTCGCCGCCTTCAAGGAGCTGGCTGACAAGAAGCACGAAATCTTCGACGAGGATATCCAGGCGCTGATGAGCGACGAAGCGGTCACGCCGGAGCAGGAGCAGTACAAGCTGGTCGCGCTGAGCTCGCGCTCGGAAACCGGGGAACTGCCGCAGTCCGTGGTCACGCTGTCGGACGGCGGGCGCGAAGTGAAGGTGTCGTCCAATGGCAGCGGGCCGGTCGATGCGGCTTTCTGTGCCATCGAATCGGTGGCGAAGAGCGGTGCCGAACTGCTGCTTTACTCGGTTAACGCGATCACCACCGGCACCGATGCGCAGGGCGAAGTGACGGTGCGTCTAGCACTGGGTGGGCGCATCGTCAATGGCCAGGGCGCCGACACCGACATCATCGTGGCGTCCGCAAAGGCCTACATCAATGCGCTGAACAAGCTGCAGGGCGTGCAGAAACTCAACCCGCAGGGCGAAAGCCCGATCTGAACGACGGCGCGCCGGCTAGCGCGATTGCGCGAGCCGGCTCGGCGCGGTCAGCTTGGAGTAGAACAGGCAGCCGAGGAACAGCGCCACCGACAGCAGTGTGTAGGCGAGGGCCAGCTGTGCCGACGGGCTGCTGTCCGAAGTCGCGCGCACGATGCCTTCGGTGAAGTAAGCGAGGCTGAGCAGCGACATCCATTGATGCGTGTAGCGCTTGCCGCGCAGGATGCCGAACAGCGCGCCCAGCAGCGGCACTATCTTCAGCACCAGCCACGAACCGCCCGGCCGCAGCGGAGCCAGCCACAGCTCCCAGGCGAGGCCGAGCAGGATAAGGGCGATAAGGCTGGACGAGGCCAGCAGGTTCCAGTGTCGTGCGGTCATGGTCAGGCGGCGAGTTTGAGTGCGGTCAGCGCAAGCCGGCGGCCGAGCGCAAAGGCGAGTCGTGCTTCGGCTTCCGACAGCTGCGTCCGCCCGTCGTGCCCGCTCACGTGGCTGGCGCCGTAGGGCGTGCCACCGTCCGGCGTGGTTGACAGATCGGGTTCGGAATAGGGCAGGCCGACGACGAGCATGCCGTGGTGCAGCAGCGGCAGCATCATGCTCAGCAGGGTGCTTTCCTGCCCGCCGTGCATGGACGTGGTCGAGGTGAACACCGCGGCTGGCTTGCCGGCGAGCGCACCGGCCAGCCACTGCGGGCTGGTGCCGTCAAGAAAGTACTTCAGCGGCGCGGCCATGTTGCCGAAGCGGGTCGGACTGCCGAGGGCGAGGCCGATGCATTCGTCGAGGTCGCGGGCTTCCGCATAGGGCGCGCCGCTGTCCGGTACGGCCGCAGCGGTCGCCTCGCAGACGGTCGATACCGGCGGCACGGTACGCAGGCGTGCCGCCGCGCCCTCGACCGAATCGATGCCGCGGCCGATCTGGCGTGCCAGGTTCAGCGTGGATCCGTAGCGGCTGTAGTAGAGGACGAGAATTTCTTTCAATGCGGGCCATCCAGCAGAATGAGGCCCGGAGTGTACAGCTTTGCCGGTCCCGATCTGCTGACGGACCTGCCACCTTCCCCAATGTCTTCACCGCTGATCGATCTTCTGATTCGTCCCTTTCACGTGCTGGGCGCGGCCGCATCGCGACACCGCGAGGGCCGCGCCGCGCAGTCGGCGGCCGCGCTTGCATTCGCCTTGCTGTTCGCGCTGGTGCCGCTGATCGTGCTGGTGCGTCAGCTGTCCGTCTGGCTGCCGGACGCACTGCAGTTCGGCAAGCCGCTGCAGGCTTACCTTACCGGCTCCTTGCTGCCGGACGACGCAGGCTCGTCGGTCGTGCGCCACGCGACGCGCTTCGTCGCCAAGGCGCGGCGGCTGTCGCTGGTCGATCTGTTGCTCCTGCTGGGCAGTGCCTGGGTGTGGGTGCGCACCGCCGACCACGCGCTCAATGCGATGTGGCCGCAGCGACCGCCCCGGCGGCTGCGGCGCACTGCGCTGATCTATCTGGCGCTGCCGGTGCTTGCACCGTTCGCGCTCGGCGCCGGCACGGCGCTGAGCCTCTACCTCGTCACCGCCTCGCTCGGCATGGTGAATGAACCGGCCTGGGTCAAGGTTTTCCTGCTGCGCAGTGCGGCAGCGCTGGTCACCGCCGGTTTCCTGCTTTTGCTCTACAGGACCCTGCCGCGCGCCGCCGTCGGCCTGCGCCCCGCGCTGTGGGGCGCCGTCGTGGCGACCGCGCTGCTGACGCTGATGCAGAAGTTGCTCAGTCTGTACATCGAGCACATGCCCGGTTACGCGGTGGTCTATGGTGCGCTGGCCACGCTGCCGGTTTTTCTGCTCTGGCTCTACCTGTTCTGGTCCATCGTGCTGTTCGGTGCTGCGGTGACCGCTGTGCTGCACGACCGGAGCGGGCGGCACTCGGGCTGACTCAGGGGCGGCTGGCAGGATCGGATCGACCACCGCTCGTATTGGCGCTCATTTCCTCGATCTCGAAAAGTTCGAAGGCCTGCGTCTGCAGGTCGAGATCGGACAGACGAGCGTCGCCGAGCCGGTAGCGGCCACCGGAATTGTGCGCGATGAGCAGGTCGCGACCGTTGGCCTCGCCGGGCGGCAGCATGATGCAGGGGTGCGGACGGTGGCTGGTGAGCGGCGGCAGGCGCAGCGCGGGTACGGCGGTGCGCGACCCCGATGCCTCGAACACGACGGTCGCCGCCTGGGCGCCGTGGCTGAGCAGTTCCACCCCGACATCGATGGCGCCCGCGCTGGCGCTGCGCGCCCAGCGCACGACACAGATCATCCAGTTGCGACTGCCGCTGCCCTTGATCAGCACCGGCAGTCCGGGCCGGACCAGGCCGGTCGGGCCGGTGTCGAGGCGCAGCGCGAAACCGTTCGGACTGTCGTTGAGCAAGGTCCAGCCGGTGGTCTGGTTGCCCCAGTCGGCGGCTGGATCGCGCCGTTCGAGCAGGTGCCAGATGGCGTCGAAACCGATCAGCATGCGTATTGCCTGGCCACGTTCGCGCCGTGCATGCTGCCGGCGCGGCATCGCCATCCAGCGCGCCTGCAGGCGGCGCAGCAGGCGACGCGTGCGCGTCTGACCGAGGCAGGCAGGCAGATACATGTCGGCAACGTTGCCGCCTTCGTCGATCAGGTCGAGATGATGGGCCAGCACCTGACCGAGCCGCTGGCAGGAGCAGTAGAGGATGTGCGGACCGCGTTCCGGGTCGGGCGCCGCCCGCAGCAGCGGCGTCGGGCCGTGATCGTGCTCGTCGTCTATCCAGAACCAGGAATCGAGGTCGCGATGCGGCGGGTTGGGCTGGATCTGCACGGCGCCCGAGTAGCTGCGCACGTAATCGGCGATGTTGAAGAAATCGGCCGGCGCGAGGTGCGGCGGCTGGGCCAGTTCGAGCGCGATCAATTCGCGGTGCAGCTGTTCGGCGTCCGCCGAGCCGGCGATCTGGGTGGCCGGCGTGGCCATCATGCGGGCGTGCATCAGCAGGGCGTGCGCCGTTGTCCACATGCCTGGCGGTACGTCGGCTGCGGTCAGCGTGCGCAGGGCATAGACGTCGAGCAGGCAGAGCATGGCGTGCCCTGCCGCGCGCGACGGTTTGTGTGCGGCGCGCGCCTGCAGGGCGTCGAGATAGCTGCGCGCAATCTGCATCAGCGCGTCGCACAGCAGATCGGCGGCATCGCGCAGCGTGGCCGGCACCGGCAGCGCGCTGGCGGCAAGCTGCGGTTTCAGTGCCGTTGCGCAGGCCAGCGCGCGGTCATGGAAGATGTCGAGCACGCGTACCCGCGCCGGCGCGTCCATGCGCGCCTGGGCAAGTACGCCGAGGCAGGTGGCCAGCGCGGCCGCCTCGTGCCCGGGATCGCCGGCGGCGGGTGTTGCCAGCCAGTCGAGTACTGTCCGCAATGGATCCCCGGTCTTTGCCGAGCGCAAAAGGCTGTCGGGCGCGGCAGTAACGGGGGCGGGGGCGGACATCGGGGTGGGGCGCAAGGACGTGTAGAGCGCTGATTCTAGTAAACTCGTGTTTTGTCTGCGCAGGCCATACGCCTCACTTTCCGTCCGCACCATGAACATGCCTAATTCCTCCGTCCAGTCCAAGGCCGCCATCGACCCCGCCGATCGACTCATCGTTGCGCTTGACGTGCCCTCTGCGGACCAGGCGCGTGCCATCGTCGACCAGCTCGGCGACGCCGTCCGCTTCTACAAGATTGGCCTCGAACTGTTCATGAGCGGCAACTACTTCGAACTGCTCGATTGGTTGATCGCACGAAACAAGAAGGTTTTCGTCAACCTGAAGTTCTTCGATGTGCCCGAAACCGTGCGCTCCGCGGTACGCGCGCTGTCGTCGAGCGGTGCCACCTTCGCGACCATTCACGGCAACCAGGCCATCATGGAAGCCGCCGGCGCCGACAAGGGGGCGCTGAAGATACTCGCCGTCACCGTGCTCACCAGCCTGGATCGGGGCGACCTCGACGATCTGGGCTTTGCCTGCGATGTCGATGCGCTGGTGCTGTCGCGCGCTCGGCGCGCGCTGGCCGCGGGCTGCGACGGAGTCGTGTCGTCGGGACTGGAGGCGCCGCACATCCGCGCCGAACTGGGCGAGCGCATCCTGGTGGTGACGCCGGGCATCCGGCCGGTCGAGAATCGCCCGGTCGATGACCAGAAGCGCACGGTCGATGTCGCGCAGGCGCTGACCAACGGCGCCGACTATCTGGTGGTCGGGCGGCCGATCCGCAACGCGGCCGATCCGGCGGCGGCGGCCTGGCGCATGCAGGAACAGATCGCGCAGGCGCTCGGCCAGCGCTGATCGTCGGCAGGTGCGCATCATCAGCCCTTCGGATGATGATGCGCCGGACGCCCTTGCTGCATACTCGTTGCGTCTTCCCTTCCCATCGGGCTTGCCCCGCGCGCGAGTGCTGGCGTCAATACACTCGTTCTCCGCAATGACACGCGTCGGCCGCATCGGCCTCGCCGTGCGCATGCTCTTGATGCTCTGTTCACTGCTGCTGTGCGGGCTGGCGCAGGCGGCATCCGTGCTCGTGCTGTTGAGCGAGCCGGGCGGCGCCTATGGCGAATTTGCCGAGGCGCTGAAGAACGAGCGCAGTGCCCGCGGCGGTTTCTCCTTGGCAGTGGCGACGCGGAACGATTTCAATGCCGCCTCCCTGACCGCGCACGACGCCGTGATCGCGGTCGGTGCCGGGGCCTTGCGTACTGTGGTGCAGGCGGACGTGCCGACGCCGGTGCTCAGCGTGCTGGTGCCGCAGAACGCATTCGAGTCGATGCTGGTCGCGGGCAACACGCGCCGCTGGTCGGCCATACACATCGATCAGCCCTTCATCCGCCAGGTCAACCTGATACGTATCGCGCTGCCCGAGGCCCGACGGATCGGCGTGCTCTTCGATGCCGCCGACCCGGAGCGCCTGCAGCCCTTGAAGAATGCCGTTGCCGGCACTTCGATGCAGATATCCAGCGGCAGCTTCACCGGCGAGTCGTCGCTGTTCGCGGCGCTGTCGCAGGTGCTCGACAACGCCGACGTCTTCCTGGCGCTGCCCGATCCGCAGGTGCATAACGCGGGAACCATACGCAATCTTCTGCTCACTTCGTTTCGTGCGCGGGTGCCGGTGGTCGGCTTCTCGGCGGCGTACGCGCGTGCCGGTGCCGTCATGTCCCTGTATTCGACACCGGAGCAGATCGCCCGCCAGACGGCGGACGCGATCGCCTTCTGGATGCGCGAGCGCACCTGGCCGGCGCCGCGTCATCCTCGACATTTCACCGTGTCGGTCAACGCGCACGTCGCGCGCTCGCTCGGGCTGCGCATCGAGGATGGCGACGCGCTGCGCGACAAACTGGTCCGCCAGGAGCGACTGCCATGAAACGCTGGGGCATTCGGCAACGCGTGCTGCTGGTCGCGCTTGCGCCAGTCGTCGTGTTCGGCATCGCCGCCGGCATCTGGATGGTGCTGCACCGGCTGGCCGAACTTGAGAACGGCCTGGTCGAGCGCGGGCGCGCGACTGCGCGGCAAGTGGCCGCCACTGCCGACTACGGGGTGTTCTCCGGCAATACTGAGTCGCTGGTGTCGCTGATCGAAGCGGCGCGTCGCGAGCGCGACGTAAGCGGCATCATGGTCTCGAGTCGTGATGGCGACCTCGTGGTATCCGGCGGCGAACTCAGTCCGGAAGCCTACGTGCCGGGCAGGCGCCCGGCGGGGCTTGCGCTGATCGAGCTCGAACATTCGTTGATGTTCGTCGAGCCGATACTGCGCAGTGCGGTACTCGATGATCCGGACGTATTCGACGGTCTGAGCGAGATGCCGGCCGATCGGCAGCCGGTGGGCTGGGTGCTGGTCGAGGTGTCGCGCCAGCGGGTCGATGCGATGAAGGGTGATTTCATCGTCACTACGGCCATCGTCGTCGCAGCTGCGCTGCTGGCGGCGAGTGCGTTCGCGATGCGCATCAGCCAGACGGTGACCGGGCCGGTGCGCGAAGTGTCGCGCGCGGTGCGCCGCATCGGCGAGGGTGACCTCACCGCGCGCGTGTCGGTATTTGGCGGCGGTTCGCTGCGCGTGCTGGCCGAGGGCGTGAACGGCATGGCCGAGCGCTTGCTGCGCGCACGCGACGAACTCGAGGCGAGGATTGCGGATGCCACCCGCCAGCTGCGCAGTCGCACCGACGAAGCGGAGCGCGCCAATCATGCGAAGTCGCGTTTCCTTGCTGCCGCCAGCCATGACCTGCGGCAGCCCATGCACGCGCTGGGACTGTTCGTGGCCGAACTGGCCGAGCGCCTGCGTGGATCGGAGCACCGTACACTGATCCGACAGATCGAGGAATCGGTCGGCGCCATGGAAGATCTGCTCGACGCACTGCTGGACATGTCCAAGCTTGACGCCGGCGGCGTGACGGTGCGCCGGTCGGAATTCCCGCTGCAGCCCATGCTTACCCGCATCGTCGAGGACTTCGCCGCCGACGCGCTGCAGCGTGGCCTGCGACTGAAGCTCCGGGCGACCGATCTGTGGGTCGAGTCGGACCCCTTGTTGCTCGAACGCATCATGATCAACCTGCTGTCGAATGCGGTGCGCTACACGCAGCGCGGCGGCGTACTGGTGGTCGTACGACGGCGCGGCGCCAGTGCGGTGATCGAGGTGCGCGACTCAGGGCCGGGTATTCCGCCCGAGGCGCACGACATGATTTTCGAGGAGTTCTATCAGTTGCAGAACCCGGCGCGGGCGCGCGGGCAGGGCCTCGGCCTGGGTCTCGCCATCGTGCGCCGGCTGACTGGCCTGCTCGGGCACGACGTGGCGATCCGCTCGCGAGCGGGGCGCGGCTCGGTGTTCTCGATTGAAGTGCCGGTTGTTGCGGCGCCGGTGGGGCGTCATCAGACAGGCGAACCGGAACCGTTGCAGGTACCCCTGTCAGTATTCGTCGTGGTGATCGATGACGACCCGGGGTCGCGCACCAGCATTGCCGGCCTGCTTGCATCCTGGGGGTGCGAGGTACTCTGCTCGGCCAACCTTTCGGAAGCGCGCGACATGATGAGACAGCGCGACAAGGTGCCGTCGCTCATCCTGTGCGACTTCCGCCTGGCTGCCGTGGCCAGCGGTATCGACGTGCTCGACGCGCTGCTGGCCGAACAGAGCGGGGACATCGCGGCCGCGCTGGTGACCGGCGACACCGACCCGCAGGTTCGTCGCATGGCCGCTGCACGCGGCTACCCGGTGCTGCACAAGCCGGTGCGGCCGGCCCGTCTGCGTGCGCTGGTTCAGCAGGTCGTGCTCAGGCAGCAGAACCCGGTCGGCTGAGTAGCGGGCAGTCCTTGCGGTAACTCCGGTACTTCGCTAACATCGCGGGTTTTCCTCGTTTCGAAGGAATCGTAATGGTCGTTATTCGCCTCGCGCGTGGGGGTGCCAAGAAGCGCCCGTTCTTCAACATCATCGCCACCGACTCGCGCAATCGTCGCGATGGTCGTTTCATCGAGCGCGTCGGTTACTACAACCCGGTCGCTCCTGAAGGCACCACCAGCCTGTCGGTCAATGCCGAACGCCTGGCCTACTGGCAGAGCGTCGGCGCCCAGCTGAGCCCGACGGTTGCCCGTCTGGTCAAGCAGCAGGCAGCCTGATCAAGCACGTTTCCGAAGCAATGGTCGTACTGGGGCGCATTGCCGCTCCGTTCGGCGTGCAGGGCTGGTTGCATCTGCAGGCCTTTGGCGACGATCCGCAGTCCTGGAAGGTGATCGAGCGTTGGCTGGTCAGCGCCGATGCGGATGCTGCGCCGGAACGCTGGCGCGAGCTCAAGCTCGATGGCTTCAAGCTTCAGGCCAAGGGACCCATCGTCCGCTTCGAGGGCTGTGACGACCGGACCGCGGCGGAAAAGCTGGTCGGCCTGTATGTTGCCGCTCAGCGCCACGATCTGCCGGATACGGAAGATGACGAGTACTACTGGGGCGATCTGATCGGCCTCGAAGTCGTCAATCAGACAGGCGAACGGCTCGGTCGTGTGGACCGGCTGCTGGAAACCGGTGCGAACGATGTGCTGGTCGTCGTCGATGACGCAACCGGGGCAGACAATGCGGTAGAGCGCCTGATCCCCTTCGTTTCGGCGGTGGTGAAGGACGTGGACCGCGAAGCAGCGGTCGTGCGTGTCGAATGGGACGCGCAGTGGTAAGTGGTGTGCAAGCGGGGAAGCCAGTCACCTTCGAGGTGATTTCGCTGTTCCCGGAAATGTTTTCAGCCATCGAACGCAGCGGCATCACGCGGCGGGCGATGGAAAGATCGTTGTGGCAGGTCCGGCATACCAATCCGCGCGATTTCGCGACGGACGCGCACCGCACCGTTGACGACCGACCTTACGGCGGTGGTCCGGGCATGGTGATGCTGGCTGAACCGTTGGCTCAGGCGATCGCAAGTTGCAAGGCGCGTCATCCGGGATCGGTCAAGGTCGTGCATTTCTCGCCGGCCGGTGAGCGTCTGACGCACCGGCGGGTGATGGATCTGGCAGCCGAGCCGGCCTTGATACTGCTCTGCGGTCGGTACGAGGGCATGGATCAGCGGCTGATCGACCGCGATGTCGATCTGGAGCTGTCCTTGGGCGACTTCGTGCTGTCCGGTGGCGAACTGCCGGCGATGGCGCTGATGGACGCGATCATCCGTCAGCTGCCGGGCGCGCTGAACGATGCAGCGTCCGCGGTCGAGGATTCCTTCGTCGGCGGGCTGCTCGATTGCCCGCACTACACCCGTCCTGAGGTCTGGGACGGCAGGCCGGTGCCCGAGGTGTTGCTGTCCGGCGACCACGCGCGGATACGTCGCTGGCGCGCCGAGCAGGCGCTGGAACTGACGCGCAGGCGTCGTCCGGATCTGCTGGCGCAGGAAGAGAAGTAGTTTTTTGCAGTACCGCGGACGGCAGTCGTCATGCCGTTCCCCCAACAAAACGCGCGCATCACGGCAAACGTGCTCTGCGGCAAGGCAATGCCATAGACCAGGAGTCAAGACATGAATCTGATCCAGCAACTCGAGCAGGAAGAAATCGCCCGTCTGGGCAAGAACATCCCCGACTTCGCGCCGGGCGACACCGTCATCGTCAACGTGAACGTGGTCGAAGGCGACCGCAAGCGTGTCCAGGCCTACGAAGGCGTTGTGATCGCCAAGCGTAACCGTGGCCTGAACTCGAACTTCATCGTCCGCAAGATTTCCAGCGGCGAAGGTGTCGAACGTACCTTCCAGACCTATTCGCCGCTGATCGCGTCGATCGAAGTGAAGCGCCGTGGCGACGTGCGTCGCGCCAAGCTGTACTACCTGCGTGAGCGTTCGGGCAAGTCGGCGCGCATCAAGGAAAAGCTGGCCAAGCGCAGCGCGCCGAAGAGCGCAGCCTGAGATCCGGCTGGCAGCAATAAAAAAGGGACTGCGAGGTCCCTTTTTTATTGCACGCGCGTCTGGCGCTTGTCGGCACTCACTTGTGCCCAGGCGGAGTGATTGTGGATGGACTCGAAGTTCTCCACCTCCAGCGTATAGGCGCGCACCCTTTCCTCGGTGTTCAGCCGGGCGGCGATGTCGCGCACCATGTCCTCGACGAATTTCGGATTTTCGTAGGCGCGCTCGGTCACGTACTTCTCGTCCGGGCGCTTGAGCAGGCCATACAGATCACAGGAGGCCTCCTGCTCGACAATGTCGATCAGGTCCTCGACCATCAGATTGCCTTCGATGACGGCCTCTATCGTCACGTGTGAGCGCTGATTGTGCGCGCCGTACTGCGAAATTCTCTTCGAGCAGGGGCACAGGCTGGTAACCGGCACCAGCACGCGCAGGGTGAAGGTATAGCCACCGTCAGAGCCGACACGCGCGGTGAAGCCGACCTCGTAGTCGAGCACGCTCTGTACGCCCGACACCGGCGCCGATTTCCGTCGGAAATAGGGGAAGCGCAGCGATATTTCGCCGCTGTCGGCTTCCAGGCGATCGAGCATGGCGCGGACCAGAGCCTCGAAAACCGGAGGTGCGAGCGGCGTCTCCAGACCGTTCAGCAGTTCCACGAAGCGCGACATGTGCGTGCCTTTCAGATGGGCAGGCAGGCTGACAAAGAGGCCGCATTCGGCCACGGTGCCCTGTACCCAGCCATCGCGGCCACGCACGCTGATCGGGTGACGGATGCCGCGGATGCCGACTTTCTCGATCGGCAGTTCGCGCGGGTCCAGTGTGTTCTGGACGTCGGGAATAGTGTGCGGATCGCGAGCATTCATGCTGAACCCCTGGTTTCTCTACATGATCATTTGTTGCATGTAGATTAACATCGGGTTCTGATCCACTCAAGCTGCGACGCATGAAAAAAAGCCCGGCAGTGCCGGGCTTTCATTTTCGCCGAGGCCGGGAGTTCAGCGCGAGAGCGCCTGCAGTGCGGCGGCCACCTGGGCGCGCACGCCGGCCGCGTCGAGCCCGACTTCCGCGTAAAGCAGTGCCGGATCCCCGTGATCGACGAAGCGATCGGGCAAGCCGATGCGCAGCACCCGACAGGACAGGCCCGCGTTGTGAATCACCCGCTCGACCTCCGCGCCAGCGCCACCGATCAGCGCGTTTTCCTCCAGCGTGACGATGAGCCGGTGCTTCTGCGCGAGCTGGATCACCAGGGCTTCGTCCAGTGGCTTGGCGAAGCGCATATTGGCCACGCTGGCGTCGAACTCGTCGGCAACCGCAAGTGCCGGCGTCAGCATGGCGCCGAAGGCGAGCAGGGCGGCATCACCCTGACCCGCACGCCGAAGTTCGCCACGACCGATCGGCAACGCGGTCATCGTGTCCTGCGGTACCACGCCGGGGCCGCTGCCGCGCGGGTAACGCACTGCAGTGGGCCCCTTGTGCATGTACGCGGTGTAGAGCATCTGCCGGCATTCGTTCTCGTCGCTCGGCGTCATCACGACGAGATTGGGCAGACAGAGCAGATAGGACAGATCGAAGGCCCCATGGTGGGTGGCGCCGTCGGCACCGACCAGACCGGCGCGGTCCAGCGCCATCATGACCGGCAGGTTCTGCAGGCAGATGTCGTGGATGAGCTGGTCGTAGGCGCGCTGCAGGAAGGTCGAGTAGATCGCTACCACCGGCTTGATACCTTCGCAGGCAAGTCCGGCGGCAAAGGTGAGCGCGTGCTGCTCCGCGATGCCCACGTCGAAGTAGCGCTGCGGGTACTCCGCAGCATAGCGCACCATGCCCGAGCCTTCGCGCATCGCCGGCGTGATCGCCATCAGCTTGTCGCAGCGGGCAGCCATGTCGCACAGCCAGTCGCCGAACACCTGAGTGTAGGTTGGCTTGCCGCCACTCTTGCCGGTCTGGATGCCGGCATGGTGATCGAACTTGCCGACGCCGTGATAGAGGATGGGGTCGGCCTCGGCCAGCTTGTAGCCGTATCCCTTCTTCGTGATCACGTGCAGGAACTTCGGGCCCGGCAGTTCGCGCAGGTTCTCCAGCGTCGGGATCAGCGCGTCGAGGTCGTGGCCGTCGATCGGGCCGTAGTAATGGAATCCGAATTCCTCGAACAGCGTGCCCGGCGTGATCATGCCCTTCACGTGTTCTTCCGCGCGCTTGGCGAACTCGCGCAGCGACGGCGCGATCTCGAGCACCTTGGCGCCGGCACGGCGGGCGGCGTTGTAGGTGTGGCCGGACAGCAGGCGGGTGAGGTACTTGTTCAGCGCGCCGACCGGCGGCGAGATTGACATGTCGTTGTCGTTGAGGATGACCAGCAGGTCGGCGTCCTCGACGCCTGCGTTGTTCAGCGCCTCGAACGCCATGCCGGCAGTCATCGCGCCGTCACCGATCACTGCGATGCTGTGCCGCTTCTGCCCCAGGGCGCGGGCCGCGATGGCCATGCCCAGGGCGGCCGAGATCGAGGTGGACGAATGCGCCGTGCCGAAGGTGTCGTAAGGGCTTTCGCAGCGGCGCGGAAAGCCGCTTACGCCCTTGTACTGGCGCAGCGTCGCCATGCCTTCACGGCGACCCGTGAGTATCTTGTGCGCGTAGGTCTGATGACCGACGTCCCAGACGATGCGGTCGTCGGGGGTGTTGTAGACGTGGTGCAGTGCCACAGTCAGTTCCACCGTGCCGAGATTGGACGACAGGTGACCACCGGTGCGCGACACCGATTCGACCAGAAAGGCGCGCAATTCCGTGGCGAGCTGGGAAAGCCGACGGCTGTCGAGTTTGCGGACGTCGGCCGGCGAGTCGATCGTTTCCAGCAGCGGGTAGGCGCTCATCGTGTGCAGGGATCTGTCCATATCAGTGTTTCCTCGTCAGCACGAAATCCGCCAGTTCGCGCAGGCGACGCGCTTCGTCCCCGAAGGACGAAAGGCTGTCGATCGCTTCGGCGTGCAGTTCGCGAGCGCGCTCACGCGCGCGCGCAAGTCCCAGCGTGCTGACGTAGGTCGGCTTGTTCGCGGCGGCGTCCTTGCCCGCGGTCTTGCCGAGTGCCTCGGTACTGGCCTCGCAGTCGAGCACGTCGTTGACCACCTGGAAAAGAAGGCCGACAGTACCTGCATAGTGGTCCAGTCGCGCCTGTGCGTCTACGTCCAGTTGTCCGCAGGCGGCTCCGAGGCGGACCGCGCAGCGGATCAGGGCGCCGGTCTTGTGGATGTGCATGAACTCGAGTTCGGCCACGCCAAGCGCGATACCGACCGAAGCCAGGTCGATCGCCTGCCCGCCGGCCATGCCGCGCGACCCCGACGCGATGGCGAGCTGGCTGACCATTCTGACGCGGGTGTCGGCGGCGACATCGCAATGTTCGGACAACAGCAGGAAAGCGAGGGACTGCAGGCTGTCGCCCACCAGCAGCGCGGTGGCGTCGTCGTACTGCACGTGCACGGTAGGCTTGCCGCGGCGCAGCACGTCGTCGTCCATGCAGGGCATGTCGTCGTGTACCAGTGAATAGGCGTGTATCAGTTCGACCGCACAGGCGGCGGCATCGAGTGCCGCGCTCGAGGCGCCCGACAGCGCGCCAGCGGCGTGACAGAGCAGCGGACGCACGCGCTTGCCGCCGCCAAGCACCGCGTAGCGCATGGCATCGTGCAGTCGTGACGGCGCTACCGCCGCGGTGGGCAGGAAGCGGTCGAGTGCGGTTTCGGTGCGCGTCTGGACGGTAGTGACCCAGTCGGCGAAAGAGGGTACGGCGTCAGTCATGATCGCCATCGCCAACCGGCAGGTCGCGCAGCAGACCGTCCTCCAGCATCTGCACTTTCTGTTCGGCCGCGCTGAGCGCGGTCTGACAATGGCGCACCAGTTCGACGCCGCGCTGATAGCGTTCGAGCGCACCGTCCAGCGGCAGCTTGCCGTCCTCCATCGCACGCACGATGGCTTCGAGTTCTTCGATCGCCTGCTCGAAGCTGGCGGGTGCGGAAGCCGCTTCTGCTTTTCTGGTCATGCTGATTGGGGCGTCGGGCAAACTCTGGAAAATAGCTGATCCACATCAGCCGGTCAAACGCGCAAGTGGTTATACTGCCCGGCTTTGTCACGCGTTTGCGTGCATCGTCCGTGGTCGCATGAATCCCTGCGCCGCGGGGTCCGCGATGGCAGGCACGCGGTTTTCCAACTTTGACTTCGGGGGTTGGGGAATGTCCGATATACAGTCCATTACCCGTCTTGAACCGGCGCAATCGCAGTTTCCGGTTTCCTGGTACTTCGATCAGCCGTTGTTCGAACTCGAGAAGCGTGTGCTTTTCGACAACGGACCGGGCTATGTGGGCCATGAGTTGATGGTGCCGAACGTCGGCGACTATCACACCCTCGGCTGGGCCGACGATGCGCTGATGCTGGTGCGCAACGAGGCCGGCATCGAACTGCTGTCCAATGTGTGCCGCCATCGTCAGGCCTTGATGATGAAGGGGCGCGGCAACACGCCGAACATCGTCTGCCCGGTGCACCGCTGGACTTACGACACGCGTGGCGACCTGCTGGGCGCGCCGCACTTCCCGAACACGCCCTGCCTGAACCTGAAGCGCCAGCCGCTGCAGAACTGGAAGGGACTGCTGTTCTCCGGCAAGCGCGACATCGCCGCCGATCTTGCCGGCATGGAGGTCGCTCCCGCGCTCGACTTCTCGGGCTACATGCTCGATCACGTCGAGATGCACCAGTGCAACTACAACTGGAAAACCTTCATCGAGGTCTATCTCGAGGACTACCACGTCGAGCCCTTCCACCCGGGGCTGGGCAAGTTCGTCACCTGCGAGGACCTGAGCTGGCAGTTCGCGCGCGACTATTCGGTGCAGCGCGTCGGCGTGAACAACCGTCTGGCGCGTCCCGGCACGCCGGCCTACGAGCGCTGGCACCGCGCGGTGCTCGACTTCTACCGGGGCGAAGTGCCGCCGCACGGTGCGATCTGGCTGACCTACTACCCGAACATCATGGTCGAGTGGTATCCGCACGTGCTCGTCGTGAGCACCCTGTATCCGCAGTCGGTCGATCGCACGATGAATGTGGTCGAGTTCTACTACCCGGAAGAGATCGTGCTGTTCGAGCGCGAATTCATCGAAGCCGAGCGCGCGGCCTATATGGAAACGGCGCGCGAGGACGACGAGATCGGCGAGCGCATGGACGCTGGCCGGCGCGCGCTGATGAAGCAGGGTCGTTCCGAGGTCGGCCCCTACCAGTCGCCGATGGAAGACGGCATGCAGCACTTCCACGAGTGGTACCGGCGCGAAATGGTGGACTATCTTTGAGCGCAGCACGGTACAGCGGGCGTGACGGGGCACTTCGGTGCCCCGTTTTCTTGCCGGAGCAGGCGTCGTGAAGTCCTTGTGGATGGTGGCGGCCAGTCTGCTGTTCGCGTCCATGGGCGTTTGCGTGAAGCTGGCCAGCGAGGCGTTGCCCGCCTCCGAAATCGCTTTCTACCGTGCCTTCATTTCCTTGCTGCTGATCGCAGCCGTCATGCGCATGCGCGGCGCGTCGTTCGCGACACCGCACGCGGCGATGCATCTGAAGCGCGGCGTGTCCGGCGCGATTTCGCTCATCCTGTATTTCCAGGCCATTGCACTGTTGCCGTTGCCGACGGCGGTGACGCTGAATTACACGTCGCCACTGTTCATGGCGGCCTGGCTGGGCTTCACCGTCAGTGGAGAGTTGTCGAAGCCGGTCGCGCTGGCGCTGGTGACCGGCTTTGCCGGCGTCGTTCTGGTCCTGCAGCCGACGCTGGACAGCGAGCAGTGGGTCGGCGGCCTGTGCGGCCTCGCTTCGGGGATGATCGCGACCATGGCCTATCTGAGCGTGCGCGACCTCGGTCAGCTGGGTGAGCCGGAATGGCGCACCGTGCTCTACTTCTCGCTCTGCTCCTCGGTGTTCGGCGCCGTGTGGGCGCTGATCGACGGCGGCTTTCACCTGCCGGATCAGCGCACCTGTGCGTTGCTGCTGGGCGTTGGCGTGTTCGGCGCCGCAGCCCAGCTGTGCATGACCACGGCGTACAAGGGCGGGCGCACGCTGGTGTCGGCCAGTCTGGCCTACACCACGGTGGCCTTCTCCACGCTTTACGGCGTGCTGCTGTGGAACGATGTGCCGTCCGCCGCGGTCTGGCTGGGCATGGTGCTGATTGTCGCAAGCGGCGTGCTGGCGATGCTCAATCCGCCGCCGGCGAAGCTATAGTCGAAGTGCGGGGCGCGCCCCGCCTCTGTGTCGGCAGACCCCTGGAGGGAAGAAAAATGATCACGAGCGAATACAGCGGCAACCTGGTGACGGTGACGGCCTTCGGCGAATTCACGCTGGCCGACTATCGGGAGTTCGAGGACCTGGTCAATTACCGGATCAAGTTCGAAGGCGTCGTGAACCTGCTGATCGACCTGCGGCAGATGACCGACTTCACGCTCGACATGGCGCTTGAGGAACTGCGGTTCGCACGCGCGCACAGCCACGATTTCGGACGGGTCGCAGTGATCGCCGGCACGCCGTGGGTGGCGTGGACGGCCTGGCTGTCGCAGGTATTCGTCGAACGCCGACGTGACCGTATTCGACGATGAAGCGGCTGCGCGCGACTGGCTGGCGGAGACCGTCTGAACGATGAGTGTGCTCATTTCCGCGGCCGAACTGGCCGCCGCGGCGGGCGATGCCCGCCTGGTCATCGTCGATTGCCGTCACGATCTTGCGCAGCCGGCATCCGGCGAGGCGGCGTGGCGCGAAGCGCACATCCCCGGCGCGCTGTTCATGCATCTGGATCGCGACCTGTCGGCGCCGAAGACTGGCCGCAACGGTCGCCATCCGCTGCCGTCGCCACAGGATTTCGTCGCGCTGCTCGGCGCTCGCGGCATTTCGCCGGCGCATCGCGTGGTGGCCTATGACGACGCCGGCGGCATGTTCGCTGCCCGCCTGTGGTGGATGCTGCGCTGGGTCGGTCACCGCGATGCCGCGGTGCTCGATGGTGGCCTGAGCGCGTGGAAGGCGTTCGGCGGCGCGCTCGACACGACGGTGCGCGATCTGCCGCGCACCGACTATCCGCTTGGCGCGGTCGAGGCGACGCTGGACGCCGACGCCGTTCTCGCCAGTCTGCGCAGCGGCGGACGCCTGCTGGTCAACGCCCGCGCGCCCGACCGCTTCCGCGGTGAAAACGAGACGCTGGACCCGGTCGGCGGCCATATTCCCGGTGCGGTGAACCGCTTCTTCAAGCTCAATATCGGCGACGACGGCCGCTTCAAGCCGGCCGACGTGCTGCGCGCAGAGTGGCGTGAACTGATCGGCGGCCGCGATCCGGCTTCGCTGGTCATGCAGTGCGGCAGCGGCGTCACCGCCTGCCACAACCTGCTGGCGCTCGAAGTTGCCGGCCTGTCCGGGGCGCAGCTCTATCCCGGTTCGTGGAGCGAGTGGTGCAGCGATCCGGCGCGGCCGATGACGCGCTGAGCGACGACCGCGTCGCGGAGGTGTTGCTCGCAAGGGTCGCCCGGCGCGCGCACGGGCGCTCGATCTGTCCGTCCGAAGTCGCGCGCGTGCTGTCGCCGGACGACTGGCGCCCGCTGATGCCCAAGATCCGCGAAGTCGCCCGCCGCCTGGCGCGCGAAGGTCGCGTCGTCGTCACCCAGGGCGGCGATGTGCGAGATCCAGATGCCGACTGGCGCGGGCCGATACGCATCGCTCAGCCGCCGGGTAGCGCGTCCGGTTCGATCTGAGCGAACCGTTCGCCAAGGAAGTCGAGCAGGCGTCTGACCCGCAGCGGCATGTGCCTGCCCGCTGGCAGCATTGCGTGCAGCGGGAAATCCTCGCCGCGCCAGTCGGTCAGCAGTTCGACCAGGCGCCCGGCGTGCAGGTCGTCCACCACGTCCAGCCGTGCCTTGGTGGCGATGCCCAGACCCTGCAGCACCCACTGGCGCACCAGCGCGCCGTCGTAGGCGAGCCGATTGCCCTGCACGCGCACGGTCGTGTTGACGCCGCCACGCTCGAAGCGCCAGGCCAGATGCGGGCGTCCGCTGCGATAGAGCGCGATGCAGTTGTGCCGCGTCAGATCGGACGGCTGCTGCGGCGCGCCGTGGCGTGCGACGTACTCGGGCGAGGCCACCACCACGCGTCGGGTCACGTGCAGCCGGCGAGCGACCAGCGACGAATCCGGCAACTCGCCGTAGCGCACCGCCAGATCGACCCGCTCGCGCACCAGGTCCTGCAGCGTGTCGGACACGTAGAGCGCCAGCCGCACGCCGGGATGCTGTTCGATGAAGTGATCCAGCATGGCCGACAGCGCGCCGCGACCGAGGTCGGACGGTGCCGCGAGGTGGATGTCGCCTGACAGCGTTTCGCGGCCGGCACCCAGCAGGGCGCGTGCGTCGTCGATGTCGCCCAGTGCGCGCCGGGCGTGGTCGCGCAGCAGTTCGCCCTCGGCGGTCAGCCGCATCGAACGGGTGGAGCGCTCGACCAGCCGCGCGCCAAAAGCCGATTCGAGCCGCTTCAGTGCAGCGCTGGCGGCGGCCGGTGTCAGCTGCAACTGCCGTGCGGCGGCGCTGAGCGAGCCGGCGTCGGCGATGCGCACGAAAAGTTCGAGCTGGGAAAGCGTCAGATCACGCGGATTCATGGCGGCTCAATTTTCAAGAATCATTTGAATATGTATTGAGTGCGGGCTGGATTATCAATCGATCTGCGAGTCTGTAGCATGCCTCGATGAACTGGACAGGAGTTGCAGCATGAAAGCCGTTGCATTCAGAGAAAATCTGCCGGTCGAGCGCGAGGACAGCTTGGTGGACGTCGAACTCGCCCGGCCCGAGGCCACGATCTGCTCGTGCGCATCGAGGCGGTGGCGGTTAATCCGGTCGATACCAAGGTACGTCGCTTCCATGCGCCGCCGGCCGACGGCAGCTGGCGCGTGCCGGGCTGGGACGCGGCGGGCGTGGTCGAGGCGGTGGGCGAGCGGGTCACGCGCTTCCGCCCGGGGGATCGCGTCTGGTACGCCGGTGACCTGACCCGCCAGGGCAGCAACGCCGAGTACCAGGCGGTGGATGAACGCCTGGTCGGCCGCATGCCGTCCTCGCTCGGTTTTGCCGAAGCGGCGGCGTTGCCGCTGACCACCATCACCGCGTGGGAGTTGCTGTTTGACCGACTGCAGCTGCGCGACGCGGAAGGGCGTCTGCTCATCGTCGGCGCCGCCGGTGGTGTCGGCTCGATCATGATCCAGCTGGCCCGGGCGCTGACCCGTACAACGGTGATCGCCACCGCGTCGCGCAGCGAAACCGCCGACTGGGTGACCCGGCTCGGCGCGCACCACGTGATCGATCACCGCCGTCCGCTGGCCGAGGCGCTGCGCGAGGCCGGCATCGCGTCGGTCACCCACGCAGCCAGCCTGACCCACACCGATCACCACTACCCGCAGATCGTCGAGGCGCTGGCGCCGCAGGGGCGGCTTGGCCTGATCGACGATCCGGCGCATCCGCTCGACGTACTCGCGCTGAAACGCAAGAGCCTGTCGCTGCACTGGGAACTGATGTTCACGCGTTCGCTCTACCAGACCGACGACATGGTCGAGCAGGGCCGCCTGCTCGACGAAGTGGCCGACATGGTCAACGCCGGCCGCCTGCGCAGCACGCTGGGCGAGCATTTCGGTGTCATCAATGCAGCCAATCTGCGCCGCGCGCACGCACTGCTCGAAAGCGGCCGCGCGCGCGGAAAGATCGTGCTGCAGGGTTTCTGAAACTGTTTTCTTCCGGGGCGCTGCCCAGGCCGCGACCCCAACCCTATCCATACATGGAGAACCGAATGACCACGCTGTTCGAACCGACCCGACTGGGCGATATCGCCCTCGCCAACCGCATCGTCATGGCGCCGCTGACGCGCAACCGCGCCCAGGCCGGCAATGTGCCGGGGCCGCTCACCGTCGAGTACTACCGCCAGCGTGCGAGCGCCGGTCTCATCATCGCCGAGGCGACGCAGATTTCACCGATGGCCCAAGGCTATCTGGACACCCCGGGCATCCATTCGGCCGAGCAGGTCGCCGGCTGGCGCAAGGTGACAGACGCGGTGCACGCCGCCGGCGGTCGTATCGTGCTGCAGCTGTGGCACGTCGGACGCATTTCGCATACCTCGCTGCTGCCGGGCGGCGCGGCGCCGGTGTCGTTGACCGCGCGTCGGCCCAATGCGCAGACCTACACGAAGGAGGGCTTCGTGCCGGTGTCCGAACCTCGGGCGCTGCGCGACGACGAACTGCCGGGCATCGTCAACGACTACCGTCGCGCCGCGCGCAATGCGATCGACGCCGGTTTCGATGGCGTCGAGGTGCACGCGGCCAACAACTACCTGCTGGACCAGTTCATGCGCGACAGCGTGAATGACCGCAGCGGCCCGTATGGCGGTTCCATCGACAACCGCATCCGCCTGGTCGTCGAGGTGATGCAGGCGGTGGCGGCGGAAATCGGGGCTGCGCGCACCGGCATCCGTCTGTCGCCGATCACCACCTTCAGCGACACGGCGCGTGACAGCAATCCGCAGGCACTTTATGGCCGCCTGGTCGAAGTGCTGGCGCCGCTGGGGCTCGCTTTCGTGCACATGATCGAGGGTGAGACCGGCGGCCCGCGCGAACCGGCGGATCTTGCGGAGCCCTTTGACTATGACGCGCTGAAGAAGGCCTTCGGCGGCGGCTGGATCGTGAACAACGGCTTTGATCGCGCGAGCGCCGAGGCGAAGGTGGCCGCTGGCGAGGCCGACGCGATCGCCTTCGGCAAGCCCTTCATCTCGAATCCGGATCTGGTGCGCCGTCTGCGCGACAACGCGCCGCTGAATCCGCTGCGCGCCGAGCTGATGTACGGCGGCGGCGCCGAAGGCTACACCGACTATCCGGCGCTCGCCTGACGCCGTTTCAGCTTAATCGTCGCTGGCGGGTTCGGGCCGCGTCCATAGCCAGCCGGCGACGACGATCAGGATGAGCCACACGCTGCCGCGTACCCAGGGGGGCACCGGACTGAACCACAGCGTGGTGGCGCTGAACAGCATCATCACGCTGGCCAGCCATTTGGCGCGACGCGGTACCGCGCCGTGCGTGCGCCAGTGGATGATGTGTGGTCCGTACTTCGGATGGGCGAGCAGCTTCGCCTCCAGCGCCGGCCAGCCGCGGCCGGCGGCCCAGGCGGCAAGCAGCAGGAAGGGCACGGTCGGCAGTACGGGCAGGAAGGCGCCGATGACGCCCAACAGTACCGACACTGCGGCGAGCAGCCGCCACAGCATCTGACGGGTCCAGTGGATCAAGACGGGCAGGGCGTGATGCGAAAGCCGCATTGTGCCGCAGGCCGGCGCGCGGCGCAGGCTACGAGGACAATCGGGTGGGAAGCCAGCCGGCGATGCGGCGGCGCATCCTTCGATGCGCCGCCCGTCGGTCCGTACGCGTTTGCGTGCTCAGCGCCGCAGATCGAGCGTGAACGGGAAGTTCGGGTTGCGCTCCTCCGGCGGTGCCGACACCTGGCCCGGCGTGTGGCCCATGGCGAAGAAGCGCGCCAGCCGGCGGCCTTCCGCTTCGTAGGAATTGACCGGGAAGGTTTCGAAATTGCGGCCGCCCGGGTGGGCGACGTGGTACTGGCAGCCGCCCATCGAACGCTTCATCCAGTCGTCCACAAGGTCGAACACCAGTGGGCTGTGCGGCGGAATGGTCGGGTGCAGGCAGGTCGCCGGCTGCCATGCGCGGTAGCGTACGCCGGCGACGAATTCGCCGACGCGTCCGGTCGGTTGCAGCGGAATGCGCCGGCCATTGACCGCCAGCACGTGGCGGTCGTCCACCAGCCCCTGCACCTTCACCTGCAGCCGTTCGACAGAGGAGTTGACATAGCGCACGGTGCCGCCGGGTGCGCCTTCCTCGCCCATCACGTGCCACGGTTCCAGCGCGCTGCGCAGTTCGACCTGAACGTTGCGTGCGGCGAAGGCGCCCATCTTCGGGAAACGGAACTCGAAGTGCGGCGCGAACCAGTCCAGTTCCATCGTGTAGCCGAAGCTGCGCAGCTCGTCGATCACGTCGCGCAGATCGTCCCAGACGAAGTGCGGCAGCATGTAGCGGTCGTGCAGTTCGGTGCCCCAGCGCTTCAGGCGCGCCGGCTGGTAGGGCTGTTGCCAGAAGCGGGCGATCAGCGCGCGCAGCAGCAGTTGCTGGGTCAGGCTCATGCGCGCGTGCGGCGGCATTTCGAAAGCGCGCATTTCGAGCAGGCCGAGGCGGCCGGTCGGGCCGTCGGGTGAGAACAGCTTGTCGATGCAGAACTCGGTGCGGTGCGTGTTGCCGGTGGAGTTGACCAGCAGATTGCGCAGGATGCGGTCGATCAACCATGGCGGCGTGTAGCCCATGTCGCGCGTGCGGCGCTCGATTTCGGCGAAGGCGATCTCGATCTCGTACACCGCGTCGTTGCGCGCTTCGTCGATGCGCGGCGCCTGGCTGGTCGGGCCGATGAACAGGCCGGAGAACAGGTAGGACAGCGACGGGTGGTTGTGCCAGTAGCTGATCAGGCTGCGCAGCAGGTCGGGCCGGCGCAGGAAGGGCGAGTCGGACACCGTCGCGCCGCCGAGCACGAAGTGGTTGCCGCCGCCAGTGCCGCTGTGGCGGCCGTCGATCATGAACTTCTCTGTGCCGAGCCGGGTTTCGTGCGCCGCCTCGTACAGGAAGGTGGTGCCAGCCACCATGTCGTCCCATGAGTGGTAGGGCTGGATGTTCACCTCCAGCACACCGGGGTCGGGCGTGATGCGCAGCACTTCGAGGCGGGCGTCGCGCGGCGGCTCGTAACCTTCGAGCACGACCGGGTGGCCGCAGTCGGCAGCGGTCGCCTCGATCGCGGTCACCAACTCGAGGTAGTCCTCCAGCGCTGTCAGCGGCGGCATGAACAGGTACATGACGCCGTGGCGCACCTGTGCGCACAGTGCGGTGCGGGTGATCCAGGCGGCGGATTCGAAGGCGTCGGGGCGGCGGTCGGTCGCGGGCGCCACCGGGCTGCCGCTGTCCGGCAGGGCATAGCCCAGCCGTTGCGCGCGGTCGCCGGTCAGGCCGGCGAGCGGCGTCTGCATGCGCCAGGCGATGTCGCGCCATTGCGGCAGTGCGGTCTGCGGTGCCATCGGGTCGGCGGCATGCACCCAGGGGTAGTCGGTGGCGGCGACCCACGGTTGCGAGTCCAGCGGCAGCCGATAGCCGAGCGGTGAATCGCCCGGCACCAGATAGCAGCGCTCGGTGCGCAGGAACCACGGACCGCTCTGCCAGGCATCGCCGGCCGGCGTACGTGCCAGCGGCAGCACGTGGCCGACCACGCTGTCCAGACCCTGATCGAACACACGGCGCATGCGTTCGCGTTCGAGCGGATCGTCCAGCCGGGCGTCGAAGGGATCGACGTTCACTGGCAGCTTGCGTTCGCGCCACAGGTAGTACCAGACATCCTCGTAGGCAGGGAAGGCGTGCTTGCCGTCGATGCCGAGGCGGGCCGCCAGTACGTTGAGGAAGCGCGCCGCGTCGCCTTCGGTCAGCGCGTAATCGACGGATTCGTCCGCGAACAGGCCGGAATCCGTCCAGATCGGTTCGCCGTCGCGGCGCCAGAAACAGCTGAGTGACCAGCGCGGCAGCTGTTCGCCCGGATACCACTTGCCCTGGCCGTAGTGCAGCAGACCGCCCGGCGCGTAGCGCGCCTTCAGTTTGGCCAGCAGTTCGGCGCCGAGCAGGCGTTTTGTCGGCTTTTCCGGCGGCGAGTCGGCGGTGGTGTTCCATTCGGCGCCGTCGCGGTCATCTACCGACACGAAGGTGGGTTCGCCGCCCATGGTCAGTCGCACGTCGTGCAGCTTCAGATCGGCGTCGATGCGGTGGCCCAGCGTTTCGATGCGCGACCACTGCGCGTCGCTGTAGGGCCGGGTCACGCGCGGTGCTTCCCACACGCGTTCGACCTTCATGTGGTGTTCGAACTCCGACTCGCACTTCTCGCTGAAGCCGCTGACCGGCGCGGCTGACGACGGTTCGGGCGAACAGGCGAGTGGAATGTGGCCCTCGCCGGCGAACAGGCCGGAAGTCGGGTCCAGTCCGATCCACCCCGCGCCCGGCAGATACACCTCGCACCAGGCGTGCAGGTCGGTGAAGTCGGCTTCGGGGCCGCTCGGGCCGTCCAGCGATTTCACGTCCGGCGTCAGCTGTATCAGGTAGCCGGACACGAAGCGCGCCGCCAGGCCAATGTGGCGCAGCACCTGCACCAGCGCCCAGGCCGAGTCGCGGCAGGAACCACTGGCCTTCTGCAGCGTTTCCTCCGGTGTCTGTACGCCAGGTTCCATGCGGATCAGGTAGCGGATGTCGTTCTGCATCTGCTGGTTCAGCGCGACCAGGAAGTCCACGCTGGCACGCCCGCCGTTGCACAGCGCGCGCGCGTTGTCAACCCAGCGCGAGAACTTGGGCGCGTTGTCGCGGCCGAGCGGCAGTTTCACCAGATAGGGCGTCAGTTCGTGCGTCTGCTCTTCGCTGTAGCCGAATGGAATCTTTTCCGCTTCCGGTTCGAGGAAGAAATCGAAGGGGTTGATGACCGACATTTCGGCCACCAGGTCGATCTCGATGCGCAGTTCGCGCGTGCGCTCCGGGAACACGATGCGGGCGAGATAGTTCGACTGCGGGTCCTGCTGCCAGTTGATGAAGTGCTCGCCCGGCGTCGCCTTCAGCGAGTAGGACAGGATGGGTGTGCGCGTGTGCGGCGCCGGACGCAGTCTGACCACCTGCGGGCTGAGCATGACCGGACGGTCGTAGCGGTAGTGGGTGACGTGGTTCAGCGCGACGTGGATGGACACGGAGGACTCCGGTTGCATGCTGGAAAGGGGGTGATGGCTTCAAGCAATTAATGTGCGCAAGCCAAGTGCATGATTTTCCGTCGGTTTTGTTTCAGCGTCCTTCCGTGCTTGGGGCGGCCGGCGTGTGCGCGCACCGGCGCTGTGCATCAGTGCAAAGTCCGTCATCGCTATTTGAGGCCGAGCCGGCGAGCGAGCTTGTGCAGATTGCTCGGGTTGACCTCCAGACGACGCGCGGCGTCGGCCCAGTTGCCGCTGCAGGCGTCGAGCGCCGTCCGCACCAGCCGCCGTTGCGTCGCGTCAACGGCGTCGCGCAGTGGCATCAGGGTGACAGGTATCGCTTCGTCGGTGGGCCGCGGGGGCATGACGCCGGGCAGCGCCGGGCCGTCGAGGTCGAGCAGTTCGGCCGGCAGCGACACGATGTCGGTGCGCGCAGCGCCACGGCTCACCACCTTCAGCGCCGCGCGGCTGATCACGTGTTCCAGCTCGCGCACATTGCCCGGCCACGGATAGCGACAGAGCGCGTCTTCCGCCTCGGGCGACAGACGCAGGCTGCGTAGCCCGAGGCGGGCGCGGTTCAGTTCGAGGAAGCGGCCGGCCAGCAGCAGCACGTCGCTGCCGCGCTCGCGCAGCGGGGGTATCGGCACCGGATAGACCGACAGCCGGTGATAGAGGTCGGCGCGGAAGGCACCGTCACGCACGCTTTCGCGCAATGTGCGGTTGGTCGCCGCAATCACGCGCACGTTGACGCGTCGCGGCTGATCGGCGCCCAGGCGCTGGATTTCGCCGTTCTGCAGCGCCCGCAGCAGCTTGGCCTGAACGGTCAGCGGCAGTTCGCCGACCTCGTCGAGGAATAGCGTGCCGCCGTCCGCCGCCTCGAAGCGTCCCGGGCGGTCCGTGGTGGCGCCGGAGAAGGCGCCTCTCACGTGGCCGAACAGTTCGCTCTCGGCCAGCGATTCGGGCAGCGCCGCGCAGTTAACGTGGACCAGCGGCTGCGCGGCACGGCGCGAATGGCGGTGCAGGTGGCGCGCGAACAGCTCCTTGCCGACGCCGGTTTCGCCGAGCAGCAGCACCGGCAGCTCGGACTCGGCGACGACCTTCAGTTCGTGCAGCAGACGCTGGATCACGTCGCTGTGGCCGATGATCTCTGCCTCTTCCGCGGTGGCGCGCGCGTCTGCCGGTTCGCCGCCACGCGACAGGCGCAGCGCGTGCAGGTCCTGTTCCAGTCGGGTCACGCGTACCGCCGCCTCGACCAGCAAAGTGAAGCGACGCAGATCGTCGCGCGCCGCCTCGGTAAAGGTGCCGGTCTGCAGCGCGTCCAGCGTCAGCGCGCCCCAGGTCTGTCCCTCGACGTGCAGGCTGGTGCCCATGCAGTCGTGTACCGGCAGTGGCTCGCCGACGCGGGTGTCGAGCAGGCCGTCATAGGGGTCGGGCAGCGTGCTGTCGTGATCGAAACTGGTGATGTCACGGCGCGACAGGATGGTGGCCAGTCGCGGGTGCTGACCGACGACGAAGCGCCGGCCCAGTGTTTCGCGCACCAGTCCGTCGACCGCCAGCGGACGCAGGCTGTCTTCCTCCAGTTTCAACAGCGCCACCGCGCCACAGCCGAAGTGGGCGCGCAGGCTGGATACCAGGCGCTGCAGGCGCACCGCGGGCGGCAGTTCCGACACGAGGTCGGCGAGCAGCAGGGATTCCATCATGGTTTTAATGACCCCGTAAGGGTTTTTAATACCTATCTTGGTGAGGGTTGAAAATACCTTAATTTTCGTATCTTGTTGATTTTATTTGATCGACGCATGTGGCCCGGACCTTGCGAATTGAGGATGTCTTCTTCCACACGAGGCTCTCGCCATGAACCTGATCGAACAATCCCTCGGCGCGCTGGCGCGCAGCATTCCCGGTGCCACCCAGGTATTCCACGAACACAAGCTCGATTTCTGCTGCGGCGGCAAGCACAGCTTGCAGGAAGCGGCAGCCGAGCGCGGCATCGACGTGCAACCCATCGTCGATCGCCTGCGCACCCTTTCGTCGCTGGCCACGCGCGTGGAACGCGACTGGCGCACGGTGTCGGCGGCGACGCTGATCGAGCACATCCTGGTCCGCTTCCATGACCGCCATCGCGAACAGTTGCCGGAGCTGACCCGCCTCGCGCGCCGCGTCGAACAGGTGCATGGCGATCGCCCCGACTGCCCGAACGGCCTCGCCGATCATCTGGCAACGATGCAGCAGGAACTGGAAAGCCATATGCAGAAGGAAGAACAGGTGCTGTTTCCAATGCTCGCCCGCGGACACGCGGCGGCGCTGCAGGGGCCGGTCACGGTGATGCGCAACGAGCACGACCAGCACGGCGAAGCGTTGCAGCGGCTGGAAGCGCTGACCAATGACATCACGCTGCCGCGCGGCGCCTGCAACACCTGGCGCGCGCTTTACGTCGGCCTGGCCGCGCTGCGCGAAGACCTGATGGAACACATCCACCTGGAGAACAACATCCTGTTCGAGGGGCTGAATCCGGCACCGGCCGAGGCGGAGACCGCTCATGGGTAACTATCGCAGGCTGTGGTTCACGCTGATCGGCGTGCTCATCGTCACCTTCTCGTTGCTCGGTTACTACGGCGTCGAGGTGTATCGCAGCGCGCCGCCGATACCGCAGCAGATCGTCAGCGACGACGGCCGCGTGCTGTACACGCACGATGGCATTCTCGACGGCCAGACCGCCTGGCAGTCGGTCGGCGGCATGCAGCTCGGCTCGATCTGGGGGCATGGCGCCTACCAGGCGCCGGACTGGACCGCGGACTGGCTGCACCGCGAACTGCTGGCCTGGCTGGATCTGGCCGCGCAGGACGCGCACGGCAAACCGTATGCCGAACTCGACGCCGACACGCAGGCACTGCTCGCCGCGCGTCTGAAGCGCGAGTACCGGCGCAACACCTACGACGCCGCAAGCGGCATCGCCACCGTATCGACGCTGCGTGCGAAGGCGATCGAGCGCACCGCCGTCTACTACGCCGAGCTGTTCGGCGATGCGCCGGCGCTGCAGGGCTCGCGCGAAAGCTACGCGATGAAGGAGAACACGCTGCCCGATCCGCAGCGGCGCGCGCAGCTTGCCGGCTTCTTCTTCTGGACCGCCTGGGTGGCGGCGACCGAGCGGCCCGGCACCAGCGCCACCTACACCAACAACTGGCCGCACGAACCGCTGATCGGCAATGCGCCGACCGCGGAGAACGTGGTGTGGTCCATCGTCAGCGTGGTGGTGATGATGGCCGGCGTCGGCTTCCTGATCTGGGGCTGGTCCTTCCTGCGCAAACAGGACGAGAGCGACCCGGCCGCGCCGGCGCAGGACCCGCTGTCGCGCGTCGCACTGACGCCGTCGCAACGCGCGCTCGGCAAATACCTCTTCCTGGTGGTGGCGCTGTTCGTGTTCCAGGTGATGCTGGGCGGATTCACCGCGCACTACACCGTCGAGGGCCAGACCTTCTACGGAATGGACGTGTCGCAGTGGTTCCCGTATTCGCTGGTGCGTACCTGGCACATCCAGAGCGCGCTGTTCTGGATCGCCACCGGTTTCCTCGCCGCCGGGTTGTTCCTGGCGCCGCTGATCCACGGCGGGCGCGATCCGAAGTACCAGAAACTCGGCGTGGACGTGCTGTTCTGGGCGCTGGTCGTGGTGGTCGTCGGCTCCTTCGTCGGCAACTACCTGGCGATCGCGCAGATCATGCCGCCGGAGCTGAACTTCTGGCTCGGCCACCAGGGCTACGAGTACGTCAACCTCGGCCGCGTATGGCAGATCGGCAAGTTCGTCGGCGTCGCGCTGTGGCTGGTGCTGATGCTGCGCGGCATGGTGCCAGCGCTGCGCACGCCTGGCGGCGACAAGAATCTGCTCGCGCTGCTGACCGCGTCGGTGGTGGCGATCGGCCTGTTCTACGGTGCCGGCTTCGCCTACGGCGAGCGCACTCATCTGTCGGTGATGGAGTACTGGCGCTGGTGGGTCGTGCACCTGTGGGTCGAAGGCTTCTTCGAAGTGTTCGCCACCACCGCACTGGCCTTCATCTTCTCGACGCTCGGCCTCGTTTCCGGCCGCATGGCAACGGCGGCCAGCCTGGCCTCGGCCTCGCTGTTCATGCTGGGCGGCGTGCCCGGCACCTTCCACCATCTGTACTTCGCTGGCACGACCACGCCGGTGATGGCGGTCGGCGCCTCGTTCAGCGCGCTCGAAGTGGTGCCGCTGGTCGTGCTTGGCCACGAGGCGTGGGAGAACTGGCGCCTGAAGGACCGCGCACCGTGGATGGCCAAGTTGAAGTGGCCGCTCATGTGCTTCGTCGCGGTGGCGTTCTGGAACATGCTCGGCGCTGGCGTATTCGGCTTCATGATCAATCCGCCGATCTCGCTCTACTACGTGCAGGGTCTGAACACGACGCCGGTGCATGCGCACGCCGCACTGTTCGGGGTGTACGGCTTCCTTGCGCTGGGCTTCACGCTGCTGGTGCTGCGCTACGTGCGGCCGCAGCTGGAGTTCGGTGAGCGTCTGATGCAGACCGGCTTCTGGGGGCTCAACGTGGGTCTGGTGCTGATGATCGCCACCAGTCTGCTGCCGATCGGCCTGATCCAGTTCCACGCCAGCGTCAGTCAGGGCCTGTGGTACGCACGCAGCGAGGCATTCATGCAGCAGCCGCTGCTCGAAACGCTGCGCTGGGTGCGCACCTTCGGCGACGTGGTGTTCATCGTCGGCGCGCTGGCAGTGGCCTGGCAGGTGGTGAGCGGCGTGTTCGGGCGCTCCGACCGCGCGCCGGCTCCGACCGCCGCACTGGCAGGTGCCCGCCGATGAACTGAGCGCAATGACCTCCCTCCTTGTCGTCACGCATCGACAAGGTTGGGGCGCCGCGCCGCGAGGCCGGCGCCCCTCTTTTCTTCGTCGCGATACTTTTCCCCCAGGGGTTGCGAGCTGGTTCTGCCCGTCCCGCCGAGAGGTGAAGATCGCATGGAATGCGCATTACACTGCGGAAATGAATCCGCCCGACAAGTTGCGCGGCGATGCGACGCAGCGCTCCACCGCTTCGCTGCGCCTGCATTTCCACAATGGCGAGCGGCTGGGGCCGGGCAAGATCGAGCTGCTCGAGCATCTGGCGCGCGAGCGGTCGATCTCGGGCGCGGCGCGCGCGATGGGCATGGCCTATCGGCGCGCCTGGTTGCTGATCGACGACATGAACCGCATGTTCGCCGAGCCGGTGGTGAAAACTTACCCCGGTCGTTCGCAGGGCGCCGGCGGTGCCGAACTGACGCCCTTCGGCGAACGGCTGATCGCGCTGTTCCGTGCCGCCGAGCGACGAACGGCCGACGCGGTCGCGCTGCAATTGCGCGAACTGGACGAAGCGCTCAATCCGCAGCCGGCAATTCAGGCGCCACGTCGGGACGCGGACGCCGGTTGAAGCCGACGCTGCGGCTGTCCAGTGCCACCGATTTCACCATCACCCAGACTGCCGTGCCCTGCTGCAGGCCGAGCCGGTCGCAGGATTCGCGCGTGACCAGTGCGCGCAGCGAACTGCTCCCGAGGTTGACCGCGACGTCGGCGTAAGGACCTTCGCGCGGTGTGATGCGTGCGATCCGGCCGGGCATCTTGTTGGTGATCGACACGTCCATCGGGCGCGACAATGCCAGTGCGACGTCGCGGGCGCGGATGCGTACGCGCACCGCGCAACCAGGATCAAGATCGATGCGCGGCACGCGCAACTGGCCGTCGGCGAAGCGCAGCGTGGTCAGCGCATAGTCGTCGTTGTGCTGCAGCACCGTACATTCCAGCACCGAGCCCGCTTCGTAGCGGCCGATCAGCGGCGAATGCTCGGGACGCGACATGATGTCGCCCAGTTCGCCGCTGGCGACGGTGCGGCCTTCGCTGACGATGACCAGATGGTCGGCCAGTCGTGTCACTTCCTCGATCGAATGGCTCACATAGAGCACCGGCAGTGCGAATTCCTGCGCCAGCCGTTCGATGTAGGGCAGCACTTCGGCCTTGCGCGGCGCGTCCAGCGAGGCGAGCGGTTCGTCCATCAGCAGCAGCCCTGGTTGCCGCAGCAGCGCGCGGCCCAGCGCCACCCGCTGGCGCTCGCCGCCGGACAGGTGATGCGGCCGGCGGTCGAGCAGGTGGGCGAGGCCGAGCACCTCGATCACGCTGTCCCAGTCCACCGGGCGCGGCCCGCGCGCGCGTTTCAGCCCGTAACGCAGGTTTCCACTCACCGACAGGTGCGGAAACAGCCGTGCATCCTGGAACACATAGCCGACGCTGCGGGCTTCGATCGGCAGATCGATGCCGGCGTCGGCGTCGAAGAACACGCGGTCGCCGACCGCGATGCGTCCGCGCGACGGCCGCACGATGCCGGCCACCGCGTTGATCAGGCTGCTCTTGCCGGCACCGCTGCGGCCGAAGATGGCGCTTACGCCGCGCGACGGCAACGTGACGTCCGCGTCGAGATCGAGCGCGCCGAGCCGGGCGCCGAACTGCAGTTCGATCATGGACGCCCCAGCCAGCGCTGCGTGCGCCGGTTCAGCCATTCAGACAGCGTGATCGCGGCCACCGCCAGCGCCATCGACAGACCGACCAGACGCAAAGCGATGGCATCGCCGTCCGGCGTCTGTGTCGCGGTGTAGATGGCCAGCGGCAGCGTACGCGTCTCGCCTTCGATATTGGAGGCGAAGGTGATGGTGGCGCCGAATTCACCGAGGCTGGCGGCGAAGGCCATCATCGCGCCGGACAGGATGCCGGGCAGCATCATCGGCAGCGTGATCGTGCACAGCACGTCGAGCCGGCCGGCGCCGAGCGTGCGCGCGGCCAGTTCGATACCGCGGTCAACGCCGTCCAGCGACAGCCGGATCGCTCTCACCATCAGCGGAAAGGCCATCACTGCCGCGGCCACCACCACGCCTTCGGTGGTGAAGATGAGCTGGATGCCGAAGGTGTTCTTGAGCCAGGCGCCGAGCGGCGCGCGCGTGCCCAGCGAGATCAGCAGCAGGTAGCCGATTACCACCGGCGGCAGCACCAGCGGGGCGTGCACGATGCCGTCGAGCAGGGCGCGACCGGGCAGACGAGTGCGTGACAGCAGCCAGGCGACGCCCAGCGCGAAGGGCAGGCACAGCGCGGTGCTGGCCAGCCCGACACGGAGGCTGAGCAGCAGGGCGTCCAGTTCGATGTCGCTCATCTATCCTTATTTGAGGCTGAAGCCATATCGGGTGAATACCGCCACCGATTCCGTGCCACGCAGCCACTGCATGAAGGCGCGCGCGGGGGCCGTGTCCTGTCCGGCGACGATGGCAGCAGGATAGGTGATCGGCGCGTGTGTGTCAGCGGGAAACACACCGGCGACGCGCACCTTGGGCGATACGGCCGCATCCGTCGCATAGACGATGCCGGCCGGCACTTCGCCGCGTTCGACCAGCACCAGCGCCGCGCGTACCGAATCCGCGCGCACCAGTTTCGGTTCAGCGACCTGCCATGCACCGAGCCGGGTCAGTGCGTCCTTCGCGTACTTGCCGACCGGCACGTGGGCCGGATCGCCGGTGGCCAGACGACCATCGCCAAGCAGCGCGGCGAGATCGAAGCCAGGTTTCAGCGTGACCGACGCCTTGCTGTCGGCCGGCGTCACCAGCACCAGGCTGTTGCCGAGCAGGTCGGTACGCGTGCCGGCGGCGAGCAGCTTGCGCTCGGCGAGGTAGTCCATCCATTGCTCGTCGGCCGACAGGAAAACCTGTGCCTGGGCGCCGGCTTCGATCTGACGTGCCAGCGCCGACGAGGCGGCGAACGAGAACTTGACTGTGTGGCCGGAGCGCGCTTCAAAGGTCTTGCCGATGTCCTGCAACGCATTGGTCAGACTGGCCGCTGCGAATACGACGAGGGTGTCCGCGTGGACGACGCTGGCGACGAGGCTCAGTGCAAGTGCCGACAGCAGGCGGATGGGCAGCAGGCGCGCGAGTTTCATGGTCTTTCCTGTATAAAGGGGAATACAGGATAATCCTACGACGAAAAACTGCGTGTGCTGCGGCGATGGACGAAAAAAAGCCGGCGGCTGCCGGCTCTTTCTCGTGCTCCCTCGATGTTCAGCGCACCAGCGCGTCGGCGGTCGGCGCGATCGCTGCAAACAGGTCGCGCATCGTCGCGATGCTGGCGGCCTGTACGGCATCTGCGCGCACGGTGCCACCGTCGGGCAGCGGCAGGTCGCGCGTCGCGGTGGCGGCCGCGACCACGGTGGGCGCGTAGCCGAGGTTGAAGGCGCCGCGCGCAGTCGAGTTCACGCACATATGCGTCATGAAACCGGCCAGCACGAGCTGCTTCACGCCCAGCTTCTTCAGCTCCTCGTCGAGCGAGGTCTGTACGAAGCTGTTCGGGTAGTGCTTGGTGATCACCGTTTCGCCAGCCAGCGGCGCGACGATGTCGGCGATGCGGCCGATCGTCGCATTGACGTCGTAGGGCGTGCCCGGACCGGCGTCGTGCTTGATGTGGATGACCGGGCGGCCGAGTTCGCGCGCGCAGTCGAGCACACGGCGCGCTTCGAGCAGCGCCGCTTCGACGCCGCTGAGCTGCATGACGCCTTCACGGTAGGTGTTCTGGCAATCGATCATCACCAGTGCTGCATCGGCAAGCCGGCCCGGCTCGTGGCCGAGGCCCATCAGGTCGCGCAGCGTCGTCAGTGAACTCATCGGTGAGGTGTCCTTTCAGGTGGTGGAGGTTTCCTGCTCCTGCATGTGCTGCAGCGCTTCGGTGACCAGCGGCAGCAGACCGGTGTCGCCGCCGCGGTTCATGTGGTCGATGATCGCACGGCGCATGCGCGGTTCCCAGAAGCGACGGATGTGGGCGGCGACTTCGCGCATCGCTTCGTCGTGGTCGGGGTAGCTGTGGAAGAACTGGCCGATCTGGTTGGCCATCTTGACGAGATTGTGGATGTCCATTGCTTATTCCGTTCGATTCTTCGGTTCGGTATAGATCGCCATGCGGCCGTCGCGGACGAAGCCGCACAGCGTGACGCCGCTGCGCTGCGCGAGATCGATGGCCAGCCCGGTCGGCGCCGAAATCGCCGCCAGCAGGCCGCCGCCGACGCTGGCGAGCTTGAGCACCATTTCGTAACTGGCGCGGCTGGTGACGACCGCGAAGCCCTGCGCGGTGTCCACGCCGGCCAGCGCGACGGCGCCGATCAGCTTGTCCAGCGCGTTGTGGCGGCCGACGTCTTCGCGTACGGCGAACAGCGTGCCGTCGGCGTGTGCCCAGGCGGCGGCGTGCACCGAGCCGGTCAGCGCATGCAGCGCCTGACCTTCGCCGAGCGCGACGAAGGCGCGGTGGATGGCCGCTTCATCGACCCAGGGCCGCGCGGTCACCGGCTTCACCTCGCGCGATACCTGGCCGAGACTGTCCACGCCGCACAGTCCGCAGCCTGTGCGCCCGGCCAGAGAACGGCGACGCGCCTTCAGCGCTTCGAAGGCGCGGTTGGACACTTCCATCCGCACCTCGATGCCGTCGGCGTGGTGCGCCGTGTTGACATCGTGGATCTCGGAGGCGCGTGCGACGATGCCTTCAGCCAGGCTGAAGCCGGTGCCGAAGTCCTCCAGATCGGCCGGCGTGGCCAGCATCACGGCGTGCGAAATGCCGTTGTACACCATGGCCACCGGCACTTCTTCGGCCACGCATTCGACGCTGGCCGTGCGCACACCGCCGCTGACACGCACGGCGCTGCGCAAACGCTGGGCGGGGTGCAACACGGTCTCACCCGCGTCGCCCGCCTCGTCGCATGCAAGCAGCGGCCCACCCACGTCGAGTGCCTGTACGGCGCCCATGCCTCAGACCTTCTCGCGCTTCTTCGGCAGCAGGTCGATCTGCTGCTGCGAGAAGTCGCGATAGCGCTGCTGCCATTCCGACGGCTGGGTCACGCGTGTCACCTCGACCGCGGTCACCTTGTACTCGGGGCAGTTGGTGGCCCAGTCGGAGTTGTCGGTGGTGATGACGTTGGCGCCCGACTCCGGGAAGTGGAAGGTGGTGTATACGACGCCCGGCTGCATGCGCTCGGACACCCGTGCGCGCAGTACCGTCTCGCCGGCGCGCGAGGTGATGCCCACCCAGTCGCCCTCATTGATGCCGCGCGTTTCGGCGTCGGCGGGGTGGATCTCGAGCCGGTCCTCGTCGTGCCACATCGAGTTCGCGGTGCGCCGCGTCTGCGCGCCGACGTTGTACTGGGAAAGTATCCGGCCGGTGGTCAGGATCAGCGGGAAGCGCTTCGACGTACGTTCCTCGGTCGGCACGTACTCGGTCAGCATGAAACGTCCCTTGCCGCGGACGAACTGGTCGATGTGCATGATGGGAGTGCCTTCCGGCGCCTGTTCGTTGCACGGCCACTGGATGCTGCCCAGTTCGTCCAGCCGCGCGTAGCTGACGCCGTGGAAGGTGGGCGTCAGCCGCGCGATCTCGTCCATGATTTCCGACGGGTGGCTGTAGTTCATCGGATAGCCAAGGGCGTTCGACAGCATGCAGGTGACTTCCCAGTCCTCCTTGCCGGCCAGCGGCGGCATCACCTTGCGTACGCGCGAGATGCGGCGC
The DNA here is from genome assembly GCF_965284615.1 of Methyloversatilis sp. Lineage (GTDB taxonomy): Bacteria > Pseudomonadota > Gammaproteobacteria > Burkholderiales > Rhodocyclaceae > Methyloversatilis. Next base: position 1,004,890 of record NZ_OZ260098.1, read on the forward strand.
TCGGCGTTGGTGAAGGTGCCGTCCTTTTCGAGGAAGCTGGAACCGGGCAGGAACACGTGCGCGAACTTCGCGGTTTCATTCAGGAACAGGTCCTGCACCACCACGCATTCCATCGCGCGCAGCGCCGCTTCGACATGCTGCGTGTTCGGGTCGGACTGCACGATGTCCTCGCCCTCGCAGTAGAGACCGAGGAAGGTGCCGTCCATCGCCGCTTCGAACATGTTCGGGATGCGCAGGCCCGGTTCCGGCTGCGGCTCGACGCCCCAGGCATCCTTGAACAGCATGCGCGTGGCGGCGTCGGACACGTGGCGGTAGCCCGGCAGTTCGTGCGGGAAGCTGCCCATGTCGCAGGAGCCCTGCACGTTGTTCTGGCCGCGCAGCGGATTCACGCCCACGCCTTCGCGGCCGATGTTGCCGGTGGCCATCGCCAGGTTGGCGATGCCGATGACGGTGGTCGAGCCCTGGCTGTGCTCGGTCACGCCGAGGCCGTAGTAGATCGCCGCGTTGCCGCCGGTGGCGAACAGGCGGGCGGCGGCGCGCACGTCGGCCGCCGGTACGCCGGTGTGCTGTTCCATCGCTTCCGGCGAGTTCTCCGGCTTCGCGACGAAGTCGCGCCACTGTTCGAACGAATGCCATTCGCAGCGCTCGCGGACGAAGTCTTCCTTGACCAGGTCCTCGGTCACCACCACGTGCGCCATCGAGGTGATCAGCGCGACGTTGCTGCCGGGCTTCAGTTTCAGGTGCTGTTCCGCCTGGATGTGCGGCGAGCGCACGAGGTCGATGCTGCGCGGGTTGACCACGATGAGCTTGGCGCCTTCGCGCAGGCGGCGCTTCATCTGCGAACCGAACACCGGGTGGCCGTCGGTCGGGTTGGCGCCCATCACCATGATGACGTCGGCCTTCATCACCGAATCGAAGGTCTGGGTGCCGGCCGATTCGCCCAGCGTCTGCTTCAGGCCGTAGCCGGTGGGCGAGTGGCACACCCGTGCGCAGGTGTTGACGTTGTTGTTGCCGAAGGCTGCGCGAACCAGCTTCTGCACCAGATAGGTTTCTTCGTTGGTGCAGCGGCTGGACGTGATGCCGCCGACCGAGTCACGGCCGTGTTTGGCCTGGATGCGCTTGAATTCGGAGGCGGCGTAGTTGATCGCCTCGTCCCAGCTGACCGGCTGCCAGGCGTCCTCGATGCTCTTGCGGATCATCGGCGTGGTGATGCGGTCGGCGTGCGTGGCGTAGCCGAAGGCGAAGCGGCCCTTGACGCAGGAGTGGCCGTGATTGGCGCCGCCGTCCTTGCTCGGCACCATGCGTACCACGGTCGTGCCCTTCACCTCGGCGTCGAAGGAGCAGCCGACGCCGCAGTAGGCGCAGGTGGTGGTGACCTTCTTTTCGGCCTGACCGTGCTCGATCACGCCCTTCTCCATCAGCGTCGCGGTCGGGCAGGCCTGCACGCAGGCGCCGCAGGACACGCACTCCGATTCCATGAAGGGCTGGCTTTCGCCCGGGCTGACGCGCGAATCAAAGCCGCGGCCGGAAATGGTGAGCGCGAACGTGCCCTGCGTTTCTTCGCAGGCACGCACGCAGCGGTTGCAGACGATGCACTTGGACGGGTCGTAGCTGAAGTAGGGATTGGATTCGTCCTTCTCCTTCGTCAGTGCCGACAGCAGGTCGAAGTGGTTCTTGCCCTTCATGCCATAACGCACTTCGCGCAGGCCGACCACGCCGGTCATGTCCTGCAGTTCGCAGTTGCCGTTGGCCGAGCAGGTCAGGCAGTCCAGCGGGTGGTCGGAAATGTAGAGCTCCATCACGCCGCGGCGGATGTCCGCCAGCTTGGGCGTCTGGGTGCGCACCTGCATGCCGGCTTCGGCGATCGTCGTGCAGGATGCCGGGTAGCCGCGGCGACCTTCGATCTCGACCAGGCACAGGCGACAGGAGCCGAAGGGCTCCAGGCTGTCGGTCGCGCACAGCTTCGGAATGCTGTTGCCGCATTCCTGCGCGGCGCGCATGACCGAGGTGCCGGCCGGCACCGTGACTTCGATGCCGTCGATCGACAGCGTGACTTCCTTTTCCGACTCGCGCGCGGGCGTGCCGTAATCGGTTTCTCTGGGTAATGACATGGCTGTTCTCCTGGATTCTCGCGTGCTCAAGCCGCTTCGGTCTTGTTGACGCCGAAGTCTTCGGGGAAATGGTTCAGTGCCGACAGCACCGGGTAGGGCGCCATGCCGCCGAGCGCGCACAGCGAGCCGTTGAGCATGGTGTCGCACAGCGACTGCAGCAGCGCGATGTTCTTGCCGCGCTGTTCGTTGGCGACGATGCGGTCGATCACCTCGACGCCGCGCGTCGAGCCGATGCGACAGGGCGTGCATTTGCCGCAGGATTCGATGGCGCAGAACTCCATCGCGTAGCGCGCCATGTGGGCCATGTTGACCGTGTCGTCGAACACGACGATGCCGCCGTGGCCGATCATCGCGCCGTTCTTCGCGTACTCCTCGTAGTCGAGCGGCAGGTCGAACTGCGACGCCGGCACGTAGGCGCCGAGCGGACCACCGACCTGCACTGCGCGCACCGGACGACCGGACAGCGTGCCGCCGCCGAAGTCATGGATCAGTTCGTTCATGGTCAGGCCGAAGGCCTTCTCGACCAGCCCGCCACGCTTGATATTGCCGGCCAGCTGGAAGGGCAGGGTGCCGCGCGAGCGACCCATGCCGAAGTCGCGGTAGTGCGCGCCACCCTTGGCCAGGATGATGGGCACCGACGCCAGCGAAATCACGTTGTTGATGACGGTTGGCTTGCCGAACAGGCCCTGCAGCGCCGGCAGCGGCGGCTTGAAGCGCACGATGCCGCGCTTGCCTTCAAGGCTCTCCAGCAGCGAGGTCTCTTCGCCACAGATGTAGGCGCCGGCGCCCAGGCGCACGTCCAGTTCGAACGCCTTGCCCGAATTGCGCACGTCCTGGCCCAGCCAGCCGGCGGCGCGCGCTCGACGGATCGCCTCTTTCAGCGTGGCGAAGGCGTGCGGGTATTCCGAGCGCAGGTAGATATAGCCCTGGGTCGCGCCGACCGCGATGCCGGCGATGGTCATGCCTTCGATCAGGCAGTACGGGTCGCCCTCCATGATCATGCGATCGGAGAAGGTGCCGGAGTCGCCCTCGTCGGCATTGCAGACGATGTACTTCTGGTCGGCGGAGGCGCCGAGCACGGTGTTCCACTTGATGCCGGTCGGGAAGGCGGCGCCGCCGCGGCCGCGCAGGCCGGAGTCGGTCACTTCCTTCACCACGTCGGCACCGCTCATCGCCAGCGCGTTGTCGAGGCCGACGAAGCCGCCGTGGTCAACGTAGTCATCCAGGCTCAGCGGGTCGGTGATGCCGATGCGCGCGCTGGTCAAGCGTTCCTGATTCTTCAGATAAGGAATGTCGTCGGTCGGGCCGAGCGAAAGCAGGTGCTGGCCGCCGGTCACGAAGCCGGCGTCGAACAGCGCAGCGACATCCTTCGGCTGCACCGGACCGTAGGCCATGCGGCCGGTCGGCGTCTGCACTTCCACCATGGGTTCGAGGAAGAAGGCGCCGCGCGAGCCATTGCGCACCAGCTCGATCGCGATGCCGCGCTTCGCCGCTTCGGCGGCGATCGCCTTTGCCACCTTGTCCGCGCCGAGCGACAGCGCGGTCGAATCGATGGGAACGTAGATGCGCGTGCTCATGCCGTCACCTCCGCGCGCAGCTCGGCCACGATTTCGTCGAAGCGTTCCGGCGTGACGCGGCCGACGATGTCGTCATCGATCCGCAGCGACGGACCAACGGCGCAGTTGCCGAGGCAGTACACCGCCTCCAGCGTCACTGCACCGTCTGCGGTTGTTTCGTGGAAGTCGATGCCGAGACATTTCTTCGCGTGCGCTTCGAGCGCAACGGCACCGACGGCCTGACAGGCCTCCGCCCGGCAGACCTGCACCACGTGGCGGCCGGGCGCGTGGCTGCGGAAGTGGTGATAGAAGGTGATCACGCCGTGCACTTCGGCGCGCGACAGGTTCAGTCCCTTGGCGATGACCGGCACGGCCTGTTCCGGCACGTGGCCGAACTCGTCCTGGATGGCGTGCAGCATCGGCAGCAGCGCGCCGGGCAGATCGGCGTGCCGGTTGACCAGCGACTGCAGCTGCCGCCCGTCAACACCGGGGGTGGGGTGGTGCGATGACATGGCTCTCTGTCTCCTGCTGAATTCCTAATTGGAACTCTTGTTCATAATTGCTAATCAGCCATCATCAAGGTCCAATAATGGCTTCGCAATGCAGGTTAGCAGCCGACTTTGCTTTTAACGATATGAAAACAAATGCCTAACATGCGCATCCAGATCGAACCGGCGTGGCGCTTCCGCAATGCCGAAGGACGGGAGATCGATCCGCTGCTTTTCCGGGTGCTGGCCGCCGTGCAACGCAGTGGAAAACTGACCGAGGCGGCGCGCGAGGTCGATTTTTCCTACCGCCATTGCTGGAACCTGATCCGCACCTGGTCGGCCTTTTTCGGCACGCCACTGGTCGAGCTGTCACAGGGCAAGGGTGCGGAGCTGACGCCGCTGGGCGAGAAGCTGACCTGGGCGGCGCAGCGCATACAGGCGCGGCTGACGCCGCAACTGGAGAACCTGTCGGTGGAGATCGACCGCGAGATCAACGCGGCACTGATGGACACGCATCCGGTGCTGCGGCTGCATGCGAGCCACGGTTATGCGATCGCGCTGATGCCGGAGCTGATGGAGCGGGTGGCCGGCGTGCGGCTGGAACTGCAATACCTCGGGTCAATCGACGCGCTGGGTTCGATGTCTCGCGGCAGCTGCGACATCTGCGGCTTCCATCTGCCGAGCGGACGCGTCACGCCGGAACTGGCGGCGCGACTGAGCCGTTACCTGAAGCCGCGTGCGCACCGCGTGATCCGTCTGGTCACGCGCACGCAGGGCCTGTTCGTCGCCGCCGGCAATCCGCTCAACATCCGCTCGCTGCAGGATCTGGTGCGCCCCGACGTGCGCTTCATCAACCGGCAGGCCAGCGCCGGCACGCGCGTGCTGCTCGACCTGCTGCTGGCGGAGCAGACCATCGACGCGGACGACATCAGCGGCTATGAAACGGTCGAATTCACGCACGCGGCGGTGGCGGCGCACATTGCCAGCGGCATGGCTGACACCGGCTTCGGCGTCGAGGCCGCCGCCAGCCAGTTCAAGCTTGATTTCGTGCCGATCGCCGAAGAACATTACTTCCTCGCCTGCCGGCTGGAGACGCTGGAGCTGCCGTCGATGCAGCGCATGCTCGATGCGCTGAAGTCGCCTGACTTTGCGAGCGCGGTGTCTACGCTCCCCGGCTATGCGCTCAATTCGCCCGGCGAGGTGCTGTCGGTGGTCGAGGCGCTGCGCGCCTGAGCACCGCTGGAGGTGGAAATGAAAAACGCCGCATCAAGCGGCGTTTTTCTCTCAAGGCGGCCCGGGTGATCAACCGCGACGCATCGCGTCGAAGAACTCCCCGTTGCTCTTGGTGGCCTTGATCTTGTCGAGCAGGAATTCGATCGCTTCCAGATCGTCCATGTTGTACAGCAGTTTGCGCAGTATCCAGATCTTCTGCAGGATTTCCGGCTTCAGCAGCAGCTCTTCGCGGCGCGTACCCGAGCGGTTCACGTTGATCGCCGGATAGACCCGCTTTTCCGCCATGCGCCGGTCAAGATGGATTTCCATATTGCCGGTGCCCTTGAATTCTTCGTAGATCACGTCGTCCATGCGGCTGCCGGTTTCGATCAGCGCGGTGGCGATGATGGTCAGGCTGCCGCCTTCTTCGACGTTGCGCGCAGCGCCGAAGAAGCGCTTCGGCTTCTGCAGCGCGTTGGCGTCCACACCGCCGGTCAGTACCTTGCCGGAGGCCGGCTGCACCGTGTTGTAGGCGCGGGCGAGGCGGGTGATCGAGTCGAGCAGGATGATCACGTCCTTCTTGTGCTCGACCAGACGTTTGGCCTTCTCGATCACCATCTCGGCGACCTGCACGTGGCGGGTGGCCGGTTCGTCGAAGGTCGAGGCAACCACTTCGCCCTTCACCGAACGCTGCATCTCGGTCACTTCTTCCGGGCGCTCGTCGATCAGCAGCACGATGAGTAGTGCTTCCGGGTGATTCACGGTGATCGCGTGCGCGATGTGCTGCATCATCACCGTCTTGCCGGTCTTCGGCGGCGCCACCAGCAGCGCGCGCTGGCCCTTGCCGATCGGCGCGATCATGTCGATCACACGCGAGGTCGTGTTCTCTTCGCCACGCATGTCGCGTTCAAGCTTCAGCGGCTCGGTCGGATGCAGCGGCGTCAGGTTCTCGAACAGAATCTTGTGCTTGGTCGCCTCCGGCGGCTCGCTGTTGATGCGATCGACCTTGACCAGCGCAAAGTAGCGCTCACCGTCCTTGGGCGTGCGGATCTCGCCTTCGATGGTGTCGCCGGTATGCAGGTTGAAGCGGCGGATCTGGCTCGGCGACACGTAGATGTCGTCGGTTCCCGCCAGATAGCTCGCTTCCGGCGAACGCAGGAAACCGAAGCCGTCGGGCAGCACTTCCAGCGCACCGTCTCCGAAAATGCTCTCGCCCTTCTTCGCCCGGTTGCGCAGGATGGCGAACACGAGTTCCTGCTTGCGCAGCCGGTTGGCGCCTTCGATCTCGAAGGACTGGGCCATTTCGAGCAGCTGGCTGACGTGGAGTGCTTTCAGTTCGGAAAGGTGCATGGTGAAGATGTGCGACAGGCGGGGTGGGGAGATGGAGCGGTCCTCCGCTCCGGCGGGCTGGGCGCGGATTCGCGCCCGCCGCGGGGTAGGTGTTACAGGTGGCTGTCCAGGAAGGCGGTCAGTTGGGACTTCGACAGGGCGCCGACCTTGGTCGCCTCGACATTGCCGTCCTTGAACAGCATCAGCGTCGGAATGCCGCGGATACCGAAGCGCGCAGGCGTTTCCTGGTTCTCGTCGATATTGACCTTGGCCACGCGCAGCTTGCCGGCGTAGTCACGCGCGACCTCGTCGAGGATGGGAGCGATCATCTTGCACGGACCGCACCACTCGGCCCAGTAATCGACCAGAACCGGCAGGTCGGCCTTGATGACCTCGGCTTCGAAACTGGCGTCGGTGACGTGGTGGATGTGTTCGCTCATTGTTTCCTCGCGGTGCTTGACTGGGAAAGTGGATTCGGTGAATCGGAAGGTCTTCGGGGGTGTATCGGGAAGAACCGGATGCCTCGTGCTGGACGCCACGGTTCGGGACGCCTGCAGGACTGGATGGATGTTGCGTGCCGAAAGGTGAGTGTCGGGTCGCTGGACTGGGTTTTCCGGCCACTCACGGAGCGGCCCGGTTCGGGGCTTGCTGAAACCCGGCCGCCGGGGTGATCACGGTATCGGCGTCCCCTGCGTCGGAGTTCAGGGTTTCTGCACTGTTTGCAAGATGCTAATACAAAAAACAGTCGGGCGTGCAGAGGCAGATGGCAAGGAAATACAAAAAGTCATGGCGACATGTCGCAGCGGCACGACAGCGTGGGCGAGGTGCCGCCCCGCCCCGGTGCTAAACTCCCGCGTCCGGAAGAGGTGCGGCGCGCCTGTGTTTCGCAGTCTGCAGGCTGCCCCCGCGCGCCGAAGCCCCTCGTGAATTCAGCCTTTTTCAGCCCATGCATGGCCTGCCTGCGAGTGCAGAGCCCCCGCCCAACGGAGAAATCATGACCTACGTCGTCACCGAATCCTGTATCAAGTGCAAATACACCGACTGCGTCAACGTGTGCCCGGTCGATTGCTTCCGCGAAGGCCCGAACTTCCTGGTGATCGATCCGGACGAGTGCATCGACTGCACGCTGTGCGTCGCCGAATGTCCGGCCGAAGCCATTTTCGCCGAGGACGACGTGCCGGCGGACCAGGTGCAGTTCATCGAACTGAATGCCGAACTGGCCAAGGAATGGCCGGCCATCATCGAGCGCAAGGACGCGCTGCCCGACGCCGACGACTGGGCCAAGGTGAAGGACAAGCTCGGCATGCTCGAGCGCTGAGCGCGCTCCCCGTTTCCCTTGTTCGCCCGCGCTGACGCATGAGCGGAGCGGGTTTCGACTCCGTCACGCTGCCCCCCGGTCCGGACCTGTTCGGCCGGGTGGCACGCATCCTCCTCGATCGCCACGGCGACGCGCTCGCCGACTGCGACCTCATCCTGCCGACCATCACGCTGGCACCGGCGCTGCGCAGTGCGCTGTCGGCCGCGGCCGACCGTGCGCTGTTCATGCCGCGCGTGCTTACGCCGCAACTGCTGGCCGCGCGCTGGCGGGGCGATGCGGCGACCGATCCCGATTCGCGGCGACTGCTCGGGCTGGTCGCCCAGTTGCGCCGGGTCGGCTGGCTGGGTGACGCCGACCTGTGGGCGGTCGCACGCGAGCTGATGGATCTCGCCGACACGCTGGCCGATGTGCCGGTGCCGGACGAGGCCGCGCTGGAGGGCGCATTCGCCCGGGCGCACGCGCTGCACGACAGCGCGGCGCTGTCGCTGGAGGCGCGGCTTGTTCACGCGGTGTGGCTGGCCGACAGCACCGGCACGCCCGGTCACGCCCGGGCGACGACGCAGGCGCTTTACCGCGCAGCCGCGTCTGCGCGGCGGCCCGTAGTGCTGCTGGCCGACACGCTTGATCGCGCTCCGGACTGGCTGGCTGCGTTCGCGCGACGCGTTCCGGTGCTGCACATCGGCGTACGGCGTGCGGCGGATGAAGACGCGCTTTCGCGCGCGCTCGATGCCGCCTGGCCAGTCGCCGCCGACGACGCGCGCACGCTGTGGTCGCGCCGCGTGCCGGCGGACGCGGCGCAGCGCCTGCGCGACCGCGTGCGGCTGGTCAGTGCGCAATCGCTCGAACAGGAAGCGCAGCACGCCGCCACATGCATTGCGCGCTGGCTGGCGGAGGGGCGCCGCCGCATCGCCCTGGTCGCCAGCGACCGCGAAGCCGCTCGCCGTACCCGCGCCCTGCTCGAACGCAGGCAGGTACTGCTGGCCGACGAAACCGGCTGGAAGCTGTCCACCACGCGCGCCGCTGCGACGGTCGATGCCTTTCTGCAGTGTCTGGCGTCCGACGGCTATCACCGCGATCTGCTCGATCTGGTCCGGTCGCCCTATGTCGCGGGCGGCATGGATGCCGACACGCACGCGCGGGCGATCGCCGAGGTCGATCACTGGGTGGTGCGCCGCAATCATGTTGACGGGCTGCAGGCCTTGCTCGCCGATGCGGCGCGCGAACTGGCAGGGCGGGCCGGTGCGGCGCTGATGGTTCCGTTTGCGCAGGCGGCGAACCTGATGCCGACCCAGGCCGCGCCCGCTGCCTTCTGGATCGAACGGCTGCTGGCCGCGCTCGACGCGCTGCAGGCGCGCACGGCCTTGCTGCAGGACGCGGCCGGCGCACAGGTGATCGCACTGCTCGAACAGCTGCGCGCCGACAGTAGTGGCGTATCCCTGGCGCTGACCTTTGCCGACTGGCGTCAGTGGCTCAACGGCGAGTTCGAACGGGCGCTGTTCCGCGACACCGCGATCGACAGTCCGGTCGTGCTGACCCATCTTGCGGCGACCCGACTTCGCGTGTTCGACGCCGTGTACGTGATCGGCGCCGACGGCGAACATCTGGCGCCGCCGCAATTGCGCGGCGTACTCGGTCACGAGGGGCTGCGACGCGAACTGGGGCTGGCCGATACGCAGCAGGCGGCACGCCAGCTGCGCGAGGACGTCGCCGGGCTGATCCTGAACAGTGAAGAAATCGTGTTCAGCTGGCAGGCCCAGCGCAATGGCGAAGCCAATCTGCCCGGTGCCGATCTGCAGCTGCTCGACCTGATGTTCGTGCGCGCCGGGCTGCCGAGTGCGGTCAGCGCCGCGCCGGCACAGCCCGATCCCGAACCGGCCGCGCTGCCGCGCCAGACCAGCGCACCGGTGCTCGACGCCGGACGGGTGCCGCAGCGGCTCACCGCCAGCGCGATGGCCGATCTGATGGCCTGCCCCTACCGCTACTACGCGCGCCGCGTGCTTGGTCTGGGCGAGGGCGACGAGGTCGAGGAAACGATGGGCAAGGGCAGCGTGGGCGAACTGGTGCATGCGCTGCTGCACGATTTCCATATTGCCCATCCGCGCCTCGACAGCGAAACGCCGCAGGCGCTGGCAGGCGACATGCGCGCGCGCATCGCCGCCGCCTTCGATGGCGCGATCGGCCGCAACTTCCAGGAGCACGTCTGGGCCGATCGCCTGCACGACCGCGCCGACGCCTACGTTGCCTGGGCCTGCGCGCGCGAGGCTGAGGGCTGGGTGTTCGACAGCGGCGAGCAGTCGCGCGCGCGACCGCTCGACTTGCCGGACGGCAGTGCGCTGTCACTCGAAGGCCGCATCGACCGCATCGACCGCGGTGCGGCGGGCGTGTCGTTGCTCGACTACAAGCTGCGTAGCAGCGAAGCCGTGAAGAAGAGCCTGCAGGGCGGTGAAGACCTGCAGCTCGCCTTCTACACGCTGCTTGAAGGCGACACGGTCAGCGAAGCCGCCTATCTGGCGCTCGACGAGCCGGCACCGGTGCCGCATCCGCAGGCCGAGCCGCACGCGGCGGCCGAAGCGCTGCAGGGACTGATCGGAACGCTGTTCCCGGCGCTGCGTGCAGGTGCTGCGCTGCCTGCGCATGGTGACGACCGCGCTTGCGCCTACTGCGACATGCGCGGTCTGTGCCGCAAGGACTGGCGCGCATGAACGACGGCCTGCGCGCGCTCGATCCATCGGCCAGCGTCGTCGTCGAGGCCTGTGCCGGCAGCGGCAAGACGTGGACCCTGGTGTCGCGGCTGATCCGCCTGCTGCTGGCCGGCGTGGCGCCGGGCGAGATACTGGCCATCACCTACACGCGCAAGGCGGCGCGCGAGATCGACGAGCGGCTGCAGCACTGGCTGGGCGAGCTGGCGGTGGCGGACGACGCCGGCGTGATCGCCTTCCTCGATCAGCGCGGGGTCAACGCGCGCAACGACGCGGCGCTGATCGAGCGTGCGCGCGGCTTGTTCGAACACGTCGCCGGCGCCCGCCCGGGGCTGACGATCAACACCTTCCACGGCTGGTTTTCATCGCTGCTCGGCGCCGCGCCGCTGTCGGCCGGCCTCGGCGGGCTGCAGCTGGCAGAGCGCACCGCACGCCTGCGCGACCAGGCCTGGGGTGTGCTGATGCGACGTGCCGGCAGTGCGCCGGATGGCGAACTGGCGCAGTCGGTGCGCTGGCTGCTCGCGCAGGCCGGTCTCGCTGGCGCGCGCAGCCTCGCCGAATCGCTGATCGAGCGGCGCGCCGAGTGGCAGGCCTGGCTGGCGGCGCACGACGGGCTCGACGGCGTGTTCGCGCATCTCCAATCTTTCTTCGGCGCCGATCGTGAAGCACCGGTCGATGCACTGGCGCAGGACGCCGCGCTGCGCGCCGCAGTGCTGGAACTCGCGAAGCTGCTGGGGCAGGGCACGGAGGCGCAGCAGCGCAAAGCGGTGGCGCTGGAGACGGCCGCCAGCCAGCACGACGCCCAGGCCTTCTTCGACGGGCTGTGCGCCGAACTGCTGACCCGCGCCGGACTGCCGATCGCGTTCAAGCCGGGCAAGTCAATGGAGAGGATCGGCGCGGCCGAGCGCACGCAGCAGTTGTTCGAGTCCTGCGCCGAGCGGCTGCTGGCCTGTCTGCACGCGCTGAGCGACCGCGCCGCCTGGGAACTGACCCGACACGCGCTGACCGTTGCTTCGGCCATGCTCGATGCCTACGATCAGGTCAAACGCAGTGCCGGCGTGCTCGACTTCGGCGACCTCGAATGGCACGCGGCGCGCCTGCTCGGCGACGCGCAGACTGGCCCCTTCGTGCAGGCACGGCTCGACGCGCGCTACACCCACCTGCTGCTCGACGAATTCCAGGACACCAATCCGCTGCAGTGGCAGGTGCTGATGCACTGGCTCGACGCCTACGCGCCGGATCAGGTGCAGCCGCGCGTGTTCGTGGTGGGCGATCCGAAGCAGTCGATCTATCGCTTCCGCCGCGCCGATCCGCGCATCTTTGCGCACGCGCGCACGGCTTTCGCCGAGCGTTTCGGCGCCATCGACATCCGGCGCAATGAAACGCGGCGCAGCAGCTCGGCGGTGGTCGAGGTGGTCAATGCGCTGTTCGGTGCGCTCGACGTGTTCGAAGGTTTTGCGCCACACGGCACGACGCAGCTCGGCCTGCCCGGCGCGGTCGAGGTGCTGCCGGCTTTCGGCCACGACGTCGATGCGCCGGACGAAGCGACGTCTTCCGATTCTGGTCTGCGCAATCCGCTCACCACGCCGCGTGTGACGGTCGAGGACAGCCGGCGCCGTCGCGAGGCCGACGCGATGTGCGCGCGCTTGCAGGCGATGGTCGGGCGGGTCGCCGTGCGCGATGCGCACACTGGCGCGGTGCGGCCCGCGCGCTACGGCGACATGATGATCCTGCTGCGCCGGCGCACCGGTCTTGCCGTCTACGAGGCGGCGCTGCGCGCACATGGCATTCCGTACTTCGGCGCCAGTCGCGGCCGTCTGCTCGACACGCTGGAGGCGGCCGATCTGCAGGCACTGCTGCGCTTCCTCGCCGCGCCGGCCGATGCGCTGGCGCTGGCGCACGTGCTGCGCAGCCCGCTGTTCGCGCTGTCCGACGCGCACCTGCTGCGCCTGACCAGCGCCGGCCCCGCGCTGTGGCCGGCCCTGCGCGCTGCGCGGGGAGGCGACGACGCCGGACTGGCGCGTGCGGCGTCGCTGCTGAGCGACTGGCTGGCCGCGGCTGTGCAACTGCCGGTGCACGATCTGCTCGACCGCGTGTTCCATCATGGCGAGCTGATGCAACGCTATGCCGCCGTGGTTGATCCGATGGCCTGGCCGGGCGTGCGGGCGAATCTGGACGCTTTCATGGAACTCGCGCTCAAGGTCGATAGCGGCCGCTTCCCGAGCATGCCGCGCTTTCTCGACGAGCTCGCGCGATTGCGCAACGAGGACGACGAGGCGCCGGACGAGGGGCTCATCCTCGGTGAGGACCCGGCACGCGGCCGCGTGCGTGTGCTCACCGTGCATGCGGCGAAGGGGCTGGAGGCGCCCATTGTCTGGCTGGCCGACGCCATCGCGAAGCCGCGCGCCGACAGCGGTGCGCGTGTGCTTCTGGCGTGGCCGCCGGGTGCGCCGGCGCCTGAACACTTGTCGCTGCTGCAGCGCAAAGAGAACCAGGGGCAGGCGCGCGCCCGTTTCATCGACGCTGAAGCGCGCGCCGCGGCGCGCGAGGACGCCAATCTGCTGTACGTCGCGGTCACCCGCGCGCGGCAGTTTCTGTTTGCCAGCGGCGTCAGCCCGGCGCGGGGCGTGGCGGACGACAGCTGGCTGGCGCGTCTGCAGACTGCGCTGCGCGCTTGCCCGTCGGTACAGAGCACCGACGACGGTGCGCTGCGCCTGAGTGCAGGCACGGCCGATGCGTGCCCCGACATCGATACGGTTGCCGCGGCGCCGACAGCTGTCGAAGCGCTCCCATTGGCACCGGTGGGCGAGCGCCGCGTGGTGGTGCCGATGAACGACGCGCAGATCTGGGGCACCGGCCTGCATGCCTGGCTGGAAGCGCTGGCCTGCGGCGAACCGCCGCCGCCGCGCCCGCCAGCGCTCGATGCGGCGCGCTGGAGCGAACTTGAGCGCCTTGCGCGCGCCATGATCGAGAGCGCTGCGCTGCGCCGCTTCTTCGATCCGGCGCTGTATCGCTGGGCGGCCAGCGAAGTGGAATTCGTGCTGCCTGACGGCAGCCTTGGCCGCATCGATCGCCTGGTCGAGTTCGACGACGAGATCTGGATACTGGATTACAAGAGCGGGGAGGGCGCGGGATTCGCCGAGGAATATGCCGAACAGCTGAGTCGCTACGCCGAGTCGGTACGCCTGATCCGCCCCGGCAAGACGCCATGCGCCGCACTGCTGCGGCCTGACGGGCGTCTGGATCGCCTTTTCTGAACGCCGGCGCTTTGCGGCGCCGACGCTTTTGACTACCATCGACGCATGGTCATCCGCAGCGCGCACCCCGTGCCCGCGCGGCGAGGAGGAGAGTGGCAACCATGCAAGTACATGAAATCCTGCGCATCAAGGGCACCGTGCTCTACACGGTGGCGCCGCAACAGACGCTGGGTAACGCAGTCGTCACGATGACCGACCTCGATGTCGGTTCGCTGGTGGTGATGGAGCATGGCCGCATGGTCGGTATGCTCACCTTCCGCGAAGTGCTGCGCTCGGTGCGGGCGTCCGGCGGCGACTGGCAGTCGCTGACCGTATCCGCCGTCATGCATCGCGATCCGGTGACCGCTCACCCGGACATGGAAGTTGACGAACTGCGCCGGCTGATGCTCGAACACCGCTGTCGCTATCTGCCCATCATGGAAGGCGATACGTTGATGGGCGTGCTGTCTTTCCACGATGTCGCACGCGCGATGCTGGAGGAGCAGAGTTTCGAGAACCGCATGCTCAAGAGCTATATTCGCGACTGGCCGATGGAAGACATGTCGGGTTGATGCCCGGCCGCACGATCATGCAGCACGCTGCCACCTTCGCACGGCAGCGGCACGATGACGCGAGGAGGCGGTAATGGAGAAGGTGTGGCTCAAAAGCTACCCCAAGGGTGTTCCGGCCGAGATCGATCCGTCGGAGTTCATGTCGGTCGGCGAGGTGTTCGAGCGCAGCTGCCGGGAGTTCGCGGAGCGCGATGCCTATGTCTGCATGGGCAAGGCGATCAGCTACGCAGAACTTGACCGCCTCAGTGCCGCCTTCGCGGCCTACCTGCAGTCGGTGCTCGGCCTCGCGCCGGGGTCGCGCGTCGCGATCATGATGCCCAATGTGCTGCAGTACCCGGTGGCGATGTTCGGCGCGCTGCGTGCCGGCTACACGGTGGTGAACTGCAATCCGCTGTATACGCCGCGAGAGCTCGAACACCAGCTCAACGACAGCGGTGCGGAAGTCATCGTCGTGCTGGAAAACTTCGCGTTGACGCTGCAGCGCGTGATCGAGCGCACGTCGGTGCGCCACGTCGTCGTCACCGCGCTGGGCGATCTGCTGCCAGCGCCCAAGGGCTGGATCGTCAATCTGGTCGTGCGCCACGTGAAGAAGATGGTGCCGTCGTTCGACCTGCCGTCGGCGGTCCGCTTCAACGAGGCGATCAAGCTGGGGTTGGGGCACACGCTGAATCCGGTCAATGTCGTGCACGAAGACATCGCCTTCCTGCAATACACGGGCGGTACGACCGGTGTGGCCAAGGGCGCCATGCTCACCCATCGCAACATCGTGTCCAACATGATGCAGGCTGATGCCTGGATACGGCCCTTCGTGAGCGGGCCGCAGATCGTCATCACCGCGTTGCCGCTGTATCACATCTTTGCGCTGACCGCGAATTGCCTGGTATTTCTGAAGCTCGGTGCGACCAACATACTGATCACCAATCCGCGTGACATTCCGGGTTTCGTCAAGGAACTTCAGAAATATCGCTTCACCGTAATTACCGGTGTCAATACGCTGTTCAATGCGCTGCTGAACAATCCGGATTTTGCTCAGCTCGATTTTTCCGGATTGCGCGTTTCGTTGGGCGGCGGCATGGCAGTGCAGCGTGCGGTCGCCGAACGCTGGAAGAAAATCACCGGTCAGCCCTTGATCGAAGCCTACGGCCTGACCGAAACCTCGCCGGCAGTGTGCATCAATCCGCCGGATCAGAAGGAATTCAACGGCGCGATCGGGCTGCCTGTCCCATCTACTGAAATATCGATACGTGACGACGAGGGGCGGGAGGTGCCGCCGGGTGAAACCGGAGAATTGTGCGTGCGCGGACCGCAGGTGATGAAGGGTTACTACCGTCGTCCGGCGGAAACCGCCCAGGTGATGACGGCCGATGGATTCCTGCGCACCGGCGATGTCGCCACGGTTGACGAGGCCGGTTTCGTGCGCATCGTCAACCGCAAGAAGGACATGATTCTGGTGTCCGGCTTCAACGTCTATCCGAATGAGGTCGAGGACGTCGTCGCCGCCTGTGCCGGCGTGCTGGAGTGCTGCGCGATCGGGCTGCCGGACGAGCATTCGGGCGAGGTGGTGAAGGTGTTCGTCGTCAGCAGGGACGCGACGCTGACCGCCGACGCGGTGATCGCCCACTGCCGGACCCAGCTCACCGCATACAAGATTCCGCGCCACGTTGAATTCCGCAGCGAACTGCCGAAGACGAATGTAGGAAAGATATTGCGCAGGGCGCTCAAGGAAGAGGCCGCGGCGGCGCGGAAGCAATGAATGAAAAAGGCACCTTGCGGTGCCTTTTTTGTACGCGACCGAATCGAGATCAGGACACGCGGGCGGCAGCAAGTTCGTCGGCGCTCATCGCTGCAAGCCAACCCGGCTTGCGGCCGGCAGCACCAATTTCCTTGATTTCTCCGGTGGCCGGATTGCGATATTTGCCGGGCGCGATCTTCACCTTGGTTGCAGCAGCGGGACGACCCGAGCGACGTGCTGCACCGCCGGCAAGGCCGACATCGGAGGCCGACAGATTGTATTTCTTGATTTTGGCACGCACGTCCGAAATGACTGCTTCGAGCTCCGCCCGGCGCACTGCTTCTGCCTGTTGCTGCAGTTCCGCGATTTTTGCCATCAATTCGTCGTAGCTCTGACCGGACATTGCGTTGTCTCCATGGGTTGAGGAAATCGAATGATAAGCGCGGAAATTCATTCCGTAAATTGATTTGATCGAATTTCCGCTCGTAATTCGATCAGGGTGCAATATCATTTTGCGCGGGAAAATGCGGCCGGCATCGGTGCGCGCGCGGTAACGGTGAAAGACGGTGAAACGATAGGCCGCTTGACGTGGGTCAAGACCCGGTAGCAGGCGAGCACATAACCTTCGGACCGGATCATGCGTGCGTGCGCCCATGCGGGCGTGGCGGTGCAATTTCAATGTGGGAGCAGGCAAAAATGAAAACAGAAGCAATGGGGTCCGTTCACGGCACCTACGACTACCGGGTGGTGCGGCAGTTCGCACTGATGACGGTGGTGTGGGGCATCGTGGGCATGCTGGTCGGCGTGGTCATTGCCGCCCAGCTGGTCTGGCCGCAACTGAACGTCGGCGAGTGGTTCCACTTCGGCCGACTGCGGCCGCTACATACCAACGCAGTCATCTTCGCCTTCGGCGGCTGTGCGCTGATGGCGACTTCGTTCTTCGTCGTCCAGCGCACCTGCCACACACGGCTGTTCGCGCCGTGGCTGGCGGAGTTCGTGTTCTGGGGCTGGCAGATCGTCATCGTTGCCGCCGCCATCACGCTGCCGCTGGGCTACACCTCGGGCAAGGAGTACGCCGAGCTCGAGTGGCCGATCGACGTGCTGATCACCCTGGTCTGGGTGGCCTACGCCGTCGTGTTCTTCGGCACCATCGCCAAGCGCCGCACCTCGCACATCTATGTCGCGAACTGGTTCTACGGCGCCTTCATCCTGACCGTCGCGGTACTGCACCTGGTCAACAGCGCCGCCATCCCGGCCGGCTTCTGGAAGTCCTACTCGGCCTACGCCGGCGTGCAGGACGCCATGGTGCAGTGGTGGTACGGCCACAACGCGGTCGGCTTCTTCCTGACCGCCGGCTTCCTCGGGATGATGTATTACTTCGTGCCGAAGCAGGCGGAACGTCCGGTGTATTCCTACCGCCTGTCGGTGGTGCACTTCTGGGCGCTGATCTTCACCTACATGTGGGCGGGTCCGCACCACCTGCACTACACCGCGCTGCCGGACTGGACGCAGTCGCTGGGCATGGTGTTCTCGCTCATCCTGCTGGCTCCAAGCTGGGGCGGCATGATCAACGGCATCATGACCCTGTCGGGCGCCTGGCATAAGCTCCGCACCGATCCGATCCTGAAGTTCCTGATCACCTCGCTGTCCTTCTACGGCATGTTGACCTTCGAAGGCCCGATGATGTCGATCAAGACGGTCAATGCGCTGTCGCACTACACCGACTGGACCGTAGGCCACGTGCATTCGGGCGCGCTGGGCTGGGTGGCGATGATCTCGATCGGTTCGATCTACTACCTGATCCCGCGCCTGTTCGGCCAGGAGAAGATGTACTCGGTGCCGGCCATCAGCATCCACTTCTGGATGTCCACCCTCGGCGTCGTGCTCTACATCGCCTCGATGTGGATCGCCGGTGTGATGCAGGGCCTGATGTGGCGCGCGATCAACGACGACGGCACGCTCACCTACACCTTCGTCGAAAGCGTCAAGGCCAGCTATCCGTTCTGGTTCATCCGCTTCCTCGGTGGCGCGCTCTTCCTGTCCGGCATGTTCGTCATGGCCTGGAACGTGTGGAAGACCATCGCCGGCCAGAAGCCGTACAACGCACCGGTGGTGGCGCCTGCTGCCGCGCACGCCTGATCACTGGAGAAAGAAATCATGGCTGCATCCAAACACGAAGCAATCGAACGCAACGTCGGCCTGCTGGCGATCCTGACGGTGATCACCATCGCCATCGGCGGTCTGGTCGAAATCGTTCCGCTGTTCTTCCAGCACTCGACCACCGAACCGGTCAAGGGCGTCGAGCCGTACAGCCCGCTGCGACTGGCCGGTCGCGACATCTATGTGCGCGAAGGCTGCTACAACTGCCACTCGCAGATGATCCGTCCGTTCCGCGCCGAAACCGAGCGCTACGGTCACTACTCGGTCGCCGGCGAGTTCGTCTATGACCGTCCGTTCCAGTGGGGCTCCAAGCGCACCGGTCCGGATCTGGCGCGCGTCGGTGGCCGCTACTCCGACGAGTGGCACCGCGTTCACCTGATCAATCCGCGCGACGTCGTGCCGGAGTCGAACATGCCGGGCTTCCCCTGGCTCGACCGGCCGGTCGATGCCAGCACCATCGAGCAGCGCATGCGAGCGCTGACCGTGGTCGGCACGCCCTACACCGAGGAGCAGATGAAGGGTGCGGCGGCAGAGCTGAAGGGCAAGACCGAGATGGATGCCCTGATCGCCTACCTGCAAGGCCTGGGCACCGCGATCAAGCGTGTGAACTGAAGGAGCCCGTCATGGAACTCGACATCAACGCACTGCGCTCGGCAGTTACCGTCGCGGGCTTCGCCTGCTTCGTCGCCATCGTGATCATGGCCTGGCGTCCGGGCGCGCAGCGCGCCCACAACGAGGCAGCGATGCTGCCCTTCGCCGACGACGATCGCGCGCACACCGAAACCGGAGAACAAAAGTGAGCGACTTCATCAACGACTTCTGGAACATGTACGTGGTGGTGCTCGTCGTCGCCAGTATCGCGTTCTGTGCCTTCATCATCCTGTCCAACCGTGGCGCCCGTCCGAAGGGGCAGGTCGAACTGCACGGTCATCAGTGGGACGAAACGCTGGCCGAGTGGAACAACCCGCTGCCGCGCTGGTGGGTGTGGCTGTTCTGGATCACCATCGTGTTCGCCATCGTCTATCTGGCCGCTTACCCTGGCCTGGGCAACTTCGGCGGCAAGCTTGCGTGGTCGTCCACCGGCGCCTACGACAAGGAAGTGAAGGAAGCCGAAGCCAAGGTGGCGCCGCTGTTCGAGCGCTACGCCGGCCTCGACGTGAAGGAAGTGGCGGCTGATCCCGAAGCACGCGCCATGGGCGAACGTCTCTACCTGAACAACTGCGCCCAGTGCCACGGTACCGACGCACGCGGTTCGCGCGGCTTCCCCAACCTGACCGACGCCGACTGGCTGTACGGCGGCGAGCCCGAGGCGATCAAGGCCACGCTGGTCAATGGCCGCAACGGTGCGATGCCGGCCTTCGGCGCCATCCTCGACGGCGAGCAGCAGCGCGACGTGGTGCATTACGTGCGTTCGCTGTCCGGGCTGGCGGCCGATGGCGTGCGCGTGCAGCGCGGCAAGGCGGTGTTCGGTGCGAACTGCGCGGCCTGCCATGGCGCGGACGGCAAGGGCAACCAGATGGTGGGCGCGCCCAACCTGACCGACGGCATCTGGCTGTACGGCAGTACCGAAGCGATCGTGCTGCAGTCGGTGGCCAAGGGTCGCAACGGTCACATGCCGGCACACGGCGATCTGCTTGGCGACAAGAAGATCCACCTCGTTGCCGCCTACGTCTGGGGCCTGTCGAACAACGCGGGTGGAGCGAAGTAAATGGCGTCCAATCCCTCACCCGGCGACAGTACGTCTGGTACCGAAGCAAAGCGGGCGGCACGGGTGATTCCGATCACCGATGTGTCGTCGGACGAGGGAGATCTGTACGCGGCGCGCAAGAAGATCCAGCCGCGCAGCATCAAGGGGCGCTTCAACACTGTGCGCTGGGCCATGGTGTGGATCACGCAGTTGGTGTTCTACGGCCTGGCCTGGCTGCCCTGGAATGACAGACAGGCCGTGCTCTTCCATCTGGTCGAGCGCAAGTTCTACATCTTCGGGCTCGTCCTGTGGCCGCAGGACGTGCTTTTCCTCGCGCTGCTGCTGATCATCAGCGCGCTCGGACTGTTCCTGGTCACCGCGGTGGCCGGGCGCGTGTGGTGTGGCTACGCCTGTCCGCAGTCGGTGTACACCGAAATCTTCATGTGGATAGAGCGGCACATCGAAGGCGACCGCTCGGCGCGCATGAAGCTCGACGCAGCGCCGATGAGCGCGCGCAAGCTCGGTCTGCGTGCCGCGAAGTTCGGTGCCTGGGGAGCGCTGGCCCTGTGGACCGGTTTCACCTTCGTCGGTTACTTCACGCCGATACGCGAACTCGCGTCCGAGATCGCCGCCTGGTCGCTCGGTCCGTGGGAGGCGTTCTGGATGTTTTTCTACGCCGCCTTCACCTACGTGTTCGCGGGTCACATGCGCGAGCAGGTGTGCAAGTATATGTGCCCGTATGCCCGCTTCCAGGGCGTCATGTTCGATCCCGACACCCTGATCGTCAGCTACGACGCCAATCGCGGCGAGCCGCGCGGCAACAAGAAGAAGGCACGCGAGGGGCAGGTGGTCGGCGACTGCGTCGATTGCGACTGGTGCGTGCAGGTCTGTCCGACCGGCATCGACATCCGTAACGGCCTGCAGTACGAGTGCATCGGCTGTGCGCTCTGTATCGACGCCTGTGATCAGGTGATGGACAAGGTCGGTCGCCCGCGCGGCCTGATCGCCTACACCACCGAACGCACCTTGCTGGCGAAGAAGCCGGCTCACGAGGGCTGGCGCGAGGTGATGGCGCACATCCTGCGTCCGCGCGTCATCCTCTACACCAGTCTTCTGGCTTTCATCGTGACGGGTTTCGCCTGGGCACTATTCACCCGTACGCCGGTCAAGATGAACGTGCTGCGCGACCGCGCCACACTGGCGCGCGAGGTCGAGGGCGGCAAGATCGAGAACGTCTATCGGCTGCGCATCATGAACACCTCGGAGATCGCACGGCGCTACGTGCTCGAGGTCGAAGGCCTGCCGGGTGCCGCCATCGCCGATCTGCGCGAGATCGAGGTCGAGGCGGCCGGCTCGCGCGACATCGCCGCACGGGTGCAGGTCGATGCCGAAGCCCTGCAGCCGGGTTCCCACGAAATCTATTTCAACCTGCAGGCCGTCGATGCACCGGATGTCCGCGTGCATGAGAAGACGTCCTTCCTGCAGCCGAGGTAAGCCGCATGAACAACGACGCATCGATGCAATTGCCGTGGTACCGCCACCGCTGGCCGTGGATACTTGCGGCCGGGCCGGTCACCGTCATCATTGCAGGCGTGATCACCACCTGGCTGGCGGCGACCGGCAATACCGCACTGGTCGCCGACGATTACTACAAGCAGGGCCTGACGATCAATCGCACGATAGAGCGCGAGCGCAAGGCGACCGAGCTCGGGGTCGAACTGACCGTGTCGGCGACGCCGGCCGGCGCCGACGACACCCGCTTCGAGCTGGTTCTGCGCATGGCCGATGCGACGACGATGCCGGCGCGCCTGCGCGTGTTGCTGGCGCATCCCACGCGCAGCGAACTCGACCGCGAACTGCTGTTCGATGGGCGAGACGGGCATTTCGGCGGTGTCGTGCGTGCCCTGCAGCCGACCCACTGGAAGCTGGTGATCGAGGACGAGGCGCGCACCTGGCGCGTCCAGCAGTCGCTGACGGTGGAGGCGAGCGGTGGCCACTGAAATCGAGATCGAGGAGGTCGAGACGCGGCGCGTGCCTGGACGTTTCGGGCGCCTGTTCGCACTGGTGTCCTGGCCGTCCTTTCTGGTCGCCGCGGTCGCGGAAACCGTCTTCTTCAGTCTGATCAATCCGCGCGAGCTGTATCTGCTCGGAGAGCCGGTGCACTTTTCGCCGCTGGCGACCTACACCATCGGCTTCTTCGGCTTCTGGTGTGTGGCTGGCGCGTCCAGCCTCATTTCGTCGTGGATGGCCGAGAAGATGCCCGCCTGCGCCGACCGCTGCGTCGGCCGCAAATGAAAACGGGGATGCCGTCGCCGGCATCCCCGTCCTTTTCCGCCGGTCGTGGTCGCGTCGCTCAGCGATAGACCAGCACCGGAATCTTCGAATTCGACAGCACCTTCTGCGTCACGCTGCCCAGCAGCAGGTTGGCCAGACCCCGGCGGCTGTGCGACGCCATGAAGATCACGTCGGCGTTGCGCTTCAGCGCCACCTCGATGATGGCCTTGTGCGGCTCGTCATGGGTCACGGCAATGCTGTTGACCTGGACACCATCGGCTTCCGCTTCGGCGCGTGCCGACTGCAGGATGCGGTCGGCGTGGGTGCGCATCGCGTCGGTGAAGTCGTTCGGTGCAATCGGGTCGATGTTCTCCTCGTCCTGCTCGCTGTGCAGCGCCGATACGTGATAGTCCTTCATCACGTACAGGAAAGTGACGCGACCCTTCACGTCCTTGGCGAAGCAGACGGCATGCTTGACTGCGGCCTTGGAAAGATCCGAACCATCGATCGGTACGAGTACGTGGCGAAACATCCTTGACTCCTTCTCGTTGTTATTGGCCGGCACCGCCACGGTGTCCGGCCGTGCTCCACTGCATGGCTCCTGCAAATTCTATCGGCTAACCGAACACTATTTTGAGGGTAAGCCGCCCATTTGGTTTGATCCAAGTAAAAAGCCGGAAGTGCGACGCACTTCCGGCTTCATGGGTGCAGCGAATGCGTATCAGATCGCGTAAGACTTGAGACGCATCGAGAAGTCCTGCAGTTGCTTGATGCCGCTGGCTTCGGCGCGAGCGCACCAGTCCTGCAACTGCTTCAGCAGCTGCTCGCTCGATGCGGTGGAACGGGCCCACAGTGCGGTCAGCTCCTGGCGCATCGTGTGTACCGTTTCCAGACGGCTGCTGTGCGACAGCATCGAAGCCATTTCGGCGTCGTCGCTGGTCGGCTGCGCGTTCTCGCTACGGTTCAGCCAGCGCTTGAAGCGCTGGTAGCGCTCGCCGTCGGCCAGCGCGGCGTTCGACGCGCGCAGCTTTTCGACTTCCTCGGCGTAGATCGAGCGCAGCGACTTCATGTAGCGGGTCATCACGTCGTAGCGATGCGTGATGATGGCTTCCAGCGTCTGCGTATCAACCACGTTGCGCGCCTCGAAGCGCGGCTGCGGAATGGTCTTCTTGGCCTTGGCCAGACCGAGGATTTCGAGGATGCGGATGTACATCCAGCCGATGTCGAACTCGTACCACTTCGACGACAGCTTGGCCGAGGTCGCGAACGAGTGGTGGTTGTTGTGCAGTTCCTCGCCGCCGATGATGATGCCCCAGGGCACCAGATTGGTCGCCGCGTCGTTGCAGTCGTAGTTGCGGTAGCCGATGTAGTGGCCCAGGCCATTGACGACGCCGGCCGCCCAGATCGGGATCCAGGCCATCTGCACGGCCCAGATCGTCAGGCCGAGCGGGCCGAACAGCAGCACGTTGATCACCAGCATCAGCTTGATGCCCAGCGCCGAACGGCCGGTGTACAGATTGCGCTCCAGCCAGTCATCCGGCGTGCCATGACCGTAGCGGCTCATGGTTTCCTTGTTCTTCGCTTCGGCGCGGTACAGCTCGGCACCTTCGAACAGCACCTTCTTGATGCCGAGGACCTGCGGGCTGTGCGGATCTTCGGGCGTCTCGCACTTGGCGTGGTGCTTGCGGTGGATGGCTGCCCATTCCTTGGTGACCATGCCGGTCGTCAGCCACAGCCAGAAGCGGAAGAAGTGGCTCGGAATGGCGTGCAGCTCAAGCGCACGGTGTGCCTGGTGGCGGTGCAGGAAAATCGTCACCGACGCGATGGTGATGTGAGTGAACACCAGCGCAACGACGATATAGCCCCACCAGGGCAGGTCGATAAGACCATTCAACATTCAGGATTTCCCTTGATACACGATTTGAAGATGCGGATTCTACGCGAGAGTGGCTAGCGGTCAATTTGCGCAGCGTCAAGCCTTTGCGTCACACAATGCAACATTGCCGGCATCCCCCAGTATTCTTATCTCGCGCTGCGGGAACGGTATTTCAATCCCCTCGGCGCGGAATCGACGAAGGATCTCGAGCTGGACCGCCGAACGGATACCCAGCGTGCCGTTCTCCGGGTCGGTGATCCATACGCCCAGTTCCAGATTGATGCCGGAATCGCCGAAGGAATGCAGGAAAGCGCGCGGCACCGGTTCGGACAGCACGCGCTCGTGCGCGCGGGCGCATTCTTCCAGGATGACCAGCGCCCGCTCGACGTCGTCGGCGTAGCCGACCTGGACCGATATCGCCACGCGTACCTCGCGGTCCGACAGTCCCTCGTTCTGTACGACCGAACTGACCAGTGTTTCGTTCGGCACGATGGACTGAACGCCCGACGGGCTACGCAGCACCGTATAGCGGGTGGTGATCTGCTGCACCTGTCCACGATCAGTGCCGACCGAAATGAGGTCGCCGATGCGGATCGAGCGGTCGAGCAGGATGATGAAGCCCGACACGTAATTGGCCATGATCTTCTGCAGGCCGAAACCGAGGCCGACGCCGAGCGCGCCGCCGAACACCGACAGCGCGGTCAGGTCGATACCGACCAGCGGCAGCGTGATCATCAGCGCCAGAAACATCAGCGCCACCTTCGACAGGCGCGCCAGCACGATGCGCAGATTGCTGTCCAGCGGCGCCCGCATCAGCTTGCGTTCGACCGAGCCGGAGAGCCAGACGGCGGCGATCAGCGTCACCAGCACCCAGGCGCCGCCCTGCATCAGTGCCCACAGCGACAGCTTCTGCTTGCCGAGCGCGACCTGCTGGCTGTCCAGCCATTCGATCACTTCCGGCAGGATGTCGAGTGCGTGCAGCACCCAGGCCGACCAGATGGTGAGGCCGATCAGCAGCTCGAAGGTGCTGAGCCAGCCGGCCGGAGAGAACACCTGGCGCAGCCCGTAGACGACCAGACGGATGACGCCCATCGCCACCAGCATGGCGATGACCAGGCGCATCAGCACCGGCGGTTGCTGCAGCAGTTCGACCACGAGGCGGGCAATCGACAGCAGGGCGATGCCCACGAGCGGGAACAGCAGGCGCTGCAGACCTTCAAGCCCGAGGCGGGCG
Source organism: Methyloversatilis sp. (assembly GCF_965284615.1). Classification (GTDB taxonomy): domain Bacteria; phylum Pseudomonadota; class Gammaproteobacteria; order Burkholderiales; family Rhodocyclaceae; genus Methyloversatilis. The sequence goes on from NZ_OZ260098.1 coordinate 1,030,374, forward strand.
GTGGCGCCGAGCGTTTCAACGCCCGCCTGCCGGCGCTGGCGCCGGATGAGCAGGCGAGTGATGAGGCCGGCCAGCGCCAGACAGACCGCCACCACGGCAAGCTCGATGCGCGTGCTGTTCAGCGACAGCATGTGCATCAGCGCGTCGAACGAAATTTCCGTCATTGAGCTGCCGCGTCCTTCGCCTGGGTCTGCACCACCGCGTCGGCGAAACTCATCGATTTCGCGCGATGGCGTTTCCAGTTCTCCAGATAGGTCTGCGCCAGCGCGCGATGGCCGCTCAGCACCATCACGTTCTCGGCGTTCTCGCTCTTCGCCGAGTAGCTGAAGTTGTAGGAGCCGGTGACCACCACCGGTTCCTTGCCGTCCGGGTCGATGATCATCACCTTGCTGTGGGCGGCCGCGTGGTCGCCGTCCAGCCACACCTTCACGCCGTTGCCGGCGGCGCGCGGCAGCGCGCTGCGCTCGTCCTTCAGTACCTTGTCGCGGTCGGCCACCACCTCGACCTTGACGCCGCGCTCGGCGGCGGCGATCAGGGTCTTGACGATGTTGCGGCTGGTCAGCGTGTAGGCCTGCACATAGACCGCCTGACGGGCGCCGTCGATCTGGTCCATTACCAGCCGTTCGACGTCGTCCCAAGGGGCGAACGCAACCTCGACCTTGCCTTCGGCCGGCAGCGTGCGACCGGCGCTGAGCGGCATCGCTGCCAGCATCGTTGCGGCGAACAGCGCGCCGCGCAGATCACTCCTCACTCTTGTCCTCCTTCTTGTCGTCGGCGCCGCGGCGCTCCAGCACCGCCGCGTAGAAGCCATCGGTGCCGTGTGCGTCGGGCCGCAGTTCGAGATCGATTCCGGTGTCGAGTTCGATGCGGGCGGCGGCGAGCAGCGCGTTCACCGGCACGCGGACGAAATCGTGGTGGGACGACAGGAAGTCGTTGACCACGCCGCGGTTCTCCTCGTCGAGCAGGCTGCAGGTCGCGTAGACCAGTCGGCCGCCCGGCTTCACCAGTCGCGACGCGCCGGCGAGGATGGCGCGCTGCTTGGCGATCAGTTCGGTGACCGCCTGCGGCGTCTGGCGCCACTTCAGATCCGGGTTGCGGCGCAGCGTGCCGAGGCCGGAACAGGGGGCATCGACCAGCACGCGATCGATCTTGCCGGCCAGCCGCTTCACCTTGATGTCGGACTCGCTGTCTATGAGCACCGGGTGTACGTTGGACAGCCCGGAGCGCGCCACGCGCGGACGCATCTTGAGCAGCCGTTTCTCCGACACGTCGAAGGCGTACAGGCGGCCGGTCGAGCGCATCATGGCGCCGATGGCCAGTGTCTTGCCGCCAGCGCCGGCGCAGAAATCGACCACCATCTCGCCGCGCTTCGGTGCCAGCAGCAGGGCCAGCAACTGGCTGCCCTCGTCCTGCACCTCGATGATGCCCTTCTCGTACAGCGGGTTCTTCGACAGCGACGGCCGTTCGTTCAGGCGCAGCGCCCACGGCGACCAGCGGCCGGGCTCGGCGACGATGCCGTTGTTGGCCAGCGTCGCCATCACCGCCTCGCGGTCGGACTTCATCAGGTTGATGCGCAGATCCAGCGGTGCCTGCTGGTTCAGCGCGCGCGCCAACGACAGCAGCGCCGCTTCGTCCATCTGTGCCGACAGCCGCTCGATCACCCAGTCCGGCAGGTCGGTGCGCTCGCCCAGCGACAGCTCTTCCGCCTTGCTCGGTGCCAGCGTTTCCAGCCACTGCGCCTCGTTGCGCGACACGAGCGGCGCGAGCTGCTTGAGGCCGAGGCCTTCGATGCGCGCCATCGCGGCGATCAGCAGCTTGCGCGCGCCCGCGTGTTCGCCGGCGATGGCGCGCAGCCAGCGCAGGCGGCGCAGCACCAGATAGGCGTGTTCGGCGATGAAGGCGCGATCGCGCGACTGCAGCGCGCGCTGCTCGCGGAAGTAGGCGGACAGCACGCCGTCGGCCGGGTGTTCGAAGCGCAGCAGCCGGGTCAGTACGTCGGCGGTGGCGTCTATCAGTTTCTCGTTCGGTTTCATCGCAGGAATATGGGAATGTCTGAATCGGTCTGGCGTTGGTCGGACGCCGGTGGCGCCGTGCCGGGTGCGGCGGTGGCCGGCGCGGCGACGAGGCTGCGGTTCTCGTACTCGATGCGGCGCACGCGCTGGTCGTACACGTCGCCCTTGCGGTCGGTGAAACGGATGCGCACCGGCAGCCAGCGCAGGTCGGGCGCCAGCCACACCTCGATCTGGTTGTCTCCGGGCTGGGCGCGCACCTGCAGGCGCTTGACCAGCAGGCGCCCCAGCGCGGTATCGAGTCCGGTCGGCGCGTCGTCCGGCACGAACCAGCGCGGCGTGTAGCGGCGGCCGGTCGCGACGTTGAAGTCGAACTCGCCGCCCCGCTGCGCGCGCCAGATGATTTCCAGCCACAGGCTCGCCATGTCCTGCGAACCCGGCGTCAGCGCATGCGTTGTCGTCTTCGAACCGCTGCGCAGCATAACCTGACTGGCCGTCCAGTCGAAATCGACCTGCTCGTCCGGCGGTTTGGCCTGTTTCGAATCCTGTACGAAGCGACGCGGCTGCAGACCGTCGGCGCCGACGTCGCCCTCGCTGTACTGTTCGATGCGCAGCGGTTTGAGCAGGCCGGCCAGGCCGGTGGTTTCGGTCACCGTGTCCATTCGGTAGCGCGTGCCGTCATGTACCCAGTGATAGCGGGTTTCGCCGATGCGCAGGCTGTCGCCGCGGTAGACCTCGAATTCCAGCCTGGCTTCGCCGACCAGGGCCTGTTGCGGTGACACCTCCTGCGTGTCGTCAACGGCCGTATCGCGCCCGGGCTCGTCGTTCTCATCGCGCTCGGGTTCATCCGGCGTTCGCGGTCCGTCGGACTCCGCGTCTTCAGTGTTGCCGACCTGCGGTGGGACGTCGGCCTGCCCGACGGACGGCGTCTCGGATGGTGCTGGCGCCGGCGCGCGTGGCTCACGGGGCGGCTTGGGCGCGGGCTTCGGCGGAGGCGGCGCGGGCTCGGGTGAGGGCGCCGGCACCGGCGGTGGCGGCGGCAGCGGTGCCGGCACCAGGGCGGCGCGGATCAGCAGCGACTCGTCCGGTCCGGCGCGGTGATCGAAGCTGCTCAGCCCGCTTGCCAGCAACAGGTGCAGCAGCAGCGAAACGAGCAGCGCGAGGGCCAGGCGCGAGCGGGTCAGCGGCTCAGTCATCCGCACCCGGAGCGGTCAGCGCGCCGGCGGCCGGCGTCGCTTCGTCGCGCAGCACGGCGCGACCGTGCTGCAGCGTCAGCCTGTCTTCGAGGAACCAGCGCACCACGCGCGGATAGAGCAGGTGTTCCTGCGCCAGCACGCGCGCGGCCAGCGTCGCCTCGTCGTCGCCGGCGAGCACGGGTACTGCGGTCTGGGCGATGATGGGGCCGCCGTCCAGTTCGCCGGTCACGAAATGCACGGTCACGCCGGCGATGCGACAACCGGCCTCGATCGCGCGGCGGTGCGTGTGCAGGCCGGTGAAGGCCGGCAGCAGCGAGGGGTGGATATTGATCATGCGACCGGCGTAGTGCTCGACGAAACCGGGCGTCAGGATGCGCATGAAGCCGGCCAGCACCACGAGGTCCGGCGCGTGGCGGTCGATTTCCTGCGCCAGTGCGCGGTCGAAGGCGGTGCGATCCGGGTGTTGCGTATGGTTGACCACCGCGGTGGCGATGCCGTGCTCACGTGCGTAGGCGAGGCCACCGGCGTCCGGGCGATTGCTGATGACGGCGCGCACATTGGCGGCCAGGCCCGCTTCGACGATGGAGCGCATATTGCTGCCGCGCCCGGAGATCAGGATGACGACGGATTTCATTCGATTTCGGTGACGGAGGCGAAGGTCGGGTGTGAAGGCCGGATTATCGCCCAGCCGCTGTCGGCACTACCTCACCGGCAGGAAGACGGCGGTTGCCAGCGACTGCAGGATGCGCGTGACGACGCGGCGATTCTTGTCGGCGACGATCTGCGCACTCATGTCCAGCCAGCCGATCATCTTGCCCATCTCCCGCTCGAAACTGAGATTGCGCATGCCGTTGACGCCGATCTCGTTCGACAGGAGGAGCGGGGCGCCAAGTTCGTCGCGCGACTGCGCCAGCTTCCAGGCGGCGATTTCGATATTGCGCGCGCAGTTCGACAGCGCCTGCGGATCGAGTTCGTCCATGATGAACAGTTCGCTGCGGTCGGCCCACGCGGTCTGGATCATGCCACCCATGCCGATGATGAGCGCGGCCACCCGGTCGCCGGCGAAATCCGGCGCAAAGGCCAGTCGCATCACGTCGATGCCGCGACGGTTGTCGAACTCCGGCAGTCGCCAGTCGTGCTGCGCGGCGAACAGCCGGGCCATCGCCGCTTCGCGGCTGTCCAGTCCGGCGCGTCGCCACTCGCGCGGATTGCGCTTGTACAACTTGTCGGCCAGACGCTCCAGGCTGGCGAATATTTCCCTGTGATGCGCTTCCAGCACCCGGTCGATGTCACTTTTAACAATCTGTTTAGGATGCATGGAATCGGCCACTGGCGCGGGTTTCTGACCAGCGCCCGAACAGCCCGTGACCAAGTTGGCTATCGCGGCGCAACACAGGGCGCGCACAATCGGCTTGCAGGCTGTCATAGCGTTCATGACCGACAGCGTACGACAACCCGGGCCATTCGTGGCGGATCGCCGCAGTTGCGGAAAGCCACCCGCGAAGGGCCCCGAAAGAGCCGAAACCGCCATGAAGATGGAACCGCTGGAAAGGGTGCGCGCACCCGGTGTGAAGGCAGGCAGCCGCCGTTTCGGCCGGCTGCTGCGCACGCTGGCGCGCGCCGGTCACGGCGGTGTTCTGATCTGCGGTGGTCAGGACGTGCAGTGCGACGCGCTGGCGATGGCGCTGGCGCGGCTGCGCGACCAGCCTCTGATGCGGGTCGAACTGGAAGCGGCCAACGACGAGCCGATCACTTCGGAACAGTGGCGCCCGTCGCTGCAGCAGGCGCGCGAACATTCGGCGCTGCTCTATCTGCACCTCGGCCAAGGCGCCGACACGGTTTTCGGCCGTACCGACCAGCGCATGGCCAGCGTGCGGGCCGAACACCTGCTGGCCGACGTGCAACGTGCCGGCGTCGTCGTCATCGTGGCCGGCGCTGAGCGCTACTGCATTGCGCTCGAGGCCTGCTGGCCGCGGATCAGGCTGCCTGATTCGACGCGCCGGACACTTTCGACTTCACCCAGGCCACTGCCACTGGCGCAAGTGATATCGCGATGATGGCCAGGATGACCAGCGTCAGGTTCTGCTTCACCCAGGGCAGGTTGCCGAACCAGTAACCGGCCAGCGTCAGCGACACCACCCACAGCAATGCGCCGGTCACGTTGAACATCGCGAAGCGGGCGTAGCTCATCCGCGCCACGCCGGCCACGAAGGGCGCGAAGGTGCGGATCAGCGGCATGAAGCGCGCGATGATGACCGTCTTGCCGCCGTGCGTCTCGTAGAAGGCGTGTGTGCGGTCGAAGGCCGAGCGGTTGAAGAAGCGCGAATTCTCCCAGCGGAACACCTTGGGCCCGAACCAGGCGCCGACCGCGTAGTTCACCGCGTCGCCCAGCACCGCGGCAATCACCAGCAGCACGATGAGCAGTCCGATGTGCATGCCGCCTGCCGCGGCGATTGCGCCGGCCACGAACAGCAGCGAGTCGCCGGGCAGGAAGGGCGTCACCACCAGACCGGTCTCGCAGAACACGATGACGAACAAGATGGCGTAGACCCAGGCGCCGTACTGGAGCACCAGAGCGGCGAGATGCTTGTCCAGGTGCAGCATGATGTTGACGAAGATGGTGAGCAGTTCCATGGTGTTGCCGGCTGAAATCGAACGGCGATGATAGCGGATGCATGTTGCGGCCCGTAAAATCGCGCACCGAACACCTTCTGCGCACCGCCATGCCCTCGATTCACCTGTTGCCCGACCTGCTGATCAGCCAGATTGCCGCCGGCGAGGTGGTCGAACGGCCGGCATCGGTGCTGAAGGAACTGCTGGAAAACAGCCTGGACGCCGGCAGTCGCGATATCCGCGTGCAGCTCGAAGCGGGTGGCGTCAAGCGGCTGCGGGTGGCTGACGACGGCTGCGGAATGCCGCCGGAGGACCTGCCCCTTGCGCTCGCCCGCCACGCGACGTCGAAGATCGCCTCGCTCGACGATCTGGAAGCAGTGGCCACCATGGGCTTTCGCGGCGAAGCGCTGGCGTCGATCGCCAGCGTTGCGCGTGTGACCATCACCAGCCGCGAAGCCGGCAGCGCGCACGCCTGGCGTATCGACAACGGCGGTTCGCCGGAGCCGGCCGCGCTCGACGCCGGCACCGTGGTCGATGTCGCCGACCTTTACTACAACACCCCGGCGCGGCGGAAATTCCTGCGCACCGAACAGACCGAGTACGGCCACTGTGACGACGTGTTCGGCCGCATCGCGCTATCGGTGCCGCAGGTCGCCTTCCAGTTGATGCACAACGGCCGACTGATGCAGCGCCTGCCGGCCGGCGACATGGCGAGCCGCGTGCGCGCGCTGCTTGGCGATGAATTCATGCAGCACGCGCGCCCGGTCGAGGCCGACGCCGGCCAGATCCGCGTCAGCGGCTACGCGGCCCAGCCAGCCTTCTCGCGCTCCGGGCGCGACGCACAGTATTGCTTCGTCAATGGCCGCTTCGTGCGCGACCGCCTGCTCGCGCACGCGCTGCGCGAGGCCTACGCCGACGTGCTGCATGGCGCGCGGCACCCGGCTTATGTGGTGTTCATCGAACTCGATCCGCGCGCAGTTGACGTGAACGTGCACCCGGCCAAGACCGAAGTGCGCTTCCGCGATTCGCGTGGTGTGCATCAGTTCGTCTTCCATGCGGTCGAGCGCGCGCTGGCGCCGTTGACACAGGTGGCCGCAGCCGTCGCGCCGTCGTCGCCGTTCGAGCCGTTGCCGGAGCGCCCGCAATGGCCGTCCCTGCAGCAGGGCATGAATGTCGAACAGCCGCTGGCGCGCTACTTCGACTTCGTCCGCCAGGACGCACCGGTCGCCGCGTCAGCGGCGCCGGTGCTGCGCCCCGACCTGCCGGCGCAGCAGAACGACGCGCCGCCGCTCGGCTTTGCACTGGCCCAGCTGCAGGGCGTGTACGTGCTTGCGCAGAACAGTGCCGGCCTGGTGCTGGTGGACATGCACGCCGCGCACGAGCGCATCCTGTACGAACAGCTGAAGAAGGTGCTCGAAGGCGCGCCGGCGGTGCAGCGGCTGCTGATTCCGGCCGTACTGTCGATGAGCACGCGCGAGGTGGCGACCGCCTTCGAGTACGCCGACGTGCTGGAGAGGTTGGGCTTCGACATCGGTCAGGCCGGCCCGAACGAACTGATGGTGCGCGCGGTGCCGGCGCTGCTGGCGCGTGCCGACACCGGTGCGCTGCTGCGGGCACTGCTGGAGGAACTGCGCGAGGCGCCGGCCAGCCAGGTGGTGGAGCGCCGGCGCAACGAACTGCTGGCCACCATGGCCTGCCACGGCGCGGTACGTGCCAACCGGCTGCTTTCGCTGCCGGAAATGAACGCGCTGCTGCGCGACATGGAAGCCTGCGAACGCGCCGACCAGTGCAACCACGGCCGGCCGACCTGGGTCCAGCTCAGCATGGCGGAACTGGACCGCCTGTTCATGCGCGGCCGATGAGTGCGCCCGTACTGGTGCTGCTCGGCCCGACCGCCAGCGGCAAGACCGCGGCGGTCGCCCGCATCGCGCGCGCGCTGCCGATCGAACTGATCAGCGTCGATTCGGCGCTGGTGTTCCGCGACATGGACATCGGCACCGCCAAGCCCTCCGCCGAGGAACAGGCGCTATGCCCGCACCACCTGATCGACATCGTGTCGCCGGAAGAGGCGTATTCCGCGGCGCGTTTCGCGGCCGATGCGCGTCGCCTTATCAATGACGTTCGCGCGCGCGGCCGCATCCCGCTGCTGGCCGGCGGCACCATGCTCTACATCAAGGCGCTGCGCGAGGGGCTGTCCGATCTGCCGGAAGCCGACGCGAGCCTGCGCGCCGACATCGACGCGCGCGCGGCGGAGCAGGGCTGGCCGGCACTGCACGCCGAACTTGCCCGGCTCGATCCCGACGCCGCCGCCCGTCTTAAGCCGACCGACGCGCAGCGCATCCAGCGCGCACTCGAAATCGTCACGCTGACCGGCCGGCCGCTGGCCGAAAGTTACGCCCGACGAGAGGACGACGCGCCGCTGCCGCCGATGACCGTGCTGTCGCTCGAACCGTCGGACCGTGCCTGGCTGCACCGGCGCATCGAACAGCGTTTCGACCAGATGCTGGAACAGGGCCTGGTCAACGAACTGCGCAGGCTGCGCACGAAGTACCGGCTGGACGCCGGCATACCGTCGATGCGCTGCGTCGGCTACCGGCAGGTGTGGCACTACCTGGAAGGCGAAGTCGATGCGTTGACCATGCGCGACACCGGCATCTACGCGACGCGTCAGCTGGCGAAGCGGCAGATCACCTGGCTGCGTTCGATGCAGATCGACCAGCGCATCGACTGCCTGCGCGACGATGCGGCGGATATGGTGATGGACGCGTTTGCGCGGGGCGTCCGGACACCGTAGTCGCTGCGTCAGGTCGGAGTGTCTTGTGTGGGAGCGACCTCTGGTCGCGATGCGGCTTCTGCGGGATGCGGGCTTCGATTCAGGCCGCTGTCGCGAGCAAGCTCGCTCCCACAGGAATCACCGGGCTCGGCGACAGGTCGGGCGCGCTTTGTGTGGGAGCGACCTCTGGTCGCGATGATGCCTCGGCGTGTCGCCGGCCTGCTCAGCAGCGCGGACTCATCGCCCGCTTCAGGTCGTCCAGCTTGTGGATGCGGATGTTCTTGTTGCTGACCGACAGCAGACCTTCGTCCTGCAGCCGTGACAGGCCGCGGCTGACCGTTTCCAGCTTCAGACCCAGATAGGAGCCGATTTCCTCGCGCGTCATGCGCAGGTTGAATTCGGTCGCCGAATAGCCACGCGAAGCGAAGCGCTGCGACAGGTTCACCAGGAAGGCGGCCAGACGCTCTTCGGCACGCATGGTGCCGAGCAGCATCATCACCGCCTGGTCGCGCACGATTTCGCGGCTCATCACCTTGTGGAAGTGGTGCTGCAGCGTGTCGATCTCGCGCGACAGTTCGGACAGACGATTGAACGGGATGACGCACACCTCGCTGTCCTCCAGCGCACGCGCGTCACAGTTGTGCTGGCCGGAACCGATGCCGTCCAGCCCCATCAGTTCGCCCGCCATCTGGAAGCCGGTCACCTGTTCGCGGCCATCTTCCGAGATCACTTCGGTCTTGAAGAAACCGGTGCGTATGGCGTACAGCGACTGGAAGGATTCGCCCGACAGATAGAGCGGCATGCCGCGCGGTACCTTGCGGCGGGCACCGATCAGCGTGTTGACGCGTTCCAGCTCGTCGTCGGACAGGCCGACCGGCATGCACAGTTCGCGCAGGTTGCAGGCAGAGCAGGCGACTTGCAGCCCCTGCGTGGTGATCGGTATCGATACGCTGTTCATTGATTGCGATCAATGCACGGTGACGGCCGTGCTTGCATGATGAACATACCGCAAAGTGTGCCAATAAATCATGAATGTCGCAAAGGAACTGGTGTTCGACCCGCAGCTGATGCGTCGTTTCGACGTACCGGGGCCGCGCTACACCTCATACCCCACCGCCGATCGCTTCAATTTCTCGCACGACGCGCGCGCCCATGCCGCACGCCTTGCGGCGCGCACGGCGAGCGCCGGTCCGCTGTCGATCTACGTCCATATCCCGTTCTGCGACACGATTTGCTACTACTGCGCCTGCAACAAGATCATCACCAAGGATCACGCGCGTGCCGACGCCTATCTCGACACGCTGCTGCGTGAAATGGCGATGAAGGCGTCGCTGGTCAAGGGCAGCCGCGAGATCGCCCAGTTGCACCTCGGGGGCGGTACGCCCACCTTCCTAAACGACGCACAGATGACGCGGCTGATCGAGGGTCTGCGCACGCACTTCCGTGTGTCCGACAGCGCCCAGTGCTCGATCGAGCTCGATCCGCGCGGCGTCACCGCGGCCCGCATTGCACACCTGGGTTCGCTCGGTTTCAACCGCATCAGCGTCGGCGTGCAGGATTTCGATCCGGTCGTGCAGCGCGCGGTCAACCGCATCCAGAGCGTCGAAGAAACCGAGATCGTGCTGAAGGCGGCGCGCGAGAACGGTTTCGTATCGACCGGCGTGGATCTGATCTACGGCCTGCCGGGCCAGACGCTGGACAGTTTCGACGCGACGTTGGCGACACTGATCCGGCTGGCGCCGGACCGCGTGGCGATCTACCACTACGCCCACCTGCCCAAGCAGTTCATGCCGCAGCGGCGGATCGACGAAGCCATGCTGCCTGGCCCGGAAGTGCGGCCGCAATTGCTGCGTCTGGCGATCGACCGGCTGCACGAGGCGGGCTATGTGCATGTGGGCATGGACCATTTCGCCCGCCCGGACGACGAACTGGCGCAGGCGCAGCGGCACGGCCGCCTGCAGCGCAACTTCCAGGGCTATTCGACGCACGCCGGCTGCGACCTGCTCGGTCTGGGCGTGTCGGCCATCTCCCGCGTCGGCGCGAGCTTCGCGCAGAACCACCGGACGATAGAAAGCTGGACCCAGGCCATCGACGACGGCGAACTGCCGGTCATGCGCGGCCTGAACATGACCGCCGACGACAGCGTGCGCAGCGCCGTGATCGGTGCGCTGATGTGCCATTTCGAGTTGTCGATCGAAGCGATAGAAAGCGCGTACGCCATCGATTTCAAGAAGTACTTTTCGGCGGAGCTGGACGAGCTGGCGGAGCTCGAAGCGGCCGGTCTGCTGACCATCGAGCCGGACTGGATCGCCATCACGCCGCGGGGGCGCCTGCTGGTGCGCGCGGTCTGCATGGTGTTCGACCGCTATCTGCGTCTCGACAGCGAAACGGTGCGCTACTCTAAGGTGGTGTGAGCCGGCGGTCCGACCGACCGGCGCGCGTTTTCCACCGGACCTTCAATGAACCTCGGATTGGCAGCTGTTTTCGTCGTCGGCCTGCTCGGCGGTGTGCACTGCGCCGGCATGTGCGGCGGCATCGTGTCGGCGATCTCGGCTGGCGTGCCGCAGCCCGCGCGTCGCGGCTGGCGCGCCCAGTTGCCCGCACTGGCAATGCACGCGGCCTACAGCGGCGGGCGCATCGCCAGCTATTCGCTGGCTGGTGCGGTAGCCGGTGGTGTCGGCGGCGTCAGCCTGCTGGCCGGCGACGCCGCGCCGGTGCAGATGACGCTCTACGTGCTCGCCAACCTGATGATGATCGCGCTCGGTTTCTATCTGGCTGGTTACACGCGCCTGCTGGCGCCGGTCGAGGCACTGGGGCGGCCGCTGTGGGCGCGCATCCAGCCGCTGGCCCGGCGCTTCCTGCCGGCGCGCACGCCGGCGCAGGCGCTGGGCGTCGGTCTGCTCTGGGGTTTCCTGCCCTGCGGTCTCGTCTACAGCATGCTCGGACTGGCGCTGCTGTCGGGTTCACCCGGCAGCGGGGCACTGATCATGCTGGCCTTCGGTCTGGGCACGCTGCCCAACCTGCTGCTGGCCGGCATGCTGCTCACCCGGCTGCGTGCGGCGACCCGACATCCGGCGCTGCGGCGGGTGGCCGGGCTGCTGGTGCTCGGCTTCGGCATCGTCGGTCTGGCGCGGGCATCCACGCTCGGCGACGGGCTGTGGAACGGCCTCATCTGCCATACTTAGACACCTTCCTATAACAAGTGTCGAGAACACCATGCGTATCCTCCTTGCCGTAGACGGTTCCGATCATGGCGTGCGCGCCACGGCCGAAGTGCTGCGTCTTGCCGCCATGCTGACCAATCAGCCCGAAATCCACCTGCTGTTCGTGCACGCCCCGGTACCGGGTGGTCTGCTGCAGCACCACGTCAGCCGTGAAGCGCTGAACGACTACTACCGCGAAGAAGGGCAGGACGCCGTGCGCTCGGCGCTGGAAACCCTGCGCAACGCGAAGATCGAGCCGGTGCTGCACCTGCACGTCGGCCCGCCGGCCGAAACCATCGCCCGCTACGCGGAACAGCACGACTGCGAAATGATCGTGATGGGCCGTCGAGGTCACGGCGCGCTCGCCAGCTTTGCCCTCGGCTCGGTAGCCAGTGGCGTGCTGCACCACTCCAACCGCCCGGTGCTGCTGGTCAAGTAAGCCCGGTACGGCCGGTGGCGCCTGCTCAGGTGCGCCGGCCGCCCGCACGCTGCCTCGGGTTCTGCCTCAAGAATTCGCTGTGGCGCGCCGTTAGCGGGACATGATGTCAATTTTTGTGTCCCGCACCCATCCATGAGCGCACCCACCGCCACCGCATCCGATCCGCTCGAAGCCTGGGTGGATCGCCTGCGCAGCCAGGACATGCCCATCTTCAGCGCCACGCTCGCCGCCATCGGCGAGGTCGCGGGCGACGAGGCGAGTCCGACTTCCGCGCTCGGTACCATCATCCTGCGCGACGCCGGCATGACCGCACGCGTGCTGCGGATGGCCAATTCCGTTTTCTTCCGTGGCGAAAGCCAGCGCGTCAGCACGATTTCGCGCGCCATCGTCGTGCTCGGCTTCGACACGGTGCGCAATATCGCGGTGTCGGTCGCGCTGATCGATGCCTTTCTCGCCGGTGGCGTGCGCGAACGCGTGGCGGCTGAAATGGCGCGCTGTTTCCACGCCGCGGTGCATGCGCGGCACGCCGCGTCGGCGCGCGGCGACGCGTCGCCCGAGGAAGTGTTCATCGCGACGCTGCTGTCGCATATCGGCGAAATGGCCTTCTGGTGCTTTTCCGGCGAAGTGGGGCAGAAGCTCGACAAGGCGCTGCGCCAGAGCAAGGCGCAGCCGGAACAGGTCGAGATGGAGGTGCTGGGCTTTCGCCTGCGCACGCTGACGCAGCAACTGGCGCGCGAATGGGCGCTGCCCGGCCTGGTCGTGAACGCCTGTGCCGACGGCGTGCGGCTGGACAGCCGCGAGGCGCTGGTGGTCGCCGGCTACCGGCTCGCCGTGGCGGCCGAGGGCGGCTGGGACTGCGAACGCGCACGCGGGGCGATGCGCGATTACGCCAGGGTGCTGCGGCAGGACATCGCCACCGTCGCACCAGTGGTCGCCGCGCACGCGCGCGAGGCGGCCCGCATCGCCGGCTTCTACGGTTGCGAGGACGCGGCAGCGCGCATTCCGCAGCCGACAGCGGCATCCGGTGCTGCGCCGGCGGAGGTTGGCGACGGCGCCGAGGCGGATCCGCTGCTGCAACTGGATGTCGCGCGCCGCATGACCGCACTGATGGCGGCCCGTTCGGCCAGCACCGCGGTGCTCGATCTGGCGCTCGAAGGCGCAGGTCGCGCGCTGGGTGCCGACCGCGCGGTGCTCGCGCTGGTGGCACCGAATCGCGCGCAACTGGCTGCGCGCGCGACCGAAGGTCACGGCGCGCAGCAGCTGATGCGCCATTTCACTTTCCTGCTCGCCGGTGCGCCGCGCGACGCGCTGACCGAACTGGTCGACCACGGCCGCGTCATCGATATCGATGCCGACCACGTGCCCGCACCCGGGCTGCCCTCGGTGGCTCGCCTGCGCGCTGCGCTGGGCGAGCGGCACCAGATACTGGTGCCGCTGCACGCGCAGAACCAGGTGGTCGGTGTGCTCTACATCGATCGCGCACCGTCACGGCCGCCGTTTCCGGCCGGCACCCAGGACGCGCTGCTGCATCTGGCGCAACTGGCCAGCCTGGCACTCGACGCCGCTGCCACGCCGCGCCGCGGCTGAGGCGCGGACGCGGCGCGCGCGGCTCAGCCGCGACGGCGGCGGGCGGCTGCGCCGATCAAGCCGAGACCGGCCAGCAGCAGCGCGCACTGTTCCGGTTCGGGCACTGGCGTGACCGTCAGCGACCCGCTGACCAGCGTTGTCGATTCGATCAGATTTCCTGGTCCGACCGGGGCCATGCTCATTCCGATGCTAGCGTTAGACCCGAAGCCGATATCGAGCCGCAGATCCGCGCCGACCGAGCTGTCGAACGCGAAGCTGAAGATGCCGCTGTCAAAGGTTGCGACTTGGTACTCGGCGATGGTGCTGTTGCCATCGCCGCGCACGATGAGCGACAGGAAAGACGGCGTCGAGATGGTGGATAGGGCGGACGAGAAGATGTTGTCGATGGTGCCTGAGAACGAAACTCGTACTGCGCTTCCGTCTGCTGCTCCGTCACCCTGGATGCGCACCGCGGCCAGCATCTGGGAGTAGATCGTGTCGCTGCCCGAGTTCACCTGGACGGGCTGGGTCGTATCGAGCGACATGCTGCGGCTGCCCTGAATGAGTACGTTCGACGGGTCAGACGCGGCGTCAAGCAGAAGAGACTGACTCCACACGTGGGACACGCTGCCGGCGGAGCTCTCACCACCGCCGACGCCGAGCAGATAGCCGCTTCCCGATAAGTCATCCAAGGTGCCGCCGAAGCTCCACGATGCGGCAAGCTCGTTGATATTGGTGTTGGTCGAGCCGCTGACGCTGCCCGAGATCAGGCTGAAGTGGGCCGCCTGAGCGTTCATGCCCAGCGATGCCAGCGCGAGCGCCAGCGTGGTCTTGATCAGGTTCATTCTCTGTTCTCCGGAATCGAATAAGGGGGTCAGTCGTTCCTGGTGATGCGGTTCTGCGGGCCCGGCGCGACGCCGGTCGGGTTGGCCTGCAGATAGGCTTCGAAGGCGTCGGTATCGACCGCACCGCCGAGGCGCTGCGTGCCATCCTTCAGTACGGCGAAGCCGTCGCCGCCGTCGGCGAGGAAGCTGTTCACCGTCACCCGGTAACTGGCCGATGGATCGACCGCCACGCCATCCAGCGTCATCGACGTGACGCGCGCGTTGCAGGCGTTGCCGGCGGTGTAGGCGTAGTGGAAGCCGCGCGACACCTGCAGGATGCGGGTCGCGGTCTGGCCGTTGCAGCCGTTGAACTGGGTTTCCAGCAGCGTGCGGATCTGGGCGCCGGTCAGCGTCATGGTGACCAGCGAATTGCCAAAGGGCTGCACGGTGAAGGCGTCGCCGTAGGTCACCTTGCCGTCCGGCGCATTGAACGGCAGATCGGCACGGATGCCGCCCGGATTCATGAAGGTCACCACGGCTTCGCCGGTGCCGGCGTCGTCGGTCGCGTCGAGCTGGGCGTCGGCGATCACGTCGCCCAGTGCCGATTCGCCTGCCGTGTTCTGCGAGCGGCTGATCGCCGCCGTGATCGTGCCGATGACGCGTGCCTTGGGCACGGCGGACAGCGCGTCGTAGTGCGCCACCAGATCGGTCAGCGCCGCGTCTTCCTCGGTCGTGGTGCCGGTGACGAGGTTGTTGGCGGCCACCGCGATCACGTCACGCGTGCGGGTATCGATGGTGAGGTCGATGTCGCTCAGGTTGCGCGCGTACTGACCGGCCGACGTGACGTGCACCGGCTGGCCGGCAGCGTTGTTGATCAGGCAGTTGTATGCGGCATGGGTGTGACCGGACACCACCAGATCGACCTCGGGATCGAGCCGGTTGACGATGCCGACGATGGGGCCGGACGCGCCGGTGCAGTCATTGATGCCGCCGGACGCAAAGCCGCCTTCGTGGATCAGCACGACGATGGACTCGATGCCCTGCGCCTTCAGCTTCGGGATCAGCGCATTGACGGTGTCTGCCTCGTCGTTGAACTGCAGGCCGGCCACGCCGGACGGCGACACGATGCTCGGCGTGCCCTCCAGCGTCATGCCGATGAAGGCCACCTTGTTGCCGAGGAAGTCCTTCACGCCGTAGCCGGGGAACACGGTGCTGCCGGTGGCGGTGTCATGCACGTTGGCGGCGAGGAAGCGGAACTTCGCGCCGGCGAATTCGCCGCCCTTCAGATCCTCGTTCATGCCGAGGCCGGAGTAGACATCGGTCGGGTGATTGCCGCCGTGCTGCATGCGCAGCAGTTCGTCCTTGCCTTCGTCGAACTCGTGGTTGCCGACCGCATTGAAGTCGATGCCGATGCGGTTCATCGCCTCGATCGTCGGCTCGTCCTTGAACAGTGCCGAGGTCAGCGGGCTCGCACCGATCATGTCGCCGGCCGACACCACGGCGTGCAGCGGGTTCTGCGCCTTCAGTTCCTTGATGCGGGTCGAGAAGCGGGTGACGCCCGGGTTACTGCCCGAACCTTCGAACGGCTTGATGTAGCCGTGGAAATCGTTGAAGGCGATCAGCTTCACCTTCAGCGTGGTGCCGATCTGCGAGTTGCGTGCAGCGATCAGCAGGCGGGCGCGTTCGACCGCACTGATCTTGCCGGCCTTCTGCTGCGCCAGCGTCACCGACGATACGTGGGCGATGAAGGCGGCCTGATTGCCCCACGGGTCCTCGTCGCGGATCTGGCTGTTGACGGTGGTGCAGCTCGCGTCGAGCACGCGGTCCGGCACGCCGCTGTCGGTGCTGCCGAAGACCACGTTGCCGCTGTAGCTGCCCGGGACGCAGGCGAATGCCGCCTGACTCAGTGCGCCAGCGATGGCCAGTGCGAGAAGTTTGATGCGCATGGTGATGTGCTCCAGAAGGTGAGGGGGTCAGCGCCGCGCGTGGCGACGGGCCAGCGACAGCACACCAAGGCCGGCCAGCAGCAGCGCGTGCTGTTCCGGTTCAGGTACCGGTGCGATTTCAAGTGCGATGAACTGCGTGCTCTGCGTGGCGCTGAAGTTGTTGTCGGCGACCAGCACCAGCGTGCGGTTGCCGTTGGCCAGCGTCTTGCCCCAGCTCACGCCTTCGATGTTGTCCAGCGTGATGCCGTCAAAGGTGATCGGCATTTCCAGCAGCAGCGTGCGGCGCATCGGCGTGTAGTCGGCGCCGATGAGGCTGGCGAAGCTGCTCACGTCGGTGGTGTCGGCGGTGATTTCGGCCAGCGTCAGGCGGATGGTGTTGCCGACGCCAAAGGCGAAGGCGCGCTCGATCGCGATGAACTGCGTGTCGGAAATTGCCAGCAGTTCGGGCAGACCGTTGTCCGGGCCGAAGGGCGCACCCGGCACCGCGTTGACCGGAATCGGCGGCAGTTCGTAGGCATATTGCGCACCGGCCGCGCCGCTCACCGGGTCGAGCGCGGTCAGGCGCACCACGCTGCCGTTGCTGATCGACGTGAGCGGGCCGTCCTGCACCAGCGCGTCTTCGTTGGCGGTGTAGATCGTGCCGTTCGGCGTCACCGTCAGCGCTTCGAACAGCTTGTTGTTGCGCCCGCCGGTGCTGGCGTTGTTGACGTAGTTGTACAGGGCGGGCGTGGCGAATTCGCGCACGAACACGCCCGAGGTCGTCATCTCGCGGACGAAGGGCTGGTAACGGCTGGCGGCGTTCGCGTTCCAGTTGCCTTCGGAGGACCAGTACAGATTGCCGTTCGGTGCGACACGGAGGCCTTCCGGGTCCACCGTGCGGGCGTTCGACGGGAAGGTCGTGCCGTCCGGGCGCTGCATATAGGTCTGACTGTTGAGGGTTACGCCGTTGAAGCCGGCGGCGTCGTAGTCCAGCGACAGGTTGTAGAAGCGCGGCGTACCGCGCTCGCCACCGCGGTCATCGGCGATCGCCCAGTACGTGCCGTCGGCGGCGCGATCGAGGCCGGAGATGCCGCCAAATTCGACACCCTGGAACAGCGTGCCGGTGGGCAGCGAGGTCGCGCCGATCACGCGCAGCGAGAAGTCGGCCGCGTGCGCGGCGCCGAACGAGAGGGCCACAGCGGTGGCCAGAAGCAGTTTCTTCATGATGGATTCCGGCAGGCGTGACGAACCGGCCCCGCTGCTGCGGGGCCGGCGCGAAGGATCAGCGGCGGCGCTTTGCGGCGAAGCCGATCAGGCCCAGGCCAGCCAGCATCAGCGCGTAGGTCTCGGGCTCCGGCACCGGGTTGGCCAGGCTGATCTTCAGGAACTCGGTGTGGTCGGAACCGAAGTCGCGACCGCCGGTGCCGGGGTAGTTGTTGTCGTTGATCACCAGCAGCGTGTTGGCGTCGAGGATGAGCACGTCCTCGATGGTCACGTAGGGGAAGGTGAAGCCGGTGAGGCCGTCGCCGTTCAGGTCGTCCGGGTCGGCGATGTTCATCAGGTTGACCAGTTCGGTCTTGGTGACGAAGCCGCCGTCGGCGACACCGGTGGTGTCGGCGATGAAGATCTTCTTGAACGGCGTGCCGCTGGTGGCGGTGCCGCCGTTGCGCTCGATCACCAGGAAGCGGTGGTCGTCGATCGCCGTCATGTCGCCGATGGCGGTGCCTTCGGCTTCGAGCTGGTACAGGTAGTCGAGGCCGGTATAGCTTTCGCTGTCGATGCTGAATTCGTTGATGCGCAGGCTCTTCGCCGGATCGCCGGCCACGGTCTTTTCGAGCAGCGTGTAGAGCTTGTCGCCGCTGGCGTTGATGGCCATGCCCTCGAAGCCGCCCGAGCCGCCGAGGTTGCTGGTGACCGAACCGTTCAGCACCGCCTCGTGCTGCGGCGCGAACACGCCGGGCAGCGCGATTTCGCGGCGCTGGACCACGCCGGTGGCGTCGGTCTTGACCAGGTAGGGACCGAATTCATCGCCGAACCACAGATTGCCGTTCTTGTCCTGGCGCACCGACTCGACGTCGAGGTCGGCACCGGTGAGCAGGCGGCCGGACTTGATCGACGGATCGACCAGCGGGTTGGCGGCGTTGTTGTAGTAGTGCGTGTAGTCGGCCTGGACCTTGATGCTCAGCAGGTTCTTCGGGTCGCTCAGCGTGATGCGGCTGGCGGCGTTGAAGGCGGGCAGCGAAGCGCCGGTATTCCAGTTGGCGGCGGACACGGTGCCGCTGCCGCCCAGCGCGGTGCGGAAATCGACATTCACCGCATAGCTGCGCAGCAGCGTGTCGGCCGAATTGCCCTGCGCGCCGAAGCCGTTGTCGGTGATGACGCGGAAGCTGCCGTTGGCGCCGGCCAGCACGCCCGAGAAGCCCTGCACCGGCTGCATGTCGATCAGCGGCAGCGGGTTGCCACCGGCACCGGCGCCAGCGAACTGACCCGAGGTCGGGCCGTCGGCGAAGGTGTTGGCCGGCATCACGGCCCAGCCGGACAGCGTGTTCTGTGCGGCGTTGGCCGAGGTGGCGGCAAAGGCGGCTGCCACCGCCAGCACCAGGGTGAGTTGCGTGCGTGCGTTCATGTCGTGTCTCCCACAGGTTTCATGCCGGCGGAGTGCCGGGAACGCGCCGACCTTAGGGAGCGGTCTTTTCAATGCCATGAAGGGTGGGTGAGCCGTTCGGCGCATGCTGCCGGCAGATCCGCGCCCGGCCGGGGCGTGCGTGTCGAGGTGGGGGTGCCTGCGCGGCCTTGCCGCAGCTGCCCGCGCAAGCGGCAGATGACGGCCGTGTGACGGAATGCGTTTCTTCCTGTTACGCCGCGGACCCCGTGCACGGCCCGGCAACGGCTGCGGCCTGCATGTAAACTCCGCGCTTTACCTCCCGCGAACCGAGCCCGCCATGCCCGTGAACTACCAGACGCCCCCCGCCGAATCCATCCTGCCGGTCGCCGGCGTCCGTCTGGGCATCGCCCAGGCCGGCATCCGCAAGGCCAACCGCCGCGACCTGTGCCTGATTTCGCTGCTGCCCGGCGCGCGCGTGGCCGGCGTGTTCACGGTGAACCGCTTCTGTGCCGCACCGGTGCAGGTGTGCCGTGACCACCTGTCGCGCAGCGACATCCGCGCGCTGGTCATCAACACCGGCATCGCCAATGCCGGCACCGGCGAACCGGGTCTGGTCGCCGCGCACGCCACCTGCGTGGCGGTGGCCCGCGCGCTCGAACTGGCGCCGGAACAGGTGCTGCCCTTCTCGACCGGCGTGATCATGGAGCCGCTGCCGGTGGACCGCATCGAGCGCGGCATCCCGGCCTGCATGGACGATCTCGACGAGGCCAACTGGTACGAGGCGGCGCACGCCATCATGACCACCGACACCATCGCCAAGGCCGGCTCGCGCACGCTCACGATCGACGGCCGCCGGATCACCATTACCGGCATCAGCAAGGGCGCCGGCATGATCAAGCCGAACATGGCCACCATGCTCGGCTTCATCGCCACCGACGCGGCGGTGTCGCAGGCCGCACTGGAAGACATGGTGAAACACGCCGCCGACCGCTCGTTCAACTGCGTCACCGTCGATGGCGACACTTCGACCAACGACTCCTTCATGCTCATTGCCTCCGGCACGGCCGGCAATGCCGAAATCACCTCGCTCGACAGCGCCGACGGCCGTGCGCTGGCCGACGCGGTCACCTCGCTGGCGGCCGAACTGGCGCAGGCCATCGTGCGCGACGGCGAAGGCGCGACCAAGTTCATCACCATCGAAATCGAAGGCGGCCGCGACGTGCCCGAGTGCAAGGCGGTCGGCTACGCGATCGCCCACTCGCCGCTGGTCAAGACCGCTTTCTTCGCCTCCGACCCCAACCTCGGCCGCATCCTGGCCGCGGTCGGCAACGCCGCGCAGACGCACCCGTCGCTGGCCGATCTGGACACCTCGAAAGTGAGTCTGTGGATCGGTGACTTCCTGGTGTCGAAGGACGGCGGCCGCAATCCGGACTACAAGGAAGAGCAGGGCGCGGCCGCGATGGCGCCGGCCGAGATCACGATACGCGTGGCGCTGGGCCGCGGCGACGCCCGCGCCACTTGCTGGACCTGCGACTTCAGCTACGACTACGTGAAGATCAACGCGGACTACCGCAGCTGAGTGCCATGAACGCGCCGATCAGGCGGCTGTCGCCCGCCGAGCTCGAAGAACTCGGTCGGTTTCTGGCCTCGCCACAGCTTCAAGCCACGGCGATGAGCGTGCCGATGCTGGAGGGCTTTCTGACCGCCGTCGTCGTCGGCCCGCGCCAGGTCATGCCGAAGGAGTGGCTGGCCCGGGTGTGGGACTGGCGCGACGCGCGGGTGGCGCCGGACTTCGACGACGAAGACCATGCCGAGCGCGTCATCGCGCTGGTGATGCGCCTCTTCGACCGCATCGAAGACATCTTCCTGAAGCGCGCCGATGCCTTCGAGCCCATATTCACGCGGCGGGGCGAACAGGCCGTCATCGAATGGTGCGAAGGCTTCCTGGTGGGTACCCGCTTGAGCCCCGACAAGTGGGCCGAAATGTGGGACGAGTACCCCGACCTTGCCGCACCTCTTACGCGCCCTGGAACAGACGAGGGGCGCGCGACGCTGCGCGACGGCGAAGCCATGCTCTGGGGCAAGCTCGTGCCGCCGGTGCTGGTCGCGATCCACGAAATCTGGTTCGACCTGAGGAGGGCTGACCCGGAAGGGTTGGGTGAGGACGATTCCGCGTACGTCGGCGCCTCCGTCGAATCCTGCTTTCGCGCCGAGCCGAAGGTGGGGCGCAACGACCCTTGCCCCTGCGGCAGCGGGAAGAAATTCAAGAAGTGCTGCGGCAGCGGAGAGCAGTCGGTGCACTGACTCAACGCCCCCGGCCCCGACACCTCGCGGGAGCGAGCTTGCTCGCGATCGCGGCCGATATTGACGCCGGTCGCTTGCCAAGGCCGTATCGCGGCCAGAGGCCGCTCCCACGAGACACGTGCGGGCTGGTCAAGCCAGGCGCGCTTTTGTGGGAGCGAGCTTGCTCGCGATGGCGGCGTCGATTCGGCGCTGCAGCGCAGGCGGGGCCTCTGCCTACGCCTCCCAGCGCCGTGATTGCAGCGCGGCAGCCACCGCCTGCGCGCGCGCTTCGAGCAGGGCGTCGGCGGCAATCGCCGCTTCGTTGACGCCCCGGCAGGCGGACAGCGCGGTGCGCAGCATCGCAGCCTTGGGGTAGGGGCGAGAGGCGCGTCCCGGGTAGGCGCGGAAATCGCAGGTGCATAGCGTCATCAGGCGGTCAAAGCGTTCAGGCTGACCGAAGGCATCCACCCGCTCCAGCATCGCCGTGATCGAACCGGCGCGCATTTCGGCCGCACGGTGCACGCGCTCGCATTCGGCGTTGGCCAGCAAGGCCAGATCGACGCAGTCGTCAGGCACGCCGAAGCGCGCGTTGATCGCCTCGATGCGCGGCACTCCGCGTTCGATGTGCCGGTAATGCACCGGCAGGTGTTCGCGCGGTGAATCCGACTTGCCGACGTTGAACACCAGCGCCGCGTAACGCACCGCGAACGGCGCATCGCGGCGCGCCGCTTCATCGACGGTGCGCAGCAGGTGCTCGCCGATATCGACCTGGTCCGGGTCGTCCGCAATCTGCGGCACGCCGAACAGCGCATCGACCTCGGGCAGCAGCACGGCCAGTGCGTCGCACTCGCGCAGCGCACGCAGCATGCGCGACGGCGCCCGCGCCGACAGGCCGCGCGCCAGTTCGCGCCAGATGATCTCGGGCGCGAGATCGGCCAGCGCGCCGGCGGCCACCTGTTCGTACATCAGGTCCAGCGTGTCTTCGTCGAGCCCGTCGTCCTGGCTCGCCGCCAGCGCCGCCATGCGCAGCACGGTGAGGGCGGGGCTGGCGAGCATGTCGGTGAGGGACTTGCCGAACGGGCCGGGGGTGAGGTTCGCGCTCATGAATTTTGTCTTCGTGGGGTGTCCGGTGCGCATTCTGGCGCCGTCGCTGTGCAGTGCATCGTCGATGCCCCGACCTTTCGCCGCCCGCCGCGACCGATGGCCCGTTCGGACCACGTTGCGGCACCGACGCCGTCATGCAGTTGACACCCGCCGCACCGATGATGAGAATCTCGCTACCGCGCCCGGAGTCTCGAATGTCCTCGTCCTGTACCTCACCCAGCCGTCGCCGCCTGCTCCAGGGCTCCGGCGCGCTGGCTGCCACCCGATTCACCGGCCTGATGGGCGCGCTGTATGCGCAGAACGCGCTGGCCGCCACCGGCAAGCAGACGGTGTCGGCTCTGTCGCCCTACGGCGCGCTGGCGCCGGTCAAAGACGCAAGCACCGGCCTGCCACTGCTGCAACTGCCGCCGGGCTTCAGCTACCGCAGCTTCGGCTGGACCGGTGACAGCATGAGCGACGGCAACCCGACGCCCGGCAATCACGACGGCATGGCCGTGGTTACCTCGCGCCGCGCCGGCCGCAGCACCGAACTGGTGCTGGTGCGCAACCACGAGCGCGGTCTGGTCGCCACGCCGGCCGAAGCCATCCAGGCGCCGCGCAGCTACGCCACCCAGCCGGTGAACGGCATCATCACCGTGTATTACGGCAGCCTGCCCATCCGCATCGGTGCCGGCGGCATCGTGAGCGACCCGTCGGCCGCCGCGCCGGCGCCCTTCGTCGGCTATCCGGCCGGCGGCACCACCAACCTGCTGTTCCGCGACGCGGCTTGGGCCGGCGCCACCGGTTCGATCGGCGGCACGCTGGGCAACTGCGCCGGCGGCCCGACGCCCTGGGGCACCTGGCTCACCTGCGAAGAAACCATCTACGACTTCTCCGGCATCGGCGGAAAGAAGCACGGCTATGTGTTCGAAGTCAACGCCGACGCCGGTGACTCGATCGCCGACCCCATCATCGGCATGGGCCGTTTCGTGCACGAAGCAGTGGCGGTTGACCCGACCACCGGCTACGTCTACGAAACCGAAGACAACCGCAACGTGTCGGCCTTCTTCCGCTACGTGCCGGCCGACACCTCGGGCGAACTGGGCAGCCTGCACAACGGCGGCAAGCTGCAGGCGGCGCGCATCAAGACCATCGTGCGCAAGGCCGCGCCCGCCACGCTGGCCCAGGCCAACGACCAGGGCCTGCTGAACCCCGACATCGGCGACGAATACGAACTGGAGTGGGTGGACATCGCCAACCCCGACGCCGACCCGGTGGTCGTGGCCGGCCAGCCCGGCGGCGTCAGCCTCGCCTTCATGTCCGGCCCCACCCATCAGGCCATCAGCCAGGGCGGCGCCCGCATGAGCCGCGGCGAAGGCATCTGGTATTCCGCCGGCAAGATGTTCATCGTCGATACCGCCGCCGGCACCGACAGCCGCGCGCGCGTCGGCCAGGGCGAAGGTGCGGTGTGGGAACTGACGCTGGCCACCATGCGCCTGCGCGCCATCTTCGTCAGCGGCAACCAGACCGCCGGCAACAACCCGGACAACGTCACCGTCAGCCCGCGCGGCGGCGTGCTGCTGTGCGAAGACGGCGGCGGCACCACCGACGCCTACGGCAGCGGCAACCGCCTGCTCGGCCTGAACCCGGCCGGCGAGGCCTACATCTTCTGCAAGAACAACGTGAACCTCGCCGCCGACCAGATCGCCGCCGCCGGCAAGACCGTGGCCGCGGCCGACTATCGCAACTACGAATTCTGCGGCGCCTGCTTCGACCCGACCGGCCGCGTGCTGTTCGTGAACATGCAGACGCCGGGCATCACCGTGGCCATCACTGGGCCGTGGGCCAAGGGCAATCTCTGAACCTAAAAACCTCAGTTGACCGCTTGTCATGAAGTCGAGAGCTCTGCCCATCAAGGAGATTTGTCAGTTTGCGTTGCTCACCCTCCGGGTGAGACCGCTTCGACGTCGCGTGCACGGCCGGCGGTGCGCCCGGCCGCGTTGCTCGTCCTTGCTGGGAGCCATCCTGCCGCGTCCTCGCGCCTTGCCGTACACCCCGCCAACCGCACCCACGACGCCGATCAACTGAGGTTTTCAGGTTGAACAACGATTCCGGAGCCATCACATGAACATCCGCTACACCTTCGTCGCCGCGCTGTGCGCCTTCGCACTCGCCCCTGCCGCCCACGCTTACACGCTCGACGTCGTCGCTGCCAACGGCAACATCGTGGACACCAGCTTCAGCACGCCGGACATGCTGTCCATCGACTTCGGCCTGATCAACACGCTGCCGGTGACGTTCACGCTGACGCGCGACGACAGTGACCTGCCGATGCTCAACTTCAACGCCATCGTCCGCAATTACCTCGGTCTGGGCTTCGAAAGCCTGACGCTGACGATATCCGGCGGCCTGTTCAACACCCTCGGCAGCGCCGGCGGCACCTTCGGCTCGGTCGCCACCGTCACCGGCAGCCACGACAGCGCACGCATCACCTTCAGCGGCCCGGAATACGTCGAAGCCACGCTCGGCGACTGGTTCCTCGACGGCAGCCAGACCGACTTCGTGCTCGACATCGCCAACGCCACCGGACCGGTCACCCTGACGCTGACCGCCGCGGTGCCCGAGCCCGAAGGCTGGGCCATGATGCTGGCGGGGCTGGGGCTGCTCGGCGCGGTGGTGCGTTGACGTCGCTGATGCTGCATTCGCTGCTCGCCCGGGATTGGTGTAGCGTGCTGCGCTCTTGCCGCGACAGCGGCTTCAGCGCGGACGGAATGGTCAGTGAGCGACGCAGTTCTGCAATGGAATGAAGGCGATGTTCAACTCGGTGCCCGCTGGCAATCCGAAGCGGGCGTAGCCCCCCCGAAGAAGGTGGTCGTCGCCGACGACACGCTGACGGCCGACATGGCCTTCCGGCTGGCGAGCGAGGGCACGGCGCTGCTGTGGCGCGGCGACTTCCAGAACGCGCGGCAGTTGCTGCAGGCGATGGCGCGGCGGGTGGATCGCAAGCCGCGCAAACCGGCGGCCACGCTGCGCGATGCGTTCAACCAGCACCGGCTGGCGCAGTCGCAGCGGGCGCGCACGCTGGGCATGCTGCTGATTCCGTTCGAGGCGGGTCACGTCATTCCGCTGCGCCGCGCGCCGGACGTGGTCGAGGCCTGCACGCAGGCGCACGGCGAGGCGACAGAGCCCTATGTCTGTTCGCTGCGCGAGTTGTTGGGCGTGATCAGCGCCTACGAGTGGCGACGCAATGGCGTCAACATTCCGGCGCTGTGCGCGCACATCCACCCGCATTACGGCGTGTTTTCGCCAGTGCGCGGCGAGTATGTCGATCTGGTGGCGAAGGCGCCGCTGCCGGCGGCGCTGAAGAGCGATTCGACCGCTTTCGACATCGGCACCGGTACCGGTGTGCTGTCGGCGGTGCTGGCGAAGCGCGGCGTCGCGCGCGTGGTGGCGACCGATCAGGATGCGCGTGCGCTGGCCTGCGCGCGCGAAAACGTTGCGCGGCTGGGCATCGGCGCGCAGGTCGAGGTGATCGAAGCCGATCTGTTTCCGCCGGGGCGCGCGCCGCTGGTCGTGTGCAATCCGCCCTGGCTGCCGGCGCGACCCAGTTCGCCGCTGGAATACGCCGTCTATGACCCCGACAGCCGCATGTTGCGCGGTTTCCTCGCCGGGCTGGCGGCGCATCTGGCGCCGGGCGGCGAGGGCTGGCTCATCCTGTCTGATTTCGCCGAGCACCTCGGTCTGCGCGCGCCGGACGAACTGGCGGGGCTGATCGATGCGGCCGGGCTGAAGGTGGTCGGCCGGCTCGATGCCCGACCGCGTCACCCGAAGGCTTCTGACGCCACCGATCCGCTGCACGCAGCGCGTGCGAAGGAAGTGACGACGCTGTGGCGACTGGTGGCGGCCGCCGCATGAGCTACTACGTGATCGGCCACATCCGGGTGCTGGATGCCTCGCGCTGGGCGGATTACCGCGCGCGCGTCGGCGTCACGCTGGCACCCTTCGGCGGCGAACTGGTGATGCGCGGCCGGGTGAATGCGGTGCTGGCCGGCGACTGGCCGGGCACCGATACCGTGTTGCTGCGCTTCGTCGATGCGGCCAGCGCGCGCGCCTGGCACGACTCACCGGCCTATCAGGCGCTGGTGCCGCTGCGCGAGGCCGGGGCCGACGTGGTGCTGGTCGGTTACGAGGGCGAGTAGCCCGCCGGAGCCTTTTACGCCCGGCGCTTCAGCCGGTGGCCCACAACACGAGGCCGATCAGCACGACATTCACCGCGATGGCGGCGAACAGCCCGCCGAGCAGGAAGTGCTGCGGGCCCAGCCCCTCGGTGGTGCGGTTGATCATCCGTGTGCGGCCGATGCCGGTGAAGGTGAGCAGGATGATTTTCAGCGCGCGCAGACTGCCGCGCAGCAACGGTACGGGGGCGTGATCCATCGTGCGATTGTGCCCGATCGGCAGCGCGCTGCGCTCGTGGCATCATGCGGCGATGACATCCGGAAGCGATCCGATGGACGACAACCTGTCACGCACCGATGCGCAGCAGCGCGCCGACGACATCCACGCTTTCCGCCGCGAACAGGCGCGGCTGGTCGCAGACGGCATGGCGACGGCCGACGCGGCAGCGATCCGCGCGCATCACGACGCACTGCTCGCCCGCTTCGCCGCACGGCCCGATGTTGACACCACGCAGCGCGCGCGCCAGCTCACGCTGGGCCTGCGCATCGCCTCCTTCCTCGGCGCGCTGGCGCTGGCGGCCAGCGTGTTCTTCCTGTTCCGCCAGTATTGGCCGCTGTTTCCGGAAGCGGTACAGGTGATCGTGCTGGCCGGCGCTTCGCTCGGCACACTGGTGCTCACCGCCTGGTTGCACCGGCGCGACGCCTCCGGCTACTTCACCAAGCTGGCCGCACTGGTCGCCTTCGCCTGCTTCGTGCTGAACCTGAGCCTGCTCGGTTCCAGCTTCAACATCACGCCGTCGGACAGGGCACTGCTGCCGTGGGCGGCTTTCGCGCTGCTGCTCGCCTACACCTGCGAACTGCGCCTGCTGCTGGTGGCCGGACTGGTCTGCATCACCGGCTTCATCGCCGCCCGCGTCGGCACCTGGACCGGCATGTACTGGCTCAGCGTTGGCGAGCGGCCGGAACATTTCTTCCCGGCGGCGCTGCTGATGTTCTGCGTGCCTTTCTTCGTCGATCACCGGCGTCATCCGGGCTTCGATGCGACTTGGCGGCTGGTCGCGCTGCTCGCGCTCTTCCTGCCCATGCTGGTGCTGTCGAACTGGGGCCGCGCGAGCTATCTGCCCTTCGATGCGGATGTGGTCGAGGGCTTCTATCAGCTGGGCGGCTTCGTTGCCGGCGGCCTGCTGACCTGGCTCGGCGCGCGCCGCGGCTGGCCCGAGGTGATGAATACCGCGGTCGTGTTCTTCGTCATCTTTCTGTACACCAAGCTGTTCGACTGGTGGTGGGCGGTGATGCCGAAATTCCTGTTCTTCCTCGTGCTCGGGCTGGTGGCGCTGCTGGTCATCCTGGTGCTGAAGCGCTTGCGGGCGGTGACGTCGGTGGAGGGAGGGCGATGAGGCGCGCGCAGAAGATCCTGCTGGTGGGCGGTGTGGCCCTCATCGTCGCGGTGAATGCATTCGTGCTGGCGGGCGTGGCTTGGAACCGCTCGGGCGAGCCGGGCAGCGCGCTCACCCTCACTCAGCGCGAGCTCAGCCTGCCCTACGCCTACGGGCTCGACGGCGAGCGCGGCGGCATCGACGTGGCGCTGCTCTGGCGCGCGCCGATGCGCGACGACAATGCGGATGCCGCGTATGACATGCACTACGGCCGTGGGCCCGACTGGCTCGACGCCGACAAGCTGCGCGAACTGGGCTTCGACCTGAAGGAGGAGCGCGACGCCCACCGCCAGAAGCGCGAGGTGTACGTCGTGCTCGAACTGGCCGGTGCCGACTGGCAGGCGGCGCTGGCGCAGGCGCAGCGCCGGCTGGATCGTGCGCTGGCCCGGGGCGACGCCGAAAAGCAGGATGTCAACGCGCAGAAGTCGGCGCAGGAGGCGCTGAAGTACGAGCAGCAGAAGGCGTCGCGCCTGTTCGCCGTTGAACGCCGGGCTGGACGCCGCTGCGCTGCGCCAGCGCTATCCGGACACGCACCGCCACCTCATCGTCGTGGCGACGGTGACGCCATCGGTGATGGTGATCGACAAGAAGACCACCTTCAGCGGCCACATCGGCGAACTGGCGGTCGCCCGCATCAGCGTGCCGCACGCGCTGCGCGGCGCGATGGACGGCATCGACCGCAGCGCGCTCGACAGCGGGCGCGCCACCTTCGAAATGGACGTCGCGTGGGGCCGCCGCTTCGAACCGTGGGTGACTGCGGTGCGGCCGCAGCGCGAAGCAATGGACGAATAATCCTGAAAACCTCAGTTGACCGCTCGCCATGAAGTTGAAAGCCCTGCCCATCAAGGACATTGGACGGTTTGCATCGTTCACCCTCCGGGTGAGACCGCTTCGACGTCGCGTGCACGGCCGGCGGGGCGCCCGGCCGCGTTGCTCGTCCTTGCAGGGAGCCATCCTGCCGCGCCCTCGCGCCTTGCCGTACACCCCGCCAACCATGCCCACAACGCCGATCAACTGAGGTTTTCAGGATGAAGCAGCCGATCACCGGCTACCTGATCGACGAGGAGGGCGACTGGGTCGCCCGGCTCGCCTGCGGGCACCGCCAGCACGTGCGCCACCACCCGCCTTTCATCAACCGCCCCTGGGTGGTGACGGAGGAGGGGCGTGCGGCTCACCTCGGCGCGCTGCTCGAATGCCCGCGCTGCGACGCCTTCGAGTGGCCGGACCACATCGTCGAACAGGCAGGACGCGACCGGCGGTGATATCGTCCGCAGCCTCATTTTCAAGGTAAGCAGCATGCGCAGCGAAGGTCGCATCCGGTCGTGGAAGGACGACAAGGGTTTCGGATTCATCACGCCGGATGGCGGTGGCGAGGACGTGTTCGTGCACATCAGTTCGTTCGACGTCGAGGGGCAGCGTCCAACCGAGGGTCAGCGCGTGGCGTTCGATCTCGGCCGCGACCGCAAGGGGCGGCGCTGTGCGCAGCGGGTGACGCTGGCCGGCGTGCCGCTGAAGACGCGACGGGTCGAAGTGCGCGACGAGGCCTCGCCGGCACAATGGGGCGGTGCGACGCTGTTCCTGATTCCGGCCTTCCTGCTGCTGATGGTGCTGGTCAGCGTGCTGTGGCAGGCGCCGCACGGCTGGTTCCTGCTCTATCTGACGGTCAGTCTGGTGACTTTCGCGCTGTACGCGATCGACAAACAGCAGGCGGCGATCGGCGCGATGCGCGTGCCCGAACCGCGCCTGCACCTGCTGGCCCTGGTCGGCGGCTGGCCGGGTGCGCTGCTGGCGCAGCAGTTCCTCCGTCACAAGACGGTGAAGGCTTCGTTCCGCCGTGGTTTCTGGATCACTGTCTTCGGGAATGTCGCACTCTTCCTGCTGCTGACCAGCCCGTTCGGCCGCCCGCTGGTGGCACGGCTGCTCGGCTGACAGCTTCCAGAAGAGCTCGACCCGGCGCCGCGCACTGCCCACCGCCGCTGTCGAGGTCGGAAGACCCCTCCCACAGGACCACGGCGCCAGCCACAGATCGGGCGCACTCCCTGTGGGAGCGAGCTTGCTCGCGATGCGGCTGTCGCTGGCCGCCGGCTTTGTTCGATGCCGCTATCGCGAGCAAGCTCGCTCCCACGAGCCTGGGCAAAGGCCTGAGCGAGGAACCCTGCGGGAGGCCCATTGCTGCCGACGGGGCCTGAACCAAGAGCCGCACACTGCCCACCGCCGCTGTCGGGGTCAGAAGCCCCTCCCACAGAACCCCAGCCCGGGCACTGGCTGGGGGTCTGGGCGCGTCCTCTGTGGGAGGGGTCTTCTGACCCCGACAGGGCCGCGGTGTGCCGCCAGCTTTTTTCACGTGAGCGACGCACTCCTGCTGTGCGATACCCGACCCTGATCCCGCTCAAGGGCCGAACGCGCCCGGCTGGTCATGATGAAGGCCTCTGCATTGCAGGAGCCCCGCCATGAGCCGCATCGTCGTCATCCAGGGTCACCCCGAATCCCGCCCCGGTCTGCTGCGCGCACTGGCCGACAGCTATGTGGCCGCCGCGCGAGAGGCGGGCCATACGGTAAGCGTGATCGACGTGAGCCGGCTTTCCTTTACCGTGCTGCGCTCGAAAGCCGAATGGTCAGCGCCGGCGGAAGGCGACATCGCGCAGGCTCAGGTGCTGATCGCCGACGCCGAGCATCTGGTGGTGTTCTTCCCGATCTGGCTGGGCACCTTGCCGGCCGTGCTCAAGGCCTTTTTCGAACAGGTGTTCCGCCCGGGTTTCGCCATCGGCGAAGGGCGCGGGCGCAACCCCTTCACCCGGCTGCTGAAAGGTCGGTCGGCGCGGCTGGTCGTCGCGATGGGCATGCCCGCCTGGCTGTTCCGCACCTTCTATCTGGCGCACGGCGTCATGAGCTTCAAGCGCAACATCCTGCACTTCGTCGGCATCCAGCCGGTGCGCAGCACGCTGATCGGCAGCGTCGATGCGATGACCGACGCCGGCCGTGCGCGCTGGCATGCGCGAATGCGCCGCCTGGGCCGCGACGCGGCGTGAGCCGGCTCAGGTTCTCAGCAGCCGCACCCGCCTGAACCAGCCGCCGAAGGCCGCCGGCTCGTCGCTGACGATGCCGAAGGGCAGTCTGTCGAGCGCGTCTTCCAGCACGACGTCGAGCCGGGTGGCGATGCGGCCGGCCAGCGGCGACAGCAGGCGGCGCAGTGGGGCAGGGCGGCCGCGGCGCAGGAACTTGTCCAGCACCAGCGCCGCACCGCCGGGGCGCAGCACGCGCGCCGCTTCACGCAGGCAGGCGGCGCCATCCGGCACCACGGCGACGATCAGGTGCAGCACCACGCAGTCGAACTGCGCGTCGGCGAAGGGCAGGCGCATCGCGTCGCCGCGAACCGCTGTGTAGTTCAGGCCGGAGGCGCGCGGCAGGCTGCGTGCGAGCATGGCGGCGTTGAAGTCGATCGCGGTGTAGCGGTGATCGGCGGGCAGGTGGGGCAGGTCCAGCCCGGTGCCGACACCGACCAGCAGCACGTCGGACGAGGTGCGCGGCAGGTGGGCCAGACTGGCGCGGCGGGCGCCGAGCGACGCGGCGGCGACCACCGTGTCGTAGAGGGGGGCGAGGCGGGTATAGGACGAGGCGAGCGACATCGCCTCGTGGCTCAGTGCAGCACGCGCGGCATGGCCAGCGTGAATTCGGGAATGTCGGCTTCGAACTGCGTGCCGTCCTCGGCCACCATCTGGTAGCTGCCGCGCATCGTGCCGACCGGGGTGTTCAGCGCGCAGCCGCTGGTGTATTCGAACTTCTCGCCGGCTTTGAGCAGCGGCTGCTGGCCAATCACACCCAGCCCGCGCACCTGCTGTTCGGCGTTGTTTGCGTCGCGGATGATCCAGTGCCGGCTGATCAGCTGCGCCGGCACGGTGCCGGTGTTGGTGATGCTGACGGTGTAGGCGAACACGAAGCGGCTGTCCTCGGGGTCGGACTGCTCTTCGACATAGCGTGCCTGCACGCTCACCGTCACTTCGTATTTTTTCGATTCGGCCATGCCTTCTATTTAACCGAACTCCGATGACGCGGCAAGCGGTGCGCACGCACGTATCGGCGACACGCGACAGGGCGACGCTTCCGACCCGATACAATCGCGGCTTCGACCTTCGGAGCCGCACCGTGAGTACCACCAATCTGGATTACCTGATCGCCCCCAGCATCCTGTCCGCCGACTTCGCCGCCCTCGGCCAGGAAGTGCGCAACGTCATCGCCTCGGGCGCCGACTGGATCCACTTCGACGTGATGGACAACCATTACGTGCCCAACCTGACCATCGGCCCGCTGGTGTGCCAGGCGCTGCGGCCGCACACCGAGGCGGTGATCGACGTGCATCTGATGGTGAAGCCGGTGGACCGCATCATTCCCGATTTCGCCAAGGCCGGCGCCAATGTGATCACCTTCCACCCGGAAGCGTCCGAGCACGTCAACCGCACGCTGTCGCTGATCCGCGACCACGGCTGCCAGGCCGGTCTGGTGTTCAACCCGGCGACGCCGCTGCACTACCTCGACCACGTGATGGACCGCCTCGACGTCGTGCTGCTGATGTCGGTGAACCCGGGCTTCGGCGGCCAGAGCTTCATTCCGTCGTCGCTCGACAAGCTGCGCGCGGTGCGCGCCCGGCTCGACGAATACGTGTCGCGCACCGGCCGCCATATCCGGCTGGAGATCGACGGTGGCGTCAAGATCGACAACATCGCCGAAATCGCGCGCGCCGGCGCCGATACCTTCGTCGCCGGCTCGGCCGTTTTCGGTGCCGGCAAGGACAGCGACCCGCACCGCTACGACAGCGTGATCGCCGCGCTGCGCAAGCAGCTGGAAGCGGTCTGAGCATGACGCAGCGCTTCGCGGTCGCCGCCATCACCTTCGACCTCGACGGCACGCTGCTCGACACCGTGCCCGACCTCGCTGCTGCCGCGCAGGACATGGCAGTCGAACTGAGCGTCCCGCCGCGCCGCGAGGACGAGGTACGGGTGTTCGTCGGGCGTGGCATTCCGAACCTGGTCGAACGCTGTCTCGGCGAGCGGGCGCAGGATGCGGCTTTTCTCGCGCGGGCGATCGAGGTGTTCAAGCGCTGCTACCGTGTGCGCAACGGCGTGCGTGCCGTGCCTTACGACGGCGCGCACGCAACGCTGGCTGCGCTGCAGGCGGCCGGCTTCCGGCTGGCCTGCGTCACCAACAAGGCGGTCGACTTCACGCTGCCGCTGCTCGAACAGATGGACATGCGCCATTTCTTCGGCAGCGTGGTCGGCGGCGACACCCTGCCGCAGAAGAAGCCCGACCCGGCGCCGCTCTTGCACGCGGTGCGTGAACTGGGCGTGGCGCCGTCGGCCGCGCTGCACGTCGGCGACTCGTACAACGACATCGACTGCGCCCGCAATGCCGGCATTCCGGTGCTGGGCGTGCCCTGGGGTTACAGCGAGGGGCGCGTGCTGGACGCAAAAGATTGCGATGGGCTACTATCCTCGCTCCCCGATCTGCTCGACCGGGTCACGCTTTCGACCGCCTGAGCCGACGAAACCACTACGCACCGAAGCCGAATGGACAGCCCGAATTCCAAGGAGACACCCGCCCGCAGCTGCGCGCCCGCGCCCCTGCACGGGTACCTGTGGCGAGCCGCCTGAGTCCGCTCCTGGTCAGGCGCGCGCGGTGACACCGCGGCGTCGTTCGAAACCCCGCTCTCCGGTCTGTCCATGAATCAAGATCAATTCGAGGCGCTTGCACGCGCCGGCTACAACCGCATTCCCGTTTCGCGCCAGGCACTGGCCGATCTCGACACCCCGCTGTCCGCCTATCTGAAACTGGCCGACGTACCGTATTCCTATCTGCTGGAATCGGTGCAGGGCGGCGAGCGCTGGGGCCGTTACTCGATACTCGGCCTGCCGGCGCAGACGCGCATCGTCGTGCGTCGCGACCGGATCGAGGTGCTGCGTGACGACGCGGTGATCGAGCGGACGGAAAGCAGCGACCCGCTGGCCTTCGTCCAGGCCTTCCTCGGCCGCTACCGCGTGCCCGACCTGCCGGGCCTGCCGCGTTTTTCCGGCGGTCTGGTCGGCTATTTCGGCTACGACGTGGTGCGCTACGTCGAGCACCGGCTCGCCGCCGGCTGGGACAAGGCCGATCCGCTGGGCGTGCCGGACATCCATCTGCTGCTGTCGGACGAGCTGGCGGTGTTCGACAACCTGTCCGGCCGGCTCACCTTCATCGTCTATGCCGACCCGGAGAAGCCGGACGCGCTGGTCAATGCGCATCTGCGCCTCGACGCGCTGACCGCGCGCCTGCGTTCGCCGCTGCGCGAGCCCGACACCCCGCGTGGCGAATCGGTGGCCGCGGAATCCGGCTTCGGCCACGACGCCTACTGCGCCGCGGTGGAGAAGGCGAAGCGCTACATCTTCGACGGCGACATCATGCAGGTGGTGCCGTCGCAGCGCATGAGCAAGCCGCTGGCGACCACGCCGATGGCGGTGTACCGCGCGCTGCGTGCGCTGAATCCGTCGCCCTACATGTACTTCTTCAATCTGGGTGATACCCACATCGTCGGCGCCAGCCCGGAAATCCTGGCCCGCCTCGAAGGCGACAAGGTGACCGTGCGGCCGATCGCCGGCACCCGCAAGCGTGGCGCCAACGCCGAGGAGGACCGCGCGCTGGCCGAGGATCTGCTGTCGGACGAGAAGGAACGCGCCGAGCACATCATGCTGGTCAACCTCGGCCGCAACGACCTCGGCCGCGTCGCCGCCACCGGCACGGTCGAAGTGACCGACCGCATGGTGGTCGAGAAGTACTCGCACGTGATGCACATCGTCAGCAATGTCGAAGGCGTGCTGAAGCCGGGCCTGACCGCGATGGACGTGCTGCGCGCCACCTTCCCCGCCGGCACCGTCAGCGGCGCGCCCAAGGTGCGCGCGATGGAAATCATCGACGAGCTGGAGCCGGTCAAGCGCGGCATCTATTCCGGGGCGGTCGGCTACCTCGGCTTCAACGGCGGCATGGACGTCGCCATCGCGCTGCGTACCGCGGTGATCAAGGACGGCGTGCTGCACGCCCAGGCGGGCGGCGGCGTGGTGATGGATTCGACGCCCGAGGGCGAGTGGCAGGAAACGCTGAACAAGGCGCGCGCCGTGCTGCGCGCCGCGGAACTGGCCGAAGCGGGGCTGACGCCCGGCTGACTCCAGCCCGAGGCCGCCGCCCGCGGTTTTGTGGGAGCGAGCTTGCTCGAAGCCTGCGGCGTGCGCCCGCCGCGTCGCGGCCAAGGCCGCTCCCACAAAAAGCAGCCCCGAACGACCGCTGAGGCGGGATTCCTGTGGGAGCGAGCTTGCTCGCGATCGCGGCTTGGAACGAAGCCTGCAGCATGCCAAAGCCGCATCGCGACCAGAGGTCGCTCCCACAAAAAGCAGCTACGAACGGTCGCCGAGGCAGGGTTCCTGTGGGAGGGGTCTTCTGACCTCGACACGGCCTGTATCGAAGCCTGCGGACAGCAGAGGCCGTTCCCACAGGAGGCGAGCCGAGGCCCGGTCTGCCCCTACAATTCAGGCCTCGAACACATCGGGTAGTGCGACATGCAGAACTTCATTGCCGTCGGTGCCGGCGCCGCGCTGGGTGCATGGATGCGCTGGGGCCTGTCACTGGCGTTGAACCCGCTGTTCGCCGGCTTCCCGCTCGGTACGCTGGCGGCCAATCTGATCGGCGGACTGCTGATGGGGGTTGCCCTCGCGGTGCTGCAGGCCATGCCCGAGTTGCCGGCCCATCTGCGCCTGCTGGTGACCACCGGATTCCTCGGCGGCCTGACCACCTTCTCCAGCTTTTCCGGCGAGGTGTTTGCGCTGTTCGAGCGCGGCCACACCGGCTGGGCGCTGTTTGCGGTGGCGGCTCACGTGCTCGGTTCGCTGGCGATGACCGCGCTGGGCTGGTGGGGCTGGCAGCTGTTGCGCGGCTGAGCGGTTCGCGCCGGCGCCGTCTTTCGCGGACAATGGCGCCCTTTCTGCGCGACGCAGACCGCAGCCCGATCCGATGAAAGTGCAGCACCCCGATCTGAATTCCCTGCTCGAACAGTGCATGAGCCGCGACGCGGCGGCGATTTCGCGCGCGCTGCGCGAACTGCCGCCGGCGATGCGCGCGCCGGACAAGTGGCCGGCGAAGATTGCTGAACGCGTCGCGGCGTCGCAGGCCCGGGTCGCTGCGCGCCGTGCATCGGCGCCCAAGGTCGAGTATCCGGAAGAGTTGCCGGTGTCGGCGCGGCGCGACGAGATCGCGGCTGCGCTGGCGGCGCATCAGGTGGTCATCGTCTGCGGCGAGACCGGTTCCGGCAAGACCACGCAGCTGCCCAAGCTGTGTCTGGAGCTGGGCCGCGGCGCGCGCGGCCTGATCGGCCACACGCAGCCGCGACGCATCGCCGCGCGCGCCACCGCCGACCGCGTGGCGAAGGAATTGAACGTGCCGCTCGGCCGCGAGGTCGGTTTCGCCATTCGCTTCACCGACCGCACGTCGGAAGACAGCCGCATCAAGCTGATGACCGACGGCATCCTGCTGGCCGAAACGCAGCGCGACCGCTGGCTGGCCGCCTACGACACGCTCATCATCGACGAGGCGCACGAGCGCAGCCTGAACATCGATTTCCTGCTCGGCTACCTGCGCCAGCTGCTGCCGCGCCGGCCCGACCTGAAGGTGATCGTCACCTCAGCCACGCTGGACGCCGAGCGCTTCGCCAACCACTTCGCGCAAAACGGCAAGCCGGCGCCGGTGATCGAGGTGAGCGGCCGGCTCTACCCGATCGAAATGCGCTGGCGGCCGTTCGACGCCAACAAGGAGCGCGACCTCTACGACGCGGTGGCCGACGCGGTTGACGAAGCCTTCTCGTGTGGGCCGGGCGACGTGCTGGTGTTCATGCCGGGCGAGCGCGAAATCCGCGAGTGCGCAGAAACGCTGCGCAAGCATCACACGCGGCTGCCCGGCGTGAAGCCGGACATCCTGACGCTGTTCGCGCGCCAGTCTGCGCAGGAGCAGGCGCGCGTGTTCCAGGGCTCGAACGGACGGCGCGTCATCCTCTCCACCAACGTCGCCGAAACGTCGCTGACGGTGCCGGGCATCCGCTACGTGGTCGATACCGGGCTGGCGCGCGTCAAGCGCTACAGCTACCGCAACAAGGTCGAGCAGCTGCAGGTCGAGCCGATCGCGCAGTCGGCGGCGAAACAGCGGGCCGGCCGCTGCGGCCGGGTGTCCAGCGGTGTCTGCTTCCGGCTGTACGACGAGGACGATTTCAAGCAGCGCACCGCGCACACCGACCCGGAAATCCTGCGTTCGTCGCTGGCCGGCGTCATCCTGCGCATGAAGTCGCTGGGCCTGACCGACGTCGAGGAATTCCCCTTCATTGACCGTCCGGCGCCGCGCGCGATCGCCGACGGCTACCAGCTGCTGCAGGAACTGGGCGCGGTGGACGAGGAACGCACGCTCACCACGCTGGGCCGCGAACTGGCCAAGCTGCCGCTGGACCCGCGCGTCGCGCGCATGATCCTGGCGGCGCGCAATCATGGCGCGTTGAAGGAAGTGCTCATCATCACCGCCGGCCTGTCGGTGCAGGATCCGCGCGACCGCCCGGAGGAGCGGGCCGGCAGCGCCGACCAGGCGCACGCGAAGTTCGCCGACGAGCGCAGCGAATTCCTGTGGTACCTGAAGGCCTGGGCCGCCTTCGACGAGGTGTGGCATCACCAGTCGCAGGCCAAGCAGCGCGAGTGGTGCAGGGCGAACTTCCTGAACTGGCTGCGCATGCGCGAGTGGCGCGACGTGCACACCCAGCTGCACACGCTGTGCGCCGAGCACGAGTGGCCCGAGAACGAACAGCCGGCCGCCTTCGAGGCGCTGCACCGCGCGCTGCTGACCGGCCTGCTCGGCAACCTCGGCCTGCGCATCGAGGACGCGCGCGCCGGCGAGCCGCCCTATCTCGGTGCCCGCGGCATCAAGTTCTGGCCGCATCCCGGCTCGGCGCTGGCGAAGAAGGGCGGCAAGTGGATCATGTGCGCCGAGCTGGTCGAGACGACGCGCCTGTTCGCGCGCTGCATCGCGCGCATCGAGCCCGAGTGGGTGGAAGAGGTGGGCGCCCACCTGATCCGCCGCTCGACCTACGAGCCGCACTGGTCGAAAAGCCGCGGCGAGACGGTGGCTTGGGAGCGTGGCGTCATCCACGGCATCACGCTGTACGCCAAGCGCGCGGTGCAGTACGGCAAGACCGATCCGACGCTCGCGCGCGAACTGCTGATCCGCGAGGCGCTGGTCAATGGCGACGTCAGCGACGTCGCGCTGAAGCAGATGAAATTCCTGCAGCACAACCTCGACCTGATCGCGCAGATCGAGCGGCTGGAGGAAAAGCAGCGCCGGCAGGACCTGCTGGTCAACGAATCGCTGATCGAAGCCTTCTACGATTCCATCGTGCCGGCAGACGTGATCGACCTGCGCAGCTTCGAGCGCTGGCGCCGCGACGCCGAGCGCGACACCCCGAAGCTGCTGCATCTGACGCGCGAACAGTTGATGCGGCACGAGGCGGCCGGCGTCAGCAGCGAACGCTTCCCGGCGAAGATGGACCTGCTCGGTCAGCGCCTGAAGCTCGAATACCGGCACGAGCCGAATGCCGCCGACGACGGCGTGACGTTGACCGTGCCGCTGACGCTGCTGAACCAGATTCCGGCGGCGCGGCTGGACTGGCTGGTGCCCGGGCTGATCGAGGAAAAGGTGGTGCAGCTGGCGAAGACGATTCCGCCCAAGCTGCGCCACCGCATCCAGCCGATCAGCGGCTTCGTCGCCGATTTCCTCGCCCAGCAGCATGACCAGTCGGAGCCGCTGGTGAAGGTGCTGGCGCGTGCGATCGAGGTGTATGTCAGCCTCAAGCTGCCGCCGGACGCGATCCGGGCCGAGAACCTGCCGGCGCACCTGATCATGAACATCCGCGTGATCGACGAGCATGGTCGCGTGCTCGGCCAGTCGCGCAATCTGGCCGAACTGCGCA
This sequence comes from Methyloversatilis sp., assembly GCF_965284615.1. Classification (GTDB taxonomy): domain Bacteria; phylum Pseudomonadota; class Gammaproteobacteria; order Burkholderiales; family Rhodocyclaceae; genus Methyloversatilis. The sequence continues at coordinate 1,069,518 of NZ_OZ260098.1, forward strand.
CGCGGCTGAAGGACGAGATCGCGCGCCGCTTCGAGCAGGCGCGCATCGCATTGCCGGTGGCGCAGCCGTCCGCCGCACCGGCGGTCGCGCCGCCTCCGAACGACGCTGCGCCTGCGCGGGTGCCCGCCGCCGACAGCAAGGCAGCCAGCGCGCGCGGCAGCATGGCCGATGCACTGGCCGCGCTCGGCGCGCGCGACGCTGTCGCGAAAGCGCCGGTGCCGCCGCCGACAGCGAAGAAAGGCCGCGCCGAGCCCGCGCCCCAGGCGGCCGTTCCCGCGCAGTCGGCGGGCGAGGGCCGCTACACCAGCTGGGCCTTCGGCGAACTGCCTGAACTGATGGAGGTCGAGGTCGCCGGCCGCATGGTGATCGGCTTTCCGGCGCTGCAGGACGACGGCGACGCGGTCAGCGTGCGCGTGTTCGACACGCCGGAGGCGGCGCACGAAGTGCATCGCCGCGGTCTGCGCCGGCTGTTCGCGCTGGAACTGCGCGATCAGGTCAAGTTCATCGAAAAGAGCCTGCCCGGCCTGCGCGACATGGCGATGCAGTTCATGAACCTCGGCAGCGAGGCCGAACTGCGCGCGCAACTGGTCGCCGCCACGCTGGAACGCTGCTGCATGATGGAACCGTGGCCGCAGGATGCCGCCACCTTCGCCACCCGGCGCGACGAGGCGCGGCCGCGCATTTCACTGGTGGCGCAGGAGATCGGCCGGCTGGCCGGCGCCGTGCTCGCCGAGTACGCGGCGCTGAACAAGAAGCTGATCGCGCTGAAGGCGCACCCCGATGCCGGCGCCGACATGCGCGCCCAGCTCGACGCGCTGGTCGGCAAGCACTTCATCGAGCGCACGCCTTTCGAACGGCTGACCCACTATCCGCGCTACCTGAAGGCGATCGCGTTGCGTATCGACAAGCTGCGCAGCGATCCCGCGCGCGACGCGCGTGCGATGGCCGACTGGCAGTCACTGGCGACTTTGTGGGAGCGCGAGCGCATCGCCCGGGCGCGCGCCGGCGTGAGCGACCCCTTCCTCGATGAATTCCGCTGGCTGCTCGAAGAGCTGCGGGTGAACCTGTTCGCGCAGGAACTGCGCACCCCGGTGCCGGTCTCGGTCAAGCGGCTGCAGAAGATATGGGAATCGCGCTCGCACGGGTGAGGCGGCGACGCTTCCGTATGTGGGCGGCTTCGATGCAGGCTGTTATCGCGAGCAAGCTCGCTCCCACGAACCCCCGGCTCAGGCAGCGGCTTCGGTCTTTTGTCGGAGCGAGCTCGCTCGCGATTCGACTGTTGATCACCCGCCAGCGCCAGAAAAATGGAGATGTCCGAATGCCCGTCGATGACCGCCTGCGCACCTTGATGTCGGCTTTCGAGACGCTGACACCTGCCACCGTCAACATGCTCGCCGCGCTCTACGCCGACGACGCGCACTTCCGCGACCCGTTCAACGACGTGCGTGGGCGCGCCGCGGTGGCGCGCATCTTCAGCCACATGTTCGAACAGGTCGAGGCGCCGCGCTTCGAAGTGCATTCGGCGATGAGCGAAGGCGACGCCGCGTGGCTGGAATGGACCATGCACTTCGTCATGCGCAGTCATGCGCAGGCCATTGTCGGCGCAACCCGGTTGCGCTTCGACGCGCAGGGCCGGGTGGCCGAACACCGCGACTACTGGGATGCGGCGCAGGAGCTATACGAAAAGCTGCCGCTGATCGGCAGCGTGCTGCGCGCCATCCGGCGACGTCTCGCCGCCGGATAAGTCGGGCTCGGCTTACTGCTTCGGGCTGTTGTTGCCGCCAGCGGCGTCGAGGCGGCGCGCCTCTTCCGGGCTGACGATTTCGAAGATCGCCACCACCTTGCGCACGCCCGAGGTCGAGGCGGTGACTTCCTTTGCGGCCTTCGCTTCGGTTTCGGTCAGCAGGCCCATCAGATAGACCTTGCTCATTTCGGTCACCACCTTGACGTGGTTGGCCTTGACCCGTTGCGAATCGAGGATGCGCGCCTTCACCTTGGAGGTGATCAGCGCGTCGTTCGAGCGCTGGGTCAGCGAGGACACGCCGGCGATCTCGGTTTCGTTGCTGACGCCGCGCACGTTAGGCACCTCGCCGACGATGGCGGCGGCTTCTGCGCGCGTCGCTTCGTCGGCGACCTGGCCGGTCAGCAGCACGTTGCGGTTGTAGCTGGTGACGCTTACGTTGGCGCGACTGCCGAGCTTTTCGCGCAGGCGGTTGCTGGCACGCAGTTCGATGCCTTCGTCCTCGACCTGGGTGCCGCTGGTGCGGCGGTCCAGCGCCGACATGACGGCGGTGCCGGCGCCGGCGGCGACCACCGGGAAGCAGCCCTGCAGCACGGGTACCGAAACGCCGATCAGGGCGGCCAGCAGCAGCGGACGGGTAAAGGAAACGGTCTTGCGGGTTGTTGTCATCATTCGGTTCCTAGAAGCATGCAGTCGATGCCGTCGCACAGGCAGTGCAGGGTGAGCAGGTGGACTTCCTGTATGCGTGCCGTGCGTTCGGCCGGTACACAGATGTGGATGTCGCGGTCGGTCAGCAGTTCCGCGATGCGGCCCCCGCCGCGGCCGGTCAGTGCGACCACGCGCATTTCGCGCTCATGGGCCGCATGTACTGCCTCGATCACGTTGGCGGAATTTCCCGAGGTCGAAATCGCCAGCAGCACGTCGTTCGGCTGACCGAGGGCACGCACCTGCTTGGCGAACACCTGGTCGAAGCTGTAGTCATTGGCAATGGCGGTCAGGATGGAGCTGTTGACGGTCAGCGCGATGGCGGCCAGTTCGGGGCGCTCGCGTTCGTAGCGGCCGACCAGTTCGGCAGCGAAGTGCTGGGCGTCGGCGGCCGATCCGCCGTTGCCGCAGGCGAGTATCTTGCCGGTGGCCATCAGGCTTTCCACCATCAGTTCGACCGCGTCGGCAATCGGCGCGGCGAGAACTTCGGTGGACGAGAGCTTGGTTTGCGCGCTGTCGATGAAGTGCTCGGAAATGCGTGAAACCAGATTCATGAGAGCTCGCAGCGTTGGATGTGGCCAGAGTGTACCAAGATCGGCCCGGCAGGCCGTCTTTGTGAAGCCTTCTTGCAGTCCGATACCTGCGCTTGCAATTCAGTCGGGTGGCGAAGGCCCTCATCGACCCAGTTCGACCCAGACGTCCACGCGCAGCCGCTTCCACGGATCGGGGTCCGGCGTAAGCGCGCCAATGCGCGCGCTGAGCCGGGCGCTGGCGTCCATTTCGTCGGCCGCCTCGAAATTGGCGGCGCGCGGCAGATAGCCGATCATGACGCCGCGCCAGAGCACTTTCACCGCGCGCGTGTCGTAGCGGTTGCCGGGTTCGCGCTCCAGCGTCAGCGCATCGCCCACCGTGAGCTGCGGCCACACTTCGGCCAGACGGTGGTATTGCGCACCGGCGAGCGGCGAACGCTGCGCCAGCAGACGCAGGCCGTCGGCCTGTGCGCAGACGCAGGCGAGCGCAAGCAGAGCGCTACAGACCGAACGCATCGCGTATCCAGTCGATGCTGCCGGCGTCGAGCGCCGACAGCGCGATCACGTCGAAGCGGGCCGGGCGGGCCTGCGCGCGTCGCCCCTGTTCGGCCAGCCAGTGCTGCGCGGCGCGGATTAGCCGTGCCTGCTTGACCGGACCGACACTGGCGGCGGCGCCACCGAAGCGGCCGTCGCGCCGCATGCGCACCTCGACGAAGACCAGCGTGTCGCCGTGCTCGCACACCAGGTCGAGTTCGCCGTCGCGCCAGCGCAGATTGCGGCCAAGCACGCGCAGGCCCTTGGATTCGAGAAAGCGGGCCGCGAGTTGCTCGGCGGCGGCGCCATGCTGCGCCCGCGTGCTCATGGATGCTTGTGGCGACCGGCAGCGACGCTCAGAATGGCGGGCCGCCCGCACTCCGCCGCCCGATGGACACGCTCGATCTTCCTGCTTCCACTCACGACGACACTCCATCCGAATTCAGGACATCGGCATTGTATGTCGTCGGCACACCCATCGGTCATCTGGGCGAACTGTCGGCGCGTGCCATCGGCGCCTTGCGTGCGGCCGACCTGATCGCCTGTGAGGACACGCGCGAAACGTCGCGTCTGGCGCGTCACCTCGGCCTGCGCGCGCAGCTCGTCGCGGTGCATGAGCACAACGAACGCAGCGGCGCCGAACGGCTGATCGCGGCGCTCGCCGACGGCAAGCGCGTGGCGCTGGTGTCGGACGCCGGCACGCCGGCGGTGTCCGATCCGGGCGCACGTGTCGTGCGCGCGGTGCAGGAGGCCGGTTTCCGTGTAGTGCCGATCAGCGGGCCGAGTGCGGCCGTGGTGGCGCTGTCGGCCAGCGGCTTGCTCGACGCCCAGTTCCGCTTCGTCGGCTTCCTGCCGGTCAAGTCGGCGGCGCGCCGCAAGGTGCTGGAGTCGCTGCGCGACCAGGACTGCGCGCTGGTGTTCTACGAAGCGCCGCATCGCATCGTCGAATGCGTGGCCGACATCGCGGCGGTGATGCAGCCGGCGCGTGAACTGGTGATCGCGCGCGAACTGACCAAGCTGTTCGAACAGATCGTGCGCCTGCCGGTGGGCGAGGCGCCGGCCTGGCTGGCGGCCGATGCCAACCACCAGCGTGGTGAATTCGTGCTACTGCTGTCCGGCGCGCAGCCGGAAGAGGGGCTGGACGAGGGCGCACGCCGCACGCTGGACCTGCTGCTCGACGAACTGCCGCCCAGCCGCGCGGTGAAAGTGGCTCAGGCCATCACCGGGGCGCCGCGCAAGCTGCTGTACGACTACGCGATGGCACACGGCGTCGATGCGCCGCAGGACGACGAAGCCGACTGATTGGCCCGCGAGGTCTGGCCGCTTCCTGCCACTCTGCCGTTCCGGTTGGGCGGGCAGGCGACTATGCGGGATAATCCGAAGTCAAACTTCGCCGGCGCAGCGCCGGCAGGTCCTGCTGACTGGATTGGAACGCTCTTGAACCGACTGACCCTCACCCGCCCCGACGACTGGCACCTGCATCTGCGCGATGGCGCAGCCCTGATGGCGGTGCTGCCGGATACCGCGCGCCGCTTCGCGCGCGCCATCGTGATGCCGAACCTGCGCCCGCCGGTGACCACCGTGGCGCTGGCCGGCGCCTATCGTGAGCGCATCCTGGCCGCGCACGCGGCCACGCCCGGTCTGCCGGCCTTCGAGCCGCTGATGACGCTCTACCTGACCGACAATACCTCGCCCGACGAGATCGACCGCGCCTGCGACAGCGGCTTCGTCACGGCGGTAAAGCTCTACCCGGCGGGCGCCACCACCAATTCCGATTCCGGCGTGACCGACGTGGCGCGCTGCGATGCCGCGCTGGCGCGCATGGCCGAGCGCGGCCTGCCGCTGCTGATCCACGGCGAAGTGACCGACGGCGACGTCGATGTGTTCGACCGCGAGGCGGTGTTCATCGAGCGCGTGCTGCGTCCGCTGCTCGCACGGCACCCGGCGCTGCGCGTGGTGTTCGAGCACATCACGACGAAGGATGCGGCGGAATTCGTCGCCGCGGCCGGCGACAACATCGCGGCCACCGTCACTGCGCATCACCTGCTGATGAACCGCAACGCCATCTTCGCCGGCGGCGTGCGGCCGCATCATTACTGTCTGCCGGTGCTCAAGCGCGAGGTGCATCGCGAGGCGCTGGTGGCCGCCGTCACCTCCGGCAACCGTCGCTTCTTCCTCGGCACGGATTCGGCGCCGCACGCGAAGGGTGCGAAGGAAGCCGCTTGCGGCTGTGCCGGCTGCTACACCTCGCACGCCGGCATCGAGTTGTACGCCGAAGCCTTCGACGCCGTCGGCGCGCTCGACCGGCTGGAAGCCTTCGCCAGCTTCAACGGTCCGGACTGGTACGGCCTGCCGCGCAATACGTCGCAGATCACGCTGGTCCGTGAGTCGTGGGAGGTCAAGGCCAGCCAGGAATTTGCCGATGGTGATGTACTGGTGCCGCTGCGCGCGGGTGAGCGCGTTGCCTGGCGAATCGAGTGAACCCATCCATGACACGACACCTGCGCCTTCTGCTGCTGCCGCTTGCGGGCCTGCTGGCCGGCTGTGAGATCGACAACGCGGCTTTCATGATCGAGGGCAAGGAACACGCCCTGATCATCAACCGCGAGAAGCCGTACTTCTGGAGCGACCAGTACGAACTGGCGGTGATCGTGTCACGCATGCCCACCTGCCAGCGCCGCTTCGACATGAAGCCGGCGCGGCTCAACACCGCCGTCGTCACCGTGTTCGACGGCGGCGAGCCCAACCGCTACATCCTTCGTCAGGGCTCCAGCCGCTGGTATGCGGTGAACACCACCGACTGCGTGTTCTCGGTGATCGACAAGCCGGCGACCGAACCGCCGGCCATCGGCGCCTTCCGCAAGAAGGACGAGCAGTTCACTTTCGTGCCGGTCAAGGCCGGAGCGGCAGGCGCCTCCTGAGCGCGACGCTGGCCGACCGCGTCGGCAGCGGACCGCTGCACGCGGGCATTCGTCATCTGCTGGCACACCTGCCTGGCGCCACGCCTCCTCTGGCCGCAGAACTGGATGTGCTCGCCGCCGGGGTGGGGCGTCCGGTGACCGAACGTGGCCGGCCCATCTCTTTCGTTGCGGATGCGACTGCGGAAGGTGGCTATGAGGCCCGCATCGCTGCGACCGGCCGTGTTGCCACCCGTGATGCAAACTGGCATGACCTGTTCAACGCGCTGGTCTGGCTGCGCTACCCGCGCATCAAGGCGGCGATGAACGCGCGCCACTGCATCGAGATTGAGACCCGTCCCGGCGGCGAGCGCGGCCCGGTGCGCGACGCGTTCACCCAGTTCGACGAGGACGGGCTGGTACTGGTGAGCGACGATGCGGCGTTGATCGACGCGCTGCGTTCGCACCGCTGGCGCGAGGCGCTGTTCGAGCGGCGCGGGTCGGTCGAACGGGCGGCGCTGCACGTGATCGGCCACGCACTGATGGAAAAGGCGCTGGCGCCGCACTTCGGCCTGTGTGCGAAGGCGCTCTACCTGCATGCCGAAGAAGTGCCGCCGGGCGACGAGGCGCTCGACCGCTGGCTCGCCGCCCGCATCACGGAAGGCGCCTGGCCGACGTCGCCGCGCGATCTGAGGCCCTTGCCGGTGCTCGGTCTGCCCGGCATGACCTCAGCGAACACCGATCCCGCCTACTTCGACGACACCCGCCAATTCAGACCGCTGCCGGCGAAGCGACGGTAACGCGTTCGACTGGCACGGACTTCATCGCGAGCACGCTCGGTCCCACAGGAAACCCGGCGCGGACGGCGGAGTGGGCGTGCTTTTTGTGGGAGCGACCTCCGGTCGCGATGCGGCTTTGGCAAGTGGCCGGCTTCGGTGCCGGCTGCTATCGCGAGCGAGCTCGCTCCCACAGTCTTTGGCACTGGACCGAGCGGGGGACCTCTGTGGGAGGCAGCCATTGCTCCCGACGGAGCCTCGGGTCTGGTGCCTCACCCAGTTCACCGCCAACGTCGTGGTCAGAAGGCCCCTCCCACAGAACCCCGGCTCCTGCCCCGGATCGGGCATGGTCCCTGTGGGAGCGGCCTTGGCAAGCCGCCGGCCTCGTTACTGGCCGCAATCGCGAGCAAGCTTGCTCCCTCAAAGCCCCGCTGGCTCGTGGTCCAACCGCTACAGCGAGCGCGACACCTTCACGACCGCAGGCCAGCGACGAATCTGCCCAGGCGTGACAGCCCTTCCGTCAGGTCTTCGGTCAACGCGGCGCAGGACAGGCGGACGTGACGTTCCGGGTCGAGTTCGCTGAAGTCGCGGCCGGGCGTCAGCGCAACGTGGGCCTCCTGCAGCGCGCGCTGGCAGAAGGTCCAGGCATCCAGCCCGGTGTGGCGCACGTCGAACCAGGCGTAGAAGGCGCCATCCGGCGGGACGTTGACCGGCAGTCCGATGTCGGCGAGGCCCGCGATAACCTGTGCGCGGCGCTGCGCGAATTCGCTGCGGCGCGCCTCGCAGACCGCGATCGACGCCGGCGTGAAGCAGGCCAGCGCGGCGAACTGTGCTGGCGTCGGCGGGCAGATGTAGAAGTTCTGCGCCAGCCGCTCGACCACCGGCACCATGACCTCCGGAATCACGCACCAGCCGAGGCGCCAGCCGGTCATGCCGAAGTACTTGGAAAAGCTGTTGATGACGACGGCGTCGGGGTCGCTGGCGAGCACTGTCTGCGCCGGTCGCCCCTGCGCGTCGGCATCCTGCAGGTTCAGATAGATCTCATCGATGATGCGCCAGGCATCGTGGCGGCGCGCCCAGTCGCAGATGGCCGCGAGTTCGGCCGGCGGCACCGCGGTGCCGGTCGGATTCGACGGCGTGGCCAGCATCAGCCCGCGGGTAGTGTCGCTCCAGTTCGCCCGCACGGTCGCGGCGTCGAGCTGGTAGCGCGTCGCGGCGGTCGTCGGGACGAGCTTCACGCGTGCGCCGAAGCTGCCGAGGAACTGCCGGTTGCAGGGATAGGACGGGTCGCCGACGATCACTTCGTCGCCCGGGTTGACCAGCGCTGCGGTGACCAGCAGCAGTGCGGCGGACGCACCGGCCGTCACGACGATGCGTGAGGCAGGGATGTCGAGGCCGTGCATCTGCCGGTAGAAGCCGGCGATGGCCTGTCGCAGTTCGGGCAGACCGAGCGCGGCGGTGTAGGGGATGGGCCGGCCGTCCATCAGGTCGCGCATCGCGCCGATGACCGCCGGCGGCGCGCCGAAGTCGGGTTCGCCGATGTTCAGCTTGATCACGCGATGGCCCTGCGCTTCGAGTGCGGCGGCCTGCTTGCCGATCTCCATCGCGAAGAAGGGCGATATCGACTGAGCGCGTTGCGATGCTTTCATGCGACCGATCATCTCCACATGTAGTGCCGTGCCTGCCTGTCGCAGCAAAGAAAAAGGCGGCCCGCGGGCCGCCTCCTTCATTGCCCAGCCGGGCTCAGGCGAGGCGGCCGTGGCACTGCTTGTACTTCTTGCCCGAGCCGCAGGGGCAGGGGTCGTTGCGACCGACCTTGGGGCCTGCGGCAGCCGGCTGTGCCGGTGCGTTGTTGCCGGCCGGTGGTGCCAGCGGATCGACGCCTTCGCCGGCCATTGCCGGATCGAAGTCGGCGTGGGTGAAACGCATATTGTCGAGCGGCGGCGGTGTCGGTTCGCTTTCCTCGATCTGTTCCGGCGAGCGGATCTCGACGTTCATCAGCACGCGGGTGACTTCGCCGCGCACCTGATCGAGCAGGCTTTCGAACAGTTCGAAGGCTTCGCGCTTGTACTCCTGCTTCGGGTTCTTCTGCGCATAGCCGCGCAGGTGGATGCCTTGGCGCAGGTGATCGAGCGCGGCGAGGTGTTCGCGCCAGTGGCTGTCCAGACTCTGCAGCATCACATTGCGTTCGAACTGGCTGAAGGAATCACCACCGACCAGTGCGACCTTGACCGCGTACTGCTCGTCCGACAGGTCCTGCGCGCGCTTGAGCAGGTCTTCGTCGGCGAGGTTGGGCTCTGCCGACAGCCATTCCGCGAACGGCGTATCGATGCGGAACTCGGACAGGAAGGCGGCCTGGGCACCGGCCAGATCCCACTGTTCCTCGACGCTTTCGGCCGGCGCGTACTGGCGGAAGGTGTCTTCGAGCACGCTGTGGCGCATCGCCGTAATGGTTTCCGAAATGCTCTCGGCTTCGAGCAGCGCGTTGCGCTGTTCGTAAATCACCTTGCGCTGGTCGTTCGACACGTCGTCGTATTCGAGCAGCTGCTTGCGGATGTCGAAGTTGCGCTGTTCGACCTTGCGCTGCGCCGATTCGAGCGAGCGATTCACCATCGCGTGCTCGATCGCCTCCCCCTCCGGCATCTTCAGCCGCAGCATGATGGCGTTCAGTCGTTCGCCGCCGAAGATGCGCATCAGCGGATCTTCCAGCGACAGGTAGAAGCGCGACGAGCCCGGGTCGCCCTGGCGGCCGGAGCGACCGCGCAGCTGGTTGTCGATGCGGCGCGATTCGTGGCGTTCGGTGCCGATGATGTGCAGGCCGCCGGCGGCGATCACCTGTTCGTGCAGCGACTGCCATTCGCTGCGCAGCTTCTCGACGCGCGCGGCGCGGTCGGCGTCGCCCATGCTCTGGTCCTGCTCCAGCGCCTGCACCTGCTTCTCGACATTGCCGCCGAGCACGATGTCGGTACCGCGACCGGCCATATTGGTGGCGATCGTGATCACGCCGGGCCGGCCGGCCTGGGCGACGATCTCGGCCTCACGCTCGTGCTGCTTGGCGTTCAGCACCTGGTGCGGCAGCTTTTCCTTGTTCAGAAGACCGGACAGCAGCTCGGAGCTTTCGATCGAGGTGGTGCCGACCAGCACCGGCTGGCCGCGTTCGTGGCAGTCCTTGATGTCGGCGATCACCGCCGCGTACTTTTCCTTGGCCGTGCGATACACCAGGTCGTTCATGTCCTTACGGATCATCGGCCGGTGGGTCGGGATCACCACGGTTTCCAGACCGTAGATCTGGTGGAATTCGTAGGCTTCTGTATCGGCCGTACCGGTCATGCCGGCCAGCTTGCCGTACATGCGGAAGTAGTTCTGGAAGGTGATCGAGGCCAGCGTCTGGTTCTCGGCCTGGATCTGCACGCCTTCCTTCGCTTCGACCGCCTGGTGCAGACCGTCGGACCAGCGGCGGCCCGGCATCAGGCGACCGGTGAATTCGTTGACGATGATGATTTCGCCGTTCTGAACCACGTACTGCTGGTCGCGGAAATACAGGTTGTGCGCGCGCAGGCTGGCGTAGAGGAAATGCACCAGCGTGATGTTGGCCGGCTCGTAAAGGCTGCGGCCTGCTTCGAGCAGGCCGTGCTGGACCAGGATATCTTCCGCGTGTTCGTGACCGGCTTCGGTCAGCAACACGGTATGCGCCTTCTCGTCAACCCAGTAGTCGCCCGGGCCGTCCTCGACCTCGCAGCGGGTGAGCAGCGGTGCGACCGCGTTGAGCTTCACATAGAGGTCGGTGTGGTCGTCGGCCTGACCGGAAATGATCAGCGGCGTGCGCGCTTCGTCGATCAGGATGGAGTCCACCTCGTCGACGATGGCGAAGTTCAGGCCGCGTTGCACGCGCTCGCCCTGCGAATACACCATGTTGTCGCGCAGGTAGTCGAAGCCGAATTCGTTGTTCGTGCCGTAGGTGATGTCCGAAGCGTAGGCGGCCTGCTTCAGGTCATGCGGCATGCGCGACAGGTTCACGCCGGTCGTCATGCCGAGGAAGCCGTACAGCTTGCCCATCTGTTCGGCGTCGCGGCTGGCGAGGTAGTCATTCACCGTCACCACATGCACGCCCTTGCCGGACAGCGCATTCAGGTAGACCGGAAGGGTCGCGGTCAGCGTCTTGCCTTCGCCGGTGCGCATTTCGGCGATCTTGCCCGAATGCAGCATGATGCCGCCGACCAGCTGCACGTCGAAGTGGCGCATGCCGTGCACCCGCTTGCTCGCCTCGCGCACCACGGCGAAGGCTTCGGGCAACAGGTCGTCGAGGGTTTGCCCGTCGGCCAGACGCTGCCGGAACTCGGCCGTCTTGGCGGTGAGGGCTTCGTCACTCAATCCGGACAGTTCGGATTCCAGTGCATTGATGCGGGCGATGACCGGACGGTATTTCTTCAGCAGGCGATCGTTGCGGCTGCCGAACAGCTTGGTGAACAGGGATGCAATCATCGAAGACAGAAGCCCGGCGCGGGCAAACCGATGGCGGAAAAGACGGCGATTCTAGCATGTGCCCGTTGGCAGCCCGGTGACGGCGGGGGCGCCGGGCCGGCGCTGCGGGAGGCCTGCCCGAGGCGGCCCGGTTTCAGTGTGCGTGAGTATCGGCGGATGCCTGGCGCGCGTTCGCGGGAAGCGCCTTGCGGGCCAGTTCGAGGAACCGGTTGGGGTTCTGCGCGACGTCCTTGACGCGCACTTCGAAGTGCAGGTGCGGGCCGGTCGAGCGACCGGTGCTGCCGACCTCGGCGATCTTCTGACCACGGCGCACCACCGTGCCCGGCGCGACCAGCAACTTGCTGGCGTGCGCGTAGCGGGTGACCAGATCACGCCCGTGATCGATCTCGACCATGTTGCCGTACTGCGGATGGAAACTGGCCGTGGTCACGACGCCCGCTGCCGCGGCGATGATGGGCGTGCCCACCTCGGCGACGAAGTCGACGCCCTCGTGCATCGCACGCGAGCCGTTGAACGGGTCGATGCGCCAGCCGAAACCGGAGGCGTTCCAGGTGCCGCCGTTGACCGGTAGCGTGGACGGCACCAGCGACAAGGTGGCCTGATCGAGCAGCAGCTCCGATTCGATCACGCCGAGGTAGTCGTCCTGCTGCGCCAGCAGATCGGAGAAGTGCTTCATCTGCGCTTCGAGTTCGTCCGCAGACAGCGTGTTCTCGTTGATCAGCGGGCCACCGCGACCGGGCGGTACGCTGTTCACGACGGGTTCAGGTGCCTTGACGCCGGCGAGCTTGGCCAGCCGGGTGCCCAGCGTGTCGAGCTGTATCAGCTGGGCCTGCATCTGCCCCAGCTTGACCGCCATCGTGTTCAGATTCTCGCGCACGAACTGTTCGCTGCGCCGGATTTCCTCGTTGCGCGCTGCGGTGATCAGTTCGTCGATCACCGGCAGTCGCCACTCGCTGGCGTGCTTCAGCGTGATGAACGAGAACGCCGAGGCGAGCATGAAAACGAGTACCGTGAAGGCGAACAGTGCGCCTGCGAGGTGCCACGGCCGGATGGTGATGGCCTTGGCGGTTGTCAGGCGGTCGGAAACCAGAATAATCTGCACATCCGCTCCCTAAGTCTTCTTATGTCTGCCCGTCGCCTGCACGACCATCTCAATGCACAGGACTCGCTGGCAAATCTGGCGTCGCACGTCAGGCAGATCGCCCGCGTGCAGAGAGCCTACGAAAAATTTCTGCCAACCGAACTGACGCAGGTCAGTCGGGTGCTGAACGTGAAGCAGGGTGTCGTGGTGGTCAGCGCTTCGTCTGGCGCTGTTGCCCACCGGCTGAAGCAGTTGTTGCCCAGCGCAAGGCTGGCACTGCAGGAAAGTTGCGGCGAGGTTACCGAAGTCAGGGTGAAGGTGCAAGCATTTGATCCGCCTCGGATTACTGCCCCTGTCCCACCCCGGCCGGTCAGCGAATCGGCGCGTCGGGAACTGCTTTCCGGGGCTGCGGCGCTCGACCCTTCGAGCCCGCTGCGCAGCGCGCTGGAGCTGCTGGTCGCGCGCGCCAAAGCTAAAGGATGATCACGCGTTCCAGCAGGAACAGCGCGAAGATGCCCAGCGTCGCGATGACCGCGTAGCGGAGAAGTGTCCAGGCGAAATTCAGGTAACGCGGGTCTCGCGTCAGCACATAGCCGAGAAACGATGCGCCGACGGTGATGATCAGCAGGATGCCGATCAGGCGCAGTATCAGCACGTGCTGCTCAGGCGAAGGCCGGGGCCGAGCCCGTGTCGTTGACCAGCGGCCGGTACTGGTTCGACACCGCGGACGGTGTCTGCGCGGGTTGGTCGAAGCTCGCCCACTCCCAGGCGCCCTCCTGCGCCAGCAACGCATGCAGCAGCGCGTTGTTCAGCGCGTGGCCGGACTTGTGCGCGCTGAAGGCGGCAAGCAGCGGGTGGCCGAGAATGTACAGGTCGCCGATGGCGTCCAGCACCTTGTGCTTCACGAATTCGTCGGCGTAACGCAGGCCGTCACTGTTGAGCACGCGGTACTCGTCCATCACGATCGCGTTCTCCAGGCTACCGCCCTGGGCGAGACCGTTCTGTCGCAGGTACTCGACTTCGTGCATGAAGCCGAAGGTGCGCGCGCGGGCGACGTCGTCGATGTAGGACTGGTGGGCGAAATCGACCTTGACCTGGGTGCCGGTACGCTCGATCGCCGGGTGGCGGAACTCGATGGAGAATTCCAGGCTGAAACCTTCGTACGGGTCGAGACGTGCCCACTTGTCGCCGTCCTTCACCTCGACCGTCTGCAGCACGCGGACGAACTTCTTCGCCGCTGCCTGCTCGACGATGCCGGCCTGCTGGATCAGGTAGACGAAGGTGGAGGCCGAGCCGTCCATGATGGGCAGTTCGGGCGCGTCAACATCGACGAACACGTTGTCAACGCCAAGGCCGGCAAGTGCCGACATCAGGTGCTCGACGGTCGAGATCGTGGCGCCTTCGCGGCCGATGCAGGAAGCCAGGCGCGTATCGCCGACGGCGTGCGCGTCGGCACGCAGTTCGACCGGCGGCGTCAGATCGACGCGCCGGAATACGACGCCGGTATCCGCCGGGGCGGGGCGCAGCTCCAGATTGACCTTGAGGCCGGAGTGCAGGCCGACGCCGGTGGCGCGGACGATGGAACGGAGGGTGCGTTGCCGGATCATGGCGGACAGGACGACTGAAAGCGAAAGTTCAAGTTTACCTCACCTCCGCGTCACGTCCCTGTAACAGGGCGTATCCGTCCGGCCGGGCGGCCGGACGGGTGCAGCACAGCCGGTATCAGTCCGCCTGTTTGCGCAGGAAGGCCGGAATATCCAGCGTTTCGACGCCATTGGCGCGCATGGCTTCGACCGCGCTCGACGCGGTGCGGCCACCGCGGCCGCGCATCACGGCCGGGATGTCGAGGTGCGAGTAGTCGGTGCCCATCGCGGCGGCCGGCATCGCGACGTCGTCGGTGCCGGTGCGGATGATGGTCATCGGCGGCTTGCTGCTCATCGCGCGCGGTGCGCCGAGGCCGGTGGCAACCACGGTCACGCGCAGGCGGTCTTCCATCGAGTCGTCGAACACCGTGCCGAAGATGACGTGGGCGCCCTCGGCGGCGAAGGCACGCACGGTTTCCATCGCGTCCTTCACTTCCTTCATCTTCAGCGAGCGGCTGGCGGTGATGTTGACCAGCACGCCACGCGCGCCCGACAGCTCGACACCTTCGAGCAGCGGGCTGGCGACAGCCTGTTCGGCAGCGATGCGTGCGCGGTCCATGCCGGCGGCTTCGGCCGAGCCCATCATCGCGCGGCCCATCTCACCCATCACCGTGCGCACGTCCTGGAAGTCAACGTTCACCAGGCCCGGGATGTTGATGATTTCGGCGATGCCGCCGACGGCATTGCGCAGCACGTTGTCGGCAGCCTTGAAACCGTCTTCCAGGCTGGCGTCCTCGCCGAGCACTTCCATCAGCTTCTCGTTCAGCACGACGATGAGGGAGTCAACGTGGCGGGCGAGTTCGTCGATGCCGGATTCAGCGGCGCGCATCCGGTTTTCGTAATCAAAAGGCTTGGTGACGACGGCGACGGTCAGGATGCCCATCTCCTTCGCCACTTCCGCGACGATGGGGGCGGCGCCGGTGCCGGTGCCGCCGCCCATGCCGGCGGTGATGAACACCATCTCGGCTCCGCGCAGCTGGTCGGCGATGTGTTCGCGGTACTCCTCGGCGGCGGTGCGGCCGACTTCGGGCTTGGCGCCGGCGCCGCGGCCGTTCTTGCCGAGCTGGATCTTGACCGGGGCGAGGTTGCGGGTGAGTGCCATGCCGTCGGTGTTGGCGGCGATGAATTCGACGCCGTTAACACCTTCACGGATCATGTGATCAACCGCGTTGCCACCGGCTCCACCGACGCCGATCACCTTGATCACCGCACCCACCGGTTCCTTGTCGAGAATCTCGAACATATCCGCCCTCCTGTTTTCCACGAACGCCTCCGAGCCTGAAGGCTCTTATGGCTACAAAACGCGCGCCACCACTAGATTTAGTGATTGCGCGCAAGTATACGACTAAACTTAGTGCAACGCATGCCGTAGATGCCGTTTGCGTCCCGAATTTCAGAAATTTCTTTCGAACCAGGAGCGCATGTTGGCCAGCACCTGACGGACGTTCCTCGTTTCGCGCGCAACCTGTCCGCGACGACGCTGCGCGGCGCCTTCCATCACCAGTCCGATCGCCGCCGCGTAGCGCGGATGGCGCACCACGTCGGCAAGGTTGCCGCTGCATTCGGGCACCCCCACGCGCGACGGCAGGTGGAACACGTCCTCGGCCAGATCCGCCATGCCACGCATGGTTGCGCTGCCGCCGGTCAGCACGACGCCGGACGACAGCAATTCCTCGTAGCCGCTGCGTCGCAGCTCGGCCTGCACGAGTTCGAACAGCTCCGATACGCGCGGCTCGATCACGTCGGCCAGTGCCTGACGCGACATGCGGCGCGGGCCGCGGTCGCCGATGCCCGGCACTTCGATCATGTCCTCGGCGTCGGCCAGTGCCGACATCGCCACGCCGTAGCGCAGCTTGATGTCTTCCGCCTCGGCGGTCGGCGTGCGCAGGGCCATCGCGATATCGTTGGTGATCTGGTCGCCGGCGATCGGGATGACGGCCGTGTGGCGGATCGCACCCTGGGTGAAGATGGCGATGTCAGTCGTGCCGCCGCCGATGTCGATCAGGCAGACGCCCAGATCCTTTTCGTCCTCCGACAGCGTGGCCTGGCTGGACGCCAGCGGCTGCAGCACGAGGTCCACCACTTCGAGGCCGCAGCGGCGCACGCACTTGATGATGTTCTGCGCCGCCGACACGGCGCCGGTCACGATGTGCACGCGCACTTCGAGCCGCTTGCCGCTCATGCCTATCGGCTCGCGCACGCCGTCCTGGCCGTCGATGATGAATTCCTGGGTCAGCGTGTGCAGGATTTCCTGATCTGCCGGAATCGGCATCGCGCGCGCGGTTTCGACCACGCGTTCGAGATCGAGGCGGGTGACTTCCTTGTCCTTGATGGCGACAACGCCATTGGAGTTGAAGCTGCGAATGTGGCTTCCGGCGATTCCGGTGAACACTTCGCGCACCTTGCAGTCGGCCATCAGCTCGACTTCCTGGATCACGCGCGAGATCGAATCGACGGTGGCTTCGATGTTGACCACGACACCCTTCTTCAGGCCCTGCGCCTCCTGGGTCGCGAGGCCGAGAATGTCGAGTCGCCCGTCGCTGCCGAGTTGTGCGACGACGGCCGAAATCTTCGAGGTGCCGATGTCGAGGCCGACGATGAGGTCCTTGCTGTCTCTTGTCATGGTCTGTCCTGGTGTTCAGTGCTGCTCATTCGTATTGCGTAGCCGTTCGGGTAGCGCAGATCGGCGTAGATCACTTTCTGCGCGCCGCGGCGCAGGATTTCCGGCTGGGTGTTGACGTAGCGCGCGAGCCGTTCGGCGATCGGCGACTTCTCCTCCTCGCGACCGAGTTCGAGCCGCGTTCCGTCGTCGAGCTGCAACTGCCAGGCCTGGCGGCGCGTCAGCACGAGTTTGCTGATCTGCCGCTGCATCGGCGCCAGCAGATCGCTCCATTCAAGGTGGCGGGCCAGCATGCTGGCCGAGTCCTCATCCGGTCCGATGAACAGCGGCAGCGCAGCCTCGTGTTCGGCCACGAACAGTTCGCCCTGGGCATTCACCATGCGCGTTGGCACGTTCGGCGGCACCCACCAGCGCGCGACCGCGACGTGCTCCTCGATGTCGATCTCCAGCGAACCGGGCCACACCCGGCGCACCGTGGCGTGGCGCACCCAGGGCAGGCTTTCGAACACGGTGCGTGCGCGCTCGATGTCGGTGGTGAGAAAGCTGCCGGTGACGGCGCGGCGCGCGGCGTCCTCGATCTGCGCGGCACTCACGTTGGCCGGCGCGCGCGTCAGCGTCACCGACTGAAGCGGCAGCACCGGCATGCGGGTGACCATGATCACCAGCGCATAGCCGATCGCCGCACTCGCCAGCAGCAGGATCACGTCGGCGATCATCGTCAGCGCGCGCGGGCTGTCCCACAGACCGCCGTCGTCGCGGCGCTGCGTGGCCTTGTTGCGCGCTGAGGGCTTTTTAGCCAAGGCGGGCCGACTCCAGGATGCGCAGGCACAGTTCACCGAACTCGATGCCGACCGCACGTGCGGCCATCGGCACCAAGGAGTGCGAAGTCATGCCCGGCGAGGTGTTGATTTCGAGCAGCCAGGGGCGGCCGTCCTCGCCCAGCATCAGATCGGCGCGGCCCCAGCCGCGGCAGTCGATCAGCCGCGCGGCGCGCATGACCAGATCCTGGATCTCCTGTTCGAGATCGGCGTCGAGCCCGCTCGGGCAGTGGTACTTCACGTCGTCGGTGAAGTACTTGTTCTGGTAGTCGTAGTTCCCCTGCGGTGCTTCGATGCGGATCAGCGGCAGCGCCATGTCGCCGAGGAAGGGCGCGGTCAGCTCGCGGCCGCTGATGAACTGTTCGGCCAGTACCAGCGGATCGCAGCGCGCGGCCTTTTCGTAGGCGACTTCCAGATCCTCGATGCGGGTCACCTTGGTGGCGCCGACGCTGGATCCTTCGCGTGCCGGCTTCACGAACAGCGGCAATCCAAGTTCGTTCGCCACGGCACGGAAATCGCTGCCGGCGTGCAGCAGCTTATAGCGCGGCGTCGGCAGGCCGGCTGACAGCCACACCATCTTCGTGCGCCATTTGTCCATGCCGATGGCCGAGGCCATCACGCCGCTGCCGGTGTAGGGAATGCCGAGGCATTCGAGTGCGCCCTGTATCGTGCCGTCCTCACCGCCGCGGCCATGCAGCGCGATGAAGGCGCGGTCGAAGCCGTCACGTTTCAGTTCCCACAGATCGCGTTCCGCCGGGTCGAAGGCGTGGGCATCGACGCCCTGTTCCTGGAGCGCGGCCAGCACCGCGCTGCCCGACATGATAGAGATTTCGCGTTCGGCGGAGCTGCCGCCGAACAGCACGGCGACCTTGCCCAGTGCGGCGGTGTCGTGGGTACTCATTTCTGGATGTCCTGTGCGAATTTGGCGGGCAGTTGCCCGATGGAGCCAGCGCCCATGCCGAGCACGACGTCGCCGTCGCGCACCGTGTCGAGCAGGGTCTGCGGCAACGCGTTGATGTCTTCGACGAATACCGGCTCGACCTTGCCGGCAACGCGCAGCGCGCGCGCTAGCGCGCGGCCGTCGGCAGCGACGATGGGCGCTTCGCCGGCGGCGTACACCTCGGTCAGCACCACCGCGTCGGCGCCCGACAGCACGCGCACGAAGTCTTCGAAGCAGTCGCGCGTGCGCGTGTAGCGGTGCGGCTGGAAGGCCAGCACGATGCGCCGGCCGGGGTAGGCGCCGCGCGCCGCTTCGAGCGTGGCGGCCATTTCGACCGGGTGGTGGCCGTAGTCGTCCACCAGCGTGAAGCTGCCGCCGGCCGGCAGCGCGATCTCGCCGTGGCGGGTGAAGCGGCGACCCACGCCCTTGAATTCGCCGAGCGCGCGCACGATGGCGTCGTCCGATACGCCGACCTCGTTGGCCACGGCGATGGCGGCCAGCGCGTTGCGCACGTTGTGCAGGCCCGGCAGGTTCAGCTCGACCGGAATG
The DNA here is from genome assembly GCF_965284615.1 of Methyloversatilis sp. GTDB lineage: Bacteria > Pseudomonadota > Gammaproteobacteria > Burkholderiales > Rhodocyclaceae > Methyloversatilis. The sequence continues at coordinate 1,088,834 of NZ_OZ260098.1, forward strand.
CGGGTGGTCGTGCCATTGACGCGCACCGCGTCGAAGATCATGCGTGTGCCGTCGGCGCGCACGTTCTCGGCGCGCACCTGGGCGTTCGGATCGAGGCCGTAGCGGATGATCTGCTTCGGTACCTGCGGAATGATTTCGCGGACGTTGGCATCGTCGGCGCACAGCACCGCGACGCCATAGAAGGGCAGCCGGTTCAGGAAGTCGACGAAGGCCTGCTTCAGCTTCGAGAAGTCGTGGCCATAGGTGTCCATGTGGTCGGCGTCGATGTTGGTCACGACCGACACGACCGGCGACAGGAACAGGAAGGACGCGTCGGACTCGTCGGCTTCGGCCACCAGGAACTCGCCGGTGCCCAGCCGCGCGTTGGCGCCGGCCGAGTTGAGCCGGCCGCCAATGACGAAGGTCGGGTCCAGTCCGCCTTCGGCCAGGCAGCTGGCGATCAGCGAGGTGGTGGTGGTCTTGCCGTGGGTGCCGGCGACCGCCACGCCCTGCTTGATGCGCATCAGCTCGGCCAGCATCTGTGCACGCGGCACGATGGGAATCTGCCGCTCGCGTGCGCGCACGACTTCAGGGTTGTCGGCGCTGACCGCGGTCGAGGTGACGACCGCGTCGGCACCGGCGATGTTGTCGGCCGCGTGACCCTGCACGACGCGCGCGCCGAGCGCGGCGAGGCGGCGGGTGACCGCGTTGTCGGCGATGTCCGAACCGCTGACCACGTAACCCTGGTTGAGCAGCACTTCGGCGATGCCGCTCATGCCGGATCCGCCGATACCGATGAAATGGATGTGGCTGATCTTGTGTTTCATTTCTGTTGTCCTTGCGCGAGTGCTGCGCAGATGTCGGCCACCTCGGACGTCGCGCCGGGGCGGGCGAGGGCGCGTGCGCGCTGTGCCATATCGAGCAGACGGGCGCGGTCGAGCGAACGGATGAGGGTGGCCAGCGAGCCGGCGTTCAGCGCCGTCTGCGGCATCAGTTCAGCCGCTCCGGCGTCGGCGAGAAAGCGCGCGTTGCCTGTCTGGTGGTCGTCAACCGCGTGCGGCAGCGGCACCAGCACCGAGGCCACACCGGCGGCCGCCAGTTCGGCGACGGTAAGCGCGCCAGCGCGGCAGATGACCAGGTCGGCCTGCGCGTAGGCGCCGGCCATGTCCTGAATGAAGGGCTGCAGCGTGCCGCGCACGCCCGCTGCCGCGTAGGCCGATTCGAGCGCCGGCATATTGCGTTCGCCCGCCTGATGGATCACCTGCGGGCGCTCTGCTTCCGGAATCTGCGCCAGGGCCTGCGGCACCGTGTCGTTCAGCACCTGGGCGCCGAGGCTGCCGCCGACCACCAGGATGTTCAGCGGACCGCTGCGGCCGGCGAAACGCTCGACCGGCGTCGGCAGCGCCGCGATGTCGGCGCGTACCGGATTGCCGGTCCACTCGGCTTTCGGCAGTGCATCCGGGAAGCCACCGAGCACGCGGTCGGCAACGCCGGCGAGCACGCGGTTGGCCAGCCCGGCAATCGAATTCTGTTCGTGCAGCACCAGCGGAATGCCGCGCAGTGCGGCCATCATGCCGCCGGGGAAGGTGACGTAGCCGCCAAGACCGAGCACCACCTGCGGCTTCACGCGACCGAGCACGCCGAGCGCCTGCCAGAAACCGCGCAGCAGATTGAGCGGCAGCATGAGCTTGCGCAGCAGGCCCTTGCCGCGCAGCGCGGTGAAGCGGATGCACTGCAGTTCGTAGCCGCGCGGCGGCACGATGCGCGCTTCCATGCCGTCGGCGTTGCCCAGCCAGACGATGCGCCAGCCGCGCGCGCGCAGTTCGTCGGCCACCGCGAGGCCCGGGTAGATGTGGCCGCCGGTGCCGCCGGCCATGATCAGCGCGGTGCCGCTCATCGACGGTTCTCCCAGTCGATGCGCAACAGGATGGCCAGCGCGACGCAATTGACCAGGATGCCGGAGCCGCCGTAGCTCATCAGCGGCAGCGTCAGGCCCTTGGTCGGCAGGATGCCCACGTTCACGCCCATGTTGATGAAGGCCTGCACGCCGAACCAGATGCCGACGCCCTGGGCGACCAGACCGGCGTATGCGCGCTCCAGCAGCAGGGCGCGTCGGCCGATGGCGAAGGCGCGGTGCACCACCAGCGCGAACAGGCCGATCACCGTCGCCACACCGACCAGACCGAGTTCCTCGCCGATCACCGCCAGCAGGAAGTCGGTGTGCGCTTCCGGCAGGTAGAGCAGTTTCTCGACGCTGCCGCCGAGGCCGACGCCGAACCACTCGCCGCGGCCGAAGGCGATCAGCGAGTGGGTGAGCTGGTAGCCCTTGCCCAGCGGGTCGTTGTTGAACGGATCGAGGAAGGCGATGAAGCGGCCCCAGCGCAGTTCGTTGAAGCGGATGATCAGCGCGAAACCGACCAGCGCGACCACGCCGAGCGAAAAGAACAGCTTGCCGTTGATGCCGCCGAGGAAAAGCATGCCGAAGGCGATCAGCACGATGACGACGAATGCGCCGTAATCGGGCTCGGCCACCAGCAGTGCGCCGACCAGCAGGATGACCACGGTCATCGGCACGAAGGCGCGACGGAAGGAGTGCATCTCCGGCAGCCGGCGCACGATGTAGCTGGCGGCGTAGAGCACGGTGAACAGCTTCACCAGTTCGGACGGCTGCAGGTTCACCGGGCCGAGGTTGATCCAGCGGCGCGAGTTGTTCACGACGCTGCCGATGCCCGGAATCATTACCAGCACCAGCAGCACGATGCCGCCGAGGAAGAGCCACATCGACCACGCCTGCCAGGTGCGGATCGGCACCTGAAAGGCCATCAGCGCCGCCACGCCACCGATGGCGAGGAACACCGCCTGGCGGATCAGGAAGAACTCCTGCTTGTTGCCGGTGAAGCGGCTGCTGTCGGCGACCGCGATCGACGCCGAGTACACCATGACGAGGCCGATCAGCAGCAGCGCGACCGCCGGCCACAGCAGCCAGGGGTCGAGTTCGGCCGGCTTCGGTGATTCGCCGAAGCGCGACGAATCAAGTCTCATGCTGCCGCTCATGAACGCACTCCTTCGGCCGCGATGCGACGCGCTTCGGCGATGAACACCTCGGCGCGGTGTGCGTAGTTGCGGAACATGTCGAGGCTGGCGCAGGCCGGCGACAGCAGCACGGCGTCGCCCGGCGCGGCGGCGGCGTACGCGGCGCGGGTGGCCTCTTCCAGCGTGGCGAAACTGCGGTAAGGAACGCCGTGGGCGGTGAGCACTTCGGCGATGGCCGGTGCGTCACGGCCGATCAGCGCGCAGAAGCGGGCGTGGCGCGCGCACACCGGGCCGAGTGGCGCGAAATCCTGCCCCTTGCCGTCGCCGCCGAGGATGATGGCCAGCGGTTGACCGAGACCTTCGATGGCCGCCACCGTGGCGCCGACATTGGTGCCCTTGGAGTCGTCGATGAAGCGCACGCCGCCGGCGTCGAGCACCGTTTCGACGCGGTGCGGCAGGCCGGCGAAGTCGCGCAGTGCGGCGACGCAGCGGTCCAGTGGCAGGCCGGCGGCCTCGCACAGCGCCAGGGCTGCGAGCGCGTTGTGTGCGTTGTGGCGGCCGGCCAGCTTCATGTCGTCGAGTGCGAGCAGCGGCTGCGTGCCGCGCATCAGCTGGGTGCTGCCATCGCGCTCGGCCAGTCCGTAATCGCCGGCAGTCGGCACGCCGTCGCCGAAGCCGATGGCGCGTGCACCGTCGCGGCGCATCGCGGCGACCCATGGGTCGTCGCGGTTCAGCACCTGCACCGTATGCGCGCCGAAGATGCGCGCCTTCTCGGCCGCGTAGGCCGGCATGCCGCCCGGGTGACGGTCGAGGTGGTCCTGCGTCACGTTGAGCACGGTGGCGGCGTCGGCGTCCAGCGTTTCGGTGGTTTCGAGCTGGAAGCTCGACAGTTCGAGTACCCAGGCATCGGGCACCGTGCCGGCGTCGAGCACGCGCATCAGGGCGTCGAGCGCGGCCGGCGAAATGTTACCGGCCACCTCGGTGACCAGCCCGCAGGCACGGCACAGCGCACCGGTCAGCGTGGTGGTGGTGGTCTTGCCGTTGGTGCCGGTGATGGCGATCACCTTCGTGCGTTCGCGCCAGCCGAGGTCGCGCAGCGCGCGTGCGAACAGTTCGATCTCGCCGACCACTTCGATGCCGCGACGTTTGGCTTCCTGCACCAGCGGTTCGTGCGGCGCCAGACCGGGCGACAGCGCCAGCAGCACGATGCCGTCGAGCAGGCTGTCGTCGAACTGCCCGCAGCGCAGCTCGGCCGCCGGAATGTCACGCGCCAGCGCATCCAGCCCGGGCGGCGCGGCACGGCTGTCCGCCACACGCAGCTCGGCGCCCTGGCGGGCGCACCAGCGTGCCATGGCCAGGCCGGATTCTCCGAGGCCGAGGACGAGGACGTGGGTACCGAGGAGACTCATCGTGCGCTCCGCGACCCGCAGGACGGCGCGCGGCGCTGGCGGTGCGGGGCCTGTGCCGTGTGGACGGAGAGTGCGTGGGGGGCGTTCATGTCACCGCAGCTTCAGCGTGGAGAGGCCGAACAGCACGAGCATCAGCGTGATGATCCAGAAGCGCACGACCACCTGCGTTTCCTTCCAGCCGCCCAGCTCGTAGTGGTGGTGCAGCGGCGCCATGCGGAAGATGCGCTTGCCGCCGGACCACTTGAAGTAGAGCACCTGGATCATCACCGACAACGTTTCGGCGACGAACAGCCCGCCCATGATGAACAGCACGATTTCCTGACGCACGATCACCGCCACGGTGCCGAGCGCGGCGCCCAGCGCCAGCGCGCCGACGTCGCCCATGAACACTTCTGCCGGATAGGCGTTGAACCACAGGAAGCCGAGGCCGGCGCCGCACAGCGCGCCGCAGAATATGGCCAGCTCACCGGCGCCGGGGATGAAGGGCACACCCAGATAGCGCGAGAACACCGCGTTGCCGGCGACGTAGGCGAAGATGGCGAGCGCGCCGCTCACCATCACGGCCGGCATCGTCGCGAGGCCGTCTAGGCCGTCGGTCAGGTTTACCGCGTGGCTGGTGCCGACGATGACGAAGTAGGTGAGCACCATGAAGCCGATGGCGCCGAGCGGGTAGGCCACGGTCTTGAAGAAGGGCACGATCAGTTCGAGCTGGGCTGGCACCTGGGCGGTCAGGCCGAGGTACACCGCGGCGCCAGCGGCGAACACCGACGACCAGAAGAACTTCGGTTTGGCCGGCAGGCCCTTCGGGTTGCGATGCACCACCTTGCGCCAGTCGTCCACCCAGCCCACGGCGCCGAAGCCCAGCGTGACGACCAGTACCACCCAGACGTAGCGGTTCGACAGGTCGGCCCACAGCAGCGTCGTGACACCGAGCGCGATCAGGATGAGGGCGCCGCCCATGGTCGGCGTGCCGGCCTTGGTCAGATGCGATTTCGGGCCGTCGTCGCGCACCGCCTGACCGATCTTGTATTCGGTCAGCTTGCGGATAAGCATCGGGCCGAACATCCAGCAGATGGCGAGCGAAGTCATCATCGCCAGCACTGCGCGCAGCGTGATGTAGTTGAAAACGTTGAATGCGCGGATGTCCTGCGCCAGCCAGCGGGCAAGTTCAAGAAGCATGGTTGTCCTGTCCGGTGTGTGCGAGCAGCGCCTCGGCGACGCGTTCCATGCGCATGAAGCGCGAGCCCTTGACCAGCACCGTGGTGCGGGCGTCGAGCTGGGGGCGCAGCGCGTCGGCGATCGAGGCGTGATCGGGGTAATGGAGGGCGCCAGCGCCGAAAGCGGCGACGGCGTGCGTGGAGGCTTCACCGAGCGCGTGCAGCGCGTCGATGCCGCGTTCGCGTGCGTAGGCGCCGGCTTCGCGGTGAAATTCGGGGCCCTGGTCGCCGACCTCGCCCATGTCGCCGAGCACCAGGATGCGCCGGCCCGCTGCGCTGGCAAGTACGTCGATGGCGGCGCGCACCGAATCGGGGTTGGCGTTGTAACTGTCGTCGATCACCGTGCTGCCGCCCAGCCCGGCACGTACCTGCTGACGCCCCTTGACGCCCTCGAAGCGGTTCAGCGCCCACACCACGGCGGCCATGTCGGCACCCGCGGCCAGCGCGGCGGTGGCGGCGCACAGCGCGTTGCGTGCGTTGTGCAGGCCGGGCACGCGCAGCACGATGCGGGCGGTGCCGAAGGCGCCGCGCAGGTCGAGGCGGTAGCCCAGGCCTTCCGGCGTGGCGGTGGCGAACACTTCGGCAGCGTGGTCGAGACCGAAGCGCAGCACGCGCCGCGCCGCGTTGCGGCCGCACCAGTAGTCGGCGAAATCGTCGTCGGCATTGACCACGGCAATGCCGTCGGCACCGAGCACGTCGAACACGTCGCCGTTCTCGCGCGCGACTTCGGCCACGCTGTTCATGAATTCCAGGTGCTCGCGCTGGGCGTTGTTCACCAGCGCCACGGTCGGTTTCGCCATGCCGGCCAGCCAGGCGATCTCGCCCGGGTGGTTCATGCCCATCTCGATCACCGCCATGCGGTGCGTCGCGCGCAGGCCGAACAGCATCAGCGGAACGCCGACATCGTTGTTCAGGTTGCCGCGCGTGGCCAGTACCGTCGTGTCCGGATTCCAGCCGACGCCGAGCGCGTGTGCGCGCAGGATGGCGGCGATCATTTCCTTCACCGTGGTCTTGCCGTTGCTGCCGGTGACGCCGATCAGCGGCAGCGTGAAGCGGCTGCGCCAGGCGCGGGCGATGTCGCCCAGTGCCGTGCGGGTATCGGCCACACGGATCAGCGTGCCCGTGGTGTGCGCGCAGTCGGCGGCGATCACCGCGGCGGCCGCACCCGCTGCCTGCACGTCGGCGATGAAGTCGTGCGCGTCGAAGCGCTCGCCGCGCAGCGCGACGAACAGGTCGCCGGCCTTCACCGCGCGGCTGTCGGTCGAGAAGCCGGCGATGTTGACGTCGGGGCCGCTCAGCGTGCCGCCGCAGGCGGCCGCGACGTCGGAGGCCTTCCACAGTGCGTTCATTGCACGCCTCCGCGGACGGCGAGGGCGGCGGCGGCCTGGTCGGCGTCGGACCAGGGCGTACGCAGACCCATGCGTTCCTGATAGTGCTCGTGTCCCTTGCCAGCGATCAGTACCACGTCGCGCGCGTCGGCCGTGCTGATGGCGGCGCGGATCGCGAGCGCGCGATCGGCCTCGCGCAGCACGTCGGCACAGGCTGGCAGCCCGGCGGCGATGTCGTCGAGAATGGCCTCCGGGTTTTCGCTGCGCGGGTTGTCCGAGGTGATCCAGGTGCGGGCAGCGTGTTCGTAGGCGACGGCCCCCATCAGCGGTCGCTTGCCTGGATCGCGGTCGCCGCCACAGCCGAACACGCACAGCAGCTTGCCGCGCCGTGCTTCGGCCACCGGCTGCAGCGCACGCAGCGCCTGCTCCAGTGCGTCCGGCGTGTGTGCGTAGTCGACCACGACCAGCGGCTCGCCGTGACCGCCGAGCCGCTGCATGCGGCCGGGCGGCGGCAGCAGTTGACCGGCGACGCGTGCGGCGTCGGCCAGCGTTACGCCCGCATGCAGCAGGCTGCCGGTGACGGCGAGCAGGTTCTGGATGTTGAAGCGGCCGACCAGGGCGGCGTCGACATGCGCCCGCTCGTTGCCGTGCTCGATGTCGAAGCGCAGGCCGTGCGCCAGATCGGCGTTGCGGGCGCGCAGTCCGTGCACGCCGTGCGGCAGCTCGGCGTCGAGCGCGCAGCCGGTGACCGGCAGCCGTGCCGCGACTTCGCCGGCCAGCGAGCGGCCGAAAGCGTCGTCGGTGTTGATCACCCCGGCACACAGGCCGGGGTGGGAGAACAGGGTGGCCTTCGCGGCCGCGTAATGCTGCATGTCCGGGTGATAGTCGAGGTGGTCGCGGGTCAGGTTGGTGAACACCGCGGTGTGGATCCGGACGCCGTCGATGCGTCCCTGGTCGAGGCCGATCGACGACACTTCCATCGCGCAGGCGCTGGCGCCCGCGGCACGCAGGTCGGCCAGGGTCTGATGCACGCTGACCACGTCCGGCGTGGTGTTGACCGATTCCGACAGCTCGCCGGGCAGGCCGCTGCCCAACGTGCCGATGACGCCGCAGCGCGTGCCGAGCAGGTCCATGGCCTGGGCGATCCACTGGCTGACCGAGGTCTTTCCGTTGGTGCCGGTGATGCCGATCACATGGAGCGCGGCGGAGGGGCGGTCGAGCAGATCGTCGGCCAGCGCGCCGGCGTGACTGCGCAGCGAATCGACCTCGATCACCGGTACTGCGGCGGCTGTCGGCGCGCCGCCCCCTTCGCACACCACCGCGCAGGCACCGCGCTCGATGGCCGCGTCGATGAAGCGACGACCGTCGGTGCGCTGGCCGGGCAGGGCGAAGAAGAGGTCGCCCGCTCGCACCTGACGCGAATCTGCGCGCAGCGCGCGCGGCGCAATGCCGTGACGGGACAGCGCGTCACGCACGCGGGCCACGACGGCTGCGGAGCGGGCGGTGCTCACCAGCCCTCCTTGCCGGTTGCGCTGTTGCGTGCCATCTGAAGCACAGGCACCGGTGCGTCCGGCGGTACGCCGGTGGCGCGCAGCGTGGCGTTCATGATGTCGGAGAACACCGGGGCGGCGACCTGGCCACCGTAGTGCACACCGTTGGACGGTTCGTCGATCATCACCGCGACGATGTAGCGCGGGTCGGACACCGGTGCGAAGCCGACGAAGGACGCGATGTACTTGTTCGCGTAGCTGCCGCCTTCGAGCTTGTGCGCGGTACCGGTCTTGCCGGCGACGCGGTAACCGGGAATCTGTGCCTTCGGTGCGGTGCCGCCGGCACCGGCGGCCATTTCGAGCATGCGGCGCACTTCGCGCGCGGTCTGTGCCGAGAACACCTGCAGGCCGTTGATCGGCGGCGTGTCAACGCGGGTCAGCGACAGCGGGATCAGGTCGCCATCGCGCGCGAACACGAGATAGGAACGCGCCATCTGCATCAGCGTGACCGACATGCCGTGGCCGTAGGACATCGTGGCCTGCTCGACCGGCTTCCAGTTCGCTGCCGGGCGCAGACGGCCGCCGGCCTCGCCGGGGAAACCGAGGCGCAGCGGCGAGCCGAAGCCGAGCTGGTCGTAGGTCTGCCACATTTCGGACGGCTTGAAAGTGCCGGCGATCTTGGCCACGCCGATGTTCGACGACTTCTGGATCACCTCGGCCAGACTGAGCGTGCCGTGCGGGTGTGCGTCGCCGATCGAGTGACGGCCGAAAGTGAGCTTGCCGGCGCAATCAACCGGCGTGTCGAAGGTGTAGCGGCCGCTTTCCAGCGCCATCGCGGCGATGAAGGGCTTGATGGTCGAACCGGGCTCGTAGGTGTCGGTGAAGGCGCGGTTGCGCAGCGGCGGGCCGGACAGCTGTTCGCGGTTGTTCGGGTTGTAGGTCGGCCAGTTGGCCAGCGCCAGCACTTCGCCGGTGCGCGAATCGACCACCACGGCGCTGCCCGCGCGTGCCTTGTGTTCGCTGACCGCCTGCTTGAGCCGGCTGTGCACCAGGAACTGCAGACGGGTATCGATGGCCAGCCGCACGTCGCCGCCGTCGCGCGGCGGCGACAGGACCTCGACGTCCTCGACCACGTTGCGGCGCGCGTCGGTGATGACGCGGCGCGCCCCGACCTTGCCGGTCAGCGGACGGTTCATCGCCAGTTCGATGCCTTCGAGACCCTTGTCGTCCATGCCTGTGAAGCCGACCACGTGCGCGCTCACCTCGCCGTGCGGGTAATAGCGACGGTACTCGGGTTCCGAGCGGATGCCCGGCAGCTTCAGCGCGAGCACCTGTTTCGCGACCTCGGGCGGCACCTGACGCTTCAGATAGCTGCGACCCCGGTTCTCCGGAATCTTGCGCGCCACCTCTCGGTGGTCCATGCCCAGCAGTTCGGCCAGCTGGCGGATCTGTGCCGGCGTGAGTTTCTCGGCGCCGATGTCGCGCGGGTTGGCCTTGGCATCGTTACGCGTCGGGCGCGATTCGGCGACGATGGCCGACACCTGGGTGCTCATCGCCAGCACCTGTTCGTTGCGGTCGAGCACGCGGCCGCGCGAGGCCGGGGTCGGCAGCACGCGCGAGAAACGTTCCTCACCCTTGCGCTGATAGAACTCGTCGTTCACCACCTGCAGCCAGAAGGCGCGGGCAACCAGACCACCGAACAGCACCATCATGACCACCAGCATCAGGCGGGCGCGCCAGGCGGGCAGCAGTTCGGCGAGCAGCGGGTTGTGGGCGAACTTCATTGTCCGGCCTCGGAGGGGTCGATGACGATGACGCGGTCGCGTTCCGGCGCGCGCATCTTGAGCTTGGATTCGGCCAGACCGGCGATGCGCGCGTGCGCGGCCAGCGAGCCCTGTTCGATCTGCAGCTGGCCCCACTCGGTTTCGAGTACCCGCATGCGCGTGAGCTCGCGTTCGAGTTCGGTGTGCAGCGCGCGCGAGCGGTGCTGCGACGACACCAGCGCGATGGCGCTGATGACCAGCGTGGCGATCAGCACGAAGTTCAGGCGCAGCACGTCAGGCCACCTTCTCGGCCACGCGCAGCGTGGCGCTGCGCGCGCGCGGATTGCGCGCGACTTCGTCGTTGCCGGCGCGGAAGCGGCCGATCAGTTTCATCGTTGGCTTCGGCAGCTGGTCGGCACGCAGCGGCAGGTTGCGCGGTGGCTGCGGCGGCGAGGCCTGATCGGCCATGTAACGCTTGACGATGCGGTCTTCCAGCGAGTGGAAGGAAATCACCGCCAGCCGGCCGCCCGGTCTGAGCGCGGCCAGCGCCTGCGGCAGCACTAGCGACAGCTCTTCAAGCTCCTGATTGATGAAAATCCGTAGAGCTTGAAAGCTGCGCGTCGCCGGATGCTGGCCCGCCTCGCGCGTGCGGACAGCGGCCGCCACGATCTGGGCAAGCTGGTATGTGGTGTCAACAGGCCGCTCGCTCCGAGCAGCAACAATCGCCTTTGCAATCGCTGAAGCAAACCGTTCTTCGCCATAGTCCCTGATGACCTCCCTGATGTCTGCTTCGTCGGCGCGGGCGAGCCACTGCGCCACTGTTTCGCCCCGGCTGGTGTCCATGCGCATGTCCAGCGGTGCGTCCTGCCTGAAACTCATGCCGCGCGCAGCTTCGTCGAGCTGTGGTGACGACACGCCGATATCGAGCAGCACGCCATCCACGCCGTGCACGCCCAGTTGTTCGAGTTCTGCGCCCATTTCCGCGAAGCGCGCGTGCACCAGCGTGAAACGCGGGTCGGTGATGGCCTGACCGGCGGCGATGGCGGACGGATCGCGATCGAGCGCGATCAGCCGGCCGCCCGGACCCAGGCGCGCGAGCAGCGCGCGGCTGTGCCCGCCGCGACCGAAGGTGCCATCGACGTAAACGCCATCGGGACGCACCGCCAGTGCGTCCAGCGCCTCGGCGAGCAGTACGGGGATGTGCTCCATCTCAACCCCGCCCGGACGTCTGCGAGGACGGAAGCGCCGTCTGCCGGGCCACCCAACGTGCGGGCGTTGCGCCGTCGGAAGGCAGCGAACGAAGTGAGCGTGGGGGCACGAGCGCCGCCCGCCGGGCCGTCCCAAGGGCGAGCGCCGCCCCCTTGGGGGGCAGCGAACGAAGTGAGCGTGGGGGCACCATTCTCAGAGCCTGAAGGAACTGATGACTTCAGACGGCAGGGGCACTGCGCCCTCGCGGGCGTCACGCGCAGCCGCTTCGGCGTTCCAGCGGCCTTCATCCCACAGTTCGAAGCGGTTGCCACGGCCGACCAGCATGACGCCCTTGGTCAGGCCGGCGCGCTCGCGCAGGTCGGCGCCGAGCAGCAGGCGGCCGGCGCGATCGATGGACTCGTCGCGCGCATTGGCGGTGAAGCTGAGTTTGAAGTCGTTGCTGGCCTGATCGAGATCGGGCAGCTGGTCGAGGCGGGCGAGCAGGGCCTCGAATTCGGGCAGCGGATAGAGAAGGATGTGCTCGCGGGTGCGCGCCGTCATCACCACCTCGCCCTCGCACATGTCCATCAGCTTCTTGCGCGGACGAGCGGGGATGACGATGCGGTGCTTGTCATCCATGGTGAGGCGGGTCGTCCCGTAGAACATGCGCGTGCCCGTGTAAGCCCGTCAGCGGCGACGGGCTGGAGTGGCGGTCAGAGTTGTCTTTCCCACAATCACTCCACTTCTTATCCAATATTGCTCCACTTTAGCCATCAAGCGACGGGTGGTCAATAGCTGGAATGCGCTAAATCTATTTCTGCAACAAGGACTTAGCGGTAATATTCCACAAAGTCGTGAAATAAAAACCCTTTGTTTTTAATGGGATAGAAAATGAACTGAATGTGCGGTGTGAACAGATGCCCGCGCCATGCCGCTTCGTGGGGCGAAGTGGACGAAAGTGGGGCGGGTGTGCAGCCGAGTGGGGAAATGCGGGAGACTGACGGGGGCTGGAGTGGAAGTCCGCCTGTAAGCCGGGTTCTGTTGTGCGCGTGCGCACCGGCAACCATTCATCTGGGCGACGTGTTACCACGCCGCTCGAGCAGCCTACCCGGAAGCGACGCGAGCCGCGTCATGGCTTCCCTATTTGGCCTTGCCCCGGATGGGGTTTTGCATGCCGTGCACGTTGCCGCACACGCGGTGGGCTCTTACCCGGCGTTGCCGCCCGCCCGAAGGCGCACCATTTCAACCTTGCCTGTGCCTTGCGGCCATCGGCGGTATGTTTTCTGTTCCACTTTCCGTCGCCTTGGGCCGCGCTTTCGCGCGGCTTGCTGCGCCCGGCCGTTAGCCGGCATCCTGCTCTGCGGGGCCCGGACTTTCCTCCGCGCTTGCGCGCCGCGGTTGCCCGGCGGACTTCCGGCTCGGATTCTACCGCACCGCAGCCTGCGGCCCCGGACTATCAGGCGTTTGCCGGCTCGGTCGCGGCCTTGTGCAGTGTCGCGAACGTGTCGGCGTCCACCGCCGCGCTGAACAGGAAGCCCTGGAACTCGTCACAGCCCTGCTGCAGCAGGAAGTCGCGCTGCGCCGCGGTCTCGACGCCCTCCGCCACGACCGAACGCTGCAGGCTGTGCGCCAGCGCGACGATGGCGCGGGCGATCGAACAGGCGTCCGCCTCGTCGGGCAGATCGGCAACGAAGGCGCGGTCTATCTTGATGCAGTCGATCGGGAAGCGCTTCAGGTAGGCGAGCGACGAGTGGCCGGTGCCGAAATCGTCGATGGCAATGCGCACGCCGAGCGCGTTGAGCGCATGCAGCAGCTTGACCGAACGCTCGGGGTGATCCATCAGCAGGCTTTCGGTGATTTCCAGTTCAAGCGCGTCGGCCGCCATGCCGCTGTGTTCGAGCACGCGGCCGACCTGGTCGGCAAAGCCGCGATCGGCCAGCTGACGGGCCGATACATTGACCGACACGCTGATCGGCGGCAGCCCAGCCTGGCGCCACGCTGCGTTCTGGCGGCAGGCGGTTTCGAGTACCCACAGGCCGATCGGCACGATGAGGCCGGTTTCCTCCGCCATGCCGACGAACTGGCCCGGCGGCAGCAGGCCGCGCTGCGGGTGCTGCCAGCGCAGCAGCGCTTCGCAGCCGACGACGCGCGCCGCGCCGCCGGCCACGCGCACCCGCGGCTGGTAATGCACGACCAGTTCGCCGCGTTCCATCGCCTGGCGCAGATCCGCCTCCAGCGCCAGCTGCTGCGACGAACGCCGGCTCATGTATACCGAGTAGAACTCGTACTGGTTCTTGCCCTTTTCCTTGGCGCGATACATCGCGAGGTCGGCGTTCTTGCGCAGGGTCTGCACGTCCTGACCATCGGTCGGGTACTGACTGATGCCGATGCTGGCGGTGACCGAGTAATCGCGTTCGTCGATGGCGATCGGACGACCGATCTGTTCGAGCACCTTCTGCGCAACGGCAGCTGCCTCGCTGTTGGCTTCGATGCCTTCGATCAGCACGACGAACTCGTCGCCGCCCAAGCGGGCGACGATGTCGGTGTCGCGCAGCGAGGCGCGCAGGCGCTGCGCGACCTCGACCAGCACCAGATCGCCAGCGTCGTGCCCCAGCGTGTCGTTGATGATCTTGAAGCGGTCGAGGTCGATGAACATCAGCGCGAGCCGCGTGTCCAGCGCGTGTGCGGCGACCAGCGCGCGCTGCAGTTCGATCTGGAACAGGGTGCGGTTGGGCAGGCCGGTCAGTTCGTCGTAATGGGCGAGCTGGCGAACGCGCTCTTCCGCGTCGCGGCGTTTGGATACGTCCATCACCGTACCGTCAATGATGACCACCTCGCCGCTGGTGTTGCTGACCGGATTGCCGCGCTCGTGTATCCAGCGTTGGCCGCGGCCCGGGACCTGGATGCGGTACTCGGCCTCATACGGCCGGCCCTCGCTGCACGCCGCCTTCCATGCCGCTTCGATGCGACCGCGGTCGGCATCGGCAATGCGGTCGAGATAGTCGCCCCAGGCGGGCATCCAGCCGCCGTCGTCGCCTCCGAGCATGCGCCGCGCCTGGTCCGACCACTCTGTCTGCCCGCGATCGACGCGGTGCGACCAGCTGCCTACTTCGGCGAGACGCTGAGCCTCGCGCAGGCTGGCTTCGCTCGTTCGCAGATCGAGTTCGACCTGCTGCGACTCGCGCAGCATGCGTCGCGTCAGCATCACGCCGACGACCAGCGACAGGCTGCTGACCACCAGCATGGCAACATTCAGGCCGCGGTGTATGCGGCGCGAAATGTCGCCGAGTGTCCATGAGAAGCGGACGGCCACCGACTCCAGTGCGTCATTGAGCTGGCGCACGCGCAGGGTCAGCACCGTGCGCTCGTCGGCCGTCAGGCCGCCTGCGCTGATCTGGCTGTGGGCGACGCGCGCCACGGCGTCGATCTCGCCGATCAGCCGGTCGCCCTCGGTCCACAGATCGATCGCCTCGCGCATCGGTGGCGCCCAGCGGAACCAGACGAACAGGCGGATGAGGCTGGGCACGTCGCCCGCGTCGTTGCCGCCATCGAGGAAGCCTTCAGCTGCTGCAGCGCGGTCAGGGTCCGGGCGGTCGAGCGCTTCGCGTGCCCGGCGGTCACCGAGCGTAACGCCGATGTTGCGGCGGTAGTCCGCGTAGTCGGCCTGGTCGCCCGAGGCGACGTAATTGAGCAGGTGCATCACCGCCGCCTTCTGCCCCTTGCTCCACAGGCTCTCGCCGCTGACATAGGCGCGGGCGCCGGACATGATTTCCATGCTCAGCGCGGCCAGGGCCAGCAGCAACAGCACGATGGCGATCAACGGCCACAGCAGGAACAGACGATTACCCGGCGACAGGCTGCGCGCGTTCGCGTCCATGCGGTGGCGGAGGCGTCTGTCGTTCTGGATATGTTTTGGCTGCGGGGTGTCGGCGGACGGCAAATGCCCCTCCTGCATGTCCTGATGCTGATGGGCAGTCTAGCGCGCTGGCGCCTCGGCGCGCATCGTGCATGGCGATTTCATGCGCCGGACCCGGCTGCGGTCCGTGATGCCTTTCACATCGTCCGGCCGTTCCGGCCAAGGCTCAAGATTCGCCGCTCGGCGGCCGTTCAATACAGGTCGCCCGAACCCCGCTGACCTTAACGTGCCGATGCGCTCGCTGTTCCATTTCGGTCGCCATGTCGCCCGCCACTGGCTGGCCTACCTGCTGCTCGCACTGACAGCCGGACTGCTGGCTGCCGATCTGTCGCATCTGTTCGGCGCCGCGGTGCGCGCGCGCTCTGCGGGATCCGGCGTCGCGCTGACGCTGGTGCCGACCCTGATCGCCTGCGTCGCGCTGTGGGCGGCCGGGACGAGGCTGGACGCCACACGGCGCGAACTCGATCACCTGCACGGCGTGCTCGAACGCGCGCAGACGCTCGGACGTACCGGCACCTGGGAACACGAGGCAGGGGCTTTCGACTGGTCGCCGCGGGCGCTCGCGATTCTCGGGCTGGACGCGACCCGCGTACGCGGTTTCGATGATCTGCTCGGCCATGTTGCCGTCGAGGACCGGGGGCAGCTTGAGCGAGCCTGGCGCGCCGCGCTGGCAGGTGCGCGTCACCGGACCGAGGTCTGTCTGACCGACGGGCGGGGTGATGTGCGCCGGATTCTGTTCGAGGGCCGTCTGGAGTCTGGACAGGAGGGCGACACGCCTCGTCTGGCCGGCATCGTTCAGGACATGAGCGAGCCTTACCGGATGCAGGGCGAGTTGCGACGCGCGATGCGCTACCAGCGGGCGCTGCTCGACAACTTCCCTTTCATGGTATGGCTGAAAGACCGCGATCTGCGCTTCCTGGCCGTCAACCGGCCGCTGGCCGAGGCCGGCGGGCTGGCCCACCCGGACGATGCGCGCGGCCTCGACGACGACGATCTTTGGCCGACCGAGCAGGCGATCGCCTATCGTGTCGAGGACATCGAGGTATTGCAGAGCCGGGCACCCAAGTATTCGGAGTCGGTCATCGACAGCGGTGATCGGCGTCACTGGTTCGAGGCATGGACGGCGCCGGTGCTGGACGAGGACGGCGGCTTGCTGGGCACGGTCGGTTACGCGCGCGACATCAGCGAGCGCAAGCGCGTCGAAGCCGCGCTGGCGCGCAGCCGCGACCAGTTCGCGATGCTCGGCCGGCTGCAGGCGCGCTTCATCGCCGGCGAGCCGGCGGATGCAGTGTGCGCCGGCATGCTCGACATCCTGTGCGAGCTGTCCGGCTGCGACGACGGCTTTCTCGGCGAAATCGCCCGCGACGCGAACGGCACGGCGCACATCGGCCTGCTGGCCTGTCGCGAGACCGACTGGCTCAGCGAGCGCGCCGACCTGATCGAAGGCGTGCTCAGGACGGGCAGCCGTGGCTGCGCGTCGGGCAGCATTGTCGCTGCGGGGGTCGACTCGGCCGCCGGACGGGGTCTGCTCTGCATCGCGGTCACCCGCGGCGAGCAGCTGACCGGCCTGATCGGTCTGGCCGCGAAGGACGGCCGGATTGATGACGAGCGTCTGGCCAGCGTGCAGGTGGCGGCCAGCACCTTCGGCCTCATTCTCGAAGCCGGCCTGCGCGAGCGCGCGCGCCACCACGCGGAAGCCGAACTGCTGCGCCACCGCGACCGGTTCACCGAGCTGATCGAGGTGCAGCTGAAGGACGGCGCCGCCGCGCAGCGCCTGGCCGAGTTGGCAAATGGTGCGAAGAGCGCCTTCCTCGCCGGTGTGTCGCACGAACTGCGCACGCCGATACACGCCATTCTGGGCTTCGCCCGCATCGCGCTGCGCGGTCGCCCTCCGTTGTGCGACGTCACTCGCCATCGTTTCGAGGTGATCCGTGAAAACGGTGAGCGGCTGCTCGCTCAGGTCGATGAGCTGCTCGATCTGTCGCGTCTGGGTAACGGCACGCTGCGCCTGCAGCGCAGCCTGTGCGCAGCGCATGAACTGCTCGACGAGGCACTGCGCGCCAGTGCTGGTGCGCAGCAGATCTCGGTGACGCCGCAGACCGGCGGCGCCGATGTGGCGATAGACGCCGACCCGGTGCGGCTGCAGCAGGCTCTGCGCACAGTGCTCGACCATGCAATCCGTCGTTCATCGTCGGACAGCCCGGTTGACGTGCAGCTATCGGCCAGTTCGCATGACGGACGCGGCGGCGTGACGATCCGTGTGTGCAGCAAGGGCCCCCACCTGACGGAACGGGAACTGAACAGCCTGTTCGATCCGTTCGGCCCGGCTGCGATACAGCGTCCGCCCGGTGGCGGGACCGGCGCCGGCCTCGCCATCTGCCGCGAAATCGTGAACCTGCACGACGGCCGGGTCGAGGCGCGCACGCTCGACGCGACCGACGCGGCGGAAGGCCTCCTGCAGATCGACGTCTGGCTGCCGGCGGCTTCGCCGCAGGCGGGTGAGCTGCTCAGTGGCGACCCAGTACCATCCGTGCCGCTCGATCGCCCCACCACGCAGCCTCCTCGAACAGCGACAGACCGCTGACATCGGCATGGGCGTGCAGCACGCGCCCGTCGCGGTCACACAGGGCGCGCGCTGGCGCGTCGATGAACCCTGGTTGCGGTATCGCCATCGCGTGCGCGCGCAGCACCAGTTCGACCGCACGGATGCGGCGGCGCCAGCGCCCGTCGTAGGCGAGGTCGAGGTCGGCGAGGGCGAGCTCCAGCAGCGCCGCGTCGTCGGCCGAGGCCAGCCAGCGGCGGGCCTCGTCGGCGCTCGTCCAGCCCGACTGATAGGCGGTGAACACCGTTGCCGGTGGGCGGGCGACACGGGTGAGTTGATGCGTGGCGACCACATAACCGAGGCCGCGACCGTCGTGCACCACGTTGTCCCACGCCAGATCGACACCCGCCCGCTCGTGCGGAAAGCCATCGAGCAGCACGTTGGCGACCAGCCATGGCGCGGTGGGTGGCAGCGCTTCGCGCGTCAGAGCGACCGCCAGTTCGGGGTCGATGCGGCGGGCGACGTGCAAAGGCATCGCGCAGATGGCATGCCCGGCCTGCAGCAGCAGGCTGCGCCCGTCGGGCGCCAGCACCGTGATGTTCACTCCGCTGCGTCCGGCCCGCAGCTGCACGGCGTGCCCGGCCAGCGTCCGCGTCGCGCCAAGCTTTCTGCGCAGGCCGCCGGTCAGCGCCGACAGGCCCTGCGGCCAGGTCAGTACCGTGCCGGCCTCGGCGTTGCGGGCTTCGCCGCGCCGGCTGCAGAAGTAGTGCAGGCCGGCCCAGGCCGAGATGGCGCCGGCCGGCGCACCGTAGTCGTCGCGCATCGCATAGTCGATGTAGCGGCGCAGCGCCGGGTGGCGATGCGATTGCGCATCGAGCCAGGCGGCGAAGCTGACGCGGTCGAGTGCACGCAGCGCGGCATCGCGCGAACAGGCGGCCAGCGGCACGGTGAAGGCGAACAGACCATCTGCGCCGCGACGTGCCGCCCAGTCGCGCATCGCCGCCTCGAAGCGATCGGCCGCGGCTGCGTCGTCCACCGTCGATCGCGGCAGCAGGCCCTCGTGCCAGATGCCACCGGCCAGCGTGCGCTCGGCGGCCGGATGAACCAGCGCCTGTTCGTCGTATTCGGGTGCGGCGTCGCGCGGATCGCCGCGCAGCACGCCGAGGTCGGCCAGCATTTCACGCACGTGCATCGCATCGCGGCCGGGCAGCGGCAGATAGTGCGCACCACGTGGGCAGGCGAGGCCGCCGAGCGCGCCGGCGGCGGCGTTGCCGTCGGGTTCCGGGCCATCGACCAGCACCACGTCGCGCTGCCCCTCGCGCGCCAGCCGCCAGGCCGCACTCAGCCCGGCGACACCGGAACCGAGGATGGCGACCGCGCAGCGCAGTTCGCCGGAGGGTGGGGGCACGGCGACGGCGTCGCGCAGTGCATGGCCTTCGCGCATGCCAGGACGCAGCACAGTGATCGTCGGCGGCGTACGCGCGTCGCCGCAGGCGGCGAGCAGCGGCAGACTGGCGGCGGCGGTCAGGAAGCGGCGGCGCTTCATCGCATCTGCCGTGACCAGTCTTCTTCGAAGTAGTGCACCAGCATCTGCGTGTTCAGCCGGTTCGGTTCGACTGCCGGCGCGCGCATGTCCGGCGGGAAGTCGAACATCTGCGCCAGCGTGTGTGCGTCGAGGTGGCGCAGGGCGGCGGGCAGATCGAGCGGCGGCCGGTAGCCGGCGTCGCGGCCGGCGATGATGAAGCCCCAGTCGCCGAAGCTGGGCACGTTGGCGTGATAGGGCGCGGTGTTCAGGCCGGCTTCGCGCAACGTCGCGTCCACGCACCAGTAGGCGCGCGGCGCATACCAGGGCGAGGTGGACTGCACAACGATCAGACCGCCAGGCGCCAGCTGGCGCGCCATCAGACGGTACATGGGCACCGCGTACAGCTTGCCCAGCGCGTAGTGTGACGGGTCGGGAAAATCGGCAACGATGAGGTCCCAACCCGGGCCCGGCGCGGTCTCCAGCCATTGCGCGGCGTCGGCGTTGACGGTGCTCACGCGCGCATCGCGCAGCGCGAAGCCGTTCAGCGCGGCCAGCGCATCAGTGTCGCGGAACAGCCGGGTCATCGCCGGATCGAGTTCGACCAGCGTCACCTGCTCGATCTGCGGGTACTTCAGCACCTCGCGTACCGCCAGTCCGTCGCCGCCGCCCAGCACCAGCACGCGCTTGGCCTGCGGCAGCGCCGCCAGTGCCGGATGTACCAGCGCCTCGTGGTAGCGGTGCTCGTCGCGGGTCGAGAACTGCAGGTTGCCGTTCAGGTAGAGCCGTGTGTCGTCCTGCCAGCGGGTGAGCACGATGCGCTGGAAGGGCGTGGTTTCCTGATGCACGATGGCGTCGCCGTACAGGCCGGCCTCGGCCGCGTCGGTCAGCTTCTGCGCCCAGGCCAGTGCGGCCAGCAGCACCGCCAGCACCAGCCAGCCGCGCAGCATCAGCGCGCGCGCCTGCGGCAGTTCCGCGCGGTAGCGACGGGTCACCCACAGACCGATGCCGGCGTTGAGCAGGCCGAATACCACCGCCGTGCGCGCCAGCCCGAGCAGCGGCGCGAACACCAGCGGGAACAGCAGGGACACCACCAGCGCGCCGAGGTAATCGAAGGTGAGCACCCTGCTCACCAAGGCCTCGAAAGCCTGTTTGCGCTGATGCAGCAGGCGCATCACCAGCGGGATCTCCATGCCCACCAGTACGCCGATCAGCAGCACGATGGCGTAAAGCGACACGCGGAAGGGGCTGCCCGCCCAGGCGTAGATCAGGAACAGTGCGCAGGCGGACAGGCCGCCGAGCAGGCCGACCATCAGTTCGATGTCGATGAAACGGGCCAGCACCGCGTTGTCATCGACGTACTTCGACAGGTGGGAGCCGATGCCCATCGCGAACAGATAGGTGCCGATGATGGTGGAAAAGCGCAGCACCGACTCGCCCAGCAGATAGCTGGCGATCGCACCAGCGATCAGTTCGTAGGCGAGGCCGCAGGAGGCGACGACGAAAACCGCGACGATCAGTCCGGGGTGGGGCGAGCCGGCGTCCGTGCCGCGTGTCTCGGTGCCATGCAGATCGGGTTCGGGGCGGGATTGCGGCGGCATGGGGCAGCGGCTAGAGTGCGTGCGCACAGAACGCACAGAAGGTTGGAGACGCGCAATCATGCCGCAACTGCCGGTGGATCAGTTCTACCTGTACATGAAGCACCTGCTGTCCGGGCTGATCATGGTCGGCCTGTTCGCGGCCGTCTATGTACGCTTCACGCCCTTCCACGAAATGCCGCTGATCCGCCGCGGCTGCACCGCCGCCGCACTGTCGCTGGCCGGCGCCATCATCGGCTTCTCGCTGACCGTCGCGTCCAGCATCCTGCACAACGACCATTACCTGATGTTCATCGCCTGGGGCACGCTGGCGGCGGTGGTGCAGATGGCCGCCTATCTGCTGATCGAGCGCAGTCTGCCGGAAATGAAGGCGGCGATCGAAGCGAACAATGTGGCGATGGGGGCGTTGATGGGCACGGTATCGCTGGTGGTCGGCGTGATCAACGCCGCCTGTCTTTCCTAGAGGAGTTGACGATGGGTATCGGGGATTTCATCAAGAAACAGTTCATCGACGTACTGCAGTGGAACGAGGACGGCGATGGCGTGCTGGCCTGGCGCTACCCGATGCAGGACTTCGAAATCCAGTACGGCGCGAAGCTCACGGTGCGCGAGTCGCAGATGGCGGTGTTCGTCAATGAAGGCAAGGTGGCTGACGTGTTCGGTCCCGGCCTGCATACGCTGAACACGAACACGCTGCCCATCCTCACCTACCTGCAGAACTGGGACAAGCTGTTCCAGTCGCCCTTCAAGAGCGACGTCTACTTCTTCAGCACGCGCCTGCAGCTCGGCCGCAAATGGGGCACGCCGCAACCGGTCACGGTGCGCGACAAGGATTTCGGCATGGTGCGGCTGCGCGCCTTCGGCATGTATTCGTACAAGCTGGCCGACCCGAAGAAGTTCTTCACCGAGATCAGCGGTACGCGTGATACCTACACGGTCGAAGACCTCGAAATGCAGCTGCGCAATCTGGTCGTATCGACCATGAGCAGCACGCTCGGCAATTCCGCCGCGCCCTTCCTCGATATGGCGGCCAATCTGGGCGTCATGTCGGACGCGATGAAAACGGCGATGGCGCCGGTGTTCGAGCGCTACGGCGTGGCGATCGACAACTTCGCGGTGGAGAGCATCTCTCTGCCGGAAGAACTGCAGAAGGCGCTCGACACCCGCATTTCGATGGGCATGGTCGGCAATATGGCCACCTACACGCAGTATCAGACCGCCAATGCGATTCCGCTGGCGGCGCAGAACGAGGGTGGGCTGGCGGGCATCGGCGCCAGTCTGGGCGCGGGCCTCTCGATGGGGCAGGTGATGACCGAGGCGATGCGCAGCGCGCAGGCCGGCGCTGCGACGCCGGCGCCGGCGCCGGCTGCACCGGCAGCCGACGCGCCCGAAGTGCGGCTCGGCAAGCTGAAGTCGCTGCTCGACGGCGGGCTCATCACCCAGGCCGACTACGACACGGCCAAGGCCGAAGTGATCAAGCAGATCACCGGCGGCTGAGTTTCCGCGTGGCGATGTATCAGGCGGCCTGCCCCGGCTGCGGGGCGCCGGTCGAATTCCGCTCGGCTGCCTCGCGCATGGCGGTGTGCGGCTACTGCCGCACGACGCTGCTGCGCGACGCCGACGCCGTGCGCGACATCGGCAAGCAGGCGGCGCTGATCGAGGACCACTCGCCGGTGCAGATCATGACCAGCGGCCAGCACGCCGGTCAGGGTTTCACCGTCGTCGGCCGCATCCAGCTGCGCTACGAGCATGGCGTGTGGAACGAGTGGCATCTGCTGTTCGACGACGGCAGCAGCGGCTGGCTGGGTGATTTCGGCGGGCAGTTCGTGCTGACCCGGCCGGATGGCGATGCGGTCGGTCCGCCGCTGTTCGACAAGGTCGAGCCCGGCAACCGCTGGTCGCACGGTGGCGTGTTCTGGCACGCGGCGGATATCCGCAAGGCCGAATGCGTGGCCGCCGAGGGTGAGCTGCCCTTTCCGGTCGATGCGCGCTGGGTGGCGCGCGTCATCGATTACCGCCATCGCGACGAATTCCTGACGCTGGACTATTCCGATCTGCCGCCGGTCGCGTATCGCGGCAAGGCGGTCACGCTGTCCGCACTTCGTGCGCAGCACCTGCGTGACCCGGACGCGGTGGTGTCGCGGGCCGGCCGGCTGCATGGCGGCGTATCGACGCTCATCTGTCCGGTGTGCGGCGCGCCGGCGGCGGTGGTGCCCGGCGCGACCCAGCACCTGACCTGTCCGTCCTGCCGCTCGCAGATTTCACTGGCGGCCGGGCAGGCCGAAGTGGTGCAGCGGGAGGTGGCCGACGTCACAGCGGTGGGTGCCACGCTGCAGGCAGGCGAAACACTCACCATCGACGGTGTCGCTTGGCGGCTGATGGGGTGGATGCGCAGCGGCGTGCCCGACGACGCCGCTGAACCCGACTGGTACGAATACCTGCTGTTTGCGCCGATGCACGGTTTCCAGTGGCTGATCGAAACGCAGGAGGGCTGGCAGCAGGCACAGGTGCTGGACGACTGGCCGGAGTCCTTCACCGACACCTCGGTCGAATTGCGCGGCCTGCGTTACACCCGCCGTTACCTCTATCGCGCGGAAGTACGGGCGGTGGTGGGGGCCTTTCCGTGGTTTGCGCGCGTCGGTGATCGCACCGAGATTGGCGAATACGTGAGCGGAAAGTGGGTGCTCAATCTGGAACGGGGCGCGCATGAAATGGGCTGGTCGCAGGCCAAGCCCGTGGAGACCGATACCGTGGCCAGCTGGGCCGGCCGCAAGCTCGCCACGATCGCGCGCGGCCGACGCGCGGCCGAGGTCGCGCCATCCGGCGGCGGCAAGGCGGCGCTGCGACCGGTCGCCTGGGTGTTCACGGTGCTCATCGTGGTGATGAACCTGCGCTACATGCTGCCCTTCAACGTCGATGCAATGATGGTGACCGGTGTTCTCGTGTTCCTGCTATGGATACCGACGCAATCCGGCGACGAGGGAGAAGGCTGAACCATGGGGCGCCTGGCATTCGGTCTTTATGCGATGGTTCTGCTGGTCATCAGTCTGGCCATCAATGGTGACGACGATGACGGCGGTCGCTCGCGCTCCTATTCGTCCGGTTCAGGGTCCGGCTCGTCCTGGGGGTCGGGTCACAAATGAGCGTGCCACCGATCGGCCTGCACGTGCTGCTCGACCTGCATGGCGTCGAGCCTGATCTGCTTTCCGACCTCGCGCGGATCGAGGGGGTGCTCGATGAGGCGGCCCGTGCGGCCGGCGCTCATGTCCTCGGCGGCCATTTCCACCCTTTTGGCCCCGGTCTCGGCGTGACCGGCGTGCTGCTGCTGGCCGAATCGCACATCAGCATCCACACCTGGCCGGAACACGGCTATGCGGCGGTGGATGTGTTCATGTGCGGCAAGGCCGAAGCCATGACGGCCGCCCGGCTCATCGGCGAGCGGCTGCAGGCGCTGCGCATCGAGCTGCGTGAGTGCGCGCGCGGTCTGCGCGACGGGAGACTCACCGGCTGAAGACGACAGGCGGTTTCCGGACTGCCACGGCGAACGGGTACACTCACGGGCTGGCTTATAGACAAGGCCCTGCCTCGATGCTCAGACTGACCGAAATCAAACTCCCTCTGGACCACCCGGAGGCGGCGTTGCGCGCCGCCGTGCTGGAGCGGCTGAACATTCCCGACGCTGACCTGCTCGCCGTCCATGTGTTCCGCCGTGGCTACGACGCGCGCCGTCGTTCCGCCATCCACCTGATCTACACACTGGACGTCGAGCTGCGTGATGAAGCCGCGGTGATGAAGGCGCAGAAGCCGTCGCCGCACCTGCAGCCGACGCCGGACACCGCGTACCGGTTCGTCGCTCGCGCGCCTGACGGGCTGGCGGAACGTCCTGTCGTGATCGGCATGGGGCCGTGCGGCTTCATGGCGGCGCTGGTGCTGGCGCAGATGGGTTTCCGCCCCATCGTGCTGGAGCGGGGCAAGGCGGTGCGCGAGCGCACCCAGGACACCTGGGGCCTGTGGCGCAAGCGGGTACTCGACCCGGAATCGAACGTGCAGTTCGGCGAGGGCGGGGCCGGTACTTTTTCCGACGGCAAGCTGTACAGCCAGATCAAGGATCCGAAGCACTACGGCCGCAAGGTGCTGAACGAGTTCGTCAAGGCCGGCGCGCCGGAAGAGATCCTGTACGTGAGCAAGCCGCACGTCGGCACCTTCCGGCTGGTCGGCATGGTCGAGAAGATCCGTGCCGAGATCGAGTCGCTGGGCGGCGAGATCCGCTTCCAGGCGCGGGTCGAGGACATCGTGATCGAGGATGGCGCGGTGCGTGGCGTGAAACTGGCCGATGGCACGGAAATCGCCACCGGCCAAGTGGTGCTGGCCATCGGCCACAGCGCGCGCGACACCTTCCGCATGCTGCACGATCGCGGCGTGTACATCGAAGCGAAACCCTTTTCGGTCGGCTTCCGGGTCGAACATCCGCAGAGCCTGATCGACCGCGCGCGCTTCGGCGACTTCGCCGGTCATCCGGTACTGGGCGCCGCCGACTACAAGCTGGTGCATCACGCAAAGAACGGCCGCTCGGTCTATAGCTTCTGCATGTGCCCGGGCGGCACGGTGGTGGCCGCGACCTCGGAAGAGGGCCGCGTGGTGACCAATGGCATGAGCCAGTATTCGCGCAACGAGCGCAACGCGAACGCCGGCATCGTGGTCGGCATTTCGCCGGAACAGGACTACCCCGGTCATCCGCTGGCCGGCATTGACCTGCAGCGCGCGCTGGAATCGCGCGCCTTCGAACTGGGTGGCGGCGACTACAACGCGCCCGGTCAGCTGGTGGGCGATTTCGTCGCCGGTCGCCCGTCCAAGACGCTGGGCGAGGTGGAGCCGAGCTACAAGCCGGGCGTTACTTTGGGCAGCCTGGCCAGCGCGCTGCCGGAATACGCGATCACCGCAATGCGCGAGGCCTTCCCGGCCTTCGATCGACAGATCAAAGGCTTCGGCCGGCACGACGCCGTACTGACCGGTGTCGAGACGCGCACCTCGTCACCGATACGCATCAAACGCGATCCAGTCAGCTACCAAAGTCTGAATACGCGTGGCCTTTTTCCGGCGGGCGAGGGTGCGGGCTACGCCGGTGGCATCCTGTCGGCGGCGGTCGATGGGATCGAGGTGGCCGAGGCTGTCGCGCTGAGCATGGTTGCAGGCGCAGCCTGATGCGGGTCAGTCGCCGCGCTCGAAAAAGTGCAGCACGCGCTGTGGCAGCCAGTCGAGTCGCCCTTTCGGGGCGCCGCTGACATAGCCGACGTGGCCGCCCTGCGCGGTGTATTCGGGTCTGATGTCGGAGGAAAGCTGGTCGCGACCCGCCAGCGACCAGGCCGGTACCATCGGGTCGTTAAGCGCCTGCAGCAGCAGCAGCGGCGTGCGCACCGCCTTCAGCAGCGGGCGTGATGCACAGCGCGTCCAGTAGTCGTCGGCGTCACGGAAACCGTGGATCTGCGAAGTGACCGCGTCGTCGAAGGCGCGGATCGAATTGCAGGCGGCGATCGCTGCCTCGTCCAGCAGGCCGGGGAAACGCTGCGCCTTGAGCAGCGCGCGCGGTTTCATCGTGCGCAGGAAATACTGCGTGTAGACGCGGTTGAAGCCCTCGTCCAGCGCTCGGCCAGCAGCGCCCAGGTTGACCGGTGCGCAGACGGAGGCGGCGGCGGTGAGCCACTTCGAGGCCGCCTGCCCCTGCTCACCCAGCCATTTGCACAGCACGTTGCCGCCCAGCGACACGCCGACGGCGTACACCGGTCGGCCCTCGTTGCGCGGAACGACACGCGGGAGCAGCCAGTCGAGTTCGGCGCTGTCGCCTGAGTGGTAGGCGCGCAGCAGTCGGTTCGGCTCGCCCGAACAGCCGCGCGCATGGACGACCGCGCCGTTCCAGCCGCGCGCGGCCAGCGCATGCATGAGCGCCTTCGCGTAATGACTGCCGGAACTGCCTTCGAGCCCGTGAAACAGAAGCACCAGCGGCTGGGTGGCCTGCCGTGGCAGCCAGTCGATGTTGACGAAATCGCCGTCCGGCGTATCGAGGCGTTCGCGTACGAGCGTCGGCATGGCCTGCGGAATGAAGCGCGGCCAGATGGTCTGTGCGTGGCCGCCGGGCAGCCACGATGCGGGACGGAAGGGTGGCGGGGCGGTCACGCCGGGCGCGCGTGTCAGTGAAGGATCTTCGGCGCGTCGCCGACGTCGTGCGCGGCCGGCAGCGGCGAAGCGTGGTGCAGCACCATATGCCAGCCGAGCGGCCCGCGCGCGTACACATTGGTCACCGCCAGCAGCGGCCGCGGCTGGCGCTCGCCCGCCACGGTGACCGTTTCCTGCACGCTGTGGATGGCCTGCAGCGCGCCCTGGATGACCAGCGCATTACCGATGCGCACATCGGCGTGCGCAGCGGCAAAGCTGCGCCGCCACGCTTCGCGCACCGCTTCGTAGCCGCTGGCGCGCTGGCAGCCGGCGAGGATGCACACGATGTCATCCTCGTCGGCCCACACGGCCATCATGCCTTCGATGTCGCCGCGGTTGCGTGCGTCGTAGAAGGCGGTTTCCGCCTCCTGGGCCGAGGCGAAGAAGGTCTTGCGCTGGACTTCCATCCGCGCGCCGCTCAGTGGCCGGCGATCGCCGGACCGTGATAGCTGTAGCGGGTGCCGCAGTACGGACAGGCGGCCTGCCCGGTCTTGGTCACGTCGAGGAAGACGCGCGGGTGGCGCGCCCACAGCGGTGCGCCGGGCAGCGGGCAATGCAGCGGAAGGTCGTTCGCGCTGACTTCGATTTCGCGTGCGTGGTCGCGGCTGGAATCGTTACCGGCTTGGGTCATTTCAGTGTGCTCCGGACGGAGAGAGGGCGCGCAGGCGCCCCGGAACGGGAAAGGTGCGCGGCCGTCGGCCGCGCACCGGTTCAGATCCTGGTGAGCCAGCGGTGGTACTCCGGCGCACGGCCGTTCACCACGTCGAAGAAGCGGGCCTGGATCTTCTCGGTGACCGGGCCGCGGCTGCCAGCGCCGATGATGCGGCCGTCCAGTTCGCGGATCGGCGTCACCTCGGCGGCGGTGCCGGTGAAGAAAGCTTCGTCGGCGGTGTAGATGTCGTCGCGGGTCAGGCGCTTCGACACCACCTGGTAACCCAGTTCGGCGGCGATCTCGATCACCGACGCGCGCGTGATGCCGACCAGCGCCGACGCGATTTCCGGTTCGTAGATCTTGTTGTCCTTGATCACGAACAGATTCTCGCCCGCACCCTCGGCGACGAAACCATCGACGTCAAGCAGCAGCGCTTCGTCGTAGCCGTGTTCGGTCGCTTCCATGTTGGCGAGGATGGAATTCGCGTAGGTACCGGAATACTTGGCGCGGCACATCGACACGTTGACGTGGTGGCGCGAGTAGGACGAGGTTTTCACGCGGATGCCGCGCTTCAGACCATCCTCACCGAGGTAGGCACCCCAGGGCCAGGCTGCGATCGACACGTGCACCGAGGCGCCGCGGGTCGAAATGCCCATCTTTTCCGAGCCGAAGAAGGCGATCGGGCGGATGTAGCAGGACTCCAGCTTGTTGGCGCGCACCACTTCGAGCTGCGCTTCCATCAGTTCTTCGCGGCTGTAGGGCATCTTCATCATGTAGATGTGCGCCGAATTGAACAGCCGGTCGGTGTGTTCCTTGAGACGGAAGATGGCGGTGCCGATTTCCGTGTTGTAGGCGCGTACCCCTTCGAAGACCGCCAGACCGTAATGCAGTGAATGCGTCAGTACGTGCGTGGTGGCCTCGCGCCAGGGCACCATCTTGCCGTCGTACCAGATAAAACCGTCGCGGTCGGCCATCGACATGGGAAACACTCCAGAGATTGCGGTAAACCAATGATTTTAGCCGAAGCCGGCCGTTCGGCGGCGGTCCTGGCGTAGCCGCCGCGTTAAAATCACCGCATGAGCGAACGTATCTGGAAACCCAACGTCACCGTGGCTGCGCTGATGGAAGACCGCGGCCGCTTCCTGATGGTGGAAGAGCACACGTCCGGCGGACTCATGCTGAACCAGCCTGCCGGCCATCTCGAAGAGGGCGAATCGCTGGTGGATGCCTGCGCACGCGAGGCCATCGAGGAAACCGCACACCCCTTCGTGCCGCGCGAACTGGTCGGCGTGTACCAGTGGCGGCGGCCGGACGGTGAGGTGACCTACCTGCGCTTTGCCTTTAGCGGTGACGCCGGTGAGCAGATCGCCGGCCGCGCGCTGGACGACGGCATCGTCCGCGCGATCTGGATGACGCCGGCCGAAATCGAAGCCAGCCGCGCCCGGCACCGCAGTCCGCTGGTGTGGGCCTGTGTGCAGGACTGGCTGGCCGGCGTCCGCCTGCCGCTGACGGTCGTGCGGCACTTTTCCTGATGCACCGTGCCGCTTGTCTGCTGACGCTGCTGCTGAGCGTGACGGTCGCACGCGCCGATCACGCGACCGCCCTCGACGTTTGCTTCAACTACAGCTGCCTGACGACGCAGACCGTCCTCTACAGTGAGGCGCACATGCGGTCGCTGCGCAACGAACTTATGCTGGCGGCCGATGCGGCGGAAGAGCGTCTGCGGCTGCAGGACGCCGTCGCCCGCATGTACCGCTGGGCCGGCGAACAGTCGCCCATCCACGTTGACCGCGCAGGCGATTTCCTCGACGACGGTGCTTACGGACGCATGGACTGCATCGATCATGCGCAAACCACGGAGCGCATGCTGGAAGCGCTGCAGGCGGCGGGCGCGCTGCGCTTCCACCGTGCAGCCGGCATCGAGCGGCGACGCAGCTGGCTCATCATGCAGCACTTCAGCGCGACAATTGAACAGAACGACGGTGGCGGCCGCTGGGCCGTCAACACCTGGTTTCGCGACCATGCCGAACCGGCGGTCGTGATGGATATCGAAGAATGGAAGGATGGGGGCTACCCGGATGAATGAGGCACTGGCGGGTATTGCACCCGGAAATGGCGAAACCGTCGTCGTCGGCATGTCCGGCGGCGTCGATTCGTCGGTATCGGCGCTGCTGCTGAAGCAGGCCGGCTACAAGGTGGTCGGCCTGTTCATGAAGAACTGGGAAGACGACGACACCGACGACTACTGTTCGACCCGGCAGGACCTGATCGATGCCGTATCGGCCGCCGATGTGATCGGCATGGAACTGGAGGTCGTCAACTTCTCGGCCGAGTACAAGGACCGCGTGTTCGCCAGCTTCCTGCGTGAGTACCAGGCCGGCCGCACGCCGAATCCGGACGTGCTGTGCAATGCCGAGATCAAGTTCACCGCCTTTCTCGACCACGCGATGCAGCTGGGTGCGACCCGCATCGCGACCGGCCACTACGCGCAGGTACGCGAGTTCGAGGGCAGCTTTCAGCTGCTGAAGGGCGAAGACGGCACCAAGGACCAGAGCTATTTCCTGCACCGGCTGAATCAGGCGCAGCTGTCGCGCACGATGTTTCCGGTCGGTCACCTGTACAAGCGCGACGTGCGCCGCATCGCCGCCGATGCCGGGTTGGCGAATGCAGCGAAGAAGGATTCGACCGGCATCTGTTTCGTCGGCGAGCGGCCGTTCCGCGAATTCCTGCAGCGCTATCTGCCGGTCACGCCGGGCGAGATCCGCGACCTCGACAGCGACCGCGTGCTGGGCCGGCACGACGGCCTGATGTATCACACCATCGGCCAGCGCAAGGGCCTGGGTATCGGCGGCCTGAAGGGCATGGCGGACGACGCCGGCGAGCACGAGGCCTGGTACTCGGCGCGCAAGGACATGGACAAGAACGTGCTCTACGTCGTGCGCGGCCACGACCACCCGGCCCTGCTGTCGGGCAGCCTGGTGGCGAGCGACCTTTCCTGGGTGTCGGGCCGCCCGCCGCACACGCACTGGGTGTATGCGGCGAAGACGCGCTACCGCCAGCCGGACGCGCCGTGCAGCATCGACGCGGTGGATGCCGAACGCTGTGAAATCGTGTTCGCCGAGCCGCAGTGGGCGGTGACGCCGGGGCAGAGCGTCGTGGTTTATGAGAGCAAGGTGTGCCTGGGCGGCGGCATCATCACCGGGGCCACGCCTGCAGCCTGAACGCCGCCTTCGAGGTCCGGCCGCGCGGCGCGCCGGACCGTCGTTGCTTACTCGTGCGGCACCGTATCGGCCAGCGAGGGGCGCTGCATCAGTTTTTCCTGCAGGCGGGCGAGATTGGGATGGGCGGCACGCCAGTCCAGCTCAGGCATGCGGAAATCGAGGTAGCCGAGCGCACAACCGACCGCGATGTCGGCCAGCGTAATGCCGTTTCCGTGGCACCAGGCCCCGTCGCCGAGGTCTTCCGCCAGTGCGACCAGCGCGCGGTCGATCTTGACGCGGTGGCGGGCGATCCAGCCTGCGCTGCGTTCGTCGTCCGGGCGGCGGCGCTCGAGCACGATGGTCACCGCGGCGTCGGTCATGCCGTCGGCCAGTGCCTCCCAGCGCTTGACCAGCGCGCGTTCGCGCGCGGTTGACGGCAGCAGCTTGTTGTTCGGCGCCACACCGTCGAGGTATTCGACGATCACGCGCGAATCGAACAGGCGGGTGTCGTCATCGAGCAGCAGCACAGGAATCTTGCCCAGCGGGTTCAGATCGGGCACGCCGCTGTTGTCCACCCAGGGCGAGTCGATCACGAATTCGCAATCGATCTTCTTTTCGGCGAGCACGACACGCGTCTTGCGCACGTAGGGGCTGGTGAGGGAACCGACGAGTTTCATGGACAGCACCGTTTGACGACGCCGGAATTATAGCGTCCCGCTTACGGTGGCCACGCCGGAGCCACCGTAAGCACATGATAAAATTCGTGCTGCGTTGCACGACGCGTGTGCGCCGTGCAATCCCTTTCCCTTCTTTCCGCAGGTTTCCTCATGAGTGCCCACACCCTTTCCGCGCTGTCGCCGCTGGACGGCCGCTACGCTGCCAAGCTCGACCCGCTGCGCGGCCATTTCAGCGAGTACGGCCTGATCCGCAACCGCGTCCGCGTCGAAATCGCCTGGCTGTGCGCGCTGGCCGCCAGTCCGCAGATCGCCGAGGTGAAGGCATTCTCGCAGGCCACGCTGGACGAGCTCGCTGCGGTCATCCGCGATTTCAGCGTCGATGACGCCGCCGCGATCAAGACCATCGAGGCGCGCACCAATCACGACGTGAAGGCGATGGAGTACTGGCTGAAGGAACGTCTGGCGAAGAACGCGGAAGTGACCGGCGTGTCCGAATTCATCCACTTCGCCTGTACCTCAGAAGACATCAACAACGTGTCGCACGCGCTGATGCTGAACGAAGCGCGCACCGAGGTGCTGCTGCCTGCGCTCGACGCCGTGATCGAACGCCTGCGCGGCATGGCGCACGAACTGGCCGACGTTCCGATGCTGTCGCGCACGCACGGTCAGCCGGCCAGCCCGACCACGCTGGGCAAGGAGATGGCCAATATCGCCGCACGCCTGATGCGCGCCCGCGCGCGCATCGCCGCCGTCAGCCTGACTGCCAAGTTCAATGGCGCCGTCGGCAACTACAACGCCCACTTGTCCGCCTACCCGGATGTCAACTGGTCGCAGTTCAACCGCGAATTCATCGAATCCTTCGGTCTCGAATTCAACCCCTACACGATCCAGATCGAGCCGCACGACGCGATGGCCGAGCTGTTCGACGCGATGGGCCGCGCCAACACCATCCTGCTCGACGCGGCGCGCGACTTCTGGATGTACATCTCGCTCGGCTACTTCAAGCAGAAGTTGAAGGAGGGCGAGATCGGCAGTTCAACCATGCCGCACAAGGTGAACCCGATCGACTTCGAGAACGCCGAGGGCAATCTGGGCCTCGCCAACGCGGTGCTGCGCCACCTGTCGGAAAAGCTGCCGGTGTCGCGCATGCAGCGCGACCTGACCGACTCGACCGTGCTGCGCAATATGGGCGTGGCCTTTGGCTACAGCGTGCTGGCGCTGGATTCTCTGTCGCGTGGTTTGGGCAAGCTGCTGGCCGAACCGGCGGCGCTGGCAGCCGACCTCGATGCCTGCTGGGAAGTGCTGGCCGAGCCGGTGCAGACCGTCATGCGCCGCTACGGCATCCCCAATCCGTACGAACAGCTGAAGGAACTGACGCGCGGCCGCGGCATCACGCGCGAAGGCCTGCAGGCCTTCATCGCCAAGCTCGACCTGCCGCAGGCCGAGCGCGACCGTCTGCTGGCGATGACGCCGGCGAGCTATATCGGCGATGCGGCCCGTCTGGCCCGTGCCATCTGATTGATTGCGGAGAAACGAAGATGAGTTTTGCTGAAACCCTGAAGACGCTGCCCGGCGTGTCGCACCTGTCGGCGCTGCAGCTTCTGGACGCGGCCGGCGACGTGGTCGCCACCATCGAGAACAAGCCCGGCCAGGCCGGCTCGCTGGCGGTCTACAACCACCTCGCCCAGCTTCACGGTGCGATCACGCCCGATGCGGCGAAGCAGGCGCTGGACATCTACGCCGAGCACACCGTTGATGCGCGGGCCAATCCGGGCAAGCACCCGAACATCGACCGCCTGATCGCGCTGATCGACAGCGGCCAGACCTTGCGCGTGAAGCAGGTGTTCGCCCAGCCCTGATCGCAGCCGATAGACAAAAAGAAACCCGGCCGCGGCCGGGTTTCTTTTTGGGCGCAGGGTCGGTTCTCAGACCACAGCTTCCTGCTTCTGCTTGACCGGTTTCGCCAGTTGCTCGCGCTTGACGCCCAGCCACATGACCAGCGGGCAGGCGACCAGCACCGACGAGTAGATGCCGAAGCAGATGCCGATGGTCAGCGCGACCGCGAAGTAGTGCAGCGCCTCGCCACCGAACAGCAGCATCGACAGCACCATCATCTGCGTCGAACCGTGGGTGATGATGGTGCGCGAAATCGTGCTGGTGATCGCGTGGTCCAGCACTTCGGGCACGCTCATCGTACGCTTGCGTGCGTTGCGGAACACTTCGCGCACGCGGTCGAACACCACCACCGATTCGTTCACCGAATAGCCCAGCACGGCCAGCACCGCCGCCAGCACCGGTAGCGAGAATTCCCACTGGAAGGCGGCGAAGAAGCCGAGGATGATGACCACGTCGTGCAGATTGGCGATGATGGCCGACACTGCGAAGCGC
This sequence comes from Methyloversatilis sp., assembly GCF_965284615.1. Taxonomy (GTDB): domain Bacteria; phylum Pseudomonadota; class Gammaproteobacteria; order Burkholderiales; family Rhodocyclaceae; genus Methyloversatilis. Next base: position 1,122,946 of record NZ_OZ260098.1, read on the forward strand.
CACTCGAAGCGCATGGCCAGGTAGATCACGATGCCGATGATCACCAGCATTAGCGCCAGCGAGCCGTCGGCGGCCAGTTCCTTGCCGACCTGAGGACCGACGTACTCGACGCGGCGCAGTTCGGGCTTCGCGCCCTCGCCGGCCGACAGCGTGGCCATCACCTGCTGGCTCACCTTGGCCGAGTCGCTGTCCTTGACCAGCGGCAGGCGGATCAGCACGTCGCGTGCGGTGCCGAAGTTCTGTACCTGCGGGTCGCTGAAGCCGCTGTCGGTCAGCGACTTGCGCACCGCATTCAGATCGGCTGCCTCGCTGTAGGCGACTTCCATCAGCGTGCCGCCGGTGAACTCAACCGACAGATGCAGGCCGCGCGTGGCGAGGAAGAACACCGCGAGCAGGAAGGTCACCAGCGAAATGACGTTGAACACCAGCGCGTGGCGCATGAAGGGGATGTCGCGCCGGATACGGAAGAATTCCATGGCTGTTCAGCTTTCCTTGTGTGCGGTTCAGGCGCCTGCGCCCGGTTTCCAGACGGTGCCGATCGACAGCTTTTCGAGCTTGCGGGCACGGCCATAGACCATGTTTACCAGTGCGCGCGACACCACCACGGCACTGAACATCGAGGTCAGGATGCCGAGGCAATGCACGACGGCGAAGCCGCGCACCGGCCCGGAGCCGAAGATGAGCAGCGCCAGGCCCGCGATCATGGTCGTCACGTTGGAGTCGAGGATGGTCGCCCAGGCGCGTTCGTAGCCGGCGGTGATCGCCGCCTGCGGACTGACCCCGATGCGCAGTTCCTCGCGGATACGCTCGTTGATCAGCACGTTGGCGTCGATGGCCATACCCAGCGTCAGCGCGATGGCGGCGATGCCGGGCAGCGTCAGCGTGGCCTGCAGCAGCGAAAGCAGCGCGATCAGGAACAGCAGGTTGGCGGCCAGCGCCGCGGACGAGATGAAACCGAACACCATGTAGTAGACGATCATGAACGCGGCGATGGCAATGAAGCCCCACAGCGTCGAGTGGAAGCCCTTGTCGATGTTCTCGGCGCCAAGCGAGGGGCCGATCACGCGCTCCTCGATGATGTCCATCGGTGCGGCCAGCGCGCCGGAGCGGATCAGGATGGCCAGCGTATTCGTTTCCTGCGGGCTGAACTGGCCGGTGATCTGGAAGCGGTCACCGAACTCGCCCTGGATGGTCGCCACCGAAATGGCCTCGCCGCGGCCCTTTTCGAACAGCAGGATGGCCATCATCTTCTTCAGGTTCTCGCGCGTGACTGTGCGCATGATGCGGCCGCCGGTCGAATCGAGCTTCACTGCGACGGCCGGGCGGTTGGCGTCGTCGAAGGACGACTGCGCGGTTTCGAAGCGCTCACCGGTCAGGATGACCTGCTTCTTCACCGGTACCTGGGTCACGATGCCATTGCGTGCGCGCTCGGGATAGACCTCCAGCCCATCCATGTTCCCGCTGAGCATCGCTTCCTGGTCGACCAGGCGCACCTCCAGCGTTGCGGTGCGGCCGATCAGGTCCTTGGCCTTGGCCACGTCCTGCACGCCCGGCAGCTGGACGACGATGCGGTCCGCGCCCTGCTGCTGGATGATGGGTTCGGCCACGCCCAGTTCGTTCACCCGCTTCTGCAGCGTCAGGATGTTCTGCTTGATCGCCGACTCGCGGATGTCCTTCTCGGCGATTTCCTTCATGCGGCCGGTCAGCACGAAGTCGGCGCCGGATTCGCTCGTCGTCCAGGCCATGTCGGGCAGCACGCTCTCGACCGTGCCGCGGGCGGCGTCGCGGCCAGCAGCGTCGCGGAAACGCAGCGCGAGCGTGTCGCCTTCGCGGTTGATGCCGCCGTGACGGATGTTCTTTTCGCGCAGCTGGGTGCGCAGGTCCGAGGCCATCGAATCGACGCGCTTGGTCAGTGCGCCCTTCATGTTGACCTGCAGCAGGAAGTGCACGCCGCCGCGCAGATCGAGGCCGAGGTACATCGGCAGCGCGCCGAATGAGCGCAGCCAGGTCGGCGATTTCGACAGCAGGTTCAGCGCCACGACGTAGCGTGCGTCGTTGGCGTCGGGGTTCAGTGCCTTTTCGAGCACGTCACGCGTCTTCAGCTGGGTGTCGGTATCGGCCAGGCGCACGCGCACGCCGCTGTTGTCCAGCGTCAGGCCGGTGTGGGCGATGGACGCCTGCTTGAGCGTGTTTTCGACCTGCGACATCAGTTCAGCGTCGATGGTGACGCCGGTGCGCGCCGTCAACACCTGCACGGCCGGGGCTTCGCCGTAGAAGTTGGGCAGCGTGTAGATCAGCCCGAGCAGCAGCGCCACGATCACCAGCGCGTTTTTCCAGAGCGGGTAGCGGTTCATTGCGAGGCGGGAATCAGGAGGGGAAATGCCGGTGACGCTCGCCACCGGCCGGGCCGGAATGGCTTACAGCGCCTTCAGCGTGCCCTTGGGCAGCACGGTCGATACAGCCTGGCGCTGCACCGCGACTTCGACATTCGGTGCCAGCTCGACGGTGATGAAGTTGTCGCTCACCTTGACGATGCGGCCGGCGACGCCACCCTGGGTGACGACCTCGTCGCCCTTGGCCAGCGCTTCGACCATGGACTTGTGTTCCTTGGCGCGCTTCATCTGCGGGCGGATCATCAGGAACCACAGCACGACGAACATCAGGACGATGGGCAGCAGGCCCATGATGCCGCCGGTGGGATCAGCGGCGCCGGCGGCTTGCGCGTAGGCGGGGGAAATGAGCACGGTGGTCTCCGGTTGGACTTATTGGAAAGCTCGCGAGTATATCAGTCGAGTCCTACATGCCCGGGCGGGCAGGATTTGCTCACATATCGGCCCTTGCGAGTGGGTCAGACACCGCGCATGCGTTCGGCCAGGAAGGAAGCCGACCACTGAGCGTATCGTCCGCCCTCGATCGCTTCGCGCGCCTCGCGCGTGAACTGCTGGTAGAAGTGCAGGTTGTGCAGCGTATTGAGTCTCGCGCCCAGCATTTCGTTGCAGCGGTGCAGGTGGTGCAGGTAGGCGCGCGTGTAGTGCGTGCAGGTGTGGCACTCGCAGGAGGCGTCGAGCGGCGCGGTGTCGTCCTTGTAGCGCGCGTTCTTCAGCTTGATGTCGCCGTAGCGGGTGAACAGCCAGCCGTTGCGCGCGTTGCGGGTCGGCATGACGCAGTCGAACATGTCGATGCCGTAGCCGATCGCATGCACGATGTCCTCGGGCGTGCCGACCCCCATCAGATAGTGCGGCGCGTCCTGCGGCAGCCGCGGCGCCGTGTGCGCGAGGATGCGCTGCATGTCCTCCTTCGGTTCGCCGACCGACAGGCCGCCGATGGCGTAGCCGTCGAAGCCGATGTCCTTCAGCCCGGCGAGCGACTCGTCGCGCAGGTCTTCATGCATGCCGCCCTGCACGATGGCGAACAGCGCATTCGTGTTGCCCAGCTTGTCGTGTTCGTCGCGCGAGCGCTGTGCCCAGCGCAGGCTGAGCCGCATCGACTCGGCCGCGGTCGCGTGATCGGCCGGGTAGGGCGTGCACTCGTCGAAAATCATCACCACGTCGGAATTCAGGTCGTGCTGGATGCGCATTGACTCTTCCGGCGTCAGCATGAGCTTGTCGCCGTTGATCGGGCTGGCAAAGCGCACGCCTTCTTCGGTGATCTTGCGCAGCGCGCCGAGCGAGAACACCTGGAAACCGCCGGAGTCGGTCAGGATGGGCCGGTCCCAGCCCATGAAGCGATGCAGGCCGCCGTGCTTGCGGATGATGTCGGTGCCCGGTCGCAGCCACAGGTGGAAGGTGTTGCCGAGCACGATGCGCGCGCCCATGTCCTGCAGTTCGGCCGGGTCCATGCCCTTGACCGTGCCGTAGGTGCCGACCGGCATGAAAACGGGCGTTTCCACGGTGCCGTGCGCCAGCGTGACGCGGCCGCGGCGGGCGAGGCCGTCAGAGGCGAGCAGTTCAAACTTCATCGGAATCCCTCATGCGCGCCGGAATGAACATGGCGTCGCCGTAGCTGAAAAAGCGGTAGCGCTGCGTCACCGCGTGCGCGTAGGCGGCGAAGATGCGGCGCCGGCCGGCCAGCGCCGACACCAGCATCAGCAGCGTCGATTTCGGCAGGTGGAAATTGGTAAGCAGCCCGTCGATCACGCGGAAGTCGTAGCCGGGTGTGATGAACAGTCGGGTGTCGCCGCTGCAGGCGGTCAGCGGGCCGTCGCCACAGGCGGCCGCCGCCGATTCGAGGCAGCGCAGGCTGGTGGTGCCGACGGCGATGACGCGGCCGCCGGCCGCCCGGGTGTCAGCGATGGCCTGCGCGGTGTCGGCCGACAGCCGGAAGCGTTCGCTGTGCATCCGGTGCTCGGCCAGGTTTTCGACACGCACCGGCTGGAAGGTGCCGGCGCCCACATGCAGCGTCACCCGCGCGATGCGCACGCCGCGCGCGGCGACCGCAGCCAGCAGCGCTTCGTCGAAATGCAGGCCGGCGGTGGGTGCTGCGACCGAGCCGGTTTCGCGCGCAAACACGGTCTGGTAGCGTTCCTCGTCGGCTTCCGCCGCCGCGCGGTCGATGTAGGGCGGCAGCGGCAGGCGGCCGTGGCGCTCCAGCAGGTCGAGCAGGGGTGCGTCGGCCGGACAGCGCAGCACGAAGAACTCGCCATCGCGCCCCAGCACCTCCAGATCGAAGGCGTTCTCCATGCGCAACCGGCTGCCGGGTCTGGGCGTCTTGCTGGCGCGTACCTGCGCCAGCGCCTCGCGCTCGCCGGTCAGCCGCTCGATCAACACCTCGACCTGACCACCGCTGTCCTTCTGGCCGTACAGGCGGGCGTGCATCACACGCGTGTCGTTGAACACCAGCAGATCGCCGGGGTCGAGCCATTGCGGCAGGTCGCGGATGCAGGCGTCGGTCGGCGCGTCGCGGCCGACGACCAGCAGGCGGCTGGCGCTGCGTTCGGGCAGTGGCGCCTGCGCGATCAGTTCGTCGGGCAGGTCGTAATCGAAGTCGGAAAGCGTGAGCACGGCGTCGGACAGGGCGGAGAAGCGCGAAAAACCGCGCATTGTACCGCCCGGCGACTTGCCGGACGGCGTCGGTCGCCCGCATAATCCGGCCCTCTTCCCTGCCGGGATGGCGGAATCGGTAGACGCAGCGGATTCAAAATCCGCCGCCGCAAGGTGTGTGGGTTCGAGTCCCACTCCCGGCACCACGACGTGCACAGGTATACTTGCGCGTTTTTCACGCGCATCCCTCTTTTCGTGCAGGTCTTCCGCGCAATCCCGTCCGTCGCAGACACCCCGGTCGCGCTGACCATCGGCAATTTCGATGGCGTGCACCTCGGTCACCAGACATTGCTCGCGCAACTGTCGGAGAAGGCGCGCGCGCTCGGCGTACCGGCCGCGGTGATGACCTTTGAACCGCACCCGCGCGAGTTCTTCATGCACGAGCGGCGGCCGACGCGGCTGACCAGCCTGCGCGAGAAGCTCGAGCTGTTCCGCCGGGCAGGCGTTGATCGCGTCTATGTGTGTCGCTTCAACGCGCGCTTCGCCGCGCTCGGCGCGCAGGCCTTCATCGACGAGCTGCTGGTGCGCGGACTGGCGGTGCGCCACCTCATCATCGGCGACGATTTCCGCTTCGGTCGCGGCCGCGAAGGCGATTTCGAACGCCTGCGCGCGGCCGGCGAACAGCATGGCTTCTCGGTGGCGAGCATGGACACGGTCGAGATCGGTGGCGAGCGCGCCTCCAGTTCCGCCGTGCGCGAAGCGCTGGAGCAGGGCGATCTGGCGCGCGCGGAACGCCTGCTCGGCCGCCCCTACGCGATCAGCGGTCGCGTCGAGCACGGGCAGAAGATCGGTCGCCAGCTCGGTTTCCCGACCGCCAACATCCAGCTCAAGCACCGCTCGCTGCCGCTGTCCGGCATCTATGCGGCGACGGTCACCGGCGGCGGGCTGGTGAATGCGCCGGGCGCAGCCAGCGTAGGCGTGCGCCCGACGATTGCCGACGGGCTGCGCCCGACCTGCGAGGTTTATGTGCTGGACCGCGAGGTCAACCTCTACGACCAGCACGTGTCCGTGCGCTTCTGTCACAGGCTGCGCGATGAAGCGCGCTACGAAGGCCTGGATGCGCTGCGCGCAGCGATCGCGCAGGACGTGGCGAACACCCGCGCGTGGTTCGCCCAGAACCCGATTTCCGAAGACTGAACCTGGCTGATCAAGATGGCTGATTACCGTACGACGCTGAACCTGCCCGACACCGCCTTCCCGATGCGCGGCGACCTGCCCAAGCGCGAACCCGGCTGGGTTCAGCAGTGGCAGCAGACGCAGCTCTACAAGCGCATCCGCGAAAAGGCCGCCGGCCGTCCGAAGTTCGTGCTGCACGACGGCCCGCCGTATGCGAACGGCGATATCCACCTCGGGCACGCGGTGAACAAGATCCTGAAGGACATCATCGTTCGCTCGAAGACGCTGGCCGGCTTCGACGCGCCCTACGTGCCGGGCTGGGACTGCCACGGCCTGCCGATCGAGCACCAGATCGAGAAAAAGCACGGAAAGAACCTGCCCGCCTCCGAAGTGCGCAAGCTTTGCCGCGCCTTTGCCGGCGAGCAGGTGGAGATCCAGAAGAAGGGTTTCATCCGCCTCGGTGTGCTGGCCGACTGGGACCGGCCCTACCGCACGATGGACTTCGGCAACGAGGCAGGAGAGATCCGCGCGCTGGCCGAAATGGTGAAGAAGGGCTGGGTGTATCGCGGCCTGAAGCCGGTGAACTGGTGTTTCGACTGCGGATCGGCGCTGGCCGAAGCCGAGGTCGAGTACCAGGACAAGGGCAGCCCGGCGGTTGACGTCGGCTTCCCGATCAGTGAGCGCGAGCGCGGCCGTCTGGCCGCTGCCTTCGGTCTGGCGGAACTGCCGGCGGGCAGCGTGCATGCAGTGATCTGGACCACCACGCCGTGGACCATTCCGGCCAACCAGGCGCTGAACATGCACCCGGAGCACGTGTATGCGCTGGTGCAGACCGACGCCGGCTGTCTGGTGCTGGCCGAGGCACTGGTCGAACAGAGTCTGAAGCGCTTCGGCCGCGAGGGTCGCGTGCTGGCCACCGCGACCGGCGACAAGCTGGAGCGCATCGCCTTCCATCACCCGCTTTACGAGCGCGAGTCGCCGGTCTTCCTGGCCGACTACGTCGGCCTCGACGCCGGCACCGGCATCGTGCATTGCGCGCCGGCCTACGGCGTGGATGACTTCAACTCCTGCATGAAGAACGGCCTGACCGTGGCCGACGTGCTGAACCCGGTACAGAGCAACGGCGTGTATGCCGAGTCGCTGCCCTTCTTCGGCGGCCTGCACATCTGGAAGGCGAACCCGGTCATCGTGGACAAGCTGGCCGAAGTCGGCGCGCTGTTCTCGCACGAGAAGATCCAGCACAGCTACATGCACTGCTGGCGCCACAAGACGCCGCTGATCTACCGCGCCACCGCGCAGTGGTTCGTCGGCATGGACCTGAAGCCCGAGGGTGGTCCCAGCCTGCGTGAGTCGGCGCTGAAGGCGATCGAGGACACCGCTTTCTACCCGGACTGGGGCAAGGCGCGGCTGGCCGCGATGATTGCCAACCGGCCGGACTGGTGCATATCGCGCCAGCGCAACTGGGGTGTGCCGATCCCGTTCTTCATCCATCGCGAAAGCGGCGAACTGCATCCGCGCACGGTCGAACTGATGGAAGCGGTGGCCACGCGGGTGGACGCCGAGGGCATCGACGCCTGGTTCAATCTGGATGCCACAGAACTGCTGGGCGCCGACGCGGCGCAGTACGAGAAGATCAGCGACACGCTGGACGTGTGGTTCGATTCCGGCGCCACTCACTGGCATGTGTTGCGCGGTTCGCACGCCGATCTGGCGCGCACCGACGGCGGCCCGGTCGCCGACCTCTATCTCGAAGGTTCGGACCAGCACCGCGGCTGGTTCCACTCGTCGCTGTTCACCGGCTGCGCGATCGACGGCCAGGCGCCGTACAAGGCGCTGCTGACGCACGGCTTCACGGTCGATGCGCAGGGGCGAAAGATGTCGAAATCGCTCGGCAATGGCATCGAGCCGCAGGAAGTCGGCAACAAGCTGGGCATCGAAATCCTGCGCCTGTGGCTGGCCTCGACCGATTATTCGGGTGAGCTGTCGATCTCGAAGGAAATTCTCGACCGCGTGGTCGAAACCTATCGCCGGCTGCGCAACACCGTGCGCTTCCTGCTCGCCAACATCGCCGATTTCGACGCGCAGGCCGACATGCTGCCAGCCGACCAGTGGCTGACCATCGACCGCTATGCGTTGGCGCTGACGCGCGACCTGCAGGCGCGCGTGACCGCCGATTACGAGCAGTACGAATTCCACCGCGTGGTGCAGGCGCTGCAGCACTTCGCGTCGGAAGATCTTGGTGCCTTCTACCTCGACGTGCTGAAGGACCGGCTCTACACCACCGCAGCCGGCTCGCACGCCCGCCGCTCCGCGCAGTCGGCGCTGTGGCACATCACTCAGACCCTGGTGCGGTTGATGGCGCCGGTGCTGGCCTTCACTGCCGAGGAAATCTGGACCGTGCTCGGCGACAAGTCGGCCGACAGCGTCATGCTGACCACCTGGCACGAGCTGCCGGAACAGGCGGACGAGGCGGCCCTGATGGCGCGCTGGACGCGTATCCGTGCGCTGCGTGCGGAATCGGCCCGCGTGCTGGAGACGCTGCGTTCGGAAGGCGGCATCGGTTCGTCGCTGCAGGCCGAGGTCGAGGTGCGCGCCGCTGGCGAACTGCACGACGACCTCGCGTCGTTGGGTGACGATCTGCGCTTCGTGCTGATCACCTCGGCCGCGACGTTGAAGAAGGCGGCGAGCGAGGCGGAGCAGGGCGTTACGGCGACGCCGAGCGCCCATGCCAAGTGCGCCCGCTGCTGGCATTACCGCGCGGACGTCGGCAGCAATCCGGAGCATCCGGAACTGTGCGGCCGTTGCGATGCCAATCTGCACGGTGCGGGCGAAGCCCGCGAACACGCCTGAAGCCGATGAACGCACGCCTTGCCGCCTGGCTCGCCCTGTCCGCCTTCGTGGTCGGGGTGGACCAGCTCACCAAATACCTGATCACGCAGTGGCTGAGCTATGGCCAGAGCTGGTCAGTGACCTGGTTCTTCGACCTCGTGCTGGTTTACAACCCTGGCGCGGCCTTCAGCTTCCTGGCCGACCACGACGGCTGGCAGCGCTGGTTCTTCATTGTGCTGACGTCCACGGTGTCGATCTGGCTGATCATGCTGATGCGCAAGCACGTCGCGGAAGTGGTGTTGCCGCTCGGCCTGGCGCTGATACTGGGCGGCGCGATCGGCAACCTGATCGACCGCGTCGTGCTCGGCGCCGTGGTCAACTTCCTGTATTTTCATGCCGGGAGCCGAGGCTTCCCGGCCTTCAACGTGGCTGACTCGGCCATCACAGTGGGCGTGGTGCTGATGCTGGCGGACCAGTTCGGTCTGTCGGACCGCTTCGCCCGCGCGGAGAAACAAGCATGAACGACACCGTCAAACCTGACAGCCTGGTTACGCTGCACTTCCGCGTCGCCCTGCCGGAAGGTGGTCAGGCGCTGATCAGCACCTTCGAATCGACGCCGGCCACGCTGCAGCTGGGCGGTGGCGAGCTGGCGCCGGCGCTCGAGGCGCGCCTTGCCGGGCTGGAAGTGGGCAGTCACCATGTGTTCGAACTGGAGCCGGGCGAGGTGTTCGGCGAGCACAAGGCGGATCTGGTCGAGCGCTTTGCGCGTCGCGACATCCCGGCCGATATCGAACTGGACGTGCATTCGGTGATCGAATTCACCGATAACGACGGCAACAAGTTTCCCGGGCTGGTGCGCGAACTGGACGAGCAGTCCGCGCTGATCGACTTCAACCACCCGTTGGCGGGCCGCGCCGTGCGTTTCGAGGTGGAGGTGATCGGTGTCTCCTGAGGGCGAGAACATGGACGTGCTGCTGGCCAATCCGCGTGGCTTCTGTGCCGGGGTGGAGCGCGCGATCGCCATCGTCGAGCGCGCGCTGGAGCAGTACGGGGCGCCGATCTACGTGCGCCACGAAGTGGTGCACAACAAGTTCGTCGTCGACAGCCTGCGCGCCAAGGGCGCCATCTTCATCGACGATCTGGCGCTGGTGCCGCAGGGCGCCACGCTCATCTTCAGCGCGCATGGTGTACCGCAGACCGTACGTCACGATGCGTCGTCGCGCGGCCTGCGCGTGTTCGACGCGACCTGCCCGCTGGTGACCAAGGTGCATGTCGAGGTCGCCAAGATGCGCGACGCCGGGCGCGAGATCATCATGATCGGCCACAAGGGGCATCCCGAGGTCGAGGGGACCATGGGGCAGGCGGAGGGCGGCATGTATCTGGTCGAAACCGTGGCCGACGTGCAGTCACTTCAGGTGGACGACCCGGACAAGCTGGCCTACGTGACGCAGACCACGCTGTCGGTCGATGACGCGCAGATCATCGTTGACGCGCTGCGAGCGCGCTTTCCGACCATCGTCGGTCCGAAGCGTGACGACATCTGCTACGCGACGCAGAACCGCCAGGATGCGGTCAAGTTCATGGCACCGCGCAGCGATCTGGTGCTGGTGGTGGGTTCGCCCAACAGTTCCAACTCCAACCGCCTGCGCGAAGTGGCAGAGCAGTTCGGCGTACCGGCGCACCTGATCGACAACGCCAGCCAGATTGATCCCGCATGGCTGGCAGGGCGCAAGCGTATCGGCGTCACCGCCGGGGCGTCGGCGCCCGAAGTGCTGGTGGATGCAGTGATCGCCCGGCTGCGCGAACTGGGTGCGGCATCGGTCAGGACGCTGGACGGCACACCCGAGAACGTGAATTTTCCGCTGCCGAAGGAACTGGCTCAGCCGTGACCGGACTTTGCGCGACGGCATTCCGTTTCATATACTCGAAACCATGAAATCTCCGCTCAACCGCGAACAGACCATCGATCTGCTGCGCGCACACGACATCAACCTGACGCAGCCGCGCATCGACATCGCCTGTGTGCTGTTCTCGCGCATGGAGCATCTGTCGGCCGACCAGATCCTGGCCATGGTCAACGAAACTTCGCCGTCCGCGTCGAAGGCGACCGTCTACAACACGCTCAAGGTGTTGCGTGAGGCCGGGCTGATCCGCGAGGTGATCGTCGATCCGACCAAGGTGTTCTTCGATCCGAACACCGAACCTCACCATCACCTGTACGACGTCGTGACCGGTTGCCTGACCGATATCCCCAACAACACGTTGCGTATAGAAGGCATGCCGCAACTGCCGCCGGGCATGGTGGCTGATGGCGTCGATATCGTCGTGCGCGTGCGTCCGGGCGCTTGAGTGCGGCGAAATTACCGCTTTCTGCCTTACCTGCATTGATTTTGCGGTGTTCAGCGGCTATCATGCGCGCTCTTTATTGCCGCTGTAGCTCAGTCGGTAGAGCAGCGCATTCGTAATGCGAAGGTCACCAGTTCGATTCCGGTCAGCGGCACCAGTGAAATGAAACAAAAAAGCCAGTTCTCGCGAACTGGCTTTTTTGTTTTGTGCGCCCGGGTTCAACTCAAAAACAAGGGGTTGCGGCCTTGCGGCGGCAACCCCTTTGATCTGATCAGCGCGATGCGCGCTCAGCCATTCACTTGCAGGCTGTCGCCAGCGACTTCTTCGCTCCGCGCCAGTGGGACACTGAGACTGCGCAGCGCGGCGGTGACGTGGTGCATCGGCGCGATTTCGTGACGGAACAGGTAGGCGAGGACCTTGCCGTTGCTCCAGGTGTCGGGCAGCGCGATGCGTACGGTGTGCGCTGCGCTGGCGTCCAGTGCCGTATGCACGAGCCAGGCACCAATCTGCTCACGCAGCAGGAATCGGGTCTTCAATGGGCTGGTGGCGAGCGACATGCCCGGTGCTTCGGACAGGCGGATGGCCAGGGCACGTGCCAGCGGGATCCAGTCGGATTCGACCTGCTGGCCGTGGCAGGCGGCGAGAGCGGCGTGTTCCCGCTTCAGGAACTCACACAGCAGCGCTGCCAGTTCGCCAGCCGTCCAGTTGCGCAGGCCCGGAGCAGCCGGGGCTGCATCGTGCGCGGACGTGCTGTCATGATGCGCGGCATTCGCCGAGAAGCGCGGCCAGCTCGCCCGCGTACGGGCCGGGGACAGTTCTTCGCCTGCGCCTGGTTGGCGCGCGACGACGGCCCCTTCGTTCAGACTTGCACCCATGGCATACCTTTTGAGTTGTTGATTCGATGGTAATGCTGCGATGTGTCATTCTTTGGAACTTAGGTCACCCGGACTAAGGGTTTACCCGGATACTGCTTTTCCCCTGATGACGGCTTCCTTGACCTCCGGTACACCACCCGCGCTCGGCACGATGAGCCGGAAACGGCCGTGTGGCTTGATGCTGACCCAAGGAATCCCGCATCCCGGAACTTGTCCGAACCTGCACCTCTGGTGTTATCGACACGGAAGTTAACAAATGAAGAACTCTTTTTCGCGCGCCATCCGCCTTCGTGATTACGTCGCCCCCGCTTGGTGGGTGGACGAGGTGGAACTCGACGTGACCCTGGTTGACGACGGTACGGCCCTGGTTGCAGCTGTCATGATGTTGCGCCGCAACGAATCGGTGCCGCGCGCACCGCTGCAGCTCGACGGGGAAGCCCTCGAGCTGCTGCAACTCAGCGTTGATGGACGCGCGCTGCCCGCGCCGGCCTCGTTCGTCCGCGACGGCAGACTCGAACTGGCCGATCTGCCCGACCGTTGCCGCGTCGCCACCCAGGTGCGCATCAAACCGGACGAGAACACCACGCTGTCCGGCTTCTACCGCTCGAAGGACGGCTACTTCACGCAGTGCGAGGCGGAAGGCTTCCGTCGCATCACCTGGTTCCCGGATCGTCCGGACGTCATGTCACGCTACACGGTGACGCTGCACGCCGACAGGACGCGCTTCCCGGATCTGCTGGCCAACGGCAACCTGGTCGCGAGCGGTGACGAGGAGGGTGGTCGCCACTGGGCGCGCTGGGTCAACCCCTTTCCCAAGCCCTGCTATCTGTTCGCCATGGTCGCGGCGAAGCTCGACCGCCTCGACGACAGCTATACGACGGCATCCGGACGCAAGGTCGATCTCGCGATCTATGTCGAGCCGGGCAAGCTCGACCAGTGCGATTTCGCGATGCACGCGCTGAAGAAGTCGATGCGCTGGGATGAGCAGCGTTTCGGCCTGGAGCTCGACCTTGACCGCTACATGATCGTCGCCGTCGGCGACTTCAACATGGGGGCGATGGAGAACAAGGGCCTCAACATCTTCAATACAAAGTACGTGCTCGCGCGGCCGGACATCGCCACCGACGTCGATTACATGAACATCGACCGCGTGGTCGCGCATGAGTACTTCCACAACTGGACCGGCAACCGCGTCACCTGCCGTGACTGGTTCCAGCTGTCATTGAAGGAAGGTCTGACCGTCTTCCGTGATCAGGAATACGGGTCGGATGAATATTCGCGCCCGGTACAGCGCATCCAGGAGGTACGCGGGCTGCGCGCGGCGCAGTTCCCGGAGGACGCCGGGCCGATGGCGCACCCGATACGGCCGGCCAGCTACGAGGAAATCAACAACTTCTACACCGCCACCGTCTACGAAAAGGGTGCCGAGGTGGTGCGCATGATCCACACGCTGCTCGGCGAGGACGGCTTCCGTCGCGGCATGGATCTTTACTTCGAGCGGCACGACGGACAGGCGGTGACCTGCGACGACTTCGTGTCGGCGATGCAGGACGCATCCGGCGTCGATCTGGCCCAGTTCCGTCGCTGGTACGAACAGGCCGGGACACCGCGGCTGAAGGCCGACGCCACCTTCGATGCCCCCAGCGGACGATGGACGCTGACGCTGACCCAGTCCAACCCGGAAACCGCCTACGAGAAACGTCTGACCGAGGAAGGGCTGAAGTTTGCCCGCGGTCCGCTGCACATTCCGGTGGCGTTGGGCCTGCTGAGCGCGGATGGCCGCGAAATCCTGCCAACCACGGTGCTGTCGCTGACCGAAGCGACGCAGACCTTCGAGTTCGATCTGTCGTCGCACGCGCTCGCGTCGGCACCGCTGCCTTCGCTGCTGCGCAATTTCTCGGCACCGGTGGCGCTCGATTTCGATTACGGAGATGCCGGGCTGGCGACGCTGATGGCGCACGACAGTGACGAATTCAACCGCTGGGAGGCCGGTCAGCGGCTTGCAACGCGATTGATGCTGGCCGGTGTGGCGCAGGTGCAGGCAGGCAATGAGGCGGTCGTGCCCGACCTGTTCGTCGATGCCTTTGCTGCGGTGCTGGCACAGGCGGACGCCGATCCCGCCTTCGCCGCCGAAGCGCTCACGCTGCCGTCCGAAGCCTGGCTGGGCGACCAGATGGCGGTGATCGACCCGGACGCCATCCACCGCGTGCGCACGCTGTTCCGGCGCACGCTGGCTGAGCGGCTGCGGCCGCAGTTCGACGCGTTGCTGGCGCGTCATGTCGTGACGGGCGCCTACGCACCGGAACCGGCGGCGATGGGCCGGCGCGCACTGCGCAACCTCGCGCTCGGCTATCTGATGACGCTGGACGACAGTGCGCTGCAGCTGAAAGCGCTTACCCAGTTCCGCGACGCCGACAACATGACCGACCAGTTCGCCGCGTTCTCACTGCTGGCGCACAGCGACACGCCGCTGCGCGAAGTGGCACTGAGCGAGTTCTACGCGCGCTGGAAGGACGAGGCGCTGGTGGTGGACAAGTGGCTGGCGGTGCAGGCCACCTCGCCGCTGCCGGATGCCCGCGCCCGCGTGCGCGAGCTGATGGCGCACGAGGCCTTCGACCTGAAGAATCCGAACAAGGTGTATGCGCTGGTGCGCACTTTCTGCGCCGCCAATCCGCTGCACTTCCACGCCGCCGACGGCTCCGGCTACGCCTACGCCGCCGGCGTCATTCGCGAGCTGGATCCGGTGAATCCGCAGGTCGCGTCGCGCGTGGCGCGTGCTTTCGATCGCTGGCGCCGCTTCGACGACGGTCGTCAGGCCCACGCCCGCAAGGCGCTGGAGAGCATCCGCGACCTGCCGGGACTGTCGGCCGACGTGGCCGAAGTGGTGAGCCGGGCGCTGGCCTGACGCCGTGCAGCGGCCCGGCCGGGCCGCTGCCGCGGCGGATCAGAAGCGGTAGGTGGCCGAAGCGCGCACCGTGCGCAGCGTGCCGAGGAAGCAGTCGCCGCGTGACAGGCAGGTGGTGTAGTACTCGCGGTCGGCGATGTTGTTGACGTTGAGCGCATAGCGCCACTGGCCGGTCCGGTACGCGAGCAGCGCGTCCATCAGCGTGATGGATGGCGTGCGCAGACTGTCGGTGCCGTCCCAGCTGGCGCCGATGTAGCGCACGCCGCCGCCCACCTCGAACTGACCCGGCAGGTCGAAGGCGGTGAAGCGCTTCACCGCCCAGGCGCTCGCCATGTGTTCCGGAATGCTGGCAAGGCGCTTGCCGAGATCCGCCGCGTTGCTCTGCGTGATCTCGCTGTCGGTGTAGGTGTAGGTCGCGATCAGATCAACGCCGCCCGCCAGGCTGGCCTGCGCTTCCGCCTCGACGCCGCGTATCGTCGCCTCGCCGACTTGGATGCGGTTCAGCGCGTTGTTCGGGTCGGCCGTCAGGCGGTTCTTCTCCTTCAGCTCGTAGGCGGCCAGCGTCAGGAACAGACGGCTGCCCGGCGGCTGGTACTTCACGCCGACTTCCCACTGTTCGCCTTCGAGCGGCTTGTAGGCCTCGTTGTAGAAGTTGAGACCGGCGCTCGGGTTGAACGACTCCGAATAGCTCACATAGGGCGCCCAGCCATTGTCGAACAGATGCAGCAGGCCGGCGCGCCAGGTGGTCGCGTGCGCGTCAATGCGGGCCGACGTGGCGTCGAGATCGTTGTTCTGACGCGCCCAGTCGCGGCGTGCGCCGATGGTGGCGATCCAGCGGCGGTCTATCTTCAGCTGCTCCTGCAGGTAGAAACCGCTCTGATAGAGCTGGGTGTCTGGCTGCCGCGCCAGCGCGGGCACTGTGTAGTTGCCGTAGACCGGCGCGTAGACGTCGATCGCAGGCGCGTTGCCGCGACCCATCACCGAGCTGGTGAGCACGCGCTGGAAGTCGAAGCCGAACAGCACCGTATGCTCGAACGGTCCGTGCGTGAAGTTCGCCTGCAGCTGCGTGTCGGCGGTGAGCGCCTCGACCTCAGGCTTGGACACGTAGATCGTGCGGTTCAGCGTCCGGCCGTCCGGATTCAGCACAGGGGCCGGGCCGAAGCGGCTGTAGATCGACTGATAGGTGACTTGGCTGTCGGAATGGCGCACGTTCTGACGCAGCGTCAGCGCCTCGTTGAAGCGGTGCTCGAAGCGGTAGCCGAAGGCCTGCTGCTCGCCGACGTAGCGGTCGAAGCCCGGTTCGCTGATATTGGTGCGGAACGGAATGCGGCCGTTCGGCGCCGGCAGCACGGTGCCCTGGTGCGGGAAGAAGAACTGCGTCGTGTTCGTGTGGTCGCGCTGCAGATTGGCCCACACCGTCAGTTCGGTATCGGTGCTCGGGCGCCAGGTCAGCGAGGGCATGAACACCATGCGGTCGTCCTGGGTGTGGTCCACCTGGGTTTCGGCGTCCTGGCCGACCGCCACCAGCCGGTAAAGCCACTTGCCTTCGCTGTCCAGCGGGCCCGTTGAATCGACGGCCAGGCGCTTCAGGCCGTTGTTGCCGACGACCGCCTGCACCTCGTGCTGGGCCTCCGCCAGCGGGCGCTTCGACACCAGGTTCACGGTGCCGCCGAAACTGCCCTGACCGTACATGATGGACGAGGGGCCGCGCAGCACCTCGACCCGCTCCAGCGTGTAGACGTCGGGGCGGATGTTGTTGTAGCTGCCGAACAGCATGCGCAGGCCGTCCTGGTACTGGGTGAAGCTGGCGCCGCGCAGTTGCGCCCAGTCGCCGCGGTTGTCCAGTCCGTAGGGCTCGGCGCGGGCGCCGGCGGTGTAGCGCAGCGCGTCCTGCACCGATACCACCGACTGCGCTTCCAGTCGGTCGCGCGTGATGACCGAGATCGATTGTGCGGTTTCGACCAGCGGCGTGTCGGTCTTGGTGGCCGAGGCACTGCGCTTGGCAACGTAGCCGCGGACCGGGCCGTCGGCCTTTTCGGTGGCGCGTTCGTCCTCGACCTTGACGGCCGGCAGGGTGGGTACGTCGGCGGCGTAGGCGCCGTGCGTCCAGACCAGCAGCGCGAGACTGACCGGCCCCAGGCGCATCGTTGCGCGGGGAACTCGTTTCATGGCTTCTCCGGAATCTTGAATCGAATGGCCGGCGACAGCGCGCCGGCGGGGTTTTCAAATGGCCTGGCGCATCGGCTGGGTTCCATCGGTGGGGGCGGCCCAGACGCTGTTCGGATCACCGTCCAGGGCACGTTTTCGTGTCAGCGCGGCGAGCCAGACATAGCCGGCGGCCATCAGCAGCGCACACAGGTCGATGCCGAGCAGCACCCAGTCGCCAACCAGCGCGCTGCGCAGCAGGTGATCGCCGGTCAGCGCGCCGTGACTGAGCGGAATGGCGGCCGTGAGCAGCGCGGTCAGCCACAGCAACTCGACGGCGGCACGCGACGGCGGGCGCGCGAAGGACCACGCCAGCGCGGCGAAGAACACGCCGAAGCAGGCGCTCTTCTCGATCAGTTCGCGGTCGGCGCCCGGCATCGCGGCGGCGATCTGGGTGGCGACGAAAGCGGCGGACACCGCGGCGCAGCAGCCTACGCAGACACCGATGGTCGCCTGCGCCATGCGCACCAGATGCGTCGGTTGCGCCACCTGCTGGCGCTTGCGCCGTGCCTCTATCCACAGCAGATTGCCGCTGAAGAACAGGAAAGCGCCGGCCAGACCGAGCAGGCCGTACAGACCCTGCACGATGGCGCCGCCATAGCTGCCGAAGTGCAGCGCGTAGAGGCCGGCGTAGGCGGCATGATTGGCATCGTTGCGGCCGCCGGTCTGAACGTTCAGCACGCGGGCGGTGGCGGCCTCGAGCGCAACGCCACCGGACACCGCGAGCACGCGCGGGCTCGTGCCACGCACCTCGACCTGCGCCGCGCGGTCGCCGTACTGGTAATAGCGCAGCCATTTCGGCTCGAACTCAGGGGCGGCTGCGCGCGCGGCCGTGACCAGCGCAGCAGGCGACTGCATCGGCGACGCCTCGCCCGCGGCATCGGCACCGGTGGACACCCGCGTCGCACGCCGGATCTCGAGCGGCAGTTCGCCGCCGAACACCGGCACGTTCATCAGCGCGATCAGCACCGCCGACAGGCACAGCAGCGCACCGCTGATCGCGAACACGATATGGAACGGCAGGCTGCAGACGCCGATCGCGTTGTGCGCGTCCTGCCAGAAGCGCTTCAGGTTGCGGCCCGGACGCAGTGCGAACAGGTCGCGCAGCAGCAGCGGTAGATGGATCAGCACGCCCGACACCAGCGCCACGCCGTACATCATCGACACGATGCCCATCACATAGATGCCAGCGACCGGCAGCCCGAGCGAGAAATGCAGGCTGTTGATCAGGTCGGCCAGGCCGGAATGCGGCGCTTCGTCATCCAGTCCGGCGGCGACGCGCAGCGGTGCATGCGTCCATTCGCCGTCCTCCTTCCAGTAGGCGACCGGCGACGGCGCACTGGCGGAGGGCAGTTGCACGAAGAAGTCGGCGGCCGCCTGCGGATGCTTGCGCACCATGCCGTCGATCAGTTCCGGCAGTTCTTCCGTCGTCACCGCCTGTGCGGTGTGGCGGTGCTCGGGGCTCTGCCAATGGTGCAGGTCCTCGTGGAACACCGTGATGGCGCCGCAGTAGAAGGCGACGAACAGCGCGAAGCCGGCGATCAGGCCGGTCCACGTGTGCAGGGCCGAGAAATGTCGAAGGGTGGATGACTTCACAGCGCGCCTCCGAGTCGTACGATGGTCAGCAGACCTGCGGCCGCGATGTTCAGGGACAGCATGCGCAGCCAGGCACTGCGGGTGTCGGCGAACAGCACGGCGGCGCAGGCGATGGCGGTCCACAGCGGGAAGAACAGTTGCAGGGACGGTACCAGTACGTCCTGCCAACGCCCGGGCCAACCCCAGGCGATCAGCCCCGTCAGTGCGGCGGCGAGCGGAATGCCGAGCAGCGCGCCGGCAGCAAAACGCCCCCACATCACGAGAGCTCCCGTGCGGACTGTCCGGGCAGCAGCGCCCAGGGCAGGGTGGCGAGCATGAGCATCCAGGCGACCAGCCCGGCACAGGGGCCGGCGACCGGGCCGAGCGCCTCCGCCCATGTCCACAACGACAGTGCGCCGGGCACGATGCAGGCGGCAAGTCGCCAGGACAGAGGAGGGCGGCGGTGCAGCAGCACCTGCCGCGGGCTGCAGATGTAACAGGCGACGGCACACAGCGCGCACGTCAACATGGCGAGAAGAATCATGATTGCGGACCAGCCACTCGATTGCTTGGCCCGGAATTAGACACTATGTAACTGCGTATGTGAACAGGAATGATTCGTATTAATAACCATGGCCGAAAAAGGGTGTTCGGCGCGGCGACGTTCTCCGCGCGCTTCTTCAGTCAGTCGGTCGCGATCATCGCTTCGAACGCCAGCGCGGCCGGGCTGAGCGGGCGGCGCGGCAGGCGCAGGCGGTAGAGCTGGCGGGTCAGCTGTACGCCGGGCAGCGTCAGTGTGGCGACCTTGCCGAGCGCGATCTGATCGGCCGAGCTGACGCGCGGCACCATCGATACGCCACCGCCGGCAGCGACGGTCTGGATGACCGCCTCGGTACTGCCGGCTTCTATCGTACGTGCCGGCACGATGCCCAGCTTATCCAGCCAGCGGTTCATCACTTCGCGGGTGCCGGAGCCATGCTCGCGCACCACCCAGGTGAGCGCGCTCAGGTCGGCGGCGCTGACCGTGCCGGCCTTGGCCAGCGCGCTGTCGGGCGGGGCGACGATGAGCAGGGTTTCGTCGCGCCAGGGGCGGGATTCGATCCGCTCGTCCTCGACCGGGCCTTCGACCAGTGCGATGTTGACTTCGCAGGCGAGCAGTCGGTCAGCCACCGTCTGCGTATTGGCGCTGGTCAGGCTCAGCGTGATGCCCGGATGCGCCTGGGCGAAATCGGCGACGTAGCCGGGCAGCCAGTAACCGGCCACCGTCATGCTGGCACCGATGCGCAGACGACCGCGCTCGAGGTTGGAATAGGCCTGCAGCGCTTCGAGCGCGGCGCGCTCCATCGCGAAGATGCCGCCCGCGTACTCGAACAGCACCTGACCGGCTTCGGTCAGCGACACGATGCGCGCGCCGCGCTCGATCAGCACCACGTCGAGCTGGTCTTCCAGTTCGCGCAGCGCCTTCGATACGGCGGGCTGACTGATGCCGAGGTGCTCGGCGGCGCGCGAGAAACTCGCGTGTTCGCCGACGGTGTGGAAGATGCGGAGCAGGTGCAGGTTCATCGCGGTGTTCTGGGGCGGAGAGGCCGCATTGTTTCACATCGGGCCAAATGAAAAGGCCCGCACGGGGCGGGCCTTGACGACGGGCAGCGCGGGGATCAGCCGGCCATCTGCACCGGAATGTGACCACGCTGGTTCACGATGTTGTTCTTGCCATCGACGTATACGAGCTTAGGCTCGTAGCGGGCCAGTTCCAGCTCGGTGTACTGGGCGTAGCAGGCGATGATGAGCAGGTCGCCGGCGGCGGCCTTGCGCGCTGCCGCGCCATTGACCGAAATGATGCCGGATCCGCGCTCGGCGCTGATCGCGTAGGTCGAGAAACGCTCGCCGTTGGTCACGTTGTAGATGTCGATCGCCTGATACTCGCGGATGTCCGCGGCGTCGAGCAGATTCTGGTCGATCGCACAGGAGCCCTCGTAGTGCAGCTCGGAATGCGTCGTCGTGACCCGGTGAAGCTTGGACTGAAGCATGGTGCGTTGCATATGGGCGCTCCTTCGATATCGCGCTGTTCAGACAACACGCGCACGCAAGGGCGTGCGCGACAGTGCGCTACTGGAACGCCACCGGCCTTGAGCGCATCGTGGCGACCTACACTTCCAGATTGTCGATCAGGCGCGTCGTCCCAAGCAGGGCGGCGGCCACGATCACCAGACTGGATTCGTGAGCGGCCGGCGATTGTAAGTCGGCTTGTCGTCGCACCGCAATATATTGTGGAGACCAGCCACGGGCCTGGAGAAACGCCATGGTGTCGGCCTCGATCCGCGCGTATTCACGGTTTCCGGCGCGCAATGCTTCGCGGGCGGCTACCAGGGCCTGATACAGCTGCACCGCCTGCGCCCGTTCGCCCTCCGACAGGTAGCCGTTGCGCGAAGACAGCGCCAGACCGTCGTCGGCGCGCAGTGTTTCACCACCGACAATGGCGATCGGCAGCGCCATCTGCTGCACCAACTGGCGGATCACCATTAGTTGCTGGTAGTCCTTCTTGCCGAAAAGGGCCACCTGCGGCTGCACGATGTTGAACAGCTTGGCCACCACGGTCGCCACGCCGGTGAAGAAACCGGGCCGGAAGGCGCCTTCGAGGATGTCGGCCAGTACCGGGTCCGGCACCACGCGCATCGTCTGCGGCTGCGGGTAGAGCTCGCTCTCCGACGGTGCGAACACGTGCGCCACCCCCGCCGCCTGCATGCGCGCGCAGTCGGCGTCCATCGTGCGGGGGTAGCGGTCGAAGTCCTCGTTCGGTCCGAACTGAAGCCGGTTTACGAACACGCTGGCCACCACCACGTCGGCGTGGTCGCGGCCCTGGCGCATCAGCGAGGCGTGGCCCTCGTGCAGATTGCCCATGGTGGGCACGAAGGCGATGCGCGCGCCGCGTGCGCGCTCGGCATCGAGCGCGGCGCGCAGGCCGGCGATGGTCGGGTGGATCTGCATCGGGGAGACTCGCTGGATCAGTAGCAGTGTTCGGGACCGGGGAAGCTGCGGTCCTTGACCGCGGCGACGTAACGGCTCAACGCGTCATGCACGTCGTCGGCACCCGGCATGAAATTGCGCACGAAGCGCGGGCGGCGGCCCGGGAACAGGCCGAGCACATCGTGCAGCACCAGCACCTGACCGCTGCAGTTGACGCCGGCACCGATCCCTATCGTGATCAGCTGCGTGCTCGCGGTCACGTCGGCGGCAAGGCGGGCCGGCACCATTTCGAGCACCATCATCGTCGCCCCCGCCTGTTCCAGTTCCTTGGCGTCCTGCAGCAGCCGGGCGGCGGCAGCGTCGGTCACACCCTGGGCGCGGTAGCCGCCGAGTTGATGCACCGACTGCGGCGTCAGGCCGAGATGGGCGCACACCGGCACGCCGCGCTCGACCAGGAAGCGCACGGTGTCGGCCATGTGGGCGCCGCCTTCGAGCTTCACCATCTGTGCACCGGCGGTCATCAGCTGCACCGACGAGCGCATCGCCTGTTCGCGCGTCTCCTGATAGCTGCCGAAGGGCAGGTCAGTGATCAGGAAGGCACGGCCACCGACGTTGGCCAGACCGCGGGCGACGCAGCCGGTGTGATAGGCCATGTCGTTCAGCGTGACCGGCAGCGTCGTGTCGTGGCCCTGTAGCACGTTGCCGAGCGAGTCGCCGACCAGCAGCACTTCGGCGCCGGCGGCATCGCACACGGCGGCGAAGGTCGAGTCGTAACAGGTGAGCATGGCGATCGGCTCGGCGTTCGCGCGCATGCGCAGCAGGGTGTTCAGCGTGACCGGGCGGCGCGCCGGGTCGGTGTCGCGCATATAGGTCATGAGGCGTATCCGAAAAATTCGCGGAAGGAGCGCATCTGGCCGAGCCGCTCGACCAGCAGCGCGAAGTCGTCGTCGCTGTCGACCGGGTTCAGTTCCTCAGCGTTGACGATGAACAGCGGGCTGGCGTCATACTGGTAGAAGAAACGCGCATAGCGCTCGACCACGCGGGCCAGATAGCTCTCGCTGATGCGCCGTTCGGCGTCGAGGCCACGCCGGCGCACGCGCTCGGCCAGCGTGTCGGCGTCGGCCTGCAGGTAGATCACGAGGTCCGGTGCCGGCGCCTGCAGCTTCAGCGAGGCGTATATCTGGCGATACAGCGCGTATTCGTCGTCGGTCAGGTTCATCGACGCGAACAGCGGGTCCTTGTCGATCAGGAAGTCGGCCACCAGACGGCCGGAGAACAGGTCGTCCTGCATCACCTCGCGCAGCTGTTCCATGCGCTGGAACAGGAAGAAAAGCTGGGTCTGCAGCGCGTAGCGCTCCATGTTCTGGTAGAAGCGGCCGAGGAAGGGATTCTCTTCCGGCTTCTCGAACAGCGTCGGCGCCTGCAGGTGGTCGGCCAGCCGCCGGGCCAGCGAGGTCTTGCCCACACCTATGGGTCCTTCGACGACGATGTAGCGTGCCTTGTCCAGCATCGATGGGGAATTCCGGTCGGGGAAGCGGATCGGTAGATCAGCGGAAGATGAAATACACCGCGCCCAGCATACACAGCGCGGCCCACAGATAGTCAAGCTTGAGCGGTTCGTTCATGTAGAACACGGCGAAGGGCACGAACACGCTCAGCGTGATCACCTCCTGCATGATCTTGAGCTGGCCGAGTGACAGCTGCGTGTGGCCGATGCGGTTCGCCGGCACCTGCAGGAGGTACTCGAACAGCGCAATGCCCCAGGAAAACAGGGCGGCGTACCACCACGGCCGGTGGTTCAGGTCGCGCAGGTGGGCGTACCAGGCGAAAGTCATGAACACGTTCGACGCGATCAACAGACCGGCGGCCTGTGTCCATGCAGGCAGCTGCGGCAGCATCACTCGGCCGCGGCCTCGCCGGCCGTCGGTTTGCGCCGCGGGCGGCGGCGCTTCTTCGGCGCTTCTTCCGGGCGCAGCATGGATTCGCGCGTCGGGCCGTCGGCGGCGGCGAAGTCGGTCCACCAGTCGGCCAGTTCCTGTTCAACCTCTCCGCTTCCCGCCCGCAGCAGCAGGAAGTCGTAGGCGGCGCGGAAGCGTGGCAGTTCGAGCAGGCGGTAGGGGCGCTTGCCGGCGCGTTGTTCGAAGCGCGGCTGCAGCAGCCAGATGTCCTTGATGTCGGTGGCGATGCGCCGAGTGATGGCGAGCTTCTCCGCCTGCTGGTCGAGCACTGCGCTCATCGCCTCGAACATCGCCGGGATCGACGGTTCGCCCGCCTGCTTGCGCTTCTCCCAGTCGGCCAGCACTTCGTGCCACAGCAGCGTGGCGAACAGGAAGCCCGGCGAGATCGATTTGCCCTCGCGCACGCGCTCGTCGGTGCGCTCCAGCGACAGCATGACGAAGCGCTCGCCCATCGGCTGTTCGAGGATGACGTCGAGCAGGGGCAGCAGGCCGTGATGCAGGCCGTCCTCGCGCAGCTGGCGCACGCAGCGCACCGCGTGACCGCTGGTCAGCAGCTTCAGCATTTCGTCGAACAGGCGGGCCGGCGGCACGTTCTCCAGCAGGCTGGCCATCGACCGTATCGGCTCGCGCGCGTCGGGGTCGATCACCAGACCGAGCTTGGCCGCCAGACGCACCGCGCGCAGCATGCGCACCGGGTCTTCGCGGTAGCGGCGCGGCGCGTCGCCGATCATGCGCAAGGTCTTCTGCTTCAGATCGGCCACGCCGTGGTGGAAGTTGACGACGGTTTCGGTCGCCGGGTCGTAGTACAGCGCATTGACCGTGAAATCGCGGCGCGCGGCGTCCTCTTCCATCGTGCCGAACACATTGTCGTGCAGGATGCGGCCGTGCTCGTCGGTCACCGCTTCGGAGTCGCCGCGGAAGGTGGTGACCTCGATCACGTCGCGGCCGAACATGACATGCACGATCTTGAAGCGGCGGCCGATCATGCGTGCGCGGCGGAACACCGCGGTCACCTGTTCCGGCGTGGCGCTTGTGGCGACGTCGAAGTCCTTCGGCTCGATGCCGGCGATGAGATCGCGCACCGCGCCGCCGACCACATAGGCCTGGTAACCCTCGGCCTGCAGCGAATCGCACACCTTGCGCGCCGCCGGCAGCAGCTGTTCGCGTGCGATGCCGTGCTGTGCGCGCGGAATATGGACAGGGCCGCTGCTCGCGGCCTGCGTACGGGCGTTGTCTTCGGGGCGACGGAATATCCGGCGCAGCAACTTTCGGATCATCAGTAAGGGGACTTTCTGGCGTGACTCGGACCAGGGCGCGGCAGCGCCGGACGCGACATGTTAACGCATGCAGCGTGCGCCGGCCGCCTGTGTTGCGCGGCGGGCCGCTGGCGGGCTACCATCCGCGCCCATGTCGCCCGCCCGCCCCCGTTTCCGCCTCGCCCTGATGCTCGCGCTGTTCGCAGTGTGCGCGCAGGCGCTGCTGCCCACGCTGATGCGCTGGCAGCAGTCGGCCGATCCGACCGGCATGGCGCAGATCTGTACCGCTTTCGGCATCGGATCGGCATCGGCCGCGGAACAGGGTGACGACGAAGGCGGCAACGCCGGTCATTGCCCCTGGTGCGTTGCGCAGTCCTTGCCGGTGCTGCCGACGCAAGCGGCGCATGCCGTGTTCGCGCTGCATGCCGAGAGGCAGGCGCCGCCGCCGACGCTCTCTGCCGCCGTCACCGCCGCCGCGCTGCTGGCGCCTTCCCCACGCGCGCCGCCAGCGCTCGCCTGATTCCCTCGCCTTCGTCCGCGTGACGGCCTGATCGCCGTCGCGCGTTCCGTGTCGCCGTCCTGCGCCTGCGCGCGGCGCGACGCACTCCATTCGAAAGTACCGTCATGTTCCCGTCGTTCCACGCGACCGCGCCTGCGCGCGCGCGTCTCAAACGCATTCCCTTCGCCCTTGCGACACTGGTGGCCGCACCGGCTGTTTTCGCCGACGGCACGTTGCAGTTGCCCGCCGTGCGCGTCGAGGCGCGGCGCATCGACGCCGCCACGCTGCCCGACATCGACGAAGCGCGCGCCGCGCTCGCGCTGACGCCAGGCGGCGCCGCGGTGATCGACGCTGCCAGCTTCCGCGACGCCCGCGTATCCACATTGCAGGACGCGCTGGGCTACAGCGCCGGCGTGTTCGTGCAGCCGCGCTTCGGTTCCGAGGAATCACGGCTGTCGATCCGCGGTTCCGGACTGCAGCGCACCTTCCACCTGCGCGGCATCAAGCTGATGCAGGACGGCGTGCCGATCAATCTGGCCGACGGTGGCGGCGATTTCCAGGTGCTGGAGCCGCTGGCCACCCGCTACATTGAAGTGTGGCGCGGCGCCAATGCGCTGCAGTACGGATCGAGCACGCTGGGCGGCGCGATCAACTACGTATCGCCGACCGGCCACGACGCGCCGCCGCTGACGGTGCGTGCCGAGACCGGCGCCTTCGGCTACCTGCGCAGCCAGCTGGCCGGCGGGTTCGCGGCAGGGCGCGTCAACGGCTATTTCAGCGCGACCAGCTTCGCCCAGGACGGCTTCCGCGATCACGCGCGGCAGGACACGCAGCGCGTGGTCGGCAATCTCGGCGTGCTGCTCGCACCTTCGCTGGAAACGCGCTTCTTCGTGCAGGCCGCGCAGAGCGACTCCGAACTGCCGGGCAACCTGACGCGCCAACAACTGCGCGACAATCCGCGCCAGGCGGCCGCCGCCAACATCACCGGCAACCAGAAGCGCGACATCGATCTGTGGCGCGTGTCCAACCGCACCGTCTGGCAGGCGGCCGACGGTCTGCGCTTCGAGCTGTCGGCCTACTACGCCGACAAGGACCTGTTCCACCCGATCTTCCAGGTGCTCGACCAGCGCAGCAAGGACTTCGGCGCAGAACTGCGCATGGTGTCGGACGGCACGCTGGCCGGCCGGCCGAACCGGCTGGTGGCCGGTCTGGCGAGTTCGCGCGGCGACACCGACGACGACCGCTGGGTGAACATCGGCGGCGCGCGCGGTGCGCGCACCAACAAGCTCGACACCTCGGCACGCAATGTCGAAGCCTATGTCGAGGATCAGTTCACCTTCGTTCCGGGCTGGACCGCGGTGGTCGGTACGCAGTACACGAATGCACGCCGGCGCAGCCGCGACCTGTGCTTCACCGGCGGTCCGCTCGTGTGTGGCGGTGCTGACGAGAGCTTCAGCCGTTCCTATGAAGGCTGGAGCCCGAAGTTCGGCATCCGTCACGATCTGTCGCCGGCGGTGCAGCTGTTCGGCAATGTGTCGCGCAGTTTCGAACCGCCGTCCTTCGGCGAACTGACCGGCGGCGCCGCGGTGATCGATTCGCTGCGCGCGCAGCGTGCGACCACCTGGGAAGTGGGTGGCCGCGGTAGCTTCGGCTGGGGTGCGGTCGATCTGGCGCTCTACCGCGCCAAGGTGACCGACGAACTGCTGGCCTATTCGCTGAACCTGGGGGGCACACCGGTCAACACCACGCTGAATGTGCCGCGCACGCTGCACCGTGGTATCGAGTTCGCCGCCAACGGCCAGTTCGGCGGCGGCTTCGAGTGGCGGCAGGCATTGCTCTACAACGACTTCCGCTTCGACAGCGATGCGTTGTTCGGCGACAACCGCCTGCCCGGCGTGCCGCGCACGCTGTTCCGCGGCGAACTGGGCTACCGCTTTGCCGGTGCGCCGGGCGGCCCGCTGAAGATTGCTGCAAGCGCGGAATGGTCGCCGCAGCGCTATGCGGTCAACATGGCGAATACCGAGTTCGCCGACGACTACGCCATCTTCGGCCTACGCATGCAGCAGCAGCTCGGCCGCCAGCTGTCCTGGTTCATCGAGGGACGCAACCTCGGAGACCGTCGCTACGCTGCCACCACGAATGTGGTGCGCGATTTCAGCGCGCTGGCGGCTGCTGCGCGCAACGTGTACCTGCCGGGGGATGGCCGCGCCGTCTATGCCGGCATCGAATGGAGGATGTAAGCATGAAGATCAGGATCTGCGCACTGGTGCTGCTGGTGGCGCCCCTCGTCGCCAGCGCGCACGTCGTGCTCGAACAGCAGGTTGCGACCGCCGGCAGCTACTACAAGGGCGTGTTTCGCGTCGGCCACGGCTGCGATGGTTCGGCCACCGTCGCGCTGACGGTGACGCTGCCCGAGCCGATGGCCAGCGTGAAACCGATGGTGAAGCCGGGCTGGACGGTCAGTACGCGCAGCGAGAAGCTGGCGCAGCCGCTGATGAATCACGGCAAGCCGGTCACCGATGCTGTGGTCGAGGTGAGCTGGCGCGGTGGCCCGCTGGCCGATGCCCACTACGACGAATTCGCGCTGATGATGAAGCTGCCCGACGCGGCGGGACGGCGCTGGTTCAAGGTGACGCAGGTGTGTGAACAGGGCGCGAACGACTGGTCGCAGATTCCCGCCGAGGGGCAGACCACGCGTGACCTGAAGATGCCGGCCGCGGTGCTCGACATCCAGCCTGCAGCGGGTCACGCACACCACTGAGGCAGCGCGACCGCCGAGCCCCCGGTCAGGCCTTGACCGGGCGCTTCATCAGCTTGCGCTGCAGCGTCCGGCGATGCATTTTCAGTGCGCGTGCGGTGGCGGAAATGTTGCCGTCGTGTTCCTTCAACACGCGCTGGATGTGCTCCCACTCCAGGCGCCCGACCGACAGCGGCTCGGCATCGAGCATGTCTTCGGCAGGTGGGCTCACCACGCAATCGAAGGCCGACAGGATGGCGTTGACCTCGACCGGCTTGGCCAGATACTGGAAGGCGCCCAGCTTGATCGCATCGACCGCGGTGGCGATGCTCGCATAGCCGGTCAGCACGACGATGCGCAGATCGGGCAGCGCGTCGATCAGCGGCCTGACCAGGGACAGGCCGGACGTGCCATTCAGGTTCAGGTCGAGCACGACGCGGGCGGGTTTCTGCCGTGCGGCCACGGCAAGCGCAGTGGCGGGGTCGGTGCACCCATGGGCGTCCAGCCCGCGCCGGCGCAGTGCATTTACCAGCACCGCGTTGAAGGTTTCGTCATCGTCGATGACCAGTATCGATTCAGACATGAAGTCCTATCCGTGCGAGAGGCAGCCGGATCGTCGCGCGTGCGCCGCCGGTCCAGGGGTTGTCCAGTTCGAGCTTGCCGCCCATCCGCTCCAGGCTGGCAGTGGTGAACAGCAAGCCGATGCCGCTGCCCTGGGCAGCGTCGCCGAAGGCCTGGCGTCCGGCCTTGTGCAGCACGCCCTCGGAAAAGCCTGGTCCGCTGTCGCGCACCTCGATGCGCACTTCCTCGGCATTCCAGTCGAGTGCCAGGTTGACCGGCGCACCGGCACGCAACGCGTTGTCGAGCAGGCTGACCACAGCCTGGCCCAGCGTGGGCTCGATCACGATGACCGGCGGTTCGCCGCTACCGAGCAGCGTGAAGGTGGAGTCGCAGTCACCGCGCAGGCTGCGCCATGCGGCGTGCAGACCTTCCAGCCAGGCGTCGCAGCGCATCGACTCTGCGCCTTCGCTGCGCTGGTCGCCGGCCTGCTCGGTCAGGCGCGTGATGATGCGCTTGCAGTAGGCGATCTGTTCGCGCATCAGCTTCAGGTCGGCCGCCGCGGTCGTGTCCGTCGGCGCCTCGCGCTCCATCTCGCCGACCAGTACGGCCAGCGTGGCCAGCGGTGAACCGAGCTCGTGTGCAGCCCCCGCCGCCAGCGCGCCGAGTGCCAGCACGCGTTCGTCGCGATAGGTCTGTTCGCGAGCGCGCGCCAGTTCGGCGTCGCGCCGGCGCAGTGCGTCGGTCGTGCGCATGACGAACCAGGCCAGCATGGCGGCCGACACGACGAAGGTGAGCCACATGCCGGACAGGTGCAGCGCGGTCGCGCGCCGGGCGTCGCCCAGTTCGAGCGGAATGAACCGCACCATCAGTACCGAATAGAGCAGGATGGCCAGTGCGGCGATCGCCAGCACCGCGCCGCGCGATAGCAGCAGCGCCGACAGCACGACCGGAAGCAGCAGCATGAACACCAGCGGATTGGTCGCGCCGCCGCTGAAATAGAGCAGCGCGGCGAAGGCGAGCAGGTCGATGCACAGCTGAAGCAGACAGCCGGTGGCGTCCGGCGCACCGGCGCTGCGGTGCAACTGCCAATGCATGAGACCGTTCCACAGGCCCACCGCGGCGAGAATGGCCAGCATCGGCTGTTGCGGCAGCGGCAGGTCGAGCAGTCCGGGGGCAATGGTCAGCAGCAACAGCAGCGCGCCCAGTGCCCACCAGCGCGCCCTGATCAAGCCCGGAAGCAGCCGGTCGTGCGGCCGCGCCGGCGTTTGCGCGGGCCGCGGTGCGGATGGCAAGGCAGTGCTGTGCGGGGGCATGCGTTCAGTCTATGGATTCGCTGCGGGTGCTTCAATCGATCTGCGTGCGCGTGCCGCCCGCGCTGACAGCGCCTGGTGCACACTCACCGCTTTCGACACGCCACGCTCCTGGACCGCACACAGCATGAAGCCCGCCCTGATTCGACAGTCGTTGCCGCATGTGCTGATCGTGGCGCTGCTGATCGGCATCGTGATCGTCGGCAGCCGGCGCGACTTCGTGGACGACGCCGTGCCGCGCGTGCTCGCGTCGCCGCCCTGCCGGCTGGACCACGGCCCCTGTCGCGTGGCGCTCGACCGCGGAGGCTGGCTGGAGCTGACGGTGATGCCGCGTCCGGTCCCGGCGGGTACGCCCTTCGTCGCGTCGCTGGCGCTGAACAATGTGGATGTCCGCCAGGTCGAGCTCGAGTTCGAGGGCACGGACATGAACATGGGACTGTTCAGGCAGGTGCTGGCGCCACGGCCGACCGGCGGCTTCGAGGCGAGCGTCACCCTGCCCATCTGTGCCACCGGCGCGATGCGCTGGCGCACCCGCCTGGTGGTGCATACAGCGGGCGAGACGCTGATCGCGCCCTTCGACCTCACCACCGGCGAGCCGTCGCGCGCCGGTGGTTGACGGGGCGTCTGGTCAGCATCCGCTGCGACGGCGGACGGCGAGGCCGAGCAGCCCGAGACCGGACAGCAGCAGCGCATAGGTTTCGGGTTCGGGTACGGCGGCGACCGCCAGCGTGGCCGTCATGCCGTAGGTCGGGCGCATCGCATCCAGCTGCGACACGTAGTTCACGCCACCCACGAAGATGCTGTAGTCGCCTGCGGCCAGTTCGAAGCTGCCAGTCACGAAGCCGTCGAGATCGCTGTCGGCTGCATGGCCGCGGAAGGTGAACAGCGACAGCGGGTCGCCGGCGTCATTGCCGATCTTCCAGTCGTTCAGTGCGCGGAATGCGCCTTCCTTCGGGGCGCCATCGAGCGACGACAGGTAGGCCACGGTGGCCGCCGCACCGTCGTGGTCCGCGCCGAACGGCGCCATGTGGGCCAGTCCCTGGTAGATCGAGAAGCCGGGCAGCAGTCCGCCGACGGAGGTGGCGGTCGCGCCCGCGTTCGCGGCGACGCTGAAGGTGACGGTAGTGGTCGTGCTTAGCGAGAAGCGGAAGGCGCGCAGCCGGTGCGAGTCGCCGAAGTCGGCGTCGAGGCCGTCGGCCCAGCCGTAATTGCCGGACACGGTCTGATTGGCAATGGTGACGCTGCCTCCGGCGGCATCGAAGCTGCCGAAATCACGACCTCCGTAGCCGACATGCGCCTGGGCGGTGAGCGGCTGTGCAAAGGTGAGCGCGAGGGAGAGCGTCAGGGATTGCGGGCGGACCATGTCATGTCTCCTTTTTTTCATGAGCGCGGATGCGACTCGGTGGCGCGCATTAGAGCGAACTCGACACGCCGGCGGAATGCGGCAAATCGTCGCGCCGGCGTCCGCTGCGACTAGAAACTCAGGTTGAGCGCGACATTCAGCGATCGCGCCCGGCCGGGAACCGACATGCCCCAGGGGATCCCACCGGTGGTCATCGAATTGCCCTGGCCGAGATAGGCACCGCCGAGCGGCAGCAGGTAGAACTTGTTCAGCGCGTTCTCCAGCGCGAGGTCGAGGCGGCCGTTCTTCCATGCGAAGCTGCTGCGCAGATTGAGCAGCGTATAGCCCGGGGTCTGCACCTCGTTTCTGACACGCGACACCTCATCCTTGGCTGAAACCGAGTGCACTTCGAGGGTGTTCGTCCACCGCTGCGAGCGGTGCTCCAGCGCGATCTTCGCGTTCAGCGGCATGATGTGATAGAGCTTGTCGCCGGTGCTCAGGTTACGGCCGTTGACGTAGCTCGCCATGCCGTTCAGGTAGAGCTTGCCGATGTCTGCATGCTGTGCGATCAGTGTCGAACCGGACAGGTTGACGCCCTGCAGCATCGCCCGCTGATTCACGTACTGCAGGATGACGTAGCGATCATCAGCGTTGCTGTTCAGCGCGTTGCACTGGGCGCTGAGCGCGCGCGGACAGCGCTGCGCGTCGATGTAGTCGTCAACATAGGTGGCGTGGCCAGACAGTTTGAAGTCCCAACGCTCCTTGCCTTCGTCGTGCCAGTGCGCGCTCGTACTCGCGGTGTAGGCCACCTCGGGCTTCAGGTCGGGGTTGCCGAGGTAGGCGTTGCCGTCGCCGACGAAGTTGTTCATCAGGGCGGCCATCGGAAAGCTGGACCACGGGTAAAGCTCATACACACTGGGCGAGCGCGTCTTGCGCGCGATGCCGGCCTCGTAGTTCTGCCGCGCATCGGGCGTGTAACGCACAAGCGCTGTCAGGTCGAGGTGGGTGTCGTTCGTGCTGCGGTTGCGCCGGTTGAAGCGGGCAGCGTCGGCCGCGTAGAAATTGCTGTAGCCCTGCACGCTGTCGGCGTCCGCATGCACCAGACCGCCGCGGATGCCCAGCAGACTGAGCCAGGCCGCGTTCCAGCTGGTCTCCAGTTCGGAGAACAGACCGATGCGGTCGCGCTTGCCGTTGCGGATGTTCTTGAAATCGTCGCAGCACATCGCGCCCGGTGCGGTGCCGATGGGCGGCCACCAGTCGTCAAGCCGATACTGCTGGAAGTCGGTACCGACGCGCAGCAGATGTTCCGGGCTCACCGGAATGCTCGCCTTCAACAGCCCGCCCAGCGTGCTCGCGTCCGACTTCATCGGCATGAACATGCCGAAGAAGCGGTCCTGGTTCAGATCCATGTGGTGCGCCACGGTCTGCCGGAACAGGCGTGCTTCGAGTTCGCCCCAGGCGTGCTGTCCGAGGTAGCGCAGGTTGATGGTCCGGTTCACGTTCGACGGTGTGTTCTCCGCAATGACGTAGTTGCCCGGATTGGCTGGATCCGGCCGGCTGAAGATCATGTCCATGCGCTGATTCGGAAAGCCCTGGTAGTCGAGCTTCTGTTCGCTGTAGGTCAGGTGAAGGACGCTGGTCAACGACCACGCGAGGCCCAGGCCGACCTCCCTGTTCTTCGATCCGGCATAGCCGCTCGATGCGACCTCGCGCTCCGCGACCGGGCGCTGACCGAGCTGCTTCCAGAAGCCGTCCCGCTTGAAATCTCCCGCCGTCCGGTAGTTGTCGGATTCGCTGGCGGATTCGCTGTAGCGCACGCTCAGCTGGGTGCTCGCAATCGACAGGTCCACGCTGTGGCCGCGGGCGTTGCCATTGCTGCGGAAGAAGGTGCCGACCTTCGCTTCGGTCAGCGTTTCGTTGTCGGACGCGGCGAACTTCGGGCGCGCGGATCTGATCTGTATCGCGCCGCCGATGCTGTCGCCTCCTTCGCTGACCGGCGTGATGCCGGCGTAGACAGCGACCGTCTCGACCTTGCTCGGGTCGATCAGCGACAGCGCCGGATTCATGTGGTTGGGGCAGGCGGACATCAGGTCCATGCCATCGACGGTGATCTTCAGACGCTCGTCGGCCAGCCCGCGGATCGATGGCAGACTGGAAATGCCGCCTGCGCCGTAGGTTGACACGCCTGGAATGCCCTCCAGCAGCCGCGCCGTGTCGCTGCTGGTCGCGCGCAGCGCATCCAGTGTGGAGGACGGCAGCGTCGTCACGCCAACCGGACTTTCGTCGCGCGCGCCTTCGACCCGGATGGGGGCAAGCGGGGTCGGCGCCGACACGGTTCCGGACTGCGCAAAGGCGCCAATCGGGAGCAGTGCCGGGCCGGAGGCCAACAGCAGGATTGCGCGGCCCGAACGCGGTCGCGAGCAGGAGGAAATCATGTGCGGGAGAGAGGGCAGAAAGGCGGCGAGGTGGGGGCCTCGCCACCTTCCGGGTGGCCGGAGTGTCGGTTGACGGACCTCGTCAGATCGCCCGGCGGCGACGCGCGACGGCGCCGATCAGGGTCAGGCCGGCCAGCAGCAGGCCGCAGGTTTCCGGCTCGGGCACCGCCGCGGTGATGGTCTGCGACAGCGGGTATCCGCTCATCGTGCCCTCGGCGCCGTATCCAGCCACGCTGGTGCCGGTCATGCACACGGCGCCCATCATGCCGCCGGCTGCGCAGTCGGCGTAGGCCAGCTTGTTGATCTGCGCCTGGGTCAGTGCAGCGAGCGGATCATCCGGAATGAAGATGAGTGCGTAGGCATTGCCCGGATTGGTGCGGGTGGCGGGAAAGCCGTAGTGGACGCCGCCGGCAGCGATACCCGACGCAGGCGACCAGCCATTGCCGCCGGCGCCGGTCCAGAAGGTGTTGGTGCTGGCGTTCCTGAACGCGGCGGCGAAGGTGCCGCCGAGCGCCGCGTCGTACCACGACACCAGCTGATGATCGAGCGACAGCCAGTTCATTCCGCCGCCCATCATGCCGGTCATCGATTCGCTCAACTGGCCTTGCAGGTTCGTGACCGTGCGCGTCGTGGCGTCGTAGTCGAAGCTGCCGGTGAAAATGGTGTTGTTCGGCTGCGTGTCGGGCTCGTACCAGGTGGTGACCACGTCGTAGCTGCTTGCGGCGTGGGCGACGGTCATGCCGGCCGACAGCGCGAGCGCGACGCCGAAATTCAGAAAGCGGTTCATGCATCTCGTCCTCGTAGATGCCTGCAGTCGAGGCGAATGCAGGCGGATTTCAGGCGACGAGGGTCGCTCAGGCGTCGCAACGTGGACCTCGTGAGGTCACGCGCGTCGCCTCAGCTACGCAACGTCCGGGACGGGATTGTGCTGCATCGAAACCGCGGAATTTCAGGGTGCGACACTATGCCGCAGCGTGTCCGTCAACGCGGGAGGGTGATGACTTTTGCATGAGATCGCGCGCGGAGACGTACGGCGGGATGCTTACGAAATTCGCAGCTGCGGCTGTCGTTAATCTTCTGGGGTGGGGGCGCGAAGAGCGCTCAGCGCAGGCCTTCGAGCAGTTCGGCGACGCGTTCGAACTCGCTCGATTTGTCGAGGAAGTGATGAGCGCCCAGCGCCAGACTGCGCGCGCGCATGGCCGCGGTATTGCTGTTGGTCAGCACGATGGCGAGCAGATCCGGATGGTTCAGCTTCAGGTGCTGCAAGACGCCGAAACCGCTGCCCTCGCGCAACTGCAGGTTGACCACCACCGCATCGAAGCGGCCGACACGCAAGGCAGTCAGCGCGTCGGCTTCGGTATCGACCTCGCCACAGACGACGATGCCCTCGCTGTCCTCGAGCAATGACACCAGATGCTTGCGGATCAGCAGCGAGTCCTCGACCAGCAGCACGCGCAGCGGGCGCGAACGGGCGAGCGGAGGAGTGGCGGGCGACGGATGCGGTTGCACGGCTCTGTGCGCTTCGTAGTCGGTGGGGCGATAGGGATTGGATTGCGCGCCAAGTATCTCACCACCTTGCGGCGCCGGATGTAGGTGCGAGCCGACAGACGTACTCATTCGATCAAACCATTCTTCAGCGCGTAGTAGGTCAGTTCCGCATTGCTCTTCAGGTTCAGCTTGGTGAGCAGACGGCTGCGGTAGGTGCTGACGCTCTTCACGCTGATGAACAGTTCGTCGGCAATTTCGGTGACCGACTTGCCGGTCGCCAGCTTGTGCAGCACCTGGAACTCGCGTTCCGACAGCTGCTGGTGCGCCGGGGCGTCGGCGTCGCCGCTCAGGCGCTGCGTCAGAAGGTCGGCAACGGTGTCGCTCACGTAGCGGCGACCGCGCAGTACGGTGCGGATGGCGGTCAGGATGTCGTCCACGTCGGCATCCTTGCGGATGTAGCCGTTGGCACCGGCGCGCAGCATGTTCAGCGCGTACTGTTCCTCGGCGTAGGCACTGATGATGAGCACCGGCAGATCGGCGCGGTGCGTACGCAGCAGGCGCAGCGTGTCCATGCCGTCGCGGTCGGGCATCGAAATGTCGAGCAGCAGCACGTCGAAGTCCTGCTGGCGCAGCAGGGTGAGCGTTTCGGCGCTGGTCAACGCTTCGGCGCCGACTTCGAGGTCGGCTTCGGCATTGATCAGCTGGCGCAGGCCGTTGCGCACGATCTGGTGGTCGTCAGCGAGCAGTACGCGTTTCTTTTGCATGATGGCGTGGTCGTCGTGGAAGCTGAGCGGATTATCCGCCTCAGCGCTTGAACAGTCCCACCACGAAGGAGGCGATTGTCAGCGCGAGGAATACGAAGAACAGGATCTTGGCGATGCCGGCCGCGCTTGCGGCGAGGCCGCCGAAGCCGAACAATGCCGCGATCAGCGCAACGATGAAGAAGATAAGGGCATAGTGAAGCATGACAGCCTCCTTGATGAACAGGAACAGGGCCGGCACGGCCGGCGTTGCCAGCGTGCGTGATCGAATCCTAGGCGGGGCGGCCGATTCAGGCTGTCGTCCGCGCCATGGCGGGGGCGTCGGACATGTCTGACGCGGAACGCTCGGTGAAGGCGGCAGCGCGGCATCGCGCCATTGTCGAAGGATTGTCGCGCGCGGCGCGCAAGGCCGGTTCCGCGACCGACGGCGCGGAACGGCTGACCGACAGCGTGCTGATGCGGCTGGCGCGCTTCCGCTGGGGGGCGCTGCTGGTGGTGCTGATCGGCGTGGCTTTCGCCGCGGTGTCCGAGACCACCTTCCAGGGAATGCAGCGCGAACGCGAGGAAATCGACGCTTCGCGCCTGTCGCTGGCGGCGCTGAACAATCTGGTCTACGACAATGCGCAGGGGATGGCCACGGAGGCACGCTACACCGAGGAGCCGTCGCCCGATCATCTGGCGCAGCATCTGGCGACGGTGCAGCGTCTCGCCGAGGCGGGTACCCACGTGCTCGGCTGGGCAGCCCGTCGGGGCATAGACGAAGAGCGCGTCGCCGTCGTCAAGCGCCTGACCGCAGCGGAATCCGAGGAGCTGAAACGGCTGCGGGCGCTGCCGCAGGACGCGAGCCCAGTCGAGGTGATGGACGCCTTCCTGCCGCCGGTGGTCGATCAGAACGAACTGCGCGAAGCACTCGAACCGCTGGTGCGCACCGAGCGCGCCTATCTCGAAGAGCAGATGACGCTGCTCGGTGAGGAAATCGAACGCCAGCGTGCGGCGGCCATCGTCGTCATCGCCATTGGCGTGCTGATGCTCATCCTGCTGTTGCGTGCCTATGCGATGCGCAGCCAGGCCGAAGCGCAGATCGCCGACCGCCTGCGTGCGGCGCGCGACGAGCTCGACGCGCTGGTGCGGGTGCGCACCGAAGAGCTGTCGGAACTGGCCAGCCACCTGCAGACCGAGGCCGAGCGGCAGAAGTCCGCGCTGGCGCGCGAACTGCACGACGAACTGGGGTCCATCCTGACCGCCAGCCGGATGGAGGCGTCGATGCTGCTGCGCCGGGCGCGCAAGCAGGACAGTCCGGACGTCGAGTCGCTGTCGCGCATC
This sequence comes from Methyloversatilis sp., assembly GCF_965284615.1. Classification (GTDB taxonomy): domain Bacteria; phylum Pseudomonadota; class Gammaproteobacteria; order Burkholderiales; family Rhodocyclaceae; genus Methyloversatilis. The sequence continues at coordinate 1,160,473 of NZ_OZ260098.1, forward strand.
TGCGACATCCTGGAGCAGGGCGTGCAGATCAAGCGGCGCGTGATCGAAGGTCTGGTACCGACCGTGCTGACCCATCTGGGACTGTTGCCTGCGCTCGAATCGCTGGCTGAAGAGACGCGCGCTTCAGCGCCGTTCACGGTCAACCTGGAACTGCGGGATGCGCTGGAGCTGGATCGGGACAGGGCGATCGCGATCTACCGTGTCGCGCAGGAAGCGCTGACGAACATCAGGAAGCACGCGCAGGCGACCGAAGTGCGCATCGCGTTGACGGTCGATGGGCCGACCGTCCGGCTCGAAATCCGCGACAACGGCGTCGGCATCGCCGCCACGGCGCGCGGCAAGACCGGTTCGCACGGCCTGCTCGGCATGAAATATCGCGCCGATGCGCTGGGCGGCCGCTTTGCCATCGGTCCGGCACCGGAGCGTGGCACCTTGCTGGAATTCGCCCTGCCGCTGGCGTGAAACTGACGCACCCGGCCGGGTGCGTCAGGCGAGAACCATATTGTCGCGGTGTATCAGTTCGGGTTCGTCAACGTAACCGAGCAAAGCCTCGATGTCGGCCGACGGGCGACGCGCTATGCGCCGGGTTTCCGACGCCGAGTAATTGATCAGGCCGCGCGCCAGTTCGCGCCCGGTGCTGTCGCGGCAGGCGACGACCGCGCCGCGTTCGAACTGCCCCTGCACCTCGGTCACGCCGATCGGCAGCAGGCTGCGACCTTCGCCGAGCGCCTTCACGGCGCCTTCGTCCAATATCAGCGTACCGGCCAGCTGCAGATGATCGGCCAGCCACTGCTTGCGCGCAGCCAGCGGCGTGTTGCCCGCCTTCAGGAAGGAGCCGAGCGCTTCGCCGCGCACCAGACGCAGCAGCACGTCCGGCTCGCGGCCGCTGGCGATCACCGTGTCGGCACCGCTGCGCGCGGCACGGCGTGCTGCACGCACCTTGGTGATCATGCCGCCGCGCGAAATGCCGGTGCCGGCGCCGCCGGCCATCGACTCGAAGCGCGGGTCGTCGGCTTCGCCTTCGCTGATCAGCGTGGCGGACGGATCCTTGCGCGGGTCGGCGGTGTAAAGACCGTTCTGATCCGTCAGTATGACCAGGCAGTCGGCTTCGGTCAGATTGGCGACCAGCGCACCCAGCGTGTCGTTGTCGCCGAACTTTATTTCTTCGTAGACGACGGTGTCGTTCTCGTTGATCACCGGCACCACGCCCAACTCCATCAGCGTCAACAGGGTGGAGCGGGCATTCAGGTAGCGTGTGCGATCGGCCAGGTCTTCGTGCGTCAGCAGGATCTGCGCGCTGGCCAGCCCGTACTGCGAGAAGGCGCCTTCGTAGGCTTGGGCCAGACCCATCTGGCCGACGGCAGCAGCAGCCTGCAGTTCGTGCATCGCGCTGGGTCGGGTGCTCCAGCCCAGGCGCTGCATGCCGGCCGCGATGGCGCCAGACGATACCAGCAGCACTTCGCGCCCTTCGGCGCGCAGTGCGGCGATCTGGCGCGCCCATTCCTGCAGTGCGCCGAGGTCCAGCCCGGCGCCGTTATTGGTGACCAGCGCGCTGCCGACCTTGACGATCAGCCGCTTCGCATTCTCAAGGCGCGTTCTCATCGCCCGCTCCATCGCCGGCCTCGCCAGCGTCCAGATTGCGCACGTCCGGCTCCGGTTCGGGCGGCGGACGGGTCGCTTCCACGTGATCCATGATGGCGTAGCACAGACCGTCACAGCCCTGGCGTGTCATCGCCGAAATGCTGAACGCACGCTCGGCGCCGAAGGCCTCGACGAAATCTCGCACACGCTGTTCGCGCTCTTCCTCGGGAATCAGGTCGATCTTGTTCAGCACCAGCCAGCGCGGCTTCTGGTACAGCGATTCATCGTAGCGACGGAGTTCCTCGACGATGGCGCGCGCGTCGTGCAGCGGATCGGCTTCCGGATCGAAGGGGGCCAGATCGACCAGATGCAGCAACAGGCGGGTGCGTTGCAGATGGCGCAGGAACTGGTGACCGAGACCGGCGCCCTCGGCTGCACCTTCGATCAGGCCCGGAATGTCGGCGATGACGAAGCTGCGCGAGTCGTCAACCCGCACGACGCCGAGGTTGGGCGCCAGCGTGGTGAAGGGGTAATCGGCGACCTTGGGGCGCGCGGCGGACACGGCCCGGATGAAGGTGGACTTGCCTGCATTCGGCATGCCCAGCAGGCCGACGTCGGCCAGCACCTTCAGTTCGAGCTTCAGTTCGCGTCGCTCGCCGGCTTCGCCCGGCGTGGTCTGGCGCGGCGCGCGGTTGGTACTCGACTTGAAATGCAGGTTGCCCAGACCGCCGCGGCCGCCCTTGGCGATCAGCGCGCGGGCGCCGTCGTGGTCGAGGTCGGCGATCACTTCGCCGGTTGCCAGATCGGTGATCGTGGTGCCGACCGGCATGCGCAGTTCGCGGTCGTCGCCGCCCTTGCCGTAGCAGTCGGAGCCGCGACCGTTCTCGCCGCTTGCGGCGCGGAACATGCGCGTATAGCGGAAATCGATCAGCGTATTCAGGTTGCGGTCGGCGACTGCCCAGATGCTGCCGCCGCGGCCGCCGTCGCCGCCGTCCGGACCGCCGAACGGAATGAATTTTTCGCGGCGGAACGAGGCCGAGCCATTGCCGCCATCGCCGGCGATGACCTCTATCTTCGCTTCGTCAAAGAATTTCATTTCGCTTCACGCGTGCCTGGAGTGACTGGAATATCGAATGCTTGCTTGGTGCCGTCGCGTGCGCAGGCGGCAGAAACAAAAAGCCCTGCCTCGCGGGCAGGGCTTCGGTTCAGGCGAGCCGGAATCAGGCTGCAGCCGGAACGATGGTGACCACGCGACGGCGGTTTGCACCCTTGACGACGAACTGCACAACGCCGTCAATCTTGGCGAACAGCGTGTGGTCCTTGCCCATGCCGACGTTGTCGCCGGGGTGGAACTCGGTGCCGCGCTGACGCACGATGATGCTGCCTGCCGAAATCAGCTGACCGCCATAGCTCTTGACGCCAAGGCGTTTCGATTCTGAGTCGCGGCCGTTACGCGTACTGCCGCCGCCTTTTTTGTGTGCCATTTGATGCTCTCCTGGATACGCTCAGCCACGCTCAGCGCATTTTTCAACATTCTCAGCCGTTGATGGCTTCGATGCGCAGTTCGGTGTAGTTCTGACGATGACCTTGATGCTTCTGGTAGTGCTTGCGACGGCGCATCTTGAAAATCGTCACTTTCTTGTGGCGCCCTTGAGTGAGCACCGTTGCACGAACGCTGGCACCGGCAACCAGGGGCGCACCGATCTTGACCGATTCGCCCTCACCGACCATCAGAATCTGGTCGATCACGATTTCCGAGCCCACATCCGCAGGTATCTGTTCTACCTTGATTTTTTCGCCAGCGGCAACGCGATACTGCTTGCCACCGGTTTTTATGACCGCGTACATGTGTAACCCCAATAAGGTTTAAGGGAATCCACAACTATATCCGAGACGCTGGCTTTTTGTCAAAGGCTGCGAAACATCAACGGCTTGACGGGTTTTCGCGCGCTGCTACCATCCGCGTTTTTCCGCGTCCGGCAGCACTTCCTTGTCTTCAATGAACCGTCTTTACAGCCTGATTGCGGACGACATGCGCGCGCTGGATGGCGTCATCCGCGAGCGCCTGCACTCGGACGTCGTGCTGGTGCGCCAGGTGGCCGAGTACATCATCGGTGCCGGCGGCAAGCGGCTGCGTCCTGCACTGGTGCTGCTGACCTCGGGCGCCTGCGGCTATTCGGGGGCGCATCGCACCGAACTGGCCGCCGTGGTCGAGTTCATCCATACCGCGACGCTGCTGCACGACGACGTAGTGGATGAATCTGAACTGCGCCGTGGCGCCAAGACCGCCAACGCACTGTTCGGCAACGCGGCCTCGGTTCTGGTCGGTGACTTCCTCTACTCGCGCGCCTTCCAGATGATGGTGTCGGTCGGCAGCATGCGCGTGCAGGCTGTGCTGGCCGAGGCGACCAACATCATCGCCGAGGGCGAGGTGCTGCAGTTGCTGAACTGCCACGATGCCGACGTTGACGAAGACCGCTATCTGCAGGTCATCCGCTACAAGACCGCCAAGCTGTTCGAGGCGGCCAGCCGCCTCGGCGCCATGCTGGCCGGTGTCGATGCCGACGTCGAAGAACGTTTCGCACGTTTCGGCATGCACTTGGGCACAGCCTTCCAGCTGGTCGATGACATCCTCGACTACTCGGGCGACGAAGGTTCGATCGGCAAAAACCTCGGTGACGACCTGGCCGAGGGCAAGCCCACGCTGCCGCTGATCCACGTGATGAAGAATGGGACGCCGGAGCAGGTTGCCGTCGTCCGGCATGCCATCGAGGAGGGCGGACGCGATGACTGGGCCGATGTGCTGAAGGCGGTGGTGGACAGCGGCGCGCTCGAGATCGCCCGCGTCCGCGCGAGGGAGGAAGCCGAATTGGCTCGTGCGGAACTGGCGGGGCTGCCGGCGAATGAATACCTGCAGAGCCTGCTCGATCTCGCAACGTTTGCAGTCGAGAGAAAGTTCTAGTAAAGTGCGCGCCTCGTTGCTTACGGCAACGGGCACGACGAGCTGCCTCGGTAGTTTGCTGTGAGGTTCGGGGAATAGCTCAGCCTGGTAGAGCACTGCGTTCGGGACGCAGGGGCCGGAGGTTCGAATCCTCTTTCCCCGACCAAGAATCCCGCGAAAAAGCCACCCCCGGGGTGGCTTTTTTGTTTTCTGCGCCGGCTGCCCGGCCAAGCTGGTACGCTGCTTTTCCTCCGCATTCCGCCTGCCGTCGCCCGAGATGTCCCGCATCCTGTTTTTTGCGCTCCTGGCCTTCCTGGCCTGGCTGTGGTTCTTCAAGAAGCCTGCGCGCTCCAAGTCCGACAAGAACAAACCTGCCGAGCCGGTGGCCGAGCGCATCGTGCAGTGCGCCGAGTGCGGTCTGCGCCTTCCCGAGGGCGAGGCCGTGTTCACCGATGCGCAATACTTCTGCTGCCCCGAGCATCGCGATGCTCACAACGGCCGGGTCTGACGCCGCCGCCGCCGCCGCGCTGCCGGCGGCGCGGGTGAGTTCGCTGCGCTACTTCAATCTGTATCGTCTGCTGATCGCCTCGGTGCTGGTCGCGCTGGTGTTCGGCGTGCCCGGCGAAATCAGCTTTGCCGATTACCGCGGCGCGCTGTTCGCCAGCGCCGCGCGCGGCTACTGGGTGTTCGCCGTCTGCGTCATGCTCGGCGCCGACCGCCTGCTGCCGACCGACGACGCGCGGCTCACTGCAGGCGTGCTCGCCGACATCTTCTTCCTCACGCTGCTCACCTATGCTGGCGGCGGACTCAGCACCGGTCTGCCCTTCATGCACGTGGTCGTGCTGGCCTTCGCGGCACTGGTCGGGCAGGGCAGGCTGGCGGTGTTCTACGCCGCGGTGGCCAGCCTGGCCATGCTGTTCCAGCAGGCGATGCAGTGGGTCACGCTGGGTTCCGACGCCGGTGGCTTCGTGCATGTCGGTTCGATCAGCATCGGCTTCTTCGCCACCGCGATCGCGGTGCGCCTGCTGGCGCGGCGCGTCATCGCCAACGAGTCGCTGGCGCGCGAGCGGGGGCGCGACCTGGCCGAGCAGGTGCGGCTGAACGAGCGGGTGATCCGCGACATGGATGACGGTGTCCTGGTGGTCAACACGCTCGGCCACGTGCGGCAGGCCAATCCGCAGGCGCGTCGTCTGCTCGACCCGCTGATGCCGCGCCCGGTCATGCTGGCTGACTATTCGCCCGCGCTCGCCGCGGCGATGGCGGCGCAGGCCGACCCCGACCGCGAGCGCGTGTTCGTGCTGGACCTGCCGTCGCGACCGGCCGCGCTGCGCGTACGCTGCGTGCCGGCCGGCGGTGCCGGCGGGCATCTGGTGTTCATCGAAGATCTGGCGCGGCTGCGCGAACAGGCGCGGCAGATCAAGCTCGCTGCGCTGGGTCGGCTGACTGCCAGCATGGCGCACGAGATCCGCAATCCGCTGGCCGCCATCAGCCAGGCGGCCGAACTGCTGCAGGAGGAGCGGCGCGCCGAAACCCAGGCGCGGCTCACCCGCATCATCGGCGACAACGCGCAGCGGCTGGACCGCATGGTCAGCGACGTGCTGGAGCTCGGGCGCCGCGACCGCGCCGAGCCGGAACTGCTCGAACTGGGCGCCTATGTGCGCACCTTCGTCGACGAGTTCGCGATGCGCGAGCCCGGCGTGCGTGCCCGCGTGCACATCGAAACCGGGGTGCCGGCGCGCATCTGGTTCGATCGCGGCCATCTGCATCAGGTGCTGTGGAACCTGCTCGGCAATGCGCTGCGCTTCGCCGGCCCGGACGACGGCGCGGTGCGCCTGACGGTCAGCGCGACCGAGGACGCCACGCTGCTCGACATCGTCAACAACGGCCCCGGCGTGTCCGACAGCGCGCGCGCGCACCTGTTCGAACCTTTCTTCACCACGCACAGCCGCGGTACCGGGCTCGGCCTCTACATCGCGCGCGAACTCAGCGACGCCAACGGGGCCGCGCTCGACTTCGTGGATAATTCGCCGGGTGCGCACTTTCGCCTGCGCGGCCTGAACAGGAGCTTGGACGAATCATGGAACGGCGGCGGACTGAGCGGGAACTGAAGGTGCTGGTCGTCAACGACGAAGACGACCTGCGCGAACTGCTCGACATGTCGCTGGCGCGCATGGGCCTGCACGCCTCGCTCGCCGGTTCGGTCGGCGAAGCGCGCGAACTGCTGGGCAAGGAACGCTTCGCGCTGTGCCTGACCGACATGCGTCTGCCCGATGGCGAAGGCATGGAGCTGGTGCGCCACATCGCCGAACACCACCGCGACCTGCCGGTGGCCGTCATCACCGCCTTCGGCAGCATGGACAACGCGGTCGCGGCACTGAAGGCAGGCGCCTTCGACTACCTCGCCAAACCTGTATCGATCGAGCAGTTGCGCGCACTGGTGCGTTCGGCGCTCGACCTGCCGTCGCGCGGCGGCGAGGCGCGACCGGCCGGCACCGACGCGCTGGTCGGCGACGCGCCGGCCATGACGCAGGTGCGCGAAACCATCGCCAAGCTCGCCCGCAGTGGCGCACCGGTGCATATCCACGGTGAATCCGGCAGCGGCAAGGAACGCGCGGCGCGGCTGATACACGAGCTGGGTGCGCGGCGCGAAGGGCCTTTCGTCGCGGTCAATTGCGGCGCCATTCCGGAGAACCTGGTCGAGTCCGAGTTCTTCGGTTATGCGAAAGGCGCTTTCACCGGCGCCGACGCAGACCGCGAGGGCTATTTCCAGGCGGCGCGCGGCGGTACGCTGTTCCTCGACGAAGTGGGCGACCTGCCGCTGGCGATGCAGGTGAAGCTGCTGCGCGCGATACAGGAGAAATCGGTGCGTCGCGTCGGTGCACGCACCGAGGAGGCGACCGACGTGCGCCTGATCAGCGCCACCCACCGCAATCTGCGGCAGATGGTGGACGAGGGCCGTTTCCGCCAGGATCTTTTCTACCGGCTCAACGTGCTCGAACTGCGCATGCCCAGCCTGCGCGAGTGCCGCGAATCCATCCCGCAACTGGCGCAGACCCTGCTCGAACGCATCGCCGCCGCCGACGGCAAGAAGCCCGAACTGACGCGTGCGGCGGTCGATGCGCTGTGCGCCTATCCCTTCCCCGGAAATGTCCGCGAACTGGAGAACGTGCTCGAGCGCGCCTACGCGCTCAGCTCGGGAGAGCGCATCGACGCCGCCGACCTCGGCCTGATGCCGGTCAACGACGAGTTGCCCGACATGCCGGCCGGCGAACTGCCGCTGCAGGACTACCTCGACCGCATGGAGCGCGCCGCCATCGAGGACGCGCTGCGCAAGACGCGCTACAACCGCACCGCCGCCGCCCGCCTGCTCGGCGTCACCTTCCGCTCGCTGCGCTACCGGCTGCAGCGGCTGGGCATCAATGACTGAGTGCGGCGGCCACCTTCGTCAGGATGTGGGGCGCCTTGTCGTGAGCAAGCGCGCTCCCGCACGCAGCCGGCCCCGACGTGGGAGCGAGCTTGCTCGCGATCTGCCTCTGCCTGGCCACACCCGATGACGACCGATTTCCACATCGACGCCGAAGGCTGGTGCCTGGCCGCCCGCCGCATCGAATCGCCGAATTCCGACCCGCGCCCCGAGGGCGAGCCGGTGTCGCTGGTGGTCATGCACTGCATCAGTCTGCCGCCGGGCGAATTCGGCGGCCCCTATATAGAAGACCTCTTCCTGAACCGGCTCGACCCGGCGGCCCACCCGTACTTCGTTGACGTCGCGCCGTTGCGCGTGTCGGCGCATTTCGTGGTGCGGCGCAGCGGAGAGCTGCTGCAGTTCGTGCCCACCACGCGTCGGGCCTGGCATGCCGGGCGGTCGAGCTGGGGCGGGCGGGAGGGCTGCAACGACTTCTCGGTCGGCATAGAGCTTGAAGGCTGCAACGTGCTGCCCTTCGAGGATGCCCAATACCGGTGCGCCGCAGCGCTGATTGACGCGCTGCGCAAACGGCATCCGGTGGCCGACGTGGTAGGTCATTCGGATATCGCGCCGGGAAGAAAGACCGATCCCGGTGCCTGCTTCGACTGGAAACGCTTGCCCGGCGTCACCCGGCCGGACTGATTGCCGCCATACCGGCGTTTGCGCCGGATTCCTCTCCGCCAGCCCTTGTCCGGTGCCAATCCCCTGTGCGCCGAAGGGTGATTTTCGGGCCGCCGCAGCCCGGCCTAGCAGAAAAATCGCGCTTGCGGGTGCCGGATTGGCTCACTAGAATTAGTAGCTCATCGAGCTTCAACCACTACCTATAGTGGTCAGTTAGCGAAATCCCATCAAAAACCGCTTCTCCGTCGCGCTCGCGACGGCCTTACAGGGAGACGTCCGCATGCAATTGACCGCCGAACACGCCAGCACCCGTCCGCAGTCCCCCAGCCCCGACCAGATCAGCATCGACGAGCTGCCGAACACGGCGGCGCTGCACGCCGACTACAAGGTGATCCGCCGCAACGGTGCGGTGGTGAATTTCGAGCCGGCCAAGATTTCGATCGCGGTGACCAAGGCTTTTCTGGCGGTGAATGGCGGGCAGGGTGCCGCGTCGGCGCGCGTGCGCGAACAGGTCGCCGGCATCACCAGCCAGGTGGTGCAGGCGCTGGTGCGTCGCCAGCCGCACGGCGGCACCTTCCACATCGAGGACATCCAGGACCAGGTCGAACTGGCGCTGATGCGCTCGGCCGAGCACGACGTGGCCCGCGCCTATGTGCTGTACCGCGAGAAGCGTGCCGCCGAGCGTGCGCAGAAGCAGCACGCGGTTGAAGCAGCGGCTGACCAGCCGGTGCTGCACGTGGTCAACGGCAACCGTCGCATGCCGCTGGACCACGCCGCGCTGCGCGGTCTGATCGAAGCCTCGTGCGAGGCGCTGGGCGACGTGGTGTCGGTCAACGCCATCCTGAACGCCACGCTGTCGAACCTGTACGACGGCGTACCGGTCGAGGAAGTGCGCAAGTCGGCCATCATGGCCGCCCGCTCGCTGCTGGAGCAGGACCCGGCCTACGGCTACGTCACCGCCCGCCTGCTGCTGCACACGGTCCGCGCCGAAGTGCTGGGTGAGGAAACTTCGCAGGCAGAGATGGCCACCGCCTACGCCGAATACTTCCCGCGCTACATCAAGCTGGGCATCGAAGCCGAACTGCTCGATTCCAAGCTGGCCCAGTTCGACCTCGCCAAGCTCGGCGCCGCGCTGGACCACCGCAACGACCTGCGCTTCAACTACCTCGGCCTGCAGACGCTGTACGACCGCTACTTCCTGCACATCCGCGACCGCCGCATCGAACTGCCGCAGATCTTCTTCATGCGCGTGGCCATGGGTCTGGCGCTGAACGAAATCAACCGTGAAGAGCGCGCGATCGAGTTCTACAAGCTGCTGTCCAGTTTCGACTTCATGAGCTCGACGCCGACGCTGTTCAACAGCGGCACGCTGCGTCCGCAGCTGTCGTCCTGCTACCTCACCACGGTGGCCGACGATCTCGACGGCATTTTCGAGGCGATCAAGGAAAACGCGCTGCTGGCCAAGTTCGCCGGCGGTCTGGGCAACGACTGGACGCCGGTGCGCGCGCTGGGCTCGCACATCAAGGGCACCAACGGCAAATCGCAGGGCGTCGTGCCCTTCCTGAAGGTGGTCAATGACACCGCGGTCGCGGTGAACCAGGGCGGCAAGCGCAAGGGCGCGGTGTGCGCCTATCTGGAAAGCTGGCACCTCGACATCGAGGAATTCCTCGACCTGCGCAAGAACACCGGCGACGACCGCCGTCGCACGCACGACATGAACACGGCGAACTGGATTCCCGACCTGTTCATGCGCCGCGTGATGGAAAACGGCGAATGGACGTTGTTCTCGCCGGCCGACTGCCCGGACCTGCACGACCTGTACGGCAGCGCCTTCGAGCAGGCCTACACCCGCTACGAAGAGAAGGCCGCGCGCGGCGAAATCCGTCTGTTCAAGAAGACGCAGGCGGTCGCGCTGTGGCGCAAGATGCTGTCGATGCTGTTCGAAACCGGCCACCCGTGGATCACCTTCAAGGACCCGTGCAACCTGCGTTCGCCGCAGCAGCATGTCGGTGTCGTGCATAGCTCGAACCTCTGCACCGAAATCACGCTGAACACCTCGGACACCGAAATCGCCGTGTGCAACCTCGGCTCGGTGAACCTGGTCGCCCACCTGAAGGACGACGGCAAGGGCGGCAAGGCGCTGGACCACGACAAGCTGCGCAAGACCATCCGCACCGCGATGCGCATGCTCGACAACGTCATCGACATCAACTACTACTCGGTCGGCAAGGCGCGCAACGCCAACCTGAAGCACCGCCCGGTCGGCATGGGCCTGATGGGCTTCCAGGAAGCGCTGCACGAACTGCGCACGCCGTACGCCTCCGACGCGGCGGTCGAGTTCGCCGACCGCTCGATGGAAGCGGTGGCCTACTACGCCTACTGGGCGTCAACCGAACTGGCCGAAGAGCGCGGCCGCTACTCCAGCTACAAGGGCAGCCTGTGGGACCGCGGCATCCTGCCGCACGACTCGCTGGACATCCTGGCCGAGCAGCGCGGCGGCTACCTCGAAGTCAACCGCTCGGTCACGATGGACTGGGACGCGCTGCGCAACCGCATCGCCAACTACGGCATGCGCAACTCGAACTGCCTGGCGATCGCGCCGACCGCCACCATTTCGAACATCATCGGCGTCGATGCCAGCATCGAGCCGACCTACCAGAACCTGTTCGTCAAATCGAACCTGTCGGGCGAATTCACCGTGGTGAACGAGCACCTGGTGCGCGACCTGAAGAAGCTGGGTCTGTGGGACGAAGTGATGGTCGCCGACCTGAAGTATTTCGACGGCTCGCTGTCGCGCATCGACCGCATCCCGGCCGACATCCGCGCGCTCTACGCCACCGCCTTCGAAGTCGAGCCGAAGTGGCTGGTCGAAGCCGCGTCGCGCCGCCAGAAGTGGATCGACCAGGCGCAGAGCCTGAACATCTACATGGCCGGCGCCTCGGGCAAGAAGCTGGACGAAACCTACAAGCTCGCCTGGCTGCGCGGCCTGAAGACCACCTACTACCTGCGCGCCATGGGCGCCACCCACGCCGAGAAATCTACCGGCCGCGGCGGCGAACTGAACGCGGTGCCCAGCCAGTCCGAAGAGCCGGCGCCCAAGTTCTGCGCCATCGACGATCCCACCTGCGAAGCCTGCCAATAAGCACGTCCCGCCCGTGCCTGCGTCGCAGGCGCGGGCGAGGGGCTGGGGGCCAGGGGCTAGCGGAGCCTGCTCCGTGCATCGCCCCAACTGACTAAAGCAATACCCGGCGCGCAGCGCGCGCCGACTGAAGGAGAAAACAACAATGCTGAGTTTCGAAGACGACCTGCCGATGACCGCGCCGCAACCCGGTCTGGCGCTGCGCACGCCCGCATCGCGTCCGTTCGAACCCGATTCGCGCGAACTGCCGATGTCGCCGCCGGCCACGCCGGCCGCCCAGGGCGACGCGCGCATGCGCCGCATCCGCGCCGAAGACAAGCGCGTCATCAACGGCGGCACCGACGTGAACCAGCTCGTGCCCTTCAAGTACAAGTGGGCCTGGGAAAAGTACCTCGCCGGCTGCGCCAACCACTGGATGCCGCAGGAAGTGAACATGCAGCGCGACATCGAACTGTGGAAGTCGCCGAACGGCCTGACCGAAGACGAGCGCCGTCTGGTCAAGCGCAACCTCGGCTTCTTCGTCACCGCCGATTCGCTGGCCGCCAACAACATCGTGCTCGGCACCTACCGCCACATCACCGCGCCCGAGTGCCGCCAGTACCTGCTGCGCCAGGCCTTTGAGGAGGCCATCCACACCCACGCCTACCAGTACATCGTCGAGTCGCTCGGCCTGGACGAAGGCGAGGTGTTCAACGCCTATCACGAAGTGCAGTCCATCCGTGACAAGGACGAGTTCCTCATCCCCTTCATCGACGTGCTGACCGACCCGGCCTTCAAGACCGGCACGCCCGAAGCCGACCAGCAACTGCTGAAGAGCCTCATCGTGTTCGCCTGCCTGATGGAAGGCCTGTTCTTCTACGTCGGCTTCGTGCAGATCCTCGCACTGGGCCGCCAGAACAAGATGACCGGCGCCGCCGAGCAGTACCAGTACATCCTGCGCGACGAGTCCATGCACTGCAATTTCGGCATCGACCTGATCAACCAGATCAAGCTCGAAAACCCGCACCTGTGAACCCGGAATTCCGCGAAGAACTGAAGGCGCTCTTCCGCAAGGCCGTCGAGCTGGAATACCGCTACGCCGAAGACACCATGCCGCGCGGCGTGCTCGGCCTGAACTCGAACATGTTCAAGGAATACCTGCGCTTCATCGCCAACCGCCGCGCGCAGCAGATCGGTCTGGACGTGCTGTACCCGGGCGCGGAAAACCCCTTCCCGTGGATGAGCGAAATGATCGATCTGAAGAAGGAACGCAACTTCTTCGAAACCCGGGTGATTGAATATCAGACGGGTGGGGCGTTGAGTTGGGATTGATGGTGGTCGGTGCCCGCTCGCGGGACTGATTCATCTGCACGGTCTGCGGACCGGCAAAGAAAAGGGACGCCAGCGGGCGCCCCTTTTCTTTGCCCCATTCTGCTTGCTGTTGCGCAGATAGACCTACGGATTAACAGTCCGCAGACGTGACCCGACACCTACTTCCCTTTCGCCTGTCCGATGAAGCTGGTGTCAGGGATTTCCTTCTCGCAGGTTTCGGGTGTCGCCATCTCGGGATAGACGCGATACACCACTACGCCAAGTCCAACCGATAGTCGCACGCACTTCTCTTCGTTCGCGCCGAGTGCGAAAGTCAGCTTTTTGTCGACCTCGGTTGACAGCACGACCTCATAGTTGTCGGCCGGCACGTCCATATAGAAGAACCCGCCCGGCTGAGCGCTACCGACAACCTTTCCGTTGAGTTTCACATCTGGCTGTATGCCAGAGCCGAATACATTCGCCGTCCGATAGAACAGGATGCGCCCCTTGCCGTCTCCCAGTGCTGGCATGGAGGGTCTGACCTCCGTGTAGCGCGGACCGGACGCGCAACCTGCCAGCACTGCGGTGGCAACGGCAATCATTTGAAACGTGCTGCGCATTACTCGTACTCCTTCCAGAGAGTTGGGTTTTGATCGGGAGATATCGGCGAAAACGCGCGTTCCACGGGCAGATAGAATCCGACGAGTCGTCCTGATTTCACGACGAGGTAGGCTTCGTGGACATGCGCACCTTCTACGGAAAATGTGCTTCCGCTCGACGCGTATACGCTCCCCTCAGAAACAACGCCGACCTGTCGCCAGCGCGAACCGGAGGCAAGTACTCGCGTGTAACCGGTGCCCAGACGAACTTCGATTTCGCGGTCAACGCTGCGCACCGACGCAACCTCGATTGCTGGCTGGAATCGGGCGGGCTGGCGGGGTACTTCAGATGCGCACGCCGCGAGCGTGAGAAGCGAAATGGCTAAACAGCCGTGCATGCGCATGCCGTTTCCGGTGGTACGGGGGAAAATCATAAAATGCCAGGTGGATCAATCAGAACAGCCGTGGAGTTTAGCAGCTGCAGATGAGATTATTGCTTTCAGCTACTGAGTGCCGGGCCACTGGATCGAACTTGCACAGACGCCGCCCGCCGATCGATCTCGCGCAAGGCGCGGTCGGGAGGGTCATCGGTTTCAGGTGTTGCCGGACGAAGCCCTCGCCTCGGACGGCGTGCCTACTCAGGGGTTAAAAGGGGACAGACCACAATTTATTCGCCCGAATCTGTTCATACATCCAGGCGGGGTCCATGTCTGCTCCGTTGGGCCAGATCACGGCGCCGAGATTCAGGCGGGCCTGATCGAAACAGGTCTTGTCCTTGAGCGCTTCGAAGATGCCGCATTCCCTGGCCGTCAGAATCGCCGAGAAATCCGCGATGCCCTGGGTGTCATCCATGAAGGTGACGGCCAAGCAGAAATCGGGCAGCACCGAAACCGCCTTGATCCGCAATGGTGCTGCGGGGATCACTCCAGTGGTTTGATCCGCTTCGGGTGTTGTCTGGATTGACACAGCGTCCAGTCCTCCATCAGTTCGGAGCGCAGGCGCGGTCAGTTCCACGGCAGCCCCGGTCTGCCGCTACAAATCGAGCACCCGGGGGGCTCAAGTCTTTTCACCAGATCGCCCGCACATGCGGGTAGCTCCTGATCTTTTCGTCGGCGCTGACCAGCGGTGCGGCGAACTTGCGCGCGGTGGCGACGATGATGCGGTCGGCCGGGTCCTTGTGGAAGTCGCCCGGCAGTTGCACGCTCTTCACGGCGATTTCACTGTCCACCGGCACCATCTGTACCGCGTCGATCCGGCTCAGGGTGTCGAGCCAGGATGCGACGTCCATCGACAGCGCGACGCGCCCGCGCTCGACGAGCATGGCCAGTTCCCATGCCGACATGCTTGAAACGAGGATCTGGCCGCCGTCCATCTCGGCGTCGATGGCGGACGCTGCGGCGGCGGACAATTGCGCGCGTTCGCCATTGGCCCACCACAGCAGTGCGTGGGTATCGAGCACGATCACCGCGCGGCGTCCCAGTCGTCTTCTCCCACCGGTTCGGTCGGCCGGTCATACCGCAGCACCGAGCCGCGCAGGATGTCCAGTGGCGAGCGCTCCCGCTGTGTGAAGCGACGTACTTCCAGCCGCGGTTCGCCGCGGTCGGTCACGATGAGGGGTTCGCCGCTGCGTTCCACGTCGCGGAAGTATTCGAGCGCGCGCGCCTTGAACTGCGATTTGGACACTTCGGTACTCATATCGGGCCTCTTCTGAGCATGGTCACGGAACTATGGTCATGGTAGGTGCGAATCGGATGTCAAACAAGTCGCTGCGGCCGCGGAGGTTTTCCAGACCGCGTCGCAGTTCTCCCATGGTCTGGACGGCCGGATGGATGTGCTGCGCATCCAGCGCGGCGAAGAAGGCAAGGACGCCAGCGTTGGCCCGTGCGCCCTTGCGCAGCTCGCTGATCACATTGGTGTCAAGCAGGTACATCAGCCTGCCGGCCGTTGAAGTCGTCGTCGGTGCCGACGTCGGGCATGGCGGCAAGCACGTCTTTCAGGCTGCGCCTTGCGGGGCGGGGGAGGGCGGCGCGCAGGATTTCGCGATGTTCCGCTTCGGCGCTGCGTCCATGCGCCGCCGCTTCCTTCAAGGCCTGGATGATGGCGGGGGCAACGTTCCGGACGATGAGATTGCTGGCCATGGTCGAGTTTCTTCGGGTGATCGCAGTGCGTGCCGTTTGGCTTCTCCTGCAACCATTGCAAGCGGTCGTTCGTCACCCGTCGCGGCGTCCGATCTTGTCGGGCGTTACGATGGTTCCTGGCTCGCTACTGGAATCTGGATGATGAGCAGCACGATCACGCTGGCGCTTTCCGATGAACTGAAAGCCCGAATCGCTGCGGTGGCGCAGCAGTCGGGCAAGAGCGAACACGCTTTTATGGTCGAGGCGCTTGAACTGCAGACCGCAGTGGCCGAACGTCGCACAGCCTTCGTAGCCGATGCGCTGCTGGCGCGCGAAGAGGTGGCGCGTTGCGGACGGGTGGTGGATGCCGATGAGGCGTTCGATTATCTGCAGACGCGTGCTGCGGGTAGCCATGCCCGCAAGCCCGACCCTTCGTCGATCTGAACGCGGGCGTCCCGTCAAGTCGCCGTGTGTCTCAGGATCCGCGCGCCGCTCACCCTAGCCGCGCAATCCGCGCGCTCGCCGTGTCGAGGTGATTCGCCAGCGCTGCGATGCAGGGCGCGAATCGTGCGCTGAATCCGCCGTCGCCTGAGACGCGCGCAAGGTAGGCGCGCGCCAGCGCTTCGGCCTGGCGCCAGGTGTCGTGGGCGACGCCGGCGTGGATGACCGCCTCCGGCACGGTGTCCGGCAGGCCGCCGCCGCTGCGCGGGGCGAAGGCCATGGGCGTCATGTCGTAGGCAGGTGCGAGCGCATAGGGGCGGCCTTGTTCAGCAACGAAGGACAGGTTGCCGCCGTGCATGTCGGTGTTGCCGATCAGCGTGCCGAAGGCCCAGAGCAGGCAGGCGCCAGCGGCGGCTTCGGGGGCGATGTGGCGGTCGCGTGCCAGTCGGTGCGCGATGACGGGCCAGCCTTCCGCAGCGGCACCGACGAACTCGGCATCAAGCGCGGTGAGTGACAGCAGTGCGCGCCGGCCGAGCGGGCCGACGCGGTCGAAGCGTTCGACCTGCAGGAAGCGTTGTCCGCCGTGCTCGATCAGGGTGGTGAGGGCGGCCGGGATGCCGGCTTCGCGCAGCACCGAGAGCGCGAGGTGTTCGGCGCGCAGCAGGTCGCGCCAGCGCTCGCTCACCGGGCTGTCTTCGGCTTCGCTGAACT
This sequence comes from Methyloversatilis sp., assembly GCF_965284615.1. GTDB lineage: Bacteria > Pseudomonadota > Gammaproteobacteria > Burkholderiales > Rhodocyclaceae > Methyloversatilis. Next base: position 1,177,376 of record NZ_OZ260098.1, read on the forward strand.
TCACGATCACGTGCCGGGGGCCGGCCGGCGTCATCGCGCAGGCCGTGAATTTCGGCTGTTCGCCACCTGCCGACGAACCGGGTGCGTCGCCTTGTGCTGCGTCGGCGGCCAGACGGACATAGGTTGCGGCAAGGTCGGTGTCGGCGATGGGGGCGGGCAGGGGCTGCGACAGAAAGCGGTCGCGGGCGACTTCACCCACCAGCAGATTCCCCACCATGTCGTGACCGTGTGCCAGCAACGCGCGCAGCGCGTGTGTGTCGCTCCAGTCGGCGAGCCGCGCCGGCAGCCCGAGCGCGGCACCGTGACGCGCAGCGTGGGCGCGGCCGAGAAAGCCCTGCGGGCGCATGTCCATCAGCCACCAGGGCAGGCCCTCGCTATGCAGCGTTGCGCCATCGGTCTGGTGCATCACGAAACCGTCGGGCCGCACCGGCACCAGCGTGCCGAGCAGCGTGATCCGGCCTTCGCTGTGAACGCGGTGGATGGGGATGTCCGGCAGCCCGCGCAACGTGTCGCGCAGCGCGTAACGAATGGATCGCGCGGCGCCGATGCGCACGATGTCGTCGCCCAGCTCGGCCAGCGCACGGGACACCGTCGGCTGGCTGATGCCCATGCTTTCAGCCAGTTGGCGCGCGGTCAGCGGCCCGCTGCTGAGGCGAAGCCGTATCGATTCGGCGTGGGGCGACATTCTTTGAATGGATTTGTGAATAGATAAATGAATATATCACCCGCCGCGTTGAGTGCGCACCTCCGGGGTTCGCCGACAGCAACTCACTCGTCGCGCGCCTTCTCGCCTGCGCCGGATCGAAGTTCGCGGCGGTCCAGCCAGACACTGACGGAGTCCGCCCTCGGCCGACGTTGTGGCGATCGACATGAACGAGGCGGGCCAACTTCTTCGAGAACCGGGTGATCGAGTAACGGACGCACGGCGCGATTCACGTTTTTCGCGCTTCGACGTCGATGATCGCCGCACTCGATGAATGCAATTGCATGAATCGCCTGGCTCGGGCCCCGCTCATTTTTTCGCGCCGGCCGCAGGCGCGGTGTTGACGGGCAGGCACAGCGCGGCGGTCAACAGTGCAAGGCTCATGTGGCACAGATAAACGGCGTCGAAGTCGGCACGGTGCAGACTCGCACCGCCCAACAGCAGCACGGTGAGGGCGACCCCCATGACCGAGCCGATCTGACGTATCGCCTGATTGACCGCGCTGCCGACGGCGTAGTGCTCCGGGGGCAGGTGGCTGGCGGCGGCGCCTGACAGCGACGGCAGCACCATGCCCACGCCGATGCCGCTCATCACCATGCCCGGCAGCCAGTGCGTCAGATAGGCGGGCTCGGTGCCCGGCACCATGAAGAACCACAGCGCGCTGGCCGCGTAGATCAGACAACCGGCGACCAGCACCGGGCGGTGACCGTGCCGCCCGGCCAGACGGCCCGACAGCGCTGCCACCGGAACCACCAGCAGCGGCCCGGGCGCCATCGCCAGGCCGGCCAGTGGAAGCGGGTAGCGCCAGATCGCGTTCATGTAGAAGAAAAATGCGAAGAACATTATCGAGAACGCCGTACCGAAGCTCAACGTGGCGAGATTGACGTAGCGGTAGGTGGCGTTGCGAAACAGCCCCGGATCCACCAGCGGCGCCCCGGCCAGCCGGGCCCAAGCGGCAAAGCCGAGAATGCTCGTCAGCCCGACGCCCGCGGTGGCCAGCAGGTCATGACGCGACCAGTCAGGCGAGTCGGCCTGCACGATGGACAGCGCGAGCGCGCCGATGCCGTGGACCAGCAGGGCGATTCCGACCAGGTCGAGCGGTCGGCCCCGTGCCGGCTGCTTCGCTTCCGTCAGCAGCGTTGCACCGCGCCAGATGGCAAGCATGCCCAGCGGCACGTTCAGATAGAACGCCCATTGCCAGCCGAGCGACGCGATCACGAAGGCGCCCAGGCTGGGGCCCACCGCCGCGGCCAGGCCGCCCACCGCGCCCCACAGGCTGACCGCCACGGCACGCCTGTCGGCGGGGAAGGCCGCCAGCACGAGCGAGAGCGAAGCCGGCGTCAGCAGTGCGGCGCCCAGGGCCTGGAAGACTCTTGCCGCGACCAGCCACTCCACGCTGACCGCCAGACCGCAGGCAACCGACGCCGCCAGAAACAGCGCAACACCAGCGAGAAACACCCGCTTGCGCCCATGCCTGTCTGCCAGGCCGCCCGAAGGAATCAGCATCGCGGCATAGACGACGGTGTAGGCATTCAGCACCCAGGAGAGGTCTGCCGCCGTGGCCTGCGGAAAACCGGCGCGCAAGGCGCTGAAGGCGGCGAACAGCATGGTGCCGTCCATCGACACAAGAAACACCGCCACGCTGGCGACCCAGAACACCGGCCACGGCGAGGCGGCGCCAGCGGGCAGGGCGGGCGACGCCTCTTCGATGATCGGCGGCGAACCCGCCACGGTCTGGCTGTCGGGGGTGGTCATGGCGCGCACGTAGTCGGTTGGTGATTTCTCATGGCCGGGCTCGGTCGGTGTGGATGTTCAGGCGAGCCCGAAGGTCTTCCGCAGGCCCTTCTCGACCGGGCCGGCGGGCATGAAGCGGCGCAGCTTGGCCAGCAGAGACGCTTCGCCCTTCGGCGTATGGCGCATCTTCCATGTACCCAGCGCGGCGCCGACGATCGCGGCGGCGACGCCGTCGGGCCGGGGCGCCTTCTGGACATTGTTCTGGATGGCGCGCGAAACGATGCCGAGCTCCTCGTCGTAATCGGGAATCCTTGAAGTGGCGTGGGGCGCGTTGACATCCAGATTGGTCCGGGTGAAGGACGGTTCGACCAGCGCGACGCGGATGCCGAACTGGCGGACCTCGTGGTCCAGCGATTCGGACAGGCCTTCAACCGCGTGCTTGGAGGCCGCATAGAGCGCCATGTAGGGCGCCGGCAGGAAGCCCAGCACCGAACTGACGTTGACGATGCGGCCGGAGCGCTGCGTGCGCATGTGCGGCAGCACTGCCTTGGTCGTGCGCAGGAGGCCGAAGAGGTTGGTGTCGAACAGCGTCTGCGCTTCGGCGATCGATGTTTCTTCGGCCGCGCCCAGGAGGGTCACGCCCGCACTGTTGACCAGCACGTCGATGCGCGCGGCCTGCGCGATGACCGCCTGGATTCCGCGCTTGACCGAGGCTTCGTCGCGCACATCCATCTCGATCAGCGCAACGCCAGGTACCGGCTCTGCCTTGGCAAGGTTGCGCACGGTGCCGAACACCTGGCAACCCTGACTGGCCAGGCTCAGGGCGGCGGCGCGTCCGATGCCCGATGACACACCGGTAACGACGACGACTTTGGAATGCGACATGACAGTTCCTTTCTATAGGTGACTGGGTTGGAGCACGGACGGGTCAGCGCTGCGCCCCGCGGGCCTGATCCTGAACCAGATGGAATACATGGCCGGCAGGAACACCAGGGTCAGAACGGTGCCGGCGAAGGTGCCGCCGATCAGGGTGTAGGCGAGCGTTCCCCAGAACACCGACTGGGTGAGCGGGATGAAGGCCAGGATGGCGGCGAGGGCGGTCAGGATGACCGGACGCGCGCGCTGCACGGTGGCTTCCACCACCGCATCGAAGGGGGCCAGGCCCGCCTTCTCGTTGTCGTGGATCTGGCCGATCAGGATGAGCGTGTTGCGCATCAGGATGCCGGCCAGCGCAATCAGGCCGACCAGCGCGTTGATGCCGAATGGCTGGTTGAACAGCAGCAGCGTAGGCACCACCCCGATCAGGCCCAGCGGCGCGGTGGCGAACACCATCGTCATCGCCGAGATCGAGCGGACCTGGAAGATGATGGTGATCAGCGTCAGCGCGATCATGACGGGGAAGACCGGCAGCAAGGCGCTGTTGGCCTTGGCGGATTCCTCGATGGAACCGGCCAGTTCGATCCGGTAACCGGCCGGCAGCCTGGCGATGATGGGCTGAAGATCCTGCCAGACGGCGGTGGACACATCCGGCGGTTGCAGCCCCTCAGCGATGTCGCCGCGCACGGTGATGGTCGGCGTGCGGTCGCGGCGGCGCAGGATGGGGTCTTCCATCTGAACCTCCACCGAGCCCACCTGCGACAGCGGAATCCGCTGGCCGGTCGCGCCGACCAGCGTGAAATCGCCGATCCTGGCCGGATCGAGCCGGGTGTGTCCGGCCGAGCGGGCAGCGACCTGCACCGAACGGATGTCTTCGCGCACCTCGGTAATGGGGATGCCGCTCAACAGGAACTGAAGCTGCTGCGCCACGTCGCTGGAGCTGAGGCCGAGGCTCTGCAGCCGGTCCTGGTCGAGCGAGAAGCGCAGCGTGGGAACGCGCTCGCCCCAGTCGGTATTGACCGTGCGCATCTGCGGCGAGGCCTGCATCACGCCGCGCACCTCTGCGGCGATCTCGCGCAGCGTGTTGGCGTCCGGCCCCATCACGCGGAAGGCCACCGGGAAGGGCGAGGGCGGGCCGAACACCAGTTGAGTCGCCCGTACGCGCGCCTCCGGCGCCAGACCGTCGGCCACCGCCTGGCGCAGCCGGAGCTTGAGCGCCTCGCGCGCGTCCTGGTCGTCGGTGAGGACGACAATCTTCGAGAAGGACGGGTCGGGCATCTCCGGCGACATCGCCAGATAGAAGCGCGGTGCGCCCTGCCCGATGTAGGCGGTCACGATCTTCGCTTCCGGCTGCTCGGCCAGCCACGCCTCGACCTTGGCGACCGCCGCACTCGTCTGCTGGATCGCGCTGCCATAGGGCATCTGCACTTCGATCAGCACCTCAGGCCGGTCCGAGGTCGGAAAGAACTGCTTGTTGACCACGCCCATGCCCAGCACCGCGACGACGAAGACACCGATGACGCTCGCCGCCACCAGCCACTTGCGTTGGATCACCGATCCGAGCAGGCGGCGGAAGCGCTGGTAGTTCGGCGTGGCGTAGATCGCCCCGTGCCCGCCCTCGTGCGGCGTGTAGTTGGGCAGCAGTTTGACCCCGAGGTAGGGCGTGAACACCACGGCAACGATCCATGACGCGATCAGCGAAATGCCGACGACCCAGAACATATTGCTGGTGTATTCGCCAGCGGTCGATTTGGCGAAACCGTTCGGCATGAAGCCGATCGCCGTCACCAGCGTCCCCGACAGCATGGGTGCGGCGGTATGGCTCCACGCGTAGGCGGCTGCGCGGATGCGGTCGTAGCCTTCCTCCATCTTCACCACCATCATCTCGATGGCGATGATTGCGTCATCGACCAGCAGGCCGAGGGCGAGGATCAGCGAACCCAGCGTGATGCGGTCGAAGTTCTTGCCGGTGGCGGCCATGACGACGAAGACGGCGGCCAGGGTCAGCGGCACCGCGGCCGACACCACGATGCCGGCACGCCAGCCCATGCTCAGGAAGCCCACCAGCATCACCACGCCGAGCGCGGCAACGAACTTGAGCATGAATTCATCGACGGCCGAACTGATGTTGACCGACTGGTCCGTGACCTTGGACAGGCTGATGCCCAGCGGGAGCTCGGCGTTGATCGCGGCGGCTTCGGCCTCCAGCGCGCGGCCAAGATCGAGGCCGTTCCAGCCCTCGCGCATCACGACCTCGAGCAGCAGGGCCGGTTCACCGTTGTTGCGGATGAGGAAGCTGGCCGGGTCCTCGTAGCCGCGCTTCACCTCGGCCACGTCGCCGAGCTTGAGCGTGCGTCCGCGCGCCGCGACCGGCGTGTTGCGGATCGCTTCCAGGTCGTCGATCGCGCCGTCCAGCCGGATGAACACCTGCGGCCCCCTGGCTTCGATCGAGCCCGCGGGCGTCATGACGTTGCGCCCGTTCAGCGCCGCGAAGAGGGCTTGCGGCGAGACGCCGAGGGTCGCGAGGCGGTCGTGGGAGAACTCGACGAAGATCCGTTCGGCCTGTTCGCCGATGATGTTCACCTTGTTGACGCCCGGCACGTGCAGCAGGCGCTGGCGCAGTGTCTCCGCATCGCGCACGAGCTGTCGCTGCGCGGCGCCGCGCGCCTTCAAGGCGTAGAGCGCGAAGGTCACGTCGGCGTATTCGTCGTTCACCATCGGGCCAATGACGCCACGCGGCAGCTTGAGCGCCTCGTCGCCAAGTTTCTTGCGCGCCTGATAGAACTCCTCGGGTACGTCAGCCGGCGGTGTGCTGTCGAGCAGGTTCAGCGTGGTGAAGGCGAGGCCCGGGCGCGTGTAGGTCTCGGCCCGGTCATACCAGCGCAATTCCTGCAGGCGCTTTTCCAGCGGTTCGGCGACGAGTTCTTCCATCTCCTTCGCAGTGGCGCCGGGCCAGGCGGTCACCACCGTCATCTGCTTGATCGTGAAGGCCGGGTCTTCCGCCCGGCCCAGCGTCAGGAACGCCACCGCGCCGGCGACGAAGATCACGATCATCATGAAAAGGGTGACCGAGCGCTCGCGTACGGCCAGAGCCGACAGGTTGAAGGCGCTCGGCGAATCCCCTGCCGGGTGGCGGGCAGGGGCCGTGCCTTCGGTCGAATGCGTCGGTGCGCTCATTGCAGCGCTCCGCTGGACGCCGCCACACGTGCGGCGTTCTTGCTGTCTGCCACGCGGACATGTTCGCCTTCCTGCAGCAGGTGGGCGCCCAGCACGACGATGCGATCCCCGGCGGAGACGCCGCCGGTAATCGCAGCGGTTTCCGTACCGAGGCCAGCCACCTGAACCGCACGCCAGGTGACCCGGGGTCCGGGTTCCGTGCCGGGCTCACCTTCGACCACCCATACACCGGGTCCCTTGCCGGGATCGAAGAGCGCACCGATCGGTACCTGCAGCGCCGGGGCGGCGCCGTCGCGCGGGATGTGGATGGACACGGTCGAGCCCAGTGGCGCTTCCGCCAGCCGGCCCTCCAGCACGTAGCGCGCTTCGAAGGTGCGTGTAAGCGGGTTGGCGGCATCCGACAGCTGGCGCAGCCGGGCTGCACCGGTCAGCCCGCTGCCGTACAGCGTGGCGACGCCTGCCGAGCCGACCGCCGGGCGCAAGGTTTCGGGGAGATCGACCACCGCTTCGCGGCGACCGACATGGGCGAGACGCACGACCACCTGCCCGGCGCCGACGACCTGGCCCGGCTCTACCAGAGTGTCCACCACCACGCCGTCGGCGTCGGCGAGCAGGACTGCGTAGCCGGTTTCGTTGCGGGCCATGTCGGCCTGCGCCTGGGCTGCGTCCAGTTCGGCCCGCGCCGCGTCGGCGGCGGCTTTGATCTGGTCGTAGGCGGAAGCGGACACCGCGCCGGTCGCGACGAGATCGCGGTATCGCGCTTCGTCTTCCGTGGTCTGGCGTGCCCGCGCCGTGGCAGCGGTGACGGCCTCGTCACGGGCGCGCGTGGCAAGCCGCAGGTCGGTGGGGTCGATGCGCATGAGCTGCTGGCCGCGCTTGACGGTCTGGCCGGTATCGACCAGGCGCTCCACGATCTTGCCCGGAACGCGGAAACCCAGATCGCTCTGCACGCGCGCCGCAACGACGCCGGTGAAGGACCGGTCAGCCTGTGCGGCGGCCTCAACTGCCCCGACCCGTACCAGGGGAATCCGGGTGCGCGGGTCGATCGAAGACGTGGCCTCGCCGCACGCCGCCAGAGCCAGAGGCAGCAGGCCGACGACGGCGAAGAAGGGAAGAGAGCGGCGCTGGAACATGGTGACCTCCGGGAACGAAGGCCTCCATCCTCCATCTAGTGACCAATGTTGTCAATAGTCACTTTTCACTTCTTGCTGATCTCAGGGTGCAAGACTGCGCAGCACCAGACTGGAGAGCTGCGTCGGTGCCTCGTCGGCCACATCCAGGTTGTACTGGAGCAGCAACGGATTCACATACGGCTGCATGACCAGATCGATCGCGTGCACCGTCTCGTCCAGCGGGGTCTTGCGCTCGAACTCTCCGCTCTCCCGACCTTCGCGGACGATGTCGGTCATGATCTGCCGGATGCGCTCGCAGTAGGCGCGTGCAGACGGCCAGCCCTCGCCGGCGGAATGCGCGGCGATGTCGTAAAGCTTGCGGTCGTTGAAGAACAGGCCCACGCCGGTCGACACCAAGGTCTTGAACATTCGTCGGAATTTTTCCGTAGGCGTGGGTGCGCCGGCCACCGCTTCCTCGACCGCAAGAATGATGGCGCTCAAGGACTGGGCGCAGATGGCCTCGCCGATGGCCTGCTTCGAGTCGAAGAACTTGTAGATGTAGGCCTTGGAAAAACCGATCGCCTTGGCCAGATCCGAAACCGTGGTCTTCTCGTAGCCGTAGTGACTGAAGTGTTCTCCGGCCGCCGCAACGATCTGCTCTCGAACGCTGTGGTCAACGGGACCGCGCGCCTGGGGTGTGCTTGTGTCAATTTCGCTCATGGAAAAACGATACCGCGTCGATGATGGCTTGACAATAAGTGACCAAGTTAGATTATAGTCACTTCACGCATTCAACTTTCCGGGAGATCTTAATGTTCGCCTATCCCCGCTCCCTCGTTCTGCTTCTGAGCGCCGCTGTCTTGACGGGCTGCGCCGTCGGTCCTGAGTATCGACAGCCCGAGATCGCGCTCTCGCCGGTCTTTATCGGGCAGGAGGCCGTTGATCGCCGGCAGGTTCTGCAGCAGGCGGACCTCACGAACTGGTGGGCCGCCTTCAATGATCCTCTGCTCGAGCGCTTCGTGTCCCTGGCGCAGGAACAGAACCTGGACATCGCGCAGGCGGCGGCCCGGGTCGCCCAGTCGCGTGCCGGGCTAGGCGCAGCCAACGCCGCACTGCTGCCCTCGGGCCAGATAGCGGGGGAAGCGGCCAGGGCATATCGCTCCGTCGAAACCCCCTTGGGGCAGATCCTGAATTCGGCGCCCGGTTTCGACCGTTACGGCAGTGCCTACGAAACCAATGTTGCCGCGAGTTGGGAGCTGGACGTGTTCGGTGGTCTGCGCCGCGGCCGGGAGGCGGCATGGGCCGAGTATCAGGCTTCGGAAGCGGGCGCGGTCGCGACGCGTCTGGCAGTGACGGCACAGACAGCCGACATCTACATCACCGTCCGTGGATTGCAGGCCCGGCTCGACGTCGCTCGCCGACAGGTAAGGACGCAGCAGGACTTGCTCGCAACCATCAAGCTTCTGCATGGAAAAGGGCTCGCAGCCGAACTTCAAGTGAGGCAGGCGGAAGGCGCGCTGGCCCAGGTTCAGGCCTCGGTTCCGGTGCTCGAAGCGGGTCTGGACGCCGCGATGAACGCGCTGGACCTGATGCTGGGCTCTCCGCCGGGCACGCATCGGGCCGAACTGGCCGAAACCCGTGATATTCCGGCTGCCCCGCAGATCGTCGCCACGGGGACGCCGGCCGACCTGCTTCGCCGCCGGCCTGACCTGATCGCGGCCGAGCGTCGCCTGGCCGCGTCCAGCGCACGTATTGGCGGTGCCATCGCCGAGTACTACCCGAAACTTTCTCTGAGCGGACTGATAGGCAGCGCGACCTCGGTGGCGAGCGGCAATCTGTTCACCAGTGGCGCCGGTCAGGCCGCAGGCGTGCTCGGCCTGCGCTGGCGTCTGTTCGACTTCGGCCGCATCGATGCGCAGATCGATCTGGCGAAGGGGCAGGAAGCGGAACTGCTCTCTGCATATCGACTTGCCGCCTTGCGGGCAACCGAAGACGTGGAGAACGCGCTGTCGTCCTTGGTCAGGCGCGAAGAGCAGGCCGCAGTGCTGACTCGAGGTGTGGACGCCTTCAGTCGCGCACGGGACGCCTCGTTTGCGGCGTATCAGAAGGGTGTCGTCAGCCTGGTCGAAGTCCTGCAAGCCGACGAGAACCTGTTACGTGCCTCCGATGCGCATGTTCAGGCGCAGACTGAATCCGTACGCGCTGCGGTCGCTGCCTTCAAGGCACTGGGTGGCGGTTGGCAGGCACGCGAATCGGACGCGCTGGTCGTCAGGTAGCCGCGGCGCTTAGCGCCGAGGGCTTCGTTCGGGGTGGCTGCAGGGGAGCACGAGCGTGTCATGACGCGCATCGGCATCTTCTTCACCGCCTGTGATCGAGCGGTGGCGAGGCAGTGGGTGGTGCGTTTCGGTCAGCGGCCGTCGCTCGCCGCGCGTGACCGCGACCGCACGTCCCGCGCCGTAACGCCGCGCTCGCGGCGCAGCAGTTTGCGCAGCATCGACGGGTCGGCGTAGCCGACCTGGGCGGCCACCGATTCCAGCGAGGCGTGGCCGGTTTCGAGCAACTGGGTGGCGCGCTCGACGCGCAGTTTCTGCACGTACTGGATGGGCGACATGCCGACCGCCGACGCGAAGTGGCGGCTCAGCGTGCGCGGCGTCATGTGCAGCGCGTCGGCCAGCAAGGCGAGGGTGACCGGTTCGCCGAGGCGGCTCTGCAGCCAGCGGTCGGCGCGCTGCAGCGTCGGCGTCTGCCGTGCCAGATGTGACGCGATGGCGTACTGGCTCTGCGATACGCGGTGGTCCAGCATCAGGAAGCGGGCGCAGCTGCGCGCCAGTTCGTCCGAGCCGTGGCGGGCCACCAGCGCGAGCATCAGGTCGGCCTGTGCCAGCGCGGCGCCAGCGGTGCTGATCGGGCCGTCGCTGACGACCATGCGCGCCATGTCCAGATCGACCCGTGGGTAGCGCTCGCGGAACCATGGCGCCAGCCACCAGCTGGTGGTGGCCATGCGCCCGTCGAGCAGCCCCGCCTGCGCCAGCGCGAAGGTGCTGACGCAGGACGCAGCCACTTCAGCGCCGCCTTCCAGCCAGCCGCCCACTCGTTCCGTCGCCTTCACGATCTCGCGCGTCAACAGCCATTCCTCCAGCGCTTCGCGGTGGGCGCGGTTGGCGCCCGGCAGCAGCACCAGATCGGGCGGCGGCAGGTCGGCCATGCGCGCAAGCGGCCCCACTTCAAGCCCCGAGCCACTGCGCTCCCGACGTCGTCCGGTGCCGGCCAGTGTCACCTCGAAAAGCGGCGCTCGCCCAGCCTGCAGACACAGGCGGTTGGCGGTGTTCATCACGTCCAGCGTGATGCCCAAGCTGATGTCGAGCACGCCGGGCAGGATCAGTACGGCTGTTTTCATGATGTCCATATTAGCCTTTTTGATGTCGATCCAGACACTCGATCAAGGCGTCTGGAAGCGGCAGCATGAGTCCTGGGCACGGAAGGCCGCATCTGCTCGGCAACGGCGGCGAGTGCCTGCCCGACGACTAACAGGAGCCTCATGTGAATACCCCTGACGAACGCTTCCTTCATCGCGACCGTGCCCGCCCGGCGCACACCACCGGCGGACTGGACTACCTGCACGACAGCGCGGGCGCGCCGTTCAACTACATGTACCCGCCGCCCGACGGCGAGCCGTGGGAGAACTGCAGTTACCGCACGCACAACGTCAACATCGCCGACGCCCGGCCGGCCGCGCAGCACTTCCTGCTTCACCGTCACGGCTTCGAACTGCGCGAAGTGCCGACCCGCCTCGATGGCTTCACCGACGACGCGTTGATCCGTGCCCGCTACTACCCGGAGGTCGAGGCCATCGCCTGCGAGGCGGCCGGCGGTGTTCGCGCGCTGTGCTTCGATCACCAGATACGCCGGCGCAGCCGTGACGAACAGCAGCTCACCTTCGGCCGGCAGCACGCCCAGGCCTCGGCGGTCGGGCGCGTGCATAACGACTACTCCGAGGCGAGCGGTCTGCGCCGCCTCGCGCTGGTGCTGCCCGACGAGGCGGTGCGCGCGCGTATCCGGCGCTATGCGGTGGTGAACGTGTGGCGCCCGTTGATCGAGCCGGTGATCGACGCGCCGCTGGCGCTGTGCGACGCCCGCACGGTGATGGCACAGGATCTGGTCGCGGCGGAAATCCGCTACCCAGGCCGCAGCGGCGAAATCTACGTGCTGAAGCACTCGCCGCAGCACCGCTGGCATTACTTTCCGTGCATGACGAGGCGCGAGGTGCTGGTGTTCAAGCAATACGACGCGCAGGCGAGCGGGGTGTCGCGCTTCACGCCGCACGCCGCCTTTCTCGACTCGGCCACACCAGCCGACGCGCCGCTGCGCGCCAGCATCGAGGCGCGCTGCCTCGTGCTGTTCGACTGAGGCGCGCCATGAACGCCCCGGTCATCGAATACTGGTTCGACTTCGCCAGCCCCTACAGCTACCTGAGCACGGCGCACATCGACACGCTGGCGCGGCTGCGTGGCGTGCGCGTGCTGTGGCGTCCGCTGCTGCTCGGCCCGATCTTTCGCGCCGCCGGCTGGCAGGCTTCGCCCTTCCTGCAGCAGCCGGCCAAGTTCGCCTGGATGTGGACCGACCTCGCGCGACAGTGCGCGCGGCACGCGCTGCCCTGGCGCAAGCCGTCGCAGTTTCCGCGCAACGGCGTGCTGCCCGCGCGCATCGCGCTCGCACATGCCGAAGCGCCGTGGATCGCAGCTTTCTGCACACGCGTTTTCGAACTGAATTTCGTCGATGACACGGACATCGACGACGCCAATGCGATGCGTCGCCTGCTCGGCGAACTGGGCCAACCGGCCGACGCGGTGATCGCGCGCGCGCAGTCGCCGGAGGTGAAGCAGGCACTGCGCGCGCAGACCGAGCAGGGCGCGCAGCGCGGCCTGTTCGGCGCGCCCAGCTTCTTCGTCGGCGACGCGCTGTACTGGGGCAACGAACAGCTGGAGGACGCACTCGATGCCGCCATCCACCGTCGATGATTGCAGCGCCGCACCGGAGAGCTTCACGCCGCGCGTGCTGCGCGGCCCTTTCTTCGGCGGCCGCACGGTGTTCACCGGCGGCGCGCTCACGGATCTGTTCGCGGCACGCATTACCGCCGACGACTGCAACGGGCTGGGCATCACGCACGGCGGCGTCATCGCCACGCTGGCCGACATCTTCCTGATCGGCTTCATCGCCGCACAGCTGCCGGCGCAGGCCCGGCTGGTGACCGCCAGCCTGATGGTCGACTATCTCGGTCCGAGCCGCGCGGGTGACTGGCTGCTCGGCCGCACCCATGCGCACCGCATCGGTCGGCGCCAGTGTGTCGCGGCGGGCGAGTTCCGCGTCGGCGAGCGGACGGTTGCGCTGATCAGGGCGAGCTGCGCCCTCCTTGCTGATACCCGAACGCCGCAATGACGAATCGCTGCTTTGCTGTTACCCCCGAACCGCCTTACTACGTGGTGATCTTCTCGGCGCGGTGCACGCCGGGCGACGACGGGTCAGCACCCGGTGCGGTAGGTCCGGGATGGAAGGGAATGAACGGGCCGGTATTCGCCAGCGTGGTGGACTGACGGGAGGCCACGCCGCCGCCGCGCCCGCGCCCGTTCATACGTCACGCCTGCTTCAACCGGCGACCGCTTCCGCCGCGCGACGCAGGGCGGCCTCTTCCTGCTCGATCCACTGCTTCAGCTTCTCGACGTGTTCCGCCTCTTCGCGCACGAACTCCTTCGCCACCTTGCGGATGTTCTCGTCGCGCGTGGTGTTGGCAATCGCGTAGTAGAACTCGTAGCCACGGCGTTCGCCCTGCAGCGCGGCCTTGAGCGCACCGAGACGCGTCAGGGCGGGATCGCCGGCCCACAGTGCGGTCTTTTCCGGGGTGGTGTTGTCGGGCCATGCGGAACTGGCCGGCAGGTTTTCCACCACCTCGTACTTCACGCACCTGGCCTTGGCTTCTTCCAGATGCAGGCGCGAATAGCTGCCGAGCTGCGCGAACAGCGCAGCCACGTCGCTGTTGCCGCAGGCGTTCATGCGCTCCGCCAGTTCTTCGAAGTGCACGGCAGCGTCTTCTTCGACCTTGACCGCATAGTTCAGGAACTGGTCGAGCGTCTGGATGCCGACACCGCCCTTGTAGATCGCGGCGGCGATCGATAGCGCCGGTCCCTTCACCGGCTTGGTCACGTCGCCTTCGAACACGACGGCGATATCCTCGTCGCGGACGAAGCACTGGCAGGCCAGCCGGTGACGCGGCGGCATGTCATTCACTTCGGCGTCCATGATTTCCTGCTTGGTGATCTTGCCGAGCTGACGCAGGATTTCCTTTTCCTTTTCGGTCAGGGCGATGCCATAGCGCACGGTCGGGCTGTAGTGCACGACCTCCACCAGGCACGAGCCGCATTCACCGTCCTGACAGTCGAACGGAATCGGGATGTTGTTGGCTTTGGCGAGGGCGAGCAGCGTGCCGCGTTCGCCAGCCACCGCATAGACCGTGAGGTCGCGCGGCATCAACGGAGAAGAGAAGGTTACGTTAGCCATTTCAGGGCTCCAGGTTGTGTCCGGATCGGACCCGGTCTGATTGCAAGTTGCATGCCCCTCGAATGGCGCCTCCGTGTAATCGTCATGACATGAATGCGTGCCGGGAAGTCATTGATCCACATCATGAAATGTTGGTTTGTCCGGCTTTCACGAAGGTGGATGAATGACGGAGTTGATCTGCTTCAAGGCGGTTTGGAAGTGCTGTGCTAACGCCTGCATTGCAGGGGCGTGGCGCATTGTGGACAGACCTGTCGGCTACGCAGTGTTTGCGACACAAAGCGCATCGCCGACGACCGCGTGCAGTTCAACTTCCGTCCTGTCCGTCGTCCTTCAGACCGGTGACGAGGGCGTCGAACACAAGACGCACCCGCGCCGGCACCGGGCCGCGCTGCGGGCGATACACCATCACGTCCCACGGCGGCGGCGCGTCCTTCTCCAGCACCTCGACCAGTCGCCCGGCGCGCACATGGGTGCGCGCCAGATAGTCGGGCAGCTGCGCGAACGCGATGCCGGCCAGCGCCGCTTCGCATTCGGCCGCCGGGTCGTCGGTGAAGAAGGCGGGCTGCTGCGGCAGCAGTGTGCGCTCGCGGCTGAAGAACCAGTGCCACGGGCGATTGGTGTTGCGGTTGATCAGCGCGCTGGTGGGCAGCGCGTGCAGCGCATCGACCGAGGGCGGCATGCCGACGCGTTCGATCAGTGCCGGGCTCGCATGCACGCCGAACGCAACTTTGCCGACCCGACGCATCACGTAGCGCGCGTGGCTCAGCACACCCATGCGCACGCCGATGTCGATCTGTTCGTCAACGGCGTCGCTCAGTTCGTCCGACAGCCGGATGTCGATGGCAATGCCGGGGTGCTCCACCGCGAGCCGGGTCAGGATGGGCAGCACGAGCAGACGACCGAGCGCGCGCGGCGCAGTGATGCGCACGCGCCCGGCCATCGCCGCGGCCGCCCGTTTTTCCGCGGGCCGCAGCACCTCGTCGAGTTGCGACAGGGTTGCTGCGGCTTCGGCCGCCTTGGCGGTGCCGAACTCGGTGATGCGCGTCTGCCGCGTCGTGCGGAGGAACAGCGTTTCGCCGAAGTGATCTTCGAGCCGGCGGACGGCCCGGGTAACCGCCTGCGGCGACAGGCCCAACCGGGTGGCGGCCTCGCGGAAGTTCTTCGCGTCGGCGGCGGCGACGAAGATGCGCAGCGCGTCCTGCAGTGAATTCATGGTCTGCCGGAAAGTGGAATACTGAAATCCGGATCATTCCATTTATTTCCACTCTCCGCATCCCGATACTGGCTACATCACCCATTCAACAGAGGATGCAGTCATGAAAGCCCTTCACACTTCCATCGTCACTTCCTTCGCCGTGCTGGCCGGTCTGGCCGCTGCGCCGGCTTTCGCAGCGCCGCAGGGCGCGGACATCAAGGCACTCGCCGCCGAGTGCGCGGCACTGCCCGGCCATGCCGAATTGCGCGAGGCACTCACCCGCGCCCGCCGCGCCGACAACGGCGGCTTCGATCTCGACATGTGGGGCACCGTCGTGAGCCGCAGCGGCACGGTGTGCGCGGTGGCCTTCACCGGCGAAAGCAACGCCAGCCAGTGGCCGGGCAGCCGGGCCATTTCGGCGCAGAAGGCGAATACCGCCAATGCTTTCAGCCTGCCGACGCTGGCCCTGGCCACCGCCAATCTGTACAGCGCCACGCAGCCGGGCGGCAGCCTGTTCGGTCTGCAGGAAAGCAATCCGGTCAATGCCGCTTTGGCGTACGCCGGCCCGGCGACCGCGTGGGGGCAGGCGAACGATCCGCTGGTCGGACAGCGCATGGGCGGCGTGAATGTGTTCGGCGGCGGGCTGGCGCTGTACAGCGCGCAGGGCGAACTGCTGGGCGCGCTCGGCGTGTCCGGCGACAGCTCCTGCGCCGATCACGCCATCGCCTGGCGTACGCGCAACCTGCTGCGCCTCGACTACGTGCCGGCCGGCGTCGGCCCGGATGGCGTCGATCAGATCACCTTCGACGGCGACTGGAAGCAGCCGCACTGCGTCAATGCCGCGACCGAAGATGCGGTGGTGAAGGCCTTGCCGCCCACCCGCCGCCGCGAAGGGTTGGCTGCGACCACGCAGGACTGAGCGGCACGGAGGGCGCCCATCGCGGCGCCCTCCGTCCGCGCCAAGTCGGCAGCGGAACGATCTAGCCTCGACGGCTCATCGCCAGCAGCCCGCTTGTCTGGTCGGTGATCGCCATCACCACGTCGCGTTGCAAACGGCTCAGCCAGCGCTCGGGCAGGGCGCGCGCGCCGCAGCGGGCGCCGGCCAGCATGCCGACCAGGGCGCCGGTGGTGTCGGCGTCGTCGCCCATGTTGACGGTGGCGACGAGGGCCGTTTCGAAATCGGCGTGGCTCACGAAGTGGTACAGCACGGTCTGCACCGTATCGACGACGTAAGCGGTGGCGCGGCCGGGGTAGGGCTGGAAGGCGAAAGCGGGGTTGTCGCGCACCCAGTCAGCGACCCATGCGCAGCAGTCAGTGTGCGACGCGCCGCCGAGGATGCGCGCCAGGAGCCGGGCCATGCTCAGTGTGGCCGCGTCGGACTGCGGGTGATGGTGGGTGATGCGCGCCTGCGCAAGGCTCACGCGTTCCAGCGCTGCGTCGTCGCGCAGCAGCGCCAGCACGGTCGGCAGGTTGCGCATCAGTGCGCCATTGCCGCCGTCGCGTTCGTTCTGCAGGCCGCTCAGGCTGCCATCGCCCAGGTAGCGCTGCAGTCCGCGCCGACAGGTGTTGCCGCAATCCACCGGCTTGCCGCGCAGCCAGCCGACGAAGGCGTCGGCGATCGTGCGCGTCGTCGCCGTCATGTGTTCGTCGCTGGCGAGGCGCGCGCCGCCCACCTCCAGCAGCGCATCGCCCAGCGCCAGACTCATCGTCGTGTCGTCCGTCACCTGGCCGCGCGCGAGCTTCAGCCAGCCGCCGCCGACGATGTCGCGGTGCTCGCCGTACTGCGCCCGGATTTCGCGCGGGCGCATGAATTCGACCGTGGCGCCCAGCGCGTCGCCGATGGCCAGTCCGAGGTAGGCGCCGAGGGCGCGGTCGTACAGCGTGTCGAAGTCGTCAGTCATAGCGGGTAAGAGAGCGGATTCATTGGCAGCTCGCCTGTGCCGGGTAGTCGCCGCCCAGCGCCAGTACTTCCTGTTCGCCGTGCAGCACCGGGCCGGGCAGCAGGCCGGGCCACACCAGCAGCTTGCAGCGCGGCACCTGCAGTTCGAACACCCAGTCGCCGAAGCAGCCCGCTTCGTCGCGCGACAGCGAGAACGACGCGATGCTGTTCAGGCGCACCGTGCATTGACTGTCCTGCAGCCGCCCGGCGACCAGCTGCTCTTCGGCGCGCGTGCTGCCGCGCCACAGGCGCACATGAGTGCCCTGCGGCTGCTGCGGCAGGCCGAAACGGTCGAGCGCCCACTGGCTGAATTCGTACAGCAGGTCTAGCTGCTGGTGGATGCAGTTGCCGTGGTAGCGGCTGGCCGCCTTCTCTTCGAGATAGCTGACCCAGGCGGGCGACGGGAAGCGCTCCAGCCTTGCCTTGTGGAACATGGGCACCAGGCCGAAGCGGCTTTCCACCCAGCCTTTCAGCACGGCGCCGGCCGGGCCGTTGGCGTCGCCGCCCCAGCCCTGCAGCAGACGGCGCCAGCTGCAGCGCCAGCGTCGTGCCTCGGCGCTGTCGCGCGGCGCGTCCGCCGGCTGCAGGCCGAAGGCAATGGCGACGTAGTGCTCGAACACGTCGTGCGCTTCCGGCAGATCCGCGCAGCGATCGAGCAAGGCGAACAGGCCGCGGTGCGCCTCGCGCGTGCCGGCGATGTGCAGCGGCAAAGGGTGTTCGTTGAACAGCCGGCTGGCCAGCACCGGCGCGGGCACGCCGACCAGATTGGTGCTGTACCAGCGGTGCGGCTGGGCATCCGCAGTCTCGCCTGTGTCAGGCAAGACTGCGGACGCATCCGGCGCGCGGGCGGGCGACGACAGGGTTCCGGGTCGTGTGCGTTCCGGCCCGGCGTCATGGGGAAGGGCTGAGTCGATCGGCATCCGGCCAGTATTCGAGGCGCTTTCACCGCCCGTCAAGCACGGTGGTCAAGGATGATGCAGATCGCTGCCCGGGAAGGCCGGACGCGCCTCAGGGCGCGCTTTGCTGGCTTTCCGGATAGGCGGTGGCGGTGCTGTCGTGCGTGCGTTCCCAGTCGCCGACCGGGTCGGCCGGCGTCTTCTTGCGATGGGTGAACGCATATCCGAGTGCAACAGCGAGCGAGGCGGCAATCAGCTTGATCATCGATGTTTCCTCCAGGTGCGGGGTCACCGGGCGCGGCGACCTGTCCGTTCAGTGTGGGTCGGTGCGGCGGCATTCGCTGTAGGCCGGCGCTACCGCTGCCCGTAGGACGGGCGCTGCGCCATTCCGGTCCGGTGGTTCGCGAGGCGCGGCGCCGGGTGTCGGCCATCGGACCTCGTGTATCGTCTGCCCCGACCGCGCGCTGCCCGCACGTCGCACCGCGCCCGACCTTTCCTGCGCAACCGGAGCCGATACCCTCATGCCGAAATTCGTCGATACCTCGCCGCCCGGCGTCTGCATCTTCTGTCGCATCGTCGCCGGCGAACTGCCCGCCGCGTGCGTGTTCGAGGACGATCTGACGCTGGCCTTCATGGACCTCGGCCAGGTCAATCCGGGTCATGTGCTGGTGGCGACGAAGCGGCACGCCGCGACGCTGTTCGACATCACGCCGGAGGAGGGCGCCGCGGTGATGAACACCGCGCAACGCGTAGCCGCCGCCATCCGCGAAACCTTCGATCCGCCGGGGCTGAACCTGCTGCAGGCCAACGGCAAGGAAGGCGAACAGACGGTGTTCCACTTCCACATGCACGTACTGCCGCGCCACGCCAATGACGGCGTCGGCCTGATCTGGCCGCGCAAGGAACCGGGTGCCGAGGTGCTGCGCGGCTATGCGGCGCAGCTCGCCGATGCGCTGAAGCGCGGCTGAGGCAGGCCGACCGGACAGATCGCGGCTTTGCCGCGATCACCGCATCTCGAACAGTTCCTGATGGAAACGGTCGGGCGGCAGGCCGTGGGCGACGAAGTCCGCGCGCAGCGCCTGACCGAAGCCCGGCGGGCCGCAGAACCAGATGCTGGCCGACTGCCACTCGGGCGCGGCGGCGCGAATGCGTTCGCCATTCAGGCGGCCGTCGCGGGCATCCACCAGCAGGTGCAGACGCACACCGGCCGCCGCCGCATCGGCGGTCAGACGGTCGATGGCGTTCTGGTCGAAGTCGGCCGTCGGGTGAAACAGATCGACCAGCCGCGCGTCCGCCGTGGCGGCACGCTGCTTCATGCGGGCAATGAAGGGCGTGATGCCGATGCCCGCCCCGACCCAGATCTGCCGCGGCTGCGCGTCTTCGAAATCGAAACAGCCGTAGGGCCCCTCTACCGTCACCGGCATGCCGATCTTCAGCGTTTCGCGCAGGCGGCGGGTGTGGTCACCCAGCGCCTTGGCGATGAACACCAGCCGCCGCTCAGCCGGGTTCCACGCCGACGCGATCGTGTACGGGTGCGCGCCCTCGCGCATGTCCGACGTGACGAAGGCGAACTGCCCCGGCGCATGGCCGCGCCAGCCATCCTCGACCTCGATCGCCGCCTCGAGCACATGCACACCCGGGTATTCGGTCAGCGCCACGATGCGGCCCTGCACCTTGCGATCGGCGCCGATCCGCCCGGTCAGCGTCAGCACCGCCGCCACGCTGCCGCCGATCAGCAGGGCGGCCAGCAGCCAGCCTATCGGCTGTGACCAGTAAGCGATCTTGGTCAGCACCACCGTGTGATAGGCCAGCGCGAGATAGGCGACCGCGATCCATTTGTGCGTCCTGACGAACCAGTGGTAGGGAAAGCGCTTGACCAGCGCCAGCACGATCAGCACCACCGCGGCGTAGAACGCCCACTCGCCCACCGATTCGGCCATATCGCGCTGGCTGCGCAGCCAGCCCTCGACCGCGCCGAGCTGTTCTCCACCGCCCGGCTTCCGCGCCGGCCTGACCAGCCAGCCCCAGCCCACCATCCACTTGGTACCGGTCGCCCACCACCAGTGCAGGATCGTCACCACCAGCGCCGCGATGCCCAGCCACTTGTGCAGCCGATACATCCTGTCCAGCCCGCCCATCAGCGGCTCCAGCCACTTCGACCGCAGCGCCAGCAGCATCGCGACGCTCATCACCGCGATCGCGATCACCCCGCTGTACTGCATGAACACCGAGCGGAACGAGAAATAGGTGAACGGCTCGGGCAGCAGCGTATCGGCGGCGAGCCAGAGCGCGGTGGGTAGCAGGAAAGATGCGATGAACGCGAGATGGATGCGTTTCATTGAGTGACTTCGGCGAAGTCTCCTGAGTGGCGGTGCGGTCGAGGTGAGGGACAAATCTCAACTCGCCGGAGGCGGGGTACTAGTCCGGTGAGTCCTTGCGTTACGAAAACCCGGTTCGATGGATTTCCTCACTGCGACCTGATTTGCTCGAGTTATGCCGCTCGTCACCAGATGGCGCAAGCCACCCACCTTTTACTTCCAAATGCGTGCCAACCGGAGCTAACAGGCCGACGCCGTTTTCGGAAGCTCGCTCCCACGGCTCGTACGCGATTGCAAACTCGGTGATGCCAAGCTGCGCTTCGACTTCAGCCTCGAATATCCATATCTTTGCCTGCGCTGCATTCAGCGAACGGAGTATTAGGGACTTCGCGACTTGAGAGTGGCTCTCAGCGTAGGCGAGCATAGAAGCTCCTAGTTGCGAGAGCAGCTGCCGGTTTGCTTCTTCGCCTGCTATTGCTGATGCGGCGAACTGGCCTCGATAACCTGATGGCGAGTTGAAGAATGCGTCGTACGCTGCCTCTGGCACACGGAGTAGAAACGAGGCACGGTGACAGCCCCGAAGTGATTGCCCGGAGAATGCCTCCCACGAGAAGCGTTCGACAATTGCCTGCTCGAGAAGCGATGCAATGGCATCGAAGTTCGGATGGGCGAGCAGCCTTCGCGCACGCGCATTGTCAACCGAAGAGCGGAATCGCCAGAGTGGGGCTTTGTTGCTCACAGGGCTGGCGCTAGTTAGGCGTCAACGCGCGGAACATTCCAAGGGCTTTCCCGCGATGCCAACGAACGGACAGTCAGCTTCCTGAGCATTTTCACCGCCTCGCTGTGGTCACTTACGTCACGAGCTCTCATACGCGTTCGCCGCTCCAGTTACCCAGCATCAGTGGTGCAGTACGCGTTAGCACCTCCGACGTCAGCTTACCCTCACGCTTGCTTCAGTTCCTGACTCAACTGATACACCGCCATCGCATAGAAGTAGGACCGGTTGTAGCGGGTGATGGCGTAGAAGTTGCGGAAGCCGAGCCAGTATTCGGTCTGCGCGTCGGGGGTGACGAGGTTGACCAGGGTGGCCGGTTTGGCGATCAGGTCGCCGCCGCGCAGCGGGCGGGCGCCGGCGGTGTCGAGGGTGGCGGTGTCAATCGACGGTTCGACGCCGGCAGCGACCAGCGGGGCGGCGGCTTCGTCGGTGATGCGGATGCGTTGGGCCACCGGTTCGCCGGCTTCCCAGCCGTGCGCGGCGAGGTAGGCGGCGACGCTGCCGATGGCGTCCACCGGGCTGTTCATCAGGTCGGTGCGGCCGTCGCCGTCGAAGTCAACGGCGTAGCGGCGCCAGCTGCTGGGCAGGAACTGCGGGTAGCCCAGCGCGCCAGCGTAGGAGCCGCGGAAGTCGGTGACGTCGCGGCCTTGCTCGCGCGCGAGCAGGAACAGTTCGCCCAGTTCGCGGCGGAACAGGTCGGCGCGCGGCGGGTAGGTGAAGCCCAGTGTGGACAGCGCGCTCAGCAGTTCGAAGTCGCCGGTGTGGCGGCCATAGATCGTTTCGACGCCGATGATGGCGGCCACCACTTCGCGCGGCACGCCGAATTCCTGTTCGGCGCGTTCGAAGGTGGCGGCATGCTCGGCCAGGAAGTCGCGGCCGGCGCGAATGCGTAGCGGTTCGACGAAGCGGCTGCGGTAGCGCGCCCACGATTTCACCGCCGGGCTCGACGGCGGACGGATGAGCTGGATGACCTTGGGCAGCAGGCGCGCGCTGGCGAAGCGCGACAGCAGCTGCGCTTCGTCGAAGCCGTGCGCGGCGGCCAGTTCGGCGCAGAAGGCGCGCACGTCGTCGCGCTCGGCGAAGTTGTCGGGCGTGGTGCTGATCTGTGCTGGCAGCTGCGGTGACAGCAGCAGGGCGCCGGCGCCGGTCAGGAAATGGCGGCGGGCTGCGGAGTGAGAAATGAAGCGGGCGGTCATGTTCGGGGCGGTGTGCGGTGGCGGCGCAGCGCGCGGGCGTGCGTCCGGAGTGCGCGCACGGCCGGCGCGTGTGCAGCGTGGCCGTAGCGGGCGTCTGCATAAAGTGTACACGCTGTGCGCAATTCTGCTGCCAGATCCGGGCGCAGCGCGGCGATGCGCTCGGCGTAGTCGAGCGGCCCCTCCCATGTTTCGCGGCCCAGCCCGGCCGGCCGCAGCGCGCGGTCGATGCCGGCCCAGGCGCGCGCCAGCGCGTCGGCGGCGATCTGGCGGCGCAGCGCCCACAGCGTCAGCGCGATGGCGATGACGGCGCAGAGCGCGGCCATCCACGCTGTCATCGTGCGCCAGTCCGGCTGCGCCATGCCGAGGCGGGACAGCAGTTCGCGCTGCTTCTGCTGGTCGTAGGAGAGCACCCACTGGTTCCACGCGTTGTTGGCCGCTTCCCAGCGGTGGCGCAGGTCGCGCAGCCAGCCGAGATCGGCGCGCGCGACGAAGGGCACCGGCTCCCCGGCCGGCAGGTCGGCCAGGCCGCGCTCGACGCGCGACGGCAGGATGGCCGCGGTCGGGTTGACGCGACGCCAGCCTTCGCCGTCCAGCCACACCTCGGCCCAAGCGTGGGCGTCGGACTGGCGTACGACGACGAAGCCATCGACCTCGTTGCGCTCGCCGCCCTGGTAGCCGGTGACGACGCGCGCCGGCAGCCCGGCGGCGCGCATCAGGAAGACGAAGGCGCCGGCGTAGTGCTCGCAGAAGCCGCGCCGGCTGTCGAACAGGAACTGGTCGATGCCGTCCTCGCCGAGCAGTGGCGGCGTCAGCGTGTAGACGAAGGCTTCGCGGCGGAACAGGCGCAGCGCGGCGTCCACTGTCTCGTCGTCGCTGCCGGCGTCCAGATGCATCTGGCGGGCCAGCGCGCGGGCGCGCGGGTTGCCGCCCGGCGGCAGACGGCGCGCCGCCTCCAGATAGGCGCTCCACTCCTCGCGGCCGGGGCGCGACGTCGGCACCGATTCGAAGCGGTCGCGCCGGCGCGCGCGCACGACTTCGCTGCCCAGTACCTGCCAGTCGTCCGACACGCGCGCGCCCAGCGGCAGGCCGGCCACGGTTTCCAGCGCGAACAGCCAGTTCTTGCCGTGCGGTTCCAGCGTCACTTCGTAGCCGACGCGCGGGCCGATGACGGCGTGCGGCGTCCCGTCGTTGAGGCGGCGCGCGGCTTCGCCCTGGCGCCAGGTGCGGCCGTCGAAGGTGGTGAGCACCGGGCCGCGCCAGTACAGGTCGCGCGCCGGAGGCGGTGCGTCGTCGAAGCGGGCGCGAAAGGCGATTTCGCCGGAAAGGCTCAGCTGCGATATGTCGCCCGGCGACATGCTGTCGGACAGGCCGGAGCGCGCGCCGAAGGCGTCCAGCGGCAGCCCCCACAGCGGGCCGGGTACGCGCGGGAACAGCACGAACAGCACCAGCATGAAGGGCAGCGCCTGCGCCAGCATCCACGCCGACTGGCGCAGCAGCGCGCGCACTGGCGCCGGCGGGCCGGTCAGCGCGATCAGCGCGGCGGTGATCACCACCATCGAGCCGAACAGCGCGGCCGCCACGGCCGGCGTCTGCGAATAGAGGAAGGCGGCCAGCAGCATGAAGTAGCCGAGCAGCACGACGGTGTGGCCGTCGCGCACGCTTTTGAGTTCGTGCAGCTTGAGCACCAGCAAAAGCGTGAGCAGCGCGACGCCCGGCTCGCGGCCGAACAGGCGGCCGAAGGTGAGCGTCACGCCGGCGCAGCAGGCGATCACCACCAGCGCCTTGACCACCGTGCTGGCGCCGGCCCAGCCCAGCTTCCACTGCGCCAGCCGCCAGATGAACAGCAGCAGCGCCACCGCGTTGAGCCAGGCCGGCAGGTGGTCGGCGTGCGGCAGCAGCGCGCAGGCGGCGACCGCCATCAGCCAGCCGATGCGGGCGCTGGTCAGCGGCTCGGCTGGCACGGCCGCTGTCGATGGGGTGCGCGTGCGGCGGAACATCATGCGGGCAGTCCGTGCAGGGCGAGCGCGCGCAGCACGCGTTCGCGGTGGCCGGGGCCGTTGCCGGGTGCGATGCGCGCGTCGGGCAGGACCAGGCCGTAGCGCAGGCCGGCCGCGTCGGCGTCGAGCGCCCAGCCGGTCAGTCGCGCGAGTCGGGCTTCGAGCGACAGGGCGGCTGGCAGTTGCGCCAGATCGAGCCACAGTTCGCCGCCGTCCTGGCCGTCGAACTGCTTGGTCAGCAGCGGCAGGTCGGGCGCCCGCGCCCACGCTTTCCAGGCGACGTGGCGCGGCGAGTCGGCGGCGCGGTGGTCGCGCAGGCTGGCGAATTCTTCGGTGCCGTCGCCCTGCGGCCGCAGGCCGGCGCGGCCGGCGTCGCTCGCCGGCAATGGCGGTCGGCCGGCTTCAGGCTGCACGTAGACGAGGCAGCGCTGCTGCGGCTGCGCGTAGCTCCAGGCGCGGATCAGGCCCAGCGGGTAGCGGGTGCTCAGCGTGATGCGGCCCGGCGCCAGCCAGCCACGGCGGGTGGTCGGCAGCGACAGCGTCACCGCGCAGCGGCCGTTCGCCTCGATCGCGGCGTTGACCGGCCCGGCACCCGTCATCGCCAGTTGCAGCGCCGGACGCGGGCGCGGTGCTTCATTGTCCAGCCACAGCGTGAATTGCGCAGGCTGGCCGGCGAACACCGGTGCCGGCGGCGTTTCGCGCAGCTGCAGCGCGAGCAGGTTGCGAAAGGTGTGCAGCAGCGCGACCTGGCCCAGACCGGCCAGCATGAACACCAGCGCGAAGCCCAGGCTCAGCGTGTAGTTGATGGCGGTCAGCAGCATGGCGATCAGCGCCACGCCCCATACCAGCCCGACCCGGGTCGGCAGCACGAAGATGCGCCGGCGGTCCAGCGTCAGCGGCAGCGCGGGCGAGCCGCCGAGCGAGGCCAGCCAGCGGCGGAGTGCGTCGCGCATCAGGCCGGCAGCGCCACCGCCTGCAGCAGCGCGCGCGCCATGTCGTCCGGGCTGCCCTGTTCGAGTGCCGGCAGGCGGTGCAGCGCGACGGCGGGCAGCACCGCCTGCACGTCTTCCGGCAGCACGTGGGCGCGGTCGAACACCCGCGCGTGGGCGCGCGCCGCGGCCAGCAGCGCGAGCCCGGCGCGCGGGCTCAGGCCGAGCCGCCAGGCGCCGCTGCTGCGGGTGTGGGCGATCAGCGCCTGCACGTAGTCGATAAGCGCGTCGGCCACGTGCAGCGCCTCGGCTTCGGCGCGCCACCGCGTCAGCGTGGCGGCGTCGGCCACCGGTGCCAGATCGGCCAGCAGGCTGCGCCGGTCGCGGCCGGTCAGCAGTGCGCGCTCGGCGGCCGGGTCGGGGTAGCCCATGGTGATGCGCATCATGAAGCGGTCGAGTTGCGATTCGGGCAGCGGGTAGGTACCGATCTGGCTGGCCGGGTTCTGCGTCGCGATGACGAAAAAGGGCTCGGGCAGGCGACGGGTTTCGCCCTCGACGCTGACCTGATGCTCTTCCATCGCCTCCAGCAGTGCGCTCTGCGTGCGCGGCGTGGCGCGGTTCACCTCGTCGGCCAGCAGCACCTGCGTGAATACCGGGCCCGGGTGGAAGCGGAAGGCGCCGGTTTCGCGCTCGAACACCGACACGCCGAGGATGTCGGCCGGCAGCAGGTCGCTGGTGAACTGCACGCGGCGGAAATCGAGGCCGAACAGCTGGGCCATCACGTGCGCCAGCGTGGTCTTGCCGGTGCCCGGCACGTCCTCGATCAGCAGGTGGCCGCCGGCGATCAGGCAGGTCAGCGCCAGTTCGAGCCGGCTGCGCTTGCCGAGAATGAGGGTGGAGGCGGCTTCGACGACGGCGCGGGGAGCGAGGGTGGGCATGGCTTGAGCTACGTTAAGTTGTGGCGGGATGATCGGCGCGATACTGTAGAAACATGACGGCAGGACATGCCCGGCCCTGAAGCCGCGCGAGCCTGCCTGTGACACAGAGCCGGAACGGCCGGTTGCATCGATAACTGCAGGAATCCGGAGGAGAGGCGGTGACGACCGCATACATTACACACCGCGACTGTGCCCTGCATGACATGGGGCCGCACCATCCCGAATGCCCCGACCGCCTGGCCGCGATACAGGACCGCCTGATTGCCAGCGGTCTCGACGCCTACCTGCAGCACCACGACGCGCCGGCGGCCGACATCGACATGCTGGCGCGCGCGCATTCGCCGGAGTACCTGCGGCAGATCTTCGACGCGGTTCCGGGCAGCGGCATCGTCCATCTCGACCCGGATACCGCGATGTGCCCGAATTCGCTGCGCGCCGCACTGCGCGCGGCCGGCGCCGGCGTGCATGCGACCGATCTGGTGATGTCGGGCGCCGCGGTGAACGCCTTCTGCGCGGTGCGCCCGCCCGGCCATCACGCCGAGTACGCCCGCGCCATGGGCTTCTGCTTCTTCAACAACGTGGTGGTCGCCGCCCGCCACGCGCTGGAAAAGCACGGCCTGGAGCGCGTGGCCATCATCGATTTCGACGTGCATCACGGCAACGGCACCGAGAACATCGTCGCCCACGACCAGCGCATCCTGATGGTGAGCATCTTCCAGCATCCCTTCTACCCGTACTCCGGGGCGGAGCCGCTGGCCGACAATCTGTGCAACGTGCCGCTGCCGGCCGGCACCCGCGGCGACGGCTTCCGCGAGGCGGTGACGACGAAGTGGCTGCCGCGGCTCGACGCCTTCGCGCCGCAGATGATCTTCATCTCGGCCGGCTTCGACGCGCACTACGAGGACGACATGGCCTCGCTCGGTCTGGTCGAGGCCGACTACGCCTGGGTCAGCACCGAACTGTTGAAGGTGGCGAAGAAGCACGGCAAGGGTCGCATCGTGTCGATGCTGGAGGGCGGCTACGCGCTGTCGGCGCTGGGGCGCAGCGCGGTCGAGCACATCCGGGCGCTGGCCGAGCTTTGAGCGGCGGAGAGCTGTTACAGACTGATCCAGTTGCGCCTGTTGGGCTTGCACCCGCGCTCCGGTAGAATGGCGCGTTTCCTGCCGAAGCCACTGTTTCGCACATGATTACCGGATCGCTCGTCGCCATCGTCACCCCCATGAACGAGGATGGCAGTCTCGACTACGCCAGCCTGCGTCGCCTGATTGATTTCCACGTCGCCGAAGGCACCGACGGCATCGTCATTGTCGGCACCACCGGCGAGTCGCCGACCGTCGATTTCGACGAGCACTGCGAACTGATCCGCTTCACGGTCGAGCACACCGCCGGCCGTATCCCGGTCATCGCCGGCACCGGCGCCAACTCGACGCGCGAGGCGATCGAACTGGCACAGCACGCGAAGTCGGTCGGCGTCGATGCCTGCCTGACCGTCGTGCCCTACTACAACAAGCCGACGCAGGAAGGTCTGTACCGCCACTTCCGCGCCCAGGCCGAAGCGGTCGATGTGCCCTTCATCCTGTACAACGTGCCCGGCCGCACGGTGGCCGATCTGGCCAACGACACGACCATCCGCCTGTCGGAAATCCCGAACATCGTCGGCATCAAGGACGCCACCGGCAATCTCGACCGCGCCGGCGAACTGATCAACCGCGCGCCCGAGGGCTTCGCGCTGTACAGCGGCGACGACGCCTCGACCGCCGCCTTCATCCTGATGGGCGGCCACGGCTCGATTTCGGTCACCGCCAACGTGGCGCCGCGCCTGATGCACGAAATGAACGCCGCCGCACTGGCCGCCGACGCGGTCAAGGCGCGCGCGATCAACGCGAAGCTGATCGGCCTGCACCGTCAGCTTTTCTGTGAAGCCAACCCGATTCCGGTCAAGTGGGCCGTGCAGCAGATGGGCCTGTGCGGCCCGACGCTGCGTCTGCCGCTGACCGAATTGCAGCCGCAATTCCACGAGCAGGTCCGCGCCGCGATGAAGCAGGCCGGCGTGCTTGCCTGATCGTCCTCTGGTATCCCGTTCGATGAATCTGCTGAAGTTTTCCGCGCTGTGCGTGGCACTGGTGAGCGCGCTCACCGGCTGCTCGATGTTCGACAAGGTCATGGATTCAGGCAAGGTCGATTACAAGGCCCAGGCCAAGCGCACGCCGCGCCTCGACCTGCCGCCCGACCTGACACTGCCGCAGCAGACCGACCGCTTCGCGGTGCCGGATTCCGGCGGCAAGGGTACGGCGACCATGTCGGCCTACAACGCCGACCGCACGAACACCGGGGGTGTGGTGCAGCCGCAGTCAACCGGCGTGCTGCCGCAGGTGAACAAGATGCGCATCGAACGTGCTGGCAGCCAGCGCTGGCTGGTGGTCAATGCCAGCCCTGACGAGCTGTGGCCCCAGGTGAAGGAGTTCTGGCAGGAGACCGGTTTCCTGATCGACGTTGAACAGCCGGAAGCCGGCGTGATGGAAACGGACTGGAACGAGAACCGCGCCAAGCTCCCGAACGACATCATCCGCAACACCATCGGCCGCCTGATCGACCAGCTCTACTCGACACCCGAGCGCGACAAGTTCCGCACCCGTCTGGAGCCGGGCGCCGAGCCGGGCACCACCGAAATCTACGTCAGCCATCGCGGCGTGGTCGAGGTCTACACCAACGAGCGCAGCGACAACACCGTCTGGCAGCCGCGTCCGGCCGACCCCGAGCTGGAAGCCGAAATGCTGCGTCGCCTGATGGTCCGTCTGGGTGCCGACAACGAGCGCGCCAAGGTGCTGCTGGCCGCCCAGCCGGTGGCCGAGCGCGCGCAGCTGGTGTCGGCCGACAAGGGCAGCACGCTGCAGGTGTACGAAGGTTTCGACCGCGCCTGGCGCCGCGTCGGCCTGGCGCTGGACCGCGTCGGCTTCACCGTCGAGGACCGCGACCGTTCGCAGGGTGTGTACTTCGTGCGCTACGTCAACCCGGAAGTCAACGCCACCGGCAAGAAGGACGGCGGCATCCTGTCCAAGCTGCTGTTCTTCATGCCGGACGACAAGCCGGATCCGAAGGCGGGCCAGAGCCAGTACCGCATCCTGGTCAAGGGCGAGGGCAAGCAAAGTTCGGTGCAGGTGCTCACCCGCGAAGGCGGCCTCGACGACACCCGCACCGCGAAACGCATCCTGTCGCTGCTGCACGAGCAGCTGAAGTAAGCGGCGCGGCAACGCCGCCCCTTGAAAAAACAAAAGGCGCCCGAGGGCGCCTTTTGTTTTTGTGCCCCCCGCAACGGCCGCGTCGCGGCCAAGGCCGCTCCCACAGGGGTGGCGCGCTTGATCCACCATCTGAGCGTGTTCCGGGATTCTGTGGGAGGGGTCTTCTGACCCCGACAACGGCGGTGGACAGTGTTCGGCGCTGGGTCCTTCGCTCAGTCCTGTGCCGAAGACCGTGGGAGCGAGCTTGCTCGCGATGCGGCCTTGATCCGGGCCGGTAGCCCGCCGAGGCCGCATCGCGACCAGAGGTCGCTCCCACAAAAGCACTCCCGTGCCGTGACCGAAGCCGAGTTTCTGTGGGAGGGGTCTTCTGACCCCGACAGCGGCGGTGGGCTGTGCGTGGCGCCGGATCGAGGACAGGGCAGCCTTCAGGCCCTCATCGACAGCGCTTCCGCCTGTTCGGCGACTTCGGCCATATTGACCACTTCGCCGATGACGACGATGGCCGGGCTGCCCAGCTTTGCGTTGGCGACGGCCTGCGGCAGGTCGCGCAGCGTGGACACGACGGCGCGCTGGCTGTCGCGCGTGCCGTTCTGGATCGCACAGGCCGGGGTATCGGCGGCGAGACCGCCGGCGTGCAGCGCTTCGGCGATGGAGGCCAGCTTGCGCATGCCCATGTAGATGACGAGGGTGGTCCCGCAGCGGGCCAGTGCCGCCCAGTCGGGCTCGCGGCCCGGATGGCCGTCTTCGCGTGCGTGGCCGGTGACGAAGGTGACGCCGCAGGCCATGTCGCGATGGGTGACCGGCACGCCCAGCGTGGCCGGTACCGCGATGCCGGCCGACAGGCCGCTCACCACCTCGCATTCGATGCCGGCCCGCCGCAGGGTCTGCATTTCCTCGCCACCGCGGCCGAACACGAAGGGGTCGCCGCCCTTGACCCGGCCGACCGTGAAGCCGGCGCGAGCGTAGCGCAGCATCAGGCGTTCGATGAAGGCCTGCGGCGTGCTGCGACAGCCGCCACGCTTGCCGACGCGCACGATGCGGGCGTCGCTGCGCGCGTGTTCGAGCACGGCGGTGTCGGCCAGATCGTCAACCAGCAGCACGTCGCAGCGGCCAAGCGCGCGCACGGCCTTCAGCGTCAGCAGTTCGGGGTCGCCGGGGCCGGCGCCTATCAGGTAGACCTTTCCGGTCCGGGGGGCGTAAGTCGTCATGACGAGCACCTTGCAAGTCCGGTGCCAGCCCCGGATACATCGCGCCGACGCCGCGATTTGACCGCTCGCGGGCGTTGCGGTGGCCCGCCATGCCCGCGACGGGTGCATGCGCGCACCGTCGCTGTGCGGCCGGTGCTACAGTCAGACTGTGTCCCAGGAAATGACGCGCCGTGCCGAACGAAACCCTGAAATCTGACCGAACTGCCGAAGCGCGTACGCGAGGCGATGCGAAGGAACGCATTTTCGCGGCGGCCGAGAAGCTCTTCACCGAACAGGGCTATGCGGCGACCTCGATGCGCATGATCGCGTCGGCGGCCGGTGTGCCGCTGGCGTCGATCAATTACCACTTCGGGTCCAAGCGTGACCTGATGGAAAGCGTGTATCAGCGCGTGCTCGGGGCCGACGGCACCCGGTCCGGTTATCTCGCCAAGCTCGAACGCGAGGCGGTCGAGGCGCCGCTAAGCGTCACCCGCATCGTCGAAACCTTCGTCGAATCGACGCTGCGCCTGTCGCGCAAGGACACGGTGTCCGGCGCCGTGTTCAAGCAGCTGATCGGCCGCGCCTACTTTGAGCCGGGCGACGATTTCATCCCTGAAGAGTACGTCCGCATCATGGACTGGTACCGCAAGGCGCTGATGCGCGCGCTGCCGGCGCTGCCCGAGGACGAACTGCTGCGCCGCATGTACTTCTTCGTCGGCATCGTGGCCTACGTGATGGCCGGGCGCGACGTGATGCATCTGCTCGGCCGCTGCTCACCGGCCGCCCGCAACGACCCCGAAAGCCTGCTGCGCGCACTGGTGCCTTTCATCGTCGGAGGTCTTGAAGCCCCGCCGTCGGCGTGAGGCCGCCGATGCTTGGCGCGCGAATTGCTCGTGTCGCGTCATGAGCGCACTCCTGTCCGCCTTATTCACCCGGGATCACCCGCCTTGCTGAGCGTGCCCCTCGTCATGGTGTTGCTGGCGCTGGCCATCGCGCTGGCGCTGGTGTTCATGCGCCCGGAGCGCGCGGGCGACCGCTCGCCGGGAGACGACGCGCAGCGCGCCTTCGTCGATTGCGAGCGCCTGCTGCAGCTTGTCCACTCGCTGCAGCAGCACCGCGGCATGAGTACCGCCTGGCTGGCCGGCGACGCCTTGTTCGAATCGCCGATGCGCGCCCGGCGGCGTGCCGTGCAGCACGACATCGAAGCGCTGGAGACGACCGCACGCGCCGAGATGGCGCTGGAGGGGCCGTGCATCACGCCGTACGAACTGGCGCTGCTCGACGCGCAGTGGAAGGAGTTGTGTGCCGCGCTGGACGGCAGTCCGGCTGCGATCGGTGCCGACGACAATCTGACGCGGCACAGCCTGCTGGTGTCGCACGTGCTGGGCTGGCTGGCCGCGGTCGGCAATCGCCGTATCGCACCGCTTGCCGCGTCGTCAGGCAGCGGCCTGCTGCGCACCTGGATCAGCACGCTGCCGGCGCTGGGCGAGCAGCTGGGTCAGGCGAGGGCGGTCGGCAGCGCGGCCGCGGCCCGCGGCGTCTGTACGGCGGCCGAACGCATGCGTCTGAGGTACCTCGCGTCGCGCGCCGAGTCGCTGATGCACCAGGCGATCGCCGACACGCCCCGTCTGCCGGGCGCGCTGCCGGCCACCGAGCGCATCGTGCGTCTGCTCGGTCTGCTGCGCAGCGACCTGCTCGGCGCGACCGACCGGATGACCGCGGAGCTGTACTTCGCCGAAGCCACCGCGGCGATCGACGCCATCTATGCCTGGATGACCAGCTGCGAAGACGCGCTGCGCGGCGTGCTCGCGCAGCAGGCCGTGTCAGCCGGTTGAACTTTCAGCGACGCGCCGGCCGATGTGGGCCAGCGCCTCCTCGACCTGATCGATCAGGATCAGACACAGATCGCCGCTTTGCAGCCGTTCGAGCGCGTGGTCGATGGCGACGAATTCGCCATTGATGTCGCACACCTCGCGCGTACGGCTCGCGCCCTCCAGACCTTCACGCAGCAGCGCGATCACCTCGCCGTCCTTGCGTCCGCGCTGGCACTGGTCCTGGTAAAGCACCACGCTGTCGAAGGCGGCACCGAGGATCTGCGTCTGCTTGCGGATGTCCTCGTCGCGGCGGTCGCCGGCGCCGCTGATGACCACGCTGCGGCGTTTCGCCGGCAGCGCGTCGATGGCCTGCACCAGCGCGCTGATGGCGTCCGGATTGTGGCCGTAGTCGGCGATCAGCGTCGCGCCCTTGTAGTCGAATACATTGAAGCGGCCCGGCGCGGTCGCCGCGTCCGACACGAAGCTGGCAAGTGCGGCGCGGATGGACGACCAGTCGAAACCGAGCGCCCAGGCCGCGCCGAGCGCCGCCATCGCGTTCTCGACCTGGAAACCCAGCTTGCCGCCACGGGTCAGTGGCACCTGCGACAGCGGAATGCGCACCGCGCTGCTGCCTTCGGCGGCCACCAGCGCGCCGTCGTCCACGTAGATGACGCGGCGGCCGCGGGCGCGGTGGGTGGCGATGACCGGGTGCGTGCGGTCCTGCGCGAAAAAGGTGATCGAGCCGGGGCAGTGCTCGGCCATCGCCGCCACCACCGGGTCGGCGGCGTTCAGCACCGCCATGCCCTTGGGCGCGACGTTCTGCACGATCACCCGCTTCACCACCGCCAGGTCCTCGACGGTATTGATATAGGCGAGGCCGAGGTGGTCGCCGCTGCCGATATTGGTGACCACCGCCACGTGACAGCGGTCGAAACCCAGACCTTCGCGCAGCACGCCGCCGCGCGCGGTTTCGAGCACCGCGCCATCGACGTCCGGGTGGGCCAGCACGTTGCGCGCGCTCTTCGGGCCGCTGCAGTCGCCGGTATCGATGCATTCGTTGCCGACGAACACGCCGTCGGTGGTGGTCATGCCGACGCGCAGGCCGGTCTGTGCCATCAGGTGGGCGATCAGCCGCACCGTCGTCGTCTTGCCGTTGGTGCCGGCGACGGCGACCAGCGGAATGCGCGCGTCGTCGCCGGGGCCGAACATGGTGAACACGATGGCTTCGCCGACCGCCCGACCCTTGCCGAAGGAGGGCGCCAGGTGCATGCGCAGGCCGGGGGCGGCATTCACTTCGACGATGCCGCCGCCCTGTTCCTCCAGCGGCTTGAGCACGGTGCGGCAGACGATGTTGACACCGGCGATGTCCAGCCCTATCGTGCGCGCCGCCTCGACCGCGCGCGCCGCCAGTTCCGGGTGCACGTCGTCGGTCACGTCGGTGGCGCTGCCGCCGGTGACAGGTTGGCGTTGTTGCGCAGCACGACGCGTTCGCCCAGCGCCGGCACGCTGTCCGGTGAATGGCCCTGGACGGCCAGGCGAGCGAGTGCGATGTCGTCGATGCGCATCTTGGTCAGCGAAGTGGCGTGGCCGTCGCCGCGGCGCGGGTCGGCGTTCACCTCGTCGACCAGTTCGCGCACCGTGCGGCTGCCGTCGCCGATCACCTGCGGCGGTTCGCGGCGGGCGGCGGCGACCACGCGGTCACCGACCACCAGGAAGCGGTAGTCGGCGCCCGGAATGAAGCGCTCGACCATCACTTCGCGGCTGATTTCGTAGGCGGCGTTGAACGCGATGTCCATGTGCTCGCGGCTGACGATGTTCACCGTCACGCCCTTGCCCTGGTTGCCGTCGCGCGGCTTCACGACGACCGGCAGACCGACTTCGAGCGCGGCGGCCCACGCCTCGTCAACGTCGCTCACCGTGCGGCCGAGCGGTACCGGCACGCCGGCGGCGTGCAGCAGCGCCTTGGTCAGTTCCTTGTCCTGGGCGATCGATTCGGCGACCGCGCTGGTGCGGTCGGTCTCGGCCGCCTGGATGCGACGCTGCCGGCTGCCCCAGCCGAGCTGCACCAGCGAGCCGTCGGTCAGCCGGCGGAACGGGATTCCGCGCGCGACGGCCGCTTCGACGATGGCGCCGGTGCTGGGGCCGAGGCGGATGTCCTCGTCCAGCTCGCGCAGCTGGTGCAGCGCGCCGGCGAGGTCGAAGCTGCCGCCGGTGGCGGCGGCACGGCACAGCTGTTCGGCCAGTTCGAAGGCGAGACGGCCGACCGCCTCTTCGGTGTATTCGACGACGACCTGATAGACGCCGGCGTCCACCGTCTGCATCGTGCAGCTGAAGGTGACCGGACAGCCGGCGCTGGCCTGCAGGCCGAGCGCGGCCAGTTCGAGCGCGTCGGCCATCGCCAGCGGCCCGCTTCGGGTGGTCGGGCGCAGCGGCCGGATGCCGGGGAAAAGGGCGCGCAAACGCTCGGCGAAACCGGGCATCGCGTCCAGCGAACAGTGTTCGCCAGAGCACGACACGATGGCTTCGATACAGGTGTGGCGGCTCCACAGATTGGGGCCGCGGAGGGCGCGCAGGCGGGTGATGTCCATGAAAGCGTTCGGGCGGTGTTTCAGGCCGGTACCGCGACGGGCACCGGGGGATCGAAGGTTTCGGCGCCGGTGCGCAACGCGGCCGGCGACAGGCCGAGCGACCACGCCGCCGCCAGCGCGGCGAGCAGGTTTTCGGTCGCGTGCAGCGGTTCGCCGTCGGTCAGCGGCAGGCTGGCGAGCGGACACAGCACTTCGGTGCGCTCGGCTTCGAGCAGACGGATCTGGCCGTCGCGCACGATGACCGCACGGCCGCCGGACTGCACGTGGCTGGCGACGATGCCGTTGTCGGCGTGCGTGCTGTACCAGATCACCTCGCCGTCGCACAGATCGGCCATGTCGGCCTGCAGCGGGTCGTCGGCGTTCAGTACGCCGGTGCCGCGGCGCAGCACGACGTCGATCTGGCTGCGCAGCACGTTGAACACGCGGTCGGACGAGTCGATGTAGTAGTCGCCGAAATGCGCTTCCGGATCGATGCGGGTGAGCACGCCGACCTGGCAGCGGTCGTAGGCCAGACCTTCCTTCAAGATGGTTTCGAAGCTGTTCTCGATCACCGCCACTTCGGCACCAGGATTCATCAGCACGCGCTGCGACGGTTCGAAGCGGGCGGCGTCGCCGTCTTCGAGGCGGCGGCTGTCGAGGTAGAGGCCGTCGCTGCAGGCGAGGCCGACGCGCTGGCCGGAAAAGCGCATCAGGTGCGCGATCAGCCGGGCGACCGTGGTCTTGCCGCGTGTGCCGCTGACGCCGATGACCGGAATGCGGCCGTCGTCGGCGGTGGCGAACAGGTGATCGACGATGGCGCGGCCGACCGGACGCGGCGCGCCGATGGCCGGCTTCAGGTGCATCAGCAGGCCGGGGCCGGCGTTCACTTCGACGATGGCGCCGCCCTGTTCGCGCAGCGGGCGACGGATGTCCTCGACCACCAGATCGATGCCGGCGATGTCGAGGCCGACCACGCGGGCGGCCAGCGCCACCAGGCGGGCGGTGTCCGGATGGACCTGGTCGGTCACGTCGTAGGCGATGTTGCCGTTGCGCTGCACCAGCACGCGGGCGCCGTCGGCCGGCACCGCGTCGGCGCTGTAGCCCTGGCGCTCCAGTTCGAAGCGCAGCTTGGCGTCGCGTTCCGGAATCAGCAGGTCGAGCGGAAATTCCTGCTCCGGTCCGCGGCGCGGATCGATGTTGATCTGGCTGTCGAGCAGCTGGCGGACGGTGGATCGCCCGTCGCCGGTGATCCAGACCGTTTCGCCAGCGACCGCCGCGACCATCTGCTTGCCGACCACCAGCAGGCGGTGTTCGTTGCCTGGGATGAAGCGTTCGACCAGCACGTACTTGCTGTAGCGGCGCGCCAGTTCGTAGGCGGTGGCGACTTCTTCGCGCTTGGTCAGTTCGGCCGACACCCCGCGGCCATGATTGGCGTTGGCTGGCTTGACGACCACCGGCACGCCGATGTCCTCGGCCGCCGCCCAGGCGTCGTCGGCGTCGCTGACTTCGCGGCCTTCCGGCACCGGCACGCCGCAGCCGGCGAGCAGACGCTTGGTCAGGTCCTTGTCGCGCGAAATGCCTTCGGCGATGGCCGAGGTGCGGTCGGTTTCGGCGGTCCAGATGCGGCGCAGCTTGCGGCCGTAGCCCAGCTGCACGAGGTTGCCGTCGTTCAGGCGGATGGACGGGATGCGGCGGTCCTGCGCCGCCTCGACGATGCAGCCGGTGCTCGGGCCGAGGCAGTGTTCGTCAACCAGATCGCGCAGTTCCGAAATGGCGGCCTTGACGTCGAACGGGCGGTCGTCCATTGCCGACAGCACCAGCTCGCGGGCGGCGAGTATCGCGGCGCGGCTGACCGTGTGATTGCCGGAAATGACCACCACCTTGTACACGCCACGTTCGGACGTTTCGCGCGCCTTGCCGAAATTGCCCTTCATGCCGGCCTGGTTCTGCAGTTCCAGCGTCACGTGTTCAAGGATGTGGCCGGGCCACGTGCCCTCGCGCAGCCGGCGCACGAAACCGCCGCGCTCTTCGTAGCTGCACGTGTGTTCGTGCAGGGCGGGCAGCCAGTCGATCAGACGATCGACGAAGCCGGGAATGGTGTTCGAGGGGGAGTCTTCGAGTTCGCCGATGTCTATCCAGACTTCGAGCGCCGGAACATAGGTCCAGATGTTGGGGCCGCGCAGTTCGAGGGTGCGCAGGATTTCGATCGAGCGTTTACTCATCGTGCGGGGTCGGTGGTGGTCCGGAGCCCCGAGGTTGTTGAAAACATCGGCTTAACGGCGTCTTTGCGCTTTGGTTCACAGCTTTTTCATCTATTTTTGAACCTGCATCGGCGACGTGTTCCGGCCCTGTCGGCGGCGCTATACTCCGCCGCCTCGCCGGGCCTCGTGTCGTCGAGCGCGTGCTCGTCGCCGGCCCCGCCTCATGCGTTCCTTTCCGCACTCTTGCCGCCCGAAACCGCCCCGATGACCCGCGCCACCGACGACCGCCTGCTCCCCGACGACCTGCCGCAGGCGTGGCGCAGCGGGCTGACGGCGCAACTGCAGCCGGGTGAGGCGGTTCAGGTTTGGTTGCAGACCGATCTCGACGAGACGCTGCATTTCGCAACGAATCTGCTGGTGCTGACCGACCGCCGGCTGCTGGCCTGCGCCGGTGAGCAGTGGCGCAGCTGGCCGCTGGCCGTGGGCCAGCACTTCCAGCACCACGACCACGCCGGCGTCGGCACGCTGGCGCTGCACGACAGCGAACGTCGCCTCGCCGGTTGGCGCTACACGCTGGCGCTGAACACCGAAGCGCTGCGGCTGGCCGACCAGCACGCACGACAGATCGAGCGGCTGGCCCATCCCGACCACGTGGTCGAGGACGAGGACGGCCTGTGCCCGCGCTGCAAGGCGCCGCTGCCGCCGGACGACGACGAGTGTCCGCTGTGCGAACGCAGCACGACGCGCCCGCCCTCGACCTGGGCGCTGCTGCGGCTGTGGCGTTTCGCCCGGCCCTACCGCGGGCGGCTGTTCGCCGGCTTCCTGCTGACGCTGGCGTCCACCGCTGCCAACCTGGTGCCGCCCTACCTGACCATCCCGCTGATGGACAAGGTGCTCATTCCGCACCAGACCGGCACGCCGATCACGGCGGCGGCGGTGTGGCCCTACCTGGCCGGGCTGCTCGGCGCCGCGCTGCTGGGCTGGGCGCTGGGCTGGGCGCGCACATATATATTGGCGCGTGTGTCCGAGCGTATCGGTGCCGACCTGCGCACCACCACCTTCGACCACCTTATGGGCCAGTCGCTGGAGTATTTCGGCGGCAAGCGCACCGGCGACCTGATGGCGCGCATCGGCGCCGAAACCGACCGCATCAACGTGTTCCTGTCGCTGCACCTGCTCGACTTCGCGACCGACGTGCTGATGCTGTTCATGACTGCCGTCGTGCTGTTCTCGATCAACCCCTGGCTGGCGCTGGTGACGCTGCTGCCACTGCCGGTGATCGCCTGGATGATCCACACGGTGCGCGACCGGCTGCGCACCGGCTTCGAGAAGGTGGACCGCATCTGGGGCGAGGTGACCAATGTGCTGGCCGACACCATTCCGGGCATCCGCGTGGTCAAGGCCTTCGCGCAGGAGAAGCGCGAATCGGCCCGCTTTGCTGCCGCCAACCGGCGCAACCTCGAAACCAATGACCGGGTGAACCGCGTGTGGTCGCTGTTCGGCCCGACGGTGACGCTGCTGACCGAGGTCGGCCTGCTGTTCGTCTGGGGCTTCGGCATCTGGCAGGTGGGGCGCGACCACATCACGGTGGGCGTGCTGACCGCCTTCATTGCCTACATCAGCCGCTTCTACCTGCGCCTCGATTCGATGAGCCGCATCGTGTCGGTGACGCAGAAGGCGGCGGCCGGTGCCAAGCGCATCTTCGATATCCTGGACCACGGCTCCAGCGTGCCCGAGCCGGCGCGGCCGGTGCACCTCGAACGGGTGCAGGGCCGCATCGAACTGCGCGGCGTCGCTTTCCGCTACGGCAACCGCGCCGTGCTGCGCGGCGTCGATCTCGACATCGCGCCGGGCGAATTCATCGGCCTGGTCGGGCACAGCGGCTCCGGCAAGAGCACGCTGGTGAACCTCATCAACCGCTTCTACGACGTGTCCGGCGGCAGCATACGCATCGACGGCACCGACATCCGCGCGCTGCCGGTGGCCGAGTACCGGCGCCACATCGGCCTGGTGCTGCAGGAGCCTTTCCTGTTCTTCGGCACCATCGCCGACAACATCGCCTACGGCAAGCCGGACGCCACGCGCGCCGAAATCATCGCGGCGGCGCGCGCGGCGCACGCGCACGAATTCATCCTGCGCCTGCCGCACGGCTATGACTCGATGGTGGGCGAGCGCGGACAGACCCTCTCGGGCGGCGAGCGACAGCGCATCTCGATCGCGCGCGCGCTGCTGATCGATCCGCGCATCCTGATACTCGACGAGGCGACCTCGTCGGTCGATACCGCGACCGAGAAGGAAATCCAGCGCGCGCTCGACAATCTGGTCGAGGGCCGTACCACGCTGGCCATCGCCCACCGCCTGAGCACCTTGCGCAAGGCCGACCGCCTGGTCGTGCTCGACCGCGGGCAGATCGTCGAAGTCGGTCCGCACGACGAACTGATGGCGCGTGAAGGACACTACTACCGGCTTTACATGGCGCAGCAGCGGCTGGCCGAAGCCGACGCCGCGGAAGGAGCGCTGGCATGACGATTTCGCTCGAACGCGACGCACACGGCCTGCTGGTTTTCGTCGATGCGACCGGCCAGCGCCACGCTGGCGTGCAGCCGGTGCGCGCCTTCCCGCTGTCGGCGCCGGGCGAGGGTGTGGCGCTGATGTCGGCCGACGGCCACGAACTGGCCTGGCTCGATGCGCCCGATGCGCTCGACGCCGCCAGCCGCGCATTGCTCGACGAGGAACTGTCGCGCCGCGAATTCATGCCGCGCATCCGCAGCATCACCGGCGTATCCAGCTTCTCGACGCCCTGCGACTGGGACATCGTGACCGACCGCGGCGCCACCCGCTTCACGCTGCGCAGCGAGGACGACATCCGCCGCCTGGGCGGCGCGCGGCTGCTGATCACCGACAGCCACGGCATCCACTACGAAGTCGCCGACATGAAGGCGCTCGACCGGGCCAGCCGGCGCATCCTCGACCGCTTCCTGTGAAGCGCCGCGGCCGGCGCGGAGAACGCACGCGCCGCTGCGTTGTCTCGGGAGTCCGGCCGTTACAATCCGGCCCGACAGACCCAGAACAACAAACGCCTTCCCCCAGGACCGATGCACTTCCTCATCGTTGATGACCACGCGCTGTTCCGCGAGGGACTGCGAACGCTGCTGCAAAGTCTGGATGCTGGATTGACCGTCACCGAGGTCAACAGCTGCGAAGCCGGGCTGGCACTCGACGACGAAGCAGCCGGATTCGACCTCATCCTGCTCGACCACACACTGCCTGGCATGAACGGTCTGCGCGGCATACGCGCCTTCCGGCAGCGCTTTCCGAGCAGTCCGGTGATGGTGGTGTCCGCCACCTATACGCCGGCACTGATCGATGAGGCGATCGCCGCGGGCGCCCGTGGCTATCTGCCGAAATCGGTCAGCTTCGCTGTCATGCGCGATGCAATCGAACAGGCGCTGATGCGACAGCCGGTCAATCCGGTGGTCGCCGGCCGCCCGTCCGGCGCCCTTGAAGTGGTGCTGACGCCGCGCCAGATGGACGTGCTGCGTCTGATGCGCGAGGGTCTGACCAACAAGCAGATCGCGCAGCAGCTGGGCAGCAGCGAGTTCACCGTGCGTTCGCACGTGTCGGCCATCCTGCACGCGCTGGATG
Organism: Methyloversatilis sp.; assembly: GCF_965284615.1. Lineage (GTDB taxonomy): Bacteria > Pseudomonadota > Gammaproteobacteria > Burkholderiales > Rhodocyclaceae > Methyloversatilis. Next base: position 1,218,366 of record NZ_OZ260098.1, read on the forward strand.
TGGACACCCGCACGGCGGCGGTCAGTGCCGCGCGCGACAAGGGCCTGATCTGATGGCGGTGGCGCAGCCGTCGGATGCGTCAAGCCGCAGCCGGCTGCTCGCCGAACAGGTCGAACTGCTCTACCGGCACGCGCCGTCCATCTACGCCGGCAACGCACTGGCGGCCTCCGGTCTGGCCCTGATGGTGTGGGACCAGGTCGAGCGCGCGCCCTTCGTCGCCTGGCTGGGGGTGCTGGCGCTGCTGACCGCCGGCCGCATGGCATTGGTCGGCCTGTGGCGCCGGCAGCGCGGGCAGATTGTGCATCCGGCGCGATGGGCCAACGCCTTCGCGGCAGGTGCCGGTCTGTCGGGTCTGCTCTGGGGCGTCATGGGCGGGCTGTTCTCCGGGCCGGACCCCTTGCAGATGGCCTCGGTGGGCGTGGTGCTGGCCGGACTGGTGTCGGCGTCGGTGTCCTCGCTGTCGGTCTATTACCCGGCGTACGCGGTGTTTGCGCTGCCCGCCATCCTGCCGATCGCATTCCGCTGCCTGCAGTCGGACGACGGTTTCATGCGCGGCTTTGCGCTCATTTCCATCGGCTTCGTCGTCATCTGCCTCATCTTCGCCTGGCTGAACAACCGCTCGATCCGCGCTGCCATCCTGCTCCGTTTCGAGAACCTCGAACTGCTGCGCGAGGTGTCGGCGCAACGCGAACAGGCCACTGCCGCGCGCGAACAGGCGGAACAGGCGAACGCGGCCAAGACCCGCTTCCTGGCTGCAGCCAGCCATGATCTGCGCCAGCCGTTGCAGGCGCTGTCTCTGTTCATCGACGCCCAGGCGCATCATCAGGACGCGGCGGCGATGCAGCAGCTCAATGGCCGCATGCGCGAAGCGGCCGACAACATGGGTCTGCTGCTCGACAATCTGCTCGACTACGCGCGCATCGAAACCGGCGCGCTCAGCCCGCAGTGCGCATCGGTGCCACTCACCGCCTGTTTCGCCCGGCTGCAGAGCGAATTTGCGCCGATCGCCGCCGAGCGCGGACTGGCGCTGCGCTTCCGGCCGACACCGCTCCACGGCGTGACCGATGCGGCGCTGTTCGAGCACATCCTGCGCAATCTGGTCGGCAATGCGTTGCGCTATACGGAAAAGGGCGGCGTGCTGGTGGCCTGCCGCAGACGGGGCGACAGCCTGGTGGTCGAGGTGCGCGACAGCGGCATCGGCATTCCGGCGGCCAGCCTCGGCGACGTGTTCAAGGAGTTCTACCAGCTTGCCAATCCGGAGCGCGACCGGCGCAAGGGGCTGGGCCTCGGCCTGTCCATTGTCAACGGACTGGCGCGCGCACTGTCGCATCCGGTGAGCGTGCGGTCACAGCCGGGCCGCGGATCGGTGTTCTCGATCACGCTGCCGCGCGGCGAAGCGCCGCCGCCGGTGCTGCCGGTGGTGGCGGTGACCGCCGCGCAGAGGCTGAGCGGTCGTCGCGTGCTGGTGATCGACAACGAGGCGGACATCCGCGAGGCGCTGGGCGCGCTGATGCGGTCCTGGGGTGTCGGCGTGATGCTTGCGGAAAGCGCCGCCGCCGCCATTGCGCTGGACGGCCCGGCACCGGATGCCATCCTGGCCGACTTCAGGCTGCATGGCGGCCACACCGGCATCGACGCCATCGCCGCACTGCGCGCGCATCACCGGTGCGACATACCGGCCGCACTGATCACCGGCGACACCGACCCGGCGCGGACGCGCGAGGCGAGGGCGGCCGGCTTCGCGCTGCTGCAGAAGCCGACGCCGGCGCACCGGTTGGCCGCCTTGCTGGACTATCTGCTCGAACCGGCGGCGTGACGCGCGCCACGCACGCGATGCGGTCGGTACCGGTGTGCGGGCTGCAGTGCTACAGGTGTACGATTTTTTCGTCCGGCGCAATCGCCAGAATCGGTCATCCCCCGACAGACCGTTTCCATGTTGCGCATCGCCCGCTCCGCCTCCGCCGTTCTGATCCTGCTGCTGTCGTCTGCCGCGTTCGCGCAGCAGGCGGATGTCGATCGCGCCATCCGTGAATCGCAGCGCCTGCTGCTGGAGGAGCAGCAGCGCCAGGCGCGCGAGCGCGAAGACCTGGAGCGTCGCCGGCCGCGCAGCGAAGGCGCCGATCTGCAGCCGGAGCCGGCTCGGCCGGCTGCCGCCGGGGGCTGCTTCGCGATACGCAGCGTGCAGCTCGACGGCGCCACGCTGCTGGACGAGGCCGACCGTGCCCGACTGACCGCGGCCGGTATCGGCGACTGCATCAGCCTGGCGCAGATCAACGCGGTGATGCAGGCGATCACCAATCACTATGTGGTGCGCGGCTACACCACCACGCGGGTGTATCTGCCGGAACAGGATCTGGGCTCCGGCACGCTGAAGCTGCTGGTGCTGGAGGGCCTGATCGAACAGTTCAGGCTGGACGGCGAGGGCGTGCATCTGGGTACCGCCTTTCCGGGCCTGAGCGGCCGCGTATTCAATCTGCGCGACATCGAACAGGGACTGGACCAGATCAACCGGCTGCGTTCGAACAGCGCAACGATGGACATCGAACCGGGCGGCGTGGCCGGCGCCTCGACCATCGTCGTGCGCAACCGGCCGCGCAAGCGCTGGTCGGTCAATCTGGCGGCGGACAACACCGGTTCGCAGTTGACCGGGCGCGAGCTGGCCTCCGCCGCGCTGGCCGTGGACAACCCGCTGGGTCTCAACGATTTCCTGAACCTGTCCGGCCGGCTCAACACCGACGCCGATCACGACGACCGGCTGTCGCAGTCGGTGTCCATGCTGTACTCGATTCCCTGGGGCTACTGGACCTTCACCGGCACGGTCAGCGAGTTCGACTACGCAAGCCGGGTGCGTGGCGCGGTCACCACCTTCAATACCTCGGGCACCTCGACCACCTACGGCCTGCGCGCGGACCGTGTGCTGTTCCGTGACCGCAACAGCAAGCTGTCGGCCTTCGGCAATCTTGCGTTCAAGGATGCGCGCAACGCGCTCAACGGCAGCCGCATCGCCGCCAGTTCGCGCCAGCTCGCCACGCTGGACCTCGGCGTGTCGGCGTCCACCGTGGTCGCGGGCCTGCTGCTGTCCGGCGACATCGCCTGGGTGCAGGGCCTGGACGCCTTCGGCGCGCTGAAGGATGCGGCGGCACAGGACAGCGATGCGCCGCGTGCACAGTTCGACAAGATCGTGCTGAATGCCTCGGCCTCGGCCTCGCTGCCGGTCGGCCGGCAGACGCTGTCGCTGTCGTCCTCGCTGTCGGCCCAGCGCGCCACCGACACGCTGTACGGCACCGAACAGTTCTTCATCGGCGGCCCGTTCTCGGTGCGCGGTTTCCGCCGCTACAGCATCGCCGGCGATTCCGGCTGGTGGCTGCGCAACGAGGCCGCACTCCCGCTGCAGTTCGGTGACACCCGGCTGCGCCCCTTCGTCGGCTGGGACATCGGCCACATTCGCGCCGACGCGGTCGGCGACGGCGGCACGCTGGCCGGCGTCACGGTCGGCGTCGGTGTCAATCGCGGCCCGCTGGCCGCCCAGCTCGCCCTGTCGGCGCCCACCGTGCTGCCCAGCCGGCTCGGCAGCCACGACAGCTACGCCCATTTCCGTGTTTCGGTGGATTTCTGATCATGATCCGCACACTCACCCCCTCTGCCGCCGTTACGCCCGCCCGCCGCACGATCGCCCGCGTGCTGATACTGGTGATGAGCCTGCCCTCGGTACCGGCCTTTTCCGCACCGCCGGTGGCGGCGGACAACCGTACCCAGGTCGAGCTGACGCCGAACGGCGTGCCGCTGGTCAACATCGCGCGCGCCAACGCAGCTGGCGTGTCGCACAACCGCTACCAGAGCTTCGACGTCAACCGTCAGGGCCTCATCCTGAACAACTCGACCGAGGTGCAGCGTTCGCTGCTGGCAGGCACCGTGCGCGAGAACGCCAACCTGCAGGGCCGTGCAGCCACCGTCATCCTGAACGAGGTGGTATCGGCCAACCGCTCGCAGCTGAACGGCTACATCGAAATCCACGGTCGCGCCGCCGAGCTGGTGATCGCCAATCCGTACGGCATCACCTGCAATGGCTGCGGCTTCATCAACACGCCGCGGGTGACGCTGAGCACCGGTCTGCCCAGCTTCGAACAGGACGGGCGACTGGGCGGCTTCGAGGTGCGCCAGGGCGACATCCTGGTCGGCGCCGACGGCCTGGACGCCAGCGAGGCGGCCTATTTCGACCTGCTCACCCGTTCGCTGCGGGTGGATGGCCCGATCTGGGCGCAGGCGCTGGCGGCCACCACTGGCCGCTTCGACCAGACCTATGCCGGCCGCGTCACCACCGTCAACGGTTCCGTGTCGTCGGACGTGCCGCCCACCGTATCGATCGACGTCGCCGCGCTCGGCGGCATGTACGCCAACCGCATCCGCCTCATGTCCACCGAACGCGGTGTCGGCGTGACAGCGCGTGGCGACATGGCCGCCACCGTGGATGACGTGGTGATCGACGCCGCCGGCCGCCTCACGCTGAGCGGCCGCATCAGCGCTACGCGCGACATCGCGGCGCAGGCGGCCGGGCCGGTGACGACCGGGCGCAGCGGCGCCAGTGGCAGCGACGCCTTCGTGTTCGCCGGTCGCGCGCTGGACATCGCCAGCGACGACGCGCTTGAACTTGACGACGGTCTGCTGGGCGGCGAGGCGTCGATGGCGCTGAGCGGCACGCAACTGGACGATGCCGGCGGGAACGACGCCGACCGCTACAGCGGCGGTGACATCCGGGTAACGGTTGCGGGGTCGGCCACGCTGGATGCGGCGCGCTGGGACGCGGGTGCCGGTCTTGCGCTGCAGGCCGGTGATGCGCTGCGGCTTGGTCAGGTCCAGCTCACCAGTCGCGGCAGCGGCAGCGCACTCGCGCTGGGCGCAGCGACCGTGGACCTGTCGGCGTCACGCCTGCGCGCAGTGAATGACGTGACCGTCGCGGCGGACGACACGCTGACGCTTGCCGCCAGCAGTGAAGCCGGTGTTGCGGCCGGCCGGGACGTGAGCCTGTCCGCCGGTACGGCGATCACGCTGTACGGCGGCGTCGAGGCCGGCCGGGATATCCGCATCGACACCGCCTCGCTGACCGGACGCACCGCGTCCTGGCTGTATGCCGACCGCGATCTGACGGTCGCGGCGACCGCTGCAACGCAGCAGGCCGGCGCGCAGTGGTCGGCCGGCGATATCGCACGGCTGCGCGCGCAGACGCTGGATTTCGCCGGCGAAACCGTGGCGGGGGTGGTCGATGCCGATGCGCTGTCCACGCTCACGCTGGGGGCCGATGCGCTCCTGTATGGCGTCAACGACATTGCGCTGGCCGCTGACAGCCTGATCCTGTTGGGCGGTACCGTCTATGCCGAGCGGGACGCCGCACTGACTGGCCGCAGCGTATTCAACGACTCGGCAGCGGGTCTGCGCGTGGCCGGTCGGGCGATGGCCCTGTCCGCCGGCCAGGATCTGGTGCTCGCCGCCGGTCAGCGCTACGACGCCGGCGCCAGCCTGAGCGTCAGCGCAGGCCGCGACCTGGTGCTGGGCGGATCGGCCGACCCGGACAGCGACGGCGTGCTGCTGTCATCCGGCGGAGCTATCACCCTGTCCGCCGGGCGCGACCTCACGGTGGCGCGCAACGGCGTCGCAGTGAGCGACGGCGATCTGCTGGCCGATGCGGCGCGCCGGCTGGTGCTGGCGCCCCACGACTCGACCGCGGGCGTGCAGAACTACGCGCTGGGTGCCGGCGGCAACGCGGTGCTGCGCTTCACCGAACTGGGTCAGGACGAAATCTTCGCCGGCGCCGTGGCGGTCGGCGGCGACCTGCAGTTCGTGCAGCGCGCCGCCGGGCGCGGCATGACCTTCCTGCGCTTCGCCAACGGATCGCGGCTGGACGTCGGCGGCACGGTGCGCGCGGAGCGCGACGACTTCAATTCGGGCAGCGCCTTCGAAATCTATCTGGACGCCGGCGCAACCTGGATCGCCAACGCCTTCAATCTCGAACTGGCCCGACTGGATATCCAGAGCGGCGCGGTGTTCCGTGGCGGCAGTGGCCAGTCCACGCTCCGGCTGAACCAGCTCTGCTCGACCGGCATCTTCAGCGCCGACTGCACCCAGTTCGCCGGCACGCTGACCGGCAGCGCCCGCACCCAGCTCGACATCTACGGTGATTTCGTCAATTCCGGTCGCATCAGCAATGCCGAGGTGGGCGATCCGGCAGCCGGCTCCAGCCTCGCCATCTCGACCTACGGCAGCTTCACCAATACCGCGGCCGGTTTCGTCGGCGGCTCGGACCGGCTGTCCGTCACGGTGGGCGACAGTGCGACGCTGCGCAACGACGGGCTGATGTACAGCTCCGGCAACATGACGCTGACCGGCGGCAGCAGCGCCCTCATCGTCAATGGCGCAGGCGCCACGCTGCTGATGGGTAGCGCGCGGGCCGGCACCGCCGACAACCAGTCGCTGATCGGCGGGCTGGATGCGGCGGCCGCGACCCGCACCTTCCGCAACCACGGCAAGGTGGAAGCGGTGGGACAGCATCTGCTGATCCAGGTCGGCAGCTTCATCAACGCCTTCGAGACCCGGCCCGCGACCGATTTCGTCTTCATCGGTGAAACCTGGCAGATCTGTCCGGACCGGCTCGCCAACTGCCGCTTCACCGGCAACGCCTACGCCGATCCGGCCACCGTGTTCTATCGCCGTCCAGTCGAAACGGGCAGTCCGCTGAGCGAGAGCGCAAGCTGGGACCGCGACGACCAGATAGGCTGGAACGCAGACCTTCGCGGCGACCGGTCCAATCAGGACTCCGGCTTCTTCCCGGTGTACAACAACAACCAGGAGGACTACTACGCCGGTCAGAAGGCCTATTTCCTGCAGGACCTGGGCGAGGTCAGGCAGGACTGGTATGTCGTGCATCGTTACGAGGAGCGTCTGCGCGACCCGGCCGCGGTCGCCGCGGCCACGCCGTCGATCACGGTCGAGTCCGGCGATCTGACGATACGCACCGATGCCGGCCGCAACGAAGCCGGCCTGCTCAGCAGTACCGACACGCTTACCATCGCCGGGCTGAGCAATGCCGCGGTCAGCAGCTTCAGCAACACGTCGCTGGAAATGGCGACCCAGACCTATCGCAGGGAGGTGATCCGCAAGTACACCTGCCATACCGACGGACTGGCTGGCAGCGTCTGCGACAAGCTGAACTGGCTCGGCAAGTCGTCCTACCTGACCGGCTATACCGATACCGACTGGACGGGTTTCGTGCGTCTCGGCGACGCCTTCGGCCCCGGGGTGAGCGGTACGGTCAAGGCACGCACGCTGGTCGCCAGCGTGGGCAATTTCACCAATACCGGCACCGGCGGCGGCATTTCCGCCGCGTCGCCGGTCATCGATGGCGCCATCGGCGCGCGCGGACTCGACGCGCCGGATCGTCAGCAGGTGCAGGCCAGCGGGCCGGCGCAGTCCTCGCTGCAGCTGCCCACCGGCGCCAACGGTCGCTACGTCCAGGCCAGCGACCCGTCCGCCGGCTATCTGGTGGAAACCAATCCGCTGCTCGTTTCCTTCGACAACCCCTATCTGGGTTCCGACTACCTGATGGCGCAGCTCGGCCTGCAGCCGGAGAACTACCTGCTGCGTTTCGGCGACGCCGCCTACGAGGCGCGGCTCATACGCGAGCAGGTGCAGGCGCAGACCGGCGCGGCACTGCTGCGCACCGCCTACAGCGACTACGAACAGCAGGCCATGCTGATGGACAGTGCGGTGGCCGAGGCGAAGCGGCTGCAGCTCAACCTCGGCACCGCGCTGACCGCCGAACAGATCGCCTCGCTGAAGCAGGACATCGTGTGGATGGTGGCGACCGAGGTGGCCGGCAAGACCGTGCTGGTGCCGGTGGTCTATCTGACCGACGCCACCCGCGCCGCGGGCAGCACCAGCCAGGTGCTGGCCGAGCGCGCGATGATCACTGCCGACAGCTTCACCAACCGCGGCGGCGAGATCAACGCGAATGCCCGGCTGCAGGTGGTGTCGCGCGGCGATCTGAACAATATCGGCGGCCTGATCGGCGGCGGCAACGTGTCGCTGAAATCGCTCACCGGCAACATCAACAACATCACCGAAACCAAGCGCATCGGCGACAGCCGCAACTACTACACGGTAGCGGGCCCGCGTGGCGGCATCGTGGCCAGTGGCAGCCTGCTGCTCAACGCCAGTCAGGACATCAACATCACCGGTGCCGACGTGGTGGCCGATGGCGCCGCCGCGCTGGTGGCCGGCCGCGACGTGAACGTGAGCGCGCTGGTGCTGGAAACCCGGATGGAACACGCCACCGAGGGTCGCGGCGTGCTGAGCCGTACCGCGAACAGCGAAAGGGTGACTACGCAGTCCGCAAGCGGTGCGCGGGTGATGGGTGGGCAGGGCGTGCTGCTGGACGCCGGTCGCAATGTCAACGTGCTCGGTTCCGACATCGATGGCGGCGAGGGCGTGGCCGCGCTGCGTGCGCGCGAGGGCGACGTGAACATCCGCAGCATCGCGCTGCAGAGCAGCGCGTCCGGCAGCAGTGAGCGCGAAGGCTTCTTCGCCGAAGCGACGTCCAACAGCACCTCGGATGCGCGCAAGGGCACGCCGTTCTCGGCGTCGGGATTCAGCGGCTATGAAAAGAGCACCAGCTCGTTCGAAAGCAGCAGCACCGCGAATGCCGGCAGCCGGGTCGGCGGCAAGGGGGTGGCGGTGCTGGCCACGAAGGGCTCGGTCACGCTGCAGGGCTCGGACATCGAGGCGGGCGAGGACGGTGCGCTGATTTCCGCCGGCAAGGACGTGAACATCATTGCCGCCTACGACAGCACGCAGTCGAGGTCGTCGTCGGAACAGCACCGCTTCGGCATTTCGGCCGACGCCAGTACCGAAGGCGTGATGGGCGGTCTGAAGACCCAGGGCGGCACGCTGCAGACGGAGGACAGCAGCCGCACCGCGCAGACCAGCTCCATCACCTCGGCCGGCGGCATTTCGGTGACGGCGGGCGGCACGCTGAAGCGCGAGGGCGCGCAGTTCAATGCCAAGGGCGACATCAGCTTCGAAGCCGACCGCATCGAGGACATCGCGGCACGCAACGAAACGTCGAGCAGCCAGACCGGACGTACCTACGAGGCTGGCATATCCGCCGGCGTGACCACGGGCCTCGGCGGTACCGTTGCCGGCATCGCCAGCGGCGACGTCCGGCAGGTGAACATTTCGTCGCCGCAGTCGCAGGTGGTGATCGGCGGCTCCGGCTCCAGCTTCTCGGGCAGCGAGGGCAGCAGCAGCGCGGTGGTGAGTCAGATCCGTGCCGGCGGCAACGTCAGCGTGCGCGCGAGCAAGGATGTGGTCGAGGAGGGCACGCGCTACAGCGCCGGCGGCGACATCGACATCGCGGCGCAGTCCTACGAGAACCGCGCCGCGGCCAACACCCGGCGCGCAGCCAGCGATACGTCGAGCGCCAACTCATCGCTGACCGTGGCGGTGAATGCGGCGTCCGAGGCCAGCGCTACGCTGACCGCGGCAGGCGCCAACGAGAAGGAGAACTCCGCGTCGTCGCAGGCGGTGGTCGGCGGTTTCGACGCCGGCCGCAACGTGAGCATCCGCACCGACAAGGACCTGCGGCTGGAGGGCTCGGGCGTCAAGGCCGGCAGCAGCGTGTCGCTGGCGGCCGGCGGCGACCTGAAACTGGATCAGGCCAACGACACGCGCAGCGCGTCGTCGTCCAGCACGTCCGGTGGCGCCACCGTGTCGGTCAGCGCCTGTCTCGACCTCACCTGTGTCGGCGGCAGCGTGGCGGCCAACGCCCGCACCGGCGACGGCCAGGAAAGCAGCCGCAGCGGCCGCGGGGTGAACATCCAGTCCGGCGGCGCCACGTCGCTGTCGGCCGGCAATGACATGACGCTGCAGGGCACCAACGTGAGGGCCGGTGGCGATATCGCGCTGGCCGCCGGCGGCGACATCGACTTCCAGGCGCTGTCGAGCAGCACCTCGCGCACCGGTCGTGTCGATGGTGCGGGCGTGCAGGCAGGCCTGAACGTCGGCAAGAGCATGAATCTGGCGAAGGACGGCGGCGGCAGCGCATCGGTCGATTTCGAGCGGGTGCGCGAGAACGAGAGCACGGATACCCGCCGCGGCGGCACGCTGCAGTCCGGCGGTCAGCTGTCCATCACCAGCGGTGGCGACACCCGGCTGGAAGGCACCCAGGCTTCGGCCCGCAGCGCGCGGGTGAATGTGGGCGGCAATCTGCTGATGGAGTCCGCGCAGAGCACAGAGAAGGAGGACACCAAGAACGTCGCCGGCGGCCTGTCGGTATCCGGTGGCCGCAACGTCGGCAGCGGCACCGGCGACGCCGCCGGGGCAGGCGGCAATGCGGCGGCCTCGGGCGGTGGTGGCAAGTCCTTCGGCTTCAGCGCGAACGCCGACGTCGATCTGCGCGACAAGGACAACCTGACCAACCAGAACGCACTGATCCAGACCACCGGCGGCACCGAACTGAACGTGGCCGGCAACGCCACGCTGGCCGGAGCCAATATCCGTGCCGGCGGCGGTGTGAGCGGCGAGATCGGCGGCAAGCTCACGGTGGAAACCCGTACCGATCGGGTGAAGGAAAGCGCGACCCGTGTCGATGCCTACGTCGGCCTGTCATCGGTCAATATCGGCGGCGACAAGAAGAGCGATGGCGACGCGCCGAAGATGAACGCCGGCGACCGTTTCGACCGTACCCAGGGCAAGGCGATCGACGCGCTGAACCACGCAGGCAGCACCGGCCTCATGCTGAAGGCGGAGTCGTCCGGCACGGACAGTCAGACCGTGAGTCAGCGCAGTGGCATCGACGGCGGTGCGGTCGGCCTCGGCGGGCTGACGGTGAAGCAGGGCGCGAATTTCGTCGGCGCCGCGCCCGGCAGCGACGGCATGAAGATCGAAGGCACCGTCACCCGCAGCGAGGTGACGACCTACACCCGCAACGCGCCCACGGTGGCTATCGACGTGCGCGGCACGGTGGCCAGTGCGCTTGGTTCGGACGAAGCGCAGGGCGGCACCATCAGCGGCAATCTGGTCAAGGGCTCCAACATCTTCCGCGACCCCGACAACATGGTCGTCCGCAACCGCGTGTCCGGGAGGGAGGATGCGCCGGACACGCCGAGCACGCCGATCGCCCGGCGAGCGGTTGACGACCTGCCGCCGGGCGGCGTGCGCCGCAAGGACCCTGAGCCGCTGCCCGCGCCGCCCCCACTGAAAGCCCCTCCGGCCGATGATGCGCCCACGGTGCGCCTGCGTGCCGCTGCAGTGAGCGAAGGCAGCGGGCCGCGTGTGCGGGTCGGCGACGAGGGGGCGCCTGCGGTCCGACCGCGGGCGGACGCCGACGCGCCGCCGGTGCTGCGGCCGCTACAGGCCGCCGACGGTCCGCAGGTCGCGGTGCGGCCGCGTACCGGTTCCGGTGGGGATGGCGATGTCGCGGCACCGCGGCGCGGCAGCAACGCAGGTGGTGACGACGTGGCCGGCGGCACCCCGCGCAGGCCCTCGACCGGAGACAGCGATGCGGCCGTGCGGCCGCGTGCGGGCAGCGGTGAGGCGGAGGGGGGCGACGGGAATGTCCGTCGTCCGGTGGTCAGCGGCGACGACCCGGCGGTGCGACCGCGCGCCGGCAGCGATCGCGAGCCGGTGGTGCAGCCCGGCCGCGAAACCGGCGGCAATCCGGACGGGGTGGCCGCGCGCCGGCCTTCGACCGGCGACAGCGAAACCGGCGTGCGGGCGCGTACGCCTTCGTCTGCCGGTGACGGCCAGGCCGAGGGCGAACGCCTCGCGCTGCTGCCGTCCGGCTATTCGACCGTGACGTCCGGCTACGACCCGGTGTCGGGCTACGACCCGGTGTCCGGCTACGACCCGGTGTCCGGCTATGACCCCGCGGACGGCAACCGGAGCGGCGTGCGACCGCCTTCGGTCGGCGCTGCTGACGCACCGGCACGACCGCGTGCCGGATCGTCCGCCGACGGCGAGCGCATCGCATACGCCGACGTGTCGTACGACCGCGTCCGGCAGGTCGCCAGCGACGGCGACACGAGCACCTACGCCGACGTGAGCTATGGTGGCAACGATCCCTATACCGCGGTCGATGCGCTGTACGGTGGGGCGGCCGGTGCTGCGCCGATTGCAGGCATGTCCGAGGCGCAGCTGCGATCCGAGCGGGTCGAGCCCACCTTCCTGCCGCCGCGCACGCTGGCCAATCAACTGCAGGTGCGCGAACTGCCGGTCGAGTTCCGCGGTGAGCAGGACGGACTGGCGGAAAAGCAGGTCAAGGTCAACCGCAAGGTCGTGTATTTCAGCGACGACGATCGCCGCCTGCTCGAACTGGCCGTCGATCCGCAGACCGGACAGCTCTACCGCGCGATGGACCCCTCACGCACACCGGTGAATCTGGTGGGACAGAACAAGGTGATGCCCATCTTCGTGATGGATGCGCAGGGGCGCATCTACGCCTATCCCGAGCCGAAGAGCGGAGAAATCCATCATTCCAGCCTGGCAGCGGGGCAACCGGTGGCCCTGGCCGGCCAGCTCGTGATCAAGGACGGTTACATCACGCACATCGACAACATGAGCGGTCACTACCAGCCAACCCTCGAACAGCTGAGCCGGGCCCGCGCCTTCCTCGGCGAAAAGCTGGGCGCCAATCTCGACAACGCCGCACGAGTAGGCGTCAAGGAGACGTGGGTGCGTGATGCGACGACCGGTCAGTTGAAGCGCTCGGTCAGAATGGTCGATCTGGATCGCGACGCGGATCCGCAGGGCGGTGCCCATCCGCCGCCGGAGAACCCGCTCGATCCGCGCGCGCAGAGCGGTGCGTCGCGACCGGTCGGCACGCCGCGTCGGCGCAACCGCCCGCTGCATCGGACGGAGCGGGGCCATCGTTCGGGCCGGCGCCGCCCGGTCTGTGCGGTGCGCAGACCGCGCGAGGGTGCCATCGCGTTGCGCGCATGAGGCGGGCGGCACCCTGAGCGCGGGTGCGCGAGCGACGCCCGACAGGGCAGAAAAACGGGGCAGCGCGCGCTGCCCCGTGTCGTTTACGGACGGTCCCGACCGTCGTGGCTGGGAAGATCGCCTGAGCCGATTTTTTTTCACGGACCTGTTTTAAACATACACGAATGTATGTTTATAATTCGATCACGAACAAGAGCACCCGGATAGCGGGTGCCCCATAGACGCGCGGCGAGACCGCGCCCGATTTCCGGGAACGATCATGATGACAAGGGCAGATTTCATTCGGCGCACGGGTGTGCTGTCGGCGACGGTGCTTGCACTGGCACTCGCTGCTTGCGGCAAGGACGAAGGCAGCGGACACGCCAATGGCGGCATGCCGCCGGCTGCGGTGAAGGTGCTCACCGTGACGCCGCAGGAAGTGCCGGTGCATTACGACTACGTCGGCCAGGTGGCCGGTTCGCGCGAGATCGAGGTGCGGGCGCGGGTGACCGGCATCGTCGAGAAGCGGCTGTACGAGGAAGGTCAGCGCATCAAGGAAGGGCAGGTGATGTACCGGCTCGATGCTGCGCCCTACCGCGCGCGTGTCGCTTCAGCAGACGCCCAGCTTGATCAGGCAAAGGCGCAGCTGGCTCAGGCCGAGCGCGAATACGCGCGGGTGAAGCCGCTGGCGGAGGCCGAGGCGGCCAGTCGCAAGGAAGCCGACGACGCGCAATCGACGCGCGATCTGGCGCGTGCAGCGGTCAAGGCAGCCGAGGCGCAACTGCAGCAGGCGCAGATCGATCTGAGTTACACCGACGTGCGTGCGCCGCTGGGCGGCGTCGCCGGCCGCGCGCTGAAGGTCGAGGGCAGCCTTGCCGTGGCCGGTGCCGACAGCCTGCTCACCACGCTGGCGCAGACCGATCCGGCCTATGTGAACTTCGGCGTCGGTGAAGTGGAATACCTGCGCACGCGCGACGAAATCGCGCGCGGCGCGCTGAAGCTCGATCCGCAAGGCTTCCTGGTCAAGCTCAGGGGTTCGGACGGCAGCGACTTCCCGCGCAGCGGCCGGCTCGGCTTCCAGGACTACAAGGCAGACACCAGCACCGGCGCCTTCGCGCTGCGTGCCACTTTCGACAACAAGGACGGCAAGCTGTCGCCCGGCCAGTTCGTGCGCGTGCTGCTGTCCGGCGCCACCCGGCCGGACGCGATCGCGGTGCCGCAGCGCGCCGTGCTCGACAGCCCGAACGGCAAGTTCGTATACGTGATCGCCGAAGCCGAAGGCAAGACGCTGGCGCAGCCGCGACCGGTCAAGCTCGGTGAATGGGCGCAGCTCGGTGGCGAGCTGGGCAATGCCTGGGTGATCCGCGAGGGCCTGAAGGCGGGTGAGCGCGTCATCGTCGATGGCATGGCGCGCATCTTCGTGCCCGGCTCGCCGGTGCGCATTGACGACGGCTCCGCGCCGGCACAGCCGCCGGCAGGTGCTGCGGCACCGGCCGCGCAGTAAGGAGCCGCCATGTTTTCGCGCTTCTTCATAGACAGGCCGATCTTTGCCTTCGTCATTTCCATCCTGCTGGTGCTGGCCGGCCTGGCCGCCATGCGCACGCTGCCGATCGCGCAGTACCCGGAAATCGCCCCGCCCGAAGTGATGGTGCGCGCGGTGTACCCGGGCGCGTCCGCCGAAACCATCGCGCAGACCGTGGCCGCACCGCTGGAAAGCGTCATCACCGGTGTCGAGGGCATGATGTACATGCGCTCGACCTCGACCTCGAATGGCGTGGTCGAAATCTACGCCACCTTCGAAATCGGCACCGACCCCGACAAGGCGGCGGTGAACGTGAACAACCGCGTCAAGCAGGCCGACGCGCGTCTGCCGGAAGAAGTGCGCCGGCAGGGCGTGGTGGTCGAGAAGGGTTCGTCTGCCTTCCTGGCGGTGATGGCCTTCTACTCGCCGGATGGCACGCACGAACAGCTCTACACGTCGAACTACGTGACGCTGAACGTGCTCGACAACATCAAGAAGATTCCGGGCACGACCAATGTGCAGATCTTCGGCGCCAAGGACTACGCCATGCGCATCTGGGTACGCCCGGACCGCATGACCCAGCTCGGCGTCACGGTGCCCGAGATCGCCGGTGCGCTGCGCGAGCAGAACGCGCAGTTCGCCGCCGGCAAGATCGGCCAGTCGCCGACCGGCGGCGGCCAGGACATGGTCTACACCATCACCACCAAGGGCCGCCTGTCCACGGTCGAGGAATTCGAGAACATCATCCTGCGCTCGAACGCCGATGGCACCAAGCTGCGCCTGCGCGACGTCGCGCGCGTCGAACTGGGTTCCAAGGACAACGACTTCAACGGCACCTACAACGGCAAGCCGGCAGTGCTGATGGGCGTGTTCCTGCAGCCGGGCGCCAACGCGCTGGACGTGGCCAAGGAGGTGAAGGGCGCGGTGGCCGACATGGCGACCCGCTTCCCGCCCGGCATGACCTACGCCATTCCGTACGACACCACGCGCTTCGTCGAGGTGTCGATCAAGGAGGTGGTGAAGACGTTGGGCGAGGCGATGATCCTGGTGTTCATCGTCGTGTTCGTGTTCCTGCAGAACATCCGCGCCACGCTGATTCCGGTGCTGGCGGTGCCGGTGTCGCTGCTCGGCACCTTCGCCGGCCTGCATGTGCTGGGCTACTCGATCAACACGCTCACGCTGTTCGGCATGGTGCTGGCCATCGGCATCGTGGTCGATGACGCCATCGTGGTGCTGGAGAACGTCGAACGCATCATGCACGAGCAGCGGTTGAGTGCTCGCGAAGCGGCGCTGAAGGCGATGCACGAGGTGACCGGCCCGGTCATTGCAATCGTGCTGGTGCTGACCGCGGTGTTCGTGCCGATCGCCTTCCTCGGCGGCCTGACCGGCGAGCTGTATCGCCAGTTCGCGGTGACCATCTCGATCGCCGTCGTGCTGTCCGGTCTGGTCGCGCTGACGATGACGCCTGCATTGTGCGTGGCGCTGCTGAAGAACGAGCACAAGAGCACGGCGCGCATCTTCGTGTGGTTCAACGACTGGTTCGCTCGCGTCACCCACCGCTACACCGGTGCGGTGACCTGGATGATCCGTCGCTCGGCGGTCGGCGTCGTGCTGTTCATCGGCATGGTGATCATCACCGCCGGCCTGTGGAGCAAGACGCCGGGTTCGCTGGTGCCGGACGAGGATCAGGGCTACTACATCGCGGCCATCTTCCTGCCGGACGGCGCGACGCTGGAGCGTACCGACAAGGTGGTGGCTGAGGTGATGAAGGCCATCCAGTCCAACCCCGCCAACGAGCACGTGATGGCCTTCGCCGGCATGGACTTCATCGGCGGCGGTTTCAAGAACAGCGCGGCCACCATCTTCGTCAGCCAGAAGCACTGGGATGAGCGGAACATGAGCACACAGCAGCTGGTGGGCGAACTGTTCGGCAAGACCGCAGGCATCAAGGAGGCGCTGGTGCTGGCCTTCAATCCGCCGGCCATCTTCGGCCTCGGCAACACCGGCGGCTTCGAGTTCTACCTGCAGAACCGCGGTGACGGCGGCACCAAGCGCCTGGTCGAGAACATGGGCGCGCTGGTCGGCGCCTCGCATCAGAGCACGGTGCTGGCCGGTGGCCTGCAGACCTTGTGGCGGCCGAATGCGCCGCAGCTCTACGTCGATGTCAACCGCGAACGCGCGAAGTCGCTGGGCATTCCGCTGGACGATGCGTTCACCACGCTGGCCGGCACGCTGGGCACCTTCTACGTGAACGACTTCAACAAGTTCGGTCGCGTCTGGCAGGTGCTGATGTCAGCCGAAAGCCAGTACCGCCGCACGCCGGAGGACATCGGCCGTCTGTACGTGAAGAACACGGCCGGCGACATGGTGCCGGTGTCGGCCTTCGCCAAGGTTGAGTACAGCTCCGGCCCGGACACGGTGGACCGCTACAACAACCTGCCTGCGGTCAAGCTGATGGGTCAGGCTGCACCGGGCTATTCGTCCGGCCAGGCCATCGCCGAGGTCGAGCGGCTGGTGAAGGATCTGCCGGGCGACATGAGCTACGAGTGGACCGGCGCCGCCTTCCAGGAGAAGCGCGTGTCGAGTGCGGCCGCGCTGGCGCTGATCATGGCTGCGGTGATGGTGTTCCTCATTCTCGCCGCCCAGTACGAGAAGTGGTCGCTGCCGTTCTCGGTGCTGCTGGCCATGCCCTTCGGCATCTTCGGTGCGCTGGCGGCGGTGTGGCTGCGCGGCATGACCAACGACGTGTATTTCCAGATCGGTCTGGTGACGCTGCTCGGCCTGTCGGCCAAGAACGCCATCCTGATCGTCGAGTATGCGGTGCTGAAGCACCACGAAGGCTATCCGGTCGCCGCCGCGGCGATCGAGGCGGCCCGCCTGCGCCTGCGCCCCATCGTGATGACCTCGCTCGCCTTCATCCTCGGCGTGCTGCCGCTGGCCATCTCGACCGGCGCTGGCGCCGGCGCGCGGGTGTCGGTTGGTACCGGCGTCATCGGCGGCATGCTGGCCGCGACCTTCCTCGCCATCTTTTTCGTGCCGCTCTTCTACAAGCTCATCGTCGATCGCCGTCTGGCGACGCCTGAAGACGAGCTGAAGGTGCACAAGCCGGAGACGCCCCATGTCCACGCACATCATTGATCCGGCGCGCCGCACGCTGCTGTCGGCCGCGCTGGCCGCGGCCCTGCTGTCGGCCTGCGCACTGAACCCGAAGCCGACGCCGGAACTCGACCTGCCGGCGGTGACCGCGACCACGCCGGCCGAGGTCAACCGCTGGTGGGAAAGCTTCCGCGACCCGGTGCTGGACGGTCTGATCGCCGAGGCGCTCGAACGCAACGACGACGTCGTGATCGCCGTGCAGCGCGTGCAGTCGTCGCGCGCCGCGCTCGATCTGGTGCGCATCAACCGCCTGCCGGACGCCAGCCTGTCGCTGTCCGGCTCGCGTCAGCAGTACAGCAACGAGCGGCCGATACCGGGCCGCTCACGCCAGTACAACACGGTGCTCGGCGGCATTTCGGCGTCCTACGAGCTGGATCTGTTCGGTCGCCTGTCCGGTCAGCGCGACGTCGCGCGTCAGCAACTGGCGGCCAGCCGCTACGCGCTCGAAGGCCTGCGCGCATCGGTGACGGCGCAGGTGGCGCGCGCCTATTTCAGCCTGCGTGCGCTCGACGCCGACGAAGCGCTGCTGTCGCAGACGCTGGCGACGCGCGAAGCCGCTCTGGCGCTGCGCGAGAAGCAGTTCGCCGGCGGCGCCATCAGTCGCTACGACCTGGAAATCTCGCGCTCGGAACGCGCCAGCGTGGCGGCTGCTCTGGCCACCACGCGCAGCAGCCGCGAACAGGCCGAAACGGCGCTTGCCGTGCTGCTCGGCCGCTCGCCGCGCGAACTGGTCGAAAGGATTCCGGATCGCGGTCTGGCGCTGTCCACGCTCGCCGTGCAGCCGGAAATTCCGGCTGGACTCAGTTCCGATCTGCTGGCGCGTCGCGCCGACGTGCGCGCGGCCGAGGCCAATCTGGCGGCGGCCAGCCTGAGCGTCGAAGTGGCGCGCACGCAGTGGTTCCCGACCATATCGCTGACGGCCGGCCTGGGCGGTGAAAGTGCGGCGCTGGGCAGCCTGCTGTCGTCGTCCGCCCGCACCTGGAACATCGGTGCAGCGATCGCGCAGCCGCTGGTCGGCCTGCTCAGCACGCGCGCCATCGTTGCGCAGTCCGAAGCCGAACGCGCGCAGATCGCGCAGACCTATCAGCAGGCGGCCCGTCAGGCTTATGCCGACGCGCTGAGCGCGCTGTCCGCCGCACGCGGCGCGCGTGAGGCGATGGACGAGACGCTGACGCTGTACGACGCCACGACCAAGGCACGCGACCTCGCCGAGAAAAACTACGAAGCCGGCCGCGCGGGTCGCATCGTGCTGCTCGATGCCGAGCGCGAAAAGCTGTCGGCCGAGCGCCAGCTCATCGCTACCCGGCTCGACCGCGTGACTGCGCTGGTCAACACCTACCAGGCGCTGGGCGGTGGCTGGTCCGGCCGCATCGAGAGCGGTGGCGACGACGAGAAGCTGGAGAACGCGCCGACCGCGTCGCGCTGAAGACTTCCTCTCCTCCTCCAAGGAACTTGAGCGCGGGCTTGTCCCGCGCTTTTTTTATTCAGTGGCGCATGGAGGCCCTTGGCTGCAGCCCTCTTCTTTTATGTGATGACACAGTTGTTTTCAATGGCGGCGTGCTCGTGGAATGCCGCGCGGTTAGGCTTGCCGCATGCGATGGCCGGTCTTCTTGTGCGCGACGGCTCTGCCGCCGGCCGTCGTCAAATTCAAACAGAGAGGTCAGTTCATGAAGAAGCCCCTTCTCGGCGCCGTGTTTGCGGCCCTATCCGTTCTTGCCGTACCGGCGTCGGCCGCCAAGATCGATTTCTCCATCGACTGGAGCAGCTTGCGTTTCGAGAGATTCGGTGCAATGCCGGAGCCGACATTCGAGAATCAGGTCACGCAGGTCGCACTCAATACGAATATTTTCACGCCCGAATACGAGGCGGATGTGTTCGTGTTCGACTGGACCACGCCGATCAGCCTGAGTGAGAGCGGTATGAGTGGAGCGGCCAACGACGACGTGTTGGCATTCAGCCTTGATGGAACAAATCTCGCCGGTTACTCGGGCCGTGCGGCGGAGTTGTACGTAAACGGCGCGTTGGGGGGCCTACGAGCCCGCGTGGATTTCACCTACAACATCGTCGGTTGTGCTCCCTCTTGTGATGATGAAATCTTCCGTGGCAAGGTGTCGTTGAACTTCAATGGCTCGTCAGCTCCTGGTAACTCAATGGTCTTCTTCCATACGGAGAGCGGGAGCGGGACGCTTGAGGCACTGTATGTGAACTCGCTTCCTGTGTTCTCGCCGGCCCCGATCAGCCTGCTGGTGATCGCTGAGGGCTATTCCTACTCTGCAGTCACCGCGGTTCCCGAGCCTGCGATCACAGCGATGCTGCTGGCGGGGCTGGGCCTCGTAGCAGGAGTGGCCCGTCGCCGCGTGTGCACCTGAGTGAAGGGCGCAGGCATGGGTGCCGGCGTCAGCCGCACCCATGCCGCGTCGAGCAGTTGCGGGCGCGTTCGGAGCCTCAGGCGGCAATTGCCTGATAGCCGTCTGCGGGAGACTCCACCGCCGCCAGGAACTCCGCACCCCAGCGCACGATGTCGTTGTGCTGGACGATGGCGAACAGTTCGCGCAGCCGGGACTCGGCTTCGGCGCGGTGGATGTTCAGCGCGTACAGGCATTTGTCGCGCAGGTCGTTGCGGTCGTGCGGATTGGTCAGTATGGCGCCGTGCAACTCTGCTGCTGCGCCGGCGAACTCCGACAGCACCAGTACGCCACCGCCCTGTATCAGCCCCTGGGTGGCGACATACTCCTTCGACACGAGATTGAGCCCGTCGCGCAGCGGCGTGATCCACATGACGTCGGCGATGGCGTAGTAGGCCACCAGTTCGGCGAACGGGATGGGGCGGAAGAAGAACTGCACCGGCGTCCAGCCGACGCGCGAAAAGTGTCCGTTGATGCGGCCGACCGCCTGTTCGATCTGCGTCTGCAGCGTGTCGTAGATGGTCATTTCGCTCGCTGCGGGCACGCATACGGCGATCAGCGTCACCTTCTGCCGCAGTTCCTCGTTCTGTTCGAGCAGCTGTTCGAAGGCGAGCAGCTTCTCCAGCGTGCCCTTGGTGTAGTCCAGCCGCTCGACCGACAGGATGACGCGCTGCCCCGACATCTCGCGGCGCAGACGGTCCATCAGGCGCGCGCTCTGCGTGTCGGCGAGAATGCGGCCGATGCGTCCGACATCAAGGCCGACCGGGTGTGCGCCGACGCCGATGCGCCGGCCGTGCACCTCGATTGCCGTCGTCATTTCGTCGAGCCCGACCGCGCAACCGTAGGTGAGGAAGCGCGGTGCGCAGTTCTTCGTTTCGAGCACGCGCAGCGGCGCCACACCGCGCGCGACGTTGACGAAGTTCTCCGCCTGGCGCGGAATGTGGAAGCCGATGTAGTCGCACTGCAGCAGGCTGCCGACGATGTCGCGCCGCCATGGCATCACGTTGAACACGTCGGCCGAAGGGAAATAGGTGTGATGGAAGAAGGCGATCTTCAGGTCGGGCCGCAGCTCGCGCAGCGCCGCCGGCACCATCCACAGGTTGTAGTCGTGCAGCCACACCGTCGCGCCATGCGCCGCCTCGGCCGCGGTGCGCTCGGCGAACAGCCGGTTCACCTTCAGGAACACCTGCCAGTCGTCTTCGCGAAACTGCGCGCGTTCCCAGAAGGTATGCAGGGTCGGCCAGAAGGCCTCCTTCGAGAAGCGCTTGTAGAAGATGTCCACGTCCTGCGTCGACAGTTCGACGCGGGCGCAGCGCAGACCGGGGTACTGTTCGCGATCGACCGTGGTGTGCGTTTCGAAGCGGGCGTCGCCCGCGTGCGCGCTCGACCAGGCGATCCACGAACCTGTGCGCCCATCGGCGAAGAAGCTCAGCAGGGTCGGGATGATGCCGTTCGGCGAGCGGTGCGGCCGGCGCAGGATGGTGCCGTCGTCGTCGATCACCTCTTCGTAGGGCAGGCGGTGATAGACGATGACCCGCTCCGACTTGCCGCAGGGCGCCATGGTGTCGCTGCCGGGCGGCAGCAGCAGTGCGCGGTTGACGAAGCGGAAGAAATCGAGTGCTTCGAGGATGCCGGCGCAGCCCACGCGGCGCGAATGCAGCACGCGCGTGCGGTCGGCGGTGGCGGCCAGCAGCGCCGCTTCCGATTCGCCGACGCAGACGCCGCGGAAGCCCTGTTCGAACATCGACAGGTCGTTCAGCGTGTCGCCCGCCACCAGCACCTGATTCATGTTGACGCCGAGGTCATGCACCAGCCGGCGCAGCGTGCTGCCCTTGTTCACGCCGCGCGGCAGGAAGTCGAGATAGCGGTCGGCCGAGTACAGCAGGTCGCAGTTCAGTTCGTGGGCGATCCGGCGCAGGTCGTCGGTCACCGCGTCGCTGTCGCAGAAATAGGAACAGCGGCGCTGCTGCGGCACCTCCTGTCGCTGCAGGCCCGGAATGCCTTCCAGTGCCTCGCTCACCGCGCGCTCGCCCGGCCACAGCGCATCGATGTCGGCCTGCAGCGGCTGCACAGCCTGTCGGGTGCGTCCATCGACCACGGTGGCCCCGACGTCGGCAATGACGTAGTGCGGCACCGGGATGGCTGCATCGGACAGGATGGGCAGCACGGCTTCGAGACCGCGGCCGGTCACGAACACCAGCGTGATGTCCGGATCGTTGCTGATCAGTTGATAGAGCTGCTGGCGCGCATCCGCATCGCCGGCAAGAAAGGTGCCGTCCAGATCGGTAGCAATGAGCATGTCGTACTCCCTGTGGCAAGGTTGAAAGGTGGGGTGAAGGTCAGCGGGTCTCCGGGGTGGATGTGTCGGTATCGTGGCGGGCGGTGCCGGCCAGTTCGAAGGCGGTCGAGGTGGTGCGCACCATGGGCAGGAAGCGCGTCTGCAGCGTGATCTGCGCCGGCACCCGGCGCAGCAGCGAGGAGGTGAGCAGCGCCAGCACGCCCTGGGTCAGCGCGAACCATATCGGCAGCGCGTCGGGTCCCAGCACGGCCATCGCCAGGCCGGCGGCCAGCGGGCCGAGTGCTGCGCCTATGCCGTGCACCAGCAGCAGTCCGCTGCTGCCGGCCAGCACTTCGTGCGGGTCGAGCCGGTCGATCAGGCGCGCCATCGCCATCGGGTAGAGCGCGAACGCGAAGCCGCCATAGAGCAGGCCGGCCGTCGCCGTCGCGTCGGCGCCGAAGGGCAGGGCGAACAGGGGCAGCAGCGCCAGCAGTGCGGCGGCGAAGGCCACCAGCGTGATGACGCGGCCGCGGTCGTGACGGTCGGACAACAGGCCCAGCGGCCACTGGAACAGCGCGCCGCCGACGATGGTCGCGCTCATGAAGGCGGCCACACCGGACGTACCCAGCCCGCTGCGGTCGGCCCATACCGCGCCCAGACCCCAGAAGGCGCCCATCGCGAGACCGGAGGCGAAGGCGGCGTCGAAGGCGATCGGCGCCTTGCGGTAGAGGCTGCGCAGCGCCGGCGCCGCTGCGCTGTCGATCTGCGGCTGGCTCAGTCGTGTCGCCGTCACCGGCATCACCGCCGCGCACACCAGCAGTGCGGCGAGTACGAACAGCGCATGCGTGGCGGGGTCGCCGACATGCAGCAGTTGTTGGGCCAGTGCCAGTGCGCCCAGATTCACGCCCATATAGGTTGCGAACACGCGGGCGCGCTGTGCCGGCGCGGCCTGGCTGTTGAGCCAGCTTTCAACGATGGCGTACAGCCCGACCATGGCGATGCCGGTGATCAGGCGCACTGGCGCCCACACCCACGGTGAGACCCACATTTCGTGCAGCAGCACGCTGCAGGCCACCGCCGAGGTGAAGAACGCGAAGGCGCGTACGTGGCCGACGCGGCGGATCAATGCCGGCGCGACGCGGGTGCCGATCAGGAAGCCGCCGAAGAACAGCGAACCGAGCAATCCCATGAATGGACTGCCGTATCCTTCGATGCCGCCGCGCACGGCGAGCAATGTGGTGAGCAGGCCGCTGCCGAGCAGCAGCAGCGCGACGCCGCCGAGCAAGGCGGCCAGCGGTGCGAGATGAACGAACAAGGCTTCGACTCCGATTGATTGGAGGGGAAGCGACCGGACGCTGGATGATGCGGGGCGGCGGGCGACGGTGCCCGCCTGTCACGAAAGGCCGCGCTGAAGAAGTACTGGCACTGGCTGCTTGGGAGCCGACGAGGATAGCCGCGGGGCGATCGCAGGTCTGTAGGAACTCGCCGACCGGTCGCACGCTCCACTCACCCGCGGACGCAGCTTTGTCGTCGCCGTTTACACTGCATTCACCTGCCGCCGGCTCTGGCAGCGTTTCGATTAACAGGCACCCACAATAATGATCGGGTCTCGACCGTCTGTCGTACCCAACAACGTCCTTCCATCCCGATGACCATACACGGACACGATGCCGCTCCGGCCACGCGCAAGCCGCGCTGGCCCTGGATCATGATGCTGCTTCTGCTGGCCGGCCTGACCGCCGGCTGGTTCTACGCCAACGAACGCACCAAGCCGGCCGACGGCGAGGGCGGCCCCCCAGGTATGCGGGCCGGTGGCCCGCCGGGCGGTCCTCCGGGTGGCGCACGCCGCTTCGGTGGCGATACGCGGGTCGGCAGTGCGCTGGCGCAACGCACCGATCTGCCGGTGCATCTGGCCGCGCTGGGTACGGTGACGCCGATCGAGAGCGTGGTGGTGCGCAGCCGGGTCGAGGGCGAACTGCAGTCGCTGCATTTCACCGAAGGTCAGCGGGTGAAGAAGGGTGACCTGCTGGCGCAGATCGATCCGCGCGCATTCCAGGTCGAACTGGCGCAGGGCGAAGCGGCGAAGGCGCGCAACGCGGCGCTGCTGGCCAATGCCAAGGAGGACCTGGCGCGCTACGAGACATTGTTGGCCCAGGACTCGATCGCCGCCCAGCAGGTGACCAACCAGCGCTCGCTGGTGCGTCAGTACGAAGCGGCCGTGCTGGCCGACGACGCCACCATCGCCAGCGCCCGGCTGTCGCTGCAGTACGCCCGCATTACGGCGCCGATCAGCGGCCGCGTCGGCCTGCGTCTGGCCACGCCGGGCAATATCGTGCGCAGCTCCGACGCCGACGGCCTGCTCACCATCACGCAGGACGCGCCGATCTCGGTCGTGTTCGCGCTGCCCGAGCCGCAACTGGTCGCGGTGCGCAGTGCCATTGCGCGCGGTGGCCTGCCGGTCGAGGCGCGCGACCGCGACAACCGCACCGTGCTGGCGACCGGCACGCTGCGCATCCTGGATAACCAGATCGACGTCGCCACCGGTACGGTGAAAGCCAAGGCGATGTTCGATAACCGCGACGGCGCACTGTTTCCGAACCAGTTCGTCAACGTGAAGCTGCGCGTCAACACCATCGCCGACGCCATCGTCGTGCCGGTGTCGGCGATCCAGCGTGGCGCCAGCGGTCCTTTCGTCTATGTCGTTGACGCGGAGATGAAGGCGGTCATGCGGCCGGTGAAGACCGGCGTGCTCGAAGGCGAACTGCAGCAGGTGACAGAAGGCCTGCAGCCGGGTGAACGCGTCGTGACCGACGGCGTGGACCGTCTGCGCGAGGGTGACAAGGTGAAGCTCGACGACACCCCGTCCGCGCCGCGCGCCGGCAATGGCGGCGCACCGGGCCGACGCGGCCCGCCGCCAGCTCACTGAAGCGGCACCGATGAATCCGTCCCGCCTGTTCATCCTGCGGCCGGTGGCCACCTCGCTGCTGATGGTGGCATTGCTGGTCGCCGGCTTTCTCGCCTACCGTCTGTTGCCGGTATCGGCACTGCCCCAGGTTGACTATCCGACCATGCAGGTGGTCACCTTCTATCCGGGCGCCAGTCCGGAACTGACCACCTCGCTGATCACCGCGCCGCTGGAGCGCCAGTTCGGCCAGATGCCCGGGCTGGTGCAGATGAATTCGCTCAGTTCGGCCGGCGCTTCGGTGGTGACGCTGCGCTTCGGTCTCGACATCTCGCTCGACACCGCGCAGCAGGAAGTGCAGGCGGCGATCAATGCCGCGAGCACGCTGTTGCCCAACGAACTGCCGGCGCCACCGATCTACAGCAAGGTGAATCCGGCCGACGCGCCGGTCATGACGCTTGCGGTCAGTTCGAAGGCGGTACCGCTGCACCTGCTCGAAGAAGCGGTGAGCAACCGGCTGGCGCAAAAGATTTCACAGCAGTCGGGTGTCGGTCTGGTCAGCATTTCCGGCGGCCAGCGGCGCGCCGTGCGTGTACGCGTGAATCCGTCGGCGGTCGCTTCCTACGGGCTGAGCCTGGAACAGCTGCGCGCCGCGGTGGTGGCCACCAGTTCGAACCAGGCCAAGGGCAGTTTCGACGGCCCGACGCGCGCCACCACGCTGGACGCCAATGACCAGCTGCGCTCGGCCGACGAATACCGGCGCAGCGTGATCGCCTGGAAGAACGGTGCGCCGATCCGGCTGCAGGACGTCGCCGAGGTGGTCAACGGCCCGGAGAACCGGCTGCTCGCGGCCTGGGCCAACGAAACGCCGTCGCTCATCCTGAACATCCAGCGCCAGCCGGGCGCCAACGTGATCGACGTCGTCACCCGCATCAATGCGCTGCTGCCCGAACTGCAGGCCTCGCTGCCGGACGCGGTCGATGTGCAGGTGCTGACCGACCGCACCGAATCGATCCGCACCTCGGTGCGCGACGTGCAGATCGAACTGGTGATGGCGGTGCTGCTGGTGGTCGCCGTCATCTTCGTGTTCCTGCGCAACGCGCGCGCCACCGTCATTCCGGCGATCGCGGTGCCGCTGTCGCTGATCGGCAGCTTCGCCATCATGTATCTGGCCGGCTTCTCGGTGAACAACCTGACGCTGATGGCGATGGTGATCGCCGCCGGTTTCGTCGTCGATGACGCCATCGTGATGACCGAGAACATCGCCCGCCACCTCGAAATGGGCAAGGGCGCGATGCAGGCCGCGCTCGACGGCGCGAAGGAGATCGGCTTCACCATCATTTCGCTTACCGTGTCGCTGGTGGCGGTGCTGATCCCGCTGCTGTTCATGCAGGACGTGGTCGGCCGCCTGTTCCGCGAATTCGCGCTGACGCTCACCATCGCCATCCTGCTGTCAGCCGTGGTGTCGCTGACGCTGACGCCGATGATGGCCGGGCGCTTACTGAAGGCCGAGGGCGAACACGCGCACGAGGGCTGGTACGCCCGCTTGCTGGCCGGCTATTCACGCACGTTGCGCTGGGTGCTCGACCACCAGCGCCTGACGCTGGCCGCTGCAGTCGCCACCTTCGTCGTGACCGCACTGCTCTACCTGGCGGTGCCCAAGGGCTTCTTCCCGGTGCAGGACACCGGGCTGATCCAGGGCATGTCGGAAGCCGAGCCGACCATTTCCTTCGCCGCGATGAGCACGCGCCAGCAGGCGCTGGCCGAGGTCATCCTGCGCGACCCGGATGTTGACAGCGTCAGTTCCTTCATCGGTGTCGATGGCCAGAACCCGACGCTGAACACCGGCCGCATGCAGATCAGGTTGAAGCCGCTGTCTGAACGCAGCGACCGCGCGCCGGAGATCGCGCGCCGGCTCGAAGCGGCGGCGCGCGAGGTGCCGGGCGTCGCGCTCTATCTGCAGCCGGTGCAGGACCTGACGATCGAGGACCGCGTCAGCCGCGCGCAGTACCCCTTCGTCGTGCAGGCCACCAACCACGACGATCTGCTGGAGTGGGTGCCCAGACTCGCGGCCGCGCTGCAGCAGTCGGACCGGCTCACCCAGGTCACCACCGATCTGGCCACCGGCGGCCTTCAGGCCTATGTGGACATCGACCGCGCCGCGGCCGCCCGCGTCGGCGTCACCGTCGCCGACATCGACGCGGCGCTGTACAACGCCTTCGGTCAGCGCCTGATCTCGACCATCTTCACCCAGTCCAGCCAGTACCGCGTGGTGCTCGACGTGCAGCCGCAGTTCCAGATCGGCCCCGAGGCGATCGCGCAACTGCACGTGATGTCGGCCGATGGCCTGCAGGTGCCGCTGGGCACGCTGGTGCGCGTCGAGGAACGCCCGGCGCGGCTGGCCATGGGCCGTCAGGGCCAGTTCCCCGCCGCCACGCTGTCGTTCAACCTGCCGGACGGCGTATCGCTGGGTGAGGCGGTGGATGCGGTCGAGTCGATACGCGCGCAGCTCGGCATGCCGACGACGATGACGCTGAGGTGGGAGGGCGCGGCCGAGGCCTTCCGTGCCTCGCTCAGCGACACGCTGTGGCTCATTCTGGCCGCGGTGGTGACGATGTACATCGTGCTCGGCGTGCTGTACGAAAGCTATGTTCATCCGCTGACCATCCTGAGCACGCTGCCGTCGGCCGCCATCGGCGCGCTGCTGGCGCTGCTGCTGGCCGGTCACGCGCTCGACATGATTGCGGTGATCGGCATCATCCTGCTGATCGGCATCGTCAAGAAGAACGCCATCATGATGATCGACTTCGCGCTCGAAGCCGAACGCAACGAGGGCATGGCGCCGCGCGATGCGATCTTCCAGGCCTGCCTGCTGCGCCTGCGCCCCATCCTGATGACCACCGCCGCGGCCTTGCTCGGTGCGCTGCCGCTGGTGTTCGGTGGCGGCATGGGCTCGGAACTGCGCTTCCCGCTCGGCCTCACCATGGTGGGCGGCCTGCTCGTGAGCCAGGTGCTGACGCTGTACACGACGCCGGTCATCTACCTGGCTTTCGGCCGGCTGTTCAAGCTGCGCCACGCGGCTATCGACGCGACGGAGGGCGGTCGCGCATGAGTGCCTGGGCACTGCCCATCCGCCGTCCGGTCGGCACCGCGCTGCTGACCGCGGCGATCGCGCTGGCCGGTGCGCTGGCCTTCCGGCTGCTGCCGGTGTCGGCGCTGCCGCAGGTCGACTTCCCGACCATCTCGGTCAGCGCGGCGCTGCCGGGCGCCAGCCCCGAGGTGATGGCGGCGACCGTTGCCACGCCACTGGAGCGCACGCTGGGCCGCATCGCCGGCGTCACCGAAATGACCTCCAGCAGTTCGCAGGGCAATACGCGGGTGACGCTGCAGTTCGACCTCGACCGCGACGTCGAGGGGGCGGCGCGCGACGTGCAGGCGGCGATCAACGCCGCGCGCGCCAGCCTGCCGACCAGCCTGCCGTCCAACCCGAGCTACCGCAAGGTGAATCCGGCCGACGCGCCCATCATGATTCTGGCGATCACGTCGGACACGGTGCCCATTCCGCGGCTGTACGACGTGGCCTCGACCGTGCTGGCGCAGAAGCTGGCGCAGATTCCGGGGGTCGGTGAAGTGGCCGTCGGCGGCGGTGCGCTGCCGGCCATCCGCGTGCAGGTCAATCCGGAAGCGCTGCACCAGAGCGGCCTGACGCTGGCCGACGTGCGCAACCGCATCACCGAATCGAACGTGAACCGGCCCAAGGGCTTCGTCGAGAACGGCGAGCGCTACTGGCAGATCGAGGCGAACGACCAGGCGCGCCGCGCCGAGGACTACGTGCCGCTCATCCTGCGTCATACCTCGGGCGCGGTGCTGCGTCTTGGCGACGTGGCGCGGGTCGAGGATTCAGTGCAGGACGTGCGCAATCTCGGCCTGACCAACGGCAAGCCGACCGTGCTGCTGGTGCTGACCAAGCGACCGGGCAGCAACGTGATCGAGACCGTCGAGCGGGTGCGCGAACTGCTGCCGGAGCTGGGTGCCAGCCTGCCGGCGGCGGCGCGGATGGAAGTGGCGATGGACAGTTCGGTCACCATACGCAGCGCGCTGCACGAGGTGGAGATCGCGCTGGTCATTTCGATCGCGCTGGTCATCCTGGTGGTGTTCCTGTTCCTGCGCAACGCGCGGGCGACGCTGATCCCGGCGGTCGTCGTGCCGGTATCGCTGGCCGGCAGTTTCGCCGTCATGTACCTGCTCGGCTTCAGCCTGAACAATCTGTCGCTGATGGCGCTGACCATCGCCACCGGTTTCGTCGTCAACGACGCGGTGGTGGTGATCGAGAACATCGCCCGCCACATCGAGCGCGGGCTCAAGCCCTTCGAGGCAGCGGTGGCCGGCGTGCGCGAGGTCGGCTTCACGGTGGTGGCGATCAGCCTGTCGCTGGTCGCGGTGTTCATTCCCATCCTGCTGATGGGCGGTGTGGTCGGCCGGCTGTTCCGCGAGTTCGCGCTGACCATGTCGGTAGCGGTGCTGGTGTCCATGGTGGTGTCGCTGACCGCGGCGCCGATGCTGGCGGCGCGCCTGCTGCGGCACAGTCCGGTCGAGCAGGAAGCGCGCTGGCAGCGCGCCCTCGGCCGCGTGTTTGACGACCTGCAGATCGCCTACGCGCACAGCCTGGACTGGGCGCTGCGCCACACGCGCATCGTCATGCTCATCTTCCTCGGCGCCATCGCGCTGAACTTCTGGCTGTTTTCCATCGTGCCCAAGGGCTTCTTCCCGAACCAGGACACCGGGCGGCTGTTCGGCAGCCTGCGCGCCGACCAGAGCACGTCCTATCAGGCGATGACGAAGAAGATGGCGCAGGCCGTCGATGCGATCAGGAGCGACCCGGCGGTGGACAACGTGAGCGCCTTCACCGGCGGCGGGCGCGGTGGCGGCGCCAACAACGCGAGCTTCTTCGTCAATCTGAAACCGCTGAAGGAGCGCGGTGCGTCGGCCGAACAGGTGATCGGCCGGCTGCGCGGCAAGCTGGCGCGCATCGAAGGCGTGCAGCTCTTCCTGGTGGCGGCGCAGGACCTGCGCGTCGGCGGCCTGCGCTCGTCCTCGCAGTACCAGTTCACGCTGACCGCCGACAGCCTGCGCGCGCTGCGCGAGTGGGTGCCCAAGGTGCGCGATGCGATGCGCGACCTGCCACAGCTGGTCGATGTCGGCACCGACCAGGAAGACCGCGCCTCGCAGACGCGGCTGGTCTATGACCGCGACACGCTGGCCCGTCTCGGCCTGACGCCGGGCATCGTCAATCAGGAGCTGTACGACGGCTTCGGCCAGCGTCAGGTGAGCACGCTGTACGAACCGCTGAACCAGTACAAGGTGGTGCTCGAAGTCGCACCCGAACGCGCGCAGGACCTGTCGGCGCTGGATTCGGTGCGCGTCGCCACCGCCGACGGCGGGCTGGCGCCGCTGGACAGTTTCGCGCGGGTCGAGCAGGGCGTCATGCCGCTGTCCATCGCCCACCTCGACGGTCGCGTGTCAACCACCGTGTCCTTCGGCACCGCCGAAGGCGTCACGCTGGCGCAGGCGATGGACGCGGTGCGCGCGGCGATGGCCGACATCGGCGTGCCGGCCAGCATCAACGCCGGCTTCCAGGGCTCGGCGCGCGCCTTCCAGCAGTCGCTGGACAACCAGCCGCTGCTGATACTGGGCGCCATCGTCGCGGTCTATCTGGTGCTGGGCATCCTGTACGAAAGCCTGATCCACCCGCTCACCATCCTGTCCACGCTGCCGTCGGCCGGCATCGGCGCCATCCTCGCGCTGATGGCCTTCAACATCGAGTTCGGTCTGATCGCGGTGATCGGCGTGCTGCTACTGATTGGCATCGTCAAGAAGAACGCCATCATGATGATCGACTTCGCGCTCGACGCCGAACGCACGCGCGGGCTGGAGCCGCAGGCGGCGATCCGCGAGGCCTGCCTGCTGCGTTTGCGTCCCATCCTGATGACCACACTGGCCGCCATGGTCGGTGCGCTGCCGCTGGCCATCGGCTTCGGCGAAGGTTCGGAACTGCGCCAGCCGCTGGGCATCGCGGTGGTCGGCGGCCTGGTGGTGAGCCAGCTGCTGACGCTGTACACGACGCCGGTCACCTATCTCTATCTCGAACGCTTCAGCCGCTTCTGCGGCCGCCTCATCGCGCGCACGCCGCGCCCGGTCTCGCCATGAACAAGATACTGCCGCTTCTTCTGGCCGCGCTGTTCGCCGGCTGCACCACGATAGGCCCGGACCACCAGCGGCCGGCCTTCGACCTGCCGCAGGACTACCGCGCCGCCGACGGCTGGAAGCCGGCCGAGCCGGCCGACCACCTGCCGCGCGGCGACTGGTGGCGGGCCTATGGCGACCCGGTGCTCGATGACCTGATCGCCCGCGCCGACCGCGCCAACCAGGACCTGCGCGTGGCGCTCGGCAACTACCGTCAGGCACGCGCCGCCGCGCAGCAGGCGCGGGCCGGCTTCCTGCCGGAGGTCGGGCTCAGCGCGTCCGCGCAGCGCAGCCGCAGCGCGGCGATCCAGGGGCGCTCGGCCAACCAGTCGAACACCACTCAGCTTGGCCTCGACGCCAGCTGGGAAGCCGACCTGTGGGGCCGCATCGGCCGCGAGGTCGAAGCCGCCGGCGCCGAACTGCAGGGCAGCGCCGCCGATCTCGCGTCGGTGCGCCTGTCGCTGCAGGCCGAACTGGTGCAGAACTACTTCCAGCTGCGTGCCGCCGACAGCCAGCGCGCGCTGTATGCGCGCACCGTCGCCGCTTACGAGAAGGCGCTGGAAGTGGCGCGCAACCGTGTTGCCGCCGGTGTCGCCACGCGCGGCGACGAAGCGAGCGCGCTGGCCCAGCTGCGCGCCGCGCAGGCGCAGGCGGTCGATCTCGACCTGACGCGCACCCAGCTCGCCAACGCGATCGCGGTGCTGGTCGGCGAGGCGGCGTCCAGCTTCTCGCTGGCCGAAGCGGACTGGCAGGGCGCGCCGCCGGAAACTCCGGTCGGCCTGCCGTCAACCCTGCTCGAACGCCGGCCCGACATCGCCGCCGCCGAGCGCCGCGTCGCCGCCGCCAATGCGCGCATCGGCGTCGCGCAGGCGGCGTGGTTTCCGTCGCTGACGCTGAACGCCTCGACCGGCTACGCCGGCAACAACTTCGCGCAGTGGTTCAACGCGTCCAATCTGGTGTGGTCCTTCGGCCTGTCGCTGGCGCAGGCGGTGTACGACGGCGGCCGGCGCGACGCGCAGATCGAATCCGCCCGCGGCGCGCACGACGTGACCGTGGCCCAGTACCGGCAGACCGTGCTCGGTGCGCTGCAGGAGGTCGAGGACAACCTGAGCGCGCTGCGCCTGCTTGCCGATGAAGCCGCACTGCGCGAACAGGCCCTCGCCGCCGCGCGCGAGGCCGAAACGCTGGCGCTGAACCGCTACCGCGCCGGCACCGCCAGCTACACCGAAGTCGTCACCGCCCAGACCGCGGCGCTGGACAACGAACGCAGCCTGATGCAGCTGCGCGGCCGGCAGTTCTCGGCCAGTACGCTGCTGAACAAGGCGGTGGGGGGCGGGTGACGCCTTCAGCCGTCGCCGGCAACGCGGACGACCCGCCGGCCGAAAACAGCCGCTGAGCCCGCTGACCGCCCCGCCGCCGGCGGTCGCGGGCCGCCTTTCGCGGCAGTCGAAACAGGTGCATGCTGGCGCGCATGTTCTGGCCGCCACCGGAACAGGTTCACGCGGCGCTGCAGTTGAAAGTGAAATGCATAGCGTGTGAGCATAGAATCCTGAAATTGCCTTTCGGGAGAATGCGTTGCTGCGTCACCCTCTCGCCCTTTCAGTGCGCCGTGCGCTCCTTCCGGGTGCTGTGCTGCTTTGTGGCACGCCGGCGCTGGCCGCCGATTTCGCCTACGAGGTGCGCCCCGGCGACAACCCGTGGAATCTGACCCAGCGCTACCTGAAGGACATTTCCTACTGGCCGCGCATCCAGCAGTACAACCGGATCAGCGAGCCGCGCCGGATGGTGCCGGGCAGCCGGCTGCTGATTCCCGAACAGTGGCTGCGCCTGCAGACGCGCGAAGTGCGCATCGATGCGGTGCGCGGCGACGTGACCATCGCCGTTGCCGACGGCCGCACCCGCCCGGCTCAGGCCGGCGACAAGCTGGAGCCGGGCTCGCGGCTGGTGACCGGCGAGGCGGGCAGCGTGGCGCTGGCCTTCGCCGACGGCAGCCGCGTCCAGCTGCGTCCGCGCAGCGAACTGGGCGTGCAGCAGTCGGCCGATTTCGCCGCCGGCGCGGGGTCCTGGGTCCGGCTTGAACTGCTGCGCGGTTCGGTCGACAGCCTGGTGGCGCCGCGCAGCGGGCCGGCCGGGCGCTTCGAAATCCA
The DNA here is from genome assembly GCF_965284615.1 of Methyloversatilis sp. GTDB lineage: Bacteria > Pseudomonadota > Gammaproteobacteria > Burkholderiales > Rhodocyclaceae > Methyloversatilis. Next base: position 1,251,985 of record NZ_OZ260098.1, read on the forward strand.
GACGCCGGCGGCGGTGGCGGCGGTGCGCGGTACGCAGTTCCGCGTCCATGCCGACGAACGCAGTGCGCGCAGCGAAGTGCTCGAAGGCCAGGTCGCTTTCGGTAACGAGGCCGGCAGCCAGGCGCTCGACGCCGGGCAGGGCGCGTCGGCGCAGGCCGGCCAGGCGGTGACGCCGCCGCGCGCGCTGCTGCCGGCGCCCGTTGGGCAGCCGCTGTTCGCCGACCGCCTGCCGATCAATCTGCCGTTCCCGCCAGTTGACGCCGCCCGTGCCTACCGTGTGCAGGTGACGGCCGACGGCCGTTTCGACACCGTCGTGTCCGACCGCACCGGCGATCGTCCGGCTGTCGTCGCGGCGGATCTTCCAGACGGTGACTACCATGTGCGCGTGCGCGGCATCGACGCCGACGGTTTCGAGGGGCGCGATGGCGAGTGGACGCTCAAAGTGGATGCACGGCCCGAGCCACCGGTGCTGGTCGAACCGGCACCCGAGGCGCGGGTCAGCGACGAACGGCCGCAGTTGCGCTGGAGTCGTGCCCGCCCGGACGAAAGCTGGCGCCTGCAGATCGCCGACAATCCGCGTTTCGACGCCCCGCGCGTCGATCGCAGCGATCTGAGCGAACCGGTCTATCGCCCGGACGATGCGCTGCCGCCGGGCATCTATCATTGGCGCATCGCCAGCCGGAACCCGGACGAGGGTGTCGGTCCGTTCAGCGACGCGCAGACCTTCCGTCGGCCGCCGCCGGGCCCCGCGATGGAGCCGCCGCAGGCCGGGCCCGGCGGGCTGGCCCTGCGTTGGCGCGATGCTGGCGACGGCATGCGTTACCACATACAGATCGCCCGCAGCGAGGACTTCGCCGCGCCCGCCGTCGATGCGCAGACTGACAGCCCGTCCTGGCTCTTGCGTGACGCCCAGCCTGGCACCTGGTACTTGCGCGTGCGCAGCCTCGCGGCCGACGGTTTCGAGGGCGACTGGGCGCCGACGCAGGCGATCACGGTGCCGGAGCCGGCACCGGCCTTCCGTGTCTGGTGGCTGCTGCCTCTGCTGCTGCTGATCTGAGCGTGCCGACCATGACCGGGCCCTTCGTCGCTTTGCCACCCTTGACGGACGCCCCGGCATGAACACGGGACAACGTGTTTTCGCCGTGCTGGGCGACCGCTACCGGCTGCCATGGCTGCTTGCGCTGCTGGTGATCACTGCGCTGTACGCGAAGACGCCGATGTCGGTGGCCCGGCTCGACTTGCTGCTGCATGACCTGTTGAGCGTCGAATTGCTGGCCGGGCCACCGAACGGCGGCAGCGTCGATACCCAGGCGCCGCTGGTGATCGCCATCGACGACGCCAGTCTGGCGGCACGCGGCCCGTGGCCGTGGCCGCGCGAACGCCATGCCGAACTGGTGGACCGGCTGTCGCGCGCCGGCGTGTCCGGCATCGGCTACGCGATCATGTTCGCCGAACCGTCTGCCGACGATCAGGGCGATGCGGCGCTGATCGACGCGGTGAGGCGCGCCGGCAACGTCGTGCTGCCGGTGGCGCCGATGGCGTCGGCCGGTGGCGGTGTCGGCACGCTGCAACCCTGGCCGGAACTGGCCGATGCTGCGGCACGGCTGGCCCACGTCAACGTCGAGGTCGATGCCGATGCGCTGTCGCGCCGGCTTTTCCTCGAAGCGGGTGCCGGCAGTCCGCAATGGCCGGCGCTGGCCTGGGCGCTGATCGACGTGTCGCGCAAGTCGCGGCCGCTGTCCGGGATCGGTGGCCGGCGCGGCGCGGCGGAACCGGCCGCGGGGTCGTGGGTGCGCGATCACGAGGTCATCGTGCTGCCGGGCGGCGCCTGGCCGGTCGCTCACCTGTCGGCCACCGACGTGCTGGCTGGCGCGGTGTCGCCCAATCTGCTGCGCGGGCGCAGCGTGCTGGTCGGCGTCACCTATACCGGTTCGGGCAGTGCGCTGGCCACGCCGGCGTCGGCACTGGCGGCACCGATGCCGGCCGTCACTTTCATGCGCGCGCCTACTCGGCGCTGCGCAACGACCGCTACTCGACCCAGCTGGCACCGGTATGGAGCCTGCCCGCGGCGTTGTGCGTACTCGCCACGCTGTGGCTGCGTCGCCCGCATGCGCGGCTGCGCGACATGCTGCTGGTCGCTGGCGCGCTGACCGTGCCATTGCTCATCAGCGTCGTGCTGCTCGCGCTTGCACGACTGTGGCTGGCGCCAGCCGCGGTGATGATCGGCCTGTCGGCCGGCGCGCTGTTGTGGGTGTCGATCCGCACCGTCGATCTGGCGCAGCGCCTGAAGCAGGCCAACGCGCGGGCACACGCGACGCTGTATGCGATTTCCGATGCCGTGCTGCAGTTCGACGGTGCCCTGCGGCTGCGCTATCTGAATCGCAAAGCGGAAGAGTTGTGCGCCTGCCGGCTGGCCGAGGTGCGCGATCAGGGGCTGGAGGGGCTGCCCGCAATCGAGGGCGCGCTGCGCGACCTGCTGCAGGATCTGTTGCGCCGCTGCCGCGACGAGGCGCGGGCGCAGGTGATGCCGGGCCACGTGCTGATGCCGGCCGGGCGCTTCGGCCCGGCGCGGGCTCTGCGCCCGGGCGCCAGCCCGCTGTTCGGCATGACGGGGCGGGTCGATGGCGTGGTGCTGGTGCTCAACGACGTCAGCGATACCGTGGCAGCGGCCGACAAGCTGGCGCATCAGGCTACGCACGACGCGCTGACCGGCCTGCCCAATCGCGTGCTGCTGCGCGACCGTCTGCGGCAGGCGCTGGCGCAGCGCGACGCCGGCATGGTCGCCGTGCTGTTCGTCGATCTCGACCGCTTCAAGCGCATCAACGATAGCCTTGGCCACCAGCAGGGCGACAAGGTGCTCACCACGCTGGCCAGCCGCCTGCGCACCGTCTGCCGGGTCGGCGACACGGTGGCGCGCTGGGGTGGCGACGAATTCATGATCATCCTGCAGGGGCTGGCTGACCGCGACGCGGTGGCGCGGGTAGCCGCCAAGGTGATGCAGGCGGTCGGTCAGATCATCACGCTGGACGACGTCGATTTCCGCTTCTCGTGCAGCATCGGCATCGCCATCGCGCACGAGGACAGCGACGACGCAGACGTGCTGTTCGCGATGGCCGATACCGCGATGTACCGCAGCAAATCGCAGTCCGGTGCGGCCATCCACTTCTACGCGCACGACATGAGCGCCGGCACGCGCGACTGGATCGAACTGGAATCAGACCTGCGCCACGGCCTCGACGAGGGGCGCTTCGAAGTGCACTACCAGCCGCAGTACGAGCTGGCGAGCGGCAAGCTGGCGGCCTTCGAGGCGCTGCTGCGCTTCCGTCGCCGCGACGGACAGCTGCTGTCGCCCGGCGACTTCATCGCGGTCGCCGAGGAGTCGGGCCTGATCGAGGGCATCGGCGAGTGGGTACTGCTGCAGGTGACGCAGCAGATCGCCGACTGGTCGAAGCAGGGGCTGGCGGTGGTGCCGGTGGCGGTCAATGTGTCGGCACGTCAGTGCCTCGGGCGCTCGTTGGTCCGGCGGGTCGAGAACGCGTTGCGCCAGTCGCGCATCGCGCCGTCGCTGCTGCGGCTTGAACTGACCGAAAGCACTGCGATGGGTGACGTCAACCACGTCGCCACGCTGCTGGCCGACATCCGCGCGCTGGGCGTGCACCTGTCGGTGGACGACTTCGGCACCGGCTATTCGTCGCTGTCCTACCTGAAGCGCTTCCCGATCGACGAACTGAAGGTGGACCGCTCCTTCGTGCGCGATCTGGTGGGCGATGCCGACGACGCGGCCATCGTGCGCGCGACGATCGCGCTGGCGCACGGCCTGGGCATGCGCGTGGTCGCCGAAGGCGTCGAGAACGTCGAACAGCTGAACATGCTGGCCGCCCAGCAATGCGATCTGGTGCAGGGCTATCTGTTCTCGCAGCCGGTACCCGCCGACCTGGTGGTCAGCGAGGGCTTGCTCGGCGCCCCCGAGGGGCAGGGACGCACGCTGCGGCTGATCCGCTCCTGAGGCGCGGATCAGCCGGGGCGGCAGGGCATCAGGCCGACGGCTTCTTGCTGCGCGAGGTCGCCGGCTTGGCAGCGGCTTTTGCTGCGGGTTTAGCCGCCGCCTTCGGTGCCGCCGTCTTCGCAGCGGCTTTCGGTGCCGCCGCCTTCGGGGCGCTTGCCGGCTTCGCTGCCGGAGCTGCCGCCGCTGCGGCCGCAGCCGGTGCCTTGGCGGCCTGGCTGGCGGCCGTGCCGAACTGCTGGAAGGCGGTGCGCGCGACAGTGCTGATCTGTTCGAAGGCCTGACGCGCCTTGTCCATCGCGTCCTGCATGGTGCCCATCGACTGCTGGCTGCTGATCGGCATGCCGGCCAGCATCTTGCGCAGGCTGTCCATCAGGTCGGAACCGCCGCTGTTCAGCTGTTCGCCGACCAGGCGGCCGAATTCGGCCTGGGTTTCGGCGGTGATCTCGGCGATCTGGCGCGCGCAGCCGAGCATCTTCTCGGTGGTGTTGCGCGCCAGCTTTGCGCGCAGCTCGACCTGTGCCGCCGGCTCACGCGTTTCCGTCACGGCGCGGGCGTTGTTGACGCTTTCCTCGAACAGAGCGCGGGCGGTATCCACCTGCAACTGCATGATGCGCTGCGAATTGTCCATCGACAGCTGCGCCAGGCGCATGGCCGCCTCGATGTTCTTCTTCTGCAGTTCCGACATCTGTTCAGTTTTGTTCATCGCGAGACTCCTCGGTGGGGGAAACAGGATTGTGCCGCCACAGACCGGACAGTGCCATGACACGGTCGGCAAAAATGGCGGGATGCATGGTGCGCAGCGCCGGTGACAGGCGGGGCGTGAAGTCCATGTGGGCGAGCACGTCGCGCGCCGGGTCGATGCCGGGTGCGACCTCGATCAGTTCGATGCCGTCGTCGGCCAGCCTGAACACGGCGCGCTCGGTGACGTAGAGCACCTGCTGCCCGCGGCGGCGCGCCTCGCGGCCGCTGAAGGTGCGGTGCTCGACCGCCTGCACGAACTTGCGGCTGTTGCCTTCGGCGACGATGTCCAGACGACCGTCGCGCACGGCGATCTGCATGTCGCCGGCGGTGAAGCTGCCGACGAACACCAGCCGGCGCGCGTTCTGCGAAATGTTGATGAAGCCGCCAGCGCCGGCCAGCCGGTGACCGAAGCGCGATACGTTCACATTGCCTTCGGCGTCGGTCTGCGCCATGCCGAGGAAGGCGACGTCCAGCCCGCCGCCGTCGTAGAAGTCGAACTGGTAGGGCTGGTCGATCACCGCCTGGGTGTTCACCGCGGCGCCGAAGTCGAGGCCGCCGGCCGGGATGCCGCCGATGACGCCCGGCTCGGCAGTCAGCGTGACGGCGTCGATCAGGCCTTCTTCGGCCACCACTGAAGCGACGCCTTCCGGCATGCCGATACCCAGATTGACCACATTGCCCGGCTGCAGCTCGAAGGCGGCACGGCGGGCGATCACCTTGCGGATGTCCAGCGCCATCGCCGGCAGCGCGTCCGCGGCCAGCCGCGCCTCACCGGAATAGGCCGGGTTGTAGGCGGTGGCGAAGGTCTGGTGGTGGTGTTCAGGCGGCGACACGACGACGCAATCGACCATCACGCCCGGCACCTTGACCTGGCGCGGATTCAGTTCGCCACGTCCGACGGCGCGCTCGACCTGCACGATGACCAGACCGCCGCTGTTGTGCGCCGCCATCGCCACCGCCAGCGCCTCCTGCGTCAGCGCCTCGCGTTCCATCGTGACGTTGCCATCCGGGTCGGCGGTGGTGCCGCGCACGAGGGCGACATGGATCGGGAACGCCTTGTAATAGAGGAAGTCCTCGCCGTCGATCTGCATGCGCCGCACCAGATCGGCGGTGGTGGTCGCATTGATCTTGCCGCCGCCGTGCAGCGGATCGACGAAGGTGTCCAGCCCGACTCGCGTGAGCTGGCCCGGCCGGTGCGCGGCGATGTCGCGGAAGAGCTGGGAAATGACGCCCTGCGGCAGGTTCCAGGCTTCGATCTGATTGCTCACCGCCAGCGCCTGCAGCCGCGGCACCAGACCCCAGTGGCCGCCGATCACGCGCTTCACCAGCCCGGCGTGACCGAAGTGGTTAAGACCGCGATGCTTGCCGTCGCCCTGGCCGGCGGCGTAGACCAGGGTGAGGTCGCGCGGCGCGCCGCTGTCAATGAAGCGCTGTTCGACGGCGATGGCGAGGTGTTCGGCGAAGCCGATGCCGACGAAGCCGGTGGTGGCCAGCGTGGCGCCGTCCGGGATGCGCGCCACGGCCTCGGCTGCGCTCATGATCTTGCTGCGGGTGTGCGGCATGTGGGACGACTCGGGCATCGGAAGCTTGTGGCGTGCGATGACGTCACTTTACCGGACGTCGAGGCCGTATTTGACCCGCATCAAGCGTTTGCCGGTTGAAAAGCGGATCGTTCGCCCCAGATAGCGTCCAGACAAAGTTCACGGAGGCGTTCATGCGTTTCGACAAGCTCACCACAAAGTTCCAGCAGGCGCTGGCCGATGCCCAGAGTCTGGCGGTCGGCCGCGACCATCAGTACATCGAGCCGGCTCACCTGATGCTGGCGCTGCTCAACCAGGACGACGGCGCCACTGCGTCGCTGTTGCAACGCGCCGGCGTCAATGTCGCGCCGCTGAAGAAGGCGGTCGAGGACGCGCTGTCGCGCATCGCCACCGTCGAGGGCCACGGCGGCGAGGTGCAGATCGGTCGCGATCTGACCAATCTGCTCAATGTCGCCGACCGCGAGGCGCAGAAGCGCGGCGACCAGTTCATCGCTTCCGAAATGTTCCTGCTCGCCGCCACCGCCGACAAGGGCGATCTGGGCCGGCTGCTGAAGCAGGCCGGGCTAGAGCGCGCCGCGCTGGAAAAGGCGGTCGAACAGGTGCGCGGCGGCTCGTCGGTCGGTTCGGCCGAAGCCGAGGGCGCGCGCGAGGCGCTGAAGAAGTACTGCATAGACCTGACCGAGCGGGCCGCCGCCGGCAAGCTCGACCCGGTGATCGGCCGCGACGACGAAATCCGCCGCGCCATCCAGATCCTGCAGCGGCGCACCAAGAACAACCCGGTGCTGATCGGCGAGCCGGGCGTGGGCAAGACGGCCATCGTCGAGGGGCTGGCGCAGCGCATCGTCAATGAAGAGGTGCCGGAAACGCTGAAGGGCAAGCGCGTGCTGGTGCTGGACATGGCCGGCCTGCTGGCCGGTGCCAAGTACCGCGGTGAATTCGAGGAGCGGCTGAAGAGCGTGCTGAACGAGGTGGCCAAGGACGAAGGCCGCATCATCCTGTTCATCGACGAAATCCACACCATGGTCGGCGCCGGCAAGGCCGAGGGCGCGATCGACGCCGGCAACATGCTGAAGCCAGCGCTGGCCCGCGGCGAACTGCACTGCATCGGCGCCACCACGCTGGACGAGTACCGCAAGTACATCGAGAAGGACGCTGCGCTGGAGCGCCGCTTCCAGAAGGTGCTGGTGGACGAGCCGACGGTGGAAGCGACCATCGCCATCCTGCGCGGCCTGCAGGAGAAGTACGAACTGCACCATGGCGTCAACATCACCGACCCGGCCATCGTCGCTGCGGCCGAACTGAGCCACCGTTACATCACCGACCGCTTCCTGCCGGACAAGGCGATCGACCTGATCGACGAGGCCGCTGCGCGCATCAAGATGGAAATCGACTCCAAGCCGGAGTCGATGGACAGGCTCGAACGCCGCATGATCCAGCTGAAGATCGAGCGCGAAGCGGTAAAGAAGGAGAAGGACGAGGCGTCCATCCGCCGGCTCGGCCTGATCGAGGACGAACTGGTCAAGCTGCAGCGCGAATTCAACGACCTTGAAGAGATCTGGAAGGCCGAGAAGGCCCAGGTCATGGGCAGCGCCCACATCAAGGAAGAGATCGAGAAGGTGCGCGTGCAGATGGCCGACCTGCAGCGCAAGGGCCAGTTCGACAAGCTGGCCGAACTGCAGTACGGCAAGCTGCCGCAGCTCGAGGCGCAACTGAAGCAGGCCGAGAAGTCGGGCGACGTGAAGCCGCAGAACAAGCTGCTGCGCACCGAAGTCGGCGCCGAGGAAATCGCCGAGGTGGTGTCGCGCGCGACCGGCATTCCGGTGAGCAAGATGATGCAGGGCGAGCGCGACAAGCTGCTGAAGATGGAAGACCGCCTGCACCAGCGCGTGATCGGTCAGGACGAGGCGGTGCGCCTGGTGTCGGACGCCATCCGCCGCTCGCGCGCCGGCCTGAGCGACGAGAACCGCCCCTACGGCAGCTTCCTCTTCCTCGGCCCGACCGGCGTCGGCAAGACCGAACTGTGCAAGACGCTGGCCGAATTCCTGTTCGATTCGGAGGAGCACCTGATCCGCATCGACATGAGCGAGTTCATGGAGAAGCACTCGGTGAGCCGGCTGATCGGCGCGCCGCCGGGCTATGTCGGCTACGACGAGGGCGGTTACCTGACCGAGGCGGTGCGGCGCAAGCCCTACAGCGTCATCCTGTTCGACGAGGTCGAGAAGGCGCATCCGGACGTGTTCAACGTGCTGCTGCAGGTGCTGGACGACGGTCGCATGACCGACGGCCAGGGCCGCACGGTGGATTTCAAGAACACGGTCATCGTGATGACCAGCAACCTTGGCAGCCAGATGATCCAGCAGATGGCGGGCTCCGATTACGGCGTGGTGAAGCTGGCGGTGATGAGCGAGGTGAAAACCTTCTTCCGGCCGGAATTCATCAACCGGATCGACGAGGTGGTGGTGTTCCACGCGCTGGACGAACGCAATATCCAGAGCATCGCGAAGATACAGCTCGCCTACCTGGAAAAGCGCCTGGCCAAGCTGGACATGGGCCTGCAGGTGTCGGACGCGGCGCTGGCCGAGATCGGCAAGGCCGGCTTCGACCCGGTGTTCGGTGCGCGGCCGCTGAAGCGCGCGATCCAGGAGCACATCGAGAACCCGCTGTCGAAGAAGATCCTCGATGGCAGCTTCGGGCCGAAGGACGTGATCGTGGTCGATGCCGACGCGGCGGGTCACTTCAGCTTCCACAAGCCGAGCTGATTCTTACGCTGTTGCGGACGGGGGCAGGTCGCAAGGCCTGCCCCCGTCTGCGTTCACGCCCTCAGTCTCAGTATCCGCAGCGCACCACTGGCCACCAGCAGCGCGATCGCAGTGCCGATCACGAGATCCGGCCAGCGGGTTCCGGTGGCCGCCACCAGTCCGCCGGCAATGATGACGCCCGCGTTGGCCAGAACGTCGTTGGTCGAGAAGATCCAGCTTGCCCTCATGTGCGCGCCGCCATCGCGGTGACGCGCCATCAGCAGCAGGCAGGCGACGTTGGCGGCCAGCGCCAGCAGTGCGACGCCGCTCATCCACAGCGGCTCCGGTTCGCTGCCGGATACGGCGCGCCGCACCACCTCCGCCAGTGCGCCGCCGGCCAGCAGCAGCTGCAGCCAGCCGGACAGATGGGCCACGCGCAGCTTGCCCGCCGCACTGCGCCCGACCGCGTACAGGCTCAGGCCGTAGACCGACGCGTCGGCCAGCATGTCCAGCGCGTCGGCGATCAGGCCGGTCGATTGTGCCCACAGACCGCTTGCCAGCTCGAACACGAACATGGCCGCGTTGATCGCCAGCAGCGTTCGCAGCACACTGGCTTCGCTGCGGTCGGTGGCGGGTTCCGGCCGCGCGCCGGCGGCGTCCGTGCCGAGCAGTTCGGCGCCAAAGCCCAGCGCCGCGAGTTTGGCCTGCAGAGGCGCCAGCGGGCCGTCGTGGTGCAGCGTTACGGTGCGCGCGGCGAGGTCGATGCCGATATGACGCAGTCCCTCGGCGCCATCGAGTGCCATGCGGATCAGGCGCTCTTCCGACGGGCAGTCCATGCCCGGTACGCGGAAGGTGCTTCGTCGCCCGCCCGTTGCGGCGTCGTCGGGAAGGCGCGGCGACGGCGCGGCGGCGCAATGTCCGCTGCAGGCGCAGCCGCTGGAGCTGTCTGCTGAGGGATTCAAGGTGTGCCCGTTCAAGTGCGGGATAATCCCGCTTCGTTTTTCATCGTCGCACCCAATGTCCTCTGACGACCTGGCCCGCGTCAATACGCCGGCGCCCGCCATGCCCCGCCTGCTGCTCGCGCCGATGGAAGGTCTGCTCGACGCGCGCCTGCGTGCCGTCGTGACGCGGGCGGCGCACTACGACTGGTGCGTGACCGAATTCGTGCGCGTCACCGACAGCGTGCTGCCGCCGCGCAGTTACCAGCGGGTGGCGCCCGAACTGAAAACCGGCTCGCGCACCGCCAGCGGGGTGCCGGTGCGGGTGCAGTTGCTCGGTTCGGATCCGGCGCGGCTGGCCGACAACGCCGACCAGCTGGCGCGGCTGAATCCGGCGGGCATCGACCTCAACTTCGGCTGTCCGGCGCCGACCGTGAATCGCCACCGCGGCGGTGCGGTGCTGCTGGACGAGCCCGAACTGCTGTACGACATTGTCAGCGCGGTCGGTCGAGCCGTGGCTGGGCGCGTGCCCTTCACCGCGAAGATGCGGCTGGGCGTGCGCGACACCTCGCGCGCCATCGAGGCGGCGCAGGCGCTGGCCGAGGGCGGCGCGGAAATGATCGTCGTGCATGCGCGCACCAAGGTAGACGGCTACCGGCCGCCTGCGCACTGGCCGTGGATCGCCCGCATCGCCGAGGCGGTGCGCGTGCCGGTGGTCGCCAACGGCGAAATCTGGTCGGTCGATGACTACCTGCGCTGCCGCAGCGAAAGCGGGCTGGCCGACGTGATGATGGGCCGCGGCGCGGTGGCCGATCCGCTGCTGGTCGAGCGCATCCGTGCCCGGCTGCGCGGCGATGAAGCCATCGACCCGGCGCTGGACTGGCCGCGCATCGCACCGCTGCTCGGTGACTACTGGCAGCGCGTGCTCGGCCATGTCGAGGCGCGTCACGCGGCGGGGCGGCTCAAGCAGTGGCTCAACCTGCTGCGCCGCGTCTACCCGCAGGCCGAACTGCTGTACCAGGCGATGCGCCCGGTACGCGACAACGTGCGCATCGGCGAACTGCTGGCGGCGCTGCCGCTTCAGGCCGGCACCTCGTCGGCCGGCGTGAGCGCCTCCGATGGCTGGGCCGCCGCGGCGGCCTGAACCCGCGTCAGGTACTCCGACAGCACCCGCTGTTCGATACGCAGCCGCTCTTCGACCCGGCACGGAAAGGCCGCCACCAGCTGCGCGCCCTTGTCGCTCGCCAGATCGATGAACACGCGCGGACGCGCTGAGGGCAGGCGGCTCCAGTGCGCGGCTTCGAGGTCGAGCAGGCCGCGTTCGGCTTCATCGATCCACGGTGCGCACACTTCCAGCGCCGCCGCTTCGAGCAGCGCGCGCCTGTCCAGGCAGGCGACCGGGTCGCCGACGAACACGCGCAGCGTGGTCAGCATGAAGTGTTCGTGCGGTGTGACCCGCAGCGTACTGGTGATGACGGCACTGTGCTGCAGCAGCACGCGGCTGCCGTTGATCAGGTCGGCGTCGCCGCTGGCGTCGAGCAGCGTGCTGAGGAAGCGGATATCGGCCACCCGCCCGCGCACGCTGCCCACTTCGATGAAGTCGCCGACCTGGTAGGTGCGCGTCAGGAAAAGCACCGTACCGCCCATCGCCGAGATCAGGATGTCCTTGGATACGATGAGCGAAGCACCCGCTACAGCGGCCAGCGGCAGCGAGGACTGGTCGCCGCCCAGCGTCCAGGTCAGGCCGAGCAGCGCCAGGCAGACCAGCAGCGCGATATTGCGGATCGTGATCCACGCTTGTTTGCGCTGCGACGGGTCTTCGAAGCGCGCGGCGGCCACGCGGCGGGCGGTGCGGGTGATCAGCACGGCCAGCGCGACGATGACCAGCGATACCAGCAGTTTGGTGAGCAGCGAGGGGTCGTACATCAGCGGAATCCGGACAGGCAGGCCCGCCATTATCGCTGCGGCAGCAGAGCCGCAGCGTGCCGCTCACATCGAGTAACGCAGCGTGAACCAGACGCCGCGCGGTGCGCCCGGCGCGATGAAGTTTGTGCTGAGCCAGTCGCCCGAGTTGTGGTTGTAGCCATCGGGACCGATGGCTCCGAGGATGGAGGGCGAGAAGGGATTGCGGCCAAGGCGGCCGGCGGTGAAGTACTCGGTATCGAACAGGTTGTTGATCAGCAGGCCGGCGGTCAGCCCTTTGCCCAGCTTGTAGCTGGTCATGAAGTTGAACACGGCATAGCCGGGGACAGAGCCCGGGTTGCGCGTCGGTTGCCGTGTCGCACTGACGGTACCGGTCGAGGTCGTATAGAGCACCGTCCGGGCAACCCCCTGCCGGTGCTCGTTGTTCTCGTTGCCACGGACGTAACTGTCTGAGTGTGCGACGACGCTGAAGCCTATGGTCCAGTCGTCGGTCAGATCGTAGCTCACGCTCGCGTTGAGATTGTGCAGCGCGACGCCGGGCATGCGGCTGCCCGGACGCACGCGGATCACCTGGCCAATTCCATTCAGGTTGAAGGCGCTGCTGTTATCTTGGTTCATCATCAGGAAGTCGTCTTCGAAGGTCGCGTCAGTCATCGAGTAGTTGATACTGAATCCGAAGCGTTCCTTGCGCCCGGAAAGACCCGTTTCGACGCCGCGCCGCCGGGTGTTGCCTATGGTGTCGAAGAAGCCCTGACCATTGCCGCGGGCGACGAAGTAGATGTCGTCCTTGAGGTCCGTCTGATAGAGCGCAACGTTCCATTGCGCGTTCTCACCCGCTGCGCCGCGCAGGCCGACCTCGTAGGACGTTGACCGGATCTGCGGGAGGAACGGGTCACCAGACAGCGTGGTGGGCAATGAGCAGGAGCGGTTCTCGAAGATGCTTTTCGGCCAGTAGTGCGCCGGATTGTTCGGGTCGCTGCCGACGAACACCGGCGTCTTGTCGAAGGCGCAGCCCAGTTCGATCACGCTGGGCGTGCGAGCGCCGCGCGACACGTTGCCATAGACGTTCAGCGTTTCGCGTGCCTGCCAGCTCATGCCGATGGACGGGTTGAACGACCGGTAGGTGAACTTTTCAGTCTCGGCCGGCTGCAGCTGTTTCGGATGCTTGATGCGCACCGGGACGTAGTTGCGCGGCGTGCTGCAGTCCTCGTCCGAGGTGCAGGTGTCGAATTCGTCCGGATTCGAACGCACGTCGCCGATCTGGAAGGCGCCGAAACCGTAGCGGGTGGCGATGACGTTCTTGCCGTCGGTATGGTTGTAGCGACCGGACGCGGTGATGTGCAGGGTATCGACCGGGCTCCAGGTTTCGCTGAAGTACAGGCTCTTTGTGGTGCTCGTGCCGCCGAAATCGTTGTTTGAAATCGGAGCGTCGGCGTCGCCGAACTGGGGGTGTGCCAGATCGGGTGCCAGGAAGGCGTGGCGGTCTGCCGTCAGGAAGCCCAGTTGTTGCGTATTGAGATAGGTGGCGCGCGCTGCGTCGATCGACGCGCCCACCATCACCTTGTGGTGATCGAGACTCCAGTTCAGCTGCATTGAACCGCCACTTACGATTTGGTCGATGCGGTTGTCGGTGATGACAGCCGTGGGCGTTCCTTCGACCCAGCCGGGCTGGCCGAGTGCAAAACCGTCGATCAGCCGCGGCCAGCGATTCGGATCGCTTTCATCGATGACGTTGTAAGGGCCGGGGAAGTCCACGGCCTGGTTCGGATCGCTGCGACAGGTGTCGTTGTTTACCGGTGCAAGGTAGAGCACGAAATTCTGGTAGATGTCGCCGTTGATTTCTTCGCTGTAGAAAGCCTCACCTCCGAGGAAAAGCAGGTTCTGGCCCGGGAAGCCATTGGACGCGCCAAGCGGGCCGTTGGGCGAAAACGTGTAGACGCCCACGTCGTAGGCACTTTCCAGGGCACCATCTCCATCGAAATCGATCAGTCCGCCGCTGGGTTCAGTCTTCGGTACATAGCCGCGATTGTAGAAAAACACCTCGAACGCGTTCTTGCTGGAGTCCATGTATTCCTTCAGCGCCGTCACGAAGAATTCGGGCAGCGGCAGGTTCTTCTGTGCCGCGTACTTTCCATCAAGATCGACCACGCCATTGTTGTTCAACCACTCATTGAAGATGTCGGAGGTGTAGATGTTCTCGCCCGCCGTACGGTTGATCGGTATGACGATGTAGTCCGGAACACCGTGCTGGTTCGTGCTCCGCATCAGGCAGGTGTGGCCTTCACCGGCGGCAGGCAGGCGTTTGGCAGCGCGCAGTTCGTCGTAGTCGGTGAATACGTCGGCGCCGATCTGATGACGGCGGCTGTTGCGGCGATAGGCCCGCCCGGTGACGGAAAAGCTGTCGCTGACCTGGAAGGCGCCGGACAGCTGGAACTGGGTCAGCGTGTTGGTCGTAGTGTCCGGCGAGCTGTAGATGCTGCTGCGGTCCTGCGCATACATCTCGGTGGGCAGCAGACCGTTGCCCACCAGTTCGGTGCGTACGAGCAGGGTGCTCAGGTTCAGGTCCAGCCGCTCGCCCCGCCAGCTCGCCTTGCCGAAAGCCTGGTTTACCTTGCTCGGCGAATCGGTGCGCCAGCCATCCTCGACGAAGAAGTTGCCCGCGCCGAACAGCGCGACGCTGCCATTGTTCCAGCCGCCTTCGACCTGGAGCTGGTTGCGGCCGTAGGAGCCGGACAGCAGCTCGGCGTCGAAGCCCGCGTGATTGAAGCCGTCCTTTGTTTTCACGGTGAAGGCGCCGCCCAGGGTGTTCAGTCCGAAGATCGGATTGGAGCCCGGAAAGACATCGACACCTGCGAGCGCATTCATCGGAATCATGTCCCAGTTCACGACGTCGCCGAACGGCTCGTTCACGCGTATGCCGTCGAAGAACACGGACAGCCCCTGCGGCGTGCCGATCTGCGGACCGGCGGTGAAGCCGCGGTACTGCACGTCCATCTGGAACGGATTGCCCTGATAGTCGTTCACGGTGACTGACTGCAGCTTGCGGTTGAGCAGGTCGCTCATGCTGAGCGAATGGGCCTGACGGATCTCCTCGGCGGTGATGCTCTGCACATTCCCCGGAATCTCCTCCCGCGTCAGGCCCAGCCCGGGCAGCGGGCCGATCTCGTGAAAGCGCTTGGCGCGCACCTTGATCTCTTCGAGCAGCACCGGTGCCGAATCGCTGCCCAGTGCCGGCAGCGCGTCGCTGTTCGCCGGCCTCGGTGCTGCCCGGTCGAGGAAGTAGCCGCCGCGGCCGTCACCGACGACTTCCAGGCCACTGCCCTCGAGCAGGATGCGGAAGCCTTCGGTCAGACTGTGCTGCCCTCTGAGCGGCCGGCTGTCCAGCCCCTCCGTGAGCTTGGGGTCGAACGACAGCGTGATGCCGCTCTGACCGGCGAAGCGCGACAGCGCGCGCCCGAGCGGGCCGGCCGGCAGGTCGTAGCCGCGGATCTGCGTATTGGCGGCGGTCTGGGCGCGCGCGTCGGGTGCGGAATTTAGCGCGCTCACCATCAGGCCGAGTGCGACGGCGGTCCGCGTCCTTCTGTTCCGGGTCATGCTGCCTCTCCTCGATGACGCTCTCCTGCAGGACAGGTCAATCGAGCACAGCAAAAGGTGACAGCCCGGACGAAATCTCTCAGCCTGCCGCTTGGATGAGACCCCAATAGCGGGTGCGCCAGACGATGCGCAGCGGACGCGTGCGCTGCAGGCTGTCGAGGATGCGGTCGGGGTCGTCGAGCTGGAAGGCGCCGGAAATCGCCATGTCGGCGACGGCCGGATCGCAGCGCAGCACCCCGCTGCGGTAACGCGACAAGAGGTCGATGAATTGCCGCAGAGGCATGTGGTCGGCGTACAGAGTGCCCTCCAGCCAGGCGAGGGCGTTGTCGTCCAGCGGTCGCGGTGGCGACGCCCTGTCGTGCCCGAAGAAGGTCTCGCTGCCGCTCTCGATGATCAGTGCGTGGCCCGGCGTATCCGCCGGCCGGACCTCGACGGCACCCTCGCTGACGCCGAGATAGGTGGTCTGCGCGTCTCGTCGCACCGTAAAACGCGTGCCCAATGCGCGCATCCGCCCATGTTCGACGTTGACGACGAGGGGGCGGTGGCTGCTGTCCGGGGCGGTTTCGACATGGATCTCTCCTCTCTGCAGCAGGAGGCGTCTTTCCTGTGTGTCGAAACGGACGTTGACCGCGCTGTCGGTGTTCAGATGCAGGGTGCTGCCATCCGCCAGTGCGACTGTGCGGCGTTCTCCGACGGCGGTGCGGTGGTCTGCCAGCCACCCTTCCCACGGCAGGAACTGCCAGGACAGCGTGGCCACCGACCCGGATGCGAGAGCGAGCGAGAGCGCTTTCAGCGCCACGCGGCGGTCGTCACCGAGCACATGCATGCCGAGCTTCGGTGGGATGCCGCTCAATGCGCGCTGGAGTTTTTCGGCACGCTGCCAAGCCGCCGCGTGCAGGGCGCTGCGCGCACGCCAACTGTCCAGGGCCTGCTGTTCTTCGGGGCTCAGCGGACCTTCCTGCATGCGCAGCAGCCACTCGGCGGCTTCGCGCAGCACCGCGCCATCCGGCCGCTCGATTGGAGTAGGGTAGGGCGCCATCGCATCAATCGATGTGTTCGAGGCAGTGGATCATCGCCTGGGCCATGTAGCGCTTGATGGTGCGTTCGCTGCTGCCGAAGCGGGCGGCGATGTCGGCATAGGTCAGGCCCTCGAGTTGCGACAGCAGGAAGGCCTCGCGTACGCGGCCGGGTAGGCGCGCCAGCAGGTCGTCCATCTGCTGCAGCGTCTGCAGCAGCACAGTCCGTTCCTCAGGGCTGATGGCAAAGGCTTCGGGCAAGTGAGCCAGCGCTTCGACATAGGCCTTCTCGAGCGACTGACGGCGCCGGAGGTTGATGAGGATGCGACGGGCAATGGTGGCCAGGTAGGCGCGCGGCTCGACGATGCGCTCCAGCGGATGTGACGGCGTAGTTGTCCATACGCTGACGAAGGTGTCCTGGGCGAGGTCGGCGGCATCGATGCGCGAGTTCATGCGACGCGCCAGCCAGCCTATCAGCCAGGGCTGGTGATCCAGATAGAAGGACGTGAACCCGGTGTCGTCGGCAGTCTTCTGCATGGCAAGGCGGGGGGCAGTGTCGGAAAGCGCCTGACGAATCCGGTCTCACCGTGCCGTCAGGCAGTCGCTGGCGGCCAAATGTCCCGGTTGTGGGCCTGGGCGAAAAGGGACATCTTCCCGACCCTATGCCCGACCACGCCAGCCCGGCTGCGCGCCGGGCGATCCGCCCATGGTCTGCCTATTGCCGTTGACCGAGGTGATCGACCATGTTGATGATGGTGCGCATCTGCGGCGCTTCACGCGTTGCGTAGCCGTACAGATCGCCCGGCGTGGTGTAGCCCCACCAGTCCCAGCAGCCCATCGGGTTGCCGACGCTGTCCCACAGGCCGCGCTCGAACGGTTCGATGGCGCCGACCCGCGGGAACAGCAGCACCAGCTTCAACGGACCGGCCCAGCGGACGTAACCGGCGCCCTCGGTAAAGGCGCGGTAGGTGGTGTCACTCATGCCTTGCTTGCAGCCGTGCAGTGCGACGTGGATCTGGCAGCTTTCGCTGCCGCAGCGCTGGGGCACATAGACGCGTGCGTCCTCCGCGAGGCCCAGCGCGCGACGCCGGGTCTGCGCATCGCCCGGGCCGGCCGGCACGAAGTCGGCCTGCTTGAGCACGTACCAGCGGCCGTTGCCGGCATTCGGCCGCGCGTCTGGCCGACGGCGCAGATGACGTAACAGTTCGCCGGCAGCATCGAAGTCGCAGCCGCTGACGTAGTCCTCGTCGCGGGCGTCGCAACTGCCCTGGGCCGGGTCGCTGGTCGGCATGGTGTGCGGTGTCGAGCGCGGCTCGCCCCGTTTTGGCGCGGCATCGAAGGCGCGGAAGTAGGTGTGCTGGGCGGCTGACGCCTTGGCGCCGACGACGCGATCGTCCTGCCCGCGGTACTCCCATATCTGCTGCGAGGCGATGCCGTTGACCGGGTCGATCCGCCGCTGTTGCGCCAGCTTGCGCGTATCGCTCACCAGATCATCCACGTCGATGTCGCGTTCGCCGGAACTGAACAGTGACAGTCCGAACAAGGGGCCGAACAGCTCGCGCAGCCGGTCGCGGCCGAGCACCAGGCAGTCATTGGTGGCACGCGTCACGAAGCCCTGGGCGCACAGATAGGGCGGCCCCGACACGATGCCGATGCCGCGTACCCGCGACGAATGCGCAACGCCCAGCTGGACCGCCATGGCGGCGCCGGACGACAGGCCGGACACGGTGAAGTCGGTACGTTCGATCCGGTCGAGCACCGGCGGCGCCTCGGCCATCGCAGTGCGGATGGGGAATGCGGCAAGGAGCAGAGCGACGAAAACGGCGTGGAGAGGACCGTGCAGTCGCATGAGGGTCGTCCGGGAATGTCGATGACGATTCAGTATGCGGACACACATGTTGCAATGCAACAGCGCGGCCGCGGCTGCAGAAACAAGTCAGGACGAACGGTAACGGCGATACTGTCCGCGGCCGGCGCGCTTGGCGTCGTACATCGCCTCGTCGGCACAGTCCATCAGGGCGGCCGAGTTGTCGGCGTCGTCCGGATAGAGCGCGATGCCGATGCTGGCGCCGATGTGCAGCGTGTGGCCGCTCACCTCGAAGGCGCTGCCGAGCGCACCGACGATGCGTGCCGCAAGCTGGGCGCAGGGCTGCGGCTCGTTGTCCAGCAGCGGCATCAGCACGACGAATTCGTCGCCGCCCAGTCGCGCAACAGTGTCCTCGCCGCGCAATTCGCGCTGCAGCCGATCGGCCACCTCCTTCAGCAGCAGATCGCCGACGGCGTGCCCGTGTTCGTCATTTACCTCCTTGAAGCGATCCAGATCGACGAACAAGAGACCGACGCGCGCCATGCGCCGCTGCGCCTGCTTGAGCGCCTGCGCCAGACGTTCGAGCAGCAGCGCGCGGTTGGGCAGGCCGGTCAGCGCGTCGTGACTGGCACGACGCATCAATGCTTCGTCGGCCAGGCGCTTCTCGGTGACATCGACGAAGAAGCCGGCCAGACAGCGGCGGTCATCGATATCGATCAGGTTGTGCGTGATGTCGGCGTGGAAGAGCACGCCGTCCTTGCGGCGCATCAGCGCACCTTCGAGGCGGCCGCTCTCGATGCCGGCGCAGCGCGCGAACTGCTCCACGTTCGCGGGATACAGTTCCGGAGGCTGCAGATCGCGCCACTCAAGCGTGCGCATCTCGTCTCTTGAGTAGCCCAGCATGGCGCACAGCGCTGGATTGGCGTTGACACAGCGACGGGTTGCCACGTTGACGATCAGGATGCCCTCGGCCGAGGTGGCGAACAGGATTTCCGAGCGACGCAGCGACTCGCGCAGCCGACGGGCGGCCTCCGCGGCACGCAGCACGAAACGGATGCGATGCGGCAGCAGGGTCCAGCTGATCGGCTTTGTCAGGAAGTCGCTCGCGCCGACGGCGAAGGCGCGTTGCACCGATGCGGCATCGTCGCTCGCCGTCATGATGATGATGGGGCAGGTATCTTCGCCGCCCAGTTCGCGCATGCGGGCGCAGGTTTCGTAGCCGTCGGCACCCGGCATGTGCACGTCCAGCAGCGCCAGATCGGGCGGCGCCTCGCGGAATGCCTCGATCGCGGCGAGGCCGTCTGCCACGGCGTGCATCCTCATGCCGCGTGTGGACAGCACCTTGTTCACCATCAGCGGGATGATGGGATCGTCGTCGGCCACAAGAATGACCGGCGATTCGTCGTCCGTCCTCTCGAGGTCAATGTCGGGGTTGTGTTGCTCGCCGTGCATTCCGGGCGCTCTCCGCATATCGGTTCCAAGGTCTGGAGGAAGCCCGCATACTCACCGGGCTGCACGCACGGGCGGCGCATGGCCGGCGGGCTTCATCGCCGGCGGCATAATCCGCTCCAGGGTGGATATTCGGCCGGAAGACCGGGCGGCGCAACCGTGCGAGCGCTCCGGATGATGCGAAGTGCACATCGGAAGAGCTTCCGGGCGGCGGTCCCGGACAGGTGCCGCAAGCAAGAGACGTCCGACTGCGGCCGCGGAGACGAACCCTGTCAGCGCGTCCCGATCACGGTGCGATCGGACAGGAAAAAGGGCCCGGAACGAGATCCGAGCCCTGATATGGTGGTGGAGGCGGCGGGAATCGAACCCGCGTCCGCAAGCCCTACACAGACAGTTCTACATACTTAGCCTGGCCATTTGATCTAACCCGTCACCCGCCGACCCGGCTGGCTGATGAAAGGCGATCCGCTTGATTTTCGTGATGCACCACGCGGCGGAGTGCATCCTTACTTTAGCTGTTAATGGCGCTGCGACCGGTTGCCCGGCCCGACCCGCTAATCAGTCGGTGCAGCGTCCGGCCTTAAGCGGCCAGAGCGTAAGATTCGTCGTTGGCGACTATCTAATTTTCGGTTGGATTTACGAGGTACTCCGACCCTCGGTATGCCCTGCGCTGCTTCGCGACCCACGTCGAGACCAGGTCGCCCCCAGTGAGCGATAGATGGTACCACCTCGATCGATTACAAGAGGGGCAGAAGTTCGAGCGGGTGATGGATGGTGTGGTCGGCGCCCCACTCGCTGTGGTGGCGGGCGCAGCCCAGATAGCCGAAGGCTGCGGTCACCGAGCGCATGCCGGCAGCGCGCGCCGCCTGGATGTCGCGTTCGTCGTCGCCGACGTAGATGCAGTCTCCGACCTCGACGCCCAGTTCGCTCGCCGCCAGGCGCAAACCTGCCGGATCGGGTTTGGGCACCGGCACGCTGTCGCCGCTGACAATGCTCGCGGCACGCTCGTGCAGGCCAAGTTCGCGCATCAGCGGCACGGTGAAGCGGGCGGCCTTGTTGGTCACCACGCCCCAAGGAATGTCGGCCTGTTCGAGCCGGGTCAGTACTTCGCCCATGCCGTCGAACAGCCGGGTATGGACGCAGATCGCGGACGCGTAGAGCGTGAGGAATCGGTCCGCCAGTTCTGCGTAGCCAGCATCGTCCGGTGTCACGCCAAAACCTGCGCCGATCAGGCCGCGGGCACCCGCCGAGGTATGCGGGCGCAGGGTGTCGGCAGGAAGCTCGGGCAGACCGCGTTCAATGCGCAGGCGGTTGAGTGCGCCGCCGAGATCGGGCGCGGTGTCGGCCAGCGTGCCGTCCAGATCGAACAGCACGCCGCGTGTGCGCGGCTCATTCATCGCGTACACACCGCATCAGGTAATTGACCGCAGTGTCCTTGCCGAGCGAGTAGACCTTGATGAACGGGTTGTAGCTCATGCCCATCAGTTCAGCTTCGCGCAGGCCGGCGTCGCGCGCGTCGCGCGCCAGTTCCGACGGCTTGATCATCTTTTCGTATTCATGGGTGCCGCGCGGCAGCAGGCGCAGCACGTACTCGGCGCCGATCACCGCGAACAGCCACGATTTGGGATTGCGGTTCAGCGTCGAGAAGAACACCGTGCCGCCGGGCCGTACCAGAGTCGCGCAGGCGCGCACGATACTGGCAGGATCGGGCACGTGCTCGAGCATTTCCATGCAGGTCACCACGTCGTACTGAGCGGCGCGCGCCCGGGCGTGGTCCTCGGCCGATTCGAGCAGGTACTCGACGCGGTTCCCGCTTTCCAGCAGGTGCAGGCGCGCGACCGACAGTGCCTTCTCGCCGAGGTCGATACCGGTCACGCTGGCGCCGCGCACCGCCATGCTCTCGGCGAGGATGCCGCCACCGCAGCCGACGTCAAGCACGCGCTTGCCGGTGAGGCCGACGCAGCGGTCTATCCAGTCCAGACGCAATGGATTGATGTCGTGCAGCGGCTTGAACTCGGACTCCGGATCCCACCAGCGGTGGGCGAGCTCCGAAAATTTCTCCAGTTCGAGCGGGTCGGCGTTCTGATGTGTCGTCATGAGCGAAAGGACAGTCTGGCGTGCGCGAGGTTTCACGACCGGGGTAACGATAGTAATGCCGCAATCCGGTTGGCGACGGGCGAAAAAAAGCCCTGCACGAATGCAGGGCTTTTGACGAGATCGGGAACCCGATTACTTCTGGGTACCGATGATCTCGATTTCAACGCGACGATCCGGCTGCAGGCAGTCCACCAGCTTCTTGTTGCTGCGGTGTTCCTTGCCCATCTTCATGCAGCTGTCGCCGGTCACCGGCTGGGCTTCACCCTTGCCTTCGGTGTAGACGCGGTTGGCTTCAACGCCCTTGCTCACCAGGTAGTCCTTGACGGCGGCAGCGCGCTTTTCCGACAGGGTCTGGTTGTACTTGTCCTTGCCGATGCGGTCGGCGTGACCAACGGCGATGATGACTTCCAGGTCGATCGAGCTCAGCTTGCTGACTGCGTCGTCGATCTTGGACTTGCCTTCCGGACGCAGCGTGGCCTTGTCGAAATCGAACAGGGCGTCAGCCGACAGGGTGACCTTCTGCGCAGCGGGCTTCGGAGCCGGAGCGGGGGCCGGAGCCGGCTCCGCAGCCTTCGGCGCCGGGGCGGCGGCAGGAGCCGGCTTCTCGCAGACGTCCTTCGGCAGCAGATCCTTGTCGCAGGCGCAACCGACTTCCGGGATCGAGGCAGCGTAGGCCGGCGTCCAGTAACCGGTTCTCCAGCACAGGCCGTCGGCGCTGCGGGCGACGACGCCACGGGCGTCGATCACGTAGGGAATGTGGGCCTTCATTGCCGGGTTGACCTTGATGTCTTCCATGGCCGACACGTTGGAGGCGAAACCGGCCGTGGCGGCCAGCAGGGCGATGAGCAGCGGTTTTTGCGTCAGTTGTTTGAGCATGATCCCCTCTTATAAAACTTGAAGCGGTTGTCAACCGGCCTGCCCGCCTGTCTTGGACCTGACAGGCAAAACTGGCGGCAAACCCACGTAAGACTGTGGTGTTGCCGGGCAGCGATGCATAAAAACAAGGCCGCAAGCCGTTATAGAGCCACCTGATTTTGCCACAGGCGCGCACGTGCCTTCAAATCGTTGTTGTGCAGGTGCAACAAGCTTCCATTCTCCACGCGCGCTTCTCCTGCGACCCATACATCGGTCACGTGTTCCCGGCCCGCAGCATAGACAAGATGCGAAACGGGTGAGTAGCACGGGCGTGTCGTCGCGTCGTCGAGACTGACTGCGCACAGGTCAGCACTCTTGCCGGGGCGGATGGAACCTGTTTCAGCATCGATGCCCAGCGCGCGGGCGCCACCTAGTGTTGCCATGTGCAACAGGTGTCCGGCTGCAAGGGCGGCCGCGTCGCCAGAGGTGAGCTTTGCCAGCAGTCCGGCGTGCCGCATCTCCTGGAACATGTCCAGCCGGTTGTTGCTGGCGGCACCGTCGGTGCCCAGCCCGACATTGACGCCGGCCGCAGCCAGCGCGGCGGTCGGGCTTGCGCCGCTGGCCAGCTTCATGTTCGACGTCGGACAGTGCGCCACGCTGGCGCCTTCGCGGGCGAGCAGGGCGATGTCGTCGTCGGTCAGGTGCACCGAATGAACGGCGATCAGGTTGGGGCCGAGGAGGCCAAGCCGGCGCAGTCGCTCGAGCGGGCGCACGCCATGTTGCGCGATACCCTGTTCGATCTCGTCAGCGGTTTCGTGGATGTGCATGTGGACTGGCAGATCCAGTTGCTCGGCCAGTGTGCGGACGCGTTCGAAAGTGGCGTCTGAAACGGTGTAGGGCGCGTGCGGCGCCAGCGTGAAGTGCAGTAAAGGTTCGTGCTTGAAGCGATCGCGCACGGCAAGACCCTTGCTGAGATACTGGTCGGCATCGGCCGCCCAGGCACTTGGGAATTCCAGTACGACGATGCCCAGCGCCGCGCGCATACCCGCCTCCAGCGCCGCTTCGGCCGCTGCATCAGGGAAGAAGTACATGTCGCTGAAGGTGGTAACGCCACCGCGGAGCATTTCGGCGCAGGCGAGCAGGGTGCCGTCGCGCACGAAGTCGTGGCTCACGTGCTTCTGTTCGGCCGGCCAGATATGTTCGGTCAGCCAGCGCATCAGTGGCTGGTCATCGGCGTAGCCACGCAGCAGGTTCATCGCGGCGTGAGCGTGCAGGTTGATGAGTCCGGGGGTGAGCACATGTTCGCCCAAGGTGCGCAGCGTGCGCGGCCGGTAGCGGCGGCGCGCCTCGTCCGACGGCAGCAGGTCGGCGATACGCCCGTCCTGCACCGCAACGGCGTGATGTTCGAGGACGACGCCGGCCGGCTCGACCGGGATGACCCAGCGGGCTTCGATCAGCAGGTCGATGTCGGTCTGGGCTTCGTGGCTCTGCATGGCAGACGGATTCGGCTCTCTGGATTCAGGTGGCGCAGTGTAGTCCGGCGGCTGCCCGCTGAGGGCCCCGAGGTCGATGCAAGCGCATGTTAAACTTGTGGTTTGGCTGAACAAACCGGCGGTTTCCAACGCGCCGGGTTCATTTCAACAGACAGCCGACGTCCGCCCGATCCCCCGATGACCACATCTTTTGCCAAGGAAACACTGCCCATTTCGCTCGAAGACGAAATGCGGCACTCCTATCTCGATTACGCGATGAGCGTGATCGTCGGCCGCGCGCTGCCCGATGTGCGCGACGGCCTGAAACCTGTGCATCGACGCGTGCTGTTCGCGATGCACGAAGCGAACATCACGCACAGCCGTCCTTATGTGAAGTGCGCGCGTGTGGTCGGTGACGTGATGGGTAAGTATCACCCGCACGGCGATTCGGCGATTTACGACACGCTGGTCCGGATGGCGCAGGACTTCTCGCTGCGCTACACGCTGATCGACGGTCAGGGCAATTTCGGTTCGGTTGACGGCGACAACGCGGCGGCGATGCGTTACACCGAGTGCCGTCTGGACAAGATCGCGGCCGAACTGCTGGCCGACATCGACAAGGAAACGGTCGATTTCGGGCCGAACTACGACGGCAAGGAGCAGGAGCCGCTGGTCCTGCCCAGCCGCATCCCCAATCTGCTGATCAACGGCAGCGCCGGCATCGCGGTCGGCATGGCGACCAACATCCCGCCGCACAACCTCGGTGAAGTACTCGACGCCTGCCAGTTGCTGCTGAAAGAGCCGGAAACGACGATCGAGCAGCTGATCGACATCGTGCAGGCGCCCGATTTCCCGACCAGTGGCCTGATTTACGGGCTGTCGGGTGTGCGCGAGGGTTATCTGACCGGCCGTGGCCGTGTCGTGATGCGTGCACGCACCCACTTCGAGGACATCGACCGCGGCAACCGTCAGGCCATCATCGTTGACGAGCTGCCCTACCAGGTGAACAAGAAGACCTTGCTCGAGCGCATCGCCGAGCTGGTGAACGAGAAGAAGGTCGAGGGTATCTCCGACATCCGCGACGAGTCGGACAAGTCCGGTATGCGCGTGGTGATCGAGCTGAAGCGCGGCGAGGTGCCGGAAGTCATCCTGAACAACCTGTACAAGCTGACCCAGCTTCAGGACACCTTCGGCATGAACATGGTGGCGCTGGTCGATGGCCGTCCGCGCCTGCTGAACCTGCGCGACATGCTGGACTGCTTCCTGTCGCATCGGCGCGAGGTGATCACCCGCCGCACCGTGTTCGAACTGCGCAAGGCGCGCGAGCGGGGCCACGTGCTGGAAGGCTTGGCCGTTGCGCTGTCCAACATCGACGAAATCATCGCGCTGATCAAGGCATCGGCTTCGCGTGCGGAAGCGCAGGTGGCGCTGATGGACCGCGCCTGGAAGTCGCCGCTGGTCGACGAAATGCTGGCCCGCGCTGGCGCCGAATCCTTCCGTCCGGACGGGCTCGACGCCGCCTTCGGTTCCTTCGCCGACGGCTACCGCATGTCGGACGCGCAGGCCAAGGCCATCCTGGACATGCAGCTGGCCCGCCTCACGGGGCTGGAGCAGGAAAAGATCATGTCGGAGTACAAGGAGGTGATCGAACAGATCATCGACCTGCTCGACATCCTGGCCCGCCCGGAGCGGATCAACTGGATCATTTCCGACGAAATGCGCCAGATCCGCGAACAGTTCGCCGACGGCCGCAAGTCGGAAATCATCGTGCACACGCAGGATCTCGGCATCGAGGACCTGATCGCGCAGCAGGACATGGTGGTCACGCTGTCGCACGGCGGCTACTTCAAGCGCCAGCCGCTGGCCGATTACCGCTCGCAGAAGCGCGGTGGGCGCGGCAAGCAGGCGGCGGCGGTGAAGGAAGACGACTTCGTCGACCAGCTCTTCGTCGCCAATACGCACGACTACATCCTGTGTTTCTCGAACCGCGGCCGTGTGTATTGGCTCAAGGTCTATGAGGTGCCGGAGGGCTCGCGCAATTCGCGCGGCAAGCCCATCGTGAACCTGTTCCCCCTGTTCGATGGCGAAAAGATCACCGCGGTGCTTCCGGTCAAGGAGTTCGACGAGGATCACTACATATTCATGGCCACCGGTCGAGGTACCGTGAAGAAGACGCCGCTGGCCGACTTCGGCAACCCGCGCAAGGCCGGCATCATCGCTGTCGATCTCGACGAGGGCGACGCGCTGATCGGCGTGGCCATCACCGACGGTTCGGACGACATCATGCTGTTCTCCGACGCCGGCAAGGCGGTGCGCTTCGCCGAAGCCGACGTGCGCCCGATGGGCCGTACCGCGCGTGGTGTGCGCGGCATGATGCTGGAGGACGGCCAGAGCGTGATCTGCATGCTGGTGTCGAAGAACGACGAACTGAGTGTGCTGACCGCGACCGAGAACGGCTATGGCAAGCGCACCCGTGTCACCGAATACCCGAAGCACGGCCGCGGCACCAAGGGTGTCATCGCGATCCAGACCAGCGAGCGCAACGGCGGCGTGGTCGGCGCGGTGCTGGTCGAGCCGACCGACGAAATCATGCTGATCTCGACCGGTGGCGTGCTCATCCGCACCAAGGTGGTGGATATCCGCGAAATGGGGCGCTCGACCCAGGGCGTCACGCTGATCAACCTCGATGACGGCACGCTGCTGGCCGGTCTGGAAAAGGTGATCGAGAGCGACAGCGAGCAGGACGCCGAAGTGGACGCCGACATCGATACCGACGCGGACGCCGCAGCCGGCGAGGGCGAGGAATAGGAAGGGCGATGCGTGCGCGCGCGTACAACTTCGGCGCCGGTCCGGCCATGATGCCGGACGCGGTGATCGAACGTATCGCGCGCGAGTGGCAGAACTTCCGCGGCGAAGGCTATTCGGCGATGGAGCTGGGGCATCGCAGCGAGCACTTCGCCGAGATCCACGCACGCGCCAAGGCCGACCTGCGCGAACTGCTGGGGGTGCCCGAAACGCACCACATACTCTTCCTGCACGGCGGTGCCACGCCGCATTTCGCGATGGTGCCGCTGAACCTCGCCCAGCCGGGCCAGAGCGCGGATTACATCCACACCGGCTACTGGTCGGACAAGGCGATGGCCGAGGCAAGCTCGCTGGTGAATGTGCGCATCGCGGCGAGTGCCGCGGCCAGCGAGTTCGACCGCGTGCCCGAGCGCGCCGGCTGGCAGCTCGACCCGGCCGCGGCCTATGTACACATCTGCGCCAACGAAACGATAGGCGGCGTCGAGTTCGCCGACTATCCGGACACCGGAGACGTACCGCTGGTGGCCGACATGTCGTCCAACATTCTGTCGCAGCCGCTGGATGTCGCGCGTTTCGGCCTGATCTATGCCGGTGCGCAGAAGAACATCGGTCCGGCCGGCCTGGCCATCGTCATCATCCGTGACGACCTGCTTGGCCGCGTGCGCAGCGGCGTGCCGTCGGTGATGAATTACGCGCGGCACGTCGAATGGGATTCGATGTACAACACACCTGCAGCCTTCGCCATCTGGGTGGCGGGGCTGGTGTTCGAGTATGTGAAGAAGGAGGGCGGTGTCGCCGAGATGGCGCGCCGCAGCGCGGCCAAGGCCCGATGCATCTACGACGTGCTGAACGCCTCCCGGCTGTACACGAACCGTATCCAGCCCGCCTCGCGCTCGCGCATGAACGTGCCCTTCTTCCTGCGCGAGCCAAGGCTGGAGACACGCTTTCTCGACGGTGCGCGCCGGCGCGGCCTGCTGAACCTGAAAGGTCATCGCGCGACCGGCGGCATACGCGCGTCGCTCTACAACGCGATGCCGCTGGACGGCGCGCGCGA
Source organism: Methyloversatilis sp. (assembly GCF_965284615.1). Lineage (GTDB taxonomy): Bacteria > Pseudomonadota > Gammaproteobacteria > Burkholderiales > Rhodocyclaceae > Methyloversatilis. The sequence continues at coordinate 1,280,021 of NZ_OZ260098.1, forward strand.
GCTGGCCGAATACATGACTGAATTTGAACGCAGACACGGTTGAATGATGGCCTCCGATCCGAGCTCGAACGACGAATTACTGAAACTGCGCGACGCCATCGATGCGATCGATACCCAGGTGCTGCAGCTCATTTCCGAGCGCGCACGGCACGCGCACCGCATCGGCGAAATCAAGCACGGCAACATCTACCGCCCGGAGCGCGAAGCGCAGGTGCTGCGCCGGCTGGCAGACGACAATCCGGGCCCGCTGCCGCCGCAGGCGGTGAAGACGGTGTTCCGCGAAATCATGTCGGTCTGTCTGGCGCTGGAACAGCCGCTGACCGTCGCCTTTCTCGGACCGGTCGGCACCTTCTCGGAGAGCGCGGCGCGTCGCCATTTCGGTTCCGCCCCGACCTTCCTGCCGCACGCCACGATCGACGATGTGTTCCGTGCTGTCGAGTCGGGCAACGCGTCCTACGGCGTCGTGCCGGTCGAGAATTCGACCGAGGGCGCGGTCGGTCGCACGCTGGACATGCTGCTCAGCACGACACAGATGGTGTGCGGCGAGGTGATGCTGCGTGTCGAGCAGAACCTGATGACGCGCGATACCTCTCTGAAGGACATCCGCTGCGTCTACTCGCATGCGCAGTCGCTGGCGCAGTGCCACGAGTGGCTGAATCGCAATCTGCCCGGCGTGCCGGTCATCGCCGTGGCCAGCAATGCCGAGGCGGCGATCCGTGCGTCGGAGGAAGAACGCGCTGCGGCGATCGCCGGCGAGGCTGCCGCGGCCGCCTACGGCCTGAAGATACTTGCGGCGAACATCGAGGACGATCCGGCCAATACGACGCGCTTCCTGGTGATCGGCGAGCACGATGCCGGCCCGTCGGGCCGCGACAAGACTTCGATGATCTTCACCGTGCAGAACAAGTCGGGCGCTGTCGTGCGTCTGCTTCAACCGCTGGCCGAGCAGGGCGTCAGCATGACCAAGCTGCAGTCGCGCCCGGTGCGCGGTTTCGGTAATGGTGGCTGGCAGTATGTCTTCTATGTCGATATCGAAGGTCACCAGAGCGAACCTGCGGTGAGCGAAGCACTCTCACGCATCCGTGCCGAGGCCGGGTCGTTGAAGGTGCTCGGTTCCTATCCCGTTTCCGTGAGCAGTTCATGAGCGTTTTCGACCGCGCTTCGGCGCACATCCGTTCGATTTCCCCTTACCAGCCGGGCAAGCCGATTTCGGAACTGGCCCGCGAAATGGGGCTGGACGAGGCGGGCATCGTCAAGCTGGCGTCCAACGAGAATCCGCTGGGCATGAGCGATAAGGCAAGGGCCGCTGCGCTGGCGGCGATTGCCGACGTGCCGCGCTATCCGGACGGCAACGGCTTCGACTTGAAGCAGGCGGTTTCGCGGCATCACGATGTCGCGATGAACCAGATCGTGCTCGGCAACGGCTCGAACGACATTCTCGAAATGGTTGCCCGCGCGCTGCTCGGTCCCGGCAGCAGCGCCGTCTATTCGAAACACGCCTTCGCTGTCTATCCGCTGGCGACGCTGGCGGCGGGCGCCACCGGCATCGAAGTGCCGGCGCTCGACTATGGCTGCGATCTCGACGCGATGCGCGCGGCCATCCGCGACGACACGCGCGTCGTGTTCATCGCCAACCCGAACAATCCGACCGGTACCTTCATCGAGGCCGGCGCGCTGGAACGTTTCGTCGCCGCCGTGCCGCGCGACGTGCTGGTGGTGCTGGACGAGGCCTACAGCGAGTATCTGCCGTCGCATCTGGCCTACGACAGCGCGCGCTGGCTCGAGCGCTACCCGAACCTGCTGGTGTCGCGCACCTTCTCCAAGGCCTATGGTCTGGCCGGTCTGCGCGTCGGCTACGGCATCGGCCAGCCGGACGTGATCGACCTGCTCAATCGGGTGCGTCAGCCGTTCAACGTCACCAACGTCGGTCTGGCGGCAGCCGTCGCCGCATTGGCGGACCAGGACTTCGTGCGCCGCTCGGCCGAACTGAACGCGGCCGGCTTGAAGCAGATGGAAGCCTTCTTCGACGCGGCCGGCATCGGCTACATCCGCTCCTACGGTAACTTCATCGCTTTCCGCGCCGGTGATGGTGCAGCCGTCAACCGCCGGCTGCTGGAGCAGGGCGTCATCGTGCGGCCGATTGCCGGCTACGCGATGCCCGAGTGGCTGCGGGTGTCGATCGGACTGGAAACCGAGAACGCGCGCTTCATCGATGCGCTGAAAAAGGCGCTGGCGTGAGTGACGTACTGATCGGACGTCTGGTCGTTGTCGGCGTCGGCCTGATCGGCGGCTCCTTCGCCGCCGCGCTGCGCCGGGCCGGCCAGGTCGGTGAAATCGTCGGTGTTGGCCGCAGTGCGGACAGCAAGCGTGAAGCGCTCGAACTCGGGCTGATCGATCGCGCCGAATCCGACTGGGCCGCTGCGCTCGCGGGCGCCGATCTGGTGCTGCTGGCGATGCCGGTCGGCCAGATGGAGGCGGTCATGTCGGCGATGCTGCCTCACCTCCCGGCGCACACGGTGGTCACCGACGCCGGAAGCACCAAGGGCGACGTCGTGGCGGCGGCCCGCCGTTGCTTCGGCGAGCGTGTGCGTCAGTTCGTACCCGGTCATCCAATCGCAGGTGCCGAGAAGAGTGGCCCGCAGGCAGCACGTGCCGATCTGTACGAGCGGCGCCGTGTCGTGCTGACGCCCCTGGCGGAGAACGGCGGCGCGGCCATCGAACTGGTGCGCCAGGCCTGGCTGGCCTGCGGTGCGCTGCTGACCGTGACGACGCCCGAGCACCATGATCGCTGGCTGGCGTCGGTCAGCCATCTGCCGCATCTGCTGTCCTTCGCGCTGGTGTCGGAACTGGCTGCGCGCTCGAACGCCGAAGAGATCTTCAATCTGGCGGGTGGTGGCTTTCGCGATTTCACACGCATCGCCGGCAGCCATCCGGAGATGTGGCGCGACATCTTTTTCGCCAACCGCGAGGCGCTGCTGACCGAACTGAGCGCTTACGAAACCGAACTTGCACGCTACCGCGCGCTGATCGAATCCGGCGATGCCGCCGGCCTCGAGTCGCTGATCGGTACCGCGCGTGAAGCACGTACCGCCTGGGCGCAACGCCAGGGCTGAACACAACACGAGGCGCATGGGCGCCGCCCGAACACGATGAAAACCGAATTCCTCGACCTTTCGCCCGCTTCGTCCGCACGCGGCACGCTGCGGCTTCCGGGCTCCAAGAGCATTTCCAACCGCGCCTTGCTGCTGGCCGCGCTGGCCGAGGGCGATACGCTGCTGCACGACCTGCTGTCGTCGGACGATGTCGACCGCATGCTCGATGCACTGCGCACGCTGGCCGTTAACTGGTGCCACGCCGGTGGCGACGACTACGTCATCAGCGGCACCGGTGGGCGCTTCCCGGTCAAGAAGGCAGACCTCTTCCTCGGCAATGCCGGTACCGCCTTCCGTCCGCTCACCGCCGTGCTGGCGCTGATGGGCGGCGAGTACCGCCTGCACGGCGTGCCGCGCATGCACGAGCGGCCGATCGGAGATCTGGTCGATGCGCTGCGCCAGGTTGGCGCTCGCATCGACTACGAGGGCAACGACGGCTTTCCGCCCTTGCGCATCCATCCGGCGCAGATCAACGAAGTGCCGGTGGTGCGCGTGCGCGGCGACGTGTCCAGCCAGTTCCTGACCGGCTTGCTGATGGCTTTGCCGCTGACCGGCCGCGCACTGCGCATCGAGGTCGAAGGCGAGCTGATTTCCAAGCCCTACGTCAACATCACGCTGGCGCTGATGCGCCAGTTCGGCGTCAACGCCGAGCGCGAGGGCTGGGCGGCGATCAATCTGCCGGCCGGTGCGCGCTATGTGTCGCCCGGCGAGTGCTTCGTCGAGGGGGACGCGTCGTCCGCCTCCTATTTCCTGGCCGCAGGGGCCATCGGCGGCGGTCCGGTGCGTGTCGAGGGCGTCGGTCGCGACTCGGTGCAGGGCGATGTCGCCTTCGCGCAGGCGCTCGAACAGTTGGGTGCCGTGGTGGCGATGGGGCCGAACTGGATCGAGGCGCGCGCGCCCGAGGGCGGTTGACTGCGCGCATTCGACCTTGACCTGAACCACATTCCGGATGCCGCGATGACGCTGGCCATCTGCGCGCTGTTCGCCGACGGCCCGAGCCGGCTGCGCAATATCGCCAGCTGGCGGGTCAAGGAAACCGACCGTATTTCCGCGATGGCGATCGAACTGCGCAAGCTCGGCGCCACGGTGGAGGAGGGCGCCGATTACCTCGCCATCACGCCGCCGGCGACCCTGACGCCGGGGGCTGCTATCGACACCTACGACGATCACCGTATGGCGATGTGCTTCTCGCTCGCCACGTTGGGTGGTGTGCCGGTGCGCATCATGGACCCGGGCTGCGTGGCCAAGACCTTCCCCGAATACTTCCGGCGCTGGTCGGAGGTGGCGGCATGAACGACGTTCCGGTCATTGCAATCGACGGCCCGTCGGCCTCCGGCAAAGGTACGGTCGCCGCGCGTGTGGCGGCGGCACTGGGCTTTCACCTGCTGGACAGCGGCGCGCTCTACCGCCTCACCGCTGTGGCTGCTATGCGTGCCGGCGTTGCGCTCGACGATGAGCCGGCGCTCGGGAAGCTCGCCGCAGCGCTCGACGTACGCTTCGCCGACGGCTCGACCTGGCTGGCTGACGAAGAGGTGTCGGACGCCATGCGCAGCGAGGCGGCCTCGGTCGGCGCATCGAAAGTGGCGGTCCATGGTGCGGTGCGTGCGGCGCTGCTTGAGCGCCAGCGCGCCTTCCGCCAGGCGCCAGGGCTGGTCGGCGACGGCCGCGACATGGGCTCGGTGGTGTTCCCGGACGCGCGCCTGAAGGTGTTCCTGACCGCCAGCGTCGAGATTCGCGCCGAACGCCGCTATAAGCAGTTGATCGAAAAAGGTGTTTCTGCTAGTCTGGAAAGTCTTTCGCAAGATTTGCGGGAACGGGACGAGCGGGATCGCAACCGGGCACATGCGCCATTGGTGCAATTGCCTGACGCCATTCTGCTCGATACCAGTTCGATGACCGTTGATGCCGCCGTCCAGTTCGTGCTGGATGCGTGGGAAAAAGTGAAAGCGGACTGAATGGCGTGTTTGCTTCCGGATGGTTCCGGATGCACGTCGGCAGTCCAAGGCGCACGGGGCGAGCAAGTCGCTCCCTGCTGTGTTCATACCTAACCCGTTGCCGCGCAAGCGGCTTTTGCCAATGTCCCAAGTTGCCCAGTCGTCCGACTCCATGGAAAGTTTTGCCGCGCTGTTCGAGGAAAGCCTCACGCGCCAGGAAATGCGCGCCGGTGAAGTCATCACCGCCGAAGTCATGCGCGTGGATCAGAATTTCGTCGTCGTCAATGCCGGCCTGAAGTCGGAAAGCTACATCTCGATCGACGAATTCCGCACCGATCGCGGTGAACTGACGGTCGCCCCCGGCGATTACGTCAGCGTTGCAATCGAAATGCTCGAGGATGGCTACGGTGAAACCCGCCTGTCCCGCGACAAGGCCAAGCGCATCGCCGCATGGAACGAACTGGAAAAGGCACTGGGCGATGGCTCCATCGTCAAGGGTCTGGTGTCGGGCAAGGTCAAGGGTGGTCTGACCGTCATGACCAACGGCATCCGCGCCTTCCTGCCGGGTTCGCTGGTCAACCTGCGTCCGGTCAAGGACACCACGCCGTACGAAAACAAGGAATTCGAATTCAAGGTCATCAAGCTCGACCGCAAGCGCAACAACGTCGTTGTGTCGCGTCGCGCCGTGCTCGAACTGACCGCCGGTGAAGAGCGCGAAAAGCTGCTCGAAAACCTCAAGGAAGGCACCGTCGTCAAGGGTATCGTCAAGAACATCACCGACTACGGCGCGTTCGTCGACCTCGGCGGTATCGATGGCCTGCTGCACATCACCGATCTGGCCTGGCGCCGCGTGCGTCACCCGTCGGAAGTGCTGGCGGTCGGTGACGAAGTCGAAGCCAAGGTGCTCAAGTTCGACGCCGAGAAGAACCGCGTGTCGCTGGGTCTCAAGCAGCTGGGCGAAGATCCGTGGGTAGGCATCTCGCGCCGCTACCCGCAGGGCACCCGCCTGTTCGGCAAGGTGACCAACCTGACCGATTACGGCGCATTCGTCGAGATCGAGCAAGGCATCGAAGGCCTGGTCCACGTGTCCGAAATGGACTGGACCAACAAGAACATCCACCCGACCAAGGTTGTCCAGCTGGGCGACGAGGTCGAAGTGATGATTCTCGAGATCGACGAAGACCGTCGCCGGATTTCGCTGGGCATGAAGCAGTGCATGCCGAATCCGTGGGAAGACTTCTCGATGAACCACAAGAAGGGCGATAAGGTCCGCGGCCAGATCAAGTCGATCACCGACTTTGGCGTGTTCATCGGTCTGACCGGCGCCATCGATGGCCTGGTTCACCTGTCCGACCTGTCGTGGTCGTTGCCCGGCGAAGAAGCCGTGCGCAACTACAAGAAGGGTGACGAAGTCGAGGCCGTCGTGCTGTCGATCGATGTCGAGCGCGAGCGCATCTCGCTCGGTGTCAAGCAGATGGATGGAGATCCCTTCACCAACTTCATCGCCACCCACGACAAGAACAGCGTCGTGCGCGGCACCGTGAAGACGGTGGATGCCAAGGGCGCCGTGATCGCGCTGAACGAAGATGTCGAAGGCTACCTGCGCGCTTCGGAAGCTTCGCGTGACCGCGTCGAAGACCTGACGACCATCCTCAACGTCGGCGACGAGGTCGAGGCGATGATCGTCAATCTGGACCGCAAGACCCGTTCGATCACGCTGTCGGTGCGTGCGAAGGATCAGGCTGAACAGAATGACGCCATCCAGAAGATCCAGGCAGAGGGTACGTCGGCCAGCAGTGGCACGACCAACCTCGGCGCGCTGCTGAAGGCGAAGCTGAAGAACTCCTGATCGTTTCGCACGATCGGTGTTCACGTGACAACGCCGCCTGCGGGCGGCGTTGTCTTGTCATCACCCGGCAAGGTTGAAATCGCTCATCTGATACGTCATGACCAAATCCGAACTGATCACCCGGTTGGCCACCCGCTTCCCGCAACTGGTCGCCAAGGACGCCGATTACGCCGTGAAGATGATCCTCGATGAAATGACCGCAGCGCTGGTGCGCGGCGATCGCATCGAAATCCGCGGTTTCGGCAGCTTTTCGCTGAACCATCGCCCGCCGCGCGTGGGCCGTAACCCGAAGTCGGGCGAGAAGGTCATGGTTCCGGAGAAGCGGGTACCGCATTTCAAGGCGGGCAAGGAACTGCGCGAGCGCGTTGACAACGCGCTGAACACTGCAGGCCTCGTGGCCTGACATCCGCCGCAATGGCGATACTTAACTGGCTGCTGCGCATCGTCGTCTTCCTGTTGCTGCTCGGCCTCGCGGCCCGTAACAGTGATCCGGTGACGGTGCGCTTCTTCTTCGGACACGAGTGGCGCGTGGAGTTGTCCCTCGTACTGCTCGCTCTGTTCTTCTTCGGCGCCCTGCTGGGCGCATTGGCCGGGTGGTCGCTGGCGCGCAGTCGCGCCGCGCACGACGGACAATCGCCGACCGCCGACTGACCCGCTTCCCACATGGAAATCGAACTCTGGTGGCTCCTGGCCCTGCCGCTCTTCTTCGGGCTGGGCTGGCTTGCCGCGCGCATCGACATCCGGCATCTCGTGCGCGAGTCGCGCGCGCTGCCGCGCTCCTATTTCGCCGGCCTGAATTTCCTGCTGAACGAGCAGCCGGACCGCGCAATCGACTCCTTCATCGAGGCGACCAGCAAGGATCCGCAGACGGTGGAACTGCAATTTGCGCTCGGCAATCTGTTCCGCCGTCGTGGTGAAACCGATCGTGCGATCCAGATCCATCAGGCGCTCGCCGCCCGCGAGGACGTGCGTGCCGAACAACGGCTGAATGCGCGCCTCGAACTGGGTCTCGACTTTCTCAAGGCCGGACTGCTGGACCGCGCAGAGGAGGCATTCGTCGGCCTGCGCGGCAGTGCGGTCGATATCGAGGCCCTGCACCACCTGCTGGACATCTACCAGCAGGAGAAAGAGTGGCACAAGGCGATAGACATCGCCCGCGCGCTGCCGGAAAACGAATCGCACCGTGCGCAGAAGGACATCGCGCAGTTCCTGTGCGAACTCGCCACACAGGCGCTGGCGCAGTCCCGCATGGGCGACGCGCGAAGCCTGCTCGGCGAGGCACTGACCACGCATCGCAAGTGCGTGCGCGCATTGATGCTGCTCGGTGATGCGGCCGCCGCTGAGCAGAAGTGGGAAGAGGCAATCGAGCACTGGCAGCGCATCGAGCAGCAGAATCCGGTCTATCTGGCGCTGGTGGCCTCGCGCATGGCCGACGCCTACCGCAAGCTCGGGCGCGAACGCCAGGGCATCACGCTGCTGAAGAGCTATCTCGAACGGCACGCCTCGCTCGATCTGCTCGACGTCGTGTTCAAGGAGGAACTCGACGCCGAAGGCCCGACGGGCGCACTGACACTCGTGCGTGAGGAACTGCGCCGCAATCCGACCCTGCTAGGCCTGGACAAGCTGCTGGAGGCGCAAATGCAGACGCTGCCGCCGGAGGCACGCCCCGATTCCGATCTGATGAAGAACATCATCCACGCGCACACGCGGCGCGTCGCGCGCTACCGTTGCGATAGCTGCGGCTTCAAGGCGCGCCAGTTCCACTGGCATTGCCCGGCCTGCGGCGGCTGGGAGACCTATCCGCCCAAGCGCACCGAAGAATTCGACCTGACACCCTGATCAACGCACCGAGCACCGCATGAGCCTGACGCTTCCCGATACCTGCAACGCGCGCATCCTGGTCGCCGGCGACGTGATGCTGGACCGCTACTGGTTCGGCGACGTGCAGCGCATCTCTCCCGAAGCGCCGGTGCCGGTGGTCAAGATCGACCGCGTCGAGGAAAGACCGGGCGGCGCGGCCAACGTGGCACGCAACTGCGCGGCGCTCGGTGCGAAGGTGAGCCTGCTGTCGGTGGTCGGTGCCGACGACGCAGGTCGCACCTTGCGCGCGCAGATGAAGGCCGCGCGCATCGCCGCCAGCCTGCACGAAGACCCGCAGCTGGATACCACGATCAAACTGCGCGTGATCGGCCGCCAGCAGCAGTTGCTGCGCATCGATTTCGAGAGTGCGCCGGCGCGCGAGGTGCTGTGTGCCAAGCTCGACGAGTTCGCACGCCGCGTGAAGGACGTCAACGTGGCCATCCTGTCCGACTACGGCAAGGGCGCGCTGGCCGACATCCGCGACATGATGGACATCGCGCGTGCGGCCGGAAAGCCGGTGCTGGTCGATCCCAAGGGCGACGACTACACCCGTTACGCCGGCGCCACGCTGCTCAAGCCGAACCGCAGCGAATTGCGCGAGGTGGTCGGCAGCTGGGCTGACGACGACGATCTGGCGCGTCGCGCCACCGCGCTGCGCGACGAACTTGGGCTCGGTGCGTTGCTGCTGACCCGCTCGGACGCCGGCATGAGTCTTTATTCGGCCGACGGCGTGGTGCACGAGAGCGCGCTCGCGCGCGAGGTATATGACGTCAGCGGCGCGGGCGACACGGTGATCGCCACCATGGCGGTCATGATGGCCAGCGGCTGTTCGCAGGTTGACGCGATGCGCCTGGCCAACCGTGCCGCCGGCATCGTGGTCGGCAAGCTGGGCACCGCCGTGTGCGCGCTCGACGAACTCGCAGCCGACCTGCGCCACGTCGGCGCCTGAGCGGTATCCTTCCAAGGTCATCGTTCCGGGAGTCGTCATGCGTCGCCTGTTCTGCATGCTGCTGTGCCTGCTTGCCGCGCCCGCTTTCGCGGTACTCGACCTGAACAGTGCCACGGAAGCCGAACTCGACGCATTGCCCGGCGTCGGACCGAGCCGTGCGCAGGCCATCATCGAGCACCGTACGAAGAACGGTCCCTTCAACTCGGTGGACGAACTGCGCAACGTGAAGGGCATTGGTGACAAGACCTTTGCCGAACTGAAGCCGCTGCTGGTCGTTGGCACGGGCACGTCGGCACCCGTCGCACCGCGTGCCGACGTGCCCGCAGCTCCGCAAGCCGCGCCGGCCCCGTCCGGCGGTTTCCCGTGGTGGATCGTCGCAGTCATTGCCGTCGGCGCAGCGATCGCTTTCGTACTGATGCGTCGGCGCGGCACGCCGCAGGCGCCTGCACAAGTTCCAGTGTCGGTGCCCGAAGCGCCTGTGCCGCCCGTCAGGCCTACCGTTGGCAGCGCACCGAAACCCGCCGCATCCTCGGCGCCGCCGCGTCCGGCAGGCGACACAGCGCACGCCACATCGGGTAACGCCTCCGCACCGCCGGCACGACCGGCGGGTGCGCCGCCTCGGCCGGCGGGCAGCAGTGCGCCCGCCCAGTCGTCTGCCCCATCGGCCGACACTGCAGCAGATGCGCCATCGTCCGCGCCGCCAAAACCGGCGGGCGCGCCACCGAAACCGGCCGGCTCGCGCTGAGACGGCCTCACCGAACCCAAGGCAGCCATGCACTACAAGACTCTCGAAGATTTCGTCGGCAACACGCCGCTGGTCCGCCTGCAGCGTATTCCGGGGGCCGACAACGACCGCCGCGGCAACGTCATCCTGGCGAAGCTGGAAGGCAATAACCCGGCCGGTTCGGTCAAGGACAGGCCGGCGCTGTCCATGATCAAGCGCGCGGAGGAGCGCGGCGACATCAAGCCGGGCGATACGCTGATCGAGGCGACCAGCGGCAACACCGGCATCGCGCTGGCGATGGTGGCGGCCATGCGCGGCTACAGGATGATTCTGGTGATGCCGGAGAACCAGAGCATCGAGCGTCGTCAGAGCATGGCCGCCTATGGCGCAGAACTGGTGCTGACGGCAAAGGAAGGCAGCATGGAACTGGCGCGCGATACGGCCGAGAAACTGCGCGATGAAGGCCGCGGCGTCATCCTCGACCAGTTCGGCAACAGCGACAATCCGCGCGCGCACATCGAAGGAACAGGGCCGGAGATCTGGCGTGACACCGACGGGCGTGTCACCCACTTCGTCAGTTCGATGGGCACCACCGGCACCATCATGGGCACCTCGACCTATCTGAAATCGCAGAACCCGGCGATCCAGATCATCGGCTGCCAGCCGGAAGAAGGGGCGCAGATTCCGGGCATTCGCAAGTGGCCCGAGGCCTATCTGCCGAAGATCTACGACCGTAGCCGCGTCGATCGGCTGGAGTACGTCGGCCAGCACGATGCAGAGGAAATGACCCGCCGCCTGGCGCGCGAAGAGGGCATCTGCGCCGGCATCAGCTCGGGCGGCGCGATGGTCGTCGCGCTGCGCATCGCGGCCGAGGTCGAGAATGCGACCATCGTCAGCATCGTCTGCGACCGCGGCGACCGCTACCTCTCCACGGGTGTCTTCCCTTCCTGATCGCCTGAGGGGCTTCCTTCTTGCGCTGACGCTGGCGGCGATGCCGCTCGCCGCCGGTGCCGCGTTCGAGCTTCGCTTCGACCGGCTGTCGGCGTCGGCCATCACGCTGGACGACGTGCACGTCGAGGCCACGGCGCTGGACGGTGGCCGTGCGCGCGTCCGTGCGGCACGGGCGCAGATCGCCGGGCACACGCTGCAGCAGGTGCAGCTCGACTGCGCGGATTTTTCCGCCTTGCCCGAACAGCGCTGTCGCGGTGGGGTGCTGCGCGCGCGCGGCTATGGCCCGTGGCCGCTCGAGTTTTCGGTGCGTGGTGCGCAACGGGTGCTCGACGCGAATGTCCGCTTCTCGCCGGACCTGCGTGTCACGGTCGGCGGCGCCTTGGCTGGCGCGCACCCGCATCTGACGCTACAGGCCAAGGCGGTCGATATCGCCCGCCTGCTCGCGCTCGAGCCCGCGCTGAAGTCTTTGCTGAAGGACTACGCGCCGGCAGGGCGCGCCGACGTCGAAGCCGTGCTGACGGATTTCGGCGCCGCCCGATCCCCGCATGTCGAGGCGCGTCTGCTGCTGACCGATGCACGATTCGCGTCGGCTGACGGCCTGCGTGCCGCCGAGGGCATGTCGCTCGCGCTCGCTCTTGACGCCACCCGGCAGGGTGAAGACTGGCTCGGTCGCGCCTCGATTGACTGGCGGGCCGGCGAACTGCTGTGGGACAGCATCTATCTGAAGGGTGGCGGAACGACGCTGGCGAGCGATTTCGCGCTGACTGCCGGCAGCCTTGAGCTGCGCGCCGGCACGCTGGATCTGGCCGGCGTCGGGCGGCTGAACCTGGAGGCGCTCTTCGCGCGGTCGCCGGCAACGCTGACGCGCGCGCGCGTCGAGGGCCGTTCGTTCGATCTCGACGCGCTGAACACGCGCTTTGTCGAACCGCTGTTCGCCGCGCGCGGCTGGCCGACCTTCGCAGTGTCCGGCCGCGCCGATCTTGTCGCCGAGTTCGACGCACAGGGAGTGACGGCCGCGACGCTGCACCTGGCCAACGCGGCGGTCGCCGACAAGTCGGGGCGCTGGTCGCTCGACGGCGTGACCGCGCTTTTCCCGTGGCGGCGCGATGCGCCGACCGAGCCGCACGCAGCGGTCACGTCGGCGCACTTCGACCGCTTGCCCTTCGGTGCCTTCGAACTGAAAGCACGCGTGGCGGCCGACCGGGTGTCGCTCGAACCGGTGCGCATCCCGGTGCTCGATGCCGGGCTGCGACTCAATCTGCTCGATTTCCAAAGGGCCGACGGCCGCTGGCGCGGCGATCTGTCCTTTGATCTGGAGCCGGTGTCGATGCCGGAACTGAGCGAAGCGCTGGGCCTGCCGCGCATGGCCGGCAGCCTGGGCGCCAGCGTGCCGCACGTGAGTTGGCGCGACGGCGTGCTCTCACTGGACGGTCAATTGCTGATCCGCGTGTTCGACGGCTATGTTGCCGCCACCGGGCTGCGCGTCATCGAACCCCTCGGGACGACGCCGCGTGTTCTTGCCGACCTCCAGATGCGTTACATCGATCTGGAGGCGCTGACCGACACGGTGAAGTTCGGCCGCGTCACCGGCCGTCTCGACGGCGACGTGAAGGGGCTGGAACTGTTGCGCTGGCGGCCCGTGGCCTTCGCTGCGCACATACGGTCGAGTGAGGGCGACTATCCGCGCGTGATCAGCCAGAGAGCGGTGCAGAACATTACCGCGCTTGGCGGGCCGGGTGCGGCGGCGGCGATACAGCGCAGCTTCCTCGGTTTCTTCGAGCGCTTCGGCTATCGCCGGATCGGCCTGTCCTGCGTGCTGCGCGACGGGGTGTGCGATATGGACGGCATCGCGCCGCGCGGCGACGGATTCATGCTGATCGAGGGCGGCGGCATCCCGGCGCTCAGCGTGGTTGGCTACAATCGGCGCGTTGACTGGCCTGAGCTGATCGAGCGACTGCGGCGGGTGACCGACGCAAAGCCGGTCGTCAAATGAATGGAGACACGATGACAAGTGCAATGACCAGGACGATCTGCCTGATGTTGATGGGCGCTGCGCTGTCGGCGGCGTGCGTCACCATCAATATCTATTTCCCCGCTGCAGCGGCAGAAAAGGCAGCCGACCGCATCATCGACGAGGTATGGCAGTTGAAGAAGGAACAGGGCAGCAAGACCCAGCCGGAAGGAAACCCGCAATGAACACACTGAAACGCATGGTCCTGCTCGGCGCGATGTGGGCGGCGACGGCATGGGCGCAGGGCAATATCGAGATCAATACGCCGGCGATCAGCCAGATCAAGTCAAGCATGCAGGCGAGGCATACGCAGCTCGCGCCGCATTACGCGTCCGGTGCGGTCGGTCTGGGTGCCGACGGCAACGTCGTGCTGCGCGATGCCAATGCAGTGCCGCTGGCGCAACGGCAGGCGGTACAGGGCCTTGTTGCGCAGGAGAACACGGACCGCGCCGCCCTCTACCGCGAGATCGCCCGCGCCAACGGTCACCCGGAATGGGAGGCGGACATCCGCTCGACCTTTGCGCAGCGCTGGATCGAGCGCGCGCAATCGGGCTGGTACATCCAGTCCGGCGGGCAGTGGTCGCGCAAGTAACAGCATTCGAACAACAACACAAAGTCACACGGGATTTTCATGGCCGCCGTACTCGTATTCGATATCGAAAGCATTCCGGACGTCGCCGGCATCCGCGCGCTCAACAATCTGCCGGATGAGCTGTCCGACGCCGAGGTGGCCGAGTTCGCCTTCCAGCAACGTCGCGCCGCTGTCGGTCACGACTTCCTGCCCTTGCATCTGCAGCGCGTGGTGGTCATTTCGTGCGCGCTGCGCGATGCGAAATCGCTGAAGGTGTGGTCGCTGTCCGAGCCGGAGAACGGCGAGGGCCAGATCATCCAGCGCTTCTACGAGGGTATCGAGAAGCTGACGCCGCAGATCGTGTCGTGGAACGGCGCCGGCTTCGACCTGCCGGTGCTGCACTACCGCGGTCTGATTCACGGCGTGACCGCGCCGCGCTATTGGGAAATGGGCGAGGGCGACGGGCCGGACGCACGCGAATTCAAGTGGAACAACTACATCAGTCGCTACCATTCGCGCCACCTCGACCTGATGGACCTGCTCGCGCTGTATCAGGGCCGTGGCAATGCGCCGCTCGACGATCTGGCGAAGCTGATTGGTTTTCCCGGCAAGCTGGGCATGGATGGTTCGGCGGTATGGGGTGCATGGCAGCGCGGCGAGATTGCCGGCATCCGCGATTACTGCGAAACCGACGTGCTGAACACCTTCCTCGTGTTCCAGCGCTTCCAGTTGATGCGTGGCGTGCTTGACCGCGCGCAGTACGACGCCGAGATCGCTTTCGTGCGCGAATGGCTGGCCACCCAGCCGGGCGAACACTGGAAGGAATATCTCGCGGCGTGGAAAACAGCCTGACTCGGCTAGCGTGAAAAAATGTCTTGAACGGGAGCGAGATTTCGCTATACTTGCGCGCTCTCTTCAGGCGCGTAGCTCAGCTGGTTAGAGCACCACCTTGACATGGTGGGGGTCGTTGGTTCGAGTCCAATCGCGCCTACCAACACACACTGCAGGGCTTGAAAGGCAGCGTTATGACACCGCGAACTCGTTTCACCCCGGTATCGATCACTGCCTGAGGCCTGCAGCCAAAGACGCACGTTCTGACGTGCGCAGACAGAAAAGTGCGGCCGAGGCCGCACTTTTTTTTCGTCCATAGATTTCATTACATCCCCGTTACCGATTTCCGGAGCAAGACCATGGTCAACATCACCCTGCCTGATGGTTCGGTCCGCAGTTTCGAATCCGCCGTGACGGTGCGCGACGTCGCCGCATCGATCGGCGCAGGTCTTGCGAAGGCGGCCTTGGCCGGCCGTGTGGACGGCAAGCTCGTCGATACCTCCTTTGTCATCGAGAACGACGCGCAGCTGGCCATCGTGACCGACAAGGACGCCGACGGCCTCGACATGATCCGCCACTCGACGGCCCACTTGCTCGCGTACGCGGTGAAGGAGCTGTTTCCCGACGCGCAGGTGACCATCGGACCGGTGATCGACAACGGCTTCTATTACGACTTCTCGTACAAGCGGCCGTTCACGCCGGAAGATCTGGTGGCGATCGAACAGCGCATGGCCGAACTGGCGAAGAAGGACATCCCGGTGTCGCGCGAGGTGTGGCAGCGCGACAAGGCCGTCACTTCTTCAATTCCATCGGCGAGCACTACAAGGCGGAAATCATCGCGTCGATTCCGGCCGACCAGGACGTGTCGCTGTACCGCGAAGGCGATTTCATCGACCTGTGCCGCGGCCCGCACGTGCCGTCTACCGGCAAGCTCAAGGTGTTCAAGCTGATGAAGGTGGCCGGCGCCTATTGGCGCGGTGACGCGAAGAACGAAATGCTCCAGCGCATCTACGGCACGGCCTGGGCGAAGAAGGACGAGCAGGACGCCTATCTCAACATGCTGGAAGAGGCGGAGAAGCGCGATCACCGCCGCCTCGCCAAGCAGCTCGACCTCTTTCACATGCAGGAAGAGGCGCCGGGCATGGTGTTCTGGCACCCGAAGGGCTGGGTGGTGTGGCAGCAGATCGAGCAGTACATGCGCAATGCGCTCGACCGCGCCGGCTACCGCGAAGTGAAGACGCCGCTGATGATGGACCGTGTGCTGTGGGAGAAGTCCGGCCACTGGGAGAACTACCGCGAGAACATGTTCACCACGGAATCGGAAAAGCGCGACTACGCAGTGAAGCCGATGAACTGTCCCGGCCACGTGCAGATCTTCAACAACACGTTGCATTCCTATCGCGACCTGCCGCTGCGCATCGCCGAATTCGGCTCCTGCCATCGTAACGAGCCGTCCGGCGCGCTGCATGGCCTGATGCGCGTGCGCGGTTTCGTGCAGGACGACGCGCACATCTTCTGCACCGAAGGTCAGATCACGTCGGAGGTGATCGCCTTCAACGAATTGCTGCAGACCGTGTATCGCGATTTCGGCTTCACCGACGTCGCGGTCAAGCTGTCGCTGCGTCCGCCGAAGCGGGCCGGTTCCGACGACGTGTGGGATCGCGCCGAGGCTGGCTTGCGGGATGCGCTGTCGGCATCCGGCATGCAGTGGGAGGAACTGCCGGGCGAGGGGGCCTTCTATGGTCCGAAGATCGAGTACCACATCAAGGACGCGATCGGTCGCTCGTGGCAGTGCGGCACGCTGCAGCTCGACTTCGTGCTGCCTGAGCGTCTGCACGCCGAGTACGTGGCGGAGGACAACTCGCGCCAGCGACCGGTCATGCTGCACCGCGCCGTGCTCGGTTCGCTCGAGCGTTTCATCGGCATCCTGATCGAAAACCACGCCGGAAACTTCCCTTTGTGGCTCGCGCCGGTGCAGGCGGTTGTGATGAGCATCACCGAAGCCCAGGCCGATTACGCTCAAACCGTTGCAAATGCGCTACGCGACGCCGGTCTGCGCGTCGAATGCGATTTGCGCGGAGAGAAAATAAACTATAAAATCCGCGAACATAGCTTGCAAAAGCTGCCTTACCAGATTGTCGTAGGCGACAAGGAGAAGGCAGCTAACGTGGTGGCCGTGCGTGCCCGCGGAAATATCGATCTCGGGCAGATGCCTTTGAGCGACCTGATTCAGCGCTTCGCTGATGAAATCGCTTCCCGGGGCATCGATCGCACGGCTTGATTTTTTTCGTCTCGGGAGTACGAGCATCAGTCAGCAAAAATCGCAGCGCACCAATTCGGAGATCAACGCCCCTGAAATCCGCCTCGTAGGCGACGAGGGCGAACAGCTTGGAATCATGTCTTCACGCCAGGCGTTGGCCATGGCGGAAGAGGCCGGGCTCGATCTGGTCGAAATTGCGCCGCTTGCCAAGCCGCCGGTCTGTCGTCTGATGGACTTCGGCAAGTTCAAGTACCAGGAAGCCAAGCGTGCTGCCGAGGCGAAGTCGAAGCAGAAGCAGATCCAGGTCAAGGAAGTCAAGTTCCGTCCGGGTACGGACGAGGGTGACTACCAGATCAAGCTGCGCAACCTGACCCGCTTCCTTCAGGACGGCGACAAAGCGAAGGTCACCCTTCGTTTCCGCGGTCGTGAAATGGCGCACCAGGAGTTCGGTATCCGCTTGCTTGAGCGCGTCAAGACGGATCTCGAAGCGCTGGCCGTGGTCGAGCAGTTTCCGAAGCTTGAAGGGCGACAGCTGATCATGGTGCTGGCTCCCCAGAAGAAGAAGGTCTGACCGACGCTTCTCAGGAATCTGCCGGGGTGATACCTGGCGATGCGCGAGGCAAAAGCCTCGCGTCGCCGACACATCAGTGTCGGCAAAACAAGTATTCACGGGTCTGAAAGTGCAGCGAGGGGTTCGCGGCCACCTGTGAAGATGACATAAATGGAGTTTTTGTCATGCCCAAGATGAAGACCAAGAAGGGCGCTGCGAAGCGCTTCAAGGTCCGGGCGAGCGGCAGCATCAAGCGTTCGCAGGCGTTCAAGCGCCACATTCTCACCAAGAAGACCACCAAGTCGAAGCGTCAGCTTCGCGGTACGACGGCGGTGCACGCCACGGACGACGCACGCGTCCGCAACATGTTGCCCTACGCATAAGGAGGCCGAACCATGCCGAGAGTGAAACGTGGCGTGACGGCACGTGCCCGTCATAAGAAAGTTCTTGACCAGGCCAAGGGTTACCGCGGCCGTCGCAACAGTGTCTACCGGATCGCCAAAGAAGCGGTGATGAAGGCGGGGCAATATGCCTACCGTGACCGTCGTCAACGCAAGCGTCAGTTCCGTTCGCTGTGGATCGTGCGTATCAACGCCGCCGCACGTGAGCTGGGCATGACCTACTCCACGCTGATCAACGGCCTGAACAAGGCGTCGATCCAGGTGGACCGCAAGGTGCTGGCTGACCTCGCCGTGTTCGACAAGGCTGCGTTTGCCGCCATTGCGAACCAGGCCAAGGCCAAGCTCGCCGCCTGAGCGTCCCGTACGCAAAAAAAGGAGGCCAGGCCTCCTTTTTTTGTCCCTGAAATACCTGGGTAGAAGTCGATGAGTGATCTGGAAGCCCTTGTTTCGCAAGCTGAATCCGATTTTTCTGCCGCGGCCGATGCGGTCGTGCTCGAGCAGGTAAAGGCGCGCTATCTCGGCAAGTCGGGCAGCCTGACCGAACTGCTGAAGGGGCTGGGCAAGCTCGATCCCGAAGCGCGCAAGGAAGCGGGTGCGGCGATCAACGTCGCCAAGCAGAAGGTCGAGTCGGCACTGGAGGCTCGTCGCGACGCGCTGCGCCGTGCGGCACTGGAAGCGCGGCTCGCGGAAGAAGCGCTGGACGTCACGCTGCCCGGCCGTGGTCGCGGTCGTGGCGGTCTGCATCCGGTATCGCGCACGCTGGAGCGCATCGAAACGCTGTTCCGCGGCATCGGCTTCGACGTCGCGGATGGCCCGGAGATCGAAACCGACTTCCATAACTTCACCGCATTGAACACGCCGGAAAACCACCCCGCGCGTTCGATGCATGACACCTTCTATCTGGAAGGTGCCAGCGACGTGATGCTGCGCACCCACACCAGCCCGATCCAGGTGCGCTACATGCAGGCGCACGTGGCGCGTCATGCGGGCGCCGACGTGATGCCGGAAATTCGCATCATCGCGCCAGGCCGCGTCTATCGCGTTGATTCCGATGCCACGCATTCGCCGATGTTTCATCAGGTCGAAGGCCTGTGGGTCGGTGAATCGGTCAGCTTCGCCGACCTCAAGGGTGTGGTGAGCGACTTCCTGCATCGCTTCTTCGAGACCGACCAGCTGGATGTGCGCTTCCGTCCGTCCTTCTTCCCCTTCACCGAGCCGTCGGCGGAAATCGATGTCGCCTTCATGAGCGGGCCGCTGGTCGGGCGCTGGCTGGAGATCGCCGGCTGCGGCATGGTGCATCCGAACGTGCTGGGTCACTGCGGCATCGACGCCGAACGCTACACCGGTTTTGCCTTCGGCTTCGGCCCGGATCGCCTGACCATGCTGCGTTATGGCATCAATGATCTGCGCCTGTTCTATGACGGCGACGTGCGCTTCCTGAGCCAGTTCCGCTGAGGTTTCACTGACATGCAATTTTCCGAAAAGTGGTTGCGCAGCTTTGTCGATCCGGAGATCGACACCGCCGCGCTGTCTCACCTGCTGACGATGGCCGGCCTCGAAGTCGAGGAACTGGATCCGGCGGCTGCGCCTTTCACCGGCGTCGTGGTTGCGGAAGTGCTGTCAGTGGCACCGCATCCGGACGCGGATCGCCTGCGCGTCTGCCAGGTAAATGCGGGTGGTGAGCCGCTGCAGATCGTCTGTGGCGCACCGAACGTCGCCGCAGGGATGAAGGTGCCCTGCGCCACGGTGGGCGCGAAATTGCCGGGCATCGACATCAAGCGCGCCAAGCTGCGCGGTGTCGAAAGCAGCGGCATGCTGTGTTCGGCACGCGAACTGGGCATCTCGGAAGAGGCCTCCGGTCTGCTCGCGCTGCCGGCCGATGCCCCGGTGGGCACCAGCATCCGTGAGTATCTCGATCTTGATGACAATGTGTTCGTCATCAAGCTCACACCTAACCGGGCGGACTGCTTCGGCATGACCGGCATCGCGCGCGAGGTCGCCGCGTTGACCGGTGCGCCGCTGAGCCTGCCGACCGTTGCCACCGCACCGGTGAGCATCGCCGACGTACTGCCGGTGAAGGTCGAGCACGCCGATCTGTGCGGCCGTTTTTCAGGCCGCGTCATCCGTGGCGTCAACGCCCGGGCGGCAACCCCGGACTGGATGAAGCGTCGCCTGGAGCGCGCCGGCATGCGCTCGATTTCGGTATTGGTCAACATTTCCAACTACGTCATGCTGGAAATGAACCGCCCGAATCACGTTTTCGATCTCGATCGCGTGCAGGGCGGCCTGCATGTGCGCTGGGCGAAGGCGGGTGAAAAGCTGGTGCTGCTGAACGAACAGACCATCGAACTCACCACCGATTGCGGCGTGATCGCCGACGACGCTGGTGTCGAGAGCTTCGCCGGCATCATGGGCGGCGCGTCAACCTCCTGCACCGACGACACGCGCAACGTCTATGTCGAAGCGGCCTTCTGGCTGCCCGATGCGATCCAGGGCCGCGCCCGTCGTTACGCCTTCTCCAGCGAAGCGGCGCATCGTTTCGAGCGTGGCGTCGATTTCGCCGACACGGTGGCCGGTGTCGAGCGCGTCAGTCAGCTCATCCTCGAACTGTGTGGCGGCCAGGCGGGTCCGGTCGATGACCAGATCACCGCACTGCCGTCGCGCGATCCGGTTCGCCTGCGTCCGGCCCGCGCGGCGCGCGTGCTCGGCATCCGTTTCAGCGACGACCAGATCGCTGCGCTGCTCGGCCGCCTTGGCCTCGCGTTCTCGCGCGATGGCAGTGATTTCATCGTGCAGCCGCCGAGCTGGCGCTTCGATCTGCGCATCGAGGAAGACCTGATCGAGGAACTGGCGCGTCTGCACGGTTACGACAACATCCCGACCGTGCCGCCGGTGGGGCGCCTGGCGATGCCGGTGTTGCCGGAAGCGCGACGCGGCGCGTTTGCGCTGCGTCACCTGCTGGCTGACCGCGATTACCAGGAGGTGATCAATTTCGCCTTCGTCGAACGTCGCTGGGAAAGCGACTTCGCAGGCAACGACGCGCCGGTCGTGCTCGCCAATCCGATCGCCAGCCAGATGTCCGTCATGCGCTCGACGCTGATCGGTGGTCTGGTCGACAACGTTGCCACCAACCGCCGTCGCCAGACCGAGCGCGTGCGCGTGTTCGAGATCGGCCGCTGCTTCGCGAAGGATGCCGGTGCCCAGCCGGTTGCCGGCTATGCACAGACGCTGCGTATCGCTGCGCTTGCCTGGGGCGGTGACAGTGCCGAACAGTGGGGCGTCGCTACGCGTGCGGTCAACTTCTTCGACGTGAAGGCCGACATCGAGGCGCTGCTGTGGCCGCGTCAGGCGACCTTCGCGGTGGCGCGTCATCCCGCTCTGCATCCGGGGCGATCTGCATCGGTCAGCCTCGACGGACAGGTCATCGGCTGCATCGGAGAGCTGCACCCGGAACTGGTCCAGCGTTACGAGCTGGGTTCGGCGCCGGTGCTGTTCGAACTCGATATCGAACCTCTGCTCGAAGTGCCGATGCCGGCCCATCGCACGCTGTCGCGTCAGCCCTCGGTGCGTCGCGACATCGCGCTGCTGCTGCCGCGGACGACCGCCGCATCGGCTGTGCTCGACGGTCTGCGGAACGTCGCGGCAGGCATCGTGCAGGAGATTGCACTGTTCGACCTGTATCAGGGCAAAGGCATTGCAGATACGGAAAAAAGCTTTGCTTTCCGTATACTTATGCAAGATACTGAACGTACTTTGGCGGACGCGGAAGTTGACGCGGCCGTGCAGGAACTGGTGAGCTATGCACAGCGTGAGTTCGGGGCAAGGCTGCGCGCCTGAGGCGGCAGGGCGACAGAAGTTGAAGGGAGCCGCATGACCACACTGACCAAGGCCGAACTGGCGGAGATGCTGTTCGAACAGGTAGGGCTGAACAAGCGCGAAGCCAAAGATATGGTCGAAGCATTTTTTGACGAGATCCGCGATGCGCTTGAAAGCGGCGACGGCGTGAAGCTGTCGGGCTTCGGCAATTTCCAGCTGCGCGACAAGCCGCAGCGGCCCGGCCGCAACCCGAAAACCGGCGAAGAGATTCCGATCACGGCGCGGCGCGTCGTCACCTTTCATGCCAGTCAGAAACTGAAGTCGGCAGTCGAGGGCATCGCCTACGATGGAAACGACGAATAAGGAATCGCAGGCGCTGCCTGCAATTCCTGCCAAGCGCTATTTCACGATCGGCGAGGTCAGCGAACTGTGCGGCGTGAAGCCGCACGTGCTGCGCTACTGGGAACAGGAATTCACCCAGCTCAAGCCGGTGAAGCGGCGCGGCAACCGGCGCTACTACCAGCACCACGAAGTGCTGCTGGTGCGCCGTATCCGCCAGTTGCTGTACGAGGAAGGCTTCACCATCAGCGGCGCGCGCAACCGGCTCGACGATTCCGATCCGCGTGCGGCGGCAGCCGACGCTGCATCGACCGGCGGCATCGATGTCGCGGCGCTGCGCAGCGAACTCGAAGCGCTGCGCGATCTGTTGAGCTGAACGCGCTTCATTTTTAGCTCATCGGACCCCTCAAGCGGCAGTCCGCTGTTATACTTGCAGGCTGAGTCGGGGCGTAGCGCAGCCTGGTAGCGCACTTGCATGGGGTGCAAGGGGTCGCGAGTTCGAATCCCGCCGCCCCGACCATTTGTTTTTCCGGCAGTACTGATGCACTGGCCGATCTGCTCAAGCCGTTCCGTTCCGGAACGGCTTTTTGCTTTCTGGCGGTCACCGTGGCGGAGCGTTGCGGAGCGCGCCGTCGTATTGCTCCGCACGGAGGAAGTCCATGCGCATGCCCGCTCTGTCCGTGCAGATGACCGGCGGCGTGGCGGGGACGTTAATCGCGCTGACGGTCTATGTCCTTGGTCCGGCCGATGACGCCCTGCGCGCTGGTCTGGCCATCTTCGTGCTGATCGGCGCACTGTGGCTGACCCAGGCGCTCCCACTGACCCTCACCGCGCTGCTGGTGCCGTTGTGCGCGGTGCTGTCGGGTCTGATGAGCGTACAGCAGGCGCTCGCGCCCTTTGCCCATCCCATCATTTTCCTGTTCCTCGGTGGCTTCGCGCTCGCCGCCGCATTGTCTCGGCATGGCCTCGATCGTCTGCTTGCACGTCGTGTGATGGCCCTCGCCGGCGGACGCCGTCTGCGCGCCCATCTGCTGCTGTTCGGGCTCGTTGCCGCGCTGTCGATGTGGATCAGCAACACGGCGGCGGCCGTCATGGCGCTGCCGCTTGCGCTCGGACTGCTACCCGCCACGGCGGATGCGCGCGAGCGCACCTTCGTGCTTCTCGGGGTCGCCTACAGCGCCAGCATAGGCGGCATCGGCACTCTGGTCGGCAGCCCGCCAAACGCCATCGCGGCGGCGCAGGCGGGAATCGGCTTCGCCGAGTGGATGCGCTTCGGCATTCCGGCGGTGCTGCTGCTTATGCCGCTGATGGTCGGTGTGCTGTGGCTCCTGTTGCGGCCACCTGTTGAACGGCGACGCGCCCTTGCTGGCGGACGAGCATTACGCCTGGACACCGGGCGCGCTTCTGACGCTCATCGTGTTTGCCTGCGCGGTGCTGGCCTGGGTGTTCGGCGCCCCGCTCGGTCGCCTGCTCGGTGTGGCCGGCGACATCGATGCGCTGATTGCACTGATCGTGCTCATCGCACTGGTGGCCGGCCGGGCGGTTGAGTGGAAGGACGTCGAGCGGCAGACGGAGTGGGGTGTGCTGCTGCTGTTCGGCGGTGGGCTTGCACTCGGTGCCGTGCTAGGAAGCAGCGGCGCAAGCAGCTATCTGTCCGACCGTCTGCTGGGCGTGATGGTCAACGCGCCCGGCTGGCTGATCGTGCTCGGCGTGGTGGCCTTCGTGGTCATGTTGACCGAGCTGGTGAGTAACACCGCTACCGCGGCGCTGCTGGTGCCCTTGCTCGTCGCGTTGGCACCCGACGTCGGCCTCGATCCGCGAGGACTGGCGGTAGCAGTGGCGATTTCGGCGTCCTGTGCCTTCATGCTGCCGGTCGCCACGCCGCCGAACGCTCTGGTGTTCGGCACCGGCGACGTGGCGGCGCGCGACATGATGCGGTGCGGGCTGCTGCTCAACCTGGTCTGCATCCTGGTGATTTCCGCGCTCGTCGGCGTGCTCTGAACGCGTCCGGACGGCTGTGCGCGGCGCCGTGCTATAGTCCGCGGCTGATTTCGCGGGGCTCCGGCAGGGCGTGCGGCGGTGTGCCGGCAAGCCCGACGGCAAGGCCTCGCGCCGTTTTCCCATGTGCGTCGCCGACATCCGGACCGCAATCCGGCCGCAGCTCCGGCGCACTCGACCGGCACCCAGGCGTCCGGTCGCAACCTTCGTTCCGCAGCCTTTCATGCGCATCCTGTTGTCCAACGACGACGGCTACTTTGCCCCCGGCCTCGAGGCGCTCGCCCGTGCGCTGACAGAGGTCGGTGATGTGACCGTCGTGGCCCCCGAGGCCGACCGCAGCGGCGCCAGCAATTCCCTTACGCTGGACCGCCCCCTCATCCTGCGCCGCGCGCGCAACGGTTTTTATTATGTCAATGGCACGCCGTCGGACTGTGTGCACCTGGCAGTGACCGGCATGCTCGACCATCTGCCGGACATCGTCGTGTCCGGCATCAACGACGGCGCGAACATGGGTGACGACACCATCTACTCGGGCACCGTCGCCGCCGCCACCGAGGGCTTTCTGCTCGGCGTGCCTGCGATCGCCATGTCGATGACACGCAAGGGCAGTGCGCACTACGAAACCGCCGCCCGCATTGCCTGCGATCTGGTGCGCCGCCTGACTGAGCGACCCTTCGCGGCGCCGGTGCTGCTCAATGTGAACGTGCCCGACCTGTCGACCGAGGAACTGAAGGGCATACAGATCACCCGCCTGGGTCGGCGCCACAAGGCGGAGCCGGTGGTGCGCACGATCAACCCGCGCAACGAGACTGTTTACTGGGTCGGCGCCGCCGGTGCCGCGCAGGACGCCGGCGACGGCACCGATTTCCACGCAACGGCGAACGGCTTTGCGTCGATCACGCCGCTGCAGATCGACCTCACGCACGTGGCCCAGATGGGGCAGGTCCGGGACTGGCTGGGCGCATGACGTCGAAGGACGAGAGCCTCGCGCTGACGCGCGCACGGGCGCGCATGGTCGATCGACTGCGTGCCTCAGGCATCCGCGACGAGGGCGTGCTGGCGGCAATGCAGGCCATTCCGCGCCACCAGTTCGTTGAAGAGGCGCTGCGCAGCCGGGCCTACGAAGACACGGCGCTGCCGCTCGGTTATCAGCAGACCATTTCGCAGCCCTTCATCGTCGCGCGCATGATTGAACTTCTGCGCGTCGGCGGACGTCCTCTCGGCAAGACGCTCGAAGTCGGTGCGGGCTGCGGTTACCAGGCGGCCGTGCTGTCGAAGCTGGCCAAGGACGTCTATGCCGTCGAGCGCATCGCGCCGCTGCTCGAACTGGCCAAGCGCAATCTGCGTCCGCTGCGTCTGCCCAATGTGCGCCTGAAACATGCGGATGGCACCGTCGGTCTGGCTGCCGAAGCGCCCTTCGATACAATCATCGTCGCCGCGGCGGCCACCACCGTTCCGATGCCGCTGCTCGAACAGCTGGCCGAAGGTGGCCGCCTCATCCTGCCGGTGGGCGCGGGTGACCAGACGCTGCGCATGATCGAGCATCAGCCGCAGCACCGCTTTGTCGAATCGAAACTGGATGCGGTGCGCTTCGTGCCGCTCCTGCCGGGGGTTGAATGAATAGAAGGCTGTGTGCGCTGTCCGTCGTGAGCCTGCTGCTGGCCGCCTGCGCCGGCACGCGTCCGGCTCCGGTGGAGGATCGCACTTCGGCGCCGGCTGCCGCACCGACGACGGTGCCGGCAGCGACCGCAGCGCCGGCTGCACGTGCCGGCTTCCACATCGTGTCCAAGGGCGAAACGCTTTACAGCATCGCGCTGGAGCACGGTCAGGACTGGCGCGATCTGGTCATCTGGAACCGCATCGAGAACCCCAATCTGATCCGCGTCGGGCAGGAACTGCGCGTCGCGCCGCCGGACGGTGCGGTCGAGATTCGTCCAATCGTGACGCCGGGTGCGGTCGAGTCCCGACCGCTCGAGCCGGCACCGCAGCAAGCCGCGGCGGCCGCTGCACCGGCCGCGGAACCGGCTAACAGTCCTGTGCTGAAGCGTGAGCCGCGCGGTGGAGTCGAAGCCTATTCGGAAGAGGCGCTGGCGCGCATGAAGGGGGCGCCACTGGCGGCAGCCACCGCGGCGCCGACACCGGCTGCGGCCGCGGCCGCGACGACGCCGGCAGTACCCGTCGTCGCGCCCGAGTCGTCCCGCTCGGAAGACGGTATCGAATGGAGCTGGCCGGCGCAGGGCCGCATCATCGGCCGCTTCGGTGAAGGATCGGGCAAGGGCGTGGACGTCAGCGGCAAGCTCGGCGATCCGGTGCTCGCTGCGGCTGGCGGACGTGTCGTGTATGCGGGCGAGGCGATGCGCGGTTATGGCAAACTGGTCATCATCAAGCATGACAACACCTATCTGTCCGCGTACGCGCACAACAGCAAAATCCTGGTTCAGGAACGCGATACGGTGAAACGCGGACAAAGGATAGCCGAGCTCGGTGACACCGATACCGAAGCCGGCAAGCCCCGGCTGCACTTCGAAATACGGCGCCAGGGCAAGCCCGTCGATCCGCTGAAGTATCTGCCACCGAGATAGCCGCCATGTCCGATCTGTCGCTGCCTGATGATGCCGAACCCGTCGAGCCCATCGAGGACGACGCGGCGATCAGCGACATCGACACGCCGGAAGCGGTGGTCGAGGCGGTCGAGCCCGCCGAGGCGGAGTTCTTCGGCGATGCGACCCAGCTCTACCTGAACGAGATCGGCGCCAATCCGCTGCTGACGCCGGAAGAGGAGCTGTCGCTGTCGCGCCGCGTGCGCCTCGGCGACTTCGAGGCGCGGCAGATCATGATCGAGCGCAACCTGCGTCTGGTCGTCAATATCGCCAAGCACTACCTGAACCGCGGCATGCCGCTGCTCGATCTGGTCGAGGAGGGCAATCTCGGCCTGATCCACGCGCTGGAGAAATTCGACCCGGAGCGCGGTTTCCGCTTCTCGACCTACGCCACCTGGTGGATACGGCAGAACATCGAGCGCGCGATCATGAACCAGTCGCGCACGATACGGCTGCCGGTACACGTGGTGAAGGAGCTGAACCAGGTGCTGCGCGCAATGCGCAGCCTGGAGTCGCGCAGCGGCGGCGACTGCTGCGCCGAGGACATTGCGCAGCTGCTGGCCAAACCGGTCGAGGACGTGCGGCACATCCTGTCGCTGAACGAGCACACCGCCTCGCTGGACGCGCCGCTGGACATCGACCCCTCGCTGTCGATCGGCGAATCGCTGGCCGACGACGAGCAGGACGGGCCGGATGTGCAGATCCAGAACGCCGAGATCGGCTCACTCGTACACACCTGGATTTCCCAGCTCGGCGACAAGCAGCGCACGGTGATCGAGTACCGCTACGGCATCAATGGCTGCGAGATTGCCACGCTGGAAGAGCTGGCCGAGCGACTGGGCCTGACGCGGGAGCGGGTGCGCCAGATCCAGCTCGAAGCGCTGGCGCAGCTGCGCAAGATATTGCGGCGGGCGGGGGTGTCGAGGGATGTGCTGTTGTAGCGTCCGGGGGGCGTGAGGTTGGCCCGTTCGTCAGGCGCGAAGCAGTGCTTCGCGAAACCCCATTGGAAGGAGTGCCGGCCCTGCATGGCCGGCCCGTTCGGCAGGCGCGAAGCAATGCTTCGCGAAACCCCTGCCTCACCCCCAGGGCTGGCCCTGCATGGCCAGCCCGTTCGGGAGGCGGCGAGCAGTGCTCGCCGAAGTCCCTCCCTCACCCCATCGCCAGCTGCGCTACGGTGCGCAGGCCGTAGTCGAACAGTTGCTGCAGCGCCGGGGCGAAGAAGGGCATCGACAGCAGCAGCATGACGAAACCGGCGATCAGCGTGACCGGGAAGCCGATCGCGAACAGGTTCAACGTCGGCGCGGCGCGGGTCAGTATGGCCAGTGCGATGTTCACCACCAGCAGCGCCGCGATCACCGGCAGTGCGAGCATCACGCCGGCCGAGAAGATGGTGCTGCCCCAGCGTGCGATCGCCATCCAGCCGTTGGCCGGGAACAGGTCGGCGCCGACCGGCCACCATTCGAAGCTGTTGCCGATCACCGCCAGCAACATCAGGTGGCCGTTGATCGATAGGAAGATGAGCATCGCGAGCAGGCCAAGGAATTCGGAAATCACCGGCGACTGCGCGGCGTTGTCCGGATCGTAGAACATCGCGAAGCCCAGACCCATCTGCAGACCGATCAGCTCGCCAGCCAGATCGATCGCGGTAAACACGACGCGCATCGAGAAGCCGAGCGCGATGCCGATCAGCATCTGCTGCAGCAACGCGAGCAGACCCGGCCACGAACCGACGATCAGTCCCGAGGGCGGCAGCGCGGGGATCAGCGCCAGCGTCATCGCCGCGCCGAAGCCCATGCGGATGCGCGCTGGAATCGCGCGATTGCTCAGGATGGGTGCGGTCGCGATCAGCCCCATGATGCGGGCCAGCGGAAACAGGAAGCCCGCCATCCACAGGTCGAGCTGGGCGGCGGACAGATTGATCACTTCAGCCGATCAGCGACGGAATGGACGAGTAGAGCCGGCGGATGTAGTCGGTCATCAGCGTGATCATCCACGGCCCGGCCAGCACGATGACCAGGAACACCGCGATCAGCTTCGGGATGAAGGAAAGCGTCATTTCGTTCACCTGCGTCGCCGCCTGGAAGATGCTGACGAGCAGGCCGGTCACCAGCGCGGCGCCCAGCATCGGCGCCGAAATGATGAGCAGGATTTCGACCGCGTGGCGACCGATGTTGACGACGGTGGTGGGGGTCATGGTACGGCTCCTTCAGATCTGGCCGAAGCTGGACACCAGCGTGCCGAGTATCAGGTTCCAGCCATCGACCAGCACGAACAGCATCAGCTTGAACGGCAGCGACACGATGACCGGCGACATCATCATCATGCCCATCGACATCAGCACCGACGCGACCACCATGTCGATGATGATGAAGGGGATGAACACGATGAAGCCGATCTGGAACGCCGTCTTCAGCTCCGACGTGACGTAGGCGGGCACGACGACGCGCATCGGCAGTTCTTCCTGGCTGGCCACCTTGGGCGTGTTCGACAGTCGCATGAACAGCTCGACGTCGGGCTCGCGCACCTGCTTCAGCATGAAGGTCTTCAGCGGCTTTGAGCCGATATCCAGCGCCTGTTCGAAGGTGATGCGGTTCTCCGACAGCGGCTGGTAGGCGTTGGCGTAAATCTGCTCGCCGACCGGCGCCATGATGAAGAAGGTGAGGAACATCGCCAGCCCGATCAGCACCTGGTTGGGCGGGCTGCTCTGCGTGCCGATGGCCTGGCGCATCAGCGACAGCACGATGATGATGCGGGTGAAGCTGGTCATCATCAGCAGCACCGCCGGCAGGAAGGACAGACTGGTCAGCAGCAGCAGCGTCTGTATCGACAGCGACCAGTTGGTACCGCCGCCGGGCGCCGGCGTGCTGGTCAGCGCCGGCATCGACTGCGCCAGCACCTCCGGGGCAATTACGGCGGCGACCACACCGGCGCCGAGCAGCGGAAGCAGGCGGCGCGTCATGAGCGGGGCGCCTTCAGCCGGGCGAGCAGCGCGCCGAAATCGGGGGCGCCCGGCTGTGCGCTGTCCTGCTGCAGCTCACCGCGCGGCAGCGTGGCGATGCCGGTCACCGAACCGGGGGCGACACCGACCACCAGCCAGTGCTCGCCGATTTCCAGCAGCAGCACGCGCTCGCGCGAGCCGACGGCGATGCCGCCGACCGTGCGTATCGGTGCCGGCCCTGCCAGCTTGCCGCCGGAAATGCGGCGCAGCAGCCACAACACCGCGAACAGCGCCGCCAGCACGACGCCGAGCGCGCCCAGCATCTGGATCACCGCGCCGGCGCCGCTCGTCGGTGCCGCGGGTGCCGTCGCGTCGGCGGCGTGCAGTGCGCCACTCGATGCGAGCAACAGGAAGGCCATGCGTATCTTCATGGCCGCAGGTTAACGCGCGGGCCACCTTGGCCAGACCGGGAATAGACCCGGTTTCAGGCGGCAATTTCTGCCGCCGTCGCGTGGCCGTCCGCTGCGCTCAGCCCTCGGCGGCCAGCGCCGTCAGCGCCTCGCGCTCGCGCACCTCGATGCGGCCGCGCGTCATCGCGATCCAGTTGCGCCGCTCCCACTGTTTCAGGATGCGGCCTACCGGTTCGCGCGTGCTGCCGAGGTCGGTGGCGATGCGACTCTGCGTGTCCTCGAGCGCTGCGCCGTCGGCCGTGCGCGCGAGCAGCAGGTCGGCCAGGCGGGCGTCGAGGCGGCGGAATTTCAGTTCGTCGAGCAGGGCGATCATGTCCGACAGCAGCCGGCCATAGTGTTCGAAAACGAACTGGCGGAATACGTCCGAGGTGTTCAGCAACTTGCGGAAGGTGGCGCCCGCGATCGCCACCTCGCGCAGGTCGGTTTCCGCCGTGCTGGCGGCCGGGTAGCGCGCCACGCCGAGCAGGCAGGAGGTGGTGAGCACGCAGGAATCACCCGGGCCTACGCGGTACAGCAGCACTTCGCGGCCATTGGCCGACAGCCGCTGGATGCGTGACCAGCCCTCGATGCGCAGGATGAAGTTGTTGCAGGCGTCGCCTTCGCGGTAGCCGGTCTCGCCTGCCGACAGCCGCACCTCGAAACTGTTGGCGAGCAATTCCTCGCGTGCCGCTGGCTCGAGGTCGGCGAGCCGCGGGAAGTGCGTGATCCAGTCGCGCCATTGGCCGGGCGCGCCGACGTATCGGCTCATGGCTCTTCCTCCATCGGGAATCGTTGTTGTCGCGGGATGCTATCCCGCCGGTGCGGGGTGAATGTGACTAAGTCGCAGATCGCTGATGCGGCGGCGCGTTCAATCGCAGTCAAACGACAACGGAGGAGACCGCCATGCCCCTGAATTCCTTGCGCGCGCTGCTGTGCGCCTGCACCGCGCTGTGGCTGCTGCCGGCCGGTGCGGTCAACGAGCCCTCGTCCGACACCGAAGTCTGGCAGGGCGTGCGGGCCACGGTGTTCGCCGGACGCGAAATCGTCGAGTCGAACGAGGTGATCGAGATCGAGGCGCCCTTCCGTGCCGAGGACGCCGCCGTGGTGCCGGTGGCGCTGCGTGCGCGGATCGACCAGACGCCGCAGCGGCACATCCGCAAGCTGTGGCTCATCATCGACGGCAACCCGACGCCGGTGGCGGCAGCGATCACATTGAGCCCGGAGGCGGGGCGCGCCGACATCGAAACCCGCGTCCGCGTCGAGCAATACACCTGGATGCGTGCCGTGGCCGAAACCAGCGACGGCAAGCTGCACGCCTCAAGCAAGTTCGTGCGCGCCTCCGGCGGCTGTTCGGCGCCGGCTGGCAAGGACTTCGAAGAGGCGATGGCGCGGCTGGGCAAGATGAAGCTCAAGGTCGAGAACGACGCCGGAAGCGCCGCGGCCGCGACGCTGATGGTCAGTCACCCGAATATGAACGGCATGCAGATGGATCAGGTCACCCGCCACTTCACGCCGGCCCACTTCGTGCGCCGCATCGAGGTGAGCTACGCCGGCCGCACGCTGCTGACGGCCGACGTCAACTTCGCGCTGAGCGAAAACCCGCAGCTGCGCTTCCAGTTCAAGCCGCAGGAAGGTGGCGAACTGCAGGCGAAGGTGATCGATTCGAAGGAGCTCACCTTCACCCAGACCGTCGCGGTGAAGGGTGGCGCGCTCGCCAGTTCGAAGTGAGTCGGACGCTCAGCGCCGGCTGAGCGCTTCCTCGATCTTCTTTTCGGTCTTGTACTGGCTCAGCGCATAGACCGCCCACAGCGCAGCCGGAATCCATCCGAGCAGCGTGAGCTGCAGGATGAGACAGATGATGCCGGCCACCGGGCGGCCGATGGTGAAGAACACCATGAAGGGCAGGAAGATTGCGAGCAGCAGTCGCATGCGGAACTCCGGGCTGGGCGTGTTGAGCGCAACGGTACAAGATTCGCGGCCCGAGTTGAAGCCCGCGGCAGCGTGCGCGGAACCAGCGATGCTGCTCCGCCGCAAGCGGCCTGTCAGCTAATCCGGGATAATCGCGGCATGGTATCTGTCGTTCATTCCCTCTCCAGCGCCGACGCGGCGCGCACCACACTCGAATTGCTGACCGACGGTCTGGGCGACGCCGAAGCGGACACCCTGCGCCGCGCTCACGACATGGTGACGCCGCTGTACGCCGAGCGCTGGCTCGGCACCGGCGAGCCGATGCACGAGCACGTGGTCGGCCAGGCGCTGATCTGCGCCTCGCTGCGGCTCGACCTCGAAACCCGGCTGGCGGCCCTGCTGTTTCCGCTGCACGAGGTGCGGGACGATGCCGGCGAACACATCGCTGCCCAGTACGGCCCGGCGGTCGCCGAACTGGTCGCCGGCCTGCAGCGGCTCGACAACCTGCGCCTGATCACCCGCGCCCATGCTTCGCAGAGCGTGACCGGCAGCGACGCCGGCGGCGATCAGGCCGAGGTGCTGCGCAAGATGGTGCTGGCCATGGTGGCCGACGTGCGCGTCGTCATGCTGCGCCTCGCTTCGCGGGTGCAGAGCCTGCGCTGGCTCACGGCCCACCCGAACGACGACCGCCTCGACATGGCGCGCGAATCGCTCGACATCTATGCGCCGCTGGCCAACCGGCTGGGCGTCTGGCAGCTCAAGTGGGAACTGGAAGACCTGTCCTTCCGCTTCCTCGAACCCGACACCTACAAGCGCATTGCCAAGCAGCTCGACGAGAAGCGGGTCGAGCGCGAGGCCTTCATCGCCGACGCGATGGTGAAGCTGAAGGCCGAGCTGGAGGCGGCCGGCATCAAGGCCGAGATCCAGGGGCGGCCGAAGCACATCTACAGCATCTGGAACAAGATGCGGGCGAAGAAGCTGGAGTTCTCCGAGGTGTACGACGTGCGTGCGCTGCGCGTGCTGGTCGATTCGGTGCGCGACTGCTACGGCGCGCTCGGCGTCGTGCACCAGCTCTGGCATCCGCTGCCGCGCGAGTTCGACGACTACATCGCGCAGCCCAAGGGCAACAACTACCAGTCGCTGCACACCGCGGTGATCGCGCCCGACGGCCGCTCGCTCGAAGTGCAGATCCGTACGCGCGACATGCACCGCCACGCCGAGATGGGTGTCGCTGCGCACTGGCGCTACAAGGAAGGGTCGGGGCAGGACAAGGACTACGACGACAAGATCGCCTGGCTGCGCCAGCTGCTGTCCTGGCGCGACGAAATCGCCGACCACTCGGAGTGGGTGGAACAGTTCAAGCGCGCCGCGCTCGACGACACCATCTATGTGCTGACGCCGCAGGGCAAGGTGATCGACCTGCCGCAGGGTGCGACCCCGGTCGATTTCGCCTACCGCCTGCATACAGACCTCGGCCACCGCTGCCGTGGTGCCCGCGTGAACGGCCAGCTGGTGCCGCTCAACACGCCGCTCGACAACGGCCAGCGGGTGGAGATCATCGCCGCCAAGCAGGGCGGGCCGTCGCGCGACTGGTTGGTGCCGCAGCAGGGCTACATCACCACGCACAACGCGCGGGTGAAGGTGCGCCGCTGGTTCGCCCAGATCGAGGAGGGCGAAACGCTGGCCCAGGGCCGTGCCTGGCTGGCGCGCGAACTGGCGCGCGAGGGCGCGAGCCAGACCAGTCTGGAAGAGCTGTCGCAGAAGCTGGGCTACAACAGCGTCGATGCGATGCACATCGCCTGCGCGCACGGCGAGGTCGGGCCGCGCGCCATTCACGTCGCGCTGAAGGGCGAGGAGCCGCCGCCGGACGAGCCGGAAATCAAGCCGCGCGCCCCGCGCGCTACCGGCGAGCGCGGCGTGCTGGTCGAGGGGGTCGGCAAGCTGCTGACCCAGCTCGGTCGCTGCTGCAAGCCGGCACCGCCGGACCCGATCTCCGGCTTCGTCACCCGCGGCCGCGGCGTGGCCATCCACCGCAGCGACTGCCCGAACTACATCAATATGGTGGCGCGCAACCCGGAGCGGGTGATCGACGCGCAATGGGGCGAAGTGGCCGGCCGCGACCCGGACGCCCGCTTCGCTGCAGACATCCACGTCGAGGCGCACGACCGCCAGGGCCTGCTGCGCGACATTTCCGAAGTGCTGTCGCGCGAGAAGATCAACGTGACCGCGGTCAGCACGCAGTCCAAGGCCGGTATGGCGCGCATGAGCTTCACCGTCGAGATCGCCGGCGTCGGGCAGATCCAGAAGGTGCTCGGGCTGATCCGCGACGTCAACGGCGTGGTCGAGACGCGGCGCGGCTGATTGCCGGCGCGCCGACGAACCGTGCCCTAGAACAGTTCGACCTCGCCGGTGCTCATCGTGCCGCGCGGTCCGGACTGCAGCGTCATCGACCGTGCGGCCTCGCGTGCGTCGGTCAGCAGGCGTGACAGCACTTCGTTGCGTTTCTCGACCCGGGCGATGCCGTCGCGCTGCTCGCGGTCGCGGTGCGCGTCGAACACGCCGTTCACGTAACGCGCCATCAGTTCGGTCTGCTCGCCGACCTTTGCCAGCAGCTGGCTCACCATGTCCTCGAACTGCATCGACACCATGCCCTGCATCACTGCCTCGTGTATGGTCGAGGAAAGGCGATTGATGCGCTCGGCCTGTTCGGTGGCGTGGCGGTTTATGTCCGACATCTGTTGCCACAACTGTGCGGCGCGCTCCTCGGATTCACGCGCCGAGCCGATGTCGGTGCTGGCTGAAGCGGCGACGGCCTCGCCGGCCTCGCTGATCGCACCATGCACGTCGCCAAGCAGCGCGCTGATTTCGGTGCTGAAGGTTTCAGTACGTTGCGCCAGTTTGCGCACTTCGTCCGCCACCACCGCGAAGCCGCGTCCGGCTTCGCCCGCGCGTGCTGCCTCGATGGCGGCGTTGAGCGCCAGCAGTTCCGTCTGGCGATTGATCTGATTGACCTGACCGATCAGTCCGCGCACCTGCTCGAGCTTGTTGCGTACGCCGTCGAAGCGCTGTCCGATCGCCGCGCTGCCTTCGCTCAATGTTTCCACCGTGCGCACGAAGCCGGACAACGATTCCTGCGTGCGGAGCGCGAACTGTTCGATCTCGCCGCGGCGGCGCGCCTGCTCCTCGTCGGTCGCCAGTGCAAGCAGTTCCTCCACCATCTCTCGCAAGTTCGAACGTCCGTTGCTCTCGCGCAGATTGGCGGCGGCGCCGGCGACGATGTCCTGCGAACGGGTCAGTGCCTCGCGCAGGCGTTCAAACTGTTCCCGACTGCCTCCTGCAAGTGCGCCACACAGATCGTCGTACTGCCGCACATTGCGGTCGATCTCCGCCATGCGGGCCGCCTGTCGCGCTGCGTGTCGCGCACGCGCCCGACGACTGAGCACCTGCGCGATGACCAGACTGGCAATCGCCAGCGTGATCAGCGCCGTTGTCGCCCAGCCGGAAGGCCGGGTCACGCTCAGTACTGCACCGCCCGCGCTGACCACCAGCGCCAGCCACACGGCAAGGTCATCACCTCTCAAAGAGCCCGTTTTCGTCACGTCGATAATCCTTTCTTCTGGTCTTGTTTTGTACGACGAAAGTCATATCGACAATGCCCTTCGGGTTCTCAAGGGTTCCAGTGTGAAAATTTCCCTGATGTGTGAACACGATCGGTCTGGCAGCACGTGACGACCGAAGGGGTCACGCGTGGACGTCTATCAGTGGGCGCTGTGCCGGCCGTGACTCCGCATAGATCAGCAGCGGTGTCCGGGCCGCGACCTCCGGGCGCACGACCGATCCGTCGGTCGAGGCCGCCAGTTCGACTTCGGCCTGGCGAGCCATCTGCGCCGCCCTTGCGGCGACCGCGAGATCCTGTCCCGACGGCTCGGCCGGCGCCAGCGCGGCCGCGCTGATCTGTCGCGCACGGCGCAGCGTCTCTTCCGGCGTGCGGCCGGGTGATACGTCCAGACTCACTTCGCCGCCGACGGCGTAATTCACGCCATCCGGACCTCGCTGGAAGCTGTAGTTCGCGCCCGACGTGGCCAGACCACCGGCCGCCGCCTGATGCGCTTGCTCGTGCTGTCTCACCTCTCGGTCGCGCGCCTGCAGTGCGCGCAGCTGTTCGGTTTCTTCCGGGCTGAATTCACCCGCGCTTCGCGTGCGCGGAGCGGCCGACATCGTCGCGGTAGGAAAGCTCGGAGCGGTGATATTCATCGGCGCGTGCTCCCGGATGTCGTCAACACCGGTCGCCGCAGCAGGCGGCCGGCGCATGAATATCCACTATAGACAGTGCGCCGGATGCGCGTGGGCGGGGCTGGCGGCCCCAACAGGAATCATTTTCTGGTATTCGGGAACGGAGGGCATGTTCGCCTATCGCGGCCGCAAGATCGAACCGCCTTTAGCAGGCTGTTCGACCTGCGGATGACCCAGGACGGTGAGGTGCAGTCGGGTGTGCCGCGGTTGTCTTGCGTCGGTGTTGCAGAGGCAGACCCCGTGGGGAGGGGAGGGGCAAAGCGCGCACGGTCCGCATATACCGGGCCGGCCGACAAAATTTCGGCGGGCCCGGAATTATCGGGTCGCGAACTCCAGGATGGCTGGCTCGTCGTTTGCCGCGATGACGGTCACCTGCTGTTCCTGCAATTCGTCGCGAATTTCGGCAAACGCTGCCCAGGCGCGCGCGTCGGGCTCCGGGGCGCGTACCGGCATCAGCACGTCGTCGGGCAGGGCGCCACGCTTGCGCAGTCGGCGGATCTTGTCGGTCCACTGGCCGCCATGGGTCAGCAGCTTGGTGGTGTCTTCCTGGGCCAGATAAAGCGGCTTGATGATGCGTTCCGGCTTGCCGTCATGCATGCGCACGAAGGGGAAGGTGACCGCGAACTCCTCGTTGCCGACCTTTTCGTTGCGGTAGGTTGCCGTCAGTCTGGCCGTGGCGAGCACGTGCTGAACGGCTCTTTCGAGCAGGCGCTCCTGATACTCGCGGGTCACGAAGTTGCGTTCGACGTAGTGATCGAACAGTTCGTCGAGCTTGGCTTGCGGTTTGTCCGCAAGTGCCACGCGGGGTGCATCGAACAGCACCATGGTTTCGCGTGGCCGGGTCAGTTCGGTGAACAGGGCACCTGCGGCTCTGGTATCCACTACGGGGTGGGCGTCGCCGAAGGCCACGCGGCGCAGGTCGGCTGCCAGCCGGTCGAGTTCAAACTTGATCAGTTCGCGGCCGCGGAAATAGACCTTGCGGTCGAGCTGGTGAAAGAACTTCGTGATCCGGCCGTACTTG
This sequence comes from Methyloversatilis sp., assembly GCF_965284615.1. Taxonomy (GTDB): domain Bacteria; phylum Pseudomonadota; class Gammaproteobacteria; order Burkholderiales; family Rhodocyclaceae; genus Methyloversatilis. Next base: position 1,317,426 of record NZ_OZ260098.1, read on the forward strand.
GTCAGCAGCCGATAAGCGAAGAAGCGCGCCTCGGGCGCCATCAATACGACACCCACGTTCGCAAATTCGCCCGTTTCAACGAATGGGCGAAAGCGCAGCAAGGCGTAGTGGCAGACCTGCTTGGGTCGAACATGCGGCTTCATGGCGGGCGAGATGAGGTCTCGGTACAGCTTGATCAATTCACTCGATAGAGTGTATCGTCGATCACAAATGGGTTGGGACTACCCGACCGGCGCTGGGCCACGCGGACTTCCGGGTGGCCCTTCTGCTTTTCAGGGGAATACCTTCAGACCGTTGCCAGTAATGCATTGGTGGCGCCCCGCATACAGCTTCCTCTTCATCACATCCCAGGCCCGGTTGGGCTGATCCGGCCGAAGTACGGCAAGCCCGGCCGGGCGCGCGGTAAGGTCGGCGAGCTGCAGTCCTTCGGAATTCGTTTTCTTGTCGGCGACTAGCAACTGGAACGGAAGCTTGCGCTGCTGCCGGTTGGCGCCGTCGCATACCCGCCTGAACTCCAGTTCGAGCGCCGCGTCTTCCTTCGGGCCACGTGCCTCGCAGATGATCCAGGTATCGCGGTCACTCTCCACCTGCTGGTCGAGGAAGGCGCTCACCCGTTCCAGCCCGAACTGCATGGCGAGGTGATAGGGGTGAATCGGCCGGCTGTAGCGCGCGGCGTGCCTCTGCTTGTCGATCACGACGGCGATCAGTGTCATGTCGGTGCCGGCGATGAGTTCGGTCAGCCGGTCAAGGAAGGCCTCGCGCGCCTCCTTGTTCAGCCGAGCGAAATGGCCCTTCTTCTTGCGGATGTCGTGCTCGTGCAGCACTACCAGATCATGGCCGAAGAAATCGAACTTCAGCTGCCGGATCGCGGGTGTGACCTCGCGTACATACACCTCGACCGGAAAGACGCAGAAGGACAGCACGAACAGCGGCCATTCCGGGTTAATCGATTCCAGGCTGTGATCGCCGCTTTCGTTGACGAACACCACATGACCCGGTCGGCCGCGGGTGTCCATGTTTCAGGCGGCCTCCAGCGACGCGGCGATCAGCGTGTCGGCGAGGGTGGCCCGACGCTGGAGGGCGGTGGCGAGGTCGGCTTTGAGGCGGTCGCACAGGGCCATCAGTTCGGCGACCTTGGCAACGATGCGGTGCCGCTCGGCGAGAGGTGGCAGACCGAAAGAAAAATTCAAGAGTTTGTAGGTTTCAAGTTTGCAGGTGCCATGTGTGGACCGCTCGACGAGATCCAGAAAGTCGTTTTTGAACCCCTTGCAGACAAGCATCAGATAAGGCGCGATTTCCGGAAGCCGCGGGATCAACGCCTTCATGTCCTGATTGATTGTTACGTCAACGCGCGTTATCGCTACTGGGAAAGAGTGAGCCAGGATCATTCCTCGCACTACGACCAGCAGGCTCCCCGACGGAATAGTCCTAATAGTCGTTTCGCTCAGGGCGCGCGCCGTGATCTGATCCTGAGATTCGGAGATGAAATCCACTTTCATGTCTTTAGGGCTGACCCAAGGCACGCCTTCACCCCAGAAGTCGTCTCGGCTCTTGGTCGGCGTCATGCCTCCGCCAACTTCACATAGCGCGCCAAATGATGTTGTCTCCCAACCTTTTGGCAACGCAAGCAGTGGCGGGCCATCAGCGTCTCCGGATACGCTTGTTGCCGAGATGTCCTTGAAGTCCTGAGGCACCAACTTGCCCCTGACCGCAAGCTGCAGCACGGTCTGTTTCAGCGCGTCGATGGCGGCTTCGGTGGTGAAGAGGGTGTCGAAGTGGGCGGCGAGACGTTGCCAGTTGGCGGCGAAATCGGCGGCGTCGGTGCTTCGGGTCAGGGCAGCGAGCAGGGCGTTGACGAGGCGGGCGTGCGCGGCTTCGGCATCGGCCTGTTCCGCATCCAGCCGGTCGCACAGCGCCATCAGTTCGTTGACTTTGGCGACGATGCGGTTTTGCTCGGCGAGCGGCGGCACGGGGACCGAAATCCTCTCCATCTTCTCTTTGGTCATATGGACCATCGAAACGCCGTGTCCAGCGGCTTTGATTTCAGCCGTCTTTTCAAGCAGGAATTTATATAGAAACTCCTTGGAGAGGTTCTCTTCGTCGAAGAGTTGAAGTTTCCAAATGTGGTAGTGGTAGATGACTTTCGTGCCTTGCCAAATGAAGGGCCCGAAGGAAGCTGACCACGAATAGATCAAATCGCCCGCATCGCAATACTTGTCCGATTCAAGCGTAAGGTCGGAGTAGTACCAATGATTCGAAGTGAACAGATTTCCGACGCGCAGAACGGGTGTGCCTGCATCCAGCAGTTCGCTCTTCGCGTAAGCTCGGCCGTTCAGAATCTGCACCAAGTCCGCCAGGCGCGCCCAGGCCCAACTATCCGGCAAATCGAACGGGCGCTCATTCCCGGATACTGAAGGCTCAGGCTTGAGCTTCCTCGATCCTTTCTTCGCTTCGATCGCACCTTTTCGTGAGGCAATCCGCTTGAGCAGTTCGCTCGCCGGCTCATCATCTGGGTCCTGCGGCACCAGCTTCCCCCGCACCGCCAGTTCCAGAATCAACCCGCGCAACTTCCTGATGCCATCCGGCGCGTCAGCGATCAGTGGCAGGTTCCCGGTCAGCAGCGCGCTCACGCCTTGCCCTCCAGCGCGGCGGCGAGGGCGGCCTTGAGCTGGTTGCGGGTGTCGGCGATGCGCTGCTGCAACTGTGCGTAGTCGGCGAGCAGGGTGTCCGGGTCGTGGCTGGCCTGTTCCGGGCTGTGCGGGTTCTTGCAGTCGAGGTTGTAGTTGCGGGCGCGGATGTCGTCGGCGTTCACCTTCCATGCGTATTCGTTCTCGACGCGGCCGCTGCGTTCGTCGCCGCCCCACCAGGCTTTTTCGGCGGCGAATTCCTCGGTGCGCATCGGCCGGGTTTTGGAATAGTTCTTGTAGCCGGGCGGGTAGGGGTGTTCGTAGAACCAGACGTGCTCGGTCGGGCTGCCCTTGGTGAAGAACAGCAGATTGGTCTTGATGCCGGTGTAGGGGTTGAACACGCCATTGGGCAGGCGCACCACAGTGTGCAGATTGCAGGTGGCGAGCAGCTGCTCCTTGATGCGGGTCTTGATGCCCTCGCCGAACAGCGTGCCGTCCGGCAGCACGACGGCGGCGCGGCCGCCTTCCTTCAGCAGATGCATGATGAGCACCAGAAACAGGTCGGCGGTTTCGCGGGTGCGGAAGGCGGTGGGGAAGTTGCTCTCTATGCCGTCCTCTTCCATGCCGCCGAAGGGCGGGTTGGTCAGGATGACATCCACCCGGTCGCTCGGGCCGTAGTCGCGCAGCGGCCGCGCCAGCGTGTTGTCGTGCCTCACGTTGGTGGGCACGTCGATGCCGTGCAGGATCATGTTGGTGGTGCACAGCAGGTGCGGCAGCGGCTTCTTCTCGACACCGTGTATCGAAGCCTGAAGCTGGCGCTCGTGCTCGACCGTCTTCACGTGATGGCGGCGTACATGTTCGATGGCGCAGGCAAGAAAGCCGCCGGTGCCGCAGGCGGGGTCCAGGATCTGTTCGCCCAGCCGCGGCGCGACCATGTTGACCATGAACTGGGTGACCGGGCGCGGCGTGTAGTACTCGCCGGCGTTGCCCGCGCTCTGCAGGTCGCGCAGGATCTGTTCGTAAAGGTCACCGAACAGGTGGCGGTCCTGCGCCTTGTTGAAGTCGATGCCTTCGCAGATGCGGTTGATCACCTGACGCATCAGGTGGCCGGACTTCATGTAGTTGTAGGCGTCCTCGAACACCGCGCGGATGACGTAGGCGCGCCGGTCGTCTCCGCGCGCTTGCAGGTTCTTCAGCTTGGGAAACAGGGTGTTGTTGACGAAATCCAGTAGTTCGTCGCCGGTCATGCCCTCCGGGTCGGCCGCCCAGTTGCGCCAGCGCAGGTGCTCGGGTATCGGCGAGCGGAAGTCCTCCTGCAGCAGTTCGTATTCGGTTTCCTTGTCGTCGTAGATCTTCAGGAAAAGCATCCAGACCAGCTGACCGATGCGCTGCGCGTCGCCATCGACGCCGACATCCTTGCGCATGATGTCCTGGATGGATTTGAGGGTGGTGCTGATGCTCATGGGTGTCCGGAGGGCGGGTTCTTTTCTGGGGCTTCGATGACGGGCAGTACGTCGAGAAAATCGCGGTGCATCGCGCGGATCGCCTCCATGGCCTGAAGGCGGCCCGATGCGATGACGCAGAGCTGGGCGGCCAGCGCGCAGAGCGCATTGGCGTTCCGCAGCACATCGCGACAAAGTTGCAGAGGATACCCGCTGACCGACCTCGCCAGCGGGTGGATACCGCCGTGGGCGTAGCTGTTGAGCGCCTTCCAGGTGACGTCGCGGTAGGCGGTGAGCTGTGCCAGCAGGGCGCGCGGCATCGTGGGGCAGCCGTCCAGTTCAGTCAGCATCTTGGCCAGCATGGGCGCGTCTTTGCCCGATTCAGCGGCGTCAGCGGTGAGCGGCACACTGAGCTTTTCGATCCAGCTGTCGGTCGCCGCGTACATCAGCCAGATGCCGCGTACCAGCGTCTCGAACTGGGTACGCAACAAGGTGATGCCCGGGGCAGCGAAGTTCGCCGCGACCAGCGCATGCGCGGCCACGCCGTGCTCGATCGACAGCAGGCCGGATTGCCGCGCGACGGCGAAGCGATTGCCGGCATATGGCGGAAGGTCGGCCACGGCATCCTCTATGGCTGCATGAAGCGCATGACTGCGTTCGAGGAAGGTCTGAAACTGCTGGGGTGTCATTGAATGCAGCGCACTGAAGCTCAACCGTAAAGCGCCTGCTCGAGTTCACGGATGGCGGCCAGATAGGCGGCGCGGCCGCCAAAGGCACCGATCAGCTCGGGCGCGGTACCCAACTCGGTGAAAGGCGCCAGCGTCAGGATCTTGATGTCCTCGATGCTTTCGATGCCGGCGTCGGCGTACTTGTCGAGCAGCGCTTCGAGCACCCGACGGGCCTGTTCGCCATACTTGTCGAACACGGTGTGCTGGCGCATCTGCTCTGCACGCTCGCGCCGCGTCAGCGGCGGCCGGTCGAAGGCGACGTGGCAGATGAGATCGAAGGGGTCGAATACCTTGCCGGTCTTCTTTTCGACGTCCTCGGCCAGCGCATCCAGCAGCACGCCCTGGGCTTCCAGTTCCTCGCACAGCGCCTGCTTGCGCTCGGCGGTGTTCCAGCGGTTGAGGAAGTCGTCGAGTGAGGCGAAGGACTTGCGGACGGCGTTGCGGGTGTAGTCCTTCAGTGATTCGGTGATCAGCTTGCCGTCCGGGCCGTAGTACTGCACCCGCTCTGCCACCACCTGCACGGTGACCTCGCCGCCCACCACGTACTTCAGGCGTCGGCCTGTCTCGGCATCCCGGGCGTCGGGTATGGCGTCGCCGGTGATGTCGCCGGCCTGGATGTCCCCGGCAGCGTCCGGGTCTGACTGCCCGTCGGGCAGTTCGTCCGGCGGTATCGGCGCTTGATCGCCGGTTGGCTCGAACACCTGCACCGGGTCGCCATCGAAGGCGGGGTCGGCGAACAGTTCGGTCGCCTTCTTGAAGTCCATGATGGTGAACCAGAACTTGCCATAGTCCTCGTTGATGCGGGTGCCGCGGCCGATGATCTGCTTGAATTCGGTCATCGACTGGATGCGCTGGTCCAGCACCACGAGTTTGCAGGTCTGGGCGTTGACGCCGGTGGTCATGAGCTTGCTGGTGGTGGCGATGACCGGGTAGCGGCTTTCCGGGTCGATGAAGTTGTCCAGCTCGGCCTTGCCTTCCTGCTCGTCTCCCGTGATGCGCATGACGTACTTGCGGTTCTCCTTCACTCGCGCCGGGTTCAGGTTCACCAGCGCCTGACGCATGCGCTCGGCGTGGTCGATGTCTTCGCAGAACACGATGGTCTTGGCGTAAGGGTCGGTCGCGGTCAGATACTCGGTGATCTTGCGGGCGACCAGTTCGGTGCGCTTTTCGAGCACCAGCGTGCGGTCGAAGTCCCTCTGGTTGTAGATGCGGTCCTCGATGACTTCGCCGTGCTTGTCTGTCTGCCCCTTGGCCGGTCGCCAGCCTTGCAGATCGCGGTCGATGTCGATGCGTACTACCTTGTAGGGGGCGAGGAAGCCGTCGTCGATGCCCTGCTTCAGTGAGTAGGTGTAGACCGGTTCGCCGAAGTAATGGATGTTCGATACGTCGCGGGTTTCCTTCGGCGTGGCGGTCAGGCCGATCTGCGTCGCGCCGGAGAAGTAGTCCAGCACTTCGCGCCAGGCGGAGTCCTCGGCGGCACTGCCACGGTGACATTCGTCGATCACGATAAGGTCGAAGAAGTCGGGCGAGAACTGCCGGTAGATGTTCTTCTCGTCCTCGGTGCCGGTGACCGCCTGATAGAGCGACAGATAGATCTCGAACGCCTTGTTCGCCTGGCGCTTCTCGATCTTGGTCATCGCCGCACCGAAGGGCTTGAAGTCGTTGGTGCGGGTCTGGTTGACCAGGATGTTGCGGTCGGCCAGGAAGAGGATGCGCCGGCTTACCCGCGCCTTCCACAACCGCCAGATGATCTGGAAAGCGGTGTAGGTCTTGCCGGTGCCAGTCGCCATGACCAGCAGGATGCGCTTCTGCCCCCGCGCGACTGCTTCGATGGTGCGGTTGATCGCGGTCGCCTGGTAGTAGCGAGGTGCCCGGCCGCTGCCGTCGTCGTAATAGGGCGTTTCGACCATGGCTTTCGCCGTGTCGTCGAGTCCTCGCCATGCGCAGTAGCGTCGCCACAGTTCGTCCGGCGGAGGAAACTGGGCCAGCGTCAGTGAGGTCTCGGTCAGTTGGGCTTGCCCGGTGCGGTCATGGAACAGGAATCCGCTGCCGTTGCTGGAGAACACGAAAGGAATGTCGAGTGTTTCGGCATAGTCGAGCGCCTGCTGCATGCCGTCGCCGACGCCATGCTCTGCATCTTTCGCTTCGATCAGGGCGATGGGCTGATTCGGCTGGATGTAGAGCACATAGTCGGCCCGCTTGCCTTTGCCGCGGCTGTGCAGTCGGCCGCGCACGACGATGCGGCCCTTGGTGAAGCTCACCTCTTCGCGGATCTGTGCATGCAGATCCCACCCGGCATCGACCAGTGCGGGGGTGATGTATTTGCTGCAGATATCGCGCTCGGACAGTTTGGCCATCGGTTTGTGTGCCGGGACTGGGTGGCAGATAGGATAAGTGAATCCGGCGGAGCGCTGCGTGACCGCCCCGGCAATATGAAGAAGGCTTGGTGCCCGGGTTGCCGGCCGAGAGAGCGGGTGCCTGAGGCGGGGGCTGGACAGACCGTGCGGTCAGAGAGTGGGCTGGCGGCCCCAACAGGAATCGAACCTGTACCTACCCCTTAGGAGGGGGTTGTTGTATCCATTCAACTATGGAGCCGCAGGGGCGCGATTGTAACCGCGCGCCGCGTCAGCGGACGAGGGTGTAGCGGTATTCGATCGGCGGGTGGCCGGGGTGGGCGTGGCGGTAGCGCAGGCGGAGCAGGGCGTAGTCGCCGGTGCCGGCACGGTCGAACATCGCACGGCCTGCTTCGCCGCGTCCGATCAGCAGATGTGCCCCCGATTGCGCTGGGGGCGCTGGCGCGTCGTCCTTCCACACGACGACCTGCGCCTGCGGGAAACGCACGCGGAGCACGCCGCCGAGCACAGGGTCGTGGGTAACGATGGGCGCGCGACCGTCGTAGCCGGCGCTGCGCAGCGCAAGCGCCAGTTCGGCCGCCGGTTCGTTCAGTTCGTCCGGCCGGTTGCGCCAGCCGTCGAACACCGGCCGCATGCTGGCCATGAAGAGGTAGAGCAGCGCGAACACGATGAGCGTGGCGCGCAGCCAGTACAGCCGCGGGTGGGTTGCGAGATGCGGTCGACAGCAGAAGAAGGCCAGCGGCGCCATGAACAGCAGCGGCTGCAGCCAGCGTCCCTTGAAATGGGTGGCGCCGCCGACCACCACCAGCGCGATCATCAGCAGCGCCAGCAGTCCGAGATAGCGGCCCCACAGGCGGCAGTGTGTCGATGCGGCGGCGGGCGCCCAGGTGGCGCGGCCGAAGATCGCGGCGAAGGCGAGCGCCAGCGCGGCCAGGGTGGCCATCGTGGCGCCGAGCAGGCTGCTCAGTCCGCGCACGATGCCGCCCGCCAGGCCGGGGGCGGCGTCCAGCTTTTCCAGCGTGCGGGCACTGGCCAACTGCCAGTTGTCGAGCAGCCACAGCGCATGCGGCGCGAGCACCACGAGCGCCAGCAGCGCGGCTGCGATCAGCCACGGGCTGCGCAGCATGGACCGCGTGTCGCGCGACAGCAGCACCGCCAGCCCGAGCGCGGCCAGATAGACCGCGAAGCTGTATTTGGACAGCAGGCCGAGCGCTGCGCACAGGCCGAGCGCGAGGTAGAGCACCGGGCGCGGCTTCTCGATCAGCCGCACGACGACGTAGAGCGTGGCGGCGGCGACAGCGGTGGCCAGCACCGAATGCGTCAGGTCGCGCTGCGATTCCCAGCCGATCTGCGGGATCAGCAGCATCGACGCCGCCGACAGCAGCGCCAGCGGTGCCGACATCAGCCGGCGGGCGGCCAGCCAGACGAAGGCGTAGGTCGATGCGAGCAACGTGTTCTTCAGCAGCGACAGCGACAGCACCGACACCCCGGTTACCTGGAACACCGCCCATTGCAGCCATGTATACAGCGGCGGCTGCGTGCCATAGCCGGCGGCCAGCTGCTGGGTCCACAGCGCCTGCTCGGCCTCGTCCAGTTCGAGCGCGTCCGACACCAGCGTGCGAGCCACCATGTGGGCGCCGAAATAGAGCAGGAGCAGCAGCCACGGGGCGCGGTGCGACGGGGCGGACGGGGTGGACGGGGTGGATGGGGGGCGTTCATGGCGTCGCAGTGTCGCCGCACATCTTTAATTTGGCGTTAACCGCGGCGCTGCACGATGGCGGCTCTTCATGTCGGATCGTCCGCCCATGCCCCAGGTACTCGAATTCGCTCAGCCCGAACTGCCGACGCGCGCCCCGGCCGAGGCGCCGGAGGTGTCCGTCGTCGTGCCGGTGTTCAATGAGTTCGACAACCTCGGCGATCTGGTCGATCGCATCCACGCCGCACTGGCGCCGACCGGCCGCCGCTTCGAACTGATCGTCGTCAACGACGGTTCGCGCGACGGCAGCGGCGCGCTGCTGACGCGGCTGGTGGCCGAACGACCGTGGCTGCGGCCGGTGCTGCTGGTGCGCAACTACGGTCAGTCGAGCGCACTGCAGGCCGGCTTCGACCGCGTGCGCGGCCGCTACGTCGTCACGCTGGACGGCGACCTGCAGAACGACCCGCTCGACATTCCGGCGATGATCGATCGCCTCGCCACCGACCCCGACGTCAACATGATTTCAGGCTGGCGCCAGCAGCGGCAGGACAAGGCGCTGTCGCGCCGCCTGCCGTCCGTGATTGCGAACAAGCTCATTTCCGCCTCGACCGGTGTGCATCTGCACGACTACGGCTGCGCGCTGAAGGCCTACCGGCGCGACATCATCGACCGCATCCGGCTGTACGGCGAACTGCACCGTTTCATCCCGTCGCTGGCGCGCGACGCGGGTGCGCGCATCGCCGAGGTGCCGGTGCGCCACCACGCGCGCACGCGCGGCGAGTCGAAGTACGGCATAGACCGCACCTTCCGCGTCATCCTCGACCTGGTGCTCATTGTCTTCTTCATGCGCTACCGCCAGCGTCCGCTGCACGCCTTCGGCGCGCTCGGCCTGTGGCTCGCCACGCCGGGTGCCGCCATCCTCGGCTGGATGGGTCTGCTCAAGCTGTTCGGCCACGACATCGCCGGCCGGCCGCTGCTGATGGCCGGCGTCATGCTGCTGCTGATGGGCGTGCAACTCATCGTCGCCGGTCTGATCGGCGAACTGCTCATCCGCATCTATCACGAAGGCCGCGGCGTGCCGCAGTACCACGCACAGGAGCCGGAGGCGCGATGACGCGCAGCGCCGCGCTGCGCCTCGCCGCAGCCGGCGTCTTGCTGGCGGCGGTGATCCATGTGGCGGAGCCGGCGGCGCTGGTTAACACCCTGCGGCGGGCCGACCGCGACTGGCTGCTGCTTGGCTTGGTCGCAGCGCTGCTGTCCAACGTCGCCTCCGCGCTGCGCTGGCGTGCGCTCACGGCCTGGCTCGGGGCGGCCGTCAGCCCCTCGTTCGCGCTGCTCGCCTACTTCCGTGCGATGGCGCTGAACGCGCTGCTGCCGGGGGCGGTCGTCGGTGGCGATCTGTATCGCGCGCTGGCTCTGCGACAGGCCGGTCTGCCGACACTCGACGCCGGACTATCGGTGCTGCTGGACCGCGTAAGCGGTCTGTGGGTGCTGCTGGCGCTCGGTGCCGGCGCATTGCCGTTCGCCGCATCCTCGATTGCGCTCCCACTGCCGCTGCCGCTTGTCTGGATCGACCTGTCGTGTGCGATGGCGGCCGTGCTGCTGCTGACCGCGCCACTGCTGCTGGTCGCGCGGCCGATCAGCGGCGGTCGAGCGTTCGCTGCGCTGGCGCGGGTGCAATCGCGACTGCGGCGTCCGCGGGTGGTGCAGCAGTACGCGCTGCAGATGGGCGCTTCGCTGGTCGTGCAGGCACTGTCGATTGCCGCGCTCGCCTGCGGCGGCCGCGCGCTCGGACTCGAGCTGTCACCGGCCGTGTGGGCGACCGCGGCGGCGCCCATCTTCCTGATGGCGGCGCTGCCGGTCAGCGTCGGCGGCTGGGGTACGCGTGAAGCGGCGGCGGCGGCGGTGCTCGCCGTCTTCGGCGTGCCGGCCGCGCAGGCGGTCGCGGTGGCGCTGATCTACGGCGTGTTCGGCCTGCTGCAGGCTGCGCTCGGTGGCGCGCTGTTCGCCTGCCGGGCGCAAGCGGTGGCGCGCGCCGGCTGAGTCGCCGCCAGGGCAGGGCGTATACTGCGCGCCCGCCTCCGAACCGCCTCACCCGCCGCCCGCCATGCCGCTGATCACCCTCGACAATGCCTGCCTCGCTTTCGGCGACCTGCCGCTGCTGGACCACACCGCGCTGGTGGTCGAACCGGGCGAGCGGCTGGCGCTGATCGGCCGCAACGGCACCGGCAAGTCCAGCCTGCTCAAGATCCTCGCCGGTGACGCCGCGCTCGACGACGGCACGGTGTGGCGCCAGCCGGGCACCAAGATCGCCTACGTCGCGCAGGAGCCGCAGTTCGCCGCCGGCGCCCGCGTGTTCGACGCCATCGCCCAAGGCTTGGGCGAGCTGTCGCAACTGCTGATCGATTACCACGACGTGGCCGAGGCGGTTGCGCATGGTGACGAGAGCAAGCTCGACCGCATGGCCGAACTGCAGGACGCGCTGGAGCATCATCAGGCCTGGCGCTTCGAGCAGCGCATCGAACAGGCGCTGGTCCGGCTCAACCTGCCGGGCGACGCCACCGTGGAATCGCTGTCCGGCGGCATGCTCAAACGCGTGGCACTGGCGCGCGCGCTGGTGGCCGAGCCGGACATGCTGCTGCTTGACGAACCGACCAACCACCTCGACCTCGACGGCATCGCCTGGCTGGAGGCACTGCTCAACGACTTTCGCGGCGCCAGCCTGGTCATCACGCACGACCGCCGCTTCCTCGACAGCTTCGCCACCCGCATCATCGAACTGGACCGCGGCCTGCTACGCAGCTATCCCGGCCGCTACGCGCAGTACGTCGCGCGCAAGGCCGACGAGTTGGCGGCCGAGGCGCTGGAATCGGCGCGTGCCGACAAGCTGCTGGCGCAGGAAGAGGTGTGGATACGCAAGGGCGTCGAGGCGCGGCGTACGCGTGCGCAGTTCCGTGTAAAGCGGCTCGACGAGCTGCGCGCCCGGCGCGAGGCGCGGCGCGAACAGATGGGTCGCGCCCGCATCGGACTGGATCGCGGCGAAGCGTCCGGCGAACTGGTGGCGGAACTCGAAGGCGTGAGCAAGCGCTATGGCGACCGCCCCATCGTGCGCGACTTCTCGACGCGCATCGTGCGCGGCGACAAGGTGGGCCTGATCGGCCCCAACGGCGCCGGCAAGACCACGCTGCTCAAGCTCATCCTCGGCCAGCTGGAGCCGGACGAAGGCCGCGTGCGTACCGGCAGCCGCATACAGGTCGCCTATTTCGACCAGTTCCGCACCCAGCTCGACGAATCGGCCACGCTGGCCGAGGTGATCAGCCCGGGTTCGGATTTCGTCGAGATCGGCGGCAAGCGCACGCACGTGATCGGCTATCTGGGCGACTTCCTGTTCCCGCCTCAGCGTGCGCGCGCCAAGGTCGAGTCGCTGTCCGGCGGCGAGCGCAACCGGCTGCTGCTGGCGCGGTTGTTCGCGCGCCCGGCCAACGTGCTGGTGCTGGACGAGCCGACCAACGACCTCGACATGGAAACGCTGGACTTGCTCGAACAGCTGCTGCAGGACTACGACGGCACCGTGCTGCTGGTATCGCATGACCGCGCCTTCCTCGACGCCGTGGTGACGCAGACCATCGCCTATGAGGGCGACGGTCGCTGGCGCGAGTACGTCGGCGGCTACAGCGACTGGGTCGCCCAGCGCCCGGCCGCGCCGGTGTCATCGCCGGTCGCACCGGCGAAGCCCGCACCGGCTGCTGCGCCGGTCAAGGCCGACAAGCCGGCCGCAGCGCCGAAGAGCAAGCTCAGCTTCAAGGAGCAGAAGGAACTGGACGGGTTGCCCGACCGCATCGCTGCGCTGGAGGACGAGCAGGCGACACTGACCGCGCGGCTGTCGAGCGGCGCACTGGCCGGTCCCGAAGCGGCCGGCGTGTCCACCCGTCTGGGGGCGCTGGCCGCCGAAATCGACGCCGCCATGCTGCGTTGGGAAGAACTGGAATCGCGTCGCTGAGCCCGAATTCTGTCGGATTTATTTACAGATCTCGGGCCGGCGAACGCTGCTATCCGAGATAGGTAAAAAACTTCATATATTTCAGTTTTGTGTAACCCCCTGTTTTTCTGGAATGTGACTTGCTACACGGTCGATGACGACTCGGGAGAATTTCCCTTGTTGTCGTAAAAGAACCCAGGAGACAGATCATGGCCATCCCCTTCCGCAAGAAGGTTCGTCGCGCTGCACTGACTGCGGCCCTCGCCGGCATGAGTGCCGCACACGCCGCCCCCACCGTCGATCTCGAGAACGTCGGTTGGGTCACCTACGGCGATGCCCGTTCCTATTCGCTGCCGATTTCCGGTCTCGAAGTGATGTCGGGGCCGGGCCAGATCGATATCTTCACCAAACTCGGCCTGGGCGCCGACGGCCAGACCAGCAATGGCACGCCCGGTGTCAACGACGCCTTCGATACCCCTCAGGCGAACACCACCGAGGGCTTCCGCACGACGACCGCAAACGAACCCAACAGTCTGGCCGGTGTGCTCGACGGCAGTTGGGATCGCTCCGGCTGGTGGGATGCCAGCCTGTCGGCGCTCAACTCCGAACTGAACTTCGACGAGAACTCGCTGGTGTTCTTCTTCGCCAACAACGAGATCGGCTCCGGCGAAGACCGCGCCAGTCTGGCGGCGTGGATGCGCGTCGAGGTGTCGCAGATCAGCACCGGCACCATCCTCGGCCGCTTCGACCTGAGCAATGACTTCGACCAGGATGGCGTTTCGGTCTACGGCGGGCTGCCGACCTTCGACGGCTCGGGTGGCTCCGGCATCATTCTCGGCGGCTCGGATCTGTATACCGCGCCCGGCGCGCTGACCGAAGCAGGTCGTGTCGAACCGGTGCTCGCAGACTTCGTGCGCTCCGGTGGCCCGGTCTGTCTGGCAACGGTGCCGGGTGGCGAAATCATCGTCGATTGCGCCGGCCCCTATGACCGCAAGGTCGAGCACAACCTGGGCGGTGACCGCGCTGCCTACGCCATCGTGATGACCGAGCTCGACGCACTGATTGCCAGCCTGATCGGCGGCGATCTGAGCGACTACGCGATCCATGTCGATTACCGCCTCGGCTGTGGCAGCGAGGATGGCTTCGGCACCGTGCGTGAAGCGCCGCGGCAGAATGAGGACGTCGGCAACTGTTTCGACAAGTACGCATTGAATGGTGGTGACGAGAAGCTGTTCATCGGCACCCAGGCGCGTACGGACATCAACGTACCGGAGCCCGGTTCGCTGGCGCTGATCGCCGCTGCGCTGGCCGGCGCAGGCCTGCTGCGTCGCCGTCGGGGCTGATTGTCGCGCCCGAAGCAGCTTGCTGCTGAATGAAAAAGGCCACCCGCGGGTGGCCTTTTTCATTGTGACGGCGTCAGTCCGCGTCGGGCGCGGCGTGATCGGGGAGCGTCGGCGGCGGCGAGCCGTCCATCGGCAGACCCAGGCGGCCCAGCAGCGTTTCGTGGCTGATCCGCAACAGCTCCTCGATGTCCTTGAAGTCGTCGGGCAACGCTGGGTCGTCCCAGCCTTTTGCGCTGTGACGGGCCAGATTGACGGCGTACTGCACGTTGCGCACGCGCGGTGACGGGTGAGCGGAGCCGCCCATCAGTTCGACCAGCAGCGCCGGCAGTCGCCACGCCTTGGCCAGCGCCACCTGCAGATCGTGCGAAGTCACGTTGAACACCACCTTCTGCGCGGCCGCCGTGCGCATCGTCGGATTGGCGCGCAGCAGGTCGCGCAGCTTCAGCGACAGCTTCGGGGCGAACACCCAGCAGAGGATTTCCGCCACGTCATGAAGCAGTGTGGCGACGGTGATCTCGTTGACGTCGATGTCGTGGCGCATCAGCGCCCATTCGCGGGCCCAGCCCGACGCCTTGCGTGCCCGCGCGATCACGCGCATGACGCCGAGCAGCGCCTGCGGGTGTGCGTGCAGGTGCTCCTCCAGCGTCGGGAGCGACTCGAAATGATTGAAGAAGGGCGTGATGCCGATCATCATCAGCGCCCGTTCTATCGTCGTGATGTCGGTATGCTGGCTGCGGCCGCGCTTGGCTTCGATGAAGGCGAGCACACGCAGCGTCATCAGCGGGTCGTGCAGGATGACCTGGGCGATGGTGCGGGCACTGACCGTGTTTTCGGCCTCCCGCAACTGGGCCAGTTCACGGGTGGTGCGGGCAAGTACTGGCAGGGGCTTGTCGCTCATGAAAGCGACCCAGCCCTCCAGGGTGGCGTTCGACGCGTCGCGCATGTGTCAGGTCCTGTGGACGATGACCCGTTAACGGCTCCGCATGCCGCCTACTGAAGAGGTGGCGCCATGAAGCCTGTGTCTGTCTGCAAGCTGCGCAGGCCGCTCACCGGCGGGCCTCAGCTTCCGTCGTCGTCCTCGTCGCCGTTGACGTCCGGCCAGCTGTCATTGTCGGCGTCGCCATCGGCCTCGGCCACCATCGTCATCGCGTTGATCTGCGCGATCTGGTCAAGCAGGCTCGGCATGGCGGGAATGCGCTCGTCCGACTTCAGCGGACGGCGATGATGGCGAAAACCCAGTGTTTCGGACGTCGGGCGCGGCATGGACATGTCGGGACTCCTGATACTGTTTGACGGTGGTT
This sequence comes from Methyloversatilis sp., assembly GCF_965284615.1. Taxonomy (GTDB): domain Bacteria; phylum Pseudomonadota; class Gammaproteobacteria; order Burkholderiales; family Rhodocyclaceae; genus Methyloversatilis. Next base: position 1,332,896 of record NZ_OZ260098.1, read on the forward strand.
GATCGCTGCTGCTTTGCTGATTACGACGTTTGACTCGCGGACTTGAAGGCATGTCGCACCCTTTTTGTGAAGATTCCTCGCTGATGCAGCACCCGCCACGCCCGGATTGCGACCTGTTCTGCCGTGTCGTCAACAATTTCGGCGACGTCGGCGTCTGCTGGCGCCTCGCCCGCGCGCTGGCGCGCGAGCACGGCTGGACGGTCAGACTGTGGCTGGACGCGCCTCAGGCGCTGGCGCGGATCAAGCCACAGGGCGCCGACGAGCCGGGCGTCGATGTGAGGCACTGGACCGACGATCTCCCCGACTGCGCACCTGCGCACTGTGTCATCGAGGCGTTCGCCTGCCATCTGCCGCCGGCCTTCGTTGCGGCGATGGCGGCGCTGGCCGTGCCGCCGCGCTGGATCAATCTTGAATACCTGACGGCCGAAGACTGGGCGGACGGCTGTCACGGCCTCGCGTCGCAGGATCCGGCCACCGGTCTGACCAAGCACTTCTTCTTTCCCGGCTTCAGCGCGCGCACCGGCGGCCTGCTGCGCGAGCGCGACCTGTTCGCCCGACGCGACGCCTGGCGCGCGGATGCGGCGCTGCAACAGGCAACCTGGGCGCGCGTCGGCTTGCGGCCGCAGCCCGGGGCGCTCCAGGTATCGCTGTTCAGCTATGAGAGCCCGTCGATGGCGACCCTGATCGACGCGCTGGCTGCAGGCGCTCAGTCGACCCAGTTATGGGTGCCCGAAGGCAGGGCGCTGACCGCGCTGACCGGTGTGCTGGCGCAGCCGCTGGCCGCCGGCGACGAAATCCGGCGCGGCACGCTGCGTATCTGCGCACTGCCTTTCATGGACCAGGACGACTACGACGCGCTGCTCTGGCACTGCGACCTGAACATCGTGCGCGGCGAGGATTCCTTCGTCCGCGCGCAGTGGGCGGCCCGCCCACTGCTGTGGCACATCTATCCGCAAGACGACGGGGCGCATCTGCCCAAGCTCGATGCCTTTCTCGACCGCTACTCGGCCGGCCTCGACCCGGCGCCGGCAGCACGCTTGCGCGCGCTGCATCACGGCTGGAGCGGGGAGGTGGCGATCGCGTCGGCCGACTGGCTGGCCGCGCTTGCCGACCTGCCGCTGCTGACCGCTCACGCGCAGGACTGGGCGACCCGGCTCGCGTCTACAAGCGACCTCGCAACCCAGCTTGTGTTGTTTAATCAGACACCTATATAATGCCGGGTTTGCCGCGACGGGCGTTGCAACAGGGGTTGCAAAGGTTCGCATGGCGGCCTCAACCCCCACAGGAACACTGCATGAAAACCGCTCAGGAACTGCGCGCCGGCAACGTCGTGAAAATTGGCAACGACGCCATGGTCGTGCTCAAGGCCGAATACAACAAGTCGGGCCGCAACGCCGCCGTCGTCAAGATGAAGATGAAGAACCTGCTGACCGGCTCCGGTCAGGAGACGGTCTACAAGGCCGACGACAAGTTCGACGTGGTCATCCTGGAGCGTCGCGAAGTCACCTACTCGTACTTCGCAGATCCGCTTTACACCTTCATGGACGCCGACTACAACCAGTACGAAGTCGAAGCCGAGAACATGGGCGACGCACTGAACTACATCGAAGACGGCATGGCCTGCGAAGTCGTGTTCTACGAAGGTCGTGCCATTTCGGTCGAACTGCCGAATTCGGTGGTGCGTGAAATCATCTACACCGAGCCGGGCGTCAAGGGCGACACCTCGGGCAAGGTGCTCAAGCCGGCCAAGATCAACACCGGCTACGAAGTGGCCGTGCCGCTGTTCTGCGATATCGGCGACAAGATCGAAATCGACACCCGCACCGGCGAGTACAAGAACCGTGTGAAGTAAGCAGCCCGATCCGGCCGCGCAGTCGGGCGGTCGGCGGACGAAAGAGGCCCTGCCATCGTGCAGGGCTTTTTTTCGCCCGGCGTCGCTGTTCGATATGGGCGGTTCTACGATCGCGAAAGCGGCCTGAATTGAAGCTCGCAGACCGCAGCGGCCGCGTCGCGGCCAAGGCCGCTCCCACAGGGAGTGCGCCGGATCTGCGGCCGGCGGCCGAAGCCGGGGTTCTGTGGGAGGGGTCTTCTGACCCCGACAGCGGCCTGAAGCGAAGCCTGCGGACTGCAGCGGCCGCCTCGCGGCCAAGGCCGCTCCCATAGGGAGTGCGCCGGATCTGCGACCAGCGGCCGAAGCCGGGGTTCTGAGGGAGGGGTCTTCTGACCCCGACAGCGGCGTGAAGCGAAGCCTGCGGACTGCAACTGCCGCGTCGCGGCCAAGGCCGCTCCCACAGACCCGGGACCGGTTCCCGTGATCGACGTTTTCGTTGCACTGCGACAGGAAATCTCCGCGTCAACTTCCTAGACTGAAATCTTTCCGTCAAGCAGCCGTGTCATGCTGCCTGCATTCTCGGAGTTCAGACATCCACAACGAAGGGGATGGTCCATGTCACGTATCGCCGATCTGCCGTTTCTGCCGAACGCACTCGAATCCGAATTCATCCCGCCGCTCGAACTGATCGAGCACGGGCAGTTCCACCTCATTTCGTGGGAAACCCAGCTCTCCGCTGCCGTCGCCTGGCAGGCGGCTGGCGGCAATGCGGACAATGATGGTGCGACGCTGCAGGCGGTGCCGCCGCGCATCGAGCGGCGTAGGCGGGCAGAGGTGATCGCCTTCGCGGATCGCCGCGCCGCCTGAGTCAGACCTCGACCGGCTGCGCCGGGTCGCTGTCGACCTCGGCGTCCACCTCGGCTCCGAGGAAACCGCCGCTCTGATGCGCCCACAGGCGGGCGTACAGCCCGCCGTAGGCCAGCAGGCTGCGGTGGTCGCCTTCCTCGACGATGCGACCGCGGTCCATCACGATCAGCCTGTCCATCGCCGCGATGGTTGACAGCCGGTGGGCGATCGCCACCACGGTCTTGCCTTCCATCAGCCGGTAAAGACTGGTCTGGATGGCCGCTTCGACCTCGGAATCGAGCGCGCTGGTCGCTTCGTCGAGCAGCAGGATGGGCGCATCCTTCAGCATCACGCGGGCGATGGCGATGCGCTGGCGCTGGCCGCCGGACAGCTTGACGCCGCGCTCGCCGACGTGGGCGTCGTAGCCACGACGCCCCTTGGGGTTGACCAGGCCCATGATGAAGTCGTGCGCCTCGGCGCGCCTTGCTGCCGCGATCATGTCGGCGTCGGTCGCGTCCGGCCGGCCGTACAGGATGTTGTCGCGCACCGAGCGGTGCAGCAGCGAAGTGTCCTGGGTCACCATACCGATCTGCGCGCGCAGGCTGTCCTGGGTGGCGCTCGCGACGTCCTGCCCGTCGATCAGGATGCGGCCGGACGGCAGGTCGTGAAAGCGCAGCAGCAGGTTGATCAGCGTGGTCTTTCCGGCACCCGAGCGGCCGACCACGCCTATCTTTTCGCCCGGGCGGATGTGCAGCGTGAGCCGGTCGATGACCGCGCCGTCCTGGCCGCGCGGCTTTTCGTAGTTGAAGGTGACGTCCTCGACGCGGATGTCGCCACGCGTGACGTGCAGTGGCTGCGCGTCGGGCCGGTCTACCACCGCGTGCGCGCGCGACAGCGTATTGATGCCGTCGCGTACGGTGCCCACCTGCTCGAACAGCGACGCCAGTTCCCACATTACCCAGTGCGAAATGCCGTTCAGCCGCAGCGCCATCGCCGTTGCGGCCGCGACGGCGCCGACGCCGACCTGGCCCTGCATCCACAGCCACAAGGTCATGCCGGCGGTCGATGCGATCAGCGCCATGCTCAGGATGTGGTTCACCACCTCGAAGCCGGTGACCAGCCGGAACTGCGCGTTGACCGGGCGCATGAACTCGCGCATCGCCTCGCGTGCGTAATCCGATTCGCGGTCGGTGTGCGAGAACAGCTTCACCGTCGCGATATTGGTGTAGGCGTCGGTGATGCGACCGGTCATCAGCGAGCGCGCGTCGGCCTGCGACTGCGCCACCTTACCCAGACGCGGCACGAAATACACCATCGCGCACACGTACAGCGCGAGCCAGCCGCCGAAAGGCAGCAGCAGCGTGAGGTCGAAGCCACCCACCACGGTCACCATGGTGACGAAGTAGATGATGATGAACACCAGGATGTCGGCCACGATCATCCAGGTGTCGCGCACCGCCAGTGCGGTCTGCATCACCTTGGCGGCGACGCGGCCGGCGAATTCGTCCTGGTAGAAGCTCATGCTCTGGCCGAGCATGTGGCGGTGGAAATTCCAGCGCAGCCGCATCGGGAAACTGCCGGCCAGCGCCTGGTGCTTGATCAGGGTCTGCAGCGCGATCACCAGCGGGCTGGCGATCAGGATGCCGGCGAGCAGCAGCAGCGTGTCGCCCTCCTGCGCCCACAGCCGGGCCGGCTCGGTCTTGCCCAGCCAGTTGACGATGTCGCCCAGCATGGCGAACAGCATCGCCTCGAACACGCCGATCAGCGCGGTGCACACCGTCATTGCCGCGATATAGCCGCGCATGCCCTGTGTGCATGACCACAGGAAGGCGAACAGATCGTGCGGCGGTGTCGGCGGCTGGCCGGCGGGGTAGGGATCGATCCGTGTTTCGAAAAACTTCAGCAAGACGCTCTCCGCGTTGGGGCCCCGTAACGGCGGCCCCGGACCTTACAGGACAAGTACGCGGTCCGGCAGTTCGTTCTTCTTGGCGCCCACACCCGGAAAGTGCTGCGCCAGCGTCGCGGTGATCGCCTGCACGCAGTGCAGCGCGCCGTCGTGGAACTCACCGCGGCGGAAACGCGCTTCCAGTTCGGCGCACAAGGCCGCCCAGTGCGCGTCCGGCACGCGGGCGCGGACGCCGCGGTTGACCACGATTTCGATGTCGTGATCCGCCATCAGCAGGTAGATGAGCACGCCGCTGTTGTGTTCGGTGTCCCACACGCGCAGTGCCGAGAACACCTCGATCGCGCGCTCGCGCCCGCTCTGGCCGCGCAGCACGGCGAGCGGGTGCAGGGCGTTCTCGACGACGAAGCGCAGTTCGCCGGCATGGCGCGCTTCGCTTGCCTCGATCGCCAGCTCGATCGCCTCCAGCGTGCGTGCGGGCAGTGCGCGGCGCAGCGCCCAGGGCAGGGCGAACAGATGTCTGAAGAAACGTCCGATCATGTCACCACCGTCCCGAGGCGCCGCCGCCACCGAATCCACCACCACCGCCGCCGAAGCCGCCTCCGCCGCCGTGACCGAAACCCCCGCCGCCACCGAAGCCACCGATGCCGCGACCCCCGCCGAACAGCGTGATCAACAGTGCGACGATGCCGGCGACAAGGGCGATCGGCAGCAGCCCGACCACGATCCAGGCGATGAAGCCGACCACGCCGCCGGTCGCCAGCGCGCCCGGCAGCCGGCCCAGCATGGCGCGCAGGACGCCGCCCAGGCCCAGTGCAACGATGAAAAGCATCGGCGCGTACTGTTCGATACCGCCTTCAGCGCCCTCAGCGCCCGCCGCGGCGCGCGATGGTTCGGGCAATGGTTCGCCGTCGATGACGCCGATCATGCGATCGACGCCGGCGCGGATGCCGCCGGCGAAATCGCCCTGGCGGAAGTAGGGCACGATCACGTCGGACACGATGCGCTTGGCCGCGATGTCGGTCAGCGCGCCCTCCAGCCCGTAGCCGACCTCGATGCGCAGCGCGCGGTCGTCCTTGGCCACCAGCAGCAGTGCGCCATCATCGACGCCCTTGCGCCCCAGCCTCCAGGTTTCGGCCACGCGCAGCGCGTACTGCTCGACCGTCTCCGGCGCGGTGCTCGGCACGACCAGCACTGCGATCTGGCTGCCCTTGCGCTGTTCGAAGTCCTGCAGCGTGCGCTCCAGCGCGGCGATGTCGGCACCGCTCAGCGTCGCCGTCTGGTCGCTCACACGGGCGACCGGCGGCACCGCGAGCTGCGCGAAGGCGCTGGTGGCGACGAGGAGCAGCGCGCCGAGGCCGGCGCGCAGGGCACGCATCCAGTTCATCTATTTACTGCGCCGGCTTCGGCGCGGCGCCGCCGAAATCGACCTTCGGCGCGCGCGAGATCTCGGCCTCGTTCTCGACCGTGAAGCCCGGCTTCACCTTGTGGCCGAACATCATCGCGGTCAGGTTGCTCGGGAAGGAGCGCACCGTCACGTTGTAGTCCTGCACCGCCTTGATGTAGCGGTTGCGCGCGACGGCAATGCGGTTCTCGGTGCCTTCGAGCTGCGCCTGCAGATCACGGAAATTGGCGTCCGACTTCAGGTCCGGGTAGTTCTCGGTCACCACCAGCAGGCGCGACAGCGCGCCCGACAGTTCACCCTGGGCGGCCTGGAATTTCTCGAAGGCCTGCGGATCGTTCAGCAGTTCGGGTGTCGCCTGGATGGCGCCGACGCGCGAGCGCGCTTCGGTCACGCGGGTGAGCACTTCCTTCTCCTGCTCGGCGAAACCCTTGACCGTATTGACCAGATTGGGAATCAGGTCGGCGCGGCGCTGGTACTGGTTCAGCACCTCGGCCCAGGCGGCCTTGACCTGTTCGTCACCCGACTGCAGCGTGTTGTAGCCGCAGCCGGACAGCAGCGTGACGGTGAGAAGAGCGAGCAAAGACATCCACAACTTGCGCATTTCCTGCCTCCAGTGACCGGTTTGACCCGGTCTAACATGGGGGCGGTCGCCCCCGGATGCAAGAAGGATACAGGCGGGATGTGACGCTGCGGCCGTCCGGCCGCAGCGAACGGATCAATCCACCGCGGTCAGCGCAGTCTGGCTGAAGCCGGCGTCCACATAGGTGACTTCGCCGGTCACGCCGCTGGCCAGGTCGGACAGCAGGAAGGCGGCGACGTTGCCGACTTCCTGGATGGTCACGTTGCGGCGCAGCGGCGCGTTCTTTTCGTTGTAAGCCAGCAGCTTGCCGAAGTTGCCGATGCCGGAGGCGGCCAGCGTCTTGATCGGGCCGGCCGACACCGCGTTGGCGCGGATGCCCTGCGGGCCAAGGCTGGCGGCGAGGTAGCGCACCGACGCCTCCAGGCTGGCCTTGGCCAGACCCATCACGTTGTAGTTGGGCAGTGCGCGCACGGCGCCGAGGTAGGACAGCGTCAGCACCGCGCCATTGCGGCCCTGCATCATCGGGCGTGCGGCCTTGGCCAGCGCCGGGAAGCTGTAGGCGCTCACCTCGTGTGCGATGCGGAAGGCTTCGCGCGACAGACCGTCGAGGAAGTCGCCGTCCAGCGCTTCGCCGGGCGCGAAGGCGATGGAGTGCACCAGGCCATCCAGCCCGTCCCACTTCTTCGCCAGTTCGTCGAACAGACCGGTGATCTGTGCGTCGTCGCTGACGTCACAGGGCAGCACGATGTCGGAGCCGAATTCGGCGGCCATCTTGGCCACGCGGTTGACGAAGCGGTCGCTCACATAGGTGAAGGCCAGTTCCGCGCCTTCGCGGTGACAGGCCTGGGCGATGCCGTAGGCGATCGAACGGTTGGACAGCAGTCCGGTGATCAGAATTTTCTTGCCGGCGAGAAAGCCCATGTGCGTCTCCAGAATTCCGGCATCCGGCCGGTTGGGGGAGGGCGGATTATAGGGGAAGCCGGCCCGGTCGCCACGCAGCCGCGTGGTCTTGCGCCGCGCGTGGCACCATCGAGCTTTGCACTGCCCTGTCACACCGTGTCCTCACCCCCCGATCCGCACGCCGGGCAAGCCGATGCAGACCGCTGGCAACTGTGGTTCGACGGCTGCGCGCTGCCCAATCCGGGCCGTCTGGGTCTCGGCGCGCTCGTCGTCGCGCCCGACGGCCGGCGTATCGAGCTGTCGCAGCCGGGCAGCCGCCACGGCTGCAGCAACGAAGCCGAACTGGAGGCGCTGCGCCTGGCACTCGACCTCGCCTACGCCGAAGGCGCCCGTCAAGTGCTGGTCACCGGCGACAGCGATTTCGTCGTCCGTCACCTGAAGGGCGAGCAGCAGACCTCAGTTGACGCGCTGCGCATCCGGCTGCAGGACATCGACGCCGTGCTGGCGCGCTTCGACGCGGTCGAATTCAGATGGGTGCCGCGCCATCGCAATCGCGACGCCGACCGCCTGTCGCGTGCCGCACTGGGCCTGCCGGACAAGCCGGCGCCGGTGCCCGGCCGCGGGCGACGGCGCTGAACGGCGCCGTCGCTCAGAACGCGCTGTCCCCGTTGTCTGCCCGCGCGAACACGTGGTCGATGAAGGCGCGCAGTCGCGCGAGGTGGCGCAGGTCGCGGTGATAGCCGACGAAGACCTCGCGACCCGGTGGCGTTTCGCCCAGGTCGATGCGGCGCAGCTGCGGCGCGTGGTCGCCGAGCAGACAGGGCAGCACCGCCACACCGGCGCCGGCGCTGCATTGTGTGGCCTGCGCTTCGCGGCTGTTGCTGGCGAAACCGATGCGGGCGTGGGGCAGCAAGCGGCGCAGCCACTGCGCGTCGGGAATGTCGGCGAAGGCGCTGTCCATCGTGATCAGCGTGGCGCCCGTTCCGTCGCCGGCTACCGGTACCGGCACCTGTGGCGCGGCATAGACCGCGTAATCGAGGCGCATCAGCCGGCGCTGGACGATGTCGGGCTCGTCGAATGGCGTGATCCGGAACACCAGGTCGGCCTCACGCCGGGCCAGACTGAACAGCCGGCTGTCAGTGACCAGTTCGACCGAAACGTCCGGGTGCATCTGGCGGAAGCTGGCGATGAGCGGGCTCAGCACATGCGCGCCGAACCAGTCCGACGACGAAATCCGCAGCAGACCTTCCAACCCGCCGGCGTGACCGGCCAGCGCACGCTCCAGCGCGAGCATGTCCTCTTCCACCCGGACCGCGTGACTCAGCACCGTTAACCCGGCATCGGTGAGCACCAGACCGTCGCTCGTGCGCTGGAACAGCGTGTGGCCGATGGCCGCTTCTAACGCCCGCAGGCGCCGGCCCATCGTGGGCTGCGTCTGACCGGTCAGGCGCGCGGCGCCGCCGAGCGTTCCGGCCCGGACGATGGCGAGGAATATCTTCAGGTCGCTCCACTCCATGTCTGTTTTGACCTATGCAATTTTGAATGGAAGGTGTTCATTCTATTGAATGTACATGCAGCGATGCATGGAAAAGAATGGGCCACTTTCAACGACTGCGGAGCGAGCGCCATGAACGCCCACACCCCGACCATGCGGGTTCTCACCGTCGAGGCCACTGATGGCCCCTTCGTTCATCGTCAGCAGCCACGGCCGCAGCCGGCGCCCGGCCAGGTGCTGGTGAAGATCGCCGCCAGCGGCGTCAATCCGCTCGACACGAAGATACGCGCAGGCAAGGCGGCCCACGCACGACATCCGCTGCCGGCCGTTCTGGGCATGGACATGGCGGGCACCGTGCTGGCCGTGGGTGAGGGCGTGACGCGCTTTCGCCCGGGCGATGCCGTGTTCGGCATGACCGGCGGCGTCGGCGGCGTGCCCGGCACATTGGCCGAATATCAGGCGGTTGACGCCGATCTGCTGGCGCTCAAGCCGGCGGCGCTGTCGATGGCGGACGCGGCCGCGCTGCCGCTGGTCTTCATCACCGCGTGGGAGGGACTGGTCAACCGCGCGCAGGTAAAGCGAGGTGACCGCGTGCTGATTCATGGCGGTGCGGGCGGCGTCGGCCACGTGGCGGTGCAGATCGCCCTTGCCCGCGGCGCACGGGTTTACGCGACTGTGTCGGCACGCGACGTGGAAGCCACGCGGCGCCTGGGTGCCGTGCCCATCGACTACCGCCGCAGTGTGGTCGCCGACTATGTGGGCGAACACACGGCAGGCGAAGGGTTCGACATCGTGTATGACACGGTGGGCGGCGCGACGCTGGACGACTCGTTCGCGGCAGTGCGCACCTATGGCGGACACGTGGTGAGCTGCCTGGGCTGGGGCACGCACGCGCTGGCGCCACTGTCCTTCCGCGCGGCCACCTATTCGGGCGTGTTCACGCTGCTGCCGCTGCTGACCGGAAAGGGCCGCGCCCACCACGGCGCCATCCTCGCCGAGGCGGCGCGCATGGCCGCGGCCGGCGAACTGCGCGTGCGGCGAGACGATCGCCGCCACATGTTCGATGAAGCCGAGGCGGCCCATGCGCGGCTGCGCTCCGGCGAGGCGCGCGGCAAGGTCGTCGTCGAACTCGAATAAAGAGGCGCGGCTGCGCGCTCAGGCCGCCGCGCGCGTGCCTCGGCGTACCGCAGCCGGCGGCACGCCGAAACCGCGCATGAAGGCCTCGCGCATGTGACGACGGTCACGGAAACCCGTTTCGCGCGCGATCACGTCCAGCGGATGACGGCTCTGTTCGATCATCAGGCGCGCTGCCTCCAGCCGCAGACCCTCGACGGCCTTCGCTGGCGACTGGCCGGTTTCCGCCGTGAATACGCGGCTGAACTGGCGCGGGCTCAGATGCACCGCCTCGGCCAGTTCCTCGACCGAAAGAGGGCGGTTCAGGTTACGGCGCGCGTAGTCGAGCGCGCTCTGGATGCGGTCGGACTTGGGCGCCAGATCGAGCATTTCCGAGTGCTGGGTCTGGCCGCCCGAACGGCGCTGGTGCATCACCAGCTTGTGCGCCACCGAGCGTGCCACTTCTTCGCCCAGGTCCTTCTCGACCATGGCCAGCGCCAGATCGAGGCCGGCGGTCATGCCGGCCGAGGTCCATACCGGACCGTCGATGACGAAGATGCGGTCGTCCTCCATCCGGATGTCGGGAAAGCGCTTCTGCATCTCGCGCGCGAAGGCCCAGTGCGTGGTGGCGCGCCGGCCGTCGAGCAGGTCGGCCTCGGCCAGCACGAAGGCGCCGGTGCACACGCCGGCGACGCGCCGTGCGTGACGGCCTGCGCCGCGCACGAAGTCGCGCAGCGCTGCCGGCACAGGCTGGTCGAGCGGGTTGATGACGCCTGACAGCATCCAGGTGTCGGTGCGGCTGTCTGCATCGAGTGCGCGGGTCGCCACCTGCAGCCCGCCGGACGAACGCACGTTGCCGCCGGTGACCGAGTAGTTCTCCAGCGCGTAGAACGGCTCGCCGGTCACGATGTTGGCGAACTCGAACACGGTCTGGGTGGCCAGCGACATGAGCTGGAAGCCTTCGGTCAGTACGAATCCGATGTGGTGCATGGCCGTTTTCAGGTGGTGTCTTAAAATATAACCATAAACGTCATTTGAGACATTCACAAGCGGCCCTAGCATGACCTCACCTTCACACCGCACAGGAGAACCGTCATGTCCCGCATCCATCAAGGTACTGCCCTCGTCACCGGCGCTTCGTCCGGCATCGGCGCCCTCTACGCCGACCGCCTCGCGCGTCGTGGCTACGATCTCATTCTGGTCGCCCGCAATCGCGAGCGGCTCAACACGCTGGCCGGACGCATTACCCGCGATACGCAGCGCGTGGTCGAAGTGATCGTTGCCGATCTGAACGACCGCACCGGCCTGCGCGAGGTCGAACAGACGCTGCGCCAGGACGCAAGCATCACGCTGCTGGTGAACAATGCTGGCGTCGGCACCCACACGCCGCTGCTGGAAAGCAATGTCAACGACATGGAGCGCCTGATCGATCTCAACGTGACCGCGCTCACCCGCCTCACCTACGCCGCCGTGCCCGGCTTCGTCGCCCGCGCCCGCGGCGCCATCATCAATATTTCGTCCGTCGTCGGCATCGCGCCGGAGACGCTGAACGGTGTGTATGGCGCGAGCAAGGCCTATGTGACTGCACTGACCCAGTCCTTGCACCACGAGCTGGCCGACACGGGCGTCCGCGTGCAGGCCGTGCTTCCGGGTGCGACCGCGACCGATTTCTGGGCCACCGGCGGCCTGCCGGTCGAGCACCTGCCAAGCGAAATCGTCATGCGTGCGGACGATCTGGTCGATGCCGCGCTGGTGGGCTTCGACCGCGGCGAGCTGATCACCATTCCGCCGCTGCACGCACTCGATCTGTGGGAGCGCTACGAATCGGCGCGGCAGGCGATGAGGCCGCAGCTGTCAACCAATGTGCCGGCCGCGCGTTACGTCGTGACGGCCTGAGGTCGGTGCCCGGTCCGCGGTGCTGCAGGTGCGCCGCGGGTGACTGGCCCTTTCACTTCGCGTGGTCTGCGCTACGTGCGCCGAGCCTCGCCCACTTCGTGCAGAGGGTGGGTGCGCTGTCGGTGGTCAACGGGCTCGCGGCCATTGCCGGCGAGTGGTCGCTGGCGGCGTCACCGGGTGTCTACCTGATATCGGGCTTCGGCCTCACCTTCGCCTTTGCCGCGCCGCTGCTGCGCAGCCTGGAAGTGTTCAGCGCGGCAGCGCTGGGTGGCCTTCAGTACTCGGCCAAAAGGCGCCGGCGCCGGGTGGGAGAGGCGCCTATCCGATGAAGAACAGCGCGATGCAGCAGCCCAGTCCGAGCACCCACAGCAGCGAACGCAGGTTCGCGCGATCGGCCAGATAGGCGCCGATGTAGGCGACGCGGGCGGCGATGAAGGCCATCGCCAGGCCGTCTATCGTGCCCTGCGCGGCCTGCATGCGCTCGGCGACCAGCACGCCGGCGATGAAGATGGGCAGCGCCTCGAAGCTGTTCATCTGCGCCGCGTGCGCCCGCGCCGGCAAACCCTGAAGGTTGGCCAGCCACTGCCGCGGGTTGTGGTTGTCGAATCCGCCCTCGCGGCGCGGTTTGCCGAAGCCCTTCTGCTTGGCGATCCAGGCGCAGACGATGGGCAGCAGGCAGGCGATCAGGATGCAAAGTTCGGCGATAGTCATGGTGAGTTCGTGGTCCGGCGCAGGGGCGCAGTTCAGGGGGAGCAGCACGCGGCCCGCATTGTCGCGCAGTCACGTCGAGGCCGCGACACCAGGCTGTTCCTGGCCGCCGCGCCGCCGCTGTAGGCGAATTCCGACAGCGCGTCCGGCGCGGGAACCGGAGCGCGAGCGCCCGGCTCTACGGAACGCTTCGTGCGCTCACGAAGTCGTGTCCGGTCTTCGACGCTGACGGCCGGACGCGCAGGGAGGATAGACAACAACACCGGCATCGCCGGATTCCAATCCATCTATCCACAGGAGCGTCAGTCCCATGATGAAGAAGCTTGCAGTCTCCGCCGCGCTCGCGGCACTCGCCGCAGCACCGCTGTCCGCATCCGCCAACACCCCGGTTTCGCCGATCGGCCCCACCGTCACCGTGCTCACCGCCACGCCCACGCTGGTCGGCGCTGGCGTCGGCGTCGCCGCACTGGGCACCGGCTCGCTCAGTTTCGACGCCTCGGGCAATGCGGTCGGTCTGTTCCCGATCACCGGCGGTTTCCTCGACCCGGACCTGTCCAATGCGCAGATCGAGCACGTCGGCAGCGGCCTGCGTCTGTCGCGTAGCGGCGTTGACGTCGATCTCGAAAACTTCCTGATCGACACCACGCTGGCGCAGGACACCATCTTCGGTCAGGTGACCGTGGGCAGCACGGTGCTGAACGACGTTCCGCTGTTCACGCTGAGCGGCCTCAACCTCTTCCTGTCCGACACCGCCGGTGCGGCGTTGAACAGCTTCCTCGGCATTCCCAACCTCGCCGGCGCCCAGCTCGGCTTCGCGCTGACCAGCCCGGTCGCAGCCGTGCCCGAGCCCGAGACCTACGCGATGATGATCGCCGGCCTCGGCGCCATCGCGGTGATGGCGCGTCGTCGCCGGCAGGCCCTGAAGATCTGACGCACGCTTGCTCAGCGCAGGTGGGGCCGTGCAACGCGGCCCCACCTTCGGGGCGCCTCCTTGCTGCGTCCGCTGGCGTTTCCGCCGCCTGCATGCGCGGCCCCGCCCATGAACCGCAATCCGGATGCCGGCACGGCGAATCAAAGGACTGTGCCGATCTCCCGATGCACACAGTTGTCGCCGTGCTGCGCGCCGCGTTCGTCCCGAACGACGTGAAGCGCCGCAACGCAGTTCCGCCGTCCCGCGCGGATTTCACCTATACCCCGCCCAGCCCGTCGGCATACCGATAAGCCGATCGGCCTAGCCATCGCGCGCAATGGAGTCATTGCATAGTCATCCGTGCTTTTGAGAATCGTTTAGCGGCATAGCCGACGCCAACCGCATTCCCCAAAAACAGATTCCTGGAGCACTCATGTTAACGTTGAAACTCACCGTGTCGGCGCTGGTCTCGGCCGGCCTGCTGACGCTGGGCGGGCCCGCCCATGCGCTGTCCAGCTTCGGCCTCGCCGTCCTCCCCGATACCCAGTTCTACTCGCGCTACGCGACACCTGCCGAAGGCAGCCAGTTCTCGAACCGCTACGGCAGCGAGCCGTATATGGCGCAGACGCAGTGGCTGGCCCAGCATGCGCGCGCGCTGGGCATTCCGTTCATCGTGCACCTCGGCGACGTGGTCGACCAGCAGGACAAGCCGGCGCAGTGGGGCGTGGCCGACACCGCGATGAAGGTGCTGGAGCAGGCCGGCCTGCCGTATTCCATCCTCGCCGGCAACCACGACGTGACCAATGGCTGCGGCTACAACGGCAGCCAGAGCGACTGCACCGACGCGCAGCGCAACCTGGCGAACGAGCCCTATCTGCGCTGGTTCCCGACTACCCGCGCGCAGCAGAACGCCACCTTCGGCGGTCGCGATGCGAGCGGCTTCCACGAGTACCACGTGTTCGAAGCGCAGGGTCAGCGCTTCATGGTGCTGGCGCTGTCGTGGCGCGTGTCGGACGCCGGTTTCGCCTGGGCGCGCGAGGTGATGCGCGCCAACCCGACGCTGCCGGTCATCGTCACCACGCACGATGCGCTGGCGATCGAGAGCGACGGCAAGACCGCGAAGCAGACGCCCTACAGCGAACTGCTGTGGGAACGCCTGATCCGCGACAACGACCAGATCTTCATGGTGATCAACGGCCACAACCACGGTGCCGCACGCACCACGCGGGTGAATGACTTCGGCAACAAGGTCGAGCAGTTCGTCGTCGATTACCAGATGGCCTATCAGGGCGGCAACGGCTACATGCGCGTGTACGAGTTCGACCTCGGCGCCAACCAGATCAAGGCGCTGTCCTTCTCGCCCTGGGTGCCGCAGAAGCCGCAGAACACGCTGAACCAGTTCGACGTCGCGGTGCTGACCGACGAGAACAACGAGTTCGCCATTCCGATGAATTTCGCCGAGCGCTTCCGCCGCTTCAACCCGCAGTTCGCCGCCGGCCAGGACAATCGCGAGCAGCCGCTGGTCGACACCGTGCGCGAACTCATCCTGGCCGAGTACGACGACATCGAGCCGACCATTCCGGTCGAGCCCTTCGATGCCGACGACTTTGCGCGCGCCCCCAACACGCTGGCGCACTGGCGCTTCACCGGTACGCCGGGCACGCCGGTCGCCGACGGTGGCCGGGTCGAGGACCTGACCGGCCGCAATCCGCTGGTGCGCGTGCCGCTGGAACGCGGCGCGCTGCTGGAGGACGCGAAGTGGTCGGACGACCACCACGCACTGTCGGCGGCGAAGGGCAGCGTGTGTTTCGACGCCAACACCAACCAGGGCGTGCGCCAGAGCTTCTTCCAGACGCTGCAGGGTGCGCCGCTGAACGACGACATGCTGCGCAAGGGCTACACCGTCGAAGCCATCGTCAAGTTCTCGAAGGACTGGACCGCCGCCAGCAACCAGTGGATGACGGTGATGTCCCGCTTCGGCACGCGTGGCGACCTGCAGGGCTTCCTCGGCGGCTGGAAGGGCTCGTCCACGCTGCAGTTCGCGGTGTCCAACCTGCGTGAATTCCAGTGGGAGCCGACCATCTTCACCGGCGGCGCCGCCTGGGTGAGCTGCGCCAACGAGAACCAGACCTGCTCCTTCCCCGGTACCGCCCAGGTGCGCTACGGCGCCAACGGCCGCTTCAACACCCGCACCGCGACCGGCAGCATCCAGTGCAGCAACGCGGTGTTCGGCGACCCGATCTCCGGCACCGCCAAGTCGTGCGCCTACCTGACCGAGAACACCTACAACTCGAAAACCAACTGGTCCGGCGAAATCATGCTGGACACCTGGCAACACGTCGCCATCGTGAATGACCCGGTCAGCCGCGACACGACGATGTACGTCGCCGGTGCGCCGGTGCTGCGCAACGTGCAGGCGGCCGACGGCGTCGCCGGTTTCGCCGGCACGCCCTGGCTGATCGGCGGTCACGCCACGGCCGGCGGCAGCGCCAACGGCTTCCTCGGCTGCATCAACGAAGTGCGCATCACCGAAGGCGCGCTGACGCCGGAGCAGTGGCTTACCTCGCGCAAGACGCGCGTCAGCGGCAGCGGCGGCCGTCAGGCCATCACCGGCACCGACGGCGACGACCTCATCGTCGGCAACGCGGCGGCCGACACGATCACCGGCAAGGGCGGCGCGGACACCTTCGTCTATCGCTCGCTGCGCGACGGCGTGGACACCATCACCGACTTCGTGCCGGGCGAGGACAAGCTGAATCTGCGCGGCGTGCTGACGTCGGTCGGCTATCGCGGTGCCGACGCGCTGGCCGACGGCCGGGTGCGCGTGATCGACAGCGCCGCCGGCGCGGTCGTGCAGATCGACGCCGGTGCGGGCGCCTTCCGCAACCTGGTCGTGCTGCGCGGCTTGAGCGCTGCCCAAGCCGCCGCGGCCGCCAACTTCGCCTACTGAGTGATCCGCGCACCTGGCGCATTGCACTGAGCTGAAAGAGGGCGGGCCACCCGGTTGCCACCGCGGGCCCGCCCGACAAACCGACTGACCAAGGACTGAATCATGAAACTGAAAGCACTGATCCCCGCGCTCGCACTGTCATTTGCAGCGCCGTTTGCCTCCGCCGCCACCTTCAGCGACACCTTCGACAACGGCCTGTCCGGCTGGACGGCGCTGGGCGACGTCGCCATCGTCGATGGCACGGTCGCACTGACCACCGCCAGCGCGACTTTCGAAGACGACATCGGTGCCGCGCTGAACCTGTCGGGCCACGATCCGCTGGCAGCCGGCATGCCCGACGGCCTGGAACAGGGCCTGAGCCTGCCGCTGGGCGCACTCGACGGCGACGCACTGTCGCAGGCCACCGAAGGTTCGACCCTGCTGCGTACCTTCAACGTGTCGGCCGGCGACCGCCTGAGCTTCGACTGGATGCTGTTGACGATGGACACCGCCGACAGCGGCTTCGGTCTGGACTACGCCTTCGTCGTGATCGACGGCCAGCGCATCGATCTGGGCACCGCCGCCTCGGCCGCCCCGTCTGGCAACACGCCGTACGCCGCCCACACCGGCTGGTCAACCTTCGAATACGTGTTCACCGGTAGCGGTTCGGTCACGCTGGGCGTCGGCGTGGTCAACGTGCTCGACTACACGGCCAGCAGCCAGCTGCAGCTCGACAACTTCGCGATCGCCGCCGTGCCCGAACCCGAAACCTACGCCATGCTGATCGCCGGCCTCGGCCTGATCGGCGCTGCTGCCCGTCGTCGTGCACGCGACTGATTTCGCGGCGGTGACGCAGTGAAGAAGGGCTGGCGGGGCCTGTGCCCCGCCAGCCCTTTTATTACTGGAGCCCGAAACGCGCGTCGGACGAGGAAGGGCTCGCCCGGTCGCGGCGTGCCGCCCGGATGTCGCTCATGAACTTGCGGCCGCTCGCGGTGCGTAGCAGTCCCTCACTCGAATCGGCATTGCCGGAGTTGATCGTCATATGCACCGCCGGCATCCAGGCACCGGTCCATGTCGGCCGCTGCAGAAAACTCTCCCCAAGCTGCCCACGCGGCCGTCGCGAGCGTTATCCAGAACAGGATGCTGACAACCGCGACGCGCATGCCGTTCGGGTTGACGTCCCTGCTGAACAGCCGGCAGATGAGATAGCCCGGCCCTTTGATGACTACTTCGGCGACGACATCAATCAGAACCTGTCCGACGAAGCGGAACACGCTGCCGAGGACTTGGCTGGCGATTTCTCCGAGGGGCATGGGGACTAATCGCGAGGGGATGAGATAACGGGGCTGTCGGCGATGCCATTAAGACCTAGATGTATGCGGATACCAGTGTGTGCGGGCCATTAGGCTTCAGAACATCCAGCAGGTCATAGAAGGACACTTCGGCACTCCACCTGCCGAGCGCATACGCAGCTACTTGGTAAGGTGCGAAGAGAAATGTGAAGTGATCTGGGCTGACGGTGAATGCGGCGAAATTTTCTAAATTCTCCCCAGCTCCGTCATGGAATGACTTCATTGCCAATTCGTCTGGTTTCTCTCCAAGCCGACTCCAGTAGTCGCGGCAAAGTTCGGCAATACAAAGCTCGCTAATGCGCTTGATCGCAGCGTTGAGGTCGGTAAAGAAATCCCCAAGCGTCAGAACGTACATTCGATCAAGCAAGGCGAAGTTATAAGTTTCAAAGTACGAGTTTGGATGAGCAGCCCCTGCGCCGTACCAGCCAACGTCATAGGTCAGACTCAACAAACGATCTGAAATATGCACTATGCCAAAGTCATCCCATCGACCGTTCATTGCGGTAGAGGAATGCACGTCTGGAAACAAGTCTGGTGATTGATCCCACGGCTCTTGACGTGATTCGATGAGCGCTCTGCTTGCGCGACCGCCGAAGAGCAGCGTCAATTCCCTTGCCAATTCAGGGCGTGATATGGACTCGAACCTCGGGTACTCAATCTTAATGTCGTGTCCGGGCGCACCCTCCCACCGATCCTCGAACCTTTCCGTGAATACACGAAACGGTCCAATGTTAAGGCCGTGGGCCAATTCAATGGACTGCTGTTCAGCAGCAAGCTTAAGGGAAGCTCGAACTTGGTCCCACGCCCCCGCCGTGCTTAGATCGACGTACTGAAGTCGTCCGGCGATGTGGCTTGGGACGTCACAGGGTTCAAGCAGAAGCGGAATGACGTATATGTCTGTGGGTTGCTTGTATCTGAGCCGTTCAATCGCATCGTTTGCTTCTCGTTGAACGAATCCGCGCTTGCTAATACTACGCTTACTTAACAGAAGAACGACGACATTGGCATTGCTGAACGCTTTCTCAATCTCTGCATCCCAATTTTGGCCCGGCAGTAGCTTCATTACATCCATCCAAGGGGACGCACCTTCCTGCACAAGAAGGTTGTAGTACTGCAGCGCTTGATCGCGATCTTCCTTTGCGTAACTGATAAATACATTGAGCGACAAGAGCGATCTCCCGTGGAAGTGCAGATGGCCGGTTCATTGATGTTTTAATAATAGTTATTCCCCGCAGGACGACATTTACCTTAAGCGCGCTCTTCAATCGCGGGGGAGATGCTGTGTTGATCTAAGCTTGCGGTTTGGGTGGCGATGTTGAAGGTTTTTTGCGCAGGTGATGTAAATTCAGTGGTATCTATTGCTACGTCGCCTTTGTATTCACCTTTCTGGACGAGATTCCTATTGCTGGTGCGGTTCGGATCGACGCCCCTGCGGAACCTTCTGAAAATGAGATACCCCAGCCCGTTGATGATCACTTTGGCAGTTTCATCGATGCGCCATCTAAGAATTTGATCTGGAAAGTTCTGTTTTAATTTTTAGCGCTGTGCTGGCACTCACGGAAGCTCTGCGCGACGAGTAAGCTTAATGCCTATGCGCATGGTTGGATTTTCAATCATGTGGCCCTGAAGAATAAACTCCTTCTCATCCGGCTTTCCTTCAAGATGAAGATTGAACTCATTGATATCGCCGAATACTGAGAGAAGTGTTTTTCGGTCGTTTGTGCATTTAACATTGGCAATGACTGTGCCGTTATTTACTGTATAAGAGCCGACAAAAACAAATGAGGAGTCTCCGCCGAGCACTCTCCCTGTTTCCAGAACGACAACGCCATAACCTCCGTCGTTCATATTTGAGGCAAACTCGATTCCGTAAAGTGCTTCAATGCTCATTTCATTTTCCTGTTGATCGTAGTGGTGTGTCAAAGTTTTGACTGCGCGGATTTTTGCGAACTTCAGCTCGAATGACGGGCTGAGTAATCATCAGATGCAAAAAACTTCCCTTACCCAGGGATCGGTGTTTTGAAACGGGCCATGAACGGAGGCGGTGCAGCCCCTGATTGCTACCTTGCGGCTAAATGTCTCGTCGGTTATCCATGTTACGTAGGCGCGCCACTCATCGGTATCTATCGCTTTTACGACCCCAAGAGCGCGAATTTCAATTTCAGTTGCGCCTTGGCCAAGCATTTTCTTTACTGCTATTCGGTCTCCCTCTCGGATCTTGAGAAAGCGCTCTCTCTGAGACTTAACTGAATTCCCAGCGTCGGAATTTGAATCATGTGCCACTTTCGGGTCCCAGCAGTACCAGTAGCCGCGCCTTAGAAAAATTCCCAGTACATCTGCTGTTCCGCCCCACATTGCGCCAACTACCCAGTAGCTATTCATGTGTTTCCGTGAGTGAGAAAGGATTTGGTTAAATACTCCAACGTTTTCCGGTGCTTTTTTGTCGTGAATTTTTATGCTGTGAACATGGGTGGTTCAGGGAAAAGTTCTGATGTGATTCGCCACTAATGGTTGTGCGGGCAGTACTTTAAAGATTCGTTTTGTTCAGTCCTGGCGCTTTAAACAAATCCGAAAAACTGCACACCGGTGATGCCGTCGTGTTTTTATTATCGTACCGTAACATGCGTCCGCCATCCACGGCGTTGCGGTTTCCGCTTGTGCCTATGACAGGCCGGGACGCGTCGCGCATTGCGGGACGGTCCCGTCCGGTCCTCGGCTCGGCCGGATCAGAGGTAAATGCCGCCCGCCACCTCGATCCGCTGCCCGTTGATCCATCGTCCGCCGTCTGACAGCAGCGCGGCCACCGCGGCGCCGATGTCGTCCGGCAGGCCGACGCGGCCGAGGGCGGTCTGGTCGGCGATGGCGCCGTTCACTTGCGGGGTGTCGCGCACCATGCCGCCGGCGAAATCGGTTTCGATGGCGCCCGGCGCCAGCGTGTTGACCGTGATGCGGCGCTCGCCCAGTTCGCGCGCCATGAAGCGCGTCAGCACTTCGACGCCGCCCTTCATCGCGGCGTAGGCGGCGAAGCCCGGCATGCTGAAGCGGGCGAGGCCGGACGACACGTTGAGGATGCGGCCGCCGTCGGCGATCAGTGGCAGCAGCGCCTGGGTGAGGAAGAAGGGCGCTTTCAGGTGGATGCGGAACAGTTCGTCGAACTGCGCTTCAGTGGTGTTGGCGAAGGGGGCGTAGATGCCGATGCCGGCGTTGTTCACCAGATAGTCGAAGCGGTCGCGCTGCCATTGCTGGCCGAGTGCCGACTTCAGCGCGTCGGCAAAGCCGGCGAAGCCTGTGCTGTCGGCCACGTCGAGCTGCAGCACGACGGCGCGTGCGCCTTCGGCGATCACTTCGGCGGCAGCGGCTTCCGCCTCGTCGCGATGGCTGCGGTAGGTGATGACGACATCCACGCCCTGGCGGGCGAGGTGCAGCGCCATGTTGCGGCCGAGGCCACGGCTGCTGCCGGTGATGAGGGCGATCTTGCGGTCTGCGTTCGTGCTCATGGATATCTCCTGGTAGTGAGGTCTGAAGGTGTGCGACGGGTAGGTCGCCAGCACGGAATGCAGTCTATTGATCGGGTTGGTAGAGATAAACGCAGCCTTTTTTGTTACTCTGTTCGGAATATTTGGACAATAAGGCCGCTCATGGACCAGATCGAAGCGATGCGCATCTATAGCCGGGTCGCTGAGCTGGGCAGCTTCACCGCTACCGCGGAGAATCTGGGACTGCTCAAATCGACGGTGTCGAATGCGGTGCAGCAGCTGGAAAGCACGCTCGGTACGCGACTGTTTCACCGCACCACGCGCAAGGTGCAGCTGACGCAGGACGGTCAGGCCTATTACGAGCGTTGCCGCGATCTGATCGCCGACTTCGACGAACTGAACACGCTGTTCGCCGCGGGCGGACAGGCCGACCTGCGCGGCCGGCTGCGCGTCGATTTGCCGCTCGCCTTCGCGCGCGATCTGGTCATTCCGCGCCTGCCGGAATTCCTGATGCGCCACCCGCAGCTTGAGATTGAGGTGAGCAGCACCGACCGGCGGGTCGATCTGGTGCGCGAGGGCTTCGACTGCGTGCTGCGTGTCGGTGCGGTCGGCGACCACAGCCTGATCGCGGTGCCGCTCGGGCGCTTCGAACAGTTCAACTGTGCCAGCCGTGCCTACCTTGAACAGCACGGCACGCCGCGCACGCTGGCCGACCTGGCGATGCACCGGCTGGTCCATTACGCGCAGACGCTGGGCGCGCGTCCTTCGGGCTTCGAATACGTATCGCCGGAAACCGGCGAACTGCTCAGCGTGCCGATGCAGGGTGTCATCACGGTCAACAACTCGGACGCCTACCGCGAAGCCTGCCGCGCCGGTCTCGGCATCATCCAGGCGCCACGTGTCGGCCGCTATCTCGACGACGACACGCTGGTCGAAATCCTGCCCGACTATCGCGCCCCGTCCTTGCCGATCAGCCTGGTCTATGCCAACCGTCGCCATCTGCCGCTGCGGGTGAAGGCCTTCATCGAGTGGATGAAGACCGTGATGTCCGGGAGGATCTGAAGCAAGCCGCACGGATGCCTGCGATGACCGGTGACGGCTGCAATCGCGAGCAAGCTCGCTTGTATGTTCTACCCCGGCAAGCGTAGGAATAGCTTGTCGGGCGGAGGGACCGAGCTCGGATCTGACGGCAAGCACGTACAGACAGTGGGAGAGATGTCCCGCCCTCACCCCAAGCACCGATCAGGAATCCATCGGACCGTGTGACCGCGGTACCGTCCATACCCTGCAAGCCAGTGCTGTGGTGAATCCCGACAAGCCTTTTGAACCTTAGTCGGGAGGGCCCCATCGTGACAAGTCAGAACGAGGCAGTGTGCTTTGGCATCGACGTCTCCAAGCATTGGCTGGACATCGCCGAGCACCCCAGCGCGCAGGTGACGCGCATCGACAACACCGCAGCGGCCATCCGCGGCTGGTTGCGCACGCTGCCGAAAGGCTGCCAGCGCATCGCCTGCGAATCGACCGGCACCTATCACCGCACGCTCGTCGAGCTGCTCATCGGCGCCGGACATCAGGTGTTTCTGATCGACGGCTTCAAGCTGTCCAGGTACCGCGACACCGTGGGCCTGCGCGCCAAGACCGATCGGCACGACGCACGCCTGATCGCCCGCTACCTCGCGCACGAGGGCACGGATCTGCGCCCCTTCTCCCTGCCGGCGCCTTCGGTGACCGAGCTGCGCAGCCTGCTGCGTCGGCGCGCAACCGTGGTACGCAGCCTGGGTCGCATCCGTCAGAGCATGGAAGATCTGCCCGGCTTTGGTCGCGACGTGCGTGTGGCCCTGGCGCGGCTCACCGCCTTGATCAAACGGTTCGAACAGCGTATCGCCTCGCTGATCAACGAAAGCGGATGGACAGAGCCGTACCGGCGCATCCTGAAGATCGAAGGCGTCGGCGCGCTCACCGCCGCCGGCCTGTGCGCGGCGTTCCATCGCGCCCCCTTCAGCGGCGCCGACGCCTTCATCGCCTTCCTCGGCCTGGACGTCAGCGTGCGCGATTCGGGCAAGAAGACCGGACGCCGTGCGCTGAGCAAGAAGGGCGACTCGGAGATGCGCCGCCTGCTCTACAACGCCGCCATGGCGGCCAGCCGATCCACGACCTGGCAGCCGTTCTACCAGCGCATGCTCCAGCGCGGATTCAGTCGCACCCAGGCGCTGGTTGCGCTGGCTAGAAAGCTCGCGCGCGTTGCCTTCTCACTGATGAAGAACGCCGCCGACTATGTCCCGAAACAACACGAAAACGCTTGCGGCGGAACATAGAATCTCCCACGGTCTTCGCTCCAGGTCTGAGCGGGGCCCTATGGAGGGCAGCGGTTGCTGCCAGCTCGGTCTGTGGACTTAACGCCGCGCGCTGCCCACCGCCGCTGTCGGGGTCAGAAGACCCCTCCCACAGAATCCCGGTTCGGGCTCAGGTCGCGGATCGGGCGCACCACCCCCGTGGGAGCGGTCTTGGCCGCGACGGGGCCGGCGCACGTCGCTGGCGTCCATTGCGGAGCGCCAGCGAAACGCGACTCAGTAGCTGGTCTCCACGGCCCGCAGGTCGAACACCAGCACTTCGGCGTCGCGCCCTTCGCTCAGCGACACCGCGTCGGCGCCGCGCAGCTTGACGCCGTCGCCGGCGCCCAGACGCACGCCGTTCACCGTGACCTCGCCGCGCGCCACGTGCACATAGGCGTGGCGGTCGCCGCGGAGCGGCAGCGTGGCCGCTTCGTCGCCATCGAACAGGCCGGCATAGACCCGCGCGTCCTGACGGATGCGGATGCTGCCCTCGGCGCCGTCCGGCGTGACGATGGGGCGCAGGCGGCCGCGCTTCTCTTCCGCCGTGAAATGGATCTGCTGGTAACCCGGCGGCGTGCCGTGTTCGTCCGGCAGGATCCATATCTGCAGGAACTTCACCTGCTCGGTCTGCGAACCATTGAATTCGCTGTGCGCGATGCCGCGGCCGGCGCTGATCATCTGCACGTCGCCCGGGCGGATCTGCGAACCGTTGCCCATGGTGTCCTTGTGTTCGAGCACGCCGTCGAGCACGTAGGAAAAGATTTCCATGTCGCGGTGCGGGTGCATGCCGAAGCCGGCGCCGGGGGCGACGGTGTCGTCGTTGATCACCAGCAGGTCGGAAAAGCCGCGCTGCTTCGGGTCGTCGTAGTGGGCGAACGAGAAGCTGTGGCGCGAACTGAGCCAGCCGTGTTCGGCGACGCCGCGCTGGTCGGCGGGGCGGGTTTCGATGCTCGGGCGGGTGGCGAGGGTGGGGGTACTCATGTCGATCTCCTTTTGCTGCAGGGCGTCGCGCGGCGACGCCCTGCGTTCATGTGCGTTTCGTGTTCAGGCGCTGCGGCGGGCGTCGAGCGACAGGGCACCGCCGCCGAAGGCGACGATCTGCAGCAGGCCGCCGGCGATGGCCACGTTCTTGAAGAAGTGGATGAACTGGTTCTGGTCGGCAAGATTGAAGTGGAAGCCGAAGGCGGTCACCAGACTGAAGGCGGCGATCGCGGCAGCGACCCAGCGGGTGCGGTAGCCGACAACCAGCGCCGCAGCGAGACCGATCTCGACGAACAGTGCGCCGGCGTAGGCGAGCTCCGGGAAGGGCAGGCCGACCGAAGCGATGTAGCCGATGGTGCCTTCGGGCTGAGTCAGCTTGCTGAAGCCGGCGAGCAGGAAGAGGGCGGCCAGCAGCACGCGGCCGGCAGCGGCGGCGATCTGGCTGGCGTCGGTGCTGCGGGCGGCCTGCTGAGCGGAGGAGGCCTGGATCGTCGAGGTGTTCATGGTCTGTCCTTTCGATAGTGTCTGGGGTTGTCTGCCGGTGCGCGTCCTGATGCCGCAACCGATGGCTGAACTGTACTGTCGCGATCACGGTTGATAAATTGGCCTGGAATTGAAACACTGTCGCAATTGAGTTGACAGAGAGGCCTTGGTCACGGAATGAGCCAGCTTGAGGACATGCAGATTTTCGTCAGCACGGTGGATGCGCAGAGCTTCACCGCCGCCGCCGAGCGGCTCGGGCTGTCGAAGCAGCTGATCAGCCGCCGCATCATGGCGCTCGAAGAGCGACTGGGCGCCCGCCTGCTCGTGCGCACCACGCGCCGCCTCAGCATCACTGACACCGGGCGCGGCTTCTACGAGCGCGCGGTGAAAATCCTGCAGGACGTGGATGAGGCGGAGCAGCTGGTCGCCAATCAGAACGCGGCGCCGCGCGGCACGCTGCGGCTGTCGGCGCCGATGTCCTTCGGCACGCTGCACCTGGGGTCGGCGATCGCGCGCTTCATGGCGACCTGGCCGGAGGTGACGGTCGAACTGGATCTGAGCGACCGCTTCGTCGATGTCGTGGGCGAGGGCTACGACATGGCGGTGCGCATCGGCCAGCTCGGCGATTCGTCGCTGATCGCCCGCGCCATCGCACCGACACAGCTCGTCTTCTGCGCCAGTCCCGGCTATCTCGAAGTGCACGGCCGGCCGCAGACGCCGGCCGACCTGAAAGACCATCAATGCCTGCTGTACGGCCATTCGCGCAACGTCGAATGGCCCTTTCTCGACAAGGGCCGGCCGCACGCGCTGCCGGTCAGCGGCCGGCTGCGTGCGAACAACGGCGAACTGGCGCGCGATGCAGCCATCGCAGGTCTGGGCGTCACGCTGCTGCCCACCTTCATCGTCGGCGAGGCGCTGCGCGCCGGCAGTCTGGTCAGCGTGCTCGACGAATACGCGCCGGCGCCGCTGACCATCTACGCGGTGTACCCACAGCACCGTCAGCAATCACGCACGGTCAAGGTGTTCACCGAATTCCTGCGCAACACCTTCGGCAAGACCAGCTTTTCCTGAACGGCTGCGGGTTTGCGGGCGGTACGCACGAAGGCTTTGAAATTTTCCTTGAAAAAAGCACGACCGTTCGTATTATTGTCCTATGGGCAAGGGAGAGCACACACGCACGGTCATACTCGAAGCGGCGCTGGCGCAGGCCAGCGAAAGCGGTTTCGAGTCGCTGACCATCGGTTCGCTGGCCGAACGCACCGGGTTGTCGAAAAGCGGGCTGTTCGCGCATTTCGGCTCGCGCGAGGACCTGCAGTGCGCGGCCATCGATGCCGCGGCGCAGCTGTTTGCCGACACGGTGATGAAGCCGGCCTTCGCTGCACCGCGCGGGGTGCCGCGGCTGTGGGCGATGTTCGAAGGCTGGCTGGAATGGACGCGGCGCGGCGGTCTGGCGCACGGCTGCCCGATCCACGCCGCTTCGGTCGAGTACGACGACCGGCCGGGGCCGATGCGCGACCGGCTGGTCGGGCACTACCGCCTGCTGCAGCAGGCGCTGGACAAGGCCGTGCGCATCGCCATCGACGCCGGCCACCTGCGCGCCGACCTCGACATTGAGCAGTTCATTTTCGACATGTTCGCCATCGTGCTCGGCTATTACCACGCCGCCCGCCTGATGGACGACGCACGCGCCGGCGAGCGCGCGCGCGCCGCCTTTGCCCGCCTGCTCGCCGATTTCGCCGTTCCGGGAGCATTGCCATGAGTTCCATCGCCCTCCATCCGCCGCTGCGTGCGCGCCGCACGTCCGGTGCTTCGCTGGCACCGGTGTTGCGCCATTACTTCCGTCTCGCCAGCCGCGTGGCACCTGAACTGGCACGCCGGCAGGCCGAGCGGCTGTTCACGACGCCGCCGCGGCCGCGTAGTGTGGCTCCTGCCGCATCACCCGCCCGGCGCGAAACGGTGAGCGCCGGCCGTCACGACCTCGCGGTATGGAGCGCCGGTCCGGCCGGCGCACCGGCGGTACTGCTGGCGCATGGCTGGGGCGGGCGCGGTGCGCAGATGGGGGCGCTGGCGACCTCGCTGCTTGCGGCGGGTCGGCGCGTTGTGTGGTTCGACCAGCCGGGCCATGGCGACAGCGGCCATGGCCGCGTCGGACTGCCGGATTTCGTGCAGGCGCTGCACGCGCTGGTGGCTACGCACGGACCTTTCGATGGCGCGGTCGGCCACTCGCTGGGCGGAGCGGCGATCGGCCTGGCGCTGCGCGAGCGGGCCGATTTCGGGCGCGCGGTGTTCATCGGCGCGCCGGCGTCGATGCGCGAGCACACGCTGCGCTTTTCGGCGCTGATCGGCATTTCGCCGCGCGTGCGCGAGGCGATGCGCCGTCGCATTGAGCACCGCTACAACGTCCGTTTCGACGATATCGACCGCATCGACGCGCTGAGGGACGTAAACGTGCCGGCGCTGTTCGTGCACGACGTCGATGATGCGCAGGTGCCGTTCGAACACGCGCTGCGCCTGTCGGCCGCGATGCCGCAGGCGCGGCTGCTGCGTACCTGGGGGCTGGGCCACAACCGGGTACTGAAGGACGCCGCCACCGTGGCCGCAGTCACTCATTTCATCTGTGGTGACGAGGCGCTACCGGAGGTACTGCCGGCCTTGCCGCAGCCCGCTCCGATCTACTGAACGGGCGACGTTTCGGCAGTGCGTCTCTTTATGTGAATCAAAGTTGTATCATGTGAAACTCGCGTCGGTGCGCTTGCCGCACCAGGCGCTTTCACACAGGACAACCAAGGAGACACAACATGTCGGAACGCATCGTCTTTCGCAGCGGTGAAGCACTGGTCGCCGGCGGCCCCCCGGGCACCGCGGCCGAGCCCGAAGTCATCATCGGCGAACTGGACGGCCCGGTCGGTACCGCGCTGGCCACGCTGACCGGCGACCAGGTGAAGGGCCACACCCGCGTGTTCGCCATCCTGAATACCGACATCCAGGTGCGTCCGCTGACGCTGATGGTGAGCAAGGTGACGGTGAAGGATGAGCGCTACACCAACATCCTGATGGGCACCGTTCAGGCCGCCATCGCCAACGGCGTGCTCGACGCCGTGCGCGCCGGCGACATTCCGAAGGAAAAGGCGAACGACCTCGGCATCATCGTGTCGGTGTGGCTGAACCCCATGGTGTTCACCGCCAAGGACCTCGACCACAAGATCCTGTTCGACATCCACCGCCAGGCCATGGCCAAGGCGATCAAGAAGGCGATGAACAACCAGCCGGACATCGACTGGCTGCTCGAGAACCAGGACAAGATCACCCACAAGTACTACCAGATGGGGCTGGACGGCAAGATCTGATCCGCATCCGGCGGCACCTCTGAGGCTGCCGCCTCGGTTTCCCGCTCAGGTGGCGACCGTCTTGTCCTTGAAGCGGCAGATATCGACGATGCCGCACTGGCCGCACCGCGGCTTGCGTGCTGTGCAGGTGTAGCGGCCGTGCAGGATGAGCCAGTGGTGGGCGTGCTGCATGAATTCCGCCGGCACCACCTTGAGCAGCGCGTGTTCGACCGCCAGCACGTCCTTGCCGGGCGCCAGGCCGATGCGGTTCGAAATGCGGAAGATGTGGGTGTTGACCGCCATGGTCGGCGCGCCGAACACGATGTTCAGCACCACGTTGGCGGTCTTGCGGCCGACACCGGGCAGCGCTTCCAGCGCGGCGCGGTCGTTCGGCACCTCGCCGCCGTGCTTCTCCAGCAACTGGTGCGACAGCGCCACCACGTTCTTTGCCTTGGCGCGGAACAGGCCGATGGTCTTGATGTAGTCCTCGACGCCCTCGACACCGAGGCTGACCATGGCTTCCGGCGTCGGTGCCACCGGAAACAGCTTGCGCGTCGCCACGTTCACACCCTTGTCGGTCGCCTGTGCCGACAGCACGACGGCGACCAGCAGCTGGAAGGGCGAACCGTATTCGAGGTCGCTCTTAGGGTGCGGGTTGGCCGCGCGCCAGCGCTCGAACAGGGTCTGTATCTCGGCCCGTGTGAGCCGGCTTGCGCGGCCCGCCATCAGGCCGACGCGGCTTCGGCCGGCGTGTGCGGCGCGGCAGCGCGCGCCTGTACCCGCGCCACCCAGGCGTTGCGCGCGGCGATCAGCAGACCGAGGAAGATGAAGGCGCCGGGCGGCAGGATGGCCATCAGCAGGCCGCGGTACTCGTCGCCGAACACCTGTATCGCATGCGCGCCTGGCACGATCATGTCGATGCCGGAGAACAGCGTACCGGCACCAATCAGTTCGCGCGCGCTGCCGAGCAGCGCCAGCACCCACAAAAGGCCCACGCCCATCGCCGCGCCGTCCCAGGCGGCGGCCAGCGGCGAGTTCTTGGCGGCGAAGGCTTCGACCCGCGCCAGTACGATGCAGTTGGTGACGATCAACGGGATGAAGATGCCGAGCACGAGATAGAGGTCGTGCAGCCAGGCGTTGAAGGCGAGGTCGAGGCAGGTGACCAGCGCCGCGATGATGAGGACGAATACCGGGATGCGGATCTCATGCGGAATCAGCGTGCGCAGTGCGGCGACCGCGCCGCTCGACATCGCCATCACCAGCACGGTGGCGAGCGACAGGCTCACCGCGTTGACGAAGCTGGTGCTGACGGCCAGCAGCGGACACAGGCCGAGCAGCTGCACCAGCGCGGTGTTGTTCTCCCACAGGCCCTTGCGGCCGATGTCGCCGTAGACGGCGCGTTCTTCAGCGTTCATGCCGGTATCCCCGATGTGTGTGCCGCGCGGTGAAGGTGGCGGCGATGTCCGGTCGCCGGCGGCTTCGATGCAGGCTGGCATCGCGAGCAAGCTCGCTCCCACAAGGGCGGGCAGGGGCCAATTGACCAGCCTTGTCTGTCGTCGGCGCGGAAGGTGTGGGAGCGACCTCTGGTCGCGATACGGCGCTCGATCATTCGAACACCTTGTCTGCCGAGGCGCCTGACGGCAGCGCGAACAGCGCGTCGCGCACCGGCGCGATGGCGGTGGCGGCGCGACCGGCGGCGCGGATGACGGCGCGCGGCGAAATGGTGGCACCGGTCATGTAGGTGAAATCGCCGCCGTCCTTGCGGACTGTCCAGCTGGCCGCCTGCGCGGTGTCGCGGCCCGCGAACTGACTGATCCACTTCGGCGACGCGCGGTCCTTGGCGGGGTCGATGTAGTCGCCCAGCCCCGGCGTCTCCTTGTGCGCGACCACGCGCACGCCGCCCAGCGTGCCGTCGGCGCGCACCGCCATCAGCAGCCGGATGGCGCCACTGTAGCCGTCCGGCGCCTGCGCCTCGAACACCAGCGCGACCGGCTCGTTGCCGCGGCGTGCGCGATGCAGCGTCACCGGGCCGTCGATGCCGAGCGCGGGCAGGGCGGGCAGCTCCACGGTGTCTTCGAGCAGCGCGTTGTCGTAGTCGGCGCGCGGCAGCACCTGGGCGATCAACTCCAGCCGGCGCGCCTCGACCGAGGCCTGTATCGGCGCCTCAGTGGCGTCGTGGGTGAGCGCCATCAGTGCGGTGAAGGCGAGCGTGAACACGGCCAGCAGTGCGGCCGAGCGCATCGCGCTGCCGGCCGCGGTCGGCGCCGGCGGTTCCGGCGCCAGTTCGGCGGCAGCCAGTGCTTCGTCGACCACCGGCGTCTGCGCCTCGCTGCTCATGGCGCGCCTCCGTTCTTGTGGCCGAACACCGGCGGCTGCGTCTTCATGTCGATCAGCGGCACGCAGATGTTCATCAGCAGCACGGCGAAGGCGATGCCGTCCGGGTAGGCGCCGAAGGCGCGGATGAGCCAGGCGATCAGCGCGATGCCGGCGGCGAAGATGAGCTTGCCGCGCGGCGTG
This sequence comes from Methyloversatilis sp., assembly GCF_965284615.1. Lineage (GTDB taxonomy): Bacteria > Pseudomonadota > Gammaproteobacteria > Burkholderiales > Rhodocyclaceae > Methyloversatilis. Next base: position 1,363,880 of record NZ_OZ260098.1, read on the forward strand.
GTCGCGCCCGACACGGGGTCGGTCGCGATGAAGAAGGCACCCATCATCGTGCCGCCCGCCAGCAGATGGAAGGCCGGGCCGGCGTAGTGCGCCGGATCGATCAGCGAGGCGATGCCCGATACCAGCGACATCACCGCCAGAAAGGCGACGGGTACGTGCCAGGTGATGATGCGCAGCGCCAGCAGCAGAACACCGCCGGCGCCCCAGGCCAGCGCGACCCACTCCCAGCCGGCGCCGGCAATGTGGCCGAAGGTGGTCGAGTGCATCACGGCGGCGGTGTCGTCGCCGGTCATCAGGCCGGTGCGCAATGCGTCCAGCGGCGTGGCGCCGGTGACGCCGTCGAGCGCGCGCGCGCCGCCGAACACCCAGTCCATCTGCGTCGCGAAGTCCGCGCCATTGAGGCCGGGCCACTGCGACATCAGCGCCGGGAAACTGACGATCAGCAGCGCATACGCCAGCATGGCCGGGTTGAACGGGTTCTGGCCGAGGCCGCCGTACAGGTGCTTGCCGATGATGAGCGCGAAGGCGGTGCCGAGTACGGTGGTCCACCAGGGCAGCAGCGGCGGCAGGCAGACGGCGATCAGCCAGGCGGTGACCAGTGCGCTCATGTCGGTCAGCGCCGGTGCCACCGGGCGGCCGCGCAGCGCCAGCACGAGGGCTTCGCAGGCGAGTGCGGTGGCGCTGGCCAGGGCGATCTGCACCAGCAGCGCGGTGCCGAACAGCCAGCTCTGCACGGTGATCGCCGGCAGCATGGCGACCAGCACCGTGGTCATCACGCGGCGCACGCTGGTGTTCTGGCGGAGGTAGGGTGAGTTGTACATCGTGTTCCGTCGTGATGAGGCGCGCGGCAGACGCGCCCCGGTGTCATTCCGTCGGCTTGTCCGCCGTTGCGGTTTCGCTCGTCGTTTCGCCGCTGCTGGTGGCCACCATGTCGGCGGCCAGCTTCCGCCGCGCCTCCGCGGCCTCGACCTGCGCCTGCTGGGCCGGCGTCAGCGTGTCGGTGTTCTTCGCCGCAACGGCCTCCTTCTGCGCCTTGGCGCGCGCCATCGCCGCTTCGATCAGGGCCTTCTTCGGATCCTCGGCGGGCGTGGCGGCTGCTTCACCCTCGGCCGGCGATTTGTCGGTGGCGGCAGGCTTCGCCGCCGGCTTGGCGGCGCTGCGCGCCGCCAGCTTGGCCGCCTTCTCTTCCTTCTCGCGTTCGGCGCGCCAGTTGCGGAACTCGAAGCGTTCGCGTGCCGAGTCGGCGGCGTCCTTGTCGCGCTCGCGCGCCCAGATTTCGCTCTTCGCGTAACGGTAGTAATCGACCAGCGGAATGTGCGACGGGCACACATAGGCGCAGCAGCCGCACTCGATGCAGTCGAACAGGTGGTACTCCTGCGCGCGGCCGAAGTTGCGTGCGCGCGAGTGCCAGTACAGCTCGAACGGCTGCAGATCGGCCGGGCAGGCGCGCGCGCATTCGCCGCAGCGGATGCAGGGCAGCTCCGGCTCGGGCGGCGGAAACAGCGCTGGCGACGAGGCGAGCAGGCAGTTCGTCGCCTTCACCACCGGTGCCTCGACGCCGGGCAGTGGGATGCCCATCATCGGACCGCCCATGATGAGCTTGTCGGTGTCCGGCTTCAGGCCGGCGTGCTGGAACACGAAACCAATGGGTGTGCCGATGGCGACGTCGAAATTGCGTGGGCGATCGACATTGCCGGCGACGGTGACGATGCGGCGGGTCAGCGGCTCGCCGTGTTCGAGTGCGTTCCAGACGGCGAGGGCGGTCGCCACGTTGAAGCACTGCACGCCGTAGTCGGTCGAGCGGCTGCCGTGCGGCACTTCGATGCCGGTCAGCACGCGGATCAGCTGCTTGGCGCCCCCGGCCGGGTAACGCGTCGGCACCACGACGACGTCGAGCGAGGCGTCACCAAGCGCCGCGGCGGCGGCTTTCAGCGCAGCGGCGGCCTCAGGCTTGTTGTCCTCGACGCCGACCAGCACCTGCTTCGCCGCCAGCATCTTCTGCATCACCAGCGCGCCGCGCAGGATGTCCTCGGCCTCGCTGCGCATCAGCATGTCGTCGCAGGTGATGAAGGGCTCGCACTCGGCGCCGTTCAGCACCAGCGTGTCAGTGCCACCGGCCTTGCCGGGCGACAGTTTCAGATGGCTGGGGAACACCGCACCACCGAGCCCGACCACGCCGGCGTCCCGCAGGTAGTCACGCACCTCGCCCGGTGTGGCCGCGTGCCAGTCGAAGGGCTCGCGCTCGATGCGCTGGTCCTGGCCGTCCGGTTCGATCACCACCGCCATCGACGACAGTCCCGAGGCGTGCGGCATCAGCCGCGGCTCGATCGCCACCACCGTGCCCGAGGTTGGCGCATGCACCGCACTCGACACATTGCCGTCGGCGGCGCCGATGCGCTGGCCGTGCAGCACGCGGTCACCCACCTTGACCAGCGGGCGTGGCGTACCGCCAATGTGCTGGTGCAGCGGAATGATCAGCTGCGGCGGCAGCGGCAGGCGGGCGATTGGTTCGCGCGTCAACGCGCCCTTGTTCGGGTCCGGCTTGACGCCGCCGTTGAACGAAAACAGTTTGCGCAGCATCAGGCCGCTTCCTTCGCTGCAGTCTCGGTCGCCACCGGTTTCAGGTCGAACACCGGGTAACGCCACTTCCAGGTTTCCACCGTTTCGGCCACCGGCACCATGTCGATGCAGTCGGCCGGGCAGGGCGGCACGCACAGTTCGCAGCCGGTACAGAGGTCGGTGACGATGGTGTGCATCTGCTTGGCGGCGCCGACGATGGCGTCCACCGGGCAGGCCTGTATGCACAGCGTGCAGCCGATGCAGGTCGCTTCGTCGATCACCGCCACCGACTTCGGCTTCTCGACGCCGTGCTCGGCATTCAGCGGCTTGTATTCGCGGCCCAGCAGGTCGGCCAGCTTGCGCACGCCTTCGTCGCCGCCGGGCGGGCACTGGTTGATGTCCGCCTCGCCGCCGGCGATTGCGGTGGCGTAGGGCTTGCAGCCGGGGTAGCCGCACTGGCCGCACTGCGTCTGCGGCAGGATGGCGTCGATCTTGTCGACCAGCGGGTCGCCCTGGGTCTTGAACAGCACCGACGCGGCGCCAAGTGCGGCACCCAGCGCCAGCGCAAGACCGGTCATCACGAGCAGCGCGGAAATCATGAGTCGAGCCCGGCGAAGCCCATGAAGGCCAGGCTCATCAGGCCGGCGGTGATCATGGCGATGGCGTTGCCGCGGAAGGGCACCGGGATGTCGGCGCCGTCCAGCCGCTCGCGGATGCTGGCGAACAGCACCAGCGCCAGCACGAAACCGGCGGCGGAGCCGAAGCCGAACAGCAGCGACTGCAGCAGGTTGTGGCGCGCCGCCTGGTTCAGCAGCGGTACGCCGAGCACGGCGCAGTTGGTGGTGATCAGCGGCAGGTAGATGCCCAGCACCTGATGCAGCAGCGGGCTGGTCTTCTGGATCACCAGTTCCGTCAGCTGCACGATGGCGGCGATGACCACGATGAAGCTCAGCGTCAACAGATAGCCCAGGCCGAAGGGCTTGAGCAGGAAGGTGTCGATCAGGTAGCTGGAACCACAGGCCAGCGTCAGCACGAACATGGTCGCCAGGCCCATGCCGATCGCGGTTTCGAGCTTTTTCGACACGCCCATGAAAGGGCACAGGCCGAGGATGCGCACGAACACCACGTTATTGACCAGCGCGGTGCCAAGCAGGATGAACAGGTAACTCGTCATGACGGGGCGAGGATTCGCCGGATGTTTTCCGCAGGCCGCGGCGCAGGATGCGCCGCGTAACCGGCGGATTATCCGGCACTGCAGCGCAGCACTCAAGCTGCCGCAGGCGTCGGCCGGCGGTTATGTGGACAGAACCGGCGGCTGGAGCGGGCGTCCGGCGCTTTTCAGGCCAGCGCCGGTGCGACGCCGATGCGGTCCGGCAATTGCTCCACCGGCAGCGGTCTGCTCAGCAGGTAGCCCTGGAAGGCGTCGCAGCCGTGCGCGGACAGAAAGGCCATCTGCGCCTCGGTTTCGACGCCTTCGGCCACTACGGTCAGGCCAAGGTTGTCGGCCAGCGACAGGATGGTGCGCACGATGGCGGCCGAGTGCGGGTCGCTCAGCACCTCGTCGACGAAGCTCTTGTCGATCTTGAGCTGGTCCAGCGGCAGCTTCTTCAGGTAGGCGAGCGAGGAATAGCCGGTGCCGAAATCGTCCAGTGCGAAGCGCACGCCGCGCTGCTGCAGTGTGCGCATCGTCGCCAGCGTCATGTCGAGGTCGCGGTGCAGCATGCTTTCGGTCAGTTCGAGCCGCAGCCGGCGCGGATCGGCGCCGCGGTCGGCCAGCGCCTGCTCGACCCGTCCGACGAAGCCGGATTCGTGGAACTGCCGCTCGCTCACGTTCACCGCGATCGTCCACTGAGCCCGCAGCGGGTCGTCGGCCCAGGCGCGCAACTGGGCACAGGCGGTATCGAGCACCCACTGGCCGATCGGCAGGATGTGGTTGCTCTGCTCGGCCAGCGGAATGAAGGCCGCTGGCGACACCATGCCGCGCACCGGGTGCTGCCAGCGGACCAGCGCCTCGACGCCGGTGATGCGCCGCTCGGCGTCGGTCACTGGCTGGTAGTGCAACCGCAGTTCGCCGCGCTCGAGCGCGCCGCGCAGGTCGCGCAGCAACTGGGCGCGGGCGGTGGTGTTCTCCTGCAACGTGGGGTCGAAGAAGCTCAGCCGGTTGCGGCCGCTTTCCTTCGCCTTGTACAGCGCCATGTCGGCCTGCTTCAGCAGTTCGTCGGCGCGGTCATCGGCGCAGTTGAACAGCACGGCGCCGATGCTGGCGGTGGAGCTGACCATCTGTCCGCCGAGGTCGCATTCGCCCGCCAGTGCTTCGCGCAGCTTGTCGCCGATCTCGCCGACGCGCAGCGAAGCAGCCTGCAGATCGATACCGAGATTGCCCAGGATGACGACGAACTCGTCGCCGCCCAGTCTCGCCACGGTGTCCGTGTCGCGCACGCAGCTGCGCAGTCGCGCCGACATCTGCTGCAGCAGCGCGTCACCCTGGGCGTGGCCCAGCGTGTCGTTGATTTCCTTGAAGTTGTCGAGATCCATCAGCAGCAGCGCGCCGTGCTGCCCGTCGCGCACGGCACCGGCGATGGCTTGGTCGAGCCGGCTGTTCATCAGACGGCGGTTGGGCAGGCCGGTCAGTTCGTCGTGGAAGGCCAGCCGTTGCGCCTCGTGCTCGGCCTTCTTGCGCGTCGTGATGTCGGCGCGTATCGCGATGTAGCGCTGCGGCACGCCGTCGGCGTTGACCAGCGGCACGATGGTGGTGTGCACCCAGTAAAGCGAGCCGTCCTTGGCCCGGTTGCAGATGTCGCCATGCCACACCAGCCCGCTTGAAATGGTCTTCCACATGTCGGCGAAGAACCCGGGCGCATGCGTGCCCGAATTGATGACGCGGTGGCTGCGCCCCACCAGCTCTTCGCGCGCGTACTGCGAGATTTCGCAGAACTTGTCGTTCACCCGCGTGATGACGCCGCGCGCATCGGTTTCCGCGACGATGGCATGCGCGTCCAGCGCCGCCTTCAGCTCGCCGACCTCGCGCAGCGAGTCGAGCACGCGGCGCTGCGCACGCTCGCGCTCGGTGGTGTCGTTGAGAATCAGCACCACGCTGTCGATGCCGCCGTCGGCGCTGCGTTCCGGCACCAAGGTCGATGACAGGTGGACGGCGTTGCCGTCGTTTCCGGTGAAATTGCAGTCGAATTCGACGCGCCGGCCCTGCAGGGCCTCGGCCAGCCGCGGCCGCATCTGTCCGGCCAGTTGCGGCGGCATCACGTCGTCCACCGTGCGACCGACAATGTCGCGAGCGGCGCGGCCCAGGTGCAACTCGTGCATCGGGTTCACATAGCGGAAACGCAGGTCGCGGTCGATGCGCGCGATGTCGGCCGGCACGTTGGACAGTATCGTGTCGAGCTCGCGTTCGCGATCGCGCAGCGCATGTTCGGAACGCTGCAGCAACTGGTAGGGCTCGCGCAGGCCGACGACGAAGGTGGCGCGATAGACGAAGGCGTAGGCGGCGATCTTGTACAGATGGCCGAACATGTTCATGAAGTCCGACGCCGTCGTGTAGTTGGTGAACGCCAGTTCGCCGATGCCCATGACGAAACAGGCGCAGGCGAGGTAGCGGGTGCGCGGGTCAGGCGCCATGCGGTTCTGCCAGAACAGCCAGCCGGCCACCGCCAGATTGCCGGCGCACAGCGCGTACTCGAAGCCGGCCTTGAACGCGGTGACGCCGACGCCGGGCACGAAAGTCACCGGAAAGAGGTCGAGGAACCAGGTGCCGGCCGCGAACAGCGCACAAGTGGCGAGCAGGCCGAGCCCCAGCCAGCCGCTGCGTGAGCCCGGCAGGGCGATGCGCGCCGCCACCAGCGCGACGGTCAGCAACTCGAACGAGCGGCCGGCCAGCCAGAAGAAGATGGCTTTCGCCGTGCTGCTCTCGGTCAGCAGCGCCGGCATGCCGGCGTAGGTCAGCGCATGGATCAGGTCGCAGCCGGCGACCACCGAGAAACCGAAGATGAGCGTGTTGGACGCGTAGTCACCCGCCTGGTCGAAGCGGTGCCAGGACATGATGACCACCAGTGCCGACACCACGACGGAGAAAGTCTCCAGCAGCAGGTGGAAGGCCAGCATCTCGCCATGTCGGCCTTCGAACAGCGGGATCGGTGGCAGCAGGGCCGCGAACACCATCAGCAGCAGGGCGACCAGACAGACGGTCGCCGGCGAGCGCAAGCCGGCGGCAGCGTCAACGGATTCGGCGTTTTGTGTGGGCATGTCGATGACCGGGCCGGCTTCGCGTGGGTCCAGGGTAAACGGCCCCCGGAATCAGGGCCTTGAGCACGGAACGCACGCTATTGCTTATGTTGCAGCCGGTCAAGCTGCCCGGCCACCCCGGCAGATCATGCTGTCGGGGTGGCGGTCGAACTAGGAGGGAAGGTCAGAAATCGACCGTGGCGCTGAGCATGGCAGTACGCGGCGCGCCCTGCACCAGATAGCTGGAGCCGGGGTAGCCGCCGGCAGCCGCCCAGTAGGCGCGGTCGCTCACATTGTTGACGCGGGCGCGGAAGATGACGTCCTTGCCGGCGACCCGCGTGATGTAGCGTGCGCCGAGGTCGAAACGGGTCCAGCTCGGGATGGACGCCGTGTTGGTGGCATCGAAATACTGTGACGCAGTGTAGACGGTGCGTGCGTCCAGACTCAGGCCGCGCAGCAGCGGCACATCCCACTCGACTCCGAACGTGTACTGGGCGGACGGTACGCCGATTGCGCGGTTGCCGTCGTTGGTGCCACCGGCGGTACGCTCCAGTTCGGCGTCGATCCAGGTGGCGCCACCGAGCAGGCGCAGGCCCGGCAGCGGTTCGCCGTACAGCGTCAGCTCGATGCCGGTGTTCTGCTGCTCGCCGCTGGCGCGGAACACGTTGTCGGCGCCGACGAAAGCACTCGGCAATTCGATCGAGAACACCGCCAGACCGGCGCCGAAGCGCTTGTCCTCGTACTTCACGCCGGCTTCAGTCTGTTTCGACACGAAGGGCGACAGGCGCTCGTTGGCATTGACCGCGGTGTTCGGCGCGGTGCCGCCACGGGTCAGTGCCTCGGCGTAGTTGGCGTACAGCGACATTTCCTGCGTCAGCTTGTATACCGCGCCGACCGCCGGCGTGAGCTTGGTCTTCTCATAGGAGGTGCCGAACACCGCATAGTCGTTGTAGGGCACGTCGATGATCTTCTGCAGCCGTGCGCCGAGCGTGAGCAGCAGACGGTCGTTGGCAAAGGCCATGGTGTCGGCGAGCGCGAGACTGAAGCTGCGGGTCTTCTGCTGAGTCTGCGGCGAGTTCAGCTCGGGATTGGCAGCACCGCCCGGTCGTGCAACCGGTTGCGGGTCGTACAGGTTGTCGACGAAGGCGGCGCCGAACTCGTTTTCGTTCTTCTCGGTGCGCCAGTGGCCGGCCATCGACGCCGTCAGGCGGTGCTGGACCGCTCCGGTCGTCACTTGGGTACGGATACCCGCCTCGCCGGTCACCACAACCTCGTCGCGATAGTTGTCGAAGCGGCTGGAGTTGATCGTGCCGTTCGAGTCGAGGAAGTGGAAGGGCAGCGAGTTGCGTTCCTTGCCACGGCGCGCGCCGACGGCCACCCAGGTGGTGGTGACGTCGCTCAGGTCGAACTCGGCCCGCACCGTACCGAAAACGGTCTGGTCGCCGGAGTAGATCCACGGCTGCGAGTAGTTCGACGATGCACTCGGCGGACGCGGGACGAACGTGAGACCGCCGCCGCGCAAGAGGCTCGGACGGCCCTCGATCAGGTTCTGGTCCTGCATGCCGACGTCGGCCGACAGCCGGAAGTCGCGGCCGCGGTAATCCGCGCCCAGCGAGAACATTTCGAAGTCCTTGCGTTCGTTGTCGATGCCAGTGCCGCCGACGCGGCGGGCTGCATTCACGCGCAGGCCCAGTTCCTTGTTTTCGCCGAAGCGGCGCGCCACGTCGGCCGCAAGGTAGTCCTGACCGCCGGTCTGCAGACCGTAGGTCAGGCGTGTCAGGTCTTCGTTCGGCGCGCGCTTGGGCACCAGATTGATCGAGCCGCCGATACCGCTGCCCGCGGTACCGCCCGGGGCGGCGCCGTTCACGAAAGTATTGGCGCCGCGCAGCACCTCGACGCGTTCGAGGAACTCGGTTGCCACGTACTGCCGCGGCAGCACGCCGTAAAGGCCGTTGTAGGCCATGTCGTCTGAAAACAGCGGAAAGCCGCGGATGACGTAAAGCTCCTGGAAGTTACCGAAGCCGCGCGAAATGCGCACGGTCGGGTCATTGCGCAGCACTTCGGCGACGCCCGAGGCCTGCTGGTCCTCGATCAGCTGGCTCGTGTAGGCAGTGGTGCTGAATGGCGTGTCCAGCGTGCTCTGGTTGCCGAGAATGCCGATGCGCGCACCCTTCGCCACCTGTCCGCCGGCGAAGGCGGGCGGCAGGCCGGCGGCCGACGCGTCGGCGCTGGCCTCGACCACCACCGGCGCCAGCGTGATCGGCGCCGACGGATCTTCGGTCTGCTGGGCGTGAGCGACGGTGCTGGCGAGCGCCGCCATGATGGCGAGCGCGAGGGGACGGCGCGGGAAAGCAGGGGCTTTTTTCATTGCAGCGGAGGGCACGGGGTGCTGAGGTAGAATCGGAAGCCTCGAATCGTATTACGAATCGTTCTTGTTTTTGTATTGTTTGCGACTTTTTGCACACCGGCGCGGCGTGCTGCTGTATCCCTGCTACCTCAAGTCCGGCCCCGTCCATCGATGAAATCCGTTACGCCCGACACCGCCACGGCGTCCTGTACGACCGCCGTGCGATCCCGCGCCACCGCGCTGCAGCGCTGGATGTGGGTGCACAAATGGTCCAGTCTGGTGTGCACGCTGTTCATGCTGCTGCTGTGTCTGACCGGCCTGCCGCTGGTCTTCTATCACGAGATCGACCACGCACTCGGCAAGCACATCGAGGCGCCGGAAATGCCCGCCGGCACCGCGCATCTGCCGGTTGACCGCATCGTCGAATCGGCGCGCCGCCACCATCCGGAGCTGGTGCCGCTCTACCTGTTCAAGGAAGAGGACGAGCCGGACATGTGGGTGGTCAAGATGGACACCCGGCCCGACACCGACGAGACGCAGGCGAAGTTCTCGGTGGTCGATGCGCGCACCGGCGAAGTCCTCGGCGAGCCGCGCTTCGACGAAGGTTTCATGCACCTGATGTACCGGCTGCACGTCAACCTGTTCGCCGGTCTGGCCGGCCGGCTGTTCCTCGGCTTCATGGGCCTGCTGCTGGTGGTCGCGCTGGTCAGCGGCGTCGTGCTGTACGCCCCCTTCATGCGCAAGCTCGACTTCGGCGAGGTGCGCCGCAGTCGCTCGACGAAACTGTGGTGGCTGGACATGCACAACATGCTGGGCATCGTCACCGTCACCTGGGCGCTGGTCGTGGGGGGCACCGGCGTCATCAACACCTGGGCCGACCTGATCCTGAAGGCCTGGCAGGCGGAACAGGTGGCCGCGCTGAAGACCGCCGGGGCCGGCGCTGCGCCCGGCGGCCGCGCCGCGCCGCTGCAGTCGCTGGTCGATGCCGCACTGGCGGCTGAGCCGGGCATGGCCGTCGCCACCGTCGCCTTTCCCGGCACGCTGCTATCGACGCCCTCGCACTACGCCGTCTTCCTGCACGGCGACACGCCGCTCACCGCCAAACTGTTGAAGGCCACGCTGATCGACCCGGTCAGTGCGGCGGTGATCGAAACGAAACCGCGCCCTTGGTACGCCACCGCGCTGCTCGTGTCGCAGCCGCTGCACTTCGGCGACTACGGTGGCCTGCCGCTGAAAATCCTGTGGGCGCTGCTCGACCTCGTCACCGTCGTCGTGTTGTGGAGCGGGCTCGTGCTGTGGTGGCGCAAGCACAGACACGCGGCCGCGGCGCCCGTCAGCGTCACTCCTGCAGTGAGCACCGCCCGGGGTGGCACATGAAAGGCGCCAGATCGAATACCGTCATTTTCCGCTGGCCGCTGCTGATCGCCGTACTGACCGCCATCGGACTGCTGTCGGCGCTGGTCGGCGACGACGGCTGGGACGCCTTGTCGTGGGCGCTGCTGGCGGTGCCAGTGGGGCTTTGCGGGTATTTCAGTCTCGCCAGGCGATGAGCTGATGGCGTCGCACTCGTCAAAACAGTGCTCTGTCAGGGCGAGGCCTTGCGTCTCGCTGTACGCACCAGATTGACCACGGCAATCAGCAGGCACCCCAGCGCCGGCAGGCACCACACGAAGGCCGCATCGGTGTGCACGGTCTGCGTCGCCGTGTCGTAGTGGCGGCCAAGTTCGTTGAACTCGATCCTGAGGTAACGCGAGTACCAGAGCCAGAAGAACGGCAGCGACGCCGCGAGCGGCAGAACGACCCCGGGGGACAGAATTCGTCGTGATCGTGGCCGGCTCTGGGATGTCATGGGGAGATCGATGGGCGTCATCGGTTGCCGATCGCCTGCGGGCGTTCGGTCTGGTCCAGGCTGCCGCGGCGGGGCTTGTTGGTGACCTCCACCCGCGGCAAGGATGCTAGGACTTCAGCAGCCCACCCAGCACCCCCATCGCCGCCTGCAGCGCATCTCCCTCGGGCGCCTTGCCATCGGGTGACAGCTTGTCGATCAGCTGCGGCAGCAGGCCGGCGAGGCCGGACGATACTTCCTGCGACGACATGCCCACCTGCTGCGCTACACCGCCGATCTGTTCGGCGCCGAACACGGCCTTGATCTGGTCGCCGGAGATCGGCAGGTTGGGGCCGGATCCCAGCCAGGAGGCGATCACTTCGCCCAGGCCGCCCTGCTGGAACTTGGCGATCAGCCCCTGGATGCCGCCGATCTGCGGGCTGTTGATCAGGCTCATCGCGGCCTGGATCAGTGCGGCGTTGCCGCCGGCGCCGGATTGTCCGCCGAGCGCGCCGGCCACCTGTCCTGCGATCGAGTCGAAAAGCCCCATGTCCGTCTCCTTCGTTGAGTGAAGACGCAAGGGTACGCCAGCCGCGTGGAGGTTGTTCGTGGGGCGGGCGGGGCTGACGGCGTCAGACGCAGTGGCGCCGCCAGCCCTTGCCCTGCGGGGCGTGCATTTCGGCGTTCAACGAGTTTACGGTGTCTGACCAGTCGGCGTCCTGGTTCAGCGCGTCGCGCAGGAAGGCGGCCTGTGCGGGACTCCAGAAGGTGGCTTCGTGCAGCTTGGTGCCGTTGTCAATCGGGCCGAATAGCGCGATGAAGCCCTCGATCGATTGCGGGTCGCTCGGCAGGCCAAGCTGGTCGAACAGGTTTTCCATTGAATGCGGCGTGATGTCCATGACGATCTCCTGTCGGTGAGTAGATGCTGCTCCTGATCGGAATGTCCGGTGGGCAGATGGTTCCGTTCTCATTGTGCGCGCTCGCCCACCATCGCGCCGGGCTGTACCCACTGGTCGAACTGTCCGCCGCTCACGTCGCCCGAAGCGAGCGCCGCCTCGCGCAAGGTCAGACCTTCGCGGTGGGCGCGGGCGGCGATCTTCGCCGCGCGGTCGTAGCCGATGTGCGGCACCAGCGCGGTCACCAGCATCAGCGACTGCTGCATCAGCGCCTCGATGCGCTCGCGCCGCGCTTCGATGCCGGCGACGCAGTGGGTGTCGAAGCTGCGCATGCCGTCGGCCAGCAGGCGGATGCTCTGCAGCACGGCGCCGGCGATCAGCGGTTTGTAGACGTTCAGTTCGAAGTTGCCCGATGCGCCGCCCACCGTGACCGCGACGTCGTTGCCGATGACCTGGGCGCACAACATCGTGAGCGCTTCGCACTGGGTCGGGTTCACCTTGCCCGGCATGATGGAACTGCCGGGCTCGTTCTCCGGCAGCGCCAGTTCGCCGATGCCGCAGCGCGGGCCTGAGGCGAGCCAGCGGATGTCGTTGGCGATCTTGCTCAGCGCGACGGCCAGCGTCTTCAGCGCGCCGTGCAGTGCCACCAGCGGCTCGTGCCCGGCCAGCGCGGCGAACGGGTTGTCGGCGCGCACGAAGGGCAGGCCTGTGCCGTCGGCCAGCTTGTTCGCCACCCGCGTGCCGAATTCCGGATGGGTGTTCAGGCCGGTGCCGACCGCGGTACCGCCTATCGCCAGCGCATGTACGGCCGGCAGTGCCGCGACGATGGCCGAGCGGGCCAGCGCGAGCTGGGCCGCGTAGCCGGAGAATTCCTGCCCCAGCGTCAGCGGCGTGGCATCCTGCAGATGGGTGCGGCCGATCTTGACGATGTCGGCAAAGGCGACCGCCTTGTCGGCCAGTTGCGCGTGCAGCGCGTCGAGCGCAGGCATCAGCGCACGCCGGACGGCATAGGCGGCGGCCACGTGCATCGCGGTGGGAAACACGTCGTTTGACGACTGGCCCATGTTCACGTCGTCGTTCGGGTGCAGCGTGCGCGCCCCGCCACAGTCACCGCCCATCAGTTGCGAGCCACGGTTGGCCAGCACCTCGTTCATATTCATATTGGTCTGCGTACCGGAGCCGGTCTGCCACAGCGACAGCGGAAACTCGTCGTCATGCTGGCCGGCGAGCACCTCGTCGGCGGCTGCGACGATGGCGGTCATGCGCTCGGCCGGCAGCTTGCCCAGCCGGCCATTGGCCAGCGCCGCCGCGCGCTTGACCGCGGCCAGCGCGTGTATCAGTTCGCGCGGCATGCGCTCGGTCGAGATGGCGAAATGCTGCAGCGAGCGCTGCGTCTGCGCGCCCCACAGGCGGTCCGCCGGCACCTCGATCGGGCCGAAGGAATCGTGTTCGGTGCGGGTGACGACGGGCGGCTGCGTGGCGGTATCCATGGCGGTCTCTTTTTGAAGCCAGTTTTCAGGATAGGACATGACGGCGCCACGGTCCGGCCGGCAGATGTGGGGACGACGGCGCTGCGGTACACTCGTGGCCGGTTTCAGCCGTCTTCCGCACTTCATTCCTCTCCGTGTCCGACATTCCCGCCACTTTCGCTCCCGACGGCCCGCTGGCCCGCGCCATCCCCGGTTTTACGCCGCGCACGCAGCAGACCGAAATGGCCGAGCGCGTGGCGCAGGCCATCGCCGACCGCAGTGTGCTGGTGGTTGAGGCGGGCACCGGCACCGGCAAGACCTACGCCTACCTCGTGCCGGCGCTGCTGTCCGGCGCCAAGGTGATCGTGTTGACCGGCACCAAGACGCTGCAGGACCAGCTCTACGGCCGCGACCTGCCCACCGTGCGCGGCGCGCTCGGCGTGCCGGTGAGCATCGCGCTGCTGAAGGGCCGCGCCAACTACCTGTGCCACTACCACCTCGAACGCTCGCTGCAGGAGGGCCGTTTCGGCTCGCGTGAAGACGCCTCTCACCTGCAGGCCATCGCCCGCTGGGCCAAGATGACCAGCACCGGCGACAAGGCGCAGTGCAGCGAAGTGCCGGAAGAGTCGGGTGCCTGGTCGCACGCCACGTTGACGCGCGACAACTGCCTCGGCCAGGACTGCCCGAATGCCAAGGAGTGCTTCGTCACCGCTGCGCGCCGCGAGGCGATGGAAGCTGACGTCGTGGTGGTGAATCACCACCTCTTCTTCGCCGACCTGATGCTGCGCGACGAGGGCGTGGCCGAACTGCTGCCGGCCTGCAATGCCGTCGTGTTCGACGAGGCGCACCAGCTCGCCGAAACCGCCAGCCTCTTTTTCGGCGAATCGGTATCGACCTCGCAGATGCTCGAACTGGCGCGCGACACGCGTGCCGAGGCGCTGGTCGGCGCCAAGGATTTCAAGCAGCTGCCGGAATCGGCCGAGCGTCTGGTGAAAGCGGTGCGCGACCTGCGGCTGGTTTTCCGCGAGGAGAACGTGCGGCTGTCGGCGGCGCAGATCGACGAGCGTCCGGCTTTCGCACCGGCGCTGGCCACCGTGCTGGAGGCGCTGAACGAACTGGCCGGTCTGCTGGAAACGCAGGCGGCGCGCAGCGAAGGGCTGGAGAAGTGCTGGCAGCGCGCGCTCGACCTGATCGCGCGGGTCGAACGCTGGCAGGCCGGCGAGAAAGCGGGCGAGCAGTCGGACCGCGTGCGCTGGGCCGAGGTCTACACCCAGGCGCTGGCGCTGAATGCCACACCGCTGTCGGTGGCTGACATCTTCCGCCGGCAGATGGAAGACAACCCGCGTGCCTGGATATTCACCTCGGCCACGCTGTCGGTCGGCAACGACTTCGGTCACTACTGCGGCGAACTGGGGCTGCACAATGCCGAAACCGCGCAATGGGGCAGCCCCTTCGCCTACGAACAGCAGGCGCTGCTGTACGCGCCGGAGAACATGCCCGAGCCGTCGGCGCCGACCTATGCCGAGGCGGTGGCGCGCGCCGCCTGGCCGCTGATCAAGGCCTGCCGTGGTGGCGTGTTCGTACTGTGCACCTCGCTGCGGGCGATGAAGCGCATTCATGAGCTGATCGAGGACAAGCTGTCCGCCTACGATCCGGATCGGCCGCTGCTGATGCAGGGCCAGGCCACGCGCAGCGAACTGCTGGACCGCCATCGCGCCGCCGGCAACGCCGTACTGGTGGCCAGCCAGAGCTTCTGGGAAGGCGTGGACGTGCGCGGTGACGCGCTGCAACTGGTCATCATCGACAAGCTGCCCTTCGCGCCGCCGGACGATCCGGTGCTGTCGGCGCGCATCGAACACCTGAAGCGGCAGGGGCGCAACGCCTTTTCCGAGTACCAGCTGCCGCACGCGGTGATCAGCATGAAACAGGGCGCCGGCCGTCTCATCCGCGACGAGCGCGACCACGGCGTGCTGATGGTGTGCGACCCGCGGCTGGTCGAGAAGCACTACGGCAAGGTGATCTGGCGCAGCCTGCCGCCGATGCGCCGCACCCGCAGCGCCGACGTCGCGGTGCAGTTTCTCGAAAGTCTCGCCGGCTGACAGCTGGCGGGAATCGAAGCCGGCGGCCCGCAAAGGCCGTGTCGCGGCCAAGGCCGCTCCCACAGGTGAGGGCGCCCGAGCGGCGGCCGGAGCCTGGGTCGGGGTCCTGTGGGAGGGGTCTTCTGACCCCGACGGCGGTTCTTGGTGGCCGCATCGCGACCAGAGGTCGCTCCCACGAAGACACTCCCGATCCGCCGCCGAAGCCGGGTTTCTGTGGGAGCGAGCTTGCTCGCGATCACCGCCTCAATCGAAAGCTGCGGCGGCTGCATCGCTGCCGACGCCGCTCCGGCGATACGGGCGCTTGCTTCACGTCATGAACGCCAGCGCCGTGGCGTGCCACACTGCGCGCCGTGTGATCGGGAGGCGCTGTGTTCGCAATCGAAATCTGTCTGCTGCTGCTTGCGCTCGGCGTCAGCGCGCTGATGCGGCCCTGGCGCATGCTGGTCGGGCCGCTCGGGGCGCCGTGGGCGGCTTCGCTGGTGGTGCTGTCGTTGCTGTGGGTGCTGCCGCAGATGCTGCCGAACGGCATATCGATCCAGCTGTCAGGCGCCTGCCTTCTCGTGCTCATGTTCGGCTGGCCGCTGGCGGTGATCGAGCTGGTGCTGGTCGCGCTGGCGGTGTGGCTGCTCGGCGACCTCGGTTTCGCTGCGGTGCTGTCGCAGCTGGTGTGGATAGGTCTGGTGCCGGCCACACTCGCACTGGCGCTGGGCGAGGCCTTGCGCCGCGGCTTGCCGGCGCACCCCTTCATCTACGTGTTGGGGCGCGGCTTCATCGGCACCGCGATAAGCATTTTTGCGGCCGGTGCGGCCTACGAGTTCATCCACCACCTGTTGGGCGGCGTCGCTGTCGAGCACGCACTGGTCGCGCGCTGGCTGATGGCCTGGGGCGACGCCTTCCTGACCGGCATGCTGGTGGCGGTGTTCGTCGCCTTCGTGCCCGAGTGGCTGGCCACCTGGTCGGACCAGCGCTACCTCGGGTCGCCGCCCCCGCCGCCGTCTTCTTCCTGAGCGCGCTCAGGCGCTGCGCACGCGCGGCGCGTCCGGCTCAGGTTTCGCGAACGCACGCTCGGCGCGCAGGGCCTCGGCCAGCGCCCGCTGACCGTCGCGTTGCGCCGCCTCGATCAGCGTCAGGTCGATGATGTCGCGCTGTGCGTGACTGCCGCCGAAGCGGTGCGACACGTGGCGGATCGGCCGCAGCAGGCGCACGGTGCTGGCGTAGTCGCCCTCGCCGAACGCGGCGATGGCGCGCGTGGCGGCACGGCCGACCTCGGCGATGAAACCGGCGTTGTCGCCTTCGCCGGCCAGCGCCATCTCCTGCGCGTCGATCAGGTTGCGCATCTGCGCGGTGCGACCGGTGGCGGCGAAGGCCATCATTGCGTGCATGTCGCTGAATGCGTAGAGGCTGCGCCCGGCCATCGGTGCCCAGCGGTCCGCCACCGCCTGCCAGCGTTCGCCGGTGTCGATGCCGCGCAAATGCAGCCGCCACAGCAGCGCCGACATGTCGATGAAGTCGAATACGAGACCGGGGGCGCGGCCGAACACCGCCTCGTCGAACAGCGCGAGCACGTCGTCGATTTCGTCTACGCCGAGATGGAACAGCGCCAGATGCCAGTGGTTGTGCACGGCGAGGAAGCTGTCCTGCGCCCATGCCTGCGGCGTGGTGCGCATCCAGGCGATGCCGTCGCGGCGCCGGCCCTGCATCTCCATCACGTGGGCGACGGCGTGCTGCGCCCAGCCGTCGCGCGGCTGGATCTCGACCGCTTGTCAACCGTAGCGCTCGGCGCGCAGGTAGTCGCCGGTCTCTTCCAGTCCGAAAGCCAGCATGCCGGCCACCGCGTGCCAGGCGGGCATGTCCATGCTCCAGGCCGGAAGCGCGCGGGCGATGCGGTCGCGCAGCATGCGCGAGTCGCCGAGCAGGAAGTCGCATTGCTGGCCGACCTGCAGCGCCAGCACGTCGAGCGGATGATCGATCGCGATGTCTTCGAGCACGCGCGCGGCGGCGCGCCAGCGGCCCTCGGTCATCAGCGCGACCGCACGCAGGTGGCGGCTTTCGCGATCGTTCGCCGGCAGCTTGGCGGCCGTGGCGTGGGCGGCGGCTGCAACCGGAATGCCGGCCGGCTCGGTGCCGAGCAGGTGCAGATAGGCACGCAGCACGTGGCCCATCACAATGTCCGGCGCCTCGGTCAGTGCGCGGTCGATGGTGGCGACCGGGTCGCCGATGAAACAGCGCAGTTCGTGCTCGGCCTGTTCCAGCAGTTCGATGCTGCGGGCGGTGGCACCGGTGACCGCAAGGCCGGCGGGGTTGTTCAGGGACATCGTTTCACTCCTGTGGTGGTTGAACACAGGCGTATCTACGTGCTCCGCTGCAGACTGGAGACAGACGGGGCGTGACCGGCGTCACGCCCGGTCTTCATTGTTGATAGGCGAGTTCGAGGTCGGTGTCGAGTTCGATCACGCAATCGAGCACGCGGCTGGTGAGCGCTTCGTCGTCGTCGGTCCACATCGAATCGGGTTCGTCGTCGCGGGTGGACAGCGGTGCGATGTCGAAGTCGACGAACTGGTCGCCGATCTTCAGCACCGTCATGCCGGAAGCGTGGTCGGCCAGGGTCCAGTCGTCCGGCACCTGCAGCTCGGCGGTCACGCGTACGGTCAGTGTCTTCATGTGAATCTCCGGTTGATGAGGCGGCACTTTAGCGCGCATGGGCGACAGTGGGGCGATTCCTTGCGCTGACACGCCTCGGCCCGGTGTCGGCTAGCATGCGCGATTGTCCGAAACCGCACCCCGTCATGTCCGTCAATCTGATCGAACTCGAAAGCGGCGATTCGCCGGTCGCCACCGTTATCGTGCTGCACGGTCTCGGCGCCGACGGCAACGACTTCGTGCCGGTGTGCCGGCGGCTGGATCTCGACGCCGTCGGTCCGGTGCGTTTCGTGTTGCCCGACGCACCGGAGCGGCCGGTCACGCGTAACGGCGGTTACATCATGCGCGCCTGGTTCGATCTCTATGCGCCGGGCGCCGGGCAGGAAGCCGAAGCCGACGTGCGCGCGTCGCAGGCCCTGGTCAACGCGCTGATCGCACGCGAGGTCGAACGTGGCGTGCCGGCATCACGCATCGTGTTGATGGGGTTTTCGCAGGGCTGCGCGATGGCGCTGTTCGCCGGACTGCGGCACGCGGAACGGCTGGCGGGCATCGTCGGGCTCTCAGGCTATCTGCCGCTGGCGGCAGCGACCGCCGAGGAGCGCAGCGAAGCGAACGCCGACGTGCCGGTCTTCCTGGCGCACGGCACGCAGGACGGCGTGGTCACGATAGACCGCGCGCTGGCCACGCGCGAGGTGCTCGACGCGCTGGCCGTGCCGTACGAGTGGCACGCCTACGACATCGACCACGAAGTGAGCATCGAGGAAATCCGCGACATCAACCGCTGGCTGCTGCGCGAGCTGGCCTGACAGCCTCGTCAATGCCCGACGGGCCGCCGCTGCGAGGCCGCGGGCTCAGTCCATCCAGCCTATGCGCCCCTGTCCTGCGTCGTTGAGTCGGGCGATGAATGATGCCGCGTCGGGCTCCGGCAGGCTGATCGTCATCACGACCACCGAGTCGTGGGCGACGTTGACCAGCGTGGCGCGAGCGGCGTCGATCTCTCGCCGCACCGTACCTTCGAGCGCATAGGGCAGGGTGCAGCGGAGCACGCGCAGCTTGGTCAAGGGCACCTTGACCGCACCGGTCAGCGCCGACGCGACTGCGTCGGTGTAGGCACGCACCAGACCGCCGGCGCCGAGATTGATGCCGCCGTAGTAGCGCACGACGGTCGCCAGCACGCCTTCCAGATCCTGATGGCGCAGCACTTCCAGCATCGGCCGGCCGGCCGTGCCGCTGGGCTCGCCGTCATCGACCGCCGCCGACTGGCCGCCGGCCAGCAGCGCCCAGCACACGTGGGTCGCACCCGGGTGCTGACGCCACAGTTCGAGCACGCGCGCCTGCGCCGCAGCGCGGTCGCGCATCGGCTCGACGCAGCCGATGAAGCGGCTCTTCTTGATCGTGAGGTCGCTGTGGACAGCGCTGGCGAGGGTGTTCGGCATGGGGCCGCAAGCTTAGCGCAGTGCGTCCCCGGCCGGGTTTCGACGCGTCAGAGCATGGCTTCCTGCTCGCCCTTCTCGTCATGCTCCAGCATCGAGCGCGCCGGATACCACGGTCGGTGGCGAACAGGACCGCACGCCGCTCACCCGTTCGTCGCGCAGCGTGCTGCACGAGCGCTTCTTCCTCGTCGGCTCGCTCGCGGTGAGGTGGACGTGAAGCCGACTGACGCCGGCTCGGGTGTGCGCGACGGCCACCGGAGGACCGCCGCGTGGATAAAGAAGCCGGGTAAGATCAGTCGTCGGTGTGTGGTTCAGCGACGCGAATACGCCTTAAGCGCTGCGCGGCTGGCTGGTACTGGCGCTGGCCGCGCTGTTGTCGGCACCTGCATCTGGATCAACGTGTCTTTAGCGATGGCTGGGACGTGACCGGCCATCTGCTCGTATGGTTCGGCCTGCCGGCGCTGCTGGTGGTCGCCTCGCTCTTCATGTGGATATATGCGGTGCGCAGCCGGCGGCTTGCGCGCTTCCGCCGCGAGGTGGACGAGCGACTGATACCCGAACTCGATCGCGCTGCCGGCGTCTGACCTGCCGCAGTCGCCCGCCCATTTTGCTTACTGGATCTTTCCGATGTCTGCCGATGCCCGCCGTTTTCTTTTCTTCGCAGCGCTGACCGGCGCACTCGCCGTCATGCTCGGTGCCTTCGGTGCGCACGCGCTGAAAGCGCGGCTGGACGAAAACATGTTGGCGGTGTGGCAGACCGCGGTGCAGTACCACTTCTGGCACGCGCTGGCGCTCGGGCTGGTCGGCCTGCTGGCGATACATCTGCGTGATTCAGGGGCGCTGCGCGTTGCCGGCTGGTTGATGCTGCTGGGCATCGTCGTGTTCAGCGGCAGTCTTTACGCGATGGCGTTAAGCGGGGTGCGCGCCCTCGGCATGGTGACGCCCCTGGGCGGCCTCGCCTTCATCGCCGGCTGGGTGGCGCTGGCAATCGCCGTCAGGCGCTGAGACGGGCGGGGGCACCACCTCGCGCCCGGCCGAGAGACGACCGCTTCCGGAAGGGCAGCGCGGTGCGCTCAGTGCAGTTCGGGCCGGTGCACCGCGCAGAAGCGCTCGACCGCTGCCTTGGTGCGCGCCCGCTGCTCCATGTCGAGGCGCTGCGAGGCCTGCTTCTCGGCGTCCTGCAGGATGCGCAGCATCAGGTCGGCGCCGCCGTCGCTCTGCAGCATGGCGCCGGCCAGCGTGGCGGCCAGCATGGTCGGCAGGCCGGTGTAGTCGGCGAGCACGTTGACTTCCAGTTCGCTCAGATTGCTGTGATCGAGACAGTCGCGCAGTGACAACATGACATTCGCGTGAAAGGTGTGGGGCCCGGCCACTATACCGCCCCGGACGACGGTCGCTGTTAGAATTTTGCGTTGCAATGTGACGACGGCCGCCGGATGCGGGGCCGCCCACATCCGTTCCATCAGCCACAGGTTTCCTTCCATGCTAGACGCCCAACTGCTGCGCAGCCAGCTCGCTTACGTTCAGGAACGACTCGCCCTGCGCGGCTTCACGCTCGACGTCGCCCGCTTCCAGTCGCTGGAGGAAGAGCGCAAACGCATCCAGACCGACACCCAGGACCTGCAGGCAAAGCGCAACGCCGCATCGAAGCAGATCGGCCAGCTCAAGGCCAAGGGCGAGGACACGTCGGCGGTGATGGCCGAGGTGGCCGGCCTTGGCGACGCGCTGAAGGCCGGTGAAGAGCGCCTCGCCGCGCTGCTGGCCGACATCCAGGCCTTCGTCGCCTCGCTGCCCAACCTGCCGCACGAGTCGGTTCCGGTCGGCAAGTCCGAGGCGGACAACGTCGAGGTGCTGCGTTGGGGCACGCCGCGCAGCTTCGATTTCGAGGTGAAGGACCACGTGGACGTCGGCACCGCGCTCGGCGGCCTCGATTTTGAGACCGCGACCAAGATCAGCGGCGCGCGCTTCACGCTGCTGCGCGCCGGCATCGCCCGCATGCACCGCGCGCTCGCCCAGTTCATGCTCGATACGCACACCACCGAGCACGGCTACACCGAGCTGTACGCGCCCTATATGGTCAACGCCGACAGCATGTTCGGAACCGGTCAGCTGCCGAAGTTCGAGGAAGACCTGTTCGCCGTGCCGCGTGGCGATGGCGGCAAGTTCTACCTGATCCCGACCGCCGAAGTGCCGGTCACCAACATCGTGCGCGATACGGTGCAGCCGGCCGCCGCGCTGCCGCTGAAATTCGTCTGCCACACGCCCTGCTTCCGCTCCGAAGCCGGCTCCTACGGCCGCGACACGCGCGGCATGATCCGCCAGCACCAGTTCGACAAGGTGGAACTGGTGCAGATCGTGACGCCGGACCGCTCGTGGGACGCGCTGGAAGAACTGACCGGTCACGCCGAAACCATCCTGCGCCGGCTCGAACTGCCTTACCGCAAGGTGGCGCTGTGCACCGGCGACATGGGTTTCGGCGCCGCCAAGACCTACGACCTCGAAGTGTGGCTGCCGGCGCAGAACACCTACCGCGAAATCTCGTCCTGCTCCAACTTCGAAACCTTCCAGGCCCGCCGCATGCAGGCGCGGTTCAAGAACGAACAGGGCAAGAACGAAATCCTGCACACGCTGAACGGCTCCGGCCTTGCGGTCGGCCGCACGCTGGTGGCCATTCTGGAGAACTACCAGCAGGCCGACGGTTCGGTCGTCGTGCCGGAAGCGCTGCGCCCGTGGATGGGCGGCGTCGAGCGCCTCGGCGCCTGACACGCAAAAATCGCGCCGACGCTTTCCGCCGGCGCGACCCCTGTGCTACACTGCGCGCCGCTTCGCGACCACGAAGTTCGCAGTAACCCGGAGAGGTGGCAGAGTGGTCGAATGTACCTGACTCGAAATCAGGCGTAGGCGCAAGTTTACCGTGGGTTCGAATCCCACCCTCTCCGCCAATATTCAAGCACTTAGGCCAATCCCACGGGGTTGGCCTTTTGCTTTTCTGCTTCTCTGTAGCCACCTTGTCGCCGAGAAGCGTTAGCCGGCGTGGGCTGCATTCTCTCGATTGGCCTTGCCCTCCGGTTGCATCTACTTCTCTTCGGATGCCAACATCACCCCCCCCCCGGAGTATCCACGAAGAACCGCGCATGACAGAGAAACGTTCCAAGCTGGGGCTATGGGCAACGGCTTTTTGGATTGTGGGTGCCGTTGCCTTGCTGCTTGCACGCCAAGAGGCAGCCCTCAAGATGACTCCAAACGAATGGGGAGACTTCTTCTCAGGGCTGTTTGCGCCACTGGCGTTCCTCTGGTTGATCCTCGGCTATATGCAGCAAGGGGAGGAGCTACGACTGAGCACGGAAGCGTTGCGCCTTCAGGCCGAGGAACTGAGGAACTCCGTGGAACAACAGCGAGCGTTAGTAGAGGTTTCGCGCCAACAGGTCGAAAGTGAGCGAGCGGCCCTTGAGTATGAGCGCGAGCTGAGAGAGGTAGATACCAGTCCAAAGTTCTTGATTACATCAGGCGGGGGCGTCTTCCGAGGTGATGGTCAATCAACCTACGAATTGATTTTCACCAATGCTGGGGCTGCAGCATCTTCTGTTACTGCTGTTGTCACCGTTGGGGACGGGAGGCTCATTCACCTTGTGAGCAGGAACTTCGTTAAGGCGGGAGACGAGTGGCGAGCGCAATTTACATTGCCGAAGCCGCTCACAGACCATGAGGCGCGACTGACGTTAAGGTACAAGAACCAAAACGGAGTCGAAACCCGAAAGTCTTTTAGCGTTGGCCCTGAAACAGATGAGCTACATAGCCAACTAGAAATCCGTCCAGTCGCATAGGTGGATGAACCTCGTCACCCGCTGCTAGGTGGAGGATTCCAACCGAATGGGGCTATTGGAACCGCGTCTGCTGATTGGCACCCCTTCTGCTTGCGCCTCCGTTGCGGCTCAAACCGAGGAGCTGGTAAGCAAAGTTGCCGCGGCTGCTGACGGCAACGCCATGATGGTTCTGGACGTAGACCCGCGCCAGCACGAGGTGAGGCTGCAGGCCATTGATGCCCCCGAGAAGGCTCAAGACCGCTGGCGCGCACCGATGCGGCACCTAGCCTCCCGCGTGTCCTCACAGCTGGTGGTGGTCGAGTACCACACGAAGGACCGCCACGGCCGGATCGTCGAGCTTGTCCGGCTTGATGGAGTTGACATCAACCATGACCAGATTGCGGGCGGTGCCGCATGGTTCTATTGGAAGCACACGAGGGAGCTACCGAGAGAAATGCAAACGGCCTATGCTGCTGCCGAAGGTGTTGCCAAGGCGCGGCAGGTTGGTCTGTGGCAATCCTCACTTGCCGTGCGTCCTTGGAAGTGGTGGCATAGGAAACCTATCAACTAGAGCAAAGCAAGGAGAGTCGTGGCAATGGGAATCGTGCTCTTCGTGACGATGGTTTATGTGATGATCAAGACCTCGGGCGAACTCAAGAGAGAGTCGGCGGTTATCACTCAGTTCTATGGTGCTGACAAGCTACGTTCGTTGGTGTTTCTGTTCCCGTTTCTCGCCTTGCCTCTCATAGCTCGCACGCTATTCCCTGCCGCAATGTACTTCCTACCGCTTGCCATCGCCTTCTTCGTCTTTGTCTACTTCACCGCTCGCAAGCAGCGTCTCGGGCTGGAGTGCTCCGGCACGGACCGCGTGAAGACAGCCATTGCGGCGACATCGTCAGTCGAAGTTTGGAGCGCAATTGCTGCGGCTTGGAATCTCGTGGCTCTCGTCTATGACGTTGGAACCATTGCGATGATCCGCG
This sequence comes from Methyloversatilis sp., assembly GCF_965284615.1. GTDB lineage: Bacteria > Pseudomonadota > Gammaproteobacteria > Burkholderiales > Rhodocyclaceae > Methyloversatilis. The sequence goes on from NZ_OZ260098.1 coordinate 1,388,164, forward strand.
CGGGCACATATTCCTGACGAGACTCGACGTCGATATGGCGAGGATGAATCGCCCCGGGTTTTCGATACACCAACTCGCTGCCTTTCTTGCCGGCGCAGTCCCGGGGCACGTCACCTAATGCGCGACGGCCGAAAGCAGTTCTTCCTTGCGCTGCTTCATCTGTTCGGCCAGCTCCGAGAGGTCGAGGTCGGTGTCCTTTACCTTCGGGAACATTTCGTTCTGCTCTTCCTTCACGTGATGCTTCACGTACTCGGAGAGCACTTTCACCTTTGCGTCGAACATTTCGCCGTCCGGTTCGACATCCTTGATCTGCGCGATCAGGTCTTTCAATGACGCGTGCTCCACTGTCGCCTCGGGTACCAGCTCCTTGTCCTTCAGTGCAGCTTTTACAGCCGGATAGAAGATTTCTTCTTCGATCTGCGCGTGCACTTCGAGCTCCGTACAGATTTCCTGCACGAGTTTCTTCTTCTGCGTGCTCGTGCGCGCGGCTTCGTACTGTTCGAACAGTTCGCTGACGTGCTTGTGGTCGGCGCGAAGAAGGGTCAGCGCCTCCTGCGATTTGCGCGGGGATGAGTTTGACGAATCGGCCTTCATGTCGGGAATCTCCGGTCAGTGAATGGGATGTGCGCGAGGCGCCCGGGCGGCGCCTGCCGGCATTCGCTAGCAAAGCGGGTGCCTTGATGGCAGCCGGCGGTTCACATCCGCTTGACCGGAGTGCGGGTCTGCCTAGTTCGCGTCGTTGCACGGCCCGGGCGCGTATTCGACCCGGTTGCGGCCGCCGCTCTTGGCGCGGTAGAGCGCTTCGTCGGCCCTGCGCAGCAGGGCCGAGAAATCGAGGCAGTCGGACATCAGTTCGCCAATGCCTATGCTCAAGGTGTAGTGCGCCGGCTGGCCGTCGAGTTCGGGCGGGTTGTCGGCGACGCGCTCCATCAGGCGCTCGGCGAAGGCGCGCGCGCCGTCCAGTGCGGTGTGCGGCAGCAGTACGGCGAATTCCTCGCCGCCGAGGCGACCTGCGCTGTCCGAGTCGCGCAGCAGGCTGGACAGGATGATGGCGAAACTGCACAGCACGGCGTCGCCGCCGGCGTGCCCGAAATGGTCGTTGATGTGCTTGAAATGGTCGAGATCCGTCATCAGCACGGTGAGCGGGGTTTCGTAGCGGCGGGCGCGCACGAATTCCTCCTCGGCGACTTCGAAGAAATGGCGGCGGTTGGCAAGGCCGGTCAGTGCGTCGGTATTGGCCAGGATGCGTACCGCCTCTTCGGCCAGCTTGATGCGCGTGATGTTCTCGTGGCTCAGCAGCACGCGTTCGCGCGCCGGGTCCATCGGTGTCACCTTGAGGCTGAACCACTGCCGCTCGTGCGGCGCGTGGCAGGCGTACTCCATCTGGAACAGCGCCGACCGGCCGAGCATGACCGACAGGATGCCCTCGCAGGCCGCCTCTGCGTGAGGTGCTTCGTCGCGGTCGCAGCGGGCGAGGGCGTCGAGGTAGTTCACGCCGATGAAGGTCATGTTGCCGGTGTAGCCTCCGCGCTCGGCAAAGGCGCGCCAGCTGGCATTCGTCTCGACGATGACGCCACGCTTGTCGAGCACGGCGACGTGGGCGGTGATGGCGTTCAGCGCTGCCGTCTTGAGCTGACGGTCGGCATCGCGCTCGGCTTCGAGCCGGCTGCGGTCGGTGATGTTGACGAACATGACGACGATCTGGCGCAGACGATGCCGGGTGTCGAATTCGGGGTAGGCGTGGACCAGCGCCCACAGCGTATCCGCGTCGTCGTGACGGACGCCGACCACGACGTCGTTCATTTCCTTGCCCGAGGCGAGCACACGGCGGACCAGATCGCGTTCCGGTGCCAGCGCCTCGCCGCTCTGGTTGACGAAGCGGCAGCCCAGCTGGGCGATCGTGCGGCCGGCGAGCAGTGCCGAGTCCATGCGCAGGATGCGGCAGGCTTCCGGGTTGCCGTACAGGATGCGGGCGTCCGGCGCGCAGACCAGCACGGCGGCGTGCAGGTTGTGCATCAGCAGGCGATGGCGCAGTTCGCTGTCGGCCAGCGCGGTCTGCGCCAGACGGCGGTCGTGGACGTCCTCGATCACCGCGATGAAGTGCGACGGCGCACCCATGTCGTTGACCTGCAGCGAAACAGTCAGGCGCGCCCAGGTGGCCGCGCCGTTCTTGTGCAGCAGGCGCTTCTCGATCGAGTAGGTGGTCTGTTCGCCGTTGCGCACGCAGCGCAGCGGGTGGACGTCCAGCGAAATGTCTTCCGGATGGGTGATGGCCTCCATCGTCAGCGCGCGCATTTCACTGGCGCGAAAGCCGAGGATGTCGCACAGTTTGGGATTGACGCGCAGAAAGCGGCCTTCGAGGTCCATCAGCGCGATGCCGACGGCGGCCTGGTCGAAAGTGCCGCGGAAGCGCTGCTCGCTCTCGCGCAGTGCGTGCTCCGCGAGTTTGCGGCCGGACATGTCGCGCACGATGCCGAGCACGCAGCGCTGACCATCGAACACGACGCGGCTGGCATTCAGTTCGATCGGCAGTTCGCGCCGGCCGCCCTTCATGCGGAAGCGCAGTTCGTAGCGCCCGGGCGGTTCCTCGCCTTCGCCGATCCGTTGCCGGAAGCGCTGCACCCACAATTCGAGGAAATCCGGCGCTACCACTGCGTCGAACCCCAGTCCGACGAAGTCGTCGTGCTCGTAACCGAGCATGCGTGGCAGCGCGGCGTTGGCGAAGATGAAGCGGTAGTCGCGGGCGATGAACACGCCATCCGACATGCGGTCGAGCAGGGTGCGGAATACCGCACCGTCGGCACCGGTACCCTGACCGATGACGGTTTCCGTGCCCGTAATGTTCAGCCCCGGATTGCTGTCCACGCCGTCCGCACCTCCATCCGCAGCATGCGGCGCCTCCGGGCGCCGACCTGCCGGCCGCCTATGGTGCGCTTGTCACGCGCGCCATGACAAGCGCTCGGTCCCGCTCACGCGGGCTTGCTCTGCGCCAGCTCCTGCAGCGCATACGCATACGCCTCGGGGAAGTCGATCAGCGCCGGCGACGAGCCGGTCTGTATCGAGCGGTAGAGACCGAACTGCGTCTTGTACTTCAGGCTGCCGATGGCCAGCGGGCCGATGCTGAGGAAGCGAGCCGGACCGACCTCGACCGGAATCGCACGGTCGTTCACGCCGATGCCTTCGATGCCGGACGGCGGCACGGCGTTGGTGTCGGCACAGGCGATCAGCTTGCCGCCGGCCTCCAGCACTTCGGCGTCGAGGATGCGGATGCCGGCCTTGGCGGCGCTGACGGCGATTTCGCTGTCGGCGACCACATTGACCTTGTCGCGGTGGGTTTCGGCGGACACCCATTCGACTTTTGCGTTGTAGCGCTCGCAGAAGCGCAGCGCCGCCTTGGAATCGTCGTCCGCGGTGAGCTGGCACAGCCGCGCCTTCGCGCCCTGGCGTGCGGCGAGGATGGCGGTGCACAGGCCGACCGGGCCGGTGCCGAAAACGGATACGGTGCGTCCGGTCAGTCCGGAGCCGGTGCTCGCATTGACCGCCTTCTCGACCAGCGCGACCACGGCGGCCGAGGTGGTGTAGGCGCCGTTCGGGTCGGCGAATACGCCGACCTGGAAGTCGCCGACCATGGCGCTCTTGGCCGACTGGAACATGTCGGTCGCCATATGCACGTCACGGCCACCGATGAAGATACCGGTGTCGTTGAAGCGATTGGGCGGGCGACAGAAGATGGCGTCCTGCACCAGCGCGGTCACGTTTTCCGGGCGGATGCCGGTGAGCGGAATCACCTGGTCGAAGCCCGCATCGGCGGCAATGGTCACGTCGAAGGGGCTGATATTGCTGCCCGGCACCAGGAAATAGAGTATCCGTTGCGTCATCTTGTTGTCTCCTCGGTCCACCATGGCGTGTGGCTGTCGCCGCACCGCGCGGGATGCTGCGGCGCACGGCGTACAGACCAGTCATATCGACGGCGGGGGACGACAACTTGAATCGGCAGGCCTTCAGTCCGCTGGTGCCCGGCAGGCGGCCTGCGGCGCGTCGCTGACGCCGAAGTCGCCGATCGCCCAGGCCAGCCGGGTGCCGTGGGTGCGGTTGAAGGCGTCCATCCAGGTCTCGACCGCGTCGCTCAGCGCGCGGGCGCCCGCACTGTCCGGGCGCAGGAAGTCGGCGTGCGGTACCGCGCGGGTCAGCTGCATCACCTGTTCGGCAATGCCCTGCATGAAGGCGTCGATCGGGAGATCCGCCGGGGCGGCGCCACCTTTCACCACCTCGACGCCCGGTCGGGCGAGCAGGCTCAACGTGTGGCCGTCCTGCGTGCAGGCGCGGATCAGCCGGTCGGTGCCGGCGCGTACGTAAGCGCGCTCGGGCGGCGCCTCCGCCTGGGCGCCGGTCGTCGCCACGACCAGCAGAATGAGTGCAAGTGACTGTTTCATCGGTTCATTGTGCTTCGCCGGTCGGCAGGAAGCGGGCGTCAACCACTGTCCAGCGCTGGGCGCCGGAACGGGTTTCGGAACAGCCGAGCTGGCGGATGCTGCCGTCCGGTGGCAGGTCGTGGCGGCTGCGGTCGGCGGTCAGCACGTCGAGGTACCAGCGCTCGACCCACACCCGCAGCGTGCGGCTGCGGTCGCGATTGCGCAGGCCGGTCATCGTGCCGCCCAGCTGCACGCAATGCGCTTCGGGCTCGGCCACCCATTCGAGCGCCGCGTGCGCCGCTTGATCGACCTCGCCGGCCGCGGCCGTGGCCGAGCACAGCGCCAGCAGTGACCAGGCTGCCCTCACTTCACCACCGCGCGCGCCTGCAGCTCCTTCACGTAGCTGCGCCATTTCTGCTCGATCAGCGACTCGACGATGCGCGGCTTCACGTCCTCGAAACGTGGCGGCTGCGCCGGACGCACGTCCTCCAGCCGGATCAGGTGCCAGCCGGCGCCACTGCGCACCGGGGCGTCGCCCACCTTGCCGCGCGTCATCTGCGGCAGCGCGGCGGCGAATTCCGGCGAGAACTGCCCCTCCGGCGTCCATTCGAGCAGGCCGCCGGCCGGCGCGCTGTCGCTGTCCTTCGAGTGGGCCTTCGCCAGATCCTCGAAGCGGGCGCCCTTGCCCAGCTGGGCCTGCAGCGATTTCGCCTGTGCTTCGTCGGCGACCAGAATGTGGCGCACCCGGTATTCGCGCTCGCCGGCGCGACTCGACAGCGTGTCGTAGACCTTGCGCACCTCGGCGTCGGCCGGCTGCGTGTTCAGGAAGAAGTCCTCGCGCAGCGCGTTCAGCAGCGCCTGCTGGCGCATGAATTCGATGCGCGTCTTCAGCGCTTCGCTGCGGCCGAGCTTGCGCTCCGCCTCCTGCGCCAGCACTTCGCGGCCGATCAGTTCCTCGCGCGCCTGGCGCGACAGGTCGGGCGAGGCCGGGCGGCCCTGGCGGATCTGTTCCTTGATGATGAAATCGAGCTGGGCGCGGGGTACCGGCCGGCCGTTGACCGTGACAACGGTGTCGGTGGCGGCGACGGCCGGCAGGGCGACGAGTGTGGCAAGGGTGGTGGCGAGCAGACGGCTGCGATGCATGGCTTCGATGTGCGGACGTGACGGAAAAGGAAAGCACTATCCGCGACTCCGGATGCCGCTGCAGGCGGTGTCTGCCCCGGATTCCGGTGAGGATGTCCCGACGGCCACTGACCGTCTTTCGCTGCGGGGGCTTGTTGCGGCGCACGAAAGGATTACGCTGTCGGTTCTCGTAAACACCCGCTGCTCACGAGGCGGCGGCACAGGGAGAACCCTTATGTCCAAGCACCAGAAAACCTTCGAGCTCACGATCCGCCACATCGACCTGATCGAGGACGCCCTGCGCGACAAGATCGGCTGTCTGGCCCAGGTCGCGGTCGCCAGCGGCGACGTGGCCGCGAGCGCCAACAACGACGCACTGATCCACGAACTGAACGAGCTGCTCGGCAGCCTGCACAACCAGAAGATCTTCTACAGCCAGGTCAACCGGACCGGCGTACCGGCGGGCTGAGCCTGCCCAGGCGAGTCAACGCGCCGCCCGGCGGCCTCACTCGCCGCGCGGTAGCGGACGCAGCCGTGCCAGCGCCGTCGTGCTGGCGGCGACGGCTTCGTCCAGCCCTTCGCTGCGCGCCCAGGCGGCGATGCGGGTCAGTTCGATCTCGCTGTCGCGCGCGCCCTCCAGCGCCTGCTGCAGGCACTGCGACATGCGCGTCGGCCGCGCCAGTGCACGGGCAGCCCGGGCGCACATCAGCGCGGCGGCCGGCGCGTGCGGCTCGGCGGCCATCCACTCGTCGGCCATCTGCGACACCGTCGGCCAGTCCTTGCGCGACAGCGGTTCGAGCAGGCGCATGAACCAGGGCTGGTGCGCTGGCAGTTGCGCCCACAGCGCAGACCCGGTCAGCGGCTTCGGTGCCTCCTCCGTGCGTTCGCGCAGGCGGTCGGTCCAGTCGGCCGGCATCGCGAAGTATTCGGTGCGGCCGGCGCTGGTCAGGAAGGTGGTGATGCCGATCAGCCGGCCTTCCTCGTCGAACAGGCCGCCGCCGCTGGCGCCCTGCAGGAAGCCGGCCGAGGTCTGGATGACGTGACTGCCGCCCGCCGCGTGCAGATCGACGATGAGGCCGCGCGCGAAATGCGCTTCCATGCCGCCCGAGTAGCCATGGGCGAGCACGCGTTCGCCCAGCGTCAGGCTGCGGGTCGGGTGCAGCTCCACCGCCGGGTAGGGCAGCGGCTCGGCGGTGCGTAGCAGGCAGAGGTCGCGCGACACGTCGGCGCGCTGGCCGACCACCGCGTGCCGCGCCAGCCCGCGCGACAGCACGATGATGCGGGCGTGGCGGGTGACGTGGCAGTTGGTCAGTGCGCTGTCGGGCCCGATCACGACGGCCGAGCCGACCGACAGATTGTCGTCGTCGCCCAGCGCCGACACCTTCAGCACGGCGCGCGACATCTTCATCAGGGCTTCGGCCGACGGTGCGGCGCTGGTCGCGGTCGAGGCGCCGATACAGGCGGCGGCGATCAGCAGCCGGCGTTTCACGGCGTGGTGGCGTCCGGCGGAAAGCGTGCATCGAAGCGGCGTTCTCGACTGTCGCCGACCTGCACGTCGAGTCGGCGCGCATCGGTGGCGATGCCGAAGCGCAGATAGGGATTGCGGCTGATCGAGATGTCGAGTTCGGCGTCGAGCAGCGGGCGACCGTCCTGCCGCACACGCAGTTCGCGCACGTAGTCGGCGGCGACGTAGCCGCGCGTGTCCAGATCGACTTCGAGGCCGGAGTGGTTCGGGTGGCGGATGCGCAGCTCCACCTCGCTGCGCGCGCCGGCGACGTCGAAGCGGCGCATCGACATGCGGCCGATCGCTGAGTCGCCGTCGTCGGCCGGACCGATGGGCGCCGAACAGCCACCGGCCGCGCGCACGAAGTGCTCGGCCATGTAGAGCCGGCCGTCGTCGGTTTCGCCGATGGCGCGCACCGTGGTGTAGCGCTCGACGCGCAGCCGCGTCTCGATGCTGCCTACGACCGGGTCGTGCAGCGTGAAGCGTGCCGCGAGCGGCGACGGGTTTTCGTTGACCAGCAGCCACAGCGTGCGCAGCGCGCTGCCCGCGGGGCCCACGCGCAGCGCGACCGGCACGATTGAAGCGTCCTCGGCGCGATCGGGCGCCTCCAGCGCCAGCACCGCGGGGTCACTGCCGAAGCTGCGCTCGCCGAACAGCGCGCTGCGCATCTTCGGCCAGGCCGCGTCGGCTGACGCCGGCGGCAGCGCACCGACGAACAGTGATACGGCGAGCAGCCAGCGCAGCGGTGAGGCCGCCGTCCGCAGTGTCGGCAGCGCGTTCATCAGGGTTTGGCGGAGGCTTCGATCTGCGTGCGCACCGCGTCGAGGCCGGGGCGCATCAGCGCGCGCAGGGCCTTCACCGCGCTCTCGTCGTCCATGCCGGCGGCCGGGTCGTTGCCGGTGTCGGCGCGGTAGCCGCGCGCCTGCCACACCAGCTTGCTGCCGCCGCCTTCGGCCTTGACGGTGAGCCGGCCGGAATAGGAACTGACCGGCAGCACGGCCGGGTCGGCGTTGCCCGAGCGGTAGTTCATGCTCATTGCGGCCGCGTCGTAGTCGTCGAGCTGTTCGGTCACGGTGCCGGTCGGCAGCGTCAGCGTGCGGGTCGAACCGGCTTCGTTGCCGCGGTCGGCCGACGAAGCCTTGATCGCCGGATTCCACTTCGCGATGCCGGCGAAGTCGCCGACCACGGCCCATACGGCAGCCGGCGGCGCGGCGATGACGACCGACTCGTCTATCTTCTGCGGCGTCGGTCCGTGCGCCATGGCGAGCGGTGCGAACAGTGCGAAGGTGAGGACGGACAGCGGGGCTTTCATGGATCAGGCACTCCTGAAGGTGAACAATCGGTGGGCGCGGCGGCGGACGGCGGACGGCGCCGGTGCGAGGCTGGCAAGCAGCGCGGCGAGGCCGGCCAGCGCGAGCAGCGGCCGCAGCGCGAAGCGGGTGTCGGCGACCCGGCCGCCGGGCAGCGCGCGCAACTGCGCGGCGATCTGCTCCGGCGAGCGGGCGACCGCGACGCCGAGACCGGTGCGCTGGGCGAGGTCTTCGAGCACGTCGTCGCGGCGCAGCGACAGGTGGTCGTTGTCGGAGCCGGGCGCGCGCTGTGGTGCGTTGCGCAGGTCGCCGCCCAGCTTTTCCATGTCGAGCACCGACAGCGTCGGTGCGCCCGCGCTGGCGAAGCCGGCGGTGTCTTCGGCGGTCCAGTAGCCGTCGATGCGGCCCTTCTCGCCCAGCTTGGGTACCGGTTCCGGCTGCTCGCCGCCGACCCCGAACAGCACGCCCGGCACCTCGCCCGGTTCGCCATCCCAGGCCGGAATGCGGCCCGGGTGCAGCGCCGGCGCCTGGTGGCCGTCGGTGAAGAAGGCGAGGGCGGCGCCCGGCGTCATCCGGCGGATGTCGTCGAGTGCGGAATAGGTGCCGTAGTACAGATGACTGTCGGCGGCCCAGGCCATGCGCCAGTCGATGTGGCCGATGGCGTCGTTCAGCGCGGCGCGGTCGATGCAGACGTTGACCGGCATCAGCAGTGGTTGCGTGCGCCGCTCGACGAAAATGGATACGCCCACCTGCGTGCCGCAGGGCAGACGGTCGAGTGTGGCGATGGCCAGCTGCTTCGCGTGGTCCAGCCGGCCGATGCGGGCGTCGGCCGGGCCGACGTCGCGGGTGTTCATGCTCTGCGTGATGTCGAACACCATCATGTAGGTGCCGACGCGCCGTTCGACCTGCACCGCCGGATCGAACAGCGCCACGCCAAGACAGGCACTGGCCGCGGCGAGCAGCCAGAAGCGCGCACCGCGCCCGCGCAGGGTGTCGGCGACCTTCAATGCATGCCTCGCGGTGCGCCGACCATTTCGGTCCACGCCGCCTTGTCCGGCAGCGCGTCGTCATCGACCTTGGTTTCCTTGCCGTCCTTGCGCCAGTTGCGCACTTCGTAGTCGGGTACCAGCACCTGCGCCAGTTCGAAGTTGTAGCGCGTGCCCCAGTCCTCCGGCTGTTCGCGCAGCGCACGGCGGTAGCCGGTCTTGGCCAGTTCGACCAGGGTGATGGCGCGCGCAGCCGCACCTTCGCCGGTGGCCACCTCGATCGCTCGCCGCAGATAGATGTTGGCGGCATTGACCCGGGCGGCACGCGCCAGCAGCGGATCGCCGCGCAGTTCGGCCTGTGCCTCGGCTTCGCTGTAGGCGGCCAGTGCCGCGTCGTTATCGCGCTTCCGGTCCAGCGCCACGGCGCGGGCGAACAGCACCATCGGTGGCGCGCCGGCGTCGGCCACGCCGTCGCGCATCTGCCGGTTGGCATCGTGCGCCCGCCAGCCCTGCCACAGTGCGTGCAGGCTGGCGGCCGCGGCGAGTGCGGCCAGCAGGTAGAGCAGTGCGGCCGAGCGGCGGCGCAGCAGGTGAAGGAGTGCGGACGGCGACATCAGCGGGACCATGCGGGAACCTCGAAAGTGCGGGCGGCCAGCAACAGCAGGCTGCAGGCGAAGGCGATGCCGATGAACAGTCCGCCGAGGTCCTGCCGCGGCGGTGTTTCGCGGTAGCGCAGCGGCTGGTTCTGCAGACGGGCGACGTCGGCGATGGCGCGGGCGAGCGCGTCCGGCGTGTCGGCTTCGTACAGCCGGTAGGGCACGCCGAGGTCGCGGAAGTACTCGTTCAGGAAGTACTCCGGTGCCGGATCGAAGCCGGCTTCCGGGTCCGGCGGGTCGGACGGGCCGCGGCCGCCGGCGGTGCGCAGGAAGATCCAGTACAGCGCGCTGCGGTTCTCGGCGAACAGGCGGCGGATCTGGTTCTGCTTGCGCACGTCGATCTGCGCGGCGCCGTCGGACACCAGCAGCACCACGCGCGAGCCGGTCACCGGCTTGTCGCGGAACTGCTCGAGCGACATCGTCAGGCCGGCGGCGATATTGGTCAGCCCGACGCCGGGCGCGGCCGACGCGCGTATCGCGGCGCGCACCGCGTCGTGGTCGGCGGTCAGTTCGAGGCCATGCACCGGCGCCGTGCTGAAGGACACCACGCCGAACAGGTCGCGCGGACGCTCGCGCACGAAGTCTTCGAGCAGGCGGGCGGCGGCGCGGCCCTTGGCTTCGTCGCCCTGCTGCGCGCCACGACCGGCGAAGCCATCGCTCATGCTGGCGCTGCGGTCCAGCGTGATGACGACGTGGGCGCCGGTGCCGACGCGCTCGACGTCTTCGCCCTGACGGTGCGGACCGGCCAGCGCAATCACGCTGCCGAGCACCGCCAGTGCGCCCAGCAGGCGCAGCGAGACGGCCAGTGCGCGCGACGCCGGATCGGCCGGCACGCCAAGCAGCCAGCCGTGCGGCAGCGTGCGCTGGCCGTGCCACAGCAGCGGCAGCAGCGCCAGCAGCGCAGCCCACAGCCAGTGCGGATGATCCAAGGACATCATGCTGCGCTCACGCCGCTTCGACGACGGCGGACGGGCTGACCGGACGCCGACGTATGCTGAGCCGCTCGCGGTCGCGCAGTGCCGCCAGCAGCGGCAGCAGCGCGTCGGGCTGCGTGTAGCGCGGGTCGGCCGGCAAGCCATAGAAGCAGGCGCGCGAGGCGGCGAAGGCCGCTTCCAGCGCCGGTGCCTGGTCGGCGAAGGCCGGGTGGGCGGCGATGAAGTCCGGCAGCGTGGACGCGAATACGGTCTGCCCGGCACTTTCGTTGCACGCATGGTGCAGCGCGCGGAAGGCCTGTTCGAGCGCTTCCGCGTCGTCGCGGCCGCGCAGCGCGCGCACGCTGCGCCAGGCGCGGGCGAACGGGCGCGCGCGTTGCGCGCCCAGCCGGCCGGCCACCCACAGCGCGGCCAGCAGCAGTGCCGCCGCAGCACCGGCCCAGCCCAGCGCACGCGCGAGCGGTGCGCCGCTGTCGAAGGCGGTGGCGCGGTAACCCGGATGCACGCTGCTGACAATGTCCTTCTTCGACGCCCAGTGCAGCAGCGGCGCCGTGCTCAAGTCGAAGGCGGGCACCTTGATCTCGGCCACCGCGTTGTCCTTGCGGAAACGCAGCACGGTGGGAGACAGGCGCAGCGTCTGCGGCGCGCGCACGCTCTTCATCAGTTGCCATTCCAGCGTGTAGACGCGGCAGTCGGCACAGCGCCCGGGCGCGTCGGCGAGGGTGAGGCTGCGCAGTTCGAACTGGCGGTCGCCCTGGCCCGGCTCCGGCAGACCGTCGCGGTCGGGTGCCCAGCCGGGCGGCACGCTCAGCGTCAGTGCGACCGGCAGCGTGTCGCCGATGCGGTAGCCGAAGTTGCGCGGCCATTCGATCTGCTTCAGCGTCACCGTCGCCATCGCCGGCAGGGCGTACAGGCACAGCAGCAAGGAAAGAAGTGCAGGGACGGAGGACCGTTTCATGTCTGCAGGAAGTAGCGGTTGAACTGCACCGGATCGATGCGATCGTCGATGAACAGCGGCGGGCGTCCATGGCGCAGCGCGATATGGCGCAGCCGTTCGCGCCGCGCCGCCTGCGCCTCGTCGAAGGCGCGGGCGAGGGCCGGGCGCTGCAGCAGCAGTCGCTCGGCGCCGCTCTCCAGGTCGCGCAGGCGAGCGATGCCCCAGCGCGCAGACGCGTGCTGTTCGCGGCTGTCGCCGAGTACCACGGTGACCACGTCGTGGCGGGCGAGACTGCCGAGCACGCGGTTCAGGCGCTCGTCCGGCATGTGGCCGTCGGTGAGCAGGAATACCAGCGAGCGCCGGCGCGGCAGCAGCGGGGCGGCTTTGAGCAGTGCGCTGTTGTCGTCGCCATCCGGCACGTGCGCGCGCAGACGGGCGAGCGCGGCGCGCGCGCCGGCGGCGCTGCGGCAGGGTGGCAGCGCCAGTTCCGCACGGATGCGGTGGTCGCAGGCGATCAGTGCGAACGGATCGCCGATGCGCCAGGCGGCGTGCGCAATCGCCTCGGCGAGTTCGGCGGCGAGCGCATGCCGGTGCGTCGCGCCGCGGTAGTCCATCGAGCGCGACACGTTGACCAGCACCACCACCGGCACCACGGCCTGCTGCCGGAACAGCCGCACCCACACGCGCTCCGAAGGGTCGCGCAGCGTCGCCCGCAGGTCGAGCCGGCGCGCGTCGCGGTTGCCGGTCAGCGGCACGCTGCGTTCGAAGTCGTGCCCCGGGCCGGACAGCATGCCGCGGTGCGCGCCCGGCGTGACCGCGCGACTTCGCCAGCGCAGCGCGTAAGCGAGCGCGGACGCTGTCATGGCGAGGCGACCTGGCGCAGCACCTCGGTGACGAAGGGGCGGGCGTACAGCGGGCGCTGCGTCTCGTACACCGGGTTCAGACACAGGCGGTGCGCAATGGCCTCGAAGAACACCGCGTGCAGGTCTTCCGGCACCAGGCGGTCGCGGCCTTCGAGCCAGGCGTGCACGCGGGCGGCGCGTGCCAGCATGGCGACGCCACGCGGGCTGGCACCGGACAGGATGAACTGGTCGATGTTGACGTCGGACAGCTGCACGCCGTACTGTGCTGGCTGGCGCGTTGCCAGCCAGAGGTTGACGCCGTAGTCGTCGAGCGCCGGGCTGGACTGCACGGTGTCCTGGATGGACTGTGCGACGTCGTTCAGTCGCGTGTGGTCCAGCATGCCGGGTTCGACGCTGGAGATCAGCGCGTCGGCGTCGTGGAAGCGGGTGTCGAACATCAGGCCGCGCAGCTGGTCGCGCGCGTCCGGCGCTTCGACCGACACTTCGAGCAGGAAGCGGTCGCGGGCGGCCGAGGGCAGCTCGAAGGTTTCTTCCCGTTCGACCCGGTTGCGGTCGGCGAATACCTGCATCCAGGGCAGCGTGTATTCGCGGTTGAAGGCACTCACCGTGCGTTCGGCCATCAGGCGCAGCAGCAGCGCATGCACCTGCGGGCGGGCGCGGTTGATCTCGTTGAAGAAGAACACCGCCAGTTCGCTGCCCTGCGCGATCAGCGGGCCCGGCTCGACGCGCGGGCGGCCGTCGTCGCCGACGTAGGTGTGATAGACGAGGTCGCCGGGCATCAGGTCCACGGTGCCTTCGATGCGCTGGTAGGCGCCGCCGATGCCGCGCGCCACCGCCTTCAGCAGCGTGGTCTTGCCGACGCCGACATCGCCTTCGAGCAGCACGTGGCCGCGGGCGAACACGGCGATGGTCATCAGTCGCACGGTGCGCGGCATGCCGACCAGCACCGCGTTGAGCTGGCGCTCGAAGTCGAGCGCACGGACCCGCCATGCCGACAGGTTAACAGGTTCGGAGTGCATCCGGGATTCCAGATCGGGTTGGCCGCGAAGGCGCGGCTGGGAAGGCGTGACGGACGGCGCGCAGCACGCCGCGTTCCGCGTGGCCTTCGGGAACCCGGCCGGACGAGAGGGAGCTCGTCCGGCCGGGAAGACGCGACGATCAGTTGACGTCGTACTTGAAGGTGCCGGTGGCGTTGAGCTGCTCGACGCGCTTGGCATTGCGCGCCTCCATCTGTTTGATGGAGTCGCCCTGCTTGGACAGTTCCTTGGCGTCGTGCTTCGGGTCGTACTTGGAGCCGGCGACCTTGGCCGGATAGCCCGGCTTCGGCTCCCAGCAGTCGCCGGCCGCCTTGCACTTGGTGCCGTCGTAGGCGTGGGCGCCGCCGGCCAGCAGCAGGAGTGCGGAAGTGGCTGCAAGACGGGCTGCGGTGCGGATCTTCATTGTCATTCCTCCGTGGTTGTGATGTGGGTGCTGCACGTGACGACCCGGACGGGGCCGGGCCGAAAACTTCGCCTTCCTCAGTTCGCCTGCTTCCACAGCGCCTTGGCCGGATCGCCCTTGTAGACCGAGCGGATCCAGCTCATGATCACCAGGATTTCGTCCTGCGACAGGTGCCCGCTCTGCGGCCCCATCATTCCCTGCAGACCGCCGTAGATGCTGGAGAACAGGCCGGCGTCGGTGGCATTCGCCGGGTAGGTCCAGTAGTCGTCGGCCAGGCCGGGGCCGAGCTTGCCCTCGGCGTGGTGGCCGTGACAGCCCGAGCAGGCGGTCGAGTACAGCGACTCGCCTTCGGCGATCTTGGCGGCGTCGGTGTTGTAGGGGTTGATGCCCGTCTGTTTGAAGGACTTCACTGCGGGACTTTCCTCCTTGCCGGAGAAGTCGAGCGGCGAACCTTCGATGATGTTGTAGAAGCGCGGCGGGCTGCCGGCGGCGATCGCCGTGGCGATGGCGCCACCCATCAGGGTTGCCGCGACCAGTTTGCTGACTTGAAACTTCATCCCTTGCTGTCCTTGTTTCCTTCGGCCACCGGGTGCGGCGGCAGAATCTGTATGCCTTCGGCGCGCAATACGCCCTCGATGTCGTCGCGACTGCGCGCGAGCGCGGCTTCGATGCGGGCCAGCAGTGCGCGGTCGTCCTTGCGCACGGCGATGGCGGTGTCGAAGTGGAAATGCACCGGTTCGCCATTCGACTTCGTGGCCTGTGCCGGTACCTGAGTGACCTTCAGCGGCGTCGCTGCGCTCTTGATGTAGCGGGCGACCGACGGTGCCCAGGCCACGGCGACGTCGATCTCGCCGGCAGCGAGGTCGCGGATCAGCTTTTCGCTGTCGTAGCGCACGTAGCGGTTGCGCGGTGCCTTGTTGCCGCCGAGCGACATCATGTAGCGGAAGCTGTCGGCATAGCGGCCGAGCTGCACCAGCATCACTTCAGCCGGCGTTCCGGGTATGACGCCGATGTGCGCGGTCTGCAGCGCCGGGCTGTCCCAGCCGGTCACCTCCTGGCCGAAATCGGCGCGGGTGACGAACACATAGCTCGAACGGTAGTAGGCGCGGGTCGTGGCGACGCGGGGATCGCCCGCATCGACGCCGAGCATGACGTCGCACTTGCCCTTGTCGAGCAGGTCGCGCACCACGTAGCGCGGGTCGCTGAAGCCGACGCGCTCCAGTTTCATGTCCATGGCCGCCGCCAGCTTTTCGGCGATGCGGTCCTCGAATCCTTCGCCCCGCTCGTTGGCGTAGGGCATTTCGTTGTCGGCCGCGCACACCTTGAGCGTGCCGGCGGCGTGCGCGACGCCGCCGAGCGCGCACAGCAGCGCTGCAATGAGGGTCTGTTTCATCGTGGATCTCCTGCCTGAAACGGGCATGGCGCGTGGCGCCATGCCCGGTACGTCTTACAGCGAGAACACCATCACGCCGCCGCCCATCTTGGTGTACTGCTGGAGCTCCTTGAAGGCGCCCACTGCACCGAGACCTGCGGTCGGGTCGGTCAGGTCGAACACGAGGCCGACGCCGGGCCAGCCGCCCACACCGTAGTAGATGGCGACGTACTGCTTGCCCTTGTGCTCATAGGTGACCGGGTGGCCGATGACGCCGGACGGGAGCTTGAATTCCCACAGCGTCTTGCCGTTGTCGGCGTTGACCGCCTTGATCATGCCGTCCAGCGTGCCGTAGAAGACGAGGTCACCCGCGGTGCTCGTGGTGCCGCCCCAGACCGAGAACTTCTCGTCCTTGACCCACTTGAACTTCGACGTCTTGACGTCGTAGGCCTTGACCTGACCCATGTTGCCGTTGTTGCCCGGGGTGGCGTACATGTTCAGCGTGGCGCCGACGAAGAACTGACCTGCGCGGTAGGGCAGCATGAACGGCTCCCAGTCCATGCAGATCATGTTGGTGCCGAGCATGACCAGTTCGCGCTTCTTGTCGATCGAATCGTGGCCCTGGTTGTGGTAGCCCATGGCGGACGGGCAGATGCCCTTGGCCAGGTGGTCCATGCGGGTCGAGTACTCGGGGTCGCGGATGGGCACGCCCTTCTTCATGTCGTAGCCCTTGAACACGTTCACCGACGGATCGATCTTGTCGGCGCGAACGAGGTTGCCGTTCTCGCGGTTCAGGGTGTAGACGATGCCGTTGCGGTCCGGGTGGGTCAGCAGCTTCTGCTTCTTGCCGTTGACCACCTGGTCGGACAGGCCGATCCAGTTCACGCCGGCGTAGTCCCACTCGTCATGCGGCGTCTTCTGGAAGGCGAACTTGGCCTTGCCGGTCTTCACGTCGCGACCCCAGATGGCCATCGTCCACTTGTTGTCGCCCGGGCGCATGGTTTCGTTCCACGGTGCCGGGTTGCCCGAGCCGTAGTACATCAGCTTCAGTTCCGGGTCGTAGGCGTACCAGCCCCAGTTGGTGCCGCCGCCGATCTTCCATGCGTCGCCTTCCCAGGTCGAGGTGCCGAGGCCCTTCTGACCGTAGTGCGGGTTCGCCATGTTGAAGTCGTCAGCCAGCAGGATGTCCTCGTCCGGGCCGGTGGCGTAGGCGCGCCAGACCTGCTTGCCGTCCTTGATGCGGTAGGCGGTGACGTAGCCGCGCACACCCAGCTCCGCACCCGACGAACCGACGATGACCATGTCCTCGACCACCATCGGTGCCTGCGTCAGCGTGGAGCCGACCTTCGGGTCGGAGTTCTCCATCTTCCACAGTTCCTTGCCGGTCTTGGCGTCCAGCGCAACGATGTGGCCGTCGAGCTGGGTCTTGAAGATCTTACCGTCGCCGTAGGCCAGACCGCGGTTCACGACGTCGCAGCAGGCGACTGCGCGGACCGATGCGTCCTGCTTCGGCTTGTGTTCCCACAGGATCTTGTTCGGGTTGTCGAGATCGATCGCGTAGGTGATGTTCGGGAAGGGCGTGTGGATATACATGATGCCGTTCACCACCAGCGGACCACCCTCGTGGCCGTGCAGCACACCGGTCGAGAAGGTCCACGCGGCCTTCAGGTTCTTCACGTTGCTGCGGTTGATCTGCTTCAGGCCGCTGTAGTGGCTGTGGTCGTAGTCCTTGCCCTGCATGACCCACTGACGATCGTCCTGCGACAGCTTGATCAGCTCGGCGTTGGCGAGCGCGGCACCCGATGCGGACGCCAGCGCGAAACCGGCGATCGCGGTGGCGACGGCGCGGCTCAGACGTTTCTTGTGCAGACCGGTCCGGCCGGTTGCTCTTTTCAGTGACATAGCGGTTTTCTCCTCCTTGGGTGGGGCGCGTGGGGATACGCGCATTCGCTTTCATGCGATCCGGGAGCCGGACCAGAACAGACCTGCGGGCCCGGAGATCGCAACCGCGGACGCTGTCGTTGACAGTCGGCCAGCGCTGCGGTCGAGCGAACTATAGGAATGTGCAGTGCAGCGATTGCGGTGCGCGGCGCATTGCAACGAGGGGATTTTGTCCCTCGGCTCCGGCGCTACCATCGTCGGCTCCGGCACCCCTGAAGCCGGACGTCCCGCCGCACTTCCATCCCTGCCGAATGACACTGAAGAACCGCCTGCTGCTGATCGTGCTTGTGCTCATGTGCCTGCTGCTGCTGACGCACGGCTTCCTGCACTACAAGGCCTGGCGCAGCGACTCGGTCGAGGAGATCGAGTCGGGTACGCGGCTGGTGTTGCTGCTGCTGCCGGAGGACATGCCGCTGAACGCCGGCGACGGCCGCTCGCCCATGCTCGACTCGCTGCTCGAACGCGTGCAGCGCATGAAGGACATCCGCCACGTGCGCATCGACGTGCTCGACCTTGCCGGTCGAGTGCTCGCCTCGTCCGACACCCGAGGTGCCAGTGGCTGGCCGGCGCCGGACGAGGCGCCGGTGCAGGCCGACGGCACAGTGCGCATGAAGCCGTGGCGGCTCAATGGCGAGATCGCCGGCTTCTATCGCGTGTCGCCGATGCCGTCCGACGAAATGCGCGAGAAGTGGGAAGGCTTCAAGCGACTGAGCTATCTGACGGTGGCCTACAGCGTGCTGCTCGGCCTGCTGCTGTACTGGGCCATCTGCCGCGCGCTGGAACCGGTGCACGCGCTGCGCACCGCGCTGCGCGACATCGAATCGGGCCGCCTCGACGCGCGCCTGCCGGCCTTCCGCCTGCCCGATCTGGCGGAACTGTCGGCCTCGTTCAACCGGATGGCCAATTCGCTGGCCGAAGTGAGCCGCGAGCGCTCGGCGCTGCTGCGCAAGATCATGGTGATGGAAGAGCAGACGCGGCGCGCCATCGCGCGCGATCTGCACGACGAAATGAGCACCTATATGGTGGCCATGCAGCCGCATGTCGCGGTGCTGTCGGCCGCCTGCCGGAACGAGCCGGCACTGGCTCGTTACCGCGGCAGCGCCGAGGCGCTGGGCGGACATCTGGCGCAGCTGCTGGGCCGCGTGCGCGTGCAGCTGGAATCGCTGCACCCGGTCGAGATCGACGCGCTCGGCCTGTACAACGCGCTGCGCCAGCTGGTCGAGCAGCGCAGCGCGCAGGCGCCGCGGCCGCTCGAACTGGTGCTCAACCTCGAAGGCGAATCGGCCGACGCCGGACCGACGGTCGAGGCCAGCGCCTACCGCATCGTGCAGGAAGCGGTCACCAATGCTTTCAAGCACTCCGACTGCTCGCGCCTGCTGATCGGCGTGAGCACCGAGCAGGGCAGTGATGGCCGCGTGCTCAAGCTCGACATCTGGGACAACGGCAGTGCGCACGGCATACCGACCGGCGTCGCCGGGCTGGGCATGCTGGGCATGCGCGAACGCGCGCTCGCGCTGGGCGGCGTCTGCAGCGCCGGCCCGGCTACCGGCGGCGGCTGGCGCGTCACCGTGCGGCTGCCCTTCGCACGCAACGAACAGGAGATCACCGCATGAACAACCGACAGACCCGCATCCTTCTGGTCGACGACCACGCGGTAGTGCGCACCGGTTACCGCGCGCTGCTGGAGATGAACGAGGCGCTGCTGGTGGCGGCCGAAGCCGGCACCGCCGACGAGGCCTATGCCGCCTATCGCAAGCACGCGCCGGACGTGGTGGTGATGGACATCATGTTGCCCGGCTCCAGCGGCATCGAAGCCACGCGGCGCATCGTCGCCTTCGACGAACAGGCCAAGGTGCTCATGTTCACGATGTGCTCGCACCCGACGGTGGTGCAGCAGGCGCTGGACGCCGGCGCGCTCGGTGTGCTGACCAAGGACAGCCCGGCCGAGCAGCTGGTCGACGCGGTGCAGTCGGTGGCGCGCGGCAAGCGCGTGCTGAGCCGGCAGGTGGCGGAAAGCGTGGCCTTCTCGCACTACCTGCCGGAATCCAAGCTGTTCGGTTACCTGACGCCGCGCGAATTCGAAATGTGCCGCCTGCTGGTGTCCGGCCACTCGATCGACGCCATCGCCGAACAGCTCAACCTGAGCCCGAAGACGGTGGCCAACAAGCTGAGCACCGCGCGACGCAAGCTCGACGTCAGCTCCGACATCGAACTGGTGAAACTCGCCTCCGAGGTCGGCCTGGTGCCCTGGGTGACCGAACGGCGCCTGGGCCTGGCGGAGACCCCGCCTACGCCGCGCTAGGTGCCTTGCTCCGGCTCGTCGTCGGCCGCAGCGAGCGACCACGGGTCGAAAGGATCGGGCAGGTCGCGCCAGGCGGACGAGCCGGCGGCCATTTCGGCGTCGGTCAGCAGACAGGCGTCGAGCTGCTGGCGTATCCACGCCTCGTCCATGTCCATGCCGATGAACACCAGTTCCTGCCGGCGGTCGCCGAAGGGCGCCAGCCAGCGCGCTTCGATCTGCTTCAGGTAGTCGAGGTCGGTCGGCCAGTTGGCGCGATCCACCGCCGCCCACCACAGGCCGGCCGGGCGGTTGCGGCAGATGCCGCCGGCCTGCGCCCATTCGCCGGCGAAGTCCATGCGGCTGGCCAGCCAGAAGAAGCCCTTGCTGCGGATGACGCCGGGCCATTCGTCGTGGATCAGATTCCAGAAGCGCTGCGGATGGAAGGGCCGGCGCTCGGTCCACGAGAAGCTGCGGATGCCGTAGGTGTCGGATTCCGGCACGTGGGTGCCGCGCATTTCCTGCAGCCAGCCCGGCGCTTCGGCGGCGGCGTCGAAGTCGAAGCGGCCGGTGTCGAGGATGCGGTCCAGCGGCACGCGGCCTTCGGTCGATTCGATCACGTCGGCGCGCGGGTTCAGTGCGCGCAGGATGGCGAGCAGTCGCTCGCGTTCGGCATCGCTCACCAGGTCGCATTTGTTCAGCACGATCACGTCGGCGAACTCGACCTGGTCGACCAGCAGGTTGACCACCGTGCGCTGGTCTTCGTCGCCGAGCGATTCGCCGCGCTCGGCGATCATGTCCTGGCTCGAATAGTCGCGCAGGAAGTTGTACGCATCGACCACGGTCACCATGGTGTCCAGCCGCGACACCGATGACAGGCTGCTGCCGTCCTCGTCTTCGAAGGTGAAGGTTTCGGCCACCGGCAGCGGCTCGGAAATGCCGGTCGATTCGATCAGCAGATAGTCGAAGCGGCCTTCGCGCGCCAGCCGCGATACCTCGATCAGCAGGTCTTCGCGCAGCGTGCAGCAGATGCAGCCGTTCGACATTTCGACCATGCGGGCGTCGGTACGCGACAGCTGTGCGCCATGCGCCACCAGCTGGGCATCGATGTTCACCTCCGACATGTCGTTGACGATGACCGCGACGCGGCGGCCTTCGGTGTTAGACAGCACGTGGTTGAGCAGGGTGGTCTTGCCGGCGCCGAGGAAGCCGGACAGGACGGTGACCGGAAGTCGTTCGTTCATGGTGGTGTGGTTTCCGTATTCAGAACACCGCGTCGAAGGCGGCGACGATGCGCAGCCGGTGCGCTGCTTCGAGGTGGGGTGAGCGATGGATGACGCCGCGGCCGGCGTTGTCTGGCCACAGCTCACCCTTGAGCAGCACGATGTCGCCGGCTGCAGCGCGGCCGATGCCGCTGGCGTCGGTCATCACGTCGTCGCTGCCGAGGCGGCTGCGGTCGGCGCAGCGCTCGTCCAGCCATTCGGTGGCCGGACCGATCCAGGTACAGAGCAGGCGCAGGGCGACGCGGTTGACGTGCCAGCGCGGACACATGGCGCGGTCCAGCACTTCGATGCGCACGCCGACCCGCGTACAGCCAGTGAGGTCGGCCAGCAGTTCGGACAGACACTGCACGTCGGCATCGACGATGTCGCGCCCCGGCAGTTCGGGCAGCGTGCCGGTGGGCAGCGGGCTGCCGGCGTCGATCACCGCGTGCCGTCCGCTGCCGAGTGCGCCGCTGGCGTGGGCGGCGTCCAGGTAGCCGGTCAGGCCGGGCGGCAGCGGGCGCCGCAGACGCACCAGATTGACGGCCGGATCGAAGACCTGCGCCAGGTCGGGCAGCGTACCGGCGCCGACGGCACGGGAACAGGATGTCGCGGGGGCAGGGGGCTGAAATCGAATGTTCATGGTGCTTGCAGGCGGGGCGTGCCCGCCTGCCTCGTCCTCAGCGCGCGCGTCGCGCGGCGACCGTGCCCAGCATCAGCAGACCGCCGAGCAGCATGGCCCAGCTCGCCGGTTCAGGCACCGGCGGCGCAACGGCGAAGTCGATGTAGAAGGTGCCGCCGTCGCGCACGGCGGTATTGCTGCCCAGATTCACCAGCGAGAACTGCGCGGTGTAGGTGCCGACCGCCGCGGCCGCGTCGGTGTAGAAGGTCGGCACGAAGTCGAAGCCGTTGCTGTCGCCGAGCAGGTAGAGATTGCCACCGTCGAACAGATCCATGTCGCCATTGGCGGCGACCTTCAGACCCGGCGTGATGTACTCCAGCTTCAGCGCGACCTGCACGCCGTCGAGCTGCGCGTTCCAGCGGTTGGCGCTGCTCGCGTACAGCACCGCCTCGGCGCTGCCCGCCACGCCATCGGCCAGCGACTGGATGGACGACGTGCCGAGGTAGCTGTAATCGTGATGGGCGACGCCGTCGCCGAGCACGCCGCTGACCAGCTTGCCGGTGAAATCGCCGCTGCCTGCGCTCAGCGCGAGCGTGCCGGGCAGCGGCGAAATGCGTGCCGACAGTTCCGGAATGCGGTTGTTGGCGTTGCTGCCGTTGATGACCGGCGCGGCGGCGCTGCCGGTATAGCTGTAGGCGCCTATGCCGTGGAAGTGGTTGCCGTGCTCCATCAGATAGGTGAGGCGGCCGTAGTTCGGATTGGCCAGGCCGGCATAGGTGCCGCTGGCAATCGTCGCCAGGCTGTCGATGCCGATGTAGAAGCCGATGCCTTCATCGGCGCGCAGCGGTTCGCTGGCGTGTGCGAGGCCGCCGGACATCAGGCCGGCGATGGCGAGCAGGATGTGGATCTTCAAGGTGTTCCCCTTTTATTGATAATCGAATATCAAAAGATAAGGGGGTTGGGTCTTTTTGTAAAGGAGATTGCATTATCATTAAAGGCTGATCATCGGGAGACCTCTCATGCGCGCGCCCATACGCTTCATGCACCTTGCTGCAGCACTGCTGTCCTTCCACGTCGGCGCGGCACAGGCCATCCACTTCGACGTCGCCATCGGGCTCGACCAGGGGCCGGTGGCCGGCAGCAGGATCACGGTCGGGGCCTACGGCGACCTGCCGTTCGATCAATTGCCGATCGATGTTCACACCGGATACATGGTGTTCCCGGGCGACTTCGGCGACTTCGAGGGCGGGCCGAAAAGCACCGACGATCCGGGTTTCCAGGCTTTCCCGGGCAGCCTGTCCGGTGCCAGCGGCGCCCGCGATTTCATCGGTTTCAAGGCGGTCGGCAATCTGCTGCAGTGGGATGTGGCCAGCGGCGCGTGGTCGGCCGCCGATGACGGCGTCGGCATCCGCCTGTACGGCGCGGTGCCGCCGGCCGTGGCAAACGCCTACATCCAGTCGCTGATCAATCCGCGCCTGGCACCGCCGGGTGCGGCGGCGAATTTCGAGTTCTATTCGCAGGGCACGCTGTTTACCGGCGCCGGCATCGAAGGCCCCGTCGCGGCGACGATAGACGACGCGAACGCCAATGGCGGCTTTCACGCGCACCTGGACTGGTTCATCGAAGGCGCGGCACCGTCCAGCGCCTACATGGTGACGCTGCAACTGACCGACGCGACGTCGATAGGTGGCCGCGGACGCTACGTCGATTCCGACCCTTTCCACGTGGTGTTCAACTACGGCCTCAGTGCCGAGCAGTACGAAACCGCCTTCATGTCGCGCGTCAGCCTGCCGGTGCCCGAGCCGTCGAGCTGGGCATTGATGGTGGCCGGTCTCGTGCTGACGACTTCGCTGGCGCGTCGGGTCAGAAGCTGAGACTGAGGCCGGCTTCCGCGCTGCGCCCCGGCTCCGGCGAGAAACTGCGCAGGAAGGACACCGGGTTGCGTGCTTCGGCATTGAGCAGATTGCGCGCCTTGAGGTACAGCGTCAGCGTGCGGCCGCCGTCGAGCGGACGCACGTGGTTCAGGTTGGCGCTGACCAGGGTGTAGCCGTCGCTGGCGGTTTCGTTGGCGCCTGGCCTGTCTTGCGCCGCCTGTCGCGTGACGCGCACCCGCCCCGACCACGCCCCCTTGCTTACCGCCAGCTGTGTGCCGAAGCGCAGCGGCGGCATGCGCGGTACGTCCTCGTCGAGCGTCGGCAGCCGGGCGCGCAAGGCGTCGGCGAAGACCGACCACTCGACATCGCCCAAGCGGCTGGCTGCCCACTTCAACGCCAGTTCCGCCTCGAAGCCCCGCAGCTTGGCGCGGCTCTGCGCGTACTGAACCACCTGCAGACACTCTTCCAGGCGGACGCAGGCGAAGCGGAACTGCTCTTCGGCGGTGTCGTAGAAGAAGGCCTCGCTGCGCTGGAAGATGTAGTTGCTGACGTCGTTGGCATAGACGCTGACCGCGGCGCGCAGTCGCGCATCCTCGTACAGCGCCGACAGGTCGATCGAGCGCGCGCCCTCCTTGTTCAGGCTGGGGTCGCCCAGATCGTAGGTGCGGGTGGCGAGGTGGGCGCCCAGCGAGTAGAGCTCGTGGATTTCGGGCGCGCGTTCGGCGTGTGCGGCGCTGACAGTGAAACTCAGCGCATCGGCAGCCTGCCAGCGCAGCGACGCGGAAGTGCTCTGCGCGTTGATGTGGCGCCGCGGAAAGCTCACCGCGAAGCCGCCGGCCAGTTCGCGGTCGCCGGCTTCCATGCGCGTCATTTCGCCGCGCCAGCCCAGTTCGAAGCGCAGGCTGGCGATGTCGACATGCTGCGTTGCGTAGAGCGCGGAGCTGCGCATCGAGGTCTGCGGAATGAAAGCTTCGGCGCCGAGCGCCGAGAAGTCGCGCCGCGTGTGGTGCACGCCGACCGTGCCGCCGAGGTGTTCGCCGAAGGCGTGCTCCAGTTGGATGCGCTGCTCGATCGCCTTGTTGCGGAAGGTGGTGGCGACGGCGCCCTGATCGACTTCGTCGTGTCGGTAATCGACGTGCGCGCCGGTGTAGCGCAGCGACTGCAGCCAGCCTTCGCCCAGCCACTCGGCACGGGTGTTGACGCGGCGGTTGTCCATCACGATGCGCACCCGGTCGTCGCCGCCGTGCGAGTGGCCGGGGGCGGGTGGAATGCCGTAGTCGTTCGACGCGTTATTCACGGCGGCGCCCAGCAGCGCGTTGCCGATGAACACGCTGCCGCCCAGCGTGCCGGCGGCGGCACGCGCATCGCTGTTGTACAGCCGCCCGCAGCTGTTGCGCGTGTTGATCAGGCCGAACTGCTGTTGTACGGCGTCGTCGTTGACGGCGCAGCCGGCGATGCGGGCGTCGCCGCGATCGCGGCTGCTGGCTGAGGCGTGCAGTGCGAACGGGCCGCGGCCGCCGTCGAGACGCAGCGAACTGATCCGTTCCGAGGCGTTCGTGTTGTAGCCGAGGTTGACTGCGCCGCTGAGCGCCTTCTGCGGCAGGCGCGTCGGGATGCGTTCGTCAGCCACGTTGACCACGCCGCCGATGGCGCCGCCGCCGTAGCGGATGGTGGCCGGGCCGCGCAGGATGCGCACCGAATCCGCCACGGCTGTATCGGCGGTCGATGCGTGATCGGGGCTGAAGGTGGTCGCGTCGTGCGTGCCGCCGCCGTTGCTCAGTACCTTCACCCGCGCACCGCTGAGGCCACGGATGACGGGCAGGCCGACGCCGGTGCCGAAGGAGGCGTTGTGCACGCCGGCTTCGTCGCCCACGGTTTCGCCCAGCGTTGCGCCCTTGCGGTTGCGCAGCGCCTCGCCGCGCAGTGTGGACGCGCCCGCTTCGTTCGCTCCGTCCGGCGTTCGGCTGTCCTCGACGCGGATGGCGGGCAGTTCGATGGCGTCGGGGCTGTCGGCGACGTCCTGCGCTTGCGCGCAGCGGCAGCACGCGGAGAGCACAAGTATGGACAGGCGTACGACGAGGCCGGGAGGCCGGATCGCCTTCGGGCGAGGACGGACGGATCGAGAGGACATGCTGCAGCGGGAGGGGCGATGATTGCTATTGCTAATAGTATCGCGTTATCGTTAACGGAGATGTCCTATCCCATTCCGTCCTCACCAAGGAGCAAGCGATGAAACATTCCGGACCCGGTTCTGCGCTGCGTGCGCTCGGCATGACCGCCTTTCTCTCAATACAGCTCGGCGTGACCGCGCAGGCCGCCGATCACGCCGGCGATATCGAGGTCGGCATGGCGGCGGGCGCACTGGTGGTGGACCCCGAAGGGCTGGCGCAGATTGCCGCCAATGGTTACCGCCTGTTCGAAGCGGATTTCCGCGACTTCAGCGGCGGCCTGTTCAAGACCGACGACCCGGGCTTCGTTGCGGAAGAGGGCGCGCTCGACGTCGGGCGGGTCGTCGGCTACCGCGGCCTGGGCGTGCTGCAGTCGTGGAACGGTTCGATGTGGACGAGCAGCGGTCCGTCGGTTTTCGTGTCGATCGAGGACGTGCTGGGTACGATCACTTCATTCGGCTACGGCGCGGTCACCGATCCGGCGGGGGCCATCGCCCAGGTGTCCGGCGCCGGCGACATCCACTCGCACCTGGACTTCTCGATCGGCGGCACGGACCGCGCGCTGGCCGGTGCCTACCTGATCACGCTGCAGCTCGAAGCGAACGGCGTGCTGGCGTCGTCGCCGTTCTACATCGCATTCAACAACGGGCTGGAAGAAGCGGCATTCGAAGACGCGGTCGGCGCGCTGATGGCGCCGGTTCCGGAACCCGCAACGTGGGCGATGCTGCTCGCCGGCGTCGGACTGGTGGGCGCGCTCGGCCGTCGCCGTCAGTGCGTGTGATCGTGGTCGTGCGGATGCGTGTGCCCGGCTGAGGGCGCACCGTCCGCATTTCCTTTTCCGCTGCACGCGCTGCAGCGGCCGAACAGCGTCACGTCGTGCGCCTCGACCGAGAAACCGGCGGGCGCCAGTGCATTCCAGTCGGTGTGGCATTCGGCGATGTCGAACACGCGGTCGCACTGCAGGCACTTGAAGTGATGATGGTGGCCAAGGTGGGCCACCTCGTAACGCGGCGCTTCGCCCGGCAGGCTGACTTCGCGGATGCGGCCTTCTTCGAGCAGCAGCTTGATGTTGCGATACACAGTCGCGAGCCCGAGCGCTGGTGCTTCGCTGCGCGCCAGCGCGTGCAGTTCGGCCGGCGAAAGCGGCCGGCCGGCCGCTTCGATGGCGCCGAGTATCGCGGTGCGCTGACGCGTATTGCGCTCCATGTGTACGCTCAGACCTCGTCCGGTACGGCGGTGCCGGTGTGCAGATGCATGATCTGCCACCCGTGCGCACGCGCGTGCGCGTCCAGCGTCGGGTCCGGATCGACCGCCACCGGATTGGTGACCCGGCTGAGCAACGGCAGATCGTTCAACGAGTCGCTGTAGAAGGTGGTGCGGCGGAAGCTGCCGAAATACAGTCCGAGCTCTTCCAGCCAGCGTTCGACGCGCTCGATCTTGCCCTCGCGGAAAGCCGGCGTGCCGCGCGGCTTGCCGGTGAATTCGCCGTCCTGCTGCGCGGGGATGGTGGCAACCAGATGCGGCACGTCCAGCTCGCGTGCAATCGGACCGGTGATGAAGCTGTTGGTGGCGGTGACGATAGCGCACAGGGCACCACTTTCCAGGTGGCCATTCACCAGGCCGCGCGCACCGTCGGTAAGGCGCGGGCGGATCTGCTGCACCATGAACTCGGCATGCCAGGCGTCCAGCTCGGCACGCGGGTGGCGCGACAGCGGCGCCAGCTGGAAGTCGAGGAATTCGTGGATGTCCAGCGTGCCCGCCTTGTACTGCGCGTAGAAGGTCGCGTTGCGCGCTTCGTACAGTTCGCGGTCGAGTACGCCTTTGGAGATCAGGAATTGCGCCCACTCGAAGTCCGAATCGCCGGCGAGCAGGGTGTTGTCGAGGTCGAAAAGTACCAGTTCCATTGCGGTATCCGTATCAGATCAGTCGGGTCTGCATGACCTCGCGCAGCAGCGGCAGCGTCACCGGACGCTGGCGGGTCAGCGAATGTTCGTCGAGCAGGTCGAGGATGCCGAGCAGCGAGCGGATGTCGCGTCGGCCGTGACGCAGCAGGTAGTCGAACACCTCCTGTTCGACCTTCATGCCGCGCGCGGCCGCGTGTGCCTGCAGCAGTTCGATGCGCTCGTCGTCGTGCAGCGGCTGGATACAGAAAGGCAGCATCTGGCCGATGCGGGTGCGCAGATCCTCGCGCAAGGGCAGCGTGCGCGGCGCGCCGTTGCCGGCGGCGACGACCGTGATGCCGCGTGCCTGGGCCAGATTGATCGCGCGGAAAAGCGCGCCCTGCGCCTCAGGCTCCAGCAGATGGATGTCATCGAACAGCCACAGTTTCGCGTGCGTCGCTTCGAGCGCACCGATCAGCGTGTCCGGCAGCGTGAAGTTGATCTGGTCAACTTCGAGGTAAAGCCCGCGCGCCTTCGATTCGGCCGCCAGCGCGCGCAAGAGATGGGTGCGACCGCTGCCGCTGTCGCCCCACAGATAGACCGACGCACCCGGTTCGTCGCCGGTCATGGTGCGCAGGTGAGCGAGCAGGTCGCGATTGGCGCCGGCCACGAAATTGCTGAGGCTGGGAGCGGCGATCGGACGGATGTCGAGCAGGAGCTGACGCATCATTCGATGATTTTGGGCGCGTCGCCCTGGTAGAAATGGCTGGCCAGATAGTGCCGTCTTACCTCGCGCAGGCCGACCAGCAGCGCAGCCGAGGCGGGCAGCGCGATCAGCACGCCGACGAAACCGAACAGCTGGCCGAAAGCCATCAGCGCGAAAATGACCGCCAGAGGGTGCAGGCCGATGCGTTCGCCGACCAGCCAGGGCGTGAGCAGGAAGCTCTCCAGCAGCTGGCCCAGGCTGTAGACGATGGCCACGCCGATCACCGGCGGCCAGCCCTGGAATTGAAGGGAGGCCACCAGCAGCGACAGCAGCAGTCCGGTCGAGAAGCCGACATAGGGAATGAAACCGAGCAGGCCGGACAGCAGGCCCAGCGGCAATGCGTAATCGACGCCGGCGATCCACAGCCCGACGCTGTAGAACAGCGCCAGTGCCGCCATCACCGAAAGTTGTCCACGCAGGAATTCGGCCAGCACCGCGTCGATCTCGTTGACCATCGACAGCGTGCGGTTCAGCCACGGGCGCGGTACCAGCTTGGCAACGCGATGGCGCAGGTCGCGCCAGTCGCGCATCAGGTAGAACATGACGACCGGCGTCAGCAGCACATTGGCAACGACGCCGACGATGACCGCGCCCTGGCTGCTCACGTATTCCAGCGCCACCATCAGGTAGTCCTGCGCGCTGCTCCAGTTCTTCGCGATGAAGCGCTTCAGGCTATCCACGTCGAGTTGCAGCGTGATGCCGAAATGCTGCTGCAGCCAGGGCACCAGCTTTTGGTGCGCTGCGGTCAGGTAGGCGGGCAGGCGTTCGATCAGCGTGCGCACCTCCTGCTGGATGACCGGTACGAGAATGAGGATGAGGCCAACCACCAGACTGATCACCAGCAGGATGACCAGTACGACGGCCAGCGTGCGCGGCACCCGCTTTCGAGACAGGCGCTCGACCAGAGGCTCGAAGATGTAGGCCAGCACCAGGCCAAGCATGAAGGGCGACAGCGTCGGCCCGAGCAGCCACAGCAGCCCTACGATGGCCGCGCCGACGCCTGCCCACAGCAGGGTTTGTTTGCGGTTGATGCCGGGAGGGGTCATGGCGGGGTGCGGGCCGGGGTAGAATGCGCACCCTTGGGGCGGAATGCGCGAATGCGGTGCAAAAACGCCCCGCAGTTTAGCAAGATTCCGCTGCACTCCCGTTCATTCATCCTGTTTTCCCGGCGCCCGGCGCCTCATACGTCATGACTTCATCCAAGGATTCCCGCGCTCCCCTCAGTTACGCCGCTGCCGGTGTGGATATCGATGCCGGCGATGCGCTGGTCGAGCGCATCAAGCCGCTGGCCAAGCGCACGATGCGCCCGGAGGTGATCGGCGGCATCGGCGGGTTCGGCGCGCTGTTCGAGGTGTCGAAGAACTACCGCGAGCCGGTGCTGGTGTCCGGCACCGACGGTGTGGGCACCAAGCTGAAACTCGCTTTCCAGCTCGACGGTCACGACACGGTAGGCCAGGATCTCGTGGCGATGAGCGTCAATGACATTCTGGTGCAGGGCGCCGAACCGGTGTTCTTCCTCGACTACTTCGCCTGCGGCAAGCTCGACGTCAACACGGCGGCGCGCGTGGTCGGCGGCATCGCCCGCGGCTGCGAACTGGCGGGCTGTGCGCTGATCGGTGGTGAAACGGCCGAAATGCCCGGCATGTACCCGGCTGGCGAATACGACCTCGCGGGCTTTGCGGTCGGCATCGCCGAGAAAAGCCAGCTGATCACCGGCGAAACCATCGCCGAGGGCGACGTGGTGCTCGGCCTGGCCTCCAGCGGCGCGCATTCGAACGGCTACTCGCTGCTGCGCAAGATCCTCGAACGCGACGCGCCGGACCTGAATGCCGATTTTCATGGCCGCACGCTGCGCGAAACCGTGCTCGAACCGACCCGCATCTACGTGAAGCCGCTGCTGGCGCTGATGAAGGAAGCGCCCGGGCTGGTGAAGGGCATGGCCCACATCACCGGCGGCGGTCTGCTCGACAACGTGCCGCGCGTGCTGCCGGCAGGGCTGTCGGCGCACATCGACGCGTCCTCGTGGACGCTGCCGCCGCTGTTCGCCTGGCTGCGCGAGGCCGGAAACGTGGCGGCGCAGGAGATGTACCGCGTGTTCAATTGCGGCATCGGCATGGTGGTGATCGTGTCGGCCGCTGATGCCGACCGTGCGACGCAGTCGCTGAGTGCGGCTGGCGAGACCGTCTATCGCATCGGTCGCATCGAGCGCTGCGGCGAGGGCGAGGCGCAAACGGTCGTCTGCTGATCCAGAAGTGCGGAGCGCCGGACGGCGCTGCGCAAGCTGCCTGCGTTCCGAGCGGGCAATAAAAAACCCGCCATCGGCGGGTTTTTTATTGCGGCCCGGGCACTACGCCAGGCGGCGAGGAAGCCTCACTTGAGTTTGGTTTCCTTGTACATCACGTGCTTGCGAGCCTTGGGATCGAACTTCATGATCTCCATCTTTTCAGGCTTGGTGCGCTTGTTCTTCGTGGTCGTGTAGAAATGACCGGTGCCGGCAGTGGATTCCAGCTTGATCTTGTCGCGTCCGCCCTTGGCCATGACGTCTTTCCTTCCTGTCTATGCCGGCTGAGCCGGATTGCATTGTTCCGGCGTGGCCGGAAATCTCAGATCTTTTCGCCGCGTGCGCGAATTTCGGCGAGCACGGTTTCGATGCCCTTCTTGTCGATCGTGCGCAGACCCTTGGTGCTGACGCGCAGGCTGACAAAACGGCCTTCGGACTCCAGCCAGAAACGGCGTTGCTGGAGATTGGGCAGGAAGCGGCGCTTGGTCTTGTTGTTAGCGTGGGAAACGTTGTTACCCACCATCGGCGACTTCCCGGTAACTTGGCAAACGCGGGACATGTTTCGAGCTCCAGAATCGGAAAAGCTCGCGATTATAGAGTACGTATCAGGTTTTGTTCAAGTTCTTCAAAGAATTCCGCGCTCGGCAAACGAGCAGGTCGCGCCGCTGCCGATGATGACATGGTCGAGTACGCGCACGTTGACCAGCGCCAGGGACTGCTTCAGCGATTGCGTCAGGAGGTCGTCCGCGCGGGACGGTTCCGCCACGCCGGACGGGTGATTGTGGGCGAGGATGACGGCCGCCGCATTGTGCGCCAGTGCCAGTTTCACAACTTCGCGCGGATACACGCTGGTCTGCGTCAGCGTGCCGCGGAACAGTTCGACCGCCTGCAGCAGCCGGTTCTGCGCATCGAGCAGCAGCACCATGAACACTTCGTGCGCCAGACCACTCAGGCGCAGCTTGAGCCAGTCGCGTACCGCCTGCGGTGAGGTCAGTGCGTCGCGCTCCTTCAATTGCTCACCCAGTGCGCGGCGTGCCAGTTCGAAGCTTGCTTTCAGCTGTACCGCCTTGGCTGTCCCCATCCCCTTGACCCGGCACAGTTCGCCGATGCTGGCGCTGGCCATGCAGGTCACGCTGTCGTCGAAATGCGCCAGCAGGTCACGCGCAAGATCGACCGCCGATTTCCCGCTGACGCCGACGCGCAGGAAGATGGCCAGCAGTTCGGCCGACGACAGCGCCTCGGCGCCCTGCAGCAGCAGTCGCTCGCGCGGCCGCTGTTCCGCGCTCCAGTCCTTGATCGCCATCGCGTTACAATCCGTCGTCGACTCGGTGCAGGATACTACATTGTCATGAACGCAAAGGCGGAACTGTCCGGGCGCACCATCGTGCTGGCTGTCACCGGTGGCGTGGCGGCCTACAAGTCGGCGGAACTGGCGCGCTTGCTGATCAAGCAGGGCGCGCGCGTACGCGTCGTGATGACCGAAGCGGCCGCTCATTTCATCGGCGCGGCCACCTTCCAGGCCATCACCGGCGAGCCCGTGTGGTCGGACTTGTGGGACGCGCGCATGCCAAATGGCATGGCGCACATCGATCTCACCCGGGACGCGCAGTTGCTGCTGATCGCACCCGCCACCGCCGATTGCATCGCGAAGCTGGTGCAGGGTCGTGCCGACGATCTGCTGAGCACCTTGTGCCTCGCGCGTGACGCAGCGTGTGCGCTGATGGTGGCGCCGGCGATGAACCGGCAGATGTGGGAACACCCGGCGACCGTCCGCAATATGAATACGCTGCGTGGCGATGGCGCCATTGTCGTCGGGCCGGCGGCGGGCGAGCAGGCCTGCGGTGAGGTCGGCCTCGGTCGCATGGTCGAGCCGGCCGAATTGCTCGATGCGGTGCTCGCCCATTTCACGCCGAAGGCGATGGCCGGCCGGCGTGTGCTGATCACGGCCGGACCGACGGCCGAGGCTATCGATCCGGTGCGCGTCGTCACCAATCTGAGCTCGGGGCGCATGGGCTACGCGCTGGCGTGCGCGGCGGCGAGGGCAGGCGCGGACGTGACGCTGATCAGCGGACCGACCGGGCTGGCCAAACCTTTCGGTGTCGAGCGCGTCGATGTGAGCAGCGCGCTGTCCATGCACGAGGCCGTGCTGTCACGCTACGCCGCCTGCGATGTATTCATTGCGGTCGCCGCGGTCGCGGACTACCGGCCGGCGGCACCCAGCGAGCGCAAGATAAAGAAGAGCGCCGAGACGCTGTCGATCGACATGGTGCGCAATCCGGACATCCTGGCCGACGTGGCAGCGCGCGCCGATGCACCGTTCTGCGTTGGCTTTGCGGCCGAGAGCCATGACCTCGACACCTATGCTCAAGCCAAGCGGGCGGCCAAGAAGCTGCAACTGGTCGTCGGTAATCTGGTGGCCGACGGCCTGGGTGGCGAGGACAATGCGGTCGTGCTCTACGACGCCGAAGGTCGCCATCCTCTTGCGCGAGCGCCCAAGCCGGTCATTGCGCGCGCCATCCTCGAACACATTTCCCGATTGCTGAAAGACTGAAGATGTCCACTCTCGACTATAAGATTCTCGATGAGCGGCTGCGCGAATTGCCGCCGTCCTATGCAACGCCCGGTTCCGCCGGTCTGGACCTGCGCGCCTGCATAGACACGACCACCGTGTTGCGTCCGGGCGAGACGCTGCTGGTGCCCAGCGGCATTGCAATTCATCTGGAAGATCCCGGACTGGCTGCGATGGTGCTGCCGCGCTCCGGTCTCGGCCACAAGCACGGCATCGTGCTGGGCAACCTGGTCGGGCTCATCGACTCCGACTACCAGGGGCAAATTTTTGTATCGCTGTGGAACCGTGGCGCGAGCGAATTTGTCCTCCAACCACTGGAGCGGATCGCGCAACTCGTCGTGGTGCCCGTTGTACAGGTGGCTTTGCGCGAAGTGCTTGATTTTGCTGCATCGCAACGAGGCGATGGCGGTTTCGGATCGACGGGCGGACGCTGACAAGTTCAGGGGCAACAACCCTTTTTTTAATGGAAGTGCCGCGGTAAGCTTACGAGTTCAGGAAAGCGCCAGCCATAAGCCGACACTTATTCCCGGTCCAACGCAGGTCATGTAATCCTTTTGACCGGAAGATCGTTTTTTTCCACTGCAACACCCACCAATCAATTGAGGAGAGCTGATTGTGATTCGCAAACATCTGGCAACCGTCGTGCTGGCCGCGCTGGCTTCGACCGCGATGGCGCAGGAAGCACCGTACAAGGTTGCCGAGGGCAACAAGGTGGACGCCAAGACCCTGATGGGCTGGAAGACGTGGCGTTCGGCCGCCTGTGAGCGTTGCCATGGCGCGAACCAGGAAGGCATGGTTGGTCCTTCGCTGATCGAAGGTCTGAAGAAATACACGAAGGAAGAGTTCGTCGGCATCGTCGTCGATGGCACTCACGCAGACCGCGGCATGCCCCCGCACCCCTTCCTCAAGGGCGAGAAGATCGACAGCCTGTACGCCTACCTGAAGGGTCGCTCGGACGGCAAGATCGCCCCGGGCAAGGTCACCCCGATGGAGTAATCCCGGTCCGGACGATCGCTGGTCGTCCTGCCCGATGAGAGCCCGCCGCAGAGCGGGCTTTTTTTCGTCCGTCGTGTCGGCGGCGTCGGACGAGACGATGCGACGAAGGTCTTCCACAACGAAAAACGGCGCCCTTTTGGGGCGCCGTCCGTGATGCTGCAAGGGGTAGGCTTACTCCATGCGTTCGTAAGCCGGCAGCGTCAGAAAGTCTTCCAGTTCGGTGGCCACGCACATGTCGCCGAACAGCTTGGCGGCGGCGGCATAGGTTTCCGTGTAGGCGTCGCCCAGCAGGGCGCGGATCTTGTCCAGTTCCTGCGGGATCAGGCCGCGCACCATGTCGGCGGTCACCTTGCGGCCGTCATCCAGGATGCCCTTCGGGCTGCGGATCCACGACCACACCTGGGCGCGGCTGATTTCGGCGGTCGCTGCATCTTCCATCAGACCGTGGATAGGCACGCAACCATTGCCGTCCATCCATGCACCCAGATACTGGATGCCGACGTTGATGTTGGTGCGCAGACCGGTTTCGCTGATCGGACCTTCCGGACGGAAGTCGAGCAGATCGGCAGCGCCGTAGTTCACGTCGAGCTGCTTCTCGATCTGGTTCGGCTTGTCGCCGAGCACCGACACGAACTCTTCCATCGCTGCCTGCACCAGGCCCGGGTGAGCCACCCAGCCGCCGTCATAGCCATCATTGGCGTCGCGGCGCTTGTCCGAACGGATGCCGGCCATCGCCTTTTCGTTGGCGTCCGGATCGTTCTTGTTCGGAATCAACGCGCTCATGCCGCCGATCGCCGGTGCGCCGCGCTTGTGGCAGGTCTTGATCAGCGACAGTGCGTAAGCGCGCATGAAGGGCACGGTCATCGTGATCTTGCTGCGATCGGCCAGGCAAAAATCGCGATCGTTACGGAGCACCTTGATGCAGGAGAAGATGTAATCCCAGCGGCCCGCGTTAAGGCCCGCGCTGTGATCGCGCAGTTCGTAAAGGATTTCTTCCATCTCGAACGCGGCGTGCAGCGTTTCCACCAGCACGGTGGCCTTGATCGTGCCGCGCGGGATGCCGAGCATCTCCTGGGCGGCGACGAACACGTCGTTCCACAGGCGGGCTTCGCGGTGGCTCTGCAGCTTGGGCAGATAGAAGTAGGGGCCGGCGCCGCGAGCGAGCAGTTCCTTGGCGTTGTGATAGAAGTACAGCCAGAAGTCGAACAGACCACCGGACACGCGCTGACCGTTGACGGTCACGTGCTTTTCGTCGAGGTGCCAGCCGCGCGGGCGCACCTGCAGCACGGCAACCTTGTCGTTCAGCTTGTAGGTCTTACCCTTGTACTCGACGCTGATCGTGCCGCGCACGGCGTCACGCAGGTTGATCTGGCCTTGCACCTGGTTGTCCCAGGTCGGCGAGTTCGAATCCTCGAAATCGCTCATGTAGCTGTCGGCACCGGCGTTCAGCGCATTGATGATCATCTTGCGCTCGGTCGGGCCGGTGATTTCGATGCGGCGGCATTCCAATGCCTTCGGCAGCGGCGCGATCTTCCAGTCGCCTTCGCGCACGTGCAGCGTATCGGCCAGGAAATCGACCGGCTTGCCGGCGTCGATCTCGGCCGCGCGGGTCACCCGCGCGGCGAGCAGTTCGCGGCGACGCGGTTCGAACTGACGGTGCAGCTGGGCAAGCAGCGACAGCGCTTCGAAGGTCAGGATGGTCTGGTATTCGGCGCTGACCGGAGCGGCGATGCTCACACCGGCGGGCAGATCCATGGCCCGGTTCAGCTTGTCTGCAGATTCAGCGATAGTCATGTGCGTGCGCTCCGATAACGGTTCGAGAGCCGGTATGACGTGAGCGTTCTTGCTCCGTGCTCCGGACAGGTTGGCCGTCCCTCACACCCGATCGGCGGCGGTGGTGCCGTCGTCGGGCGGGTGTGCCGCAGCGGGCGGGTTGCGCACGGTGCGGACGGGAGGACCGGGGTCTAACGTCCGATGCATCAGACCAGGTTGTGCCCGGCATGAATTGCTGCATCTGCACAAATACTAGACTTTCCTTATGCATCCGTTAAGCTTTCCTTAAGTACATTTATCTTTTACTTTTAGTACAAAATGGATCGCTTCAAGGAGATAGAGTCCTTCGTTTCGGTTGCGGCGCATGGCAGTCTTTCGGCCGTTGCGAAACTCGAAGGCGTGCAGCCGGCCGTGATCGGGCGGCGCATGGATGCGCTGGAAGAGAGGCTGGGCGTCAAATTGATGCTACGCACTACGCGCAAGCTGACGCTGACGCACGAAGGCAGTGCCTATCTGGAGGATTGCCAGCGCATTCTCAACGAGCTGGCGAGTGCCGATGCTGCAGTGACCGCCGGCGGCGCGAGGGCCACCGGTCTGTTGCGCGTCAGCGCACCGGCCGGTTTCGGCCGGCGCCACGTGGCGCCACTGGTGAAGCGCTTCATGGCGCTGAATCCCGAGGTCAAGATTTCGCTTGATCTGACCGACCGCATGGTCAACCTGGTGAACGAGAACGTCAACTGCGCGGTGCGCATCGGCAGCCTGCCTGATTCCAGCATGATCAGTATCAAATTGGGCGAGACGCGACGCGTCGTCGTCGCCAGCCCGGATTACCTCGCCCGTTTCGGCAAACCCGGGCATCCGTATGACCTGCTGCAGCACCGTTGCCTCGGCCTCGGGCCGAATCGCTCGCAGGCCCGTGGCTGGAGTTTCATGGCGCACGGCGAGCCGATCACGCTGCGCATCACCCATCTGGTCGAATGCAACGACGGTGCCGTGCTGCGCGACTGGGCACTGAGTGGGCTCGGGCTGGCCTGGCGCTCGTACTGGGAAGTGCGTGAGGACCTGGCGAACGGAGCGCTGGTCGAAGTGCTCGGCGATTTCGCGGCGCCGCCCATGGGCATCTATGCGCTGTTTCCGCAACGCCGCCATCTGCCCTTGCG
This sequence comes from Methyloversatilis sp., assembly GCF_965284615.1. Classification (GTDB taxonomy): domain Bacteria; phylum Pseudomonadota; class Gammaproteobacteria; order Burkholderiales; family Rhodocyclaceae; genus Methyloversatilis. The sequence goes on from NZ_OZ260098.1 coordinate 1,425,268, forward strand.
GGTGCGGCTCTTCGTGGATCTGCTGAAGATCACCTACGGCGATCTGGCTTACTGGGAATCCGGCGGCACTTTCATTCCCGATCTGCCGCAGCCGGTCGAGGATTAAAAAGAAGGAAACAAAAAAGCCGCTCGGCGAGAGCCGGGCGGCTTTTTCACTTCAGCAGACCCGCTGTCGCGGGTCCGGTCCATCTCAGTGGAACTGCTCTTCTTCGGTCGAACCGGTCAGCGCGGTCACCGAAGAAGTGCCACCCTGGATGGTGGTGGTCACGTCGTCGAAGTAGCCGGTGCCGACTTCCTGCTGGTGCGACACGAAGGTGTAGCCGCGGTCGCGGGCCGCGAATTCCGGCTCCTGAACCTTTTCCACGTAGGCGGACATGCCGCGGGCCACGTAGTCCTGGGCCAGATCGAACATGTGGTACCACATGTTGTGGATGCCGGCGAGGGTGATGAACTGGTACTTGTAACCCATCGCGCCCAGCTCGCGCTGGAACTTGGCGATGGTCGCGTCGTCGAGGTTCTTCTTCCAGTTGAACGACGGCGAGCAGTTGTAGGCCAGCATCTTGCCCGGGAACTTGGCGTGGATCGCGTCGGCGAAAGCCTTGGCGAAAGCCAGGTCAGGCGTGCCGGTCTCGCACCAGATCAGGTCGGCGTACGGGGCGTAGGCCAGACCGCGCGAGATGGCTTGTTCCAGACCCTTCTTGGTCTTGTAGAAGCCTTCGGCGGTGCGCTCACCGGTGACGAAGGGTTTGTCGATCGGATCGCAATCGCTGGTCAGCAGGTCGGCGGCTTCCGCGTCGGTACGGGCCAGGATCAGGGTCGGGACGCCGTAGACGTCGGCGGCCAGACGGGCGGCGATCAGCTTCTGCACGGCTTCCTGGGTCGGCACGAGCACCTTGCCACCCATGTGACCGCACTTCTTCACGGAGGCCAGCTGGTCTTCGAAGTGCACGCCGGCGGCGCCCGCGCGGATCATGGCCTTCATCAGTTCGTGGGCGTTCAGCACGCCGCCGAAACCGGCTTCTGCGTCCGCCACGATCGGGGCGAAATAGTCGATGTAGCCCTTGTCGCCAGCGTAAACACCCTTGGCGTGCTGGATTTCGTCAGCGCGCTTGAAGCTGTTGTTGATGCGGCTCACGACGGTCGGAACCGAGTCAACCGGGTACAGCGACTGGTCCGGGTACATCGCTTCGTACGAGTTGTTGTCGGCAGCGACTTGCCAGCCCGACAGGTAGATCGCCTTGACGCCGGCCTTCACCTGCTGCATGGCCTGACCACCGGTCAGCGCGCCGAGGCAGTTGATGAACGGCTCGTTGTTCACCAGATCCCACAGCTTTTCCGCACCGCGGCGGGCCAGCGTGTACTCGACCGGGAAGGAGCCGCGCAGGCGATAGACATCCTCGGCGGTGTAGCCGCGCTTGATGCCCTTCCAGCGGGGGTTTTCGTCCCAATCCTTCTGAATCTTGGCGATTTCCTGTTCTTTCGTGCTCATTGCATGTCCTCGAAGAAAAAAACAACCCGAACAGGCAGCCTGCGCCACCCGTAAGCCCTGACTTTGAAAAGCTTCCTGAAACGGTGCTGACACCCATGCCGGACCGTGCGGTCCGGGCATCCTTCGGCCGATGAACCGATGCGGGCCGATCCACGAAACCCGCGAGGGCCTGTCGCAGCGGTTGGCAGCAAGCAGACCGGGCGCCCGGGAAGCCGACCGATGAATGGAACCGGGCGGCTATCGTGACGGGCTCAAGTATAAAGAGGCTTTGGCAAAGCAACAAGAGGTCTTGTATAAGACATAAGAAGTCGTGTTTTTAAATAAAACAAAGACTTGTCTTGTCTGCTCTGTTGCATGTGTGAAAAAGTGCAGAAAAATCTGCAGAAACTTGTGCGCTGCGAAAGGCGCCGCCGACACCGGGTCGCGAGTGCCGGCCGAACGCACACTCAGATCAGCGGCCGCGGGCAGACAATGACGCCATCGGCGTCGGCATAAAGGTACTGGCCGGGTACGAAGTCGATGCCGCCGAAGCTGACGGTGAGGTCGGCCTGACCTTCATTGCGCTTGACCGTCTTCAGCGGATGAGTGCCAAGCGCGCAGACACCGATATCCATCTCACCGATCGCCGCCGAGTCGCGGATGCAGCCGTAGACGACGATGCCGGCCCAGCCGTTCTTCACCGCCAGGGCGGCGATCTGGTCGCCGACCAGCGCGCGGCGCATCGAACCGCCCCCATCGACCACCAGCACGCGGCCGTTGCCCGGCGCTTCCAGCGCCTTGCGAACCAGACCGTTGTCCTCAAACAGCTTCAGTGTCGTGATCTGGCCACCGAAGGCGGCACGGCCGCCGTAGCTGCGGAACATCGGTGCGCAGATGCGCAGTTCGCTTTCGAATTGGTCACACAGGTCGGCGGTGTGGATGTCCATGAGTCGTCCTTTCTGTTCGGGAGGCGTGACAGACAAAAAAAGAGGCGGCCATTATGGCCGCCTCGGTCGGAACGGTGATGCCTTATCAGGCGGGTGTTGCGAGTTCTTCCTCGTCGAACACCAGTTTCACCTTCTTGTCGCCGTCGAGGTCGATGGTCACCTTGCCGCCGCTGGTCAGGCGACCGAACAGCAGTTCGTCTGCCAACGCGGAGCGGATGGTGTCCTGGATCAGGCGTGCCATCGGACGCGCGCCCATCAGCGGATCGAAGCCCGCTTCGGCCAGCCAGCTGCGCAGCTCTTCCGAGAACTGCACGTCAACCTTCTTCTCCTGCAACTGACCTTCCAGTTGCATCAGGAACTTGTTGACCACGCGCAGAATGATTTCGCGGTCCAGCGGCTTGAACGAAATAATGGCGTCCAGACGGTTGCGGAACTCCGGCGTGAACAGGCGCTTGATGTCGGCCATCTCGTCGCCCGGCTGGCGTTCCGTCGTGAAGCCGATGACGGATTTCTGCAGCGTCTCCTGGCCGGCGTTGGTCGTCATGATGATGACCACATTACGGAAATCGGCCTGACGACCATTGTTGTCGGTCAGCGTGCCGTGGTCCATCACTTGCAACAGGATGTTGAAGATGTCCGGGTGCGCTTTCTCGATTTCGTCGAGCAGCAGCACAGAGTGCGGCTTCTTGGTCACTGCCTCGGTCAGCAGGCCACCCTGATCGAAGCCGACATAGCCCGGAGGTGCGCCAATCAGGCGGCTGACCGCATGACGCTCCATGTACTCGGACATGTCGAAGCGGATCAGTTCGATGCCCATGCAGTAGGCAAGCTGGCGAGCGACTTCGGTCTTGCCAACGCCGGTCGGGCCGCTGAACAGGAAGGAGCCGATCGGCTTGTTCGGATTGCCGAGACCGGAGCGTGACATCTTGATCGCGGTGGCCAGCGCATCAATCGCGTTGTCCTGACCGAATACCATGTTCTTCAGGTCGCGGTCGAGGTTGCGCAGCGCCGAGCGGTCGTCGTTCGACACATGCTGCGACGGCACGCGCGCGATCTTGGCAACGATTTCCTCGATCTCGGTCTTGCCGATCACCTTCTTCTGCTTCGATTTCGGCAGTACGCGTTGCGCCGCCCCGGCTTCGTCGATCACGTCGATCGCCTTGTCCGGCAGGTGACGGTCGTTGATGTAGCGCGCCGACAGTTCGGCCGCTGACGACAACGCGGTTGACGAGTACTTGACGCCGTGATGCTGTTCGAAACGCGACTTCAGTCCCTTGAGGATGGACACGGTCTCCTCGACGCTGGGCTCGGTCACGTCAATCTTCTGGAAGCGGCGTGACAGCGCGTGGTCCTTCTCGAACACACCGCGATATTCGGTGTAAGTGGTCGCGCCGATGCACTTCAGTTGACCCGACGACAGCGCCGGCTTCAACAGGTTGGACGCGTCGAGCGTTCCGCCCGAGGCGGCCCCCGCGCCGATCAGCGTATGGATTTCGTCGATGAACAGAATGGCGTTCGGATTGTCGAGCAGCTGCTTCAGCACCGACTTAAGACGCTGTTCGAAATCGCCGCGGTACTTGGTGCCGGCGAGCAGGGCGCCCATGTCCAGCGCGTAGATGGTCGCGTCGGCGAGGATGTCCGGCACCCGGCCCTCGATGATGCGGCGTGCGAGCCCTTCGGCAATCGCGGTCTTGCCGACGCCGGCTTCGCCCACCAGCAGCGGATTGTTCTTGCGCCGACGGCACAGCGTCTGGATCACGCGCTCGAGTTCGTGGTCGCGACCGATCAGCGGATCGATCTTGCCCATCAGCGCCTGTGCGTTCAGGTTCTGCGTGAAGCTGTCGAGTGCGCCGCCCGCCTGGCCGCCTTCCTGTTCCTGCTCGCCCTGTTCCGACTCGGGCTTCGCCGCGGCGGCCGGTTGGGCCGCCTTGGTGATGCCGTGCGAAATGAAGTTCACGATGTCCAGGCGCGTGACGCCCTGGCGCTGCAGGAAATACACCGCGTGCGAATCCTTCTCGCCGAAGATGGCGACCAGCACATTGGCACCGGTCACTTCCTTCTTGCCCGAGGACTGCACGTGCAGGATGGCGCGCTGGATTACGCGCTGGAAGCCGAGTGTCGGCTGGGTGTCGATTTCCTCGCTGCCATCGACCACCGGCGTGTGCTCGTTGATGAAGGCCGACAGTTCCTTGCGCAGCTCATCGATGTTCACTGCGCAGGCACGAAGCACTTCCGCTGCCGAAGGATTGTCGAGCAGGGCGAGCAGCAGGTGCTCGACAGTGATGAATTCATGGCGCTTCTGTCTCGCTTCGACAAAGGCCATGTGAAGGCTGACTTCCAACTCCTGCGCGATCATTTCAATTTTCCTCCATCACGCACGCCAGCGGATGCTGATGCTGGCGCGCAAAGGTACACACCTGTTCCACTTTCGATGCTGCAACGTCCTTGGGGTAGATGCCGCATACGCCGGCCCCCTCCGTATGTACCTTGAGCATGACGCGCGTGGCCTGTTCCCGGTTCATGCCGAAAAACTTCTGAAGGACTCCAACCACGAAGTCCATCGGGGTGTAATCGTCATTCAGCACCATGACCTTGAACAGAGGTGGGGGCTTGACCCGTGTCTTTTCAAGCTCGAGGAGTGAATCGTCCTGCCTGCGTGTAACCATGGTCCCATTCTAATCACAAACATCGGGTGTGCAACACGAGAAGCTGTGTCGCTTTTCCGCTGTTTCTCGTCATTGCGCACCACCTGTTCACGTCTTTGGACAACGCGTTCCGGCAAGTGTGCGCTGACAGCTTTCGACGCTTCGATGAACGCTGTCCAAGATGGCCGGAAAATCGTCGCAAAAGTCTGCCGTGGTGCAGCATGGAAACGTGTTGACCGCCTGCTTCATCTGGGCTAAAAGCCGTTCTGTGTTTGGTTCAAGCTCTCGAGTGGTCGCAGTCCTAGACCGTTGTCGAGTTCCGGCGCGGTCGGTAGTTCCCGGGGTCAGAACATCAGAACTTGAAGTACAAACATGTACGGGAGCTTCGGCTCATTTGAGAGGTTGAGAGGATAAGATCAATGGCAACTGGTACTGTTAAGTGGTTCAACGATTCCAAGGGTTACGGCTTCATCACGCCGGATGATGGCAGCGAAGATCTGTTCGCTCATTTCTCGGCGATCCAGATGGGTGGTTTCAAGACCCTGAAGGAAGGCCAGAAGGTGACGTTCGACGTGACCCAGGGACCCAAGGGCAAGCAGGCCGCGAACATCCAGGCTGCTTGATCCGGTCCTGAGGATTCGGAAAGCAAAAAACCCGGCGCAAGCCGGGTTTTTTGTTTCTGCAGTTGGGCGTCCTGCGACGCCCGCTGTCACCGTTACATGCGGGCGATCATGGCGCGCCCGAATTCCGAGCACGACACTTCGTTCGCACCGTCCATCAGGCGGGCAAAGTCGTAGGTGACCTGCTTATCGCCGATGGCGCGCTCCATCGACGCGATGATGAGGTCGGCCGCTTCCAGCCAGCCCATGTGACGCAGCATCATTTCGGCCGACAGGATGAGCGATCCCGGATTCACCTTGTCCAGGCCGGCGTACTTCGGTGCCGTACCGTGGGTGGCTTCGAACACTGCATAGGCGTCGGAAATGTTGGCGCCCGGGGCGATGCCGATGCCGCCGACCTGTGCCGCCAGCGCGTCGGAGATGTAGTCGCCGTTCAGGTTCAGCGTGGCGATCACGTCGTAGTCGGCCGGCCGCAGCAGGATCTGCTGCAGGAAGGCGTCGGCGATGGCGTCCTTGACGATGATGTCGCGGCCGGTGTTCGGGTTCTTGAACTTGCACCACGGTCCGCCGTCGATCGGCTCGGCGCCGAACTCGTTCTGCGCCAGCGCGTAGCCGAAGTCGCGGAAGCCGCCTTCGGTGAACTTCATGATGTTGCCCTTGTGCACCAGCGTGACCGACTTGCGATCATTGTTGACGGCGTACTGCAGGGCCTTGCGGATCAGGCGCTCCGAGCCTTCGCGCGACACCGGCTTGATGCCGATGGCCGAGGTCTCCGGGAAGCGGATCTTCTTGACGCCCATTTCGTCGCGCAGGAACTTGATCACCTTGCGCGCGTTGTCCGATTCAGCCTGCCATTCGATGCCGGCGTAGATGTCTTCGGTGTTCTCGCGGAAGATGACCATGTCGATCAGGTCCGGCTGCTTGACCGGGCTGGGCACGCCCTTGAAGTAGCGTACCGGGCGCAGGCAGACGTAGAGGTCAAGCTCCTGGCGCAGCGCCACGTTCAGCGAACGGATGCCGCCGCCGACCGGCGTCGTCATCGGGCCTTTGATCGAAACGACGTATTCCTTCAACGCGGCCAGCGTGTCTTCCGGCAGCCAGACGTCCGGGCCGTACATGCGGGTGGCCTTCTCGCCAGCGTAGACCTCCATCCAGGTGATCTTGCGCTTGCCGCCGTAGGCCTTGGCCACGGCTGCATCGACGACGTCCTTCATTACCGGCGTGATGTCCACGCCGATGCCATCGCCTTCGATGAAGGGGATGATGGGATTGTCCGGCATCGGCTGGCCGGCAACGATTTTTGTCCCCTCGGCGGGAATCTTGATGTGAGTGGTACTCATGCCATCCAGCTCCTTGGTGTGTTGTCTGGTTATTGGCCCTGTGACGGTGTTGCCGCCGGCGGGCTCCCGCGATTATCCCCCAATCAAGAAATGATGCGACATTCCTGTCGGCCGCGTGTTCCGCACCGCGGCGTGCGCGCGCCCATTAGAATCCCGCGCTTGACGATACGAGCGGACTTGCCATGAATCTTCCTGCCGGGCAGAACCAGGTTGCGCTGGCCATCGCACAGGCGCTGATTGACGGCTTCGACAAGCACTACACGCTGTTCCGTGCCGTCAGCGGTACGGCCAAGCAACGGTTCGAACAGGCGGACTGGCCGGGGCAGCAGCGCTGCATCCGCGAGCGCATCCAGTATTACGACGACCGTGTGCGCGAGTGTGTGGACCGGCTGCACAACGAGTTCCACGCCGACTCGCTGGACGACAACACCTGGCAGCAGGTGAAGCTGCTCTACATCGGCCTGCTGGTGAACCATCGGCAACCGGAGCTGGCCGAAACCTTCTTCAATTCGGTCACGACGAAGATCCTGCATCGCAAGTACTTCCACAACGACTTCATCTTCGTGCGTCCGGCCATCTCGACCGAACTGATCGAGAGCTCTCCGCCGACCTGGCGCAGTTACTACCCGAACCAGACCGGTCTGCGCGCCGCGGTGAAGCAGATCTTCATCGACTTCGACTGGCAGCGTCATTTCACTGATCTGGACCGCGACGTGGACTACATCATGCGCGCGGCGCTTGAACATGTCGGCGGCGACTGGCCGGCGCGCGAGGCCAACCTGCAGATACAGGTGCTGAACTCGGCCTATTACCGGAACAAGGCCGCCTATGTGATCGGCAAGGCGATCAACGGTCACCTCGAGTATCCGTTCATGGTCAGCGTGCTGCACGACCGCAAGGGCGGGCTCTTCCTCGACACCATCCTGCTGGAGCCCTGGCGCGTCAGCGTCATGTTCTCGCTGTCGCGCGCCTACTTCATGGCCGACATGCAGGTGCCTTCGGCGAACGTGCATTTCCTGCGCACACTGATGCCGAAGAAGCCGCGCTCCGAGCTCTACACGATGCTCGGGCTGGGCAAGCAGGGGAAGACCATGTTCTTCCGCGACCTGATCAACCATCTGCGTCACTCGAACGACAACTTCGTCGAGGCGCCCGGCATTCGCGGTCTGGTCATGCTGGTTTTCATGCTTCCGTCCTATCCTTATGTGTTCAAGATCATCAAGGACAAGTTCGGCAGTTCGAAGGACACCGACCGCGCGACGGTGAAGAAGAAGTTCCTGATGGTGAAGCAGGTGGACCGTGTCGGCCGCATGGCCGACACCATCGAGTACTCGGACATCGCGCTGCCGGCCCACCGCTTCTCGCCCGAACTGCTGGAACAGCTGGACCAACTGGCCCCGTCGATGATAGAGCGCGATGGCGACACGCTGGTCATCCGCCACTGCTACATCGAACGACGGATGATTCCGCTCAACATCTTTCTGGAAACGGCGAACGAGGAGCAGATCGACCACGCGGTGTACGAGTACGGCAACGCGATCCGCGAACTGGCGGTCGCCAACATCTTCCCGGGCGATCTGCTGTGGAAGAACTTCGGCGTCACCCGCTACGGACGCGTCGTGTTCTACGACTACGACGAGATCGAGTTCCTGACCGACTGCAATTTCCGCCGTATCCCGCCGGCGCCCAGCCCGGAGTACGAAATGTCCGGCGAGGTGTGGTACTCGGTGCAGCGCAACGACATCTTCCCCGAGGAATTCGCCACCTTCCTGCTGTTGACGCCCAAGGTGCGAGCGGCCTTCCTGAAGTATCACCGCGATCTGCTGGACGTGAAGTTCTGGCAGGAGACGCAGCAGCGCATCCGCGAAGGCCACATCCAGGACTTCTTCCCCTACCCGGAGGAACTGCGCTTCGCGCGTCGCTTCGGCCACCTGCAGGGGCAGCCGGTGGCCAGTGCGTGAGCCGTCTGATCCTGCTGAACAAGCCCTATGGCGTGATCTGCCAGTTTTCGCCGGATGGCATGCACCCGACGCTGGCTGACCACGTTGACGTGCCAGACGTGTACCCGGCCGGGCGTCTGGATACCGACAGCGAGGGCCTGCTGCTGCTGACCGACGACGGCGCGCTGCAGCACCGCATCAGCGATCCGAAGCACAAGCTGGTCAAGCGTTACCGGGTGCAGGTCGAGCGTGAGCCAGACGAGGCAGCACTGGAACGGATGCGCGGCGGCCTGCAGTTGAAGGACGGCCCGACCCGGCCTTGCTCGGTCGAGCGCATCGCCGAGCCGGCCGATCTGTGGCCACGTAATCCACCGGTGCGCCATCGGCTGTCAGTGCCGACCTGCTGGCTGGAGATCGGCATCAGCGAGGGCCGCAACCGGCAGGTGCGGCGGATGACGGCAGCCATCGGCCACCCGACGTTGCGCCTGATACGCGTCGCCATCGGTCCGTGGCAACTCGGTTCGCTGCAGCCAGGTCAATGGCGGGATGCTGAGGCCGATCTGCTTGCTCAGCGACTTGCGCGCGCATGAGGCCCGTTCAGGGCATCCGCTGCGGGCTGACATCGATCAAGAAGTCGTCGGCGTGCATCATTCATCATTCACCATCGGGATGTTCTGCCTGTCATGAAGAAATCGCTACTCTGCAGCCTGCTCGCGCTGAGCGCACTGAGTGCCTGCGCCGACATGCCCACGCTCGAACTCGGTGTGGGCATGTACCGCATCAAGGCCGAAGTCGCGCACACCAACGCCGCGCGCATGACTGGCCTGATGCACCGGACCGAGATGCCGTCGGATGCCGGCATGCTCTTCGTGTTCACCCGGGCGGCCAAGCACTGCATGTGGATGCGCAACACCTTGATTCCGCTGAGCGTTGCCTTCATCGATGACAAGGGCCACATCATCAACATTGCGGACATGCAGCCGCAGACCGAAACATCGCATTGCGCCGAGCGTCCGGCGCGCTATGCGCTGGAAACCAATATCGGCTGGTTTGCCGCGCGCAAGCTCCAGGCCGGCACCCGCATCGCCGGAATCGAACGCGCGCCCGCGCCGGAATGAGGAGAGGAGACACCATGGACCCGATACATCACCGCATCGACTACACCAGCGGTTCGCTCGACGAGACTGAAGCGGCCGACAATCCGCTCGACCAGTTCCGCTTCTGGTTTGCCGAAGCCGGCCGTGTGGTCGAGCGCGACCCGAACGCGATGACGCTGGCCACGGTCGGCGCAGACGGGCGGCCCAGTGCGCGCATCGTGCTGCTGCGCGGCTATGGCGAGGACGGCTTCGTGTTCTTCACCAATTACGACAGTCGCAAGGGCGCCGAACTGGAGGCCAATCCGCACGCCAGTCTGCTGCTGTTCTGGGCGGCGCTGGAGCGGCAAATCCGGATCGAGGGCACGGTGAGCAAGGTGAGCGCGGAAGAGTCTGACGCCTACTACTCGCTGCGCCCGGTGGGCAACCGGCTGGGGGCTTGGGCGTCGCCGCAGAGTAGGGAAATTCCCAGTCGCGAATCGCTGGTCAGGCGCGTGCGCGAGTTCGAGGAGCGCTTCGGCTCGACGCCGCCCCGCCCGGAGAACTGGGGCGGCTACCGGCTGCATCCGGATGCGATCGAATTCTGGCAAGGGCGCAGCGACCGCCTGCACGACCGTCTGCTCTATCGCCGCCAGGGCGCCGACTGGACGCGAGTCCGGCTGGCACCCTGAAACACGGCTTCAATCGGGCAGCCCCAGTTCCTGGGCCAATCTGCGGGCGGTGCGCGGGTCGTACTGCCCGATGCGCCGGTACTCGGCGAGCAGGCCTTCTTCGTCACCGACGGCCCGGCAGGCCTGACACAGCGCGTAGCTCGCGCTGCCGTTGAAGGGTTGCAGCTCGACCGCCCGTCTTAACGCGACGATCGCCTCCTGCGGTTGACCCAGTTCGCTCAGCAGCAGGCCGCAGCCATACCAGGCTTGATCGAGAGCGGGGCGCAGGCGCACTGCGGCCGTCATCTGCGCCAGCGCGTGCTCGAATTCGCCCCGGCGATGCAGCAGGAAGCCGAAGTTGTAGCGGCTGACGGCGTCGTCCGGTGCCAGTTCCACCGACCGTTCGAATGCGAGCAGGGCCTCGTCGCTCCGGCTCTCGTCCTGCTGGCAGAGGAAACCGATCATGCGCCAGGCGGGTGCATGCGCCGGATCGACCGAGGTGCAGCGGCGAAAGGCGGCAACGGCCCGTTCGTTCTGCCGCAGGAGGGCCCACAGCTGACCGGCGGCATAATTGATCGCCGGCCCCAGCGCTGCGCTCATGCGTCCGGGTGATCGAGCGCCTCGAACAGGCCGCGGGTCAACGCGTCGGCATCCGGCGGCAGTCGGCCCGACGCCAGCGCGCGCGCCATCTGCTTGCCGTACTCGACACCGTACTGATCGAAGCTGTTGATGCCGAGCAGCCAGCCTTGCACGAACACCTTGTGCTCGTACAGCGCGATCAGCTGCCCCAGCGTGCGTGGCGTCAGCTCCGGCATCAGCAGCGTGGTGCTCGGCTGGTTGCCGGGGCAGGCGACGTGCGGCGCGAGCCGGGTGGCCTCCTGCTCGGACAGACCGCTGCGTTTCAGTTCATCCATCGCCTCGTCGCGCGTCTTGCCGCGCATCAGCGCGGCGCTCTGCGCCAGCGCATTGAGCTGAACCATGCGGCTGCGCTCGTCGCGCGCCACGCGCGGCACGATGAAGTGCATCGGCATCATCCGCGTGCCCTGGTAGAGCTGCTGGTGGTAAGCGTGCTGGCCGACGATGCCGGAGCCGCCCCACACCACGGGGGAGGTCGGCGCCCGGCTCAGTTCGCCGGTCGAGGTGCAGCGCTTGCCATTACTCTCCATTTCGAGCTGCTGCAGGTAGGACGGCAGACTGCGCAGCAGGTGGCTGTAGGGCAGCACGGCCAGCGTTTCCAGTCCCATGCCGCTGGCGTTCCAGAAGTCGATCAGGCCGAACAGCACCGGCAGGTTGGCATTCATCGGCGCGCGCGTGAAGTGCTCGTCCATGTCGCGTGCGCCGTCGAGCATTTCGCCGAAGGCCTGCATGCCGATGGCGCAGGCCAGCGGCAGCGAGATCGACGACCAGACGGAATAGCGTCCGCCGACCCATTCCGGCAGGAAGAGGCAGCGCTGCGCCGGCACGCCCAGTTCCTGGGCAGCCGCCGGGCGGTTGGTGACGGCGAACAGGTGCTGGCCGACGCCGGCCGTGCCCAGACCGTCGGCCAGCCATTTCATCGCGACCTGCGCGTTGGCCAGCGTTTCCTGCGTGGTGAAGCTTTTCGACGAAATGATGAAAGCGGTGTGCGCCGGTTTGCAGTCGCGCAGTGCGAGGTCGAGGGCGGCCGGATCGAGGTTGGCGACGAACTTGACCACCGGACCGTTGATCTGCGGCTCGAGCGCCTCCATCGCCAGGCGCGGCCCGAGGTCGGATCCGCCGATGCCCAGGTTGATGATATGGGTAATGGTCTGGCCGGTTGCGCCGAGCAGTTCGCGGTTGCGGATCAGCCGCACCCAGTGCTCGAGCGAAGCGCGGCAATCGCGTACGACGTCGGCGTGCGCGCCGTCGCGGGCGCGCAGCGCCATGTGCAGTGCGGCGCGGCGCTCGGTGAAATTGATCTGGTCGCCGGCCGCCAATGCGCGGATGCCGCGCGGCAGGTCGAGCGCACTGACCAGATCCATCAGCATCGCCATCGTTTCGCCGTCAACGCGCTGCTTCGAGTAGTCAAGCAGCCAGCCGTCGTAACGCAGCGAGAAGCGCGCGAAACGGTCGGGATCCTGCTCGAAGAAGTTGCGCAGGTGTACGCGCGACAGCTGGATCGCCTTTGATCGCAGTGCGGGCCAGGCGGAGGTCTGCATCAACAGGTTCATGTCATCCGGCGCCTCGTGTCACCCTTCGTTTCAGTGTCTTGCGTACAGCAGGAAGCGCTCGTGCCGGTCGCCGGGCCGGCGGCCTTCCCACTTCAGAGTCCAGCGTCCGTCCAGCGACGGCGGCTTGCCGCCCCGGCCATGGTAGGCCAGCAGCAGATCGCATTGCTGCCCCGATCGGCCCGCAACGTTCAGCGGCTTCAGATCGAGGAAGTAGTAGAACGCCGCGCGCTGGCTGTCCTGCAGGCCGGTGAAGGCAACGCAGCCATGCTGTGCCGGCAGGTGCTCGCCGATCATCCGCGCCACGTCGCGATAGCTGCGACCGTAATCTATCCACGGCAGCCACAGGCTGCTGACGAGAAACCATATCAATACCATGCCGCAGCCCCAGCTGACGGCCCCGCGTGTCGGTGTTCGTGGCGAACGCCACAGCAGCCATATCCATGCGGCACTCATGATGACGGCTGGTGCCAGTGCCAGCAAGGATATCGACATCTCGAAGCCCGGTTCCAGCCGCGCGAAGGTGCGCGCCAGCCTTTCCGGCCAGCCTGTCGTCATGGCGATCCAGCCGAGCCATATGATGAGGCCCAGCAGTGAAAAGGTCATGACACCGAACCAGTCGAGTGCGTTCGCGGCTCCCCGGCGCAGTCGGGGCAGGCCGGCGCTGCCCAGCACGACCAGCGGTGCCAGCAAGGGAAGTGCCCGCTGGTTGCGGGCCGCACCTTCACCGGCGAGTTGCATGAACAGCAGCACGAGCACGATCAGCGGCAGCGTCAGCACCGGCGAGCGCCACTGTTCGCGGCGCTGCCATAGGGCCCAGCCGGCGACCGGCAGCGCCGGCCAGGCGTACCAGGCGAGCACCTTGACCCAGCTGCCGGCGCCGCCAGCAAGGTGTTCGACATCCGGCAGCAGTCGCTGCAGGTCGTTGCCCCAGACGCGGGCGGCCAGCTCGGGGCGTTCCAGCTGCAGTGCGATCAGCCAGCTCGCCGCGAGCACTGTGCCGACCGCCATCGCCAGCGGAAGTGCGCTCATGCGCAGTGCCGAGGTCGCCACCGTGCGCCATACCGGCAGCAGCGGCATGGCGGCGGCGGTCAGCAGCAGCACGGCGGTCAGCCACAGGCCAGTGCCGAGGCCGGAGATGGCCAGCGCGACGATCAGTACGAGCGCGCCCTGGAGCGGTCGTCGCGCGATCAGCGCGAGCGACCACATGCCTAGCCCGAGTGCGGCCAGCAGCGTGGTCAACGATTGCGCGTCATGCAGGTGGGTGACGGCGCCGATGCTGGCGATGCCGATGAGCGGGGCGATGCGCGCCGCCGGTGCGCCGTACAGTTCGCGTGCGGCGCCTGCGCTGCCGAGCAGCCACAGTGCGAGAAAGAAGGCGCTGGCGAGGCGCGCGCCATCGGCGAAACTGATGCCAATCCATCCCGCCGCCTGACCGGTCAGCGAGGCCAGCCAGTGAAACAGCGGAGGGCTGTCCAGCCACAGCTGGCCGGCCAGTTGCGGGATCAGCCATCCGCCCTCGCGGGCGAAACCCAGCGCCACGCCGATGTTCAGCGCGTCATCGCCCTTCCATGGATCGCGACCGAACAGACCGGTCAGCAGATAGACCAGGCACAGCGCGATCACGAATCCGGTTTCGGGTGGGTCGCCGATCAGCGGACGGCGGACCAGGTAGGACTGCGAAGGAAGTGACATCGACGACGATCAGTGAACAGTGGCCCGGATTCTATGGGGACTCCGCAGCGCGTGGGGCGGGCGACGGTTGATCCGGCAAGTGCAGAAACAAAAAAGGCAGCCAGAGGCTGCCTTTCTGCTGCGGCGCTGGGCTGTAATCAGCTGCGCGGCACGTTTGCGTACTTCTGACGGAAGCGTTCGACGCGACCGGCGGTGTTGACGATCTTCTGCTTGCCGGTGTAGAACGGGTGGCACGAGGCACACACTTCGATGTGCAGCGGCTTGCCCATCGTCGAACGGGTTTCGAAGTTGTTGCCGCAGGAGCAGGTCACTGCGACGACTTCGTATTTGGGGTGAATGCCTTCTTTCATGCTGGTTTCTTTCTCAAGCGCTCGAAGGCGGGCGGCCTCGTGCGGATCATCGAACCCCGGGTCGGCTGAGCCTGACGGCTGTGCAGACGGTACCCGCGGAGGAAAAACGCGGATTATGGACGGATTTTCATTCCGGTTCAAGGGGCTGCGTCGCCTCTGCGCAGGTGCGGGCCGGTCGGGCATCGTCCTCCGGCATCACGGTGACGCGCACCTCGACCACGTGCTCGCCGCCGCCGAGGATGACGCCGCGCATCGGCGTGACGTCGCTGAAGTCGCGCCCCCAGGCGACGGTGATGTGCTGGTCATCGGGCTGCACGCAGTTGGTCGGGTCGAAATCGAGCCAACCCGCACCCGGACAGAACACCGACACCCATGCGTGCGAGGCGTCGGCGCCGATCAGGCGCGGCTGACCCGGTGGTGGCTGCGTCAGCAGATAGCCGCTGACGTAGCGTGCCGGCAGGCCGAGCGAACGCAGGCAGCCGATCATGAAGTGGGCGAAATCCTGACAGACGCCGCGTCGCTGCTTGAGCAGTGTTTCCAGCGGCGTGCTCACGGTGGTGGCTTCCGGGTCGAATTCGAAATCGCGATGGATGCGCCGCATCAGCGCACAGGTGGCGTCGAACAGCGGCCGGTCTCGGTGGAAGTCGAGTCGGGCGTAACGCGCCAGTGCGGCCAGCGGTTCGATGTGCGGGCTGGCATACAGGTACTGACAGGGCTCGAGCAGCGGCGCCGGCCCGACCTGGTGAAGGCGGTCGCGCACGTGTTCCCAGGCGGGCGACTGCGGCCTCGGCGCGTCGCCGATGCGCCTCACGTCAACCGTCGAGGTGGCCAGCACCGCCAGTTCCTCATGCGCGGCGCCGACCGAAATGTGTTCGACCCGATTGCCGAAGTAGTCCGTCCGGCGTTCGCGCTCGGCCGGCACCGGCGTGATGTCAACCCGGTGCGCGAGCGTCGTCTGGCGCGGCGTCTCGCGTGGCGTCAGATGCAGAAGCTGGCGCGACATCGACACCGGCCAGGCGTAGCGGTAGTGCGTTTCGTGCAGCACGTGATAGCGGACCTGCGTCATCGGCGCTCCTCGGTGCCCGTCCACACGCCGTCCGAGTGACTGAAGAAACGCAGCCCGAGCTGTTCCGACAGTGCGTAGGCCGCGCTGCCCAGCCGTTCGAGCAGGGTGTCGAGCCGGGTCGAGCCGGTGTGCAGGTCGGCCTCCGGCCGCAGCGACAGCAATTCAGCCACCGCGTCCGACAGTGCGGCCGGCTCCAGCGCGCCGAACTGGGCGGCGAGCCGCGCCAGATAGTCGGTCAGGCCGAGCGCCTGGTAGGCGACCGAGCGCGGATTCGTCTCGTCGCACACCAGCAGATCCAGTACCGGCAGCCACTGCGGCCGCGTCATGTAGCGCGAGCGGTAGGTGATGGTGCTGTCCGCAAGTTCGAGCAGCCAGTCCGGCGCGTCGCCGGCCGCAGCCAGCGCGTGGCGCAGCACGCCACACATGAACTGCAGCCGCTCGATGCGGCGGCCCATCGACAGGAAGCGCCAGCCCTGGTCGCGCGTCATGCCGTCGAGCGCGAATCCGGACAGGGTCATCATCGCCTGAACGCAGCGGTCCAGCCGCTCCAGCACCTCGCCCGGCTCGCTCGGCTGGGCGGCGCTCAGCTCGTCGGTCAGCCGGCTGATCACCCGCCAGTTGTCGAGCGACATCCGCTCGCGCAGGTTGAACGCAACGGTGGACAGTTGGTGCAGACCGCCGGCCAGCGACCCGGGTGCCGCCGGATCGAGCGCGGCGGCGCGCAGTGCAGCGCCGATGTCCTCACCCGGCTCGGCGGGCAGCAGGCCGTTGTGCTGGCACAGCGCGGTCAGCGCGTGGTCGCGGATGTCGTCCAGCTCGATGTGCTGGCCGATGGTTGCGCGCAGCAGTCGCGCGCCGTTGTCGCAGCGTTCGCAGTAGCGGCCGAACCAGAACAGGTTCTCCACGACGCGGCTGGACAGATTGCTGCCGGCACGCACCAGTTCGGCGGGTGACACCGAACGGCGCAGCAGGCTGAAGGTGTTGACGGTGCCGTGCGTCAGCACCCAGGTGTCCTTGCTCGAACCGCCGCGCTGCATCGCGATCACCCGCGCGTCGCGGTCGGACGCCACGCGGGCGAGTCCGCCCGGCATCACGGCATAGCCTTCGGGCGAAGCACAGGCGAACACGCGCAGGCCGACCGCGCGCGCCGCCAGCCGGCGCGGGTGCTGGGTGTCCCACACCGGCGCCTGCGACAGCTGAACCAGTTCCTGGGCGACGTAGTGATGCGGTCGTGCGCGCATCTTCGCGATCAGCGCGGCGCGCGACTTGCGGTCGAGGTCTGCACCGAACACCGAATCGATGCGCAGCTGCGGGAAGGCCGGCTTGATCACCAGTGTGTCGAGGCGGGCAATGGCGTCTTCCAGCGCCGCCTCCTCGCCGCACCACCAGGTGGCGAGCGAGGGCATGGCCAGCGGCTCGCCGAGCAGACGTTCGCACAGCCGCGGCAGGAAGCCGAGCAGGGCGCCGGTCTCCAGCAGGTTGGAGCCGAGCGCGTTGGCGATCAGCACGTTGCCGCGTCGCGCCGCGTTGACCAGACCGGGCACGCCGAGCGCAGAGTCGGCACGCAGTTCGAGCGGGTCGCAGAAGTCGTCGTCGAGACGGCGCAGCACGGCATGCACGCGGCGCAGGCCGGACAGGTGCTTGAGCCACACCTTGCCGTCGCGCACCAGCAGATCCGAACCCTCGACCAGCGGAAAGCCGAGGTAGCGCGCCAGATAGGCGTGCTCGAAATAGGTTTCGTTGTAGGGGCCGGGCGTCAGCAGCACGGTCAGTGGCGGACCGTCACCCTCCGGTGCATGCTGCGCCAGCGTGTCGCGCAGCGTGGCGAAGAAGCTCGCCAGGTGCTCGACGTGCAGGTCGCGGAACTGCTCCGAGAACACGCGCGAAATGACCAGCCGGTTCTCCAGCGAGTAACCGGCGCCCGACGGCGCCTGCGTGCGATCGGCGAGCACCCACCAGCGGCCGTCGGGCGAACGCGCAAGATCGGCCGCGTACAGATGCAGATGGATGTCGCCCGGCACCTTCAGCCCGTGACAGGGTCTCAGGAAACCGGCGTGACCATAGACCAGCGCTGGCGGCAGCAGGCCTTCGGCCAGCATCTGCTGCGGCCCGTAAACGTCCTGCAGGATGAGGTTGAGCAGCCGCGCGCGCTGTGCGATCGCGGCCGAAATCTGCGTCCACTCGTCGGGCGGGATGACCAGCGGCAGTACGTCCAGCTCCCATGGGCGCTCGACGCCGCGCGGATCGGCATAGACGTTGTAGGTGACGCCGTTCTCGCGGATCTGCCGGCGCACCGACGCCAGCCTTTCCTGCATCTGTTCCGGGCGGGCGCGCACCAGAGTGTCGAACAGCACGCGCCAGTGCGGGCGCAGTGTCCACGGGGCGGACAGCAGTTCGTCGTAACGCGGTCCGGTTTGCGGGTAGTGCTCGAGCAGTTGGCGGGGCATCGGTGTTGCTGTCGTGGTGCGCGGCGCTTGGCCATTCGCGCACGCGCTTCCGGATCGTGGCGTGCGAAACAAGTGAGAGCAGACCCTAGCACAGACCTTGCATGATCCGCGCCGCACACGCAGGTGATGCGCTGATAAATAGAGGAACAGCAACAATGCACAACATTGCGGTAATCGGAGCGGGCATGGCGGGATGCACGCTCGCGCGGCGGCTGGTCGACGCCGGGCGCTCGGTCCAGGTGTTCGACAAGGGCCGTGCGGCAGGCGGTCGCATGGCCACGCGCGCGGCCGGTCGGCTGCGCTTCGATCACGGCGCGCAGTTCATGTCGGTGCGCGGCGAGGCGCTGCAGGGGCGCCTCGCAGACTGGCAGCGCGCCGGCGTCATCGCGCAGTGGTCCGCAGCCGCGATCGACGGCGATCCGCGCTGGGTGGGCGTGCCCGGCATGAATGCGCTGGCGCCGCGCCTGCTGTGGGGCGCCGAGATCCGTTCGCAGATCGCCATCACCGGCATGGGGGCGGACCGCCTCGGCTGGTGGCTGGCGGGCGAGGCCGGCATGCTGGCCGACTGTTTCGACGCGGTGCTGGTGACCTTGCCGGCGCCGCAGGCGGCGGGACTGTTCGAGCGCTGCGCCGGCATGGACATCAAGCCCTTCATCGACGCCATGCAGGACATCCGCTATGCGCCTTGCTGGACGCTGATGCTGTCGTTCGCAGAGCGCATCGGCGCTGACGACTGCCTGCGCTTCGACGCCGGCGGCGCACTGAACTGGGCGGCGCGTGACAGCAGCAAACCGCAGCGCGACTCCGCGCAGGAGTGCTGGGTGGTGCACGCCGATGCGCAGTGGTCGCAGGACCATCTCGAGTGCTCACCGGAGGAGATCGAAGCCTTGCTGCTCGAGGCTTTCGCAGCCGCGACCGGCTGTGCGGCGATGCCGGTTCATCGCTGCGCGCATCGTTGGCGCTACGCCCGCGTGATCCGGCCACTCGGCCGTCCCTGTCTGTGGGACGCCGAAAGCAAGCTTGGCTATGCCTCCGACGGCTGTCTGGGCGAGCGCATCGAGGATGCCTTCGACAGCGCCAACGCGCTGGCCGACCGCGTGCTGGGCCTGGTCGATTGATTTGCCCGCGGTGGCTGTCGTGCTGCCCCGCACCATGTCCGACTTCGTTAAACCCATGTGTTCATTGAAGAAAAAGTGTCCAGAGATTGAACACGCCTGGAAAATTTTCGTTTCTCAACCATAAAGTCCAGAGGGTCGCTCCCGTTGGTTAACGCTGATCGACGCGCCACCGCGTGGCCGATCGGGAACTCAGGGAGAGAGAGATGAAACTATTCGGACGCCAGTCACAGAACGGGCGCGCAGGCGTCGAAACGCTGCAGACGCGGTTGGGCGAACTGGAATCGCGCCTTGCCGCGGTACGCAGCACGCCCTCGTTCGTCAGCGGATACGTTGCACCGGACGTCAACATCGACCGCGTCGCGCAGGCCATCAAGGCCCGCTTTCCGGGTGTTGCGCTGACCCTGAGCACCACCGCCGGCGAACTGTGCAGCGCCGCCGGTTCTTCGCTGTACTGTGCCGCGTCGGACGGACGCGACCGCGTCGTGCTGCAGCTTTTCGATCGCAGCGTGATCGGCCAGGCGCAGGTGGTGGCGATACCGCTGGCCAGCGAGGACCTGCGGCAGAACGGTCGCGTGATGGACTACCGCGAGCGCATCGAACGTCTGGTACGCAGCATCCAGGGGGCGCAGGTGGCGATGGACATCGATCACCGCGACACCTTCGCCTATGTGCTGTTCGACGGCCTGTCGAATTCCGAATCCTTCTTCATGGAAGCGCTGTACGAAGCCGGCCGCTTTCCCTGTCTGTTCGTCGGCGGCTCGGCCGGCGGCAAGCTCGACTTCAAGGACACGTGGCTGCACGACGGCAACCGCCGACTCAACAACCACGTGCTGGTGACCTTCCTGAAGATGGCGCCGCACGTGCGTTTCGGCGTGTTCAAGAGCCAGAACTTCGAAGCCACGCAGACCCGCTTCCAGATATTCAGCGCCTCGGTCGAGCGTCGCCAGGTCAATCTGGTAATCGACGAGGACGGCCGCGCGGTGTCGCTGATCGACGCGCTGTGCAGGACTTTCGGCTGCGAGCGCGGCCAGCTGTCGGCCAAGCTCGACAGTCACTCCTTCGCCATCCGTGTGAATGGCGAACTGTTCGTGCGCTCGGTCGCGACGCTCGACTTCGACCACGATCGCGTCAACTTCTACTGCGACGTGGCGCCGGGGGAGGAACTGGTGCTGGTACGGCGTACGCCATTCGCCGCCACCACGGAGCGCGACTTCCGCGCCTTCATGTCGAACAAGCCGGGCCAGCCGCTGGCCGGCATGTTCAACGACTGCGTGCTGCGCCGGCTCTACAACGGTGCTGAACTGAGCGGGCTGGACCGCGTGTTCAGCGGCATCGACGTCGCCGGTTTCTCGACCTTCGGCGAAATCCTCGGTCTGAACCTGAACCAGACGCTGACCGCCGTGTTCTTCTTCCGGCTGCAGCAGGGCGAGGTGTTCCGCGACGAGTATGTCGACAACTTCGTCGCCCATTACGGCGAGTTCAAGGCCTTCTTCCTGCGCCGGCAGAACGCCAAGCTGGCGGGCATGTCGCGCGTGATGGTGCAGCAGATCAGCGACTACCGCGCCGGCAACTTCGGCAGCCGGCTTGATCCGGGCAACGTCAACCCGAGCATGGTGCCGGTGGTACGCGATCTGAACCACCTTGGCGAAATCATGCTCGACGCCCAGCGCACGCGCGAGGCGACCGCGAGCCAGCTCGAAGCCTGTGCCAACGATCTGTATGGCTCGGTGGGGGAGCTGACGACGCGCCTGAGCGACCAGCAGGGCGTGATCCAGACCGCGGTGCGTACCGTCGATACGCTGGCCGGCCAAGCGAACGAAGTGGGCAGCAGTGCGCGCGATCTGTCGCACGCCAGCGACCGTATCCAGCGCGTGGTCGAAATGATCCAGCAGATCGCCGACCAGACGAACCTGCTGGCGCTGAATGCGGCGATCGAGGCGGCGCGTGCCGGCGAAGCCGGGCGCGGTTTTGCCGTGGTGGCCGACGAGGTGCGCATGCTGGCCGAGAAGTCGCGCAACAGCGCAGGCGTGATCGGCAAGGACATTTCCGCGCTGGCGGCGGAGATCGTGCGCGTGGCGCAGATGATCGAAGCGCAGTTGACCGGCGTTTCAGGCCTGACCCAGGTGCTCGAAACCATCGATGCCTACAGCAGCGAAACCGCCGGCGTGGCCGGGCACACGCGTGGCGTGGCCGACGTGCTGAAGGGGCTGACCGGCGCAACCCATGCCGTGCGCGCCTGAGAGGACCCTCCGGGAGACGTGAAAAGGCGACAGCTCCGTTGTGGGCGGGCGCTGTCGCCAAGGGGGAAGCGGATCGGAAGTGCGCGCGATCGCGGAAGCCGCCGAGCCTGATCGGCACGGCGGCGGTCCGTATCAGTGCAGCGCCTGTTCCAGGTGTTTCACCAGTTCGCGCAGTTCGCTCGAGGTCGAATGCAGGCGGGTGGCGGCCTCGCCGACCGACTGCACGCTCGAGTTGGTCTGTTCAACCGTGCTCGAAATGCGTTCCATGCTGCACGCCACCTCGTGCGAGGCGAGCGACTGCTGGCGCAGCATCTGGGTGATTTCCTCGGAGTAGTTGGCGGCTTCGCGGCTGGCGTCCCAGATGCCCTGGAGGCCGGCACTGCTGGCCTCGATTTCGCTCGTTGACCGGGCCACCTCGCCTGCCGTCGCGCTCATCGTGTTGACCGCCGAACCTGCCAGCTGGATGATGTCGGTCACGGCCGAGCCGATGTCCTTGGTGCTGGTGCGGGTGCGCTCGGCCAGCTTGCGCACCTCGTCGGCCACCACCGCGAAGCCGCGGCCCTGTTCGCCGGCGCGTGCGGCTTCAATCGCGGCATTCAGCGCGAGCAGATTGGTCTGTTCGGCGATGTCGTTGATTACCTGCGACACCTCGCGGATCTTCTCGACCGACGCGTTCACCTCGGCAATGCGTTCCTGCGACTGCGTCACCACGCCGACCACGCGATGACTGCTGGCGATGCCCGCTTCCATCGTCTTCATCGCGTCCTGCGCACTGTGCTCGGTGCGCTTGACCGCCTCCAGGCCACGATCCGTGTTGCTCGACACCTCATTGATGGACACGCTCATTTCTTCCATCGCCGCGGCGACCTGCATCACGTTCTCGCCCTGGGCACCGGTGGCCTTGATCAGCGCGCGCATCGCCTCGTCCAGTTCCTTCGAGCGATCATCGACCTCGCGCGCATTGACCAGTACGTCAGCGAACATTGCGCGCAGGTGGATGCGCATCACTTCCATCGCGACGAACAAGGGACGCAGCGGGCCGGCGGGCGCCGCGATGGTCTTGGCGAGCTTGCCCTCGTCGAGTTCGAGCATGGTGCGGTGCAGACTGTCGAGACGGCCGGCGACCGTGCTGTTCTGCCAGGCGGCGGTGCCCAGTGCGACCGCGGCGGCGACGCCGGACAGGCCCAGGCCCCACACGCCGCCGACGGCGCCGCCGGCCAGCGCCAGCGCTGACGTCACGCCGGCACCGAGCCAGACACGGCCGGCAAGGCCCAGTCTCGGCTTGCTGATCGGCGTACGCGGGAATTTCGCCGTCTTGTCGCGGACGGCGCGGTAGAGCGTTTCGGCGGCGGCGACTTCTTCGCGCTTGGGCGCGTTGCGCACCGACTGGTAACCGACCGTACGGCCATCGACGGTGATTGGCGTGACGAAGGCTTCGACCCAGTAGTGGTCGCCGTTCTTCGAGCGGTTCTTGACCAGACCGCGCCACGGCTGACCGGCCTTGATGGTGAGCCAGAGGTCTTCGAAAGCTTCGGGCGGCATGTCTGGATGCCGCACGACATTGTGATTGTGGCCGACCAGCTCTTCGCGGCTGAAGCCGCTGATGCTGATGAAGGACTCATTGGCGTAGGTGATGGCGCCCTTCAGGTCGGTTTTGGTGACGATGGGTTTCCCGGGCTCAAGGAAGACTTCTTTCTGCGTTACCGGCAGATTTATTTTCACGGCGACTCTCCAGGTGGCGTGATCCCTCCCGGAAAGGACTGTCGGGCTTCATGCAAGCAAGACGAACGGTCACGCATTTCCGGGGGCATGAAGCGGTTTACGGCTGCCGCCCGGAAAGCTTCACCGCTGCGTGAAATTTTTCCCGCAACGGTTGATTTCGGTCAATCGTCCGGCACGAAGCGGGACGGGCTCAGCGCCTGTGCGAGATCCCGTTCGAGCGGCAGCGGATCGCCGCAAAGCCTTGCTGCGAGGAGCTCTGCGCCGAGCGCATTCCACACCAGGCCGCGCGCACCGAGACCGGTCAGCAGATGCAGGCCGCCGGTTTCACCGATCAGCGGCAGACGGTCAGGTGTTGCAGTCCGAAACGAAGTGCGACCGACCAGTGTTGCAGCGTGCGGCGGCGTGCAGGCCTCGGGCAGCAGGCGTTCGAGGCGGGCCAGATTGCCGGCGTGGCTGTCCTCGCGCACCGACGTGTCGCTGTCACCGATGTCGAAACTGGCACCCAGATTGAGGTCGCCGTCCGGTGTCGGGCAGATGTAGCCCTCGCGGCACACGGTCACATGCAGATTGGGCAGCAGGCTGCGCGGCAGCCGCGTCACCTGGCCGCGCACGCGGGTCAGTGGCAGCGGGTGCGGCAGTAGCGCGCAGGCGTCCGCCGCGTTGGCCAGTACCACGGCGTCGGCGTCGATCAGCGTGCCGGCAGTGGTGCCTACCGACCAGTGGTCGCTGTCGCGGGTCAGGGACAGTGCTTCGGTAGACATCAGCCGACTCAACGCCGCACCGGCGCGCTCGAGATTGGCGTCGCACAGGCTGGCCGGATTCACCCAGGCGCCGCGCGGGAACCACCAGCCGCCGAGTGCGACCGGATAGCCGATGCGCCGCGTCATTTCCCAGTCGGACAGGTAGCGCACCAGTGCTTGCGGCAGCGCGCCGGTTTCGCACACCTCGCGCTGCAGGCGTTCGTGTCCGGCGTCGTGGGCGATCTGCATCACGCCGGTTGGGCCCCACTTGAGCGGCCGACCTTCACCGGCCAGCCGCCTCATGTGGGCCGAGGCGTGCAGGAAGGCGGCACGGGAAAAGCGGGCGATCACGCTGTCGTCGCGGGCGATCATCGGTCGCAGTACCCCCGCCGCATTGCCCGACGCTTCCTGCGCCGGGCCTGCGTGGCGCTCGATCAGCACCACTTCGACGTCACGCGCGGCCAGCCGCTCGGCGACGGCGCAGCCGGCGAGGCCGGCACCGATCACCGCCACCCGCTTCGGCGCCGCCGGCTCGGGCCGATGGCGCAGCGCGGCCGCCTGAGCGCCCGGGTGCAGGCGGCCGGTCAGCATGTGGCGCTTCGGCCCGAAGCCGGTCTGCTTTTCCGTAACGAAGCCGGCGCCGGCCAGCGCGTCGCGCACGCCGGAGGCGACGCTCCAGGTGGCCAGCGTGGCATCCGCGGCGGCGAGGCGCGACAGCTGTTTACATATGTGGGGCGACCACAGTTCGGGATTCTTCGCCGGCGAGAAGCCATCCAGATAGATCGCGTTGGCGCGCAGGGTCAGTTGCGGCAGCAGCGTGTCGGCGTCGCCCAGACCCAGCGTCAGGATGACGCGACCGGCGTCGAACTCGATGCGGTGCAGCCCGCGCACCGCCAGCGGCCAGCGCTCGACCAGCTTCTGCGCCATCTCGGCCATGTCCTGCGGCAGCAGGCGCTGGCAGGCGATGGCCAGGTCGTACTGCGCGAACGGGTGTTTCTCGACCGATACGAAGTGCAGTCGTGCGCAGCGCTCCGGGCTGTCGCGCCAGGCGCGCCAGGTGGCGAGAAAGTTCAGGCCGAGGCCGAAACCGGTCTCCAGCACGACGAAGCGTTCGCGTCCGACCCAGCGGTCGGGCAGACCGTTGCCGGCGAGAAACACGTGCTGCGCCTGCGCCAGAGCGCCGTCCGACGAGTGATAGACGTCGTCGTAGGCGGCCGAGCGCGGCGTGCCGTCGTCGGCGAATTCGAGCGGCGCGGGAACCAGGGGCTGAAGAGGTCGGGACATGGTGCGGTCACTGGAAAGCGGAACGCCGATCAGGACCGGCGCCGCGGGCATCGGTTCGATCGGCGTTCATCGTGGGCCGTATCCGGGCCGGACGCTTACTCGCGCCGCATCTGCGGGAACAGGATCACGTCGCGGATATTGGCCGAGTCGGTCAGCAGCATGACCAGGCGGTCGATGCCGATGCCGCAGCCGCCGGTCGGCGGCAGGCCGTGCTCGAGCGCGCGGATGTAATCGGCGTCGAAATACATCGCTTCTTCGTCGCCAGCGTCCTTGGCTTTGGCCTGTTCGAGGAAGCGGGCCGCCTGGTCTTCCGGGTCGTTCAGCTCAGAGAAGCCATTCGCGATCTCGCGGCCGACGATGAACAGCTCGAAGCGCTCGGTGATGTCCGGCTGCGCGTCCGAACGGCGCGCCAGCGGGCTCACCTCGGCCGGGTAGTCGATGATGAAGGTCGGTTCCCACAGCTGCGCTTCGGCGCAGGCTTCGAACAGCTGCAGCTGCAGCGAGCCGAGGCCGCCCGGCTTCACCTTTTCGCCGTGGGTCACGATGGCCTGCTTCACGAAGGCCTCGTCGGCCAGCTGCTCTTCGGTGTACTGCGGGTTGTACTTGCGAATGGCCTCGACGATGGTCAGCCGGTGGAAGGGCTGGCCCAGGTCCAGCTCGCGGCCCTGGTACATGAACTTGGTCGTGCCCAGCGCCTGTTCGGCGCAGTGGCGCAGCAGGTATTCGGTGTAGTCCATCAGCTGCCGGTAGTCGGCATAGGCCTGATAGAACTCCATCATCGTGAATTCGGGATTGTGGCGCGGGCTGATGCCTTCGTTGCGGAAATTGCGGTTGACCTCGAACACCTTCTCGAAACCGCCGACCACCAGTCGCTTCAGGTAGAGCTCGGGCGCGATGCGCAGGAACAGTTCCATGTCGAGCGCGTTGTGGTGGGTCTTGAAGGGCTTGGCCGCAGCGCCGCCAGGGATGGGGTGCATCATCGGCGTTTCGACCTCGAGGAAGCCCTGGCGCGTCATTTCGGCGCGGATGGCGCTCATCATGCGGCTGCGCGCGACGAAGGTGGCGCGCGAGTCGTCGTTGGTGATGAGGTCGAGGTAGCGGTAGCGGTACTTCGCTTCCTGGTCCGACAGGCCGTGGAATTTCTCCGGCAGCGGACGCAGCGCCTTCGACAGCAGGCGGATGGCGTCGCACTTCACCGTCAGTTCGCCGGTGCGGGTGCGGAACAGCGTGCCGGAACAGCCGACGATGTCGCCCAGGTCCCAGTGCTTGAAGGCGCCATGCACCTCTTCGCCGACGCCGTCATTGGTCACGTAGAGCTGGATGCGCCCCGACATGTCCTGGATGGTGGCGAAGCTGGCCTTGCCCATCACGCGCTTGAGCATGATGCGGCCGGCAAGTTGTACGCGCTCGGGATGTGCTTCCAGTGCCTCGGCGGTGGCCGTCGCATGCTGGGCGGTGATTTCGCCGGCGTAATGCGTGCGCTGGAAGTCGTTCGGGTAGGCGCCGCCGGCTTCACGCCACTGGCGCAGTTTCTCGCGCCGCTCCGCGATGATGTGGTTGTCGTCGTCGGCAGGCAGTGCGGCGTGGTCGGTCATGATGGGCTCGAAAGGTGGACCGCGCACGCAAGTGTGCGCAGCAAAAGCGAAAGCCCGCGATTTTCGCCGATAGCGGGCAGCCGGCACAAGTGCGCGGCTGCCGCGCCCGACCTGACTGTCAGGCCGAAGTCAGCTTGAGACCGAGAATGCCGGCGACGATGAGGCCGACACAGACCAGTCGCGCCGCGTTCGCCGGCTCGCTGAACAGCACGATGCCGAGGATGACAGTGCCGACCGCGCCGATGCCGGTCCACACCGCGTAGGCGGTGCCGACCGGCAGGTTGCGCATGGCGATGCCGAGCAGCACGACGCTGATGATCATCGTCACGACGGTGAAGGCCGAAGGCCAGAAACGGCTGAAACCGTCGGTGTATTTGAGGCCGATCGCCCAGGCGCATTCGAACAGGCCGGCGATCACGAGGATGGTCCACGACATGAGCTCAACTCCGGATATCGGGGCCGTCCCCGTCGCATGAAACGCCGCGCGGGTCGTCCCGCTGGCGGTGTGCGTGTTGCACACAGGGAATATTCGTTTCTTTTGATGCACGGGTCAAGATGCGGTGCGTCAGCGCAGGCCGAGCCGTTTCGCCAGCCGCTGCAGGTTGGCGCGGTCCAGCCCCAGTTCGCGCGCGGCGGCGGCCCAGTTGTGACCGGTGCGCGCCAGCGCGGCGGCGATCGCTTCGCGCTGCAGGCGGTTGACCGCGCTGCGCAGGTCGCCGACCGGGCCCGCCGGATCGCTGACCGGCGCCGGTGTCTCGGGCGGTGCCGGCGGCGACAGTTCGAGGTGAGCGGCGTCCAGCGTGACGATGCGCGGGCGCTCGTGGGTGCCGGCCAGCGCCTTCAGCGCGGCGCGGCTGATCAGGTGTTCCAGTTCGCGCACATTGCCGGGCCAGTCGTGAGCGAGCAGGGCGGCTTGTGCGTCCGGGGCAAGGCGCAGGCCGCGCAGACCGAGACGGGCACGGTTCTGTTCGAGGAAGCGGCCGGCCAGCAGCAGAACGTCGCGGCCGCGTTCGCGCAGCGGCGGCACGTGCAGCGGATAGACGCCGAGGCGGTGGTAGAGGTCGGCGCGGAAGCGGCCGGCGCGCACTTCCTCGGCCAGATCGCGGTTGGTGGCGGCGATCACGCGCACGTCCACATGGACCTCCTGCTCGGCACCGATGCGCTGCAACTGGCCGCCCTGCAGCACGCGCAGCAGCTTGGCCTGGGCCGCCAGCGGCAGTTCGCCGATCTCGTCGAGGAAGAGCGTGCCGCCGTCGGCCAGCGCGAACTTGCCGCGGCGCTCGGTCAGCGCGCCGGAAAAGGCGCCGCGCACATGGCCGAACAGTTCGCTCTCGACCAGGTTGTCCGGCAGCGCGGCGCAGTTCAGGCTGACCAGCGGCCGCGTGGCGCGCGTCGATGCGGCGTGCAGTGCCCGCGCGACCAGTTCCTTGCCGACGCCTGTTTCGCCGTGGATGAGTACGGTGAGTTCGCTGCCACCGACCAGTTCGATCTCCTTCAGCAGACGCCGGTGCGCCGCACTGTGGCCGACCATGTCGCCGCTGCCCGCCGGGCTGGCGCCGGCCGCCTCGCGGTATGCCTCGGCGCGCAGTTCCTCGTTCTCGGCCCGGCGCGCCAGTGTGTCGATGCGCTGCGCGGCCTTAACGGTGGCCGCGGCCAGGCTCGCGAAGCCGGCCAGCATGTCGAGGTCGGCGCCGGCAAAGCGCGCAGGGTCGAGCGCGTCGAGTGTCAGTACGCCCCAGGGCTGTTCGTCCAGATAGAGCGGGCAGCCCAGGCAGTCGTGTACTTCCAGATGTGCGCCGTGACCCTGTATCAGTCCGTCATAGGGGTCGGGCAAGGGGCAGTCGGCGGCGAAGCGGGTCGGTTCGCTGCGTTCGAGCAGCGCCGCCAGGCGCGGGTGCTCGGCGATCAGGAAGTGACGGCCCAGCGTGTCCGGGCTCAGGCCGTCTATCGCCAGCGGCACCAGACGGTCGCCGTCCAGCCGCAGCAGCGCGGTGGCGTCGCAGGGGAGCAGTTCGCGCAGCGCCTGCAGCAATCGGCGATAGCGCTCCTGCGCCGGCAGGTCGCGCGACAGGTCGTTGACCAGCGGAATCAGTGCGGACAGCAGCGGGTGTGTGGTCATTGTGACGCGGTGTTGTCGAAGTGACTCGGGTGCAGTGTAGTCGTTTCAACTCGATGGTGCTGCAAGTGACTGATCCGCAAGAGACCGTTCCATGGCACGGCGCTTGATAGGGCGTGGGTGCCCGCGCGTCACGGGACTTTCGCGCCGGCGTTTCATTCACTTTCAGGAGAAAACCATGCTGAGCCCGGAACACCGAGCCGTCATCAAGGCCACCGTGCCGCTGCTGGAGAGCGGCGGCGAAGCGCTGACCACGCACTTCTACCGCATCATGCTGAGCGAACACCCGGAGGTGCAGCCGCTGTTCAATCAGGCGCACCAGGCCAGCGGCGACCAGCCGCGCGCGCTCGCCAATGGCGTGCTGATGTACGCGAAGAACATCGACCGCCTGGATGCGCTCGGCCCGCTGGTCGGGCAGATCGTGCAGAAGCACGTGTCGCTGCAGGTGCTGCCCGAGCATTACCCCATCGTCGGCGGCTGCCTGCTGCGCGCCATCCGCGAGGTGCTCGGTGCCGAGATCGCGACCGACGCGGTAATCGAAGCCTGGGCCGCGGCCTACGGCCAGCTGGCCGACCTGCTGATCGGCGCCGAGGAGTCGGTCTATGCCGACCACGCGCAGGCCGACGGCGGCTGGCGCGGTGCGCGCGCCTTCCGCGTCGCACGCAAGGTGCGCGAGAGCGACGAAATAACCTCCTTCCATCTCGAACCGGTGGACGGCCAGCCGGTGCTGCACCACGCGCCGGGCGAATACATCGGCCTGCGGGTGAACATCGAAGGTCAGGAAATGCGCCGCAACTACTCGCTGTCGGCCGCCGCCAACGGTCGCGACTACCGCATCAGCGTCAAGCGCGAGGCGGGCGGCCGGGTGTCCGGTCATCTGCACGAGGCGGTGAACGTGGGCGACGTGCTCGATCTCTTTCCGCCGGCCGGCGATTTCACGCTGCGTGCATCCGACCGTCCGGTGGCGCTGATCACCGCCGGCGTCGGCATCACGCCGGCGCTGCCGATGATGGAAGCGGCGCTGGACCAAGGCCGCGAGGTGCACTTCATCCACTGCGCGCGTCACGGTGGCGTGCACGCCTTCCGCGACCACGTCGAAGCACTGGCCCAGCGGCACCCGAAGCTGAAGCGCTTCTATGTGTACAGCGAACCGCGCGACGGCGACCAGGCGCACGCCGAAGGCTTCATCGAGCGCCTGCATCTCGAACGCTGGCTGCCGCAACCGTCGGCGCTGGACGCCTACTTCCTCGGCCCCAAGCCTTTCATGGCGCGGGTGAAGAAGCAGCTGTCGGAACTGGGCGTGCCGGCTGCACAGACCCATTACGAGTTCTTCGGACCGGCGGCTGCACTGGACGGCTGACAGAGGCGGCGGTCGTGGCAGTGGTCTTCGGCCCGCCAACGCCGCATCGCGACCAGAGGTCGCTCCCACGACACCATGCCCGCGCATTCGCAGGAGCTGGGCTTTCCTTGTGGGAGCTTGCTCGCGATTGCGGCGGGGATCGAAGCCTAAGGCCAGCAACGGCCGCGTCGCGGCCAAGGCCGCTCCAACAAAGGGGCGTACCCGATCGGTGGCTGGAGCGGGGGGGGCTGTGGGAGGGGTCTTCTGACCCCGACAGCGGCGGTGGACAGTACGCGGCGTTGAGTCTATCGACCGCGTCAGCAGCAATGGCTACCGACCATCTGACACGCTCAGGCCTCGGCCGTCTCTTCCTCCACCGCCAGCGCCGTGCGCGGTCCTGCGGCGCGCAGTTCCTGCCCCCAGTTGACGATGGCGAAGCGGCCGTCGGCGTGTTCGACGATGGCGGTGCAGCTGTTGACCCAGTCGCCGCAGTTCATGTAGGTGAGCCCCTGCACCTCGCGCAGCGACACCGCGTGGATGTGACCGCAGATCACACCATCGACGCCGCGCGTGCGCGCCTCGTGCATGACCGAATCCTCGAAGTCGTAGATGAAGCTGACCGCGCTCTTCACCTTGCGCTTGGCATAGCCGGCCAGCGACCAGTAGCCGGCGATGCCAAGCGTGCGGCGCAGCCAGGACAGCCGCGAGTTGATGCTGACCAGCAGGTTGTAGGCGACGTCGCCGAGCAGAGCGACCCAGCGGTGGTGGCGCGTGACCTGGTCGAAGTCGTCGCCATGCACCAGCCAGTATCGGCGACCGTCGGCAGCCTGATGGATGTACTCGCGTTGCAGTTCGATGTCGCCGAACACGGTGCCGGTGTATTCACGCAGCGCTTCGTCGTGATTGCCGGGGATGAAGACGACCTGGGTGCCCTTGCGCGCGCGGCGCAGGATCTTCTGCACGACGGTGTTCTGCGACGGCGTCCAGTGTATGGAGCGGCTCATCGCCCAGAAGTCGATGATGTCGCCCACGAGGTAGAGGTAGTCGGATTCGTGGTGGCGCAGGAAATCGAGCAGCGCCTCGGCCTGGCATCCACGCGTACCGAGGTGGATGTCCGACAGGAAGATGGCGCGCACGCGCCGAACGAGAGGATCGGGAGCATTCACGCCGCCGATTCAAGCCCATCCGTGTGACAGGGCGGTGACGCGGCGCATCGTTGCTGCCCGTCGCGGTGACCGGTGTCGCATGGACGCAAAAAAGGGCACGCCGCAGCGTGCCCTGGAATCGACCGGCCCGGCGCCCTGCGCGCCGGTGGGTCGAGGTGGATCAGTACATCAGCTGCACGCCGAGCACGAACTTGTCGGTGTCGGTACCGGCGGCGTTTTCCATGTCGGAGTACACCGCGGTGATGCGTGCGTTGTGGCCGGCCATCACATAGGTCAGGCCGAAGTCCCACTGCTTGGTGTCGCCGCCGGTGTCGGCGTTGAACTTCTGGTAGCGGGTGTAGGGCTGGAACTGGCCGATGCCGATCTTGGTCGGGATCAGGTAGGCGGCGGTCAGCAGCCAGGCGTCGCCGGCCTGTGCGCCGCCGCAGTTGTTCACATTGGTGCAGAGGATGTTGCCGGCCGTCACGTCGGTCACGCCGTCGGTGTCGTAGTCGTACCAGGCGCCTTCCAGCGTCATCACGCCGCCGCTGGCGAGCTTGGTTTCGTACAGCGCGTCGATGTTCCATGCGCGGTAGTCGCCGCGGGCGAGTGCGGTGCCGACACCGTTCTTCTGCATCTGGTAGGCCATGCCGACGGTGAAGATTTCCTTGCTGCCGAAATAGCTGTTGGTGCCGTAGTAGCCCAGTTCCGGATCGAGGAAGCTGTAGGCGATACGGGTGGCGTACAGCGGATCGTCCGAGTCGTTCGACAGGCCGGTGCCGCGGTTCTTGCCCTGGTAGGCACCGACCGAGTACAGCAGCTTGCCGCCGAGCACGTTACCCCACAGCAGCGCGCCGTCGTCGCGGCCGGTGAAGGCGTTCGGGTACTGCGACACCATCGGGTATTCCCACACGTTGGCGAAGTAAGGGCCAGCCATGTTGGCGCGGTCGGTCGGCGGCAGCATGCGGCCGAACCAGAAATTCACGCCTTCGGTCAGTTCGAACTGCGCGACCGCATCGAGGATGCGCATCGATTCGTCGGACTGGCGTTCGAAGTTGATCATGCCGCCGATGTTCTTGGTGATCTTGCCGCTGGTGATGATACGGACCGAGTCCACCGAGAAGTCGTTCGAGCGCGAGGTGCCGTTCGGTGCGGCGTCTTCGGCGTTGGTGTAGGACGTGCGCGCCCACAGGCTGAGCGTCAGATAGCTTTCGCCGGGACCGGCAACGGTGACGCCCGCGTTCGCGCTGCCGCAGGCGGCGAGGGCGACGGCAAGAGCACTGGCTTTGCGCAGACGGTTCTTGGTGATGTTCTTCATGGTGCTGGACTCCCGGTTGTTGAGGTTCAAGGTGCGAGGTTCAAAGAGCGGACTGCAATGACGGACTGCAAATGGGGCGGACCGGGCGATCAGTGACTGATCATCCAGGGGCGTTTTGTCGGGAAGGCCTTAGAGCCGTCGCGCGCGACAGCCGTGGTCTTGCTGGTTTTGCCGCTGCAGCACGAGCAGCCGGGGCCGTGCGTGCGGCTGGCCAGCTTCGGCTCGTGGCGTGCGCGTTCGTTGGTGGCGTGCGCGCTGCGCAGCTGGCCCGGCATGTCGGCGAAGGCCGGTGCGGAGATCAGCTGGCGTGCGGCCGGCTGTCCGCAGGCCGGGCAGAGGCAGGGCGCGTCCCGCTGCGCGATGCTGCGCATGGCGGAGAAGCTGCCATGCGCCTCGCAGTGAAAGTCGTAGGTCGGCATGGCAGCGTCCTCAGACGTCTTCCGAGATCGGCATCTGCACGCTGCCGTCGAGGAATTTCTGCGGACCGGCTTCGGTCGGCATGATGTCGAAGTCGAAGATGTCGGTCGGCAGCCACAGCGTCGCGCAGGCGTTCGGAATGTTGACCACGCCGCTGATGTGGCCCTGAACCGGTGCGGTGCCGAGAATCGAATAGGCCTGGGCGCCCGAGTAGCCGAACTTCTTGAGGTATTCGATCGCGTTCAGGCAGGCCTGGCGGTAGGCCACATGCACGTCGAGGTAGTGCTGCTTGCCCTGTTCGTCAACCGAAATGCCCTCGAAGATGAGGTAGTCGTCGTACTTGGGCGTGATCGGGCTGGGCTTGAAGATCGGGTTCTTGACCGCGTACTTCTTCATGCCGTCCTTGATGATGTTCACCCGCAGGTGCAGCCAGCCAGCCATTTCGATGGCGCCGCAGAAGGTGATTTCACCGTCGCCCTGCGAGAAGTGCAGATCGCCCATCGACAGGCCGCCGCCCTTCACATAGACCGGGAAGTAGATGCGCGAGCCGCGCGACAGGTCCTTGATGTCGCAGTTGCCGCCGTGTTCGCGCGGCGGCACGGTGCGCGCACCTTCCATCGCTGCCTTGTCGCGCGCTTCGCCCTTCAGGCGACCCATGTGCGCGGTCGGCGCGCAGGGCGGGCAGCCCAGCGGCGGCACGCGCTCGGGGTCGGTGTTGATGAAGTCGATTTCGCGCTTGTTCCACTCTTCGAGCAGCTTGGGATCGGGCAGGCAGCCGATCAGGCCCGGGTGGATCAGGCCGGCGTACTTGACGCCCGGCACGTGGCGCGACTCGGTGAACATGCCCTTGATGTCCCAGATCGACTTCTGCGCCAGCGGGAAGTGGTCGGTCAGGAAGCCGCCGCCGTTCTTCTTCGAGAAGAAGCCGTTGAAGCCCCACAGGCTGTCTTCCTTGGCGCCGATGTCGAGGATGTTGACCACCAGCAGGTCGCCCGGCTCGCAGCCCTCGACGCCGATCGGGCCGGACAGGAAGTGCACCGTGGTCAGGTTGACGTCGCGCACGTCGTCGGCGCTGTCGTTGTTCTGGATGTAGCCGCCGGTCCAGTCGTAGGTTTCGATCTTGAAGTCGTCGCCCGGCTTCACCCACGCGACGATGGGGATGTCCGGGTGCCAGCGGTTGTGCACCATGTCGTTCTCATACGGCGACTGCTTCAGGTCTACCTTGATCAGGGTCTCTGCCATGTTGATCTCCTTGGGTGGAAGGGGCGGTTGGGCGGTGTTGCGGCGGTGGGCGGGGTCAGACGGACAGGAACTGCTTGATGTGCGCGGTATCGGTTTCCGCGCGGGTGCTCTCATGGACCAGGCGGCCGCCTTCGATGACGAACAGGCGGTCGGCCACGTCCATCGCGAAGCTCAGCACCTGCTCGGACACGACGATGGTGATCTGGCGCAACTTGCGGATTTCGTTCAGCGCACGCGCGATGTCCTTGATGATCGAGGGCTGTATGCCTTCGGTCGGCTCGTCGAGCAGCAGCACCTTGGGGTCGGTCACCAGCGCGCGGGCGATGGCCAGCTGTTGCTGCTGACCACCCGACAGGTTGCCGCCCTTGCGGCGGCGCATTTCCCACAGCACCGGGAAGAGGGCGTAGATCTCGTCAGGCACCTTCTTGACCCTGGCATTTTCGAGGCCGGTGTGGATGTTCTCCTCGACGGTGAGCGTCGGGAAAATCATCCGGCCCTGCGGCACGTAGGCGAT